>NZ_QREG01000003.1 GCF_003386095.1 Marinoscillum furvescens DSM 4134 | reverse complement strand
TCGGTGATCGCCTCTCCAAGCTTTTCGGCATTGTCCTGCTTATCCTCTGGCTCTAGTACTTCTTCCTCTCTAGGCAGGTGGGCAGGAAGTACCATACGAATGGGCTTCTTTTTGGCTTTCTTCTCCTTGGTATAGCTGATGGTTTGTTGCTCTGCTTCAGGTTCTATCTCGTTAGATTCAAGTCCAAAGTCCAGCTGTGATTGTGCAGTGTCAGAAGGGACAAAGCGTTCATTCTTCTTACCGAAAATGAGTTTCTTGAGTTGAGCCAACTCTTCCTTTAGATAAAGGAATTCTTCATACTCTTTTCGGGAGATTTGAACGGTATCTTTAGATGACTGCACGTGTGCAAATATTACATATAGCTCCCTTTAAACCTACTTTTTGAAGGAAAAATGCACACTTCTCCGCACACTTTTTAACTGTATGCCCTCAACGATTAGTATCAAGTCTGACCAATTTACCTGAGCGTGTTTGCCTGGCCTTTGATCAGGTAGTTCAAACTGGCCTTTCTCCAGTCGCTTATAGTAGAGGGTAAAGCCACCGCCTTCCCAGTGGAGTAGCTTGATTCTATTGCGCTGTTTGTTGATAAACACATAGACCGATCCGCTGAAAGGATCTTTATCCATTTGTGAGCGGACAAGCCCTGATAGGCTGTCAAAGCTCTTACGCATGTCGGTAGGCTCATTGTACAGGTAGTAACTATGTGAGGAGCCGAGGCTAAACATCCAGCTGAAGGAGCGTGCGTAGTTCTGAAAGTGAGGTGTCGTGTGGTAGCCGTATCTTGACACCATTGGGGTAAATTAGCTCAAGGCTCCTGCTCAAGTGGGGTTGAACCTCCACAAACCCTGGCTTCACAGCAGGCTGGGTCTTCCGATACTTGGCGTACCAGTAACTGAAGGTGGATGGCGCAATGTTGTGCCTCCGGCAAAAGGCTTTTCGCGACTCAGCACTGTTTTTCCACTGCTCTATGAGTGCAAACATATCTTCCTGGTTTCTTTGCATTGCTTTTTATGCAAAACTCAACACCTTATACCGCCTAGGCAATACGCTCAACACCGAAGGGATACCTTAATTCCTGTTCAGCTACTCAAGGAAAACGATATAGTGAAGAAAGCAGTAGAAGCAGGCTTTGACTTCAATGGAACTACCAATGGTTTAGCTATAGAGAAGTTTGTGAAGAAAACAGGAACTGGAAGACACGGTCCCCATCCTAAATACACTGATCAACTTAGGGGTCACTTGGATTGGTGGGCAAGACAGCCTGGTAATGCCAATTTTACTCCTGATGATGCTAAAACATATCTTGATGCGTTAGCAAATAACTTGAAGACAAAAATCAACACATCGTCTTTAAAGATTAATGACTTAGCATTAGGGTTACCCAAATAATACCGAATTATTGACTTCAAACGAGACACCTGACGGATTAACTGATTCAATAAGGTGTCTAGTTTTTTCATTGACGAAAATACCTATATTGATAGGGTTTGGCCAAATATCATAGTTAGGCTCTCTCATTACAATTTGTTCAGCGTAAATCATTTTGATCACACCAAGTTGCTTTTGTTTTTCACCCAAATCCTCATATGAGTTTATTGATATAGGTTCTATAACGGTTCCGAACTCAGTTATATTAAAATTAGTGTTTGGAAACTTTACAAAGTTTATTCCATCAGGCCAAACCAAGTGCATCCAGTAATAATCTGCAATGCCTCCTTTAAACTCGATTTTTGCCTTAAAAAATTTGCAAGGTACCGTGTTTGTTTTTTCAATTACTTTTTTCAGCTTATGATTAACTAGAAACCCATTGGCATTTATAGCCGCCTGACTCAGCATGTCAGTAAGCTTAGCCCCTTTGGCTAATTTGAATCGGATGTCCGGTTCGAAATCTGGGAATTCCCGGAAGTTGAGATTATGTACTGAGTTGGGAGCTTTAAAATCATAATCATCGTAACTCTCAGCAGCAGGGTACGCCTTGCCTGTTTCATCAGAATCCACAGCTGGTTTTAGGATGTAGTATTTTTCCGAGTTTTCCATGTCTTTATCTATGCTTCTGTGAAGATATTATATGCGCCGTAGAGGTCCAAAGTCAATTTTTACTAAAATATATTCTGTCAGGGATTATTAACTGTCAGCCGGCAGTGCCGTGCTGCTTCCAGCCATTACCGATGCCCTGGTCGCTGAGGGGCTCGAAATTACTTCCGCGCTAATAACCGAGAAAAGCGGAGAGTTTGTGGTGGGAGCCTCAGTAGATGGGAGCATCCAGCTGATTCTCCTGAATTATGACAATCCAGATCTCCGTCCGGCCGAAGCATGGGCGCAGCTAGATAAAGTGCAGATGACCCGATCCGGCGTGGAGGCCATGCTGGGCAAAGTGTACTTGGAAGCAGCGGTTTCATGTCTTGGAGATGCCATCTACTCAAATGGCAAAATGCGCACCTATCAGGAAGTGGTTTCCACACAAGGCGCTATCGACTGTGCTCTGGGCGCCATCACTGCCTTCGGGGCAGATGCAACAGCCAAAAAGCTGGGAACACGGGCTAAAGCGGTGATGATCAAAGTCAGAGATAGTCCCGAGCGATTCGTCAAGCTGCTGACAGACTTAAACTTCACCGACGACCAAATCCTGAGGCTGGGAGCCAGGTTTGGGGTGAGCAGCAAATCAGTGCGCTTTTATATCTTTAAGCTCCGAACTCGCTTGAAGTTAGCCGAACTTCAGAACAGCGATGCCTTGCTGAAAGACCTGGAGGCAGGAGACGAAGCGCTGGTCAAAGCATTCCAGGAGAATGTGGAGTTGGTGGATGCGTGGAAGGCGGTTAGGGATTTACCAGAATCAGTCCGAACAAATACCAGTAATCTTGAGAATCTGAATAAGGCTTTAAAGCAAGATGGGTATGGTGTAGACTATTTTGAAGACCTCTTGAAATCGAAGGAAAACCCTCAAAATTTCATAGATGACTATGTAAGCAAGATTGGTGACAATGGAAAGTTCGTAGATAATACTTTAGAGACAGACTACACCAGTTATATAGCCAGGAAAGCAAAGGAGGACAAGCCCCCAAGAGATCGGGCTGATTGGAACCATACGCGTGACTACATGTTAAATGATTCGCCTTTGGCGAGAGGCAACAACTTTAACCGTAAAGCATGGGAAAACGAGTGGTACCCGGCATGGGAAGTGCGGTTAGATAATGGAAAGTTCATTGATGGTTATAATCCGTTTACGAAAGAAATAGTATCGAGGAAAGCGACTGATCTAATAGATGTTAGTGAATCTACATTTCGTGGCTATTTAGATGAGTTAGTTAGAAAGTATGCTCCACCTAAAAAAATTACCACAAAGAAGCAGGGAGCAATTTATGATCAGCTTAGAGCGAACCCAGATTTACCATTAGATTCTAAATTGATATTGGAAATTCCTGAATCCAATAAGTCATTTTACGATATTGAAAGATATACTCAGATTGCATCAGAGAAAGGGGTCTTAATAAAATTTGCACCTGAATAGCCTATGAATAAAACAGAAATGCTTCAGCCTTTGGTTGAACAATCACTTACTGATATCAACTTCATTGATCGCTACAGGGAGATATCTGATGAGTTTTCGATTAAAGATGAATCTTACAATTATGAAAAATCAGATGTAGTGAATATTCTTAATGAATTAGGAGTAGTCGTAAATCTATATGAAGGTGATCAGTATTTTGCAGATTTTGAAACTATTGATGATTATCAGTTCAGGTTTGGTTTAACAATAAAGTTCAATATTGTTGAGTTTGACCTTACAGTGAAAAACGAATCCTTAAGTATAAAATCTGGGGGATCATGGGGGCTGTTAGTTCAATTAATGACTGATTGGAGAGAAAACGTCAAGAAACCCGGATTTGGTAATCATGAGCAGTTAAAATCACTTCTGACAATGGCTGTTATTCTTTATGAAGATATCAAAAAGGAGTTATTGTCCTCCCAGGCATAGGGGCTTATTTATTGCAATTGACAATTCAGTTAGATGAAGACGATTGCTGTAATGCACTATGACTACTGAGATTGATTTTGCTTGACGGACTAATTCTAGGCAAAATCCCAGTAGATAAGATTACATGATTTCAACCTAGGCCTTTGACCCTAAATCAAGAGAGCATGAAGGCATTGATCTAATTCTGAAATTTATATTTGCTTAACCCCCTCAATCCCTCCTTTCACACTCCAGACCCTGGCAAAGCCGTGATCCAGCAATAGCTGGGCGCCAATGGCGCTGCGCTTCCCGCTTTGGCAGATAACTACCGTGTCTTTAGAGGAGAGCCAATTTAGCTGCCCAACCAGCCGGCAGTGCCGTGCTGCTTCCAGCCATTACCGATGCCCTGGTAGCTGAGGGGCTGGAGATTTCATCTGCCCGCATTGCTGAGAAAAGCGGGGAGTTTGTGGTAGGAGCCTCAGTAGATGGGAGCATCCAGCTGATTCTCCTGTATTATGACAACCCCGACCTCCGTCCGGCCGCAGCGTGGGCTCAGCTAGACAAAGTGCAGATGACCCGATCAGGGGTGGAGGCCATGTTGGGCAAAGTGTTCCTGGAAGCTGCGGTTTCGTGCCTGGGAGATGCCATCTACTCCAACGGCAAAATGCGCACCTATCAGGAAGTAGTTTCCACCCAGGGCGCTATCGACTGTGCACTGGGCGCCATCACAGCCTTCGGGGCAGATGCAGCAGCGAAAAAGCTGGGAGCGCGGGCCAAAGCGGTGATGAACAAAGTCAGGGACAGTCCCGAGCGATTCGTCAAGCTGCTGACAGACTTAAACTTTACCGACGACCAAATCCTGAGGCTGGGAGCCAGGTTTGGAGTGAGCAGCAAATCAGTGCGCTTTTATATCTTTAAGCTCCGAAATCGCTTGAAGTTAGCCGAACTTCCCAATAGCGATGCCTTACTGAAAGACCTGGAGGCAGGCGACGAAGCACTGGTCAAAGCATTCCAGGAGAATGTGGAATTGGTGGATGCGTGGAAGGCGGTTGGAAAACACGCTGATTTACGAACAAACACCAAGTTTTTAGAGAACATATCAGGCTACAGTGATGATCTGTTAAAGCAACTGGATGATGATTTGCTGAATTCGAAATACAGTCCTTCCGACCTGTTTAAAGAAAGTCCTGATGATGTTACCAATGTTTGGAAGAAACTAAAAGAGAATCCGTATTGGGCTAGTGATTTTGCAAAAGAAACAACTGATGCCAGGTGGTTAAAGTGGAAGGATAGAGAGTTCTTCAAAACTGTAACTAAAGCTGGGAAAGATTTTGAAGAGTATGTGGTTCAAAACCTTGGAACTCTTCGATCTAAGGTTTTAAATAAATACCCCAACCTAGATATTAACGATTATGAGGTATTCACACAGGTACAAATGAAAACAGGTGTGGGAGATGAGTATTTTGTTGCCGACCTGGTATTGGTAAAAAAGAATACAGATGAGTTTGGGCAAATAATTTTAGATAAGAACAACGTTGTGGTATTGGAATCGAAACTGAGTTCAAGGACAATTCTCACCACGCCGCAAGGTAACGCATTAACTAAAGTAAAATCTAGTGAGAATACTTTTGATGTTAGAAGCGTGTCAAAGCAAAGTTCAGGAGGGTTTTCAATAGGTAATTCTGATAATTTGAAGGTAGACGATTTTATTAAAGTTTCAAGCGATGGTCAAGGTGGTGTAATTGACGATATAGTATCATTAAAATAGATATGATTGATAGCAAGATGTTTTCAAGTGAAGTAGAAGAATCCTTTAAGTGGTTAACGGATTTAGACTTTCAATTTAGGCAGTTAGATACCAATATCGTTTTTGAACGAATTAAATCTGATGAAGCTTTTGCTATAGGTTTTTCATGGTCAGAATATAACCGCATTCATTTATATGGATTGACAGCATATAAGCGCTTTAATTCGATTGAAAATATCATCCACGTGGCAACAGAAAAACCAGTTGATTATACAATTAAGCATCATTGGAAAGGGGATGTTCCAGATGAGCTAGAAAGGATTAGTGATCAATCCCATCCTGCGACTAATTCTTTTTTCCTCGAAAATAAATCTCAGGTAGAGGTGTTTTCAGATATGGTAAAGAATTTCTTACATCATGAGGCGAATGATTTTTTCGAACAGTTTGAGACTATTCACGATGTGCTTAAATGGTTGAAAGCACATGAGGTAAAACAACACGCTGAACTATTGGTTCAAAACAACAATACGGGGATGTTGCGAAAATTGATTTTAATGAAAGAAGGCCATTGTGAGGACTTTGAAGATTTATTTCAACGATATGTTGGCTTTTTGAAGGAAAAATATGCCACAAAAGAAAGTCCGTATTCTGAGATGTATGAGGTTTTTTCGAAATTGGATGATTACTTTATCCACCCAGATTAAGCCTACCTAGTTTCGCATATCTAAGCACAGCATCAAGATGATATAAAATGCGCACTCCGGAAAAAAATAATTTTGAAAGATCGCGTCTATCCTTTCACTGCTACACTTCTACCCTAACGTGACTTTAAACCTGACTCAACCAACCCCCTCAATCCCTCCTTTCACACTCCAGACCCTGGCAAAGCCATGATCCAGCAATTGCTGGGCGCCAATGGCGCTGCGCTTGCCACTTTGGCAGATCACTACGGTGTCTTTAGACGGATCGAGTTCTCCCAGGCGGGCTTCTAGTTGGCCAAGGGGGATAAACATTCCGCCCATATTGAAGGCAGCTACTTCGCCGGGTTCGCGTACGTCCACCAGTACTGCTCCAGCCTCCAGTTTGGACTGCAGTTCCTCCCCAGAGATTTCGGGCACGCTGGCTTTCACGCCACAGAAAGCCTCATAGTCAGTGAGCTCCGTGAGCTTTCGATTGGCAGGATTAAGGGCTATGCTAATGCTCATTTGGGTATTATCCAGCGTGTTGATCATCAGCAGTTCGCCGGAGCGTACGGTGCCCAGACCCGTAATAAGCTTGATGGCTTCCAGTGCCTGGTACGTCCCAATCAGGCCGGGCAGCACCCCGATCACGCCTATTTCCGCACAGCTGGGCACAGAGCCTGGAGCGGGAGGCTCGGGAAACAAGCACCGATATGTAGGGCCACCGGCGTGGTTAAACACACAAACCTGCCCTTCAAATTTCGTAATGGCCCCATACACAAACGGCAGGTCCAACAGCACACAAGCATCATTGATCAGGTACCGGGTAGGAAAATTGTCCGTCCCATCGATCACCACCTCATAGTCGGGTAGGAGCTCTAGCGCATTGTCTGTGGTTAAGTTTTCGGTGTGAATGTCAAACTGTACATGTGGGTTGTTGGCCTCCAGGCGTTTGGCCGCAGCCTCTGCTTTGTACTCCCCAATGTCCTCTTGCGTGTAAAGCACCTGGCGGTGCAGGTTACTAGCCGCCACCCGGTCGCCATCCACTATGCCAATGGTGCCCACACCAGCTGCAGCTAGGTATTGCAGCGCCGGACAGCCAAGTCCACCGGCACCTATTACCAGCACGCGGGCATCTTTGAGCAGTTGCTGCTTTTCGGCGCCCCAGCCGGGGAGGATCATTTGTCGGTTATAGTGTGCTTTTTCGCTTTCGCTAAACATGAGGATGTGGGTTTAGTAAACAATAATAGAAGTCAAGCAATATTTCAGAGGAAATGAGTGTAAAAGTAAGGTTCCTTGTATTGATTGGATTTTGGCGGAGCTATAGCCAGAGATTGGTTGAGTCAGTAAGTGCTTTATCTACTTTTTCTTGCGGCCGGCCAGGCGATAAAAAAGGCTACGCGCCCCGGCAGCAAAAATCAAGGGCAGAGTTCATTTTTTAACGCTTTTTCAAAAGAAAATCAGCAAATAAATAAACTCGCATGTTCAATTTCGGATAGAATTTATATTCATGCCAAAGCTCAAACAATATTTATTTGTTACCTGATTTCCTTCTGAAAAACCTAAAATGAACTAAGGCCCGTCCTCTGAATAAACATATTTCTTTCCAGTAATTTCGGGTTATCAAAAATAGCTGCTCAGTAGCGCAAACCATTTCTTTTAAGGGCAACTGTCTGTTTTATCCAATAGTCCTGTGATGAAAACCGGATGCACAACTTAAGCGTGCTCCAGGGCCGAGTCCCAATCTTTCCATACCGGCTCATAGCCGCTGCCTTGTATCAAGTTCGCAATCTGCTCTGGGCTACGCTCATCGGAGATTTCAAACTGCTCCAACGACTCAGGCTCCACAGCATAGCCACCAGGATTGGTCTTGGAGCCCGCACTCATGCTCGTCACGCCCAACTTAAAGGCGTGATCTCTAAAGTGAGGGGTCTCACGCGTAGAAAGCGAAAGCTCCACATCCCGATTAAACAGGCGATAACTTGTGATCAGCTGTACCAACTCCCTGTCGTTCATCTCCACTTTGGGGGCTAGCCCTCCAGAGAAAGGCCGCAGACGCGGAAAAGAGATGCTGTATTTCGTTTTCCAATAGGTCTGCTCCAAATAGCGGAGGTGTAGCGCCACAAAAAAGCTATCTACACGCCAGTCTTCCAGCCCGATCAACACACCAAGGCCCATTTTGTGGACACCCGCACGCCCCAGGCGGTCAGGCGTATCCAGGCGGTAGTAGAAGTTGGACTTCTTTCCTTTCGGGTGATGCTTTTTATAATCTGCCTGGTGGTAGGTCTCCTGATACACCAGCACAGCATGTAGCCCCAGCGGAATCAGTTCGCGGTAGTCGACTTCATCAAGTGGCTGTACTTCCATGCTCACATTGTCGAAGTGTGGGCGGATTTGCTCCAAAGCTTTTTTGAAATAATCCACTCCTACGGTGACATTGGCCTCCCCGGTGACGAGCAGCACATGGCGAAAGCCCATGGCCTTGATGGTGGCTACTTCCCGGTCGATCTCTGCGGGGGTTAGGGTCTTACGTCGGATCTTGTTGTCCAGGCTAAAGCCGCAATAGGTGCAGATGTTTTGGCATTCGTTGGAGAGGTACATCGGTGCAAACAGCTGCATGGTGTTGCCAAAGCGCTGGAGTGTGGCCTCATGGCTCTGGCGGGCCATCTCTTCCAGATAGGGAGCGGCGGCTGGTGATACCAGCGCTTTAAAATCTTCCAGATCGCGAACCTCTTTGCGCAAAGCCACCTCCACATCGAGCGCACGCTTGCCATAGATCTCGTCATGCACGCGATCCCACTGATACTGCTCAAAGACGTCTCGAAAACTACGCATCGAGGAAAGCGGTTAGTGGACTACTTGCTTCGGCTGTGGTGGACACTTTGCCCAGCTGGGCCTCAAAGGCCATGCGTCCACACTCCACGGCCATCTTAAAAGCGGCAGCCATGGCTACAGGATCTCCAGATACCGCGATGGCCGTATTGACCAGGCATGCATCTGCACCCAGCTCCATGGCCAGGGCAGCATCGGATGGAGCGCCGATCCCGGCATCTACTACCACCGGCACCTTACTCTGCTCGATGATGATCTCCAGAAAGTCTCGCGTTTTCAGTCCTTTGTTGCTGCCTATGGGTGCGCCCAAAGGCATGACTACCGCTGCTCCAGCGTCTTCCAGCCGCTTGCACAGCACCGGGTCTGCATGGATGTAGGGCATCACTACAAAGCCTTTTTTGGCCAAAGCCTCTGTAGCTTCCAGAGTTTCTATAGGGTCGGGCAGGAGGTACTTAGGGTCAGGATGTACCTCCAACTTCACCCAGTTGGTTTCCAGGGCTTCACGTGCCAGTTCCGAGGCGAACACCGCTTCTTTGGCGGTACGCACACCCGACGTGTTGGGCAGTAGGTTGACGCCCGGTAAGTCCAGCGCGCTGAGCATGGCGTCTTGCTCTCCGTCCATGTCCACACGCTTGAGGGCTACGGTCACCAGTTCCGAGGCTGAGGCCGCCACGGCCTGGCCCATCAGCGCTGTAGTGCTAAATTTTCCCGTACCGAGAAAAAGGCGCGAGTCGAAGGTCTTGTCTGCTATGGTTAATTTTTTCATTGCTGTAAAGTTTTTAATCCTTTTAGGAGCGTGTTAAGCGGGCTTTGCCAGTGGCTGCAATGCCTCGTATAGCTGCTGTATGACCAGCGCCGGGTCACTGGCACTATTGATCACAGAAGCTACGGCCACCCCATGCAGCCCGGTACTTCGCAGGGCAGATACATCTTCAGGTAATACACCACCAATACCGATAATGGGTACGTGGTGTCCTTGAGTTTGCAGCTGACCGATGAGCTGCTGGTAGCCGTCCAGTCCGAGGATGGGGCTAAGCTTTTCCTTGGTTTTGGTAAACCGAAAAGGTCCTAACCCTACATAATCCACACCCTTGGCGATCAGGCTCACCACATCGTCATAGGTATTGGCCGTGCCGCCAATGATTTTATCACCCAAAATGCGGCGAGCTTCTGCTGGGTCCATGTCTTCTTTGCCCAGGTGTACTCCATCGGCATTTACAGCTTTGGCTACTGCCACATGGTCATTGATGAGCAGAGTAGCCCCAAAAGCGGCCGTCACCTGGCGGGTGAGTTGTGCCTGCTCCAGGAGGGTTTGTTCCGTAGCATTTTTGATGCGAAGCTGTACCCAGCGGACACCAGCTTTGCAGGCGCGCTCGGCCATGGCTGCATGGCTTTCCCCGTTGAGGCCTTCCTGCGTGATATAGTGTAGTCGGTCGATCATGAGACTAAGTGGTGTTTGCCCAAAGGCGTTTCAGATGCTTTTATCAGTTCGTATACATAGTTTTTCGCATGCGCGAAAGCTGTGATCAGGTTCTTGCCTTTGGCGATCCCTGCCGCCAAAGCAGATGCAAACACACAGCCGGATCCGTGCAGGCTTTTGCCTTCCAGGCGCTCCCCGCTGAGCTCATGGATCAGTGTGCCATTGTGGTAGAGCCGGTCTACGGGCTCACCTTCGTGGTGACCACCCTTTAGCAAAAGGTGTGGGCCATGAAGGAGTGTGAGCTGCTCTAGTCCCAGTACGGTAGCCAGTTGCCGACTCTCCGGCAGGTTGGGAGTGAGCACTCCTACGCGCGACAGTGCGCTGCGAAGCACCTCGCCATCCAGCTCATTGTGAAAAGTCCATCCCGCGGAGGCACTCAGCACCGGGTCCCATATCACTGGAGTGTTGGGTAGCTGCTGCTGGAGGTACTTCAGCAGTGCATCCAAAACTTCCAGGTCCTGAATCAGCCCTATTTTGATGGCACTGATGCTATGTCCCTTGCCCAGAAGTGGTGCCAGCTGACGAATTAGTTGCTCGGGTGCGACCCATTCCAGCCCTTCAAAGGCAGACTCATTTTGATACGTAATCGCCGTAGTGACTCCAAAGCCATTCACCCCAAACTGGTGCAGTGTTTTGATGTCGGCCAGTAGGCCGGCACCCCCGCTGGGGTCCATACCACCGATGCACAGTACATTTTCAGACATAGGCCATCAGTTCTTCGTAAATCGCCAGCCGCCGGGCAGTGGTAGGCTGCTGCCAAAGGGCTCCCAGCACGGCCACACCGTCAAACCCCAGCTCACAGACCTCTGCCATGTGCTCAGGTGTAACACCCCCGAGGGCATAGACCGGCATTTTTTGACGCAAGTCCGGAAGCTGTGCCTTGAGTGCTGCTTTGTCAAAAGCTGACGCATATCCCGGTTTGGATAAGCTATCGAAAATAGGACTAAGCAGCGCATAGTCCAGTTTTAGCTGACAGCTTCGAATGTCCTCCAGCGTGTGGAAAGATTTGGAGAGTCTGCCTTCCCATTGGCCAAAGCCATTGAGCGGCTGCTGGCTCTGGAGGTGGATGCCTCCAAGTCCGTAGGTCTCAGCTAAATATCCACATCCATGTATGGAAATGCGCTTGCGGGTAGCTTTCGGAATGATCTCCAGGTATTGCGAGAGCTCCCCTTCAGACCAACCGGGTTTGCGTACGTGCAAATAAGCGCCCTGACCGAGCAAAGCCAGCACAGTGTCCAGCTCGTCGGCTACAGGGCGCTCATCGGTGATTACTATGACTTTCAAATTCTCGAAAACGTTATTGCTCCAGGTAGATTTCGCTTCCTTTTTGCTTGAACTCTTCGGCCTTTTGTTTCATGCCTTCAGTGAGAGCTTCCGCTTCGTTGAGTTCTTTATTGGCTGCATACTCACGCACATCCTGTGTGATTTTCATGGAGCAGAAATTTGGTCCACACATGCTGCAGAAGTGTGCCACCTTGGCGCCTTCTGCTGGCAGGGTTTCGTCGTGGTATTCTGCTGCGGTGTCCGGGTCCAGCGACAGGTTAAACTGGTCTTGCCAGCGGAACTCAAAGCGTGCCTTGCTAAGCGCATTGTCGCGGTACTGTGCCCCTGGATGGCCTTTTGCCAGATCAGCGGCGTGCGCAGCGATTTTATAAGTGATCACCCCATCTTTTACATCCTTCTTGTTGGGTAGGCCCAAATGCTCCTTAGGTGTCACGTAGCAGAGCATGGCACATCCGTACCAGCCGATCATTGCTGCACCGATGCCAGAGGTAATGTGGTCGTAGCCAGGGGCAATGTCTGTGGTGAGTGGCCCGAGGGTGTAGAAAGGCGCTTCGTCGCACGCTTCCAGTTGTTTTTCCATGTTTTCCTTGATCATGTGCATGGGTACATGACCGGGCCCTTCGATCATTACCTGTACGTCGTGCTTCCACGCGATTTTGGTAAGCTCACCGAGGGTTTCCAGTTCGGCAAACTGTGCGGCATCATTGGCATCTGCCAGGGATCCCGGCCGCAGGCCGTCACCTAGTGAGAAGGACACGTCGTAAGCTTTCATGATTTCGCAGATCTCCTCAAAATGCGTGTACAGGAAGCTTTCCTTGTGATGCGCCAGACACCACTTGGCCATGATAGAGCCACCACGGGACACGATGCCCGTCACTCGCTTAGCGGTGAGCGGCACGTACTGCAGACGCACTCCGGCATGGATGGTAAAGTAGTCTACGCCCTGCTCTGCCTGCTCGATGAGTGTGTCGCGGAAGATTTCCCAGGTGAGGTCTTCAGCTTTTCCATTTACTTTTTCTAGTGCCTGATAGATCGGCACGGTGCCAATCGGCACTGGAGAGTTTCTAAGGATCCACTCGCGGGTTTCGTGGATGTTTTTGCCGGTAGAAAGGTCCATGATGGTGTCTGCACCCCAGTGGCAGGCCCATACGGCTTTTTCTACTTCCTCTTCGATGCTGGAGGTCACCACCGAGTTGCCAATGTTGGCGTTGATCTTTACCAGGAAGTTGCGGCCAATGATCATGGGCTCCGTCTCCGGGTGGTTGATGTTGGCAGGAATGATGGCCCGGCCTTTGGCGATTTCATCACGCACAAACTCGGGAGTGATCTTTTCTTTCGGTGTGTTGGCCCCAAAGCTTTCACCCGGATGCTGCTCGTTGAGGTGGTTCCACTCCTCTATTTTTTGGTTTTCGCGAATAGCGATGTATTCCATCTCAGGAGTAATGATCCCCTTGCGTGCATAGTGCAGCTGGGTCACGTTTTGTCCGGCTTTCGCTTTTCGGGGCTGCTCCAGGTACGAAAAGCGCAGGTCATCCAGAGCAGAGTCATTAAGGCGCTGCTTACCGTACTCAGAGGTGATGCCCTCCAGTTTTTCGGTATCGCCGCGTTCTTCTATCCAGGCTTCACGTAACTTGGGTAGCCCTTTGCGCACATCGATCTCCACATTAGGGTCTGTATAAGGTCCGCTGGTATCGTAGACGGTTACCGGCGGGTTTTTCTCGGCAGGAGTATCTGGTCGAAATTTGATCTGTGTGTCCGCCAGCGAGATTTCGCGCATAGCTACCTTGATGTCATGCAGCTTGCCGGATACATAGACTTTTTTGGAATTGGGAAACGGATCGCGTGTGATGGATTCCGCACCGGGAATTTTGTCAGTTTTGCTCATAGTTTGAATCGATTTGCTCAGCCACCCTGTGTAGCTGTGATGATCAGTATTTGGTCATTGGGCTGGATGGACTGCTCTTCCCACAACGTGCGAGGTACGATCTGCTGGTTGACAGCCACGGCAATGCCTTTGGTCTGATGAATGCCTTTGAGCGCCAAAGCTCCCAAAAGGGTGAGCTGCGCTTCGTTTACCGTAAGTTTTTCGTTGTTGATGGTGAAGTCCATACATCCATTGGTTTAGATTTCCGGCACTTCAGAGGGTTTCTATACCCGGGGGAGGGAGCACTCAGATGGTGAGCGCATCGCAACTTTTCCCTTCGCCCGCATTACCGGGATCAGGTTCCAAGGGTATTTCTCAGTCTGTCGCCAGACACCCCTAAAGTGTAGCGCAAGGATACAAAATTTTGATCAGAACGTAAAAAGCGATACCTGCTTCGGAAGCTTACTCCACTCGCAGACTTTTGACGGGATTGAGCCGGGAAGCACGCCAGGCATGGTAGCTGATCACCAAAAAGGCTACGAAAATGGCGATAAATGCGCTAGATATAAACATATCCACACCGATATCCACACGGTAGGCAAAATCCTGTAGCCATTGGCGCATGAGCCAGAGCGTAATGGGTACGGAAAGTGTGACGCCCAATACCAATTGCCAGCTAAACGTTTTGGCCAGCAGCCCAAAAATCTCGTAGCGCGTAGCCCCGATGACTTTTCGGATACCGATTTCTTTTTCTCGGCTATTGACCACCAGCACGGTGAGCCCGAGTAGCCCCATCACAGCAATGAGGATGGAGATGACCGTAGCGACAGTGACCAGTTTATTAAGGCGTGCTTCATTGGCATACTGCCGCTGGATGGCTTCATCTATAAAATGGTAGCTGAGGCCCACGTTGGGGAAAAGCTGCTCCCAGGACTCTTCCAGGATGCGCTGCGCCTGCACGAGTTGTGAGCCGGAGTATTTAAACATCAGTTTGGGTAGCATGGAGTCAAACACGTTGACATCTGAGATGCCTTCAAACAAAGGCATGGGGTTTTGGGTGATGACCAGCGGCTCCACTTCTTCATGGAGTGATTGAAAGTGAAAGTCTTTTACAACTCCAATGATCTGGTGCTCACCGAAATTTTCTCCTGGAAGCTTTTTCCCGATAGGGTCTTCCAGACCAAAATATGCCACCGCGGCTTCATTGAGGAGTATCGATTGGCGCTTGTCCAGTCCGCTTTTGGCTTCAAATCCCCTGCCAGCTACAATGGGGATCTGAAAGGCGTTGAGGTAATTGTCGTCTACCGTGAGCAAGCGAAACTGGCGAAAGGCTCCCTGCTTATCCGGAAAGCCGAGTAAGGCCCATCCTGCACTACCAAAGGAATGGCTTGCGGTGGTGAGGTCTGCCACCTGAGGGTGTTTGGCAAGCAGAGTCATAAGTAGCTCGGCATTGGCGCGGGCCGATTCCATTTGCTCCATCATTCGGCCCTGCGTGTCTGAGTGCATGTTTACCGCCACTACGGCTTCATAGTCATAGCCCAGGTCTTTGCTTTGTAAAAAGGCTATTTGCTTGCGCATGATGAGAGAGCTGCTGATCAGCAATACGGTGATGGTAAACTGGCAGGTGAGCATGACTTTTCGTACCCAGTGCGACTCAGGGGAGCTACCAGAGGCTTGCAAAATGCGCATTATGCGTGTGTTAGTCAGGATGACCGCAGGGTAAATGCCGGAAATGACTCCTACCAAAACCCCTACTGCTAAGCATACCATGACGTGCTGCCATTGGAAGGTGTACTCCAGATCCGCACCGGTCAGCCGATTGAAAACGGGCACCAGCCAGATAGCCAGCACCGTGCCGATAAGCATGGCAACGAGTGCTATGAGCACACTTTCACTCAGATACTGCGCCATTAAGCCTTTTCTGTTTGCCCCGAGGATTTTGCGCATGCCCACCTCTTTGGCGCGCTTGATCGACTGGCCGATGGCCAGCGTGGTGTAGTTGATACAGGCGATGAGTAGCACAAGTAGTCCTATCACTCCTAATACATAAACGTAAACCGGGTTGCTCACCGGCGCAATGCCTACGGGTACTTCGGTGTTGAGGTGGATGTCCGTAAGCGGCTGAAAGCCGATGTTGTATTCCCCTCGATTTACTTCCTCCCCGATGTAGCGCATTACTACGTCTTGAGTTTTTTCCTCAGCATCTGCAATGTTGCTATTTTCATTTACCAACACGTACGTTTCTGGCCCCACCATCATCCAGGCTTGTAGTACTCTGGGGTTCATCAGGTCCTCATAGAGTAGGTTGGAGATGGCCAGATCAAACTGGATGCTGGAGTTTTTGGGAATGTCTGAGATCATGGCCGTGATGGTAAACGGCACGAACTGCTCATCCAGTTGAAGTTGGAGGGTTTGCCCAACCGGGTTGAGGTCTCCAAAGTATTTTTCTGCATACCTTTTAGAGATCACCAAATCGTATTTGCCAGCGAGTGGAGCTTTTCCGGACCCGGCGATAAATGGGAAGTCGAATACCTCGAAAAAATCCGGGCTAAGCAAGGCCACACGTTCTGAAATGCTTCTGTCTTGCGTGCGAGTGACGGGGAATTGGCGTTGGTCATACTGCACCACCCGCTCAAACTCTGGGAAATCACTTTCGAACAGTGATTCGAAGCGGATCGGCGTTACGGAGTTGAAAAAAGTTTGCCCTTCGCCATAATCTTCTAGCAGCCATGCCCTGTAGATGCGGTCTTTTTTGCTATGAAAGGTATCGTAGGTGCTTTCCTGCCAGACATAAAGCCCCATAAGCACGAAGCAAATAATGCCTATGGTGATTCCAGCAATGTTGAGTACGGTGTTTAGCCAGTCTCTCCAGAGGACTCTGGCGGCTACTTTGAGGTTGAGTGAGGACATCATAAGCGTGTTGTTTTTGAGTACATTGTTTTTTTTGATAGCTGACCACCGCAAGGAGCGCAATACCCACCAGGCAAAATGCCTGCGGGCCTGGGCGGGTGATGCTGTTTGGCATTTCCGATCGAAAAGCTCAAAGAGGTCACCTTCCAGGTCTTCGAGAAGGTCTGGGTCACAGTACCAGTGCAAAAAGCGGACGGCCCACCTGGGAGGATTGGTTGGTTGCAAACGCATCAGATGGTACTAAAGGTCAGTTTCGGTAGCCGATGGTACAGTGCAGTTCTTACTGCCATGGAGTCGTCCAGCACCGCTCTGCCTGCAGGCGTGAGTGTGAAGTAGCGCTTGCGTCGGCCGCCACGCTCCGCGGTGGCTCCCCGCATTTCGGATACGACAAACCCTTTTTTCTCTAGTCGTCGAAGTACCGAATGGATGGCGGTGATGTCGATTTTACGACCAGCCTGCTCGGTCAGTTCATCCAGAATGGTCACAGCATAAGCATCCTTCATGAGCACACCTACCGTCAGAAGGACTAGCTCCTCCAACTCTCCAATGGTTTCCTTTTTCATCGCTTTCGATCAGTTTGTTGTATTTACGTACAAGTTATATTTATTGTTGTTTTGTACAAGTTAATAAATGTGAAATTTCGAGTGATTTGTTTTTGAGATGGATTGTAACGATTGGCATTCTTAAAATCCTTAACTTTCTATAGTAAACCAAAAAACTCCTTTCATCATGCCTAAAATGAATATCCAACGCTCCAAACTGATCAATGCGCCCATAGCGCAGGTATACGATAAGGTGGCAGACTTTAGCCACTGGACAGCCTGGTCTCCCTGGCTGCTCATGGAGCCCGAAGCTACCGTGACGGTAAGTGACGATTGCAAGTCCTACTCCTGGGAAGGTCAGCGGGTGGGCTCTGGCGAAATGTCCATAACGGATGAAGCTGCGAATGAATGGGTCAATATTGATTTGACATTTTTGAAGCCATGGAAATCTCATGCGAAAGTGCGGTTTGAGTTGAAGCCAAAGGATGACCAGACCGAGGTAACGTGGTACATGGACAGCAGCCTGCCGTGGTTTATGTTTTGGATGAAAAAATTGACCGAAGCATTCATCGGTATGGACTATGAGCGTGGACTCAACCTACTCAGAGATTATTCAGAAGACGGTGAAGTGCACTCAAAGCTGGAGTTTGTGGGTGAAACGGACTATCCGGGCTGCGACTATGTGGGCGTAACCAAGACCTGTGCGATTTCTGACATTGGTGCCGAAATGAGTAAAGACTTTGAGGCATTGGGAAAATTGACGGCTGATAGCGAAGTGACCAACGAGCCTTTTTCCGTCTATCATAAATGGGATATGGTGGGCCAGAAGGCAAAGTATACCGCGGGTATCCCCGTGGCTAAAGTCCCGGATGAACTCCCTGATGGAATGATTTCTGGTAAGCTGCCTGCAACGAAAATCTACAAATTGCGTCATACCGGACCCTACGAGCATCTGGGCAATGCATGGACCACAATGATGAACATGCAGCGAGGCAAGGCCTTCAAACACCGGAAAGGAATTCATCCGTTTGAAACGTATGTGAGTGATCCGTCGAATACATCACCAAATGAGCTAGTGACAGATGTCAATTTTGCAATCAAATAGCGTTTTGCTTGAAGATTATGAAAAAGGCCACTCTATGGTTTTGGGATTGTCAATGTCCAACGATTTGAAGAACCGATATTTTAGTAGTTCTGCCTTCTACTTTCCTACTTTTCCATTGATGAAAAGTAGGCAAAAATCTAGGGCTGTATTCATTTCTTAACGTGATTTAGTACTTCATTGCGGGAAATAAAAAAACTCACAAATGAAGCATGAGAGATGTTTTTTTTGGCATCTATTTCACATGAAAAAGTTCAGTTGATTAGTCTATTGCATCAATGCTTCATTTTCTCAAACAGTTTTTATTTCTTATCCGCCATGAAATACTAAATCTCTAAAATGAAGAATGCCCAAGCGGCACATACTTAGATCGATAAGTTACTGGGGACAATCCGGTCTTTTTACTTTACTAATGCTATATAAAACAGCAGAGTATAGCTTAAAGCGAACCGTGACTGAAAATCCCCAATTCAAAATGAAGTAAAGGCTTGCTAGGTGGCTGTGACAGATGTCAATTTTGCAATCAAATAGCGTTTTGCTTGAAGATTATGAAAAAGGCCACTTGATGTGGCTTTTTTATATAATTATTTGGTGATTGATGTGTTTCATTACTATTTTCACAATGAAACCTAATATTTACTAAATTTCCTTTTGCAATGACTTTGCTTCGCGTACATGACTCCCAACAAGACCTTACGGTAAAATTTGTGAAGATGGCTCGCAACCGCTTTCAAAAATATGGCATGGATCAGAAGCAGCGTCAGGAGGTATTTCTACAAGGTCAGGAGATGGGATTTTGCAATGACGAGATCCGTGTCTTGCTAGAGGATGTGCGTTAAGCATCCGCACTTTTACAATCCAAAATTCAGATCATTTTTACTAGCTAACCTTCGGTGAGGCTTATCTTGCTGCCCCATGAACAATAGCCGATATCTGGGCGTCACCCTGGCAGTCACAGGCATTTTACTTTTTTCTAGCAAGGCGGTGCTGGTCAAGCTCGCCTACCAATACGGCGCAGACAGTGTGTCCTTACTCTTGCTGCGGATGCTTTTTGCCTTTCCGTTTTATATGGTCATTGCACTGCTGAAGCGCCCGCAGACGGAGGTATCTGGTAAGGATTATCTGTGGATAGTGGGGCTGGGCATTATCGGTTATTACCTGGCCAGCTACCTGGATTTTTTAGGGTTGCAATATGTCAAAGCCAGTCTCGAGCGCCTGATTCTATTCGTCTATCCCACGCTGGTTTTATTGATCTCTTTTGTATTTCTGGGCAAGCGTGTTTCCCGCAGGCAGATAGCCGGGGTGGTGGTGACTTACCTGGGCGTAGTGGTAATCTTTGGCAGTGAGCTTACGGCCTCTGGTAGCGAAAATGTGCTTTTCGGAGGGTTGTTGATCTTTTTGAGTGCGCTGACTTACGCAGGATACCTGGTGGGCTCGGGCTGGATCATTCCAAAAATCGGAGCGAGGCTCTTTACTTCCTATGCTATGATGGTTTCATGCATCGTGGTGGTGATCCACTTTTTGTTGCAGCCGCACTCGTCTGTGGAAGGAGTTTTTGCTTTTGAGGAGGAGGTCTATTGGCTGGCACTGCTCATGGCAGTGTTTGCCACGGTGGTCCCTTCCTTTCTGATCAGCTATGCCATTCGGATGCTTGGCGCTAATACCTTTTCCCTGTTTGGAAGTCTGGGACCCGTGAGCACCATCGTGTTGGCTTATTTCTTCTTAGGAGAAACACTCACCTGGTGGCAGGTAGCAGGTGCGCTGGTAGTGATCAGTGGCATTTTCCTCGCAGAGAAGGGCAAGGGGTTAGCTAGTATTGATCTCAAAAAACGATACATTTGATATAGAACTCCTTCAGATTGGAAAAGCAAAAACAGAAGATATCAAAAAGTACTGGTGCGGAGCACCTTAAGCAGAAAGACTTTTTTCAGATAGTGAGGTCTAGCCCAAAGCGTAAAGTATTTGGCGTGGAAGGACTGGAAGTGATGCTCAAAAAAGCCGGTAAAGACATTTAAGTTTTTTTCTAATCTTTTCACAATAAGGCTATATGCCGTAGGAGAAGATCCTTTAGCCCAGCTTCCGGTTGGGCTTTTTTATTGTGATTAATGCACAAAATAGTGGGTTCCTTTTCGTACATCGGTCTTGTAAAAGGCTCCGATTTCTACCAATTGATGGAGGTCACGTGTCGAGATGTGATTTATAGCTCAATAGATGCCTGAAATATGAGCGATAAAAACAAATCTATCGCTCATTACAGCCGCACGCGTATCCCTGGACCGACAAGAAAGAAGGGTTTCTGCGAACTCATAAGATAGCCAAAGCCTGCATAGAGTGGGAAGGTGAGTCGGTTGTCACTACTGGTAGGATAGAGCGAGCCGATCACCACCAGCCCTACATCCCGGCTGTTGTTGTTGTCCGAAAAGTTGAAGGCATCGATGGCTATGAACCCAGCACCTACTTTCCAGGGCTGATATTTGGCGATCTTGCCGGGCTGATAAAAGCTCATCTGAGCGATCATGGCGAACGAAGGTCCTCCGAAATTGGCAAACTTTTCGGTGCCATGCTTGAGGATGAGCAGTCCTGCAGGAAACGATACGTCGATATCAAAATTATACTCGCGCTTCAGGTGGATTCTCACTTTCTTGGTGCGGCCCTCTCCTCCATACTTGTCTTTCAGGTGGCTGATCTCCAGCTCTATACGCGACCACTCGTCTAGCTCACTTGTCTTTTTGGAAATGTAGTTGTTGAGGTTGATGTCATCGGGGAGGCAGTTTTTGGTATCGTAGTTGACAAAGCGCGGGGAGGCTTCATTTGGGCAGATCACCAGCTGGTCAAATTGATATAGCTCGATCAGGTTGCCTTTTTTATTGGAGATTTTCACCTTGATAGTAATGTACTGAGGCCCATACAAATCACTGCCTGCATCGATTTGCGACCGGTCAAAATCAAATACCAGGTCGGTAAGCGTGTGCTCGTAGTAGATGGGTTTGTCCACATCACTTAAGCGCATGGTGCGGTCACCAAAATCCAACTTGATGAAGTCAAACTCTCGTGGTTTTTGGTATTCCACCACGCGAAGTGATTGACCTGTAGACTCGTTGTGATTAAAAATCTCTATGTTGTTGGCATTGATCGAAAGGGGCACTTTGATGCGAAACAGCGAGATGTGCTCGTTTTTGATCAGGGAGTCATACTCCAGGTTGCTGGCTCCCGGAAAACTAAAGTTGGCCTTATGCAGTCCCTCGCCTTCCAGGCGGATATTTACGGTTTCGCCAGGGTGTACGGCATTGGTCTTTTTCCAGTCTTTGCCGTCTCGCTGGATGTAGATGCTTTGAATGCGCGTCTTGGGCGTAATGTCCACGTTGGTGACAAAGCGAGGCACATCGCCATCTTTGATATACAGATATCCCTCAGACTTGCGGTGGAATGCGTAAGGGCGGAGCAGGCATAAAATTTTGTCGTTGTTGAGCCGGGCTTTGGTGTAAAGCTCAGCTATCAGCGGTCCGCCTGACTCTTCCTGGTTTTCGATGCGGTAAGTTTTGTTGAGCCGTAAGAAGCGGTTATTGTCCAGCTGTACTTCTATTGGCTCAGTTTTGTCCTCCCCAGGAGTGACTTCCTGCTGGTCAAACTGAAGGAAGACCAATCGGCCCGATTTGATGCTGAACTGATACTGAATAGGTCTGAGCTCATAGTGCAAATCTCCATTGCGCATATAAGGTTTTTTGAGGCGAATAGGCACATTAAGTATTTGTTCGCCCAGTGCATTGGGCAGGATGTGCAGGAGCAGGTTGCCTCCTTCGCGTGTGATTCGGTAATTGATAGGCAGGCCTTCGGTCCACCGGTTGTCGATCACGATATTGTCCACATTGTTGGTCGTGAGCTCAAAGACCTTTTCCTCTCCGATAAACACTTCCTCGTTGCTCGGATACAGCTCGACGTATGTTTGCGTGTAGGGAAAAAGTGGGAGTTCTACCAGCTCGGAGTTGGTGGAGTCCATGGTGACATCCAGTGTAAACTTCACAAACTCACTGTTGGTAAGCCCATTAAATTTCACCTTGAAACGTGCGTATTTTTCAAAAATCAGCAGAGAATCTATCTGAAAAAAGTCACCGGAAGGAATCAGACGAATAGCTTTGGGAGCTTGTTCATCGAAGGTAAGGTAAACTTCGGCAACTTCTTCCTCGTCATTGTAGGCAAAGGCCAGTTGCTCTTTTCCTTGTCGGAAAATGGCATCTCTTTGGTAGGAGTACTCCATGGTGTCTACCAGTAGACGAGCATCTTTGAAGTAGCTTCCCGGAAAAACATTTTGTGCAAAAAGTGGCTGACAGGCAATGCAAACTATCAGCAGGCTAGCGCTTAAAAGTTTTTTCATCATGTGATCCCTTTGCCACAAAGATAGGGCCAGCATGCACACTACTCCTTAAAAATCTTTTACCTCCTGGGTTTCGATCTTAGGGCGGCCTTCCAATGTCTTGTGTACCGGGCATTTGTCAGCGATTTCGATCAGGCGTTTTCGCTGCTCATCTGTAAGCTCTCCTTCCAAAATAACTTTTCGCGCTATGCGGTCAATTTTGTTTTTTTTCTCCTCGGAGTTTTCACCATCCTGGGCGTGTATTTTTTTGTGGGTGAGCTTTACCCGCACTTCTTTTAGGTCTAATTTTTTATGATCGGCATACATGCGTAGGGTCATGGCGGTACAGGTGCCCAGTGCGGAGAGCAGGTAGTCATAGGGTGATGGCCCCAGGTCCGTTCCTCCGCTATTTTTAGGCTCGTCTGCAATGAGTGGGTGCTTGCCGGCAGAGATTTCGGTGAAGAACCCTTCGCTGCCTATACGCGTCCAAACTTCCCCTTCTGGTGCTACCTCCGGCGCTTGCTGGTCAGTAAGGTATCTGGAGGCCCAGGGTCCTACGATGCTGCCTACGTAGCGTGAGTTTTCCGGGTCACTCATCAGGTGATCTGAGCCATCTAGTGTAATGAAACTCTTGGGGTGCATAGCATTTTCGTAGATTTCGGCTGCATTGTCGATTCCCACTATTTCGTCCTGAGGCGAGTGCAGTATGAGGAGTGCTTTGTCCAGGTTGTGGATCACTTCTTTGGAATCCTGAGCTTCCAGGTCATCCAAAAACTGTTTTTTCATTTTGAATGGCCGTCCACCGATGTTTACTTCGGCTTCTCCATTTTCTTTTAGTTTTTCTTCATCTTCAGAAAAGAGCTTTTTGACATGTGTGGGGTCCGCCGGAGCGGCTATAGTCACCACAGCATTTACTGCTTCCATTTGGCCAGCTACATGTAGCACGGCAGCTCCTCCCAGCGAGTGTCCCATCAAAATTTGTGGAGCCTGATGATGCTCGTTTAGGTATTCGTAGGCTTTCACCAGATCGTTGAGGTTGGAGGAAAAGTTGGTGTCGGCAAATGCTCCTTCACTTTGGCCCAGGCCTGTAAAGTCAAATCGCAAGACGGCCATTCCATTTTGGGTGAGTGCATCGCAGATGTTGTCTACCGCTTTTAGGTTTTTGGAGCAGGTAAAACAATGGGCAAATAGCACAAAGGCCTTTGCCGGGCGGGCGAGCGGAAAATCAATCCTACCCGAAAGTTTTTCACCGTCGGCGTTTTCGAAAAATATTTTTTCAGACTTCATATGCGATAGTTAAGTGTCAGGTACTGTTTGTGTTCTTGTCTAAATCAAGTCTTCTGAATATTTGTGTAAAACTCAAAACATGCACTTCATATCCTAAGCTTCATTATATTCGTTAGGTCTTACAGAACATTAACTCATCAATTCGCCTAAAGTTGCTTAAGACTACTGCGCTGTTCATCGGTTTTATCCTAACTCTGACCTTATCTGGTCAGCGACTTACCTATGATGTCATTCGTAATGGCAGCTCCATGGGCGAAACTTTGGTGGAGCGAAAAATAACCGAAGGCCGTGTAAAGCATCACCTGAATACCAAAACGGAGTTTCGCATTTTGTTTTCCTTCAAAGTGGAATATGATCTGGAAGAGACTTTCGAAAACGGAGTGTTGATTTCCGGGACGAGTTTCAACACACTCAATGGCAGTGTGCAAAAAGAGACGAAAATGAAGAAGCTCGCCAACACCTATGAGTTGGTGGTCGATGGGATCACTACCACGGTAGATGAGCCACAAATTACCGAATCTGTTGGGGAGATTTATTTTGAGGAGCCTTTCGATGGTAAAGAGGTGTATTCCGCCTATTTTGCCAGGTATCTGACGTTTGAAAAGGAAGGTGATCATAAGTACTCCCTGACTTCTCCCGATGGCACCAATGTATATACGTATGAAAACGGTATCTGCACGCGGGTAGATATTACTCGTGATTTTGCATCGTTTAGTCAGGTTTTGCAACCTGAGCTGCTGGCAGCCGTGAGAAATAAGAAGATCCTAAACCAAACGAAATGATACAGACCCTGCGAAAAATAGTCTTGCCACTGGCACTTGTTGTGCTTATTGGGTTCGTGTTGTTTTTGGTCAACCAGGTGTCTGGCCTGTATATCCTGCTAGGTGGTATAAATGAATTGCTTGCGCTGGCTGTGGTAGGAGTAGTGAGTGCGGTGCTCCTGGGCTTGCTGCTTTGGCCTTTGGTAGTGTACCTAAAGCTGCCTGCTCCACTCAAACTACCCGGCAATGAGCAGGAACTGGTGCGATACCGCGAAAAGCTGCTTAAAAGGTTGCAAAAAAACACCTTGCTCAAAAGGGAAGATGCAGTGCCTCGTAACGTAGCAGGTCTGGAAAAATCGTTAGAAGTGCTGGATGCCAAAGCCGGCAAAGTCATTCGTGAAACCGCATCGGCTGTTTTTTTGACCACATCAGTATCTCAAAATGGCAAACTGGATGCTCTTACGATTTTGGCTACTCAGTCACAAATGGTCTGGAAAGTAGCGCATGTATACTATCAGCGTCCTACTTTGCGTGAGTTGGTGTATCTGTATGCCAATGTGGCCGGCGCTAGTTTTCTGGCATCAGAAATCGAAGATCTGGACATCTCCCAGCAGATAGAGCCAGTGGTGAAATCTTTTGTAAAAAACTCTGCCGGTCGGAGCCTGCCAGTGGTGGGTCCTACTGCTCATCTCGTGCTGGATTCTTTACTGGAAGGGAGCACTAATGCCTTTTTGACGCTTCGTGTGGGGCATATCGCCAAAAAGTATTGCAGCGCCAATGCAGTGACCCACAAAGGGAAGCTCAAGCGGGAGGCATTCACTGTTGCGGCCAAAGAGCTGAAAGTGATAGTGGTCAATTCCTCTGCGAGCATCATGGCTGGGCTGATGAAGGCCACGCGCAAAGCTGGTTTGGATACCCTCAAATCAGGTTTAGACAGCATCCGTCAAACCGGTGAAAAGGTGGCCGATGGGGTGTCTTCGCTAGGTAAAAAGGTGAATCCTTTCGGTAAAAAAGAAAAGAAGGTAATTGAGGAGAAAGCTTCTGATCCTTCCTAATTTTTTGGTTTATATAACCCATCAAAGCCTGGTGTCCATGTTTTGCCTTCATCTTTCGAGTCTTCGAAAAGCTGTCTTACTGTGCCATCGGCATTGGCAGTGAAAGTCAGTCTGGATCGGAGCAGCTCTCCTTTATTGTTGAGGTATTCACATTCAAACTGCAGCATTCCCGGGCCACTCTCAGTTTCCACATATTCCAATACTCCTCCGTTGCTATCTACCCATACCTGGTGCCATTTTTTGTCTTTTCGGGAGTAGTAGTTGATGCTTTGGCCAGAGTAGCCTGTGGGCGTGGTGTAGCTTTCGTGGAGGGCACATCCTCCTTCAGCTAGTGAGATGATGTTCACTCCTGCTTTTTTGCCTCGTGCAAAGACATCCCACTCGCCAATCCAAAAGTCAAAATGTCGGTAGTTGGAGTCTGCCTCGCAGGGTCGCTGCTGGCCATGCGTTGTGAAGAATGCCAGCAAGAGAATGGGAAGTAAGGTTAGCTGTTTCATAGGATAGGTTTTACTACGAAACAAAGAAGGGAAGAATTACCCTTAGTTTAGTGCTTGCTTTAAAATGATTTTCAGGGAATAGAATGACATTACCCCATGGTTTGCGCATAATTGGCTCCAGTACTTTGTAGGCAAGCCTTGATTGAATGCTTACTTCTTAAAAAACGAGTCAACGAACTCTACTTTGTTGAACACCTGAAGGTCTTCCACTTTTTCTCCCACACCGATGTAACGTACGGGGATTTTAAACTGGTCCGAGATACCGATCACCACACCACCTTTGGCTGTGCCGTCTAGCTTGGTGATGGCCAGAGAGGATACTTCGGTAGCTTTGGTAAACTCTGTAGCCTGAATAAAGGCATTTTGCCCGGTGCTGCCATCGAGCACGAGCATGACATCATGTGGTGCTTCAGGGATAAAGCGCTGAATGACTTTTTTAATTTTGGAGAGCTCATTCATCAGGTTGACCTTGGTGTGTAGCCGGCCAGCCGTATCGATGATCACTACGTCGGCGTTGTTGTCTACGCCATATTTGGCGGCATCAAAAGCTACGGATGCAGGGTCGGTATTCATGCCTTTAGATACTACGGGCACACCTACACGCTCGCCCCACATGATCAGCTGATCTACCGCCGCTGCCCGGAAGGTATCTGCCGCGCCGAGCACTACATTTTTACCAAGAGCTTTAAACTGCGCTGCTAGTTTGCCAATGGTAGTGGTTTTGCCTACGCCATTTACGCCTACTACGAGGATTACATAAGGCCCGTCTACTTTTGGCAGGTCGAAACTTTCGAGATCTGTGGTGTTGTTCTCGGCGAGAAGTGCCGCGATTTCATCTCGTAGAATCTGATTAAGCTCGCCAGCATTGAGGTACTTGTCCTTAGCTACGCGCTCTTCGATCCGGTTGATGATTTTTATGGTAGTATCTACGCCTACATCCGAGGTGATGAGCACTTCTTCTAGTTCGTCGAGCACTTCATCATCTACGGTGGACTTACCCACCACAGCTTTTCCAAGCTTGCTAAAGAAGTTTTCTTTGGTCTTTTCCAGACCTTTATCGAGTGACTCTTTTTTTTCTTTGGAGAAAAAGCTCTTTAAACCCATAATGGTAATGCGAAAAATGTAGACGGAAAATACTAAAACTGCGCTATCAACAACACTTCTGGTGAAGATACTGTTTTGGTCGCAGCTTTTTAAACAAAAAAGTCCCTGCATAGAGGGACTTTGTTTGAAAGAATATTTTTAAAGGCTGGCTTAGTTTTTCTTAGCCAAAACGTTTTTAACCTCTCCTTCAGGAACCATTTCCTCTCTGTAGGCATAATTGCCGTTTTCAGTCTTTACGGCTCTGATTACTTTTGCGAATTTCGCTCCGCCGGGCTGCTTTAGGGTTGCAACTACTTTCTTAGCCATGGTTATTTAATTTCTTTGTGTACAGTATATTTTCTCAAAATAGGGTTGTACTTCTTAAGCTCTATACGCTCAGGAGTGTTTTTCCTATTTTTTGTGGTGATGTAACGTGAAGTGCCTGGCTGGCCGCTGTTCTTATGCTCAGTGCATTCCAGGATTA
This sequence comes from Marinoscillum furvescens DSM 4134, assembly GCF_003386095.1. Lineage (GTDB taxonomy): Bacteria > Bacteroidota > Bacteroidia > Cytophagales > Cyclobacteriaceae > Marinoscillum > Marinoscillum furvescens. The sequence goes on along the minus strand of NZ_QREG01000003.1, from coordinate 340,541 downwards.
CTTGTATTCTGTTGCCTTTCTTTGCCATATTCTTGTGCCCAATTATTAAAAGGAGTGCAAATGTAGAAAAGAAATTTTATTCACACAACTTATTCTTCCCCCAAACTAGGTAAAATAAAGGCATCTAATGGGCTAGGCTCTTTCATAAGCGCCTCTATTTCATCACTTTTTCGTGGTGCTTTGTCAGAAAGCAGCTCATACCCGTCTTCGGTAATCAGGATGTCATCTTCGATTCGCACAGCTATTCCCCACCATTTTTTTGCACAAGGAGCGCCTTTGGGGATGTAGATGCCCGGCTCAATGGTGATGGCCATGTTGGGCTCCAGATATTCGTAGTTGCCTTTGTCATGAACATCCAGGCCGATATGGTGACCTAGTCCGTGAGGATAGTAAAGATGCTTTTGACTTACGCTATCTATGATGCCCAGCTCTACCAGTCCTTCGTTGATGATGCGGCGCGCGATGGCCATGTCCAGGTCTCTGGCGATGTTCATGCCAGGCTTGCAAGCCTCTATGGCTGCTTGCTGCGCTTTATAGACCAGGTCGTAAATAGCCTTTTCTTCTTTGGAAAATTTACCATCTACAGGAATGGTGCGTGTTACATCTGCCGTATATCCGTGATACTCGGCTCCCAGATCCATCAGGATCATTTCATCACTTTCTATTTCGGGTTTGTAGTTATCTATATAATGAAGGATGCATCCATTGTGTCCGGCGCCTACTATGGAAGGGTAGCCTTCATACTCTGCCTGATATTTTTTGAAGATAAATTCATGGATGCCTTGCACTTCGCGCTCACTCATGCCGGGCCTCATGGCTTTCATGACCTCACGCTGAGCGATGCAAGATATATCCACAGCTTTGCGTAGCAGGTCAATTTCTTCTTTGGTCTTGATGCCGCGCAGATCTTTCATGATTTGATCCAGAGTTTCCATGTCCAGGTTGTTGGCCTTGGGCTCTAGTTCCAAATCGGCTTGCGAGGGATAATTTACCTTTTGCTTGAAGGCTGCTATTAAGTCGTATAGGTCTGCTTTATTGTTAGTGTCGCGTACGTCATTGAAAAAGTCGTAGAACAGTACTTTGTCAAACTTGGTGAAATCAATGTTATAGTCGGCAAATTCGGTGTTGTTGAAAACCGTATTGAGAGCGAGCTGCTCTGATACTCCTGCGGTCCCTAGTCTGCGGCCTGTCCACATTTCAGCCATTTCGTTGCGCGGCTGTACAAAAATAATTTCATCGGTGTTGCCCTCGGGTGTTTCCTGAGGCTCTTTGAATATCAGTAAAACAGCATGTGGCTCGGTATAACCGGTGAGGTAGTAAAAGTTCGGGTCCTGATGGTATACATAGTCTACATCATTGGAGCGGTTGCGCACGGGGTTTGCAAACAATACTGCCACTGAATTGGCAGGCATTTTTTCTCGAACAAGCGCTCGACGCTCTTTATGAAACGCAGAGCTTAAAAAATCATCAGGTTTGTTCTGTGCATTCAGTGCGAATGTCAGTAGTATGAATCCTAAAAGTGCCGTGATGTTTTTCATGGTATGGGTCATTGTTAAATGTTCGTAATTACGTGTTCTAAGCGTTTTGCTAAGATAACGTGTCCGGCCTGGAGAGGGTGATAGTTTTTTATGAGTGGTAGGTGGTGAGGTGAAAAAAATGGACACCTACGATTATAAACTAAGAAAGCCCAATCTCGCTATAGCGAAACAGGGCTTTTCAAATATCTATTTAGGAAAGAGAGGAATTAAAGAGAGGTAGTCCCTTTAAGTCTTGCTTTTTTGATCTCGTTGTAGATTCCGTTTTTGTTGATCGTTCTCAACATAGAAGTAGACACACGGATGGTTACCCATCTATCTTCTTCAGGAATGTAGAATCTCTTTTTCTGAAGATTCGGGTTAAATCTTCTCTTTACTTTATTGTTAGCGTGAGAAACGTTGTTTCCTACTCTTGGTCTCTTTCCTGAAATTTCACAAACTTTCGACATGATTCCTCGATTTTTTAAAAACGGACTGCAAAGATCGTAAGAATGAGGAAATTAACAAACCTTAGTGTTATTTTCTTTTAAATCCATACGGACAGTGTCTGCACCCATTTTTACAGCAGTAGCCTCTTTTGAGGAGATACTTTTCTGTAAATACCATAAAGCCTTCAGGTGTAAAATAGAAATCTTCTTTTTCTAGCTGATTAACTTTCTTTTGCTCTTTCATGCAAGCGCTAAAATAGTACTTTTGAAACCTCAAAGCCGCGGCTTTGTTATGGAGATAAGAGAGCGATTAATTTAACCCGAATAACGAAATGGCAACAACGACAACTAAAAAAGCAACCAGCAAAGATTTTATCGAACTCGAAAATAAACACGGAGCGCACAACTACCACCCCTTACCAGTAGTGCTCGCTAAAGGTGAAGGTGTACACGTGTGGGATGTAGAAGGTAAGAAATATTATGATTTCCTATCGGCCTACTCTGCAGTAAATCAGGGGCACTGTCACCCGAAGATTGTCAATACACTAAAGGAACAGGCTGAGACACTGACACTCACTAGTAGAGCATTTTTCAATGATGTACTGGGGCCTTATGAGCAGTTTATTACCAGGTATTTTGGTTTTGATAAAGTACTGCCGATGAATACCGGTGCCGAGGCAGTGGAAACGGCCATCAAGATCGCTCGGAAGTGGGGCTATGAGAAAAAAGGAGTAGAGGAGAACAAAGGACAAATCGTGGTTTTTGACCAAAACTTCCACGGGCGCACCACCACCATTATTTCTTTTTCGTCCGATGGTGATGCCAAGCGCAATTTTGGTCCTTACACGCATGGGTTTATCAAAGTGACTTACAATGATGTGGATGCCCTTCGTGAGGTGTTTGAGGATAATGACAATATAGTAGGTGTACTAGTGGAGCCTATTCAAGGAGAAGCTGGGGTAATTGTCCCGAGTGAAAACTTCCTCGACAACATCCGCAAGCTCTGTAAGGAAAACAATGCGCTGTTCATGGCAGATGAGATACAGACAGGCATCGGTCGTACAGGAAGCTTACTGGCCGTATGTGGTGATTGTACCTGCAAGGGACACTGCGAAAAGCAATCCTCTTATGTGACGCCTGATATTTTGATATTAGGCAAGGCTCTTTCTGGAGGTGGCTACCCAGTATCCGCAGTGTTGGCCAATGATGAGGTGATGGAAGTAATCACTCCGGGTACGCATGGTTCTACCTTTGGGGGTAACCCACTAGGGGCTAAGGTGGCGATGACCGCTCTGGAAGTGATTCGTGATGAAAAGCTCACACAAAATGCCCGCAAACTGGGGCAAATCTTCCGTGATCGCATGGAAAAGCTCATCACTAAAACAGACCTGGTATGCCTTGTACGAGGAAAAGGCCTGCTCAATGCGGTAGTGATCAACGATCACCCGAGCAGCAGTACCGCATGGGACATCTGTGTGAAGCTGAGCGAGAATGGCTTGCTGGCCAAGCCAACACATGGCAACATCATTCGCTTTGCCCCTCCTTTGGTGATGAGCGAAGAGCAACTGCACGAATGCTGTGACATTATAGAGAAGACTATCTTGAATTTCAAGAAATAAAAATTTCAGGGTCCATGTTTGACGAAAACAAATCGCTGGATCAACTCCAATCTGAGCTGGCAGACAAAAAGGAAGACCTTTTTCTCTGTCAGCAGGATTTGGAAAAGCTACGCAATGAAAACATTGCGCTGAAAAACTTCATCCAAACCCTCTACGAAAGCTGTGAAGGGCTCGAAGGCACAGAGCTTTCCCTGGAGGAGGTGCTGGATAACCTCAAAGACAACATCCGTCGGTTTTCTAAAGACCATCAGATCTACCTGTGAAAATTCATTGGAAAAAATGAATTGATAATCGAATCCTTCTAGGTGAATTAAGGGCAAAGTTATATTTTCGTCACTCGCCGAATATTCGCCTATTATGAAACCTATTGCCTGCCTATTGGTATGCCTGATGCTTTCAGGCAACACTTTTTCTCAATCATTTTATGATCAGTTGGCTGCTGCCAAAAAAGTGTCTTGCCAGGAGACTCTGACTTTTCTACAAAAACAAGATACTGCCCAGCTAGAAGCTCCTGTCCTTGCAGACTGGTTCAAAGAGCTGGGGCTTGCTCACTACTGTCAGGGAGAATTTGCACCTGCGGTGGAGGCATATCAGCGTGCAGTGCTTGCCTATGAGCAAGTGGGTAACTCTGCCCTACAGTGCGAAACCATCAACCTGATCGGGACGCTGATCAAAAAGCAAGGGGATTACGATCAGGCCAGAACCTATTTTGAGGAGGGCTACCAGCTGGCCAGGGAATCGGGAGATGAAATTGGAATGGGAAATAGTCTCAATAACCTCGGGGAAAGTTTTTTACAGCAAAATCAACCTGAAAAGGCCCTGGAGTACTTTTTTCGATCCAACGAACACAAAGAAGCAGCGAAGGATACCTTTGGCTTGAGCTTTAACTACGACAACATTGCTCAGGCATACTCACAGCTTGAATCACATGATCAGGCCATTGTGTACTTTGAGCGAGCAGCTAAATTTAAACTTCTCAGTAAAGATTCTGTAGGCTATGCGATCGTGCAAAATAATATTGGTGAAGCACTCTATCAGCGTCAGCAACTGGAAGAAGCACTTTCTTACTTCCAGAAGGCGTTGCCTATAGCCGAGCGGGCAAACTTTCTGGATTTTGTCCAACATATCTATGGCCAAATGGCCAAAGTCAATGAAGACCTGGGTGATCACCGTGCCGCTCTGGCACACTTTAAGCAGCGTACGGCTGTGCGTGACTCCATTTTTAATATTGCCAAAAACAAGGAATTGCTAGAAATCAATACCCGGTACGAGACAGAAAAGAAAGAACGTCAAATAGCCGAACAAAAAGTGGCATTGCAGCAAAAAAATATACTCACTGCAGGATTGGTGGGGGGGCTGATTGTGCTGGTGGTGGTAGGTAGACTGATGCTGCAGCGCAGGAGACTTAGATACGAAAACCAACTAAAAGAGGAGCAAACACGAACCAAGGAAGCCCAAATAGCGGCATCAATAGCCTCTCAGGAAAAAGAGCGCTCACGGTTTGCCAAAGACCTCCATGATGGCTTTGGTCAGCTAATATCCATACTCAACATCAATTTGAAATCACTGGAAAACGGTGCCAACAACAGGCAAGAAGTCTTTGAGGAATCGGCCAAAGTGCTGGAAGAAATGTACGGCGAACTGAAAAACATTTGCTTTAACCTCATGCCTCAGACACTTATACAGAAGGGACTGCCGGCGGCTTTGAATGAATTTGCTGCACGAGTGTCTGTTGCTGGAAAACTGGTGGTAACCACTGATTTTTTCGGGGTGGAAGAGCGGCTTTCAGACCTCCAGGAAATCTCCCTTTACCGAATCACACAAGAATGGGTAAATAATATTGTGAAATATTCGGACGCCAAAAAAGTCTCCATTCAAATCACGAAAGATGAGCATGAACTAACGCTGATGGTGGAAGATGACGGCTCAGGATTCGATAAGCAAAAGCTAATCAGCGGTTCGGGCAATGGCTGGAAAAACATAAACTCCAGAACAAACCTGATTCACGGAGAACTGGAGTTGGAAACGGTAATTGGCAGGCGCGGTAATTCGCTCATATTGAATGTGCCGGTAGCTGTCCACACTCAGTCAGAATTACGTGAAGCTTAAGATTGCCTTGCTTCTCATTTTATTAGCCACTCTACCCGGAGTTTTTCAAGATGGCTATGAGGTAACTAATCCGTAGAAACCTCCTATCTTTCCTAAAATGTCAACACATGAAAGTTTGGATTTTAGGCCTGGGCGTGCTTTTGTGGTGCGCATGTGAGCAGTCTGGCATGCCACACACCATTACAGATGATGCCAAATGGGTGGATTCAGTGAATACGCACTTTTACAAAATATACAGCCGCAGCTTCGAAGAAGCCAAAGAGCTGACCTCACGGGCAGTGCGCTACTCCCAAAAAAATCAATGGCCAGAGCGTGAAGCCCTTGCCCAAAAGAATCATTCGGTGATTATGTATATGACCGGCCACTACGACCGGGCGCTGGCTGCCGGCCATAGAAGCTATGACCTGTACGACTCGCTCAAGGATATAAGTGGTATGGCCAGAATCTGCAATGAGTTGGGTAATTACTATCGAAAAGCTGGAGATCCATCTAAAGCATTGGCAATGTGGGATGAAGCAGAGCACCTAGCTAAAGAAGCCGGAGATCAAGAAGCATTAGGTACGGCATACGGTATGAAAGGGACATTTTACTGGATCCAGAAGGATTTCGAACGGTCTGATGCCTACTACCTCAAGTCCTATCAAATACGTGTGCAGGAGCAAGACAGTGTCGGGCTGGGCTACGCACTCATAGACCTGGCGGATATGGAGCAGCGGAAGGGAAATCTACAGGGTGCCGAAGACTACTTTCGTCAGTCTAACGATATCCGGTCTAAAATAGGTGACTACCAGGGTCTGGTGGACAACTACAAGATGATGGGAGATATGTACCGAAAAGAGCAGATGTGGCCTGAGGCTATACAAAATTATGAGCAATGCATTGAAGCTTGCAGTGCTTTGGGGTATCCGGATTTGGCCCGAAAATCATACGATTCTTTGGCAAGTATCCACCGTATTGTGGGTGACTATGATCAAGCGTTTTATCATTTGCAAAAAGCTGAAGCGCTGGAAGACAGCCTTTTTAACATTGAAAAATCAAAAGTTCTTGCAGAACTGCAAACCAAATACGAAACTGAGAAAAAAGAGCGTCTTCTCGCTGAGCAGCAGGTAAAAATCCAGCAGAAGGACATGATTACATTGGGTGTGCTGGCGTCTGCATTGATCTTACTCACGTTGGGCTTTCACTATTACAAGCGCAAAAAACTGGCTTTCCAAAACAAGCTAAAAGAAGAACAAAACAAGCTGCGTGAGGCCCAAATCACAGCGGCTATTACTTCTCAGGAAAAAGAGCGCTCTCGGTTTGCGAAAGACCTCCATGATGGCTTTGGTCAACTGATATCTATTCTTAACCTCAACTTACGTTCACTAGAAAACAATGGTGCTGACCGCCAGAGCATTTTTGCCGAATCTGAAAAGGTGCTGGAAGAAATGTATGGCGAACTGAAAAACATTTGCTTTAACCTCATGCCTCAGACACTTATCAAAAACGGGCTGCCAGCGGCTGTTCGGGAGTTTGCCGCACGAGTGTCTGCTTCTGGCAAGTTAAGTGTGCAGGTGGATTTTTTTGGCTTGGAGGAGCGCCTTAGTGATCTCCAGGAGATTTCGCTCTACCGCATCACACAAGAGTGGGTCAACAACATTCTGAAATATTCTGATGCGAGCCGAGTCACTATTCAGCTTACTCGCGATGAGCAGGAATTGACATTGCTCATAGAAGATAATGGCCAGGGATTTGAAAAGGGAAAACTACTAAATGGTAGCGGCAATGGCTGGAAAAACATGAATTCCCGTGCCAACCTGATCAATGGAGAACTGGAATTGGATACGGTGCCAGGCAGAATGGGTAACACGCTGATAGTCAATGCTACACTTGTCGAGGTAAGCGCTGAAAACTTAGAAAAAAGTGTAAAAATACAATGAGTATTGTGTAAATTTACACTATGGCAAAATACTCACAACAACCTGATCCAGTCAATATTCTCTCCGAGCCCACCGTGGCCTATGGCCAGGTGAGTTTCTACACATTGGCAGCCAAGGCCACTAGCAAGTCCTACATCAAATACCTGCTGGGCTTCACCAAAATGACTGTGGAGGAGCTCATTGAGTTGCTGCCTGTCTCTATAGATACCTACAAGCGCAAAAAAGTCTTTCAGCCACCTGTCACCGAGAAAATCCTCGAAATAGAAGAGGTATACCGTGAGGGGTTAGACGCATTTGGAGAAGGATTTTACCAATGGATGCAAACACCAAACATCACGTTTGGTAACGTGCCTCCCAAAAAGCTCTTACAGAATAGCTTTGGCATCCGCATGCTGCTTCAGCAGATAGGTCGTATGCAGCATGGCGTATTGGCATGAGGGAGGTTTATCGTATTTGTCACCAAAAGTATGCAGCCGATCTTAGCGGAAAAGGTGCCGGGCTTTTCGGTGGGCGTTGGAATCCTGTGGGCATGCCCATGCTTTACACTGCGGGTAGTATTGCTTTGGCGTGCCTGGAATATCTGGCGCACAACATGCACCTTTTTCAAGGCGGTGACCTATCGCTGATTACACTGGAGATTCCTGAGGATATCGTTCAACTAGCTTTGTCCGACCTGCCCGACCAGTGGCCGGCTTCCGATTCGGACCATCGAGTCAGTCAGCAAATGGGTGCAAATTTTCTTCAGCAAAATGAATGTCTGGCACTGGAGGTACCATCAGCTATCGTGCCTCAGGAGACGAATGTCTTGATCAACCCAATGCATCCTGAGGCTAGCGAGATAAAGATCACCAATCGAATAGCACCCTTTGTGCTGGACGAGCGCTTGTATCGCTAACAGCATTCACACCCAATATACCCTGCTCAGGGTATGGCAACCGACAAAAAGTTCAGCTTATTTAGCCAATGCGTGTACCCCTAAAGACGAAGCATGCTATGAATTTGCTATCTTTCTTCCAAAAAAACACTGCCTTATCTTATATGCGAATATTTCTGACTGATGATCATGCCGTACTCATTGGTGGCTTACAAAAAATCATTGAGGAACACTCAGAATTTCAGGTTGTGGGCACGGCGGGTACCGTGGCAGATACGCTCGATGCATTTACCCAGCAGCCGATAGACTTGCTCATTACTGACTACAACCTGCCCGACGATGATGGACTTTCGCTCGTGCGAAAAATCAAAAGAAAATATCCGGACACTAAAATACTGGTGCTTAGCATGCATGATGAGGCACACCTGGTAAAAGAAATACTCAAAGAGGGGGTAAATGGCTACCTGATCAAGAAGGACTCACACAAAGAGCTGATCGATGCGATCTATGCCATCAAGCAAGGAAAAACCTATCTCAGTTCTGATGTAAATGCCCTACTCATACATGGACTACACGGTGAAGGCGAGCAGCGCCTGCTCACCGAGCGAGAGCGCGAAGTGCTCAAGCTGATCTCTCAGGAGTTTACGAACAAGCAGATAGCTGAGGAGCTTTTCATTTCGGAGCGAACAGTGGAGACACATCGTAAAAACATCTTTCGAAAGACGAATACTAACAATCTTGTGGGCTTGATTAAGTTTGCCTACGCAAACAATCTCATCTAAGCGCACTTGATCGACCTTTTTTCTTTTCATCTGACTACCGCCGAGGTAGCTCTATTTTTCATTACCGCTTTGCTCATAGGCATGGCCAAAACCGGAGTGCATGGTGCCGGAATGGCTGCCGTTCCTCTGTTAGCTATCGTCTTCGGAGGCAAGCAGTCTAGCGGAATCCTTCTGCCCATTCTGTGCATCGCAGATGTATTTGCGGTGATTTACTATCATAGGCATACCAAATGGGGCCACTTGCTGCGGCTCTTTCCCTGGGCGGCTTTAGGCATTCTTATAGGTACTTATGTAGGCGAACAGATAGACGACCAGATGTTTCGGCTCATCATGGGTGTGATCATCATCGGGAGCCTGGGCATCATGCTGTGGCAGGAGCGCACTAAAAATCCCCATATCCCACAAGGACTATGGTTTGCTGCCTTGCTGGGAGTATTGGGTGGGTTTACTACTATGGTGGGTAATCTGGCGGGTTCTGTGATGGCGCTGTATCTACTGACCATGCGCTTGCCCAAAAACGAATACATCGGCACGGCTGCCTGGTTTTTTATGATCGTCAACTGGTTTAAGATCCCTTTTCATGTTTTTGCGTGGGAAACCATCACCTGGAATTCCTTCATGCTAGACCTGAGTACGATTCCCGCTGTAGCAATCGGTGCCTTTTTAGGAATTGTCGTGGTTCGGAAAATTCCCGAGATGTATTACCGGTGGTTTATTATTGGTACTACCGCACTGGCAGCAGTTATGATGGTTTTTTAGTCCGCATACCGTGCTCACGGTATATACAAATGCAGTGAAGATGGGATTACATCTGCACATGGTGAACGCGAATTTTGAAGAAAAAACGCCTAATCATGAAAACGATACTTTCTCTCATTCTATGCTTCATAATTTCATCAGCTATTGGTCAGCAGGTGACCTATCAGGTGCTCGAAGATCAGCCCGAAAAAGCCTATTCAAAATTTATAGCACCTGAGTTTGGGATGGACTACAATGCCACGGCACTCTGTATCTATGTGGGTGCCAATGCTCGCTATGGTTTGAGTGCGTTGGATCTGGAGGGCGCTTTTCGCTATGATGTGTACAATGGCATTGATGGACTTGGTGGCACTTTTTTGGTAGAAGGAGGAGGGTTTCTACCGCTAAAGTCTTTCAATAAGCAAAAGGACGTCCCTGTCATTCTGAGCTATAATCCCTATGCCGATACCAAGTACGAAAACGGCAAAAAATACAATATCGAAGAAACGAAGTACATCAAAGTACCGGATGGACAATACCTCAATCAGATAGGAGTGCGTGGTGGGGTGCACTACCGCAGGCTGGGGGCTCAGGACATGAGCTATACCACCACCTCCGACATCAATTTGGCCGGTGTTTACCTCGGTGGGCAGTTCACCTCGCAGGCTTATGTCAAAACTCGCGTAAACAATGATGTAGAGCGCATCGGAGCAGGGTTTTCGCGCTTTTATGGCGATGTATTGTTGCTGCCCGTTTCAGATATTGCCAACCCCGCTGCCAATGAGGGGCTCACGGCCGATGGTGTTTTTGGCTGGCGTGTAGGCTTTCAGTGGTATGTCAGCCCTCACGATGGAGATTATCGCTTTTTGGGGCCCTCGGTCTTTACTACAGAGATCGGTAAAAAACCACTCACCGGGTTCAATTTTAACCTCTCCTGGGGCTTTGCGTTCATGAGTAAAAGATAAGCGCTCCTCCGTGTTTCAGGGTATATGCATTTGCCCCCACGAGGGTATGTTTTTGGAGCCAGATGTTGAGGACCTTTGGATATCACCAAAATTTTAAAAATCATGAAAAAGCTCGCTTACACCTTACTATTCGTCGCAGCGATCTCATTTGCCGGCAATGCCCAGGAGCTATCGGAGGTATTTTCTACCAAAGGTGGCTATGGAGAAAAGAAGTTTAAAAAGGCACCCAAAAAGGCCTATATCGCTAATTTCAAAGTTTTCTTTCACGTGACTGCTTCGGCTACTGCCAAATCTCAAGGTGGCCGCCAGCTAGGTGGTGGATCTTATCGTGGCAATACCTCTACAACTATGACCGTAGCAGTAGATGGAGTAGATATTCCGGATTTTCAAAAAATCACCGATGAGGTCTACCAGCGCTTTGTGGAAGACCTCAAAAGCAACGGATACGAACTAATTACCACAGCAGAAGCAGCAGGGATTCCATTTTACGAAGATTGGGAGCTCAAAGACGGTGGAGAGGTAAACTACGCCAATCTACCGGGCTATGTATCGGTAACACCCACTGGCACGCAGTACCTGGTGAAGAAAGAAACCAAAAAGGGCCGTGAGAAAAAGACATTTATTGATCGCACGCCTCGCATATCTAAAGAGTTGGATGATGCGGTAGTCATAGAGGCGTCTTTCGCCTTTCCCTTCATCGAAATGAAAACAAACTCCTCCAATATGATTGGTTTTTCGTCGGTCAAAGCCAAAACTGATTTTCAAATGGGGTCTGCATTTGGTATGGATGGCATGACGTCACTCTACGAGCACTCGAGGGTCAAGTTTACCTCCGGCAGTGGACCGGGCGCCTCGGCCAATGCCTACCTGGTGGCGACACTGAAAAAGCCTGTTCCGATAGAAGGCGTGTTCAAAGACGAGAAGTTTAAGGAAGTATCAGCGGCATCTACCACACCAGCCTATTATGGAGTTGTATTTGTTACCAACAAAGTAGACCAGGTAACCAACACTGCCTCCTGTGACGGTGATCAGTATGTAGCCAGGACCACAGGGCTCATGAATGATTTTATTGATAAAACACTGACAGAGTTTTATGGGTACGCCCAGTAGCGATCGCTGATGTGTTTAAGATTGATGAAAAGGCTTGCAATCCATTGCAGGCCTTTTTTGATCAGCCCTGCCAAAACTCTTGGCAGGGCTTGGGCGTTAAGCAAGCAATGAAATTTTTAAAACTTGGTGTCATCCTGCTATTGGTAGGTTGCCGGGAGTACGTCACGGTGTTAGAAACAGAAACGGTAATCCCCAATTCTCCTAAAGAAATAGTGTCAGTTACGGATTCTTTGGTGAAACCAGTACTGTATCAGCAGCTTCCGTCATTCGAAAGCCTACCGGTAGATGAAAGCAAAGAAAAATTTATCAGTGCGGTGTTACCCGCTGTGCTGATCGCCAGGTACCGGATTGCCGCGGAGCGTGAGCGTGTGCTGGGCTTGCTGGCACAAGATAAGTGGTCTCCGTCAGATTCTACCTACCTCAGCCAATTGCAGGAGCGCTTTGGAGGAGCGCACCCTTCGGAGCTTCCAGATAGGATGCTTACCCACCCCAGCAGTATTGTGCTGGCTCAGGCGGCCGTAGAAAGCGGCTGGGGGTCCTCTCGTTTTTTTCGGGAAGGCAACAATCTCTTTGGTATCTGGTCCTACGATGCTGATGAGCCGCGTATGCCTGCTTCACTGGCGCGTGAAGACCAAAATGTGTATTTGCGCAAATACGAAGATGTGGCAGCTTCCATTCAGGACTACTTCGAGACCATGGCCCGCGCACGTCCCTACAGGCACTTTAGAGCAGCCAGAGCTGAGACTCAGCAAGTGCAGCAGCTGTTGCCTCACCTCAAGTATTACTCTGAGCGGCGTATGGCCTATGTAGATCAGCTGCAAACAATCATTCGCCAAAATGATTTGACCAGGTACGATGCCTTTCGTATCGACCCAAAATACTTTGTGAAGAAACCCAAATAGCTATGAAATTTTCACTGTTTTCGGTAGTTGTCTTACTCATGATCGCTTGTGGAACGGCAAAATCGGATGGAAACCCTGAAGAGACTATTGCCCAGGGCAAAGAAGTTGTTTGCTTTGTGTATCACCGGTTTGGTGACGATCGCTTTGCGTCTACTAACGTCTCCATAGACCACTTTAAGGCCCACCTTCAATACCTAAAAGATCACAACTATCAGGTGCTCACGTTTGCGGAGGCTATCCAATACCTCAAAGGAGATGGGCCGGCTCAGAAAACAGCGGTAATTACGATTGATGATGGTTACAAGAGCTTTTTCGAAAACGGATTGCCGGTACTCCGTGAGTATGGTTTTCCGGCGTCACTCTACATCAACACCGAGACTGTAGGCGGAAGTGATTACATGACCTGGGCGCAGATCAAGCAAACGAAAGATGCTGGTATAGAAATTGGCAATCACACGCACAGCCATGCTTACTTTCTGAATCAACCGGCGAGCAGTCGCTACAAAAATTTTGAGGCAGAGCTTCAAAAAAGTCAGGACCTGATCAAAGAGCAATTGGGAGAGGCGCCAGTTACATTTGCCTACCCCTATGGCGAGCTAGACGCCAAAATGAAAGCCATCGTCTCGGAGTATTTTGAAGCCGCCGCGGCACAAAACTCAGGTGTCATTGGCGCCTCCACGGACCTGATGCGGTGTCCTCGTTTTCCCATGTCGGAGTACTATTCAGACCCCAAAAAATTTGCCGAAAAGGCACGCATGCATGTGCCTGAGGTGACTGTGGACCAGAAAAGTTTCATGCTGCCTGCCGGCCAAGAGACGCCCTCACTTAAGGTTACTTTTCACAATGACGACTTACAACTCGATCAGCTGCAGTGCTTCGTGCAGGGTGGCGACTGTGCCATCAGCCGAGATGGCAACAAGGTGTCTGTAAAGAGCGAAACCAGTATCGCTAACCGCAGACGAACACTCTATACGCTCACAGTTCCAGACAAATCAGGAAACTGGTACTGGTACAGCCACCTCTGGATCAACCCTGAGGTGAACTAGCTATCGGCCGAGTACCAGCAAGACCAACCCTACGAGTATTCCTATAAGGTAAAATCCTTTTTTACGGATGTTATGCTCTTTGAAAATCAGTGCTCCGAAGATGAAAACGATCACCACATTGGAGCGGCGTACCAAAGCAATGATAGAAATGAGCGAGTCGGGCAGCGAGATGCTATAGAAGTACAGGTAATCCCCGATGAGTAGAAAAAGCCCAATAAATGGAATGCTCCACCGCCAGCTAAATGGCGTGCTTTTCGCGCGATTGGGATACCAAAAGATGGCCAGTACGGGAATGAGCAAAAGGGTCTGGTAAAAGGTAAAGTAGGCCTCTACTGCCATTACGTTGATTTCGCGCAGTAGGTAGCGATCGTATAGTGCACTCACAGATCCTAGTAGCGTACCAGTGATCATCAGCCAGACATATTTGTTGGTGCGGAACGAAAAGCCCTCCAGCTTGCCGGCAGTAGAAAACAGGTAGAAAAAAATGAAAATCAGTGCACCGCCAGCAAACTGCATGGGAGTGAGCCGTTCGGCAAAAATCACAAAGGCTCCCAGTGTAGTCCACAAGGGTCCTGTAGACCTAATCGGGGCGAAGATGGTAAGTGGCAGGTGCTTCAGAGCAAAATAGGTGCAAATCCAGCTGCTGAGCACGATCAACGTTTTGAGTACGAGCAGCCAATGCTCCTGAGCAGTAAGTGTGGGTACAAAAGCCAGGTGATCTGCTGGTATCAGCCCGGTGCGGGAGCTAAGCACAAACCCCAACATAATGATAGAGCCAGCTACGGTGGATAGAAACAAAATGGGGAGTACCGCATTTCGGTCTAGCGCCAGCTTTTTGAAAATGTCATAAAACCCTAAGAAGAATGCTGAGGCAATAGCCAGGAGTAACCACATAGGCCGGCAAAGGTAAGTGCATGACCGGTCTCTCTTTCGGTCAAACCATTATTTTTACCGCTTACCATACGAAAATGATTACCACTTTAGACGAAATTCGCTCGGCCCTCCAAAACTGCCTGAAGGCCCATGTGCCACCGATGCAGGTGCGCAAAGACAATCCCAACGTGTTTGAAGTAGCAGGAACAAAACCTGCCATGCAGGGGCGGCAAAAGGTAGATGGCTTTTACTTTGCCAGTGTAGTGCCCAAGCCGAAAGACATCCGCTTGTACTTTTTTCCGATCTACACGCACCCCGACAGTTTTTCGCTCAGCGATGACTTGAAAAAATTCCTCAAGGGAAAAAGCTGCTTTCATATCAAAAAATTGAGTGATGAAATGACCAATGAGCTTGTGGACATGGTAGCTTTGGGTGCTAAACTTTACCAAGAAGACGATCTGATATGAAAAAACGAATCATCGTTGCTTCCGAAAACCCAGTAAAAATCAATGCGACCAAACAAGGCTTTCAACGGCTGTACCCAGAGTATGAGCTAGAGGTGCAGGGGGTGAGTGTACCTTCTGACGTGTCTGCTCAGCCGATGACGGATGGCGAAACCCTCCACGGAGCCGTAAACCGTGCATGCAATGCAGAGCGGGAAATGCCAGATGCGGACTACTGGGTAGGGATCGAAGGAGGCATTCATCACACCATGGAAGGATACATAGCTTTTGCCTGGGTGGTGATCCAAACCAAAGCGGGTGATGGCAAAGCGCGTACGGGGACCTTTTTGCTGCCGCCAAAAGTCACGCAGTTGATCGATAAGGGAGTAGAATTAGGCCATGCCAATGATCAGGTGTTTGCGGAGCACAACTCTAAACAGGCGGGTGGTGCCGTAGGCTCACTCACGGGTGGAGTGCTGGGGCGTACCGAGTATTACGAGCAGGCCGTAGTGCTTGCGTTGGTTCCACTTTTCAATTCGGAGATGTATAAGCTTAAAATGTAGCTCTATTCGCTGCAATCGCATGTGTCAGGCGAATGACGGGCGAATGACGGGCGTATTTTTTGGTGGGAAGAAATGGGCGCTGCTACCTTGCCAGCGTCGAAAGTCATATCCAAACAGAATACCAATGATGAATCAACCACAGCTAGGTCAGCGCCTGGCAGCCATCCGAAAAGAAAAAAACTGGACGCAAGAGGAACTTGTAGCGCAGAGCAATGTAAGCGTGCGTACCATTCAGCGGATAGAAGCTGGAGAAGTCACACCTCGCTTTGCTACCGTGAAAATCTTGCTGGCTGCATTGGAGTATGATTTGGATGACTGGAATCGGCTCAGCCTGCAGGCTGATGAACCAAAACCAAACTTCATCCAAAAAATGACACTTTCCAAAACATCACTCACACAGCAGCAAGAAAGCCTCAACACCAGCTGGATTGCTGGCATTGTCTATCTCATCATGCTCATGCTCGAAATCGGTGCTGATGCGCTCATTTTATCAGACGGCATAGAAAGCTCCATGATTCCTTTTTATGCCACGCTCAAGTTGCTGGTAGCCATTTCGTTTTTCCTGTTCATGCGAGGATTTGTAGGTGTTGGCAGCCTTTTCGAAAACCATCAGATTCGCATTGCGGCCTACGTCTATGCTTTTGTGATCGCTGCGATTTCTTTTTCCGATGTGGTTTTGGCCATTTATTATCCCGATCATGTAGAGCTCAATAGCATCAGCATGATGGTTATGATCATTCTCATCGGTGCAGCAGAGGTGGTGTTTGGTGTGTCGCTCATGAAGCTCCAGGACAGCCTCGGACAAAGTGCCAAAGTGGCCGGTATTCTCGAGATTATCACGGGGATTTGCTTCATGACGGTGGTTTTTGTATTCGTAGGTATGGTCACGATGTTTCCGGCTATGATCCTGGAGATATTGGTGCTGTACAAGGCTTATGACTTCATCATGCGGCAAAAAACCAACCCCGCAGCCTAATTCTCTGCGGAGGAATCGGTATCTTGTAGGAAAGGCCACTGGCCCAAATTCTTACGCGTATGTTCCGACTCCTCTGCATTTCTTTGATATCTATGTTGCTTTTCACCTCCTGCCTGGAGTACGAAGAGGAAATTTCGGAGGTGAGCTATGGCCGCAAAGGCTATATATTTTCGGACGTGCTATTAGAAGATTGGGGAAATCATGCTGAGTCTCATTACAATGTTGACATGACCTTCATCGGCGAGTCTTCCATGTTTGAGCGCCATGTTACCGATCGGGGAAACACTATTTTCACCCTTACTGAGCAGTATGATGTCTACATCTTTTTGGAGCTGTTTGCTGCCGGGCAAAAAGGGCTGAAGCCCGGAGTATATACCATGCTTGGAGAAGATGAACTGGAAGATGTGCCTGAGCAGGATGTTTTTCGCAGGTTCTTTTTTGGTAGAAGCAGTCAGGAAGGCATCCCCGCTGAGTCTGGAGAAATCCGGCTTATCATTACTCACGATGGCACCTACAGGCTAACCTTCGATGTGGAGCTAGCTTCAGGGCGGGAGCTTTCGGGCACATTTGCGGGCATACCTCACTACCTGGACCAGCGCCAAAATCAGTAGGAAATTGGTTATCTTGGGCTCAATTTTTTGACAACCCAAAAAACCATTTTTCAACCCATGGAAAAGAACAAAACGGTAGAAGAATACCTCTCCAAACATACCGAATACGCCGCTGAGCTCACCAAGCTTCGTGAAATCCTCAATAGCACCGAGCTGGTAGAAACCGTGAAATGGGGCATCCCCACCTACACCATCAACGGAAAAAATGTGGTAGGCATCGGGGCATTCAAGTCCTACACTGGACTGTGGTTTTTCAACGGGTCATTTCTTTCAGATCCTAAAGGGATACTCATCAATGCACAGGAAGGAAAAACCAGGGGCATGCGCCAAATGCGGTTTGAAAACCTGGAAGCGATAGACGAGGAGGTAGTACGGGCGTATGCTTTGGAAGCCATCGAAAACCAAAAGCAGGGCAAGGAAATCAAGCCCGAAAAGAAGCCGCTGGTCATCCCCGACGAGCTAAAGGAGGTCCTGAGCCAGGACGCCAAACTCTCCGAGCAGTTTGACAGCCTCACCCCCGGAAAACAAAAAGAATATGCCGAGTACATCGCAGATGCCAAGCGTGCCGATACCAAACAAAAGCGCCTGGAGAAGATTACTCCTATGATCCTCGCCGGTGTGGGACTCAACGATAAATACAAAAAATAGCATGACAAAGCCCCTTCAATTGCTCGTAGTACTAGCCCTCTGCTGGGGCTGCCAGCCCAAACAACTCGTACTCGAAAAAGACTCGCTCACGAGCCCTACAGGCGCCTTGCTGCAGGCCATCAGCCATGTAGACCAGCAAACCACCTGGGTGAGTGGGCATGAGGCCACCTTTCTTCGTACTACCGATGGTGGTCAAAACTGGGAGGCATTCGTATATGAGCAGGGCGACACGCTGCAGTTTCGTGACCTTCATGCGTTTTCCAAAGACAAGGTACTCTTGATGAGTGCCGGGCCTGGTGAGCTCAGCCAGATCATCATGTATGAGGCGGGCGCGGGCTTTCGGCAAGTTTATCAGATGCCATATGTACGGGGTTTTTTAAACACCATTGAGTTTTGGGATGATCAAAAAGGGCTTGCCTTTGGTGATAGCTTCGATGGGGAGCTGTTTGTGCTCAAGACCGAAGACGGTGGTGAAACCTGGAGCCGGATAGATCCAGCCACGCTGCCTGCGGCAGGCGAGGGTGAGGGCGGTTTTGCTGCCAGTGGCACGTGTATAGCTGTACAGCCAGAAGGTAAAGCATGGATCGCTACGGGTGCTGGTGGCAATGCTCGTGTGCTTATGACACAAGATTTTGGCAACAGCTGGACCTACACAGAGGCGCCGCTCATCCGTGGTGATGCGGCAGGGGTTACTTCCATACGGATGCTCGATGCGCAGCAGGGCACCATAGTGGGTGGCGACCTGGCATTGACCGACGGCTACTCGGCAAACATAGCGCAGACCACAGATGGTGGCAAAAACTGGACACTGCAAGGCCCTCCCGTGACGAAAGGAGCATTTTATGGTAGCGACCTGTTTCAGGCAGGTGCCCACCAGGTGCTGGTGGTATGTGGACCAAATGGGCTAGACTATGCCGTAGACAACTTTACCAGCTTTAGCAACCTGGACAGTGCCAACTACTGGGCCGTAGACTTCAATGCTGCCGGTGTGGGCTATGCCGTGGGTACCGAAGGAAAAATCCTCCGACTGAAGACTGCTCTCCAATAAGACTTGCTTGGGCACTAGGCGTGGGTAGTTTACCTTTGCACGCATGCAGAGAAGACCCAGACGAAACCGACAGAGTGCCGCTATACGATCACTGGCACAAGAAACCCATGTGACAGCCAACGACCTGATTTTGCCACTTTTCCTACTGGAAGGAACCAACCAAAAATCAGAGGTGGCTTCCATGCCCGGAATCTTTCGACTCAGTCTGGATCTGATGCTCAAGGAAATAGAAAGCTGTCTGAAGCTGGGCATCAAAGCCTTTGACGTATTTCCCGTAGTGGAGGAGACCTATAAAGACCAGATGGCTACCCGCAGCTATGATGAGAATTTCTTTTACCTACAGGCACTCACCACGATCAAGCGCGAGTTTCCCGAAGCGCTGATCATCACGGATGTGGCCATGGACCCCTATAGCTCTGATGGACACGATGGTATAGTGAGGGATGGAGAGATCATCAATGATGAGACGCTAGACGTGCTGGGCAAAATGGCCCTGGCACAAGCTGCAACGGGTATCGACATGATCGGGCCATCAGATATGATGGACGGACGTGTGGGCTACCTGCGTGACATCCTGGATGATGCAGGCTACAGCCAGGTGGGCATCATGTCTTATACTGCGAAATATGCCAGTGCATTTTATGGGCCATTTAGGGATGCTCTGGACTCTGCGCCAAAGTTTGGCGACAAGAAGACCTACCAGATGAATCCTGCAAACCGCAGTGAAGCACTCATAGAGGCCGAGCTGGACTACATAGAAGGAGCCGACGTACTCATGGTGAAGCCTGCACTGGCTTACCTGGACATTATTGCTGACCTAAAGGCCAACTACGACCTGCCCATCGCCGCCTATAATGTATCTGGTGAGTATGCCATGATCAAAGCTGCTGGCGAAAAAGGATGGCTGGATGCAGACCGGGCCAGAGACGAGTCGCTCATGGCTATCAAACGAGCAGGAGCGGATATGATCCTTACCTACTTTGCCAAAGAATACCTTGCTGACCGTCAGGTTTAAATCTCACCGATATATCGTGGAGCGTTCGACGAGTAAAACTGAGCTCTCAACTAAGTAACTTAAAACGGGGCATGTTCTGGTGCATCTTTGATCTATCTAAGAACCCGGAAAATGTACTCGTTATGGAAGCGAACAATGAGCTCAAGCTGATAGCTGAAAAAATCATCTGCCACCTGGAAGTAAACGCCCTGATGAACTTTGAAGAACGCACGGTCTCTCAGCGTATGATTGGCATGAAGAAGTTTATACATGGCACTTATGTGAAACCACAAAGTGCCCAGGCAGCACTGGCACTCCACTATATGATGTCAGCTCCAAAGTTTGATCAGCTTTAGTAGCATTCATCTTTAAATTCAATCCTTTAGACGAATAATACCATGTGTCCTGCGATAGTCTCGCCAACTTCGTATCACTCAGACAACACCCAAAATACCCCAATGATGAAGATGGAGAATATCGCCCTATTGCAAAAGTCCTGTGCGGCCCGGATCATAGATCACATAGATAGAAACATCATCAGGTACCGCGAAGACTTACGCATGACCAGCAAGCTGCTGGTCATGAAAAAATACATCCACTATGAATTTGTGGAGGAAGGCACCGGGTTTGAAGGTTTTTAATCACAAACGACATCTAAAATGAAAGCAACTGTAGCCTCCCGTATCATCTACCACCTACAGCGACACCATAGCGCCGCGACGGACACATCATATCTCCACGAACTAGAGGATATGATCGCTTTCATCCGGTCACGCTATTTGTCAGAAGTAGCCATACAGGCGGTTTCTTTTACCGCTTAGTCAAACAAACCCTCCTCACGCTCCAGCATCAAAATGGAGTTTTGGGGAACGATGTAGTATTTCTCTCCTTCGTACATCACTTCATAGGCGCCTTTCTGAAGAAATATTGCCAGGTCACCTTCCCTGGCCTGCAGCGGGATGTATTTTACCTGCTCTTCTTCTGGCTTCCATTTATCGTCTTCGTCCATAGGGATGGGCATGGGGTAGCCAGGGCCTGCTTTTACGATGTAGCCGCTCTGTACCTTTTCTTTTTCCTGCACTCCCGGTGGTAGGTAGATCCCGCTAGATGTTTTCTCGGTTTCTTTCTTAGGGCGGATCAGTACGCGATCACCCACGATCACCAGGTTTTTCAATTTGTTGTCTGCTGTCAACTGCATCTTTCTTCTAAAAATCCTCTATTTATTGCTTAACCAAATAATTCGTTGGTGGCAGGGGGCTCACTTTCTTGCTGCTCTGGCGTAGCTCCTGCGCGCTCCAGTATTTTTTCATTCATGCTTTTACTGGTTTTGGCACCCAGCTCCTTCAGGCGCTCGGTTCTGCTGATCAGGTTGCCCTTGCCATCCACCAGCTTTTTCATCGCCTCGCCATATTGCGCTTTGGATTTCTCCAGCGACTTGCCCACTTCCGTGAGGTCGTCTACAAACGACTTAAACTTATCGTACAAAGCACCTCCCTGACGAGCAATTTCCAGTGCATTGCGGTTTTGGTACTCGTGTTTCCAGATACTGGATACGGTACGTAGTGTGGCAATCAATGTTGCCGGGCTTACGATGATGATGTTTTTGTCATGCGCTTCGTTGTAGAGCTCTCCGCCCTGCTGTACCATCAGCGCAAAGGCCGACTCTATAGGCACAAACATCAGCACATAGTCTAGTGTGCCGGTATCAAATAGCTTGTGGTAGTTTTTTTCGCTGAGTCCTTTGATGTGTGCACGGAGCGAAAGCAGGTGCTCTTTGAGGTACTGATCACGCTCAGTTTCTGAGTCGGCATTCACGTATTTTTCATAAGCTACCAGCGAAGCCTTAGCATCGATCACCAGGTTTTTGTTGTCCGGCAGCTTGATGATCACATCCGGTCGCAGGCGGCGGCCTTCTTCACTGGTAAAAGACTCTTGCAGGAAGTACTCCCGGTCTTTTTCCAGTCCTGATTTTTCCAGTATGCGCTCCAGGATCACTTCACCCCAGTTGCCCTGTACTTTGGTGTCTCCCTTGAGTGCCTTGGTCAGGTTTTCGGCTTCTTTGGTGATCTTTTGGTTGAGTTCTTTGAGGTGAGACAGCTCGGTTTTCAGGGAGGTGTTCCACTGTAGGGACTCTTTGCTGTTTTGCTCCACGCGCTTCTCAAAGTTCATGAGCTTTTCGCCCAGAGGCTTGAGGAGGTCATCCAGGTTGGACTTGTTTTGGTCGGTAAATTTTTTAGATTTCTCTTCAAAAATCTCGTTGGCGAGGTTTTTAAACTCCGCCGCAAAGCGTTTTTGCAGCTGCTCCAGTTCTTCTTTTTGCTCACCCAGGCGCTCCTGCAGGTTTTTGTAGTTGGCCTGGAGGCTGGAGTTGTCACTGCTGAGAGCCATTACCTTTTCGCGCTCGGCTTTGAGCTCCTGATTGACCTGGGCAAAATCCTGGCTGAGGCGGGTATGGCGCTCCTGCTCCATCTGGAGTTCTACACGCAGGTCTGCCGATGGGTCTTCTACGGGTTTGGTTTTTGTTTTGGCTACCAAATACCCAATGGCTCCTCCTGCCAGTAGCCCCACCAGCAATACAATGATCGATTCGAACTCCATATATTAAATTTAACGCTTTATGTTTAGATAAATTGGCAGCAATTCCCTGCAGGGTTTTTGGTCCGTGAACTCTCCTGCCAAAGCGTCGCTTATATAGAAATATTGCTTTTCTTTGGCCTCTGCTCAGTAGAGTGGGCTACAAAAACCCAAAACTTCCGCAAAGATATGTGTCTGATCGTTTTTGCATGGGATGTGCATCCAAAATATAAGCTGGTGATGGCTGCCAACCGTGATGAGTTTTACAACCGCCCTACGGCAAAAGCGGCCTTTTGGGAGGACCACCCGGAGATATTTGGTGGCAGAGACCTGAAAGCCGGCGGCACGTGGATGGCTGCCAGTACTCTGGGGAAGTTTGCGGCGGTGACCAACTACCGGGACCTGGCCAATATACAGGATGATGCCCGCTCGCGTGGAGAGCTGCCCACGGGTTTTTTGCAGCATGAGGGCACGCCAGTGGATTATGTAAAGCAGGTGCACCCCAATGCGGAGGCATACAATGGCTTCAACCTACTGGCGGCAGACTTTCACCACATGGTGCACTACAGCAACTATGAGCGCAAAATCAATGAACTGGCCCCGGGAATATACGGGCTGAGCAATGCCCTGCTGGATACTCCATGGCCCAAGGTGACGAAGGCCCGGGGGATGTTTGAGGAGGTGCTGGCTACGGACTTCTCGCACGAAGACCTGCTCAGTATGATGGGTGACACGGCCATAGCAGCAGATCAGGTGCTGCCAGACACCGGGCTGTCCAAAGACATGGAAAAGGCCCTTTCGGCCATGTGCATACGCACGCCCAACTACGGCACGTGCTGCTCTACAGTGCTGACCATGGACCGGGACGGCACTGTTGCCCTTACCGAAAAATCCTATCCCGTAGGAGACAGAATAGAAGATTTGGTTCGTTTAGAAATAAAAGTAGATGTCGTTGTACAGTAAATGGATGGTATGGATCATCGGCCTGGTGGTGCTGGGCTGTGGTGAGAAAATTCAGGATTTTGACCCTAACAAAGACCGACTGGAAGGCAAAATAGCCGGTGAAGCGTGGGCCTACCGCACGGGCAATCTTCGCTACTCTACTTCTATCAATGCGCTCACGGGTTTGATTGTGGATTTTGATGTGCAGGAGCCGTGTGGCGTACGGCTCACCAGCCAGCCACACGTGGAGCTGCGCATACCCGCCCAGCGAGGCAACTACGACCTCAATTCGTTTACTGACAACCGGCTGTACCTAAAGCTCCACCACGAAAACAGCACCAAGATCTACACGGCCACAGCGGGCTTTGTGGAGGTGCTGGCCATCAGCCAGCTGGAGGCTATGGGTTTTATCAGTGCCGAGTTTGACGAAAACAATAAGGTGCAGGGCTCCTTTTTGCTGCGCATCTGCAACTAGGTAGTTGTGCTTGTAGCCATGCTGCGAAAGGCGCCGTGGCAAATCCCCTTTTTTACCTGGTAGCTGTCATTTTTTCGTGGTAGCTGCGACTTTTTAGGCGGTAGCTGTCGTTTTTGCTTGGTAGCTATGACTTTTTAGGTGGTAGCTGTCGTTTTTCACCTGGTAGCTGTGATTTTTATCCCGTAGCTGGCACTTATTGGGTGGTAGCTGCAAGTCTGGCCTGGTAGCTGACATTCTTGGTCTGGTAGCTGTGGTTTTCGTGTGGTAGGAAATGCTTGCTACCCCGTAGAAGTTCGCTATAGGCCAGTGTGTGTCGGATTTGAGTCCAGTCAGTAAAAAAAGGGTGCCTCAAAGGTGCTTAAACGCAGCTCTGAAGACACCCTTTTTGTGTGTTGTTTTAATCTGGAGTGATTAGCTCACCAGCTCGCCGGTCTCCATGTACTCTTCTACCGGAGCGCAGCTACACATCAGGTTTCTATCACCAAATGCACTGTCTATACGGCTTACCGACGGCCAAAACTTGTTGTGCTTAAGCTCAGCAAGTGGGAAGGCTGCTTTTTCTCTCGTATATGGATAGCTCCACTCCTCGGCAATTACCGTGCGGTAGGTATGCGGAGCATTCTTTAGCACATTGTTTTCTTTGTCGGCCTGTCCGCTGATTACCTCCTCTATTTCCTCACGGATAGATACCATCACATCGCAGAAGCGATCGATTTCTGCTTTGGTTTCGCTCTCGGTAGGCTCTATCATCATGGTGCCCGGTACGGGAAACGATACCGTAGGAGCGTGGTAACCATAGTCCATTAGTCGCTTGGCAATGTCCTCCACCTCTACACCGTACTGTTTAAAACCACGGCAGTCAATGATCAACTCGTGAGCATTTCTGCCTTTTTCGTTGGCGTATAAAATAGGGAAGTGCTCTTTGAGTCTGTGGCCAATGTAGTTGGCATTGAGGATAGCTACTTCAGTAGCCTTTTTCAGTCCACTGGCGCCCATCATCGCGATATAAGCGTGGGAGATGGGCAAGATGCTGGCGCTACCATACGGAGCGCTGGATACATTTACATCATCCACACCTTCGTGGTGGCTGCCCGGCAGGTATGGAGCCAGATGCTCCGCTACACCGATAGGGCCCATGCCTGGTCCACCCCCTCCATGAGGGATGCAAAACGTCTTGTGGAGGTTGAGGTGGCATACATCTGCGCCGATCATAGCAGGAGACGTCAGCCCCACCTGAGCGTTCATATTGGCACCGTCCATGTATACCTGGCCACCGTGCTGGTGGATCACCGCACAGATTTCCATGATGCTCTCTTCAAACACCCCGTGTGTAGACGGATAGGTCACCATCAGGGCAGAGAGGTTTTCGCTATGCTGCTCGGCTTTGGCTTTCAGGTCGTCCACGTCTATGTTGCCATGGTCGTCACATTTTACAATCACTACCTTCATGCCGGCCATTACGGCACTGGCAGGGTTGGTGCCGTGTGCAGACGAAGGGATCAGCGTGATGTTGCGGTGGTGGTCACCATTGGCCTGGTGGTAAGACCGGATGGCCATGAGGCCTGCAAACTCGCCCTGTGCTCCAGAGTTTGGCTGGAAAGACACAGCGGCAAAGCCCGTGATCTCCGCGAGCCAGTCGTGCAGTTCATCGATCAGTTCTTTGTAGCCTTCGGTCTGGCTAGCTGGCGCAAAAGGGTGGATGCTTCCAAACTCCGGCCAGGTAACGGGGATCATTTCCGTGGTGGCGTTGAGCTTCATGGTGCAGGAGCCCAGCGATATCATGCTGTGTGCCAGCGAAAGGTCTTTGTTTTCCAGACGCTTCATATAGCGCAGGATTTCGTGCTCGCTTTGGTAGATCTGAAAGACGTCATGTTCCAGGAAGGCAGACGTTCTAGCGAGCCCTTCCGGGAAATTGATTTCCACAGTAGTGAAGATCGCTTCTGTATCTTGCTGAAGGGCCGAGCTGAAAATATCGACTACTTCCTGGGCATCTACTGGCTGATGTGTTTCATCAAAAGAGATGAGCACCTCATTTTCGATATACCGGAAGTTTACGCCTTTGGCTTCTGATGCTGCTTTTACGGCCTCTTTTTGGTTAGCGCTGAGCGCAAAGCGTAGGGTATCAAAGTAAGTCTCGTTTTTGTTGGTTAGTCCTAGCTTATCCAACGAGCGAACAGTGGTCTGAGCCAGGCCATGCACACGTGATGCTATTCTTTTGAGGCCTTCAGGGCCATGATATACGGCATACATCGAAGACATCACAGCCAGCAGTACCTGTGCGGTACAGATGTTGGAAGTAGCTCGTTCGCGTTTGATGTGCTGCTCACGGGTTTGTAGTGCCATACGATAGGCTGGCTGTCCTTCAGCATCTTTAGATACCCCGATGATTCGTCCTGGGATGTGGCGCTTGTTGGCTTCCAGTGTAGCGAAAAATCCGGCGTGAGGTCCACCGTAACCCATGGGTACTCCAAATCGCTGGGCGGTGCCTACCACTACGTCTGCTCCCCATTCACCCGGAGGTGTGAGCAGGCAGAGGCTCAGTAGGTCTGAAGCCACCGCAATGGATACATTGTTTTCTTTGGCTGCTGCCACAAAGGCTGCACGGTCGGTTACCTCCCCGAAGTTGTCAGGGTATTGGAAAAACACCCCGAAAAGCTCAGGGTCCGACAGGTCTATGGTGTTGATGTCTGCCACTACCAGGTCGATACCCAGTGGAGTGGTGCGGGTTTTGAGTACTTCCAGCGTCTGTGGGAATGTACGCTCGTCTACTATAAATTTCTGTGCTTTTTTCTTGTCACGCGGGCGGGTGGCATGCAGCATAGACACGGCTTCTGCTGCGGCGGTACCTTCGTCCAGGAGGCTGGCATTGGCTATTTCCATGCCGGTAAGGTCTATGACCAGCGTCTGAAAGTTGATCAGCGCCTCTAGTCGTCCCTGAGCAATCTCTGCCTGATAAGGGGTGTAGGCCGTGTACCATCCGGGGTTTTCCAGGATGTTTCGCTGGATTACCGTAGGCACCACGCAGTTGTAATACCCCTGGCCGATGTACGACTTAAATACCTTGTTTTTGCTGGCCGTCAGCTTCAGCTTGTTGAGGTATTCGTATTCGTTGAGTGGCTCGGAGAGCTTCAATGGGTTTTGAAGCCTGATTTTTTGGGGTATGGTTTGGTCTATGAGCTCATCGAGAGACGCCACGTTGAGCGCTCGCATCATCTCACTTTCTTCAGAGGGAGTGGGGCCATTGTGTCGTGTTTCAAAGGCTACCCGCTCGTTCAGGTCAACTGTCATATCAAAGAGATTCTCAGGTAATTTTTAAACCGCAAATCTAAAAGGTTTTAGACATTTTAGTCGTTGATTTGTAGGTATATAGACATAGAAAATTTGTTTAGTTTTAAGGTTTTCAAAATAAATAACAGATGAAAAATTTATTAATCGCAATAGTCGGAATATTGTTTGCTTTTTCCGCTACAGCGCAAAATAAAAGAGCACCGAAATACGAAAAAACAATCACCTCCAAAGACCTGCGCAGCTACCTCTCTGTGCTGGCTTCAGATTCTCTGGAAGGCCGAGAGACCGGAGAGCCTGGCCAAAAGAAAGCTGCGGCCTTTATCGCAGGTAAATTTGCGGAGTTTGGATTGGAGCCAGGTGTGAATGTGGATGGAGAAGAATCGTATTTCCAGAGCTACCCACTCAACAAGATCAACTACCGCACGGCTTACCTCAAAAAAGGGGATGAAGTAAAAAGTAATTTTGAAGATTTTATCTACTACTCCAGAGCTGAAACCACCGGCGAGGAGTTTGTGGATGTGCTATTTGTAGGAGACGCTTCGCTGGAAGACCTGCAGGCTCTGGATCTGGATGGCAGATATGTGGCCATCACCAACAAGGACCTGGCAGGCTGGCGCACACTCATTGCCGGGTTGAAAGAGCTGGATGCAGCGGGCGTTATGATGTTTGTAGAGGCTGAGGAACGTTACAACTTTATCGTAGATCGTTTTTCTTCTTACCTGGCGCGTCCTCGTATGGCACTTGCCAAAGGCGATGGTGCCAAGCCCGAAACCAAAATCCTGATTGGCAACCCTGAGCTGGCGAGTTGGATATTTGATGCGGAGTATAAAGACCTGAAGAAAGCGGCTGGTGAAAAAGTGGCTCGCGTGATTTTCAATGCCGACATGCTGCCCGAGGAGGTAACTTCAGAAAATGTGCTTGGCTTTTTGGAAGGATCAGAAAAGCCTGACGAGATTTTGGTGATCACCTCTCACTATGACCACATCGGTGTAAATGATGACGGCCAGATCAACAACGGAGCGGATGACGATGGCTCAGGTACCTCAGTAGTACTGGAGCTGGCGGAGGCTTTTGCTACGGCGGCCAAAAAAGGCGACCGACCCAAGCGCAGCATCCTCTTCATGACGGTGTCTGGAGAAGAAAAAGGATTGCTAGGCAGTAAATACTATACCAACAACCCCGTGTATCCGCTGGAAAATACCGTGACCAACCTCAACGTGGACATGGTAGGCCGGGTAGATGCTGCACACGAGGACAATCCAAACTACGTGTATGTGATCGGTGCGGATAAGCTATCGCAAGAGCTGCATGACCTGTCGGAGGCGGCCAACAAGCGCTCGGTAAATCTGGAGCTGGACTATACTTATAATGACGAAAACGATCCGAACCGCTACTACTACCGGTCCGACCACTACAACTTTGCAAAAAATGACATTCCGATCATTTTTTATTTCAACGGAACCCATGCCGACTATCACAAGCCTACGGATACGATTGAAAAAATTGAGTTTGACGTGATGACTGAGCGTGCCAAGCTGGTATTTCATACTGCATGGGAGCTAGCCAACCGCGAGGAGCGGGTAAAGCTCAATGACTAACGAAAGAATCAGATAAAATGAAAAACAAAGGGTCGGTATTTAGCTGGCCCTTTGTTGTATTGAGGCATCTGTGCCATTTTTGCAGCTCGCACTAAAACCAAAGCATCATGAGCACATCCAGATACCTGATCAAAAACATTCAAATCGTAAACGAAGGCAAAATCACTGCGGGTGACGTCTTGATAGAAGGGCAGCGCATCGCAAAAATAGCCCCGGAGATCAGTGTGGATGGAAACGTGCTCGAGATAGATGGAGAAGGCAAGCACCTGCTGCCTGGCCTGATCGATGATCAGGTGCACTTTCGTGAGCCCGGCCTTACGCACAAGGCGGAGATATATACCGAAGCTAAATCCGCTGTAGCCGGCGGGGTGACGTCTTTTATGGAAATGCCCAATGTGGTACCCCAGACCGTAACACAAGAGCTGCTAGAGTCCAAGTATCAGCTGGGAAGGGAAAAGTCGCTAGCCAACTACTCCTTTTTTATGGGTGCCACCAATGACAACCTGGACGAGGTGCTCAAAACAGACCCGAAGACCGTCTGCGGTATCAAGGTATTTATGGGCTCGTCTACAGGCAATATGCTGGTGGATGATGAGTCTACTTTGGAAAAGCTCTATGCCAATGCGCCCATATTGCTGGCTACACACTGTGAGGACGAAGGCACCATCCGCAAAAACATGGAAGCGCACATTGCGGAATATGGAGACGATATTCCTTTTCATCTACACCCGGTAATCCGCAGTGAGGAGGCGTGCTACTTGAGCTCCTCCATGGCGGTGGCATTGGCCAAAAAGCACAATACTCGTTTGCATATCCTACACATTTCTACAGGAAAGGAAACCAACCTGTTTGGAAATGACCGGCCACTTATTGAGAAACGCATCACCTCGGAGGCCTGCATCCACCACCTTTGGTTTACGGATGCAGACTATGCCGAGAAGGCACAGTGGATCAAATGGAACCCTGCGGTGAAGTCTGCCAATGATCGCAGCCAGATATGGGAAGCCCTGCTGGATGACCGCATAGATGTGATCGCTACAGACCATGCGCCTCATACCATCGCTGAAAAAGAAAATCCATACACCAAGGCACCGTCTGGTGGACCACTTGTACAGCATTCGCTGGTGGCGCTGCTGGACTTTTACCATGAGGGTAAAATTAGTCTGGAGCGAATTGTAGAAAAGGCTTGTCATGCTCCGGCGCAGTGTTTTGAAGTGGCAGAGCGTGGCTACCTGCGGGAGGGCTACTTTGCGGATTTGGCACTGGTAGACCTCAACAAACCCTGGACAGTATCTAAGGCAAACGTGTTGAGCAAGTGTGGCTGGTCGCCGTTTGAGGGGCACACCTTTAAGTCTTCTGTAGAAAAAGTATGGGTCAGCGGACATCTAGCCTATGCCGACGGTCAGTTTGATGAATCCAAAAAAGGCGAGCGTTTGGCGTTTGAAAGGTAAGAGCAGAGCTCATCGGCATTCACTTTTGTTTTCCGCACCGGATCAGGCAGTTTGAGTGCCGCATATTTTCATTAGTTGGATTTTAGGTACTCTTTGGGTGAAACCACACTAGATGATCGGGTTAGTGTTCAATATCGTGTGCGTGGTGTTTGGTTTTCATGCTAAGAACTTGAATTTTGAGGAGCACCTTCAGCGTTTGTGAAAGCCCTTCGGTACGATGAGGTTTTGGTATAGGAAATCCGGCTATTTGGGAGGGTTAATCTTATACCGGATAATCTGGCGTGTTGCCTTATTCAATTTTTTAGCAAGGGTAATGATAGTTGAGTGTGTGCTGGAAACGGTAGAGATTTGATTTGCACAAAATCACAAAGCCGTTGGTGATAATGCCTAAAATCTGTCTTATCATTGTCGAGATGTACCATATAATGAGCATCGGATCACCTACCACCAAGAAAGCCTAATGAAACAAAAACTAACATTCGTGCACCTATTCAACTTTCCGTTGAAGAAATTCCTTTTCTCATTTTGCATGGTGTTCATTTCGTCCGGATCGTTATCCGCTCAGCGAACTGAATTTTTGGATAGCCTGCACGAGGCTACAAGAAGTGAGGACTCACACGTTCGACTTAATGCATATGCCCGACTCATTCAGGAATATGCCATGAAGGGCAACATGGAGCGTGCCCTTGAGTTTGGCGATTCAGTAATTCGCAAAACTAGTACTGACGAAACTTCATTGGGGTATGCCAAGCTACTTTCTAATCTGGGTATTTGCTATCGCATTGTAGGTAAGTTCGACTCCTCTGCCCATTATTTTTATCAAAGCTATATGCTGGCGGAGCAGGAAGGTTACAGGCAAAGTCAGGCACTCACCATGACCAACCTTTCCAGCCTTTTATCAGATTTCAATCAATATGATTCGTCTATTGCCTTGCTGAAGCGGGCCATCCCCATCCTGACTGAATTGCAAGACAGTCTGGGAATGGCTAATGCCTACAATAACCTGGGCAATAAGTACAGCACACTAGGTGATCATGCTGCTGCCCTCCGCAATCAGTTTGTAGCCCTGAACATCTACGAGGGACTGGCTGCGTGGCGCAATTATCTGGTTTGTCTGATCTCTTTGGGTAATACCTATAAGAATATGAACGACCTGGAAAATTCGGTCGTGTACTACCAGCAAGCGCTCTCAGGTGACAGTTTGCTGACAGATGAGTACCTGGGAAATATCTACGTCAACTGGGCTGAGTCGTTGCTGAAAATGCAGAAGCCTGAGGAGGCTATAGGAAAGCTGAATTTATGCATGCAGCACTGGTCAGAGAGTAATTGCTTTCTAATGTATCCTTTAGCCCACAAGGCTCAAGCTTACTTAGACCTGGGTGTATTGGACTCTACAAGGTACTATGCTGAGAAAAGTATGAAAGAGGCTCAGTCTTGCAAAGAGCGATCCGTAGTAAGCGCGAATCAAATAGTGTTGGGGAATTATTACGCTGAACTTGGCAGGAAGGCAAAAGCTCAGCGATTGTGGGAAAAAGCTTATTCGATAGCGGATTCTGTAGGGCGTACTGATCTTAAGCGCGATGCTTCGAGAGCACTTTATGAGTACTACAAGGAGGGGAAAGATTGGGAAAAATCACTTGTCTACCTGGAGAAATTTAAGTCGGCCAGTGATAGCCTGCTGAACAAAGAGCAAATACAGAATACGGCTAAACTAGAAACGGAATTTGCTTTTCAGCAGGATAAAAAGGAGATGGAATTTGCCATTGCCTCGGAGCAAGCCAGAGCTGACCGGGCTGAAAGTGAACGCAGGAACCTCTTTGTTTTAGTGCTTGTGATTGTGGTGTTTCTCATTGTGGTGGTCTATTTGATCAATCGAAACAGGCTGAATGAGCGAAGGTCTAAAATCATCCTCAATGAGCAGAATGCCCAACTAGAGGCGCTTAATAATGCAAAAGAAAAGATGATATCCTTGCTGTCTCATGATATTCGCAATCCGCTTTTTGGGTTGGAAGGCAGCCTCAACATGCTGCTCGAAGGTGGGCTGGATGAAGAGCGTTTTAGGCAAAGCGTAATACAGACGAGGCATCGTTTGAGAAGTGTTAGCGAATTCCTTGACAATATGCTCAAATGGGCCAAAAGTCAGTTGTCAGGTATTAACCCACAGTTTAGAAACGTAGATGCTTCTCAATTAATGAAGGATACTATCGAACTGCTACACACGAGCATTGCGGCTAAGGAGCTGAAAGTAGAGAACAATTTGAATGAGAAAGTATTTGTACGGGCAGATGCGGAAATGATCCAGACAGTCATTCGAAATGTGCTCAGCAATGCGGTAAAGTATACTCCTCGTGGAAACAAGATTACATTGAATCTGGAAGAAATGCCGGGGGAATTTTTATTCTCTATTGAAGATGAAGGGATCGGGCTACCAGATGAGGATATTTTTGACCTGGGAGCCACGTTTGACTCAGGCACGGAAGGAGAGGCAGGTACAGGTCTTGGTTTATCGCTTTCGCGTGAATTTGTAGAGACACACCAGGGCAAAATATGGGCTGAGCCTCATGGAAATGGGACCGTGGTGAAATTTACCCTGCCAAGAAATTAAACTCGCGACTATAAGTTGAACCGCGACTTAATGAGCTCATAACCACTTTTGCTTAGTGGAAGTGTGATGTCATTCAAGTCTACTTCATTTGTTCGGATGTTGACCACCTGGCATTCATTGATAATATATGAGCGGTGAATTCTGATAAAATCATTTGAATTCACCAGTTCTTCGGATTCCTTCAGGTTTTTACGGATTACATACTTTCGGTCTGCATGGATGTTGGTGTAGCTGCCGTCTGCTTCCATATATCTAATTTCCTTTTTGTCCAGCCTTATGAAGCCACTTTTCTGACGAATAAAAAATGATTGATTGGAGGCAAGACTTTGCTGATTTGAAGCAGGTGTGGCTAGTTCGATTGCAGCCAGAAGATCGTCATCTTTAAAGGGCTTACTTAAAAACCCTTTCACATTGGGAAGTTTGATTTCTGAAAGAACGTCTGTGATAGCCACTGATGTGATAAATATCACTGGTATCCCAGTAGTGTCAGCAACGTATTTGGCTATATCTACACCTGTTTTTTCGCCTTTTAGCTTAATGTCTATCAAAAGAAGCTCTGGATGACAGCTTTCAATCTTTTCGATAGAGTCATAGTAGTTTTTTGTGATTCCTAAAGATTGGTACTTCAGTTTATTTAGGAGGAACTGAAGGTAGAGGCTAATTTCGTCATCGTCTTCTATGATCAGTATCTTCTTTGAACGCATGGGTTGGTATATCCAGTATTGACAGTTTGAATAATCGAAAATAGCTAGACAAACCCAGAAACCTGAGACTCAGCTTAGGATTTATTGATGATAGTGTGGAAGGAATTGGTGATGAACGGGAAGTATGGATGCGTTTCCTTTACAACAAAGAATGAGGTGTTTACAACAAAACGTTGTGTGCTCTCCTAAAAGTTAATGATCATTATTCTAATGTTTTAAACGTAATAGAATCATGTATCAAGGATCTTCTCCAAAAATTTCTTGCCCGCATTGCCAGACCCCTATAGTGGTTTCTTTGGATGTACTCTTCGGTGCTGCGCAGGCGCTGTGCAATGGCTGTGGCTCTACGCTCAAAGTGAATCAGGAAAAGAACAGAGAACCTCTCCAGCTACTGGAAGAATTTATGACTGAGGTCAATAAAATAAAAGGTATAAACTGATGTCTGTCCTAACCTTAAATGACCTGTTGAAGTCATTCATGTCTGCCGCAAAGGCTGCCAACAAAGAGCTTCATGATCATGAAATGAATGCCTTCAAAGACCACCTGGCTTATAACAAGGATAATCAAACCTACGAGCCTAAAACACTAAAAGTAAAGCTCCCTCAGCAGCACATTGCAGAAGGTGAAGACACAGAGCAGCCGGTAGATATTCCCACGGGTGCCTTGGCCTCTCATCAATCGATGAGGATAGAAGAGCTTGAAATGGGTTTTCAATGCTATTACAACCGTATTGGTCTTCTAAAATCGGGAGAGAAAAAGTTGATCGTGGATATGGATGAAGCTAAAGACAGCTCTCATTCCCCTATAAAAATCAACATGAAGATATCGTCAGGTAATCCTTCTGAAGGAGTGGCTCGCATGCATGATGCACTGAATCGCAAAATTCACTAATCTGCATGTATTGCTTCACCGATCATATCACCAATCAAGTACGGATAGCTCAAAAGGTGCAGTCCGAACTTTGTAAAATGGAAATGAAGGAGTTTGTGCGGTTTTCATTTTCTGAGGGCCCGGAGCGTACACTTGATACCGTGAAAATAGCTATACCACCGAGTTATCGAACAGATGGAAAATCTTCGGTACTTCATTTTCCAAAAGGGCTATTGCAGCCATGGCATCCATTGGGTATTCACCAGGTAAAGATCAAGTCACATTTTAAGCTCCATCAATCGGTGAAAATAAAGGATGGGCATGCACTGAAAGGCATGCTGGATACACCCAGATCCAGGCGTCAAAATGTCAAAATGCACTTAAAAATAAAACAGGATATCCCAGCAGAGGGGATGTCCAGGATTGTAGACCGCTTAAATCAAAAACTAAATCACTGTAAAATACAAACGAGATAATTATGAATGGAGATCAAAGCAGTAGTCCGTTTTCCGCACTACAGGGAGTACCCATCGATTACCTGATATCTACGCCGCTGATGGCAGCCGCACGATCCAATCAGGCACTGGCAACCGTACTGGTGGAGTTCATCAACAAAATCGGTTTTAAGGACAGTAAAACCAATCTGGTAGAGTTTGAACTAACGCGCCCATATCAGAATCCTACCACCATGCAAATGGAATCACAGAGTATTTCTGTGCAGGCACCTTTGCTTGGGTTGGTGCCAATACCGGCTCTCCTGATTCAGAGCGTGAATATTGACCTTACCGTAAAAGTCAGCACACAACTTTCAAAGTCCACTACCAATGATGATGATGCCAAAGTGAAAGCCGATGATAGCTGGGGCTTTGGGAAAGTAAGTATGAGTGGTAGTGTGGATGTGAAAACCAATAACAAACGTCAATCCGATCAGTCGGCTACCTATGATGTGCATGTACAAGCCCTACAGCAGCCTATACCAGAGGGTATGAATAAGCTCATGGACGTGATGGCTAGCTGTGTGGAGCCTATCCCATCGGGAGGTAGCAATAGCCAGCAGAGTAACAACAAAAGCGGAGCAAATCAAGGGAGCAAAGGCAATAGCTAATGTCGGATTCGATGACACTCAGTGAGCTATTTGGATTGCTTCAGGATGCTTTGAATGATGCGCAATCGAGCGTTGACGCTTCAGTCACGAACCATCCGGTGCTCACCGAGTCATCATTTAGGTTTTCGATGAGCCTCAGCTCAGATACTGGAGAACTGAATGGAGCAATAGGCGAAACAGAAGGCGATTTGCCAGTAGAAATGAACGTTTGCTTTAGAAGGAGATGAGAATAGTCGGTCTTTATGGCTTGTTGCTGTTGATCTTGCTAATCCATACCGCACACCTATCCCTGGATCTGTTCGATCGGGTGGTGAAACTAGTGGCTAAGCATGAAGAAAATCGGCTGGTGGAAAAGGTCAAAGATCATGTTCATTTTTCAGAGAGGAGGCGGAAGGTAGAAGCTCATCATCCCGTTCGTGGAGTAGACATTAGCCACTGGGATGGTGAGTTAGACTGGGGGGCTTTGAAGCGGTCGGGTATCACCTTTGTGTACATCAAAGCGACCCAGGGGCTGACCGATGTGGATCCCCGGTTTCATCAAAATTGGGAAAATGCTCGGAAACACGGCTTTCATCGTGGGGCTTATCACTTCTTTGATCCGGATGAAGATGGTGAACGTCAGGCCAGGCACTTCCTGAAAACCGTGAAACTGAAAAAGGAGGACATGATCAGCGCAGTGGATGTGGAGGTTGCTGCTTCTGGAGGGAGCGAGCAACTGGTCAATGAGCTAGAAAAATGGCTAAAGACCGTAGAGCAGCAAGTCAATCATAAG
This sequence comes from Marinoscillum furvescens DSM 4134, assembly GCF_003386095.1. Lineage (GTDB taxonomy): Bacteria > Bacteroidota > Bacteroidia > Cytophagales > Cyclobacteriaceae > Marinoscillum > Marinoscillum furvescens. The sequence continues at coordinate 303,974 of NZ_QREG01000003.1, read as the reverse complement.
CCCATGATCTACTGTGACGTACCCTTTTGGAACGAGCACGTAAAAGCGGACATGGGCGAATATCCGCTGTGGCTGGCTCAGTGGGAAGATGGAGAAAAACCCAATGAGCTCCCAATGGGCTGGAAGGATTATGCAATGTGGCAGTATTCAGCTACCGGCACAGTTCAAGGCATCAATCATTCAAGTGTTGATTTGGATGTGTGGAATGGAGGGATGCGGGAGCTAAGAAGGATGCAGGTGAGGTGAGTAGAAACTAAGCTTCCACTCTTGTATAACGTAAACCTTATGATAATTACCATTCTGATGGTATGATTTGGGATCCATGTTCTCAATACTTGAAGACCGGGTTACTTTAACTTATGAAAAACCTTGTAACGTTATTAATCTTCGGAAGGTGAATAACAAAATGTCCTTAAACTGATATTTTCAGAATCCTAGACCAATTACAACTTACACTACAGATTATGAATAATATTCGAATAGTTTCATGGAATACAAGAGGCAATGTAGAGTTAAATGCAATTATCGCATATTTTGATGCTGAAGACTGGGATTTAATCTTTGTTTTGGAGCCGAGTGTTCTGATGTTGAAAGAATACCAATCCGGAATCTATGCAAAGTTTATGAAAGAGAATGGTATACGATTAGGACATATAACTACTACAGGGAGCAAGAAGCCTGAAAAGATATTTTATATTTATAATGAAAAGAGGATCACTAATATACGCTTCTCTAGTAAAGATATATTGGTAGGAGCGAACTCTGCATTGATGTTAGAGATTAAAACTCCGGGGGGTAAGTTTTACAAAATATTGTCCTGTCATGCCATATGGGGCAATGGAAAAGAGGACTCAGCTGATTATCAAAATTCAATTCTAAAAATAGGAAAACAAGAGAGTGTTGACCTTATAATTGGAGATCTTAATACAGGTGGGAATGCCTTAGGTTCTAGAACAAGATCAAATGGATCTTATTCTCTCTTGCAAAATCCAGGTACTTCTAGAGCAAGTAATCCACTTGATAAAATATTCATTTCAAAAGAGAATGATTCTTTGAGACATGGGAAATATGACTTGAAGGACTTTGAGCCAATAGATATTAAGCGAAGAAATGTTATAGTAAGTAATACAACTAGAGTATTGCGTGACAAGACCAAAAACTCTTCTGATAAGAACCAACCTGATCATTGTCCGATTTATGTCGATTTGCCCTATGTACAGGTTAGTAAAAAGAAAGTTTCCGGTAAAAGGAATTCTAGTTGTGATCCAAATTCTATCCGTAAGGACGGTAACTGTCTATACAGATGTGTTGCCCAACATATATATGGAGATCAAAACTTATATCTTAGAGTAAGAACAGAGCTTGCCAATTATTTTAGAAATCACTATGGCCAGTATGGAATGATCGACTTTTTGCAGAATAGAAACGACAGAAATCTATATGTAATTAATCTAGAAACTACAAACTCATGGGGCGGTGAATTAGAAATTCTTGGGTTAGCTAATTGTTATAATTTGAAGATTAGATTAATTTCATCGGAAACTTTTGATGGGGCTGAATATGGAAATCCCAACACAAATAATAATCTTATAATTTATCATCAAGATTATCATTATTTCTTATAATTAGAGTCCAATTTCCGACTCTTTATCACCCCACCTTCACCCTCCGATGCAATCTCCTGAGATGCCGATTGGTGATAATCGGATGGAATTGTCTCTCCAGCCAGCTAGTGGCCGGGGGCAAGGAGAGTGTGTGAGGCACGTAGTGGATTGTATGCACGGAAACTGCTGAATCTGTCTTTTCCTGACCGACCACCTCTATTTGAAAATCTTCCTGGAAAGTGAGCTTCAGTTCCGAGTGCTTGCCAGCGGCGTTTATGCCACCAAGGACGATCGTTCGGCTGTCGGGTATTTCATAATTGAAGACCACCCAACTCGGCTGCCTGAGCAATTCTTCATCGGTAACGAAATAAATGATAGCCGGTTGGCCGTTATCCAGTAGTGTTTTGACCTGCATCCAGGCTTGCTGTGCATAGGTCAGGTACCAGTTCTTTTGGATCGGCAGCTCTATGGTCAGTTTTGTAGAGAGATACGGGTGTGTTTCCAGCTGCACATTTACGGCTTGCTGATCGATGCGAATGCGGGGTAGAGCCTGAGCTATGTAAATGGCATCCAGCACCGACAGTAGCTCATCCGTCACCCGATGGATCACATAGCTGCGATAAGTCGGATGACCCAGCTTTTTCTCAAATCGCTTTGTAGAAGGGAGGTCGAGATTGCAGGTATAATAGTCGAGCAGTAGCAGATTAAAGAAACCCTGAAACGTATTAGGAACGGCTAATTGTTGCAATTCATTGATCACTTCATCAAACTGGCAGAAGCTGGCCGATGGGCCAAGCAAGTCATAGAGTTTGCCCGGAATGCGCTGAATGGCTTCCGAAAGTTTTTCCTCCATTTGCGTTTGTTCCTGCTCATTAAATACCAGAGAAGGCAGATGCCGAAAGACATCTTTGCGCAGGTGAAAATCGGTCTTGTGGCCTGTATGCCTCATTTGGTGGTGATAGCGATATTTAGTTGAACGCAATTAGCTGTAATCGCTCGCGTAGTGGCCATTTCAAGTGGTTGATGCCAATGGGAATTTCGAAAGAGCTGAATAAATCCTATCAGGATCAGTGGTACTGTCTCTTTTCTTACTGGTATGTTCAAAGACTTGCATTGAATGGTATATTCGATCTGAAGCAATTCCATGAATTGCTCAAGAAACGAATCTTCAAGCCATCTTCCGCGACCACTAGCTAAAAATGCTGATAGCTGATGGTGTAGTTTTGTTTCAGACTTTTCCAGTTGTAGCTGTATGGAAGTAGGGATGGTGTGCCCATAGCTGATAAGCAGGTCATGCCGAATGATATCTAGCAGATGTCTAGCCACCTTTTCTGACCATTTGACTATCAGGTCGGAGTTATACATGCCATTGGAGGGCAATAGATCCACAGCAGTATTTGCCTCCAACTCATCCAACACGTAGTACCCTTGGCTGTTGGTGTTGCTTGCCAATTGATTCGTGCGTAAAACCGAATCGAGCATTTGCTTTATAAAGGATCTAATAGTCATCGGTGATTGAAAAGTCGTTATCTAAAATGAATTAATTACCTCAATGACAAAAGAAATGTTGTGAAGAGCAAGAAATATGCTGTGGATAAGGTGAAAATGTTGAAAATTGCCAGATAACATTGCTGAAAAAAGGAAGGTAGATTTTATGCCATTTGCTTTCCATCTTATTCAATTAAATGCCAATTACCTCCGAACAAATAGATCAGTATAAGAAAACTGGGTTTTTGCATATACCCAACGCCATACCTGTGAACGTCCTACGGCAATGGCAACAGCTGGCCTATGATCTGGAGCAGAAGGTACGGCAGGCGCCTGAAGTTCATTCCAATGTACATGCCAGCTCCGAAAAGGAAAAGTTGATTCTAAGACAAAATCATTTGCTGCCAGTCTACCCCGATGCATTGTTGGAATTATTGGCATTGCCTGCTATACTAGAGATAGCTAGTAAGTTTTGTGGTCGTGGTGCAGTGCCTTTGTCGTGTGATTTGATGTACAAACGAGCTGGTAGGGATTCCACGGTTTTGTGGCATCAGGATGCTCCCCACAACCGACGTTTTCCTTACCTGAATATAGGTATTTATCTGGATGATTCACCTGCCGGAGATGGCTGCCTGAGGTATGTTCCGGGTAGTCAGAAAAAACTTCAGGACATTTGTAGTCTGACCAAACAGTATGGGTGGAGCATACCCGGATATATGGAGTGTACGGCAAAAGCCGGAGATATCATCATACATGATATCATGGTGCTTCACTGCTCAAAGGCTAAGGTAACCAATGACGTAAGGCGCACTATCTATTTGGAAATGAGGCCTTATGATGCCATCGTAGAGGAAGGTCATCATTCTTTGTACTGGGCTGAACTTCGCCAAAAATGGATGGCGATGGTTCAGAGGAGGGTGAGAGATACTGCTGCGTTTGGCGAGTTGTTCGATGGACTTCCTAATGATGTGGAAAATGAAGCAAAAGAAATTGAGCAATTGATAAACCACAGAGAACCATTATTACCCGCATCCTATTGTCATGAAAAAATAATGCGATCAGATTACCCTTAGCTATTTTCAGGCAGGTACTCAAATTTCAGTTTAGGCCTTTCATTTTCTTCGTACCAAAACCTTATTGATCTACCCGCTTTCTTTAAGGGTCTATCTAGAATCAGTGGCATGGTGAGACTACATTGGTAGGCTTTTAAGCATTCCTCTCCGAATAAGTGAATATTTGTGTATAGTTTGAGGTATTCAAGGGCGCTTTTTGGAATAGTGAGAATGGTTTCAGAGTCTTTTGCTGGAAGGTTGTTGATATCAAAATCAAAGGCTGTACCTACGAATTCCTTTTCGTCAGAGTCCGGTACAAGTGGGTCTTTTTTTCTCCCTACGAGATAAACGTCCAAAGCAATGCGCTCGGGAATAAAAGTGCCTTCTTTTGTCAAGAACCGAACCATATTTCGAGTGATAGGTACCTGGCACTCGTTGTTGAGTGCCATTTGCATAGTCTCACTAATTATGATGTCGAATGATCCTGCCAAAGAGAGTTCAGGATCAGTAGCATCACACAGATGGGTGGATTCTAAATATTCACTGATGCTCAATTCTGTGTAAAGAGATTTTACTGAGTTAACTGATTCTTCTTCTATTTCGAGGAAGGTGAATTGGATTTGATCAGCCGAATAAATTGAGGAAAATGGAGTCAACAACGTTCCGTAAGGACCACAGCCTGCATAAAGTATTCTGATGGATTTCTTATACTTCAGGTGATGTTCTATGGCCAGGTGAATGGCTCTCAGGAAATGGGTAGTTCTTGCCAGTTCTTTAAGACAGTGCGCAGCATGAATAGGAGTAACTACCTTGCCATTTGCAGTTTCCTTCATGTGCTCATTTGTGAGGTTACCCGCATAGATGTTGGTGGTCTCACTGAACCTTTCATACAGATAGTTGATACCTCGGCTTATCAGGGAGAAGTCTTGATTACTGAAAAGTATATCTTCTAGTGCTGATTTAAGGTTCATATGTTGGGTTGAATTTCAGGATTATTTCTTCGGCCTGCCTGAGCGAAAGTTACAGTAGTTGCAGGTAAACAGAGCACGGTCGAATTCAATCGTAATCGATGACAGCTATTCATTGGCCCAAAATTGTACCGGTCTGAACGCCCATATTTGATAACGTGTTGCCAGTCAAAAATCCCTCGGTTACCGATGCTATATTAAGTTTGATGAATAGTCCATCAGCGCATGCCACAGCTATTCCGTGTGCATTGCTCGAGTGAACGATCATTCCCGGTTTTGGTATTTCTCCAGGCTTCATGTTGATGTTTATCGGAGAAATTTCAAGTATCCTGAGAACTACACCATTCAATGTGGTGATGGCACCCCCATATTTTGGATTGCATGCACGCACCAGGCAGTTGATTTCAGATGATGACATTGTCTTCCAATCTATAGTCAGATCGGGTTCTTTTGGGAGCTTATTGGTTATAGCATCGTTTTCATTCTGAGCAGTTGTACTCTTGAATCCATGCTTCATCAATTCTTCAATCATGGGTATCGTCAGATAGACGAGCCGGGAATACATGCCTCCATACGTTTCTTCTGGCCTTACTTGAAAACTCCTTTTTATTACAACAGCTCCGGTATCAAACACTGGAGCTATTTCATGTATCGTTACAAAACATAATTCTTGGTTATTTCTAATTGTCCAAAAAACAGGGTCAGGTCCTCTGTTTTCTGGTAATGCACCAAAATGTATGTTCAAGATTGGAATGTCCGTTTTAGGCAGTTTATGGGGATATGAAAGCGCAAAAACCAACTTACAATTCTTATCAATAGGGAATTCAGAATCTTTACGAATTAGTCTGATTTTATGGTCTGGAATAAAGTTAAATGCTGGTTTGATGTAGTCATAATTTTCTTCGATTAGAAGCTTATCGAGAAGATCATTTGCATAAAGGGTTTTTACAATTGGAGCAGAGAGTCCTACGCAGGTTAGGAAAGATACTTTGTTAAATCTCATCAGTTTGTGTTTCTAAGTAAGTCTTGTTTTTTACTTTAGAAAAAGATAATTCTTGAATTATAAATAGAGTATTGCTTTGCGCCAAATTAAAGTTGGATTTCTGAGTCCTTTTTCCACCATTTACCCAAACATAGGTCATGAAATTATGGATGGGATATTATCTGGAATTCCTGAGAGATTACATAATCAATTTCAGTTCTTCCCAGAGTTTATACATCAAGGACAACCCGGGGCGCTTAGGCCAGCAATCGAAAAGCTTGTTGCTTTTCACAATGTTGATATTATCACCGGAATGGTCAATTACAGGTCTATTCGTGATGTTTATTCCCTGATAAATAGATTTAAAAAGCCATGTCTTTTTATTGATTTAGGCGAATACCTACCCCTGCGTAGTGAGCACTCTCCATATGTCTTTTACAATAGCTATGAAATGTGGCAGGTAGAATTCGCTCTTGGTTATTGGGCACAATCAGAATTTGGAGGTAGTGGTGCGGTGATCATGCCTTCCTACGAAGCAGGGTATCACCTTCCCAGCGCGTTTCGACTGGGAACACAATATAGGAGGCCATCAGAAATGCAGTGGGCATTAATTCCATTTCGTGGCGGCCAAAATAACATTAAGGAATCGGTCAGGGAATATGTTCGGGTCATTAAAATGGAGCAACCTGATTTTTTGCACGCCATGTTTTCGGGTACAGAGGCTTTGGATTTTTTTGAGGCGTATAAGGAAGAAGGCTTAGCAGGTGAAATTCCTTTAGTGGCAACACCCCATATGATTTCTTTTGAAGTGCTCAACAAGATTAAGAGCCTTAACTTAACTATGTATGGAGCTTCCGTTTGGCACTATGAAACTGATAGTGTTGAAAATCAGGCATTCAAAAAAGTACATCTTACACAAACAGGAGGTATGGCCAATCACTTTTCTTTGTTGGGCTATGAAGTAGGAAGAGCATTGGAAAACCTTTATCCTTTTTTAATCAAAGGCAGTCAAGACACATTGAGCCAACTTCATTCACTGCAAATCTCATCTCCGAGAGGAGAGCGGAAGTTTATCAATCATAGTTCTTTTCCAAATCCAAACATTGATATTGAGAAAATTCATCTTTCAGGTAATGACATCAAGAGGGTTATAATTGGGAAGGGTGAAGGAATTCGTTCTAGTCATAGCATATTTGAATCGGTCTATTCAGAGAACATTTCTGGATGGTATAACAACTACCTATGTGTTTAAATATAATGCATAGTGCATACGGAAGGATTTATAATGTGGTGGGAAAATTTACTAATATTGAGCAAGTTTAGTTTTATAATCTTAATGCTATGACTGATCCATTTCTCGGGCAGATATCAATTTTGAGTTATGATTGGGCTCCAAATTACTGGGCATTGTGTAATGGCGAAATTGTGTCAATTGTGGACAATTCAGCATTGTACTCTTTAGTAGGTACTGCTTTTGGAGGCGATGGTCGAACTAGTTTTGGTCTTCCAGACTTAAGGGGACGTGCTCCTATCCATTATGCTGCTGCTCCACCTCCAGGGTTCACATATGCCTATCCGTTTGGCTATTTTGGAGGGAAAGAACTAAATACCTTAACGGTGGATAATTTACCAGCTCATTCTCATGCCATTAATTCGGCATCTGTGAATGCTACTATCACCACAACGGCTTCTGCTGATACCTCCGGCCTTATAGGAACTGTTAAATCATTTGGAGGCCCACCATCAACCAATAATCCAACGGATGCCTATAATGCGTTTACCTTAGGGGGGAATTCCTATGCTGCTACTTCAAACGAAAAGATGGCTGATGGTAATGTGGAAATTTCTGGATCAGTAGAGGTTACTGTGAATTCGCAGCTTACTAACGGTGTAGTGACCGGATCAACAGAATTTTCAGGAGCAGGGGAGGCAATATCCAATAGACAACCTTTCTTAGCGCTTAATTTTGTGATTGCCATGGATGGTACCTACCCTTCTCGACCATAGCATGTATACCATTTTACCCCCTTATTAGAATAGATATCTAACGCATAACAGTTCTCTCGATTTAGAATGGTTTGGGTGTTCGCATTACAAACGTATCCGCATGATGATTAGTGAATTGGACCTTGCCTCGTATATTTTGGCGCTTATGAGCTAGGCACTTTTACCACAAAAATCCACCTCTTCACAACAAAACCAAAATCTAGTTGTAGACCAGGAATTATTTTAGCCTTGAGTAATTGGAAATTTTTCCCAGTTATATGAAATGTTGATTAATCGGAAGAAAACTTTTGTTAATCGAATAATGGCTTACGACTGCTTTAAGGTCTCATGAATTTTATGGTTCCCTACTTCTGTTTGAGATAGCTTTGAACAGACTAAATTTTTTTCACCAGACATGATCAAAACCTACATCCATAGCTGGCTTGCAGCTATCACCAGAATTGACTGCCGAGATACGTATCATTCACCTAATATGAAACGGTTACTGTTAGGTCTCCTATTTACTTGTTACTCAATTTTAGCCTGGGCTCAGACGACTGTCACTTTTAATGGTGACGGCTTTACGAATGACAACAATACGGGGTCTACTACTTTTATTAGCTCTGATAATTCTAACATCAGGTTTACAACAATAGGAGGTAATATTGTTCAGCACAGCTGGAAAGGGATGGGCTCTTCAGCATGTATTGGTCATCAGGGCTTTTCTTCCGGAAACATACTGAGGGTAGAGACAATAGATGGTTCCAATCTGGATTTTCAGTCCTTTTATATAAACAATGAACATGGTGCTTTTGGAGTGGAGACAGTTGAGGCATATGATAATGGAGTTTCTCAAGGAGTTTTTACATCTCCAAGTCCCACAGAAACCGGCACTATTATCTTGGATGATCAATTTAACAACATTGATAGAATAGATATCATTGCTGGCATTAACGGATTCTTTACCTGGTTTGATGAGTTTGTTTTTGCTGCCGCCGTAGCCTCCAACAACGCACCCGTAATCGGAGGAACAGTGGCCGGTCAGACAGTCAATGACAATGCCACCATCTCTCCCTTCTCCGGAATCACCATCACAGATGCAGATGGTGATAATGTATCAGCCACCATTACCCTGGATAACAATGCCAAGGGTGTCCTTTCAGGTGGAAGTATTTCGGGTACTGGTCCATATACTATTGCCAGTACTACCACGGCGGATCTACAGTCCAGACTGAGAGCAATATCCTTCAATCCTACGGATAATCGAGCATCCTCTTCGGAGACTACTACGTTTACAGTGGAGGTCAGCGATGGTATAGATTCTGACACTGACAATACAACCACTGTTATTTCCAGTGCCGTAGCACCCACTGTGACCAACGTGACAGCTAGTACGGCAGACGGAACTTATAGAGTGGGTGATGCTATATCCGTTCAGATAGCTTTTAACGAAGCGGTGGTCGTCTCAGGCACTCCTCAGCTTACGCTGGAAACGGGTACTACTGATCGTGTGATCAATTATCTAAGTGGCTCAGCCTCTTTTACTCTTACATTTAGCTACACCGTACTGCCAGGAGATATAAGTGCAGACCTGGATTATGTTTCCATCAGTGCACTTACATTGAATGGAGGTACCATACAAGATGGAGGAGGTGCAGGAGCTGTACTTACGCTACCGAGTCCAGGCGCTGCAGGTTCCCTCGGTGCAAACAAAGCATTGATAGTGGATGGTGCCGACCCTACGCTGAGCAGCAGCACACCATCTGATAACGCGACTGGTGTATCAGTCTCGGCAAACTTGGTGCTTACGTTCAACGAAAACATCCAATTTGGCACTGGCTTCATTCAGCTAAAACAATCTAGCGATGATGCTGCGATATTTTCAATAGATGCCGCTAATCCTACGGCTACTAGCAATGTAGCATCCATATCGGGCTCAGTTTTGACGATTAACCCGGGGTCCGATTTGAGCGCTTCCACGGGTTACTACTTATCTATCCCTGCTTCATCCATAGACGATCTGGCTGGCAATAGTTATGCAGGTTTTACGGATAATGCTACCCTAAACTTCACTACTGAAGATTCTCCACGTTTTTCAATCAATGACCCATCTGTAAGTGAAGGAGCCAGTGGTTCGAGTACACTTACGTTTACTGTATCATTAAGCAGTCCCGCTCCGGCTGGTGGAGCTACGGTAGACTATGCTACTTCTAACGGCACAGCTGCTGCAGGTTCAGATTACACTGCTGCCTCAGGTACGCTAAGCTTTGCCTCAGGCGAGTCTAGCAAAACCATCGATGTGACAGTATCAGGTGACGAAATAGTAGAGAATGATGAGACGCTGACGGTAACGTTGACAAGCGCTACCGGTACAAATACAAGCATTTCTGATGCCACCGGCACAGGCACCATTACCAATGATGACCAGGCGACGGTGACCATTGCTAATGTTAGTGGTAATGAAAATGATGGTGCGATTACGGTTACGGTTACATTGGACAAAGCAGTGGATGGCGGATTTGATGTAGATGTGAGCACATCAGATGGCACAGCCACCGCAGCAGACAGTGATTATACCCCTGTAACGAGTCAATCCTTGACTTTTTCGGGGACAGCTGGTGAATCGGAGACGTTTACAGTCACTCCGGGAAGTGACACCAAAGTAGAAGCTAATGAAACGGTATCTATTAGTATGAGCAACCTGTCACCCGCTACAGTGGCAGCTAGTGATATAGACATTACGGATGGCGCCTCAATTACTATTAATAACGATGATCAGGCTACAGTGACTATTGCCAATGTGAGTGGCAATGAGGATGATGGTGCGATCACAGTGACTGTAACGGTTGACAATGCAGTTGATGGCGGTTTTGACGTGGATGTGAGCACTTCAGACGGTACGGCTACTACAGTAGATAGTGACTATGCAGCGGTGGTGAATCATACACTGACTTTTGCCGGTACCGCAAGTGAGACCGAAATGTTTACAATCACTCCTTTTGCTGATGGCACGTCAGAACCAGATGAGACGATCAACATATCTATGAGCAATCTGACGACTGTAACGGTGACGGGTAGTGCTATAGATATCACAGACGGAGCCACAGCGACCATACTAAATGACGATCCTGTATCTATATCCATCGATGACCCCTCAGTGAATGAAGGAGCAAGTGGCACAAGCACCCTTACATTTACCGTAAGTCTTTCTGATGTAGCTCCGACCGGAGGAGTGACAGTGGATTACGCTACTTCTGATGGTACTGCCACAGCAGGTTCAGACTATACAGCAGCTTCTGGCACGTTGAGTTTTGCTGCTGGCGAGTCCAGTAAAACCATCGATGTGACCCTGGCGGGGGATGTGCTGGTAGAGGCAGATGAAACCATTACAGTTACCCTTTCAAACAATACTGGAGACTCTCAGATAGATGATTTTACGGGCACGGGTACCATCACCAATGACGATACTCCAGGCTTTACAGTGGTGGAAAGTGACGGGAGCACTAGTATAAGTGAAACTGGATCCAGTGATAGTTTTACCGTAGTACTAGATGCTCAGCCGCAAAGTGATGTAGTGATCTCTGTTTCTAGTGGAGATACAGGAGAAGGAACAGTGGACCTGTCCTCCCTTACGTTTACAACTTCCAATTGGAACTCGGCTCAGACGGTAAATGTCACAGGGGTAGACGATGACATCATAGATGGTACAATCAGCTTTAATGTCACTTTGACCGTAAGTGATGCAAGTAGCGATGATTTCTTTGACCCGCTCGGTGACCAAATGGTCAGTGTGAGCAATACTGATGATGATGTAGCAGGATTTACGATCATTGAAAGTGGAAGAAGTACCACCACATCGGAACAAGGTACTACGGATGATTTTACTGTAGTATTAGATGCCCAGCCTGCAAGTAATGTGGTAATTGATGTGCTAAGTAATAACACTGGTGAAGGCACTGTTGATCAGTCTAGCCTGACATTTACTACTGCGAATTGGGACTTTCCTCAAACTGTAAATGTAACAGGAGTGGATGATGCGGTAATTGATGGTGATGTGGTTTATACCATTACGCTGGCGATAAACGATGCCAGTAGTGATGATAATTTCGACCCTTTGGCCAATCAAACCATCACAGCAACGAATACAGATGATGATGTTGTGCTTATTTCTATCGATGACCCCTCGGTGAATGAAGGAGCAAGTGGCACAAGCACTCTAACTTTTACAGTGAGCCTTTCTAAAGTAGCTCCTGCCGGAGGTGTGACCGTTGATTATGCTACTTCTGATGGTACTGCCACAGCAGGTGCAGACTATACAGCAGCGTCTGGCACATTGAGTTTTGCTGCTGGCGAGTCCAGTAAAACGATAGACGTTACAGTATCAGGAGATGCCATTGTGGAGTCTAATGAAACCATTACAGTTACCCTTTCAAACAATACAGGAATTTCAGCAATTGGGGATGCGACAGGTACGGGCACTATCATCAACGACGATGCTGCTGCTGTGACCATTGCCGATGTATCGGAAAGTGAAGACAATGGCACAATTACGTTTGCAGCTACATTAGACAATGGGGTTCAAGGAGGTTTTACTGTGGACGTAAGTACCGCAGACGGTACTGCTCAGGTAGGAGATGGAGATTTTACACCACTGTCTGGGGAGACGCTAACTTTTGTAGGTACGGCTGGAGAGTCGCAGACTTTTACAGTAAGCCTTGGAGCAGACACTAAGCTCGAAGCAAATGAGACACTAAGTGTATCTCAAAGCAACTTGTCTGGTACCACATTGTCAGTAGATATTTCAGATGGTGCTACTGGTACTATCACTAACGACGATGCTGCAGCTGTGACCATTGCCGATGTGTCGGAAAATGAGGACAATGGTACAATCACATTTACAGCCACATTGGACAATGGGGTGCAGGGAGGTTTTTCTGTAGACGCGAGTACTGCAGACGGTACCGCTCAGGTAGGAGATGGAGATTTTACACCACTGATAGGTGAGACGCTAACCTTTGTAGGTACGGCTGGAGAGACGCAGACTTTTACAGTAAACCTTGGAGCTGACACAAAACTGGAAGCAAATGAAACGCTTAGTGTTTCTCAGAACAATCTGTCCGGAACTTCACTGTCAGTAGACATTACAGATGGGGCTACTGGTACCATTACCAACGATGATGCTGCTGCGGTAACTATTGCAGATGTATCTGGAAATGAAAGTGATGGTGCTGTAACCATCACTGCCACGCTGGACAATGCTGTTCAGGGAGGCTTTACGGTGGATGTAAGTACGGCAGATGGTACTGCCACTGTAGGAGATGGTGATTATACGGCGCTATCTGGTGAGACGTTGACATTCGCTGGCGCTGCAGGCGAGACGCAGACCACTACAGTTACTTTTGGTGCAGACACAAAAGTGGAAGCCAACGAGACTTTCACAATAACACAAAGCAACTTGTCCGGGACTACTTTGGGGGTAGATATCACTAACGTAGCTACAGGCACTATTTTGAATGACGATGCGGCAGCAGTAACGATTGCTGATGTTTCAGGTCAGGAAGATGCTGGTGCCATCACCTTCACAGCCACTCTTGACAATGCTGTTCAGGGAGGTTTTTCTGTAGATATAAGTACTGTGAATGGAACTGCCGAGGTAGGAGATGGAGATTTTACATCCCTATCAGGAGAGACGCTCACTTTTGCTGGTACGGCAGGCGAGACACAAAATTTTTCAGTGATGCTGGGTGCTGATACCAAGGTGGAGTCCAATGAGACCTTTACCATTGCTCAAGGCAATCTATCCGGTACATCACTTTCTGTAGATATTTCAGATGAAGCCACCGCTACTATTCTCAATGATGATTCGGCTTCTTTAAGTATTGAAGATGTATCAGGTAATGAGGATGACGGTGCCATTTCGGTTACAGTGACCTTGGATAACGCCGTTCAGGGTGGGTTTACTGTGGATGCAAACACTACTGATGGTACCGCTATCGCTGGTACCGATTATACTCCGGTATCTGGTGAAACATTAACTTTTACGGGTTTATCTGGAGAGACTCAAACGTTTTTGGTTACACCTATAGTGGACTCAGATCCTGAGCCTAACGAAACTCTTAGCGTTGCGCTAAGTAATCTGGCCGCTACATCGCTAAATGTGGATATTACTGACGATGCTACAGTAACGCTCATTGATGATGATGCCTCTTCGATATCCATAGATGACCCGTCAGTGAAAGAAGGTACTGGAGGAACTACAGACGTGGTATTCACCATTAGTCTTGACAAGGCACCAACTGCAGAAATCACCGTGGATTATACGGTGTCTGGTGGTACGGCTACTTCCGGGGTAGACTTTAATGCACTGGCAGACGGCACACTTACTTTTGCTCCTGGCGAAACCTCAAAAACACTGACTGTAGTGCTCATCGCAGATAGTCAACTAGAACCTACAGAAACCTTAGAAATAACACTGTCAAACCCTACGGGTATGGCCCTGATGGCAGATGATACTGGGCTGGCGGCAATTACTGATGACGATACAGCCGCTGTGACGATCCAAGATGTTTCTGCAAATGAAAACGACGGAACCATGACGGTGACCGCAACACTGGACAATGCAGTGCAAGGCGGGTTTGCGGTAGATGTGTCCACTACAGACGGCACTGCTACTTCCACAGAGGACTACACGGCAGTTTCGGGAGAGACCCTGACTTTCGCGGGTACTGCGGGAGAGCAGCAGACATTTACAGTAACTCTTACCAGCGATAGTAAATTAGAGGCTGATGAAACCTTGACCGTGGCCATGTCCAACCTGGCTGCTACTTCACTTGCCGTAGACATTACAGACGGTGCTACGCTTATCATTACCAATGACGATGCAGCAGCGCTTTCCATAGCAGATGTGTCGGGCAACGAAGATGAGGGAGCGATCACAGTGACGGTGACTTTGGACAATGCTGTACAGGGCGGGTTTACGGTAGATGCTAGTACGACAGATGGAACGGCAACTGCAGGCACCGACTACACAGCGCTGACTGGTCAGACGTTGACTTTTGCAGGTGTCGCTGGTGAGACTCAAACTTTTACCGTGATACCACAGGTAGATACTCAGGATGAATCCGATGAAACTGTAACGGTGAGTCTGTCAGCAATAAGTGGAACTACGCTGGATGTAGCTATTTCTGCTCAGGGAGTGGTGACCATTTTAGATGATGACAGTACTCCTGTAATAGCTGCGGGCCAGGAGTTTTTCCTCGATGAGCAAGCCGAAAATGGAGCGACCGTAGGTACTGCCATTGCCACGGATGGTGATGCCAATACCAGTTTTACCTGGGATATAATCGCTGGAAATGCCGAAGGTATTTTCGCTCTTGATCAAGCTACTGGAAAACTCACTGTAGCAGACGCGTCAAAACTCGATTTTGGTGCCACGCCTCAATACACGCTCACCCTTACCGTAAGTGATGGGACCAATACGAGTGAGGAAGAGCAATTAGTCATTCGACTACAGGACAATATTGCTCCTAAAGTGACCCTTTCTAGCGATGTGGGGGATTTGACCAATCTGTCAACCATCAGTTTTACGGCGGTATTCGATGAGGAAGTTGAAGGTTTAGTCCCGGAAGATATAGAAGTGTCCAATGGTACCGTCACTGATCTGCAGACCTCAGATAATATGACTTTTACCTTTGATGTGGATGCCAACGGAGACGGCAATATCTCTTTGAAAATACCTGCTGGAGCCGCTCAAGATGATGCAGGAAACCAGAGTGAGGCGTCCAGCACCATTTCTTATTTCTATGATGGCACAAGGCCTTCAGCTACATTGTCTGTATCAAAAAGTGAAATAGGAGTAGATCCTTCGGTGAGCGTGTTTATTGAGTTTTCTGAGCCGGTGTCTGGTCTTGAGGGCTCTGATTTTGAGCTCAGCTCTGGAGTAGTTACTTCACTAACCGGCCAGATGGCGAATTATGAGCTGGAAGTTACGGGTATGAGTGAAGGAACGACGGTAATTACTTTGGCAGAAAATACGGCATTTGATGCCGCTACTAACGGCAATACTGCTGCCAGTGTGAGTACTTCTGTTGACCTTTCAGGCCCGGAGGATTTTTTGGTTGCTTTTACCAATAAGGCTATCAACACATTGAATCAAACCAGGGTTGCATTTGCTATTGACAATGCGGAAGATGGAGCTTCCTATACTTACGAGATTACGGATGAAGGATCAGGTAGCCAAACTGGATCTGGAAGTGTTTCTGGTACTTCCATTACTATTTCAGATCTCAACCTGAGTACGCTGATGGATGGGGTGATCACTGTGAGCGTGACCATGACGGATGCGCTGGGCAATGTGGGGGCAACCAGGACAGATGAGGTGGTCAAAAACACCAAAGAGGAAATACCCCAGGGTATAAGTCCAGACGGGGATGGGGCCAATGAAGTCTGGGAAATACCGGGAATCGAAAACTTCCCGAACAATAAGGTGACCATATTCAACCGCTGGGGTGCAGTGGTATACGAGGTGGAAAGCTATGACAATGGTTCCAATGCATTCACCGGGCTTTCCAACAATAGTTTCAAGCTCGGGAGCTCACTTCCAGATGGTACATACTACTACGTGATCGAGCTCGATGGCGAAACAGTAAAAAAAGGATATCTAATCATTAAAAAATAAAGGGAGCGATCATGAAATCATTTCAATCAATCATATTAGTTCTGGTAGTATTGGTGTTTACAGGTCATGTTTCGCTTGCACAGCAGCAGCCCCAGTATACACAGTTTATGTACGGTCGCCTTTTATACAACCCTGCATTTGCAGGTGTGTCGGGCGGACTCAATGCTCGCGCTTTGGGTAGGTGGCAGTGGGTGGGATTCGAAGGTGCCCCGAACACACAGAGTTTTGCTGTTGATTCGGATATTCCAGGCAGAAATATTGGTTTGGGGCTTTCTTTTAGTAGAGACGAGATCGCTATCACATCGGCGACCAATCTCACCCTCAACTACAGCTATCACATACAAGCATGGGGAGGCAAACTGGCAATGGGTGTTTCCGGGAGTCTTAACCGTTTGGTAGTGGCTTATAATGATGCCTATGTGGTGGATGACGATCGCAACTTTGCTCAGCGCACAAGTAGTTCTAATCCAAACTTCGGAGTAGGAGTCTTTTTTGACCGACCAAATTTCTGGGTAGGGTTCTCAGCGCCGGGAGTGTTGGCTTCAGAGTTTACCTCAAATGGAGAAACTTTTTATGATGAAACCCGCCATTATTTCTTGACAGGTGGGTACCGCTATCAGGTAAATCCTACACTTCGGCTAGAGCCAAATGTTTTACTCAAGCTAGTGGAAGATGGGGCTATTTCTACAGATTTTAATGTGGTGGCATGGATGAATGACCGGGTAGGTGCAGGCCTTGGCTTCCGACCTACAGAATCTGTAAACATGCTCTTGCAGTTTAAGGCTACTGAGAGTTTAGGCATTGGTTATGCGTTTGATTACATCGTGGATCCAGAATTGGCCAATGTGGCTAATGCTTCACATGAGGTGTTGCTTTCTTATAGAATGCCATGGGCAGAGCGGGATCGTGATGGTGATGGAGTTCCTGACAAAAAGGATGATTGCCCAGGGGAGTTTGGGCTGGCTGCCAATGGTGGTTGTCCTGTGATGGATGCGGATGGAGATGGTGTTCCAGATGTGGAAGACAGTTGTCCAAATCAGGCGGGTTCGCCGGCCTTACAAGGATGTCCGGATCAAGATGGTGATGGAATAAAAGACAGTGAGGATCGCTGCCCAACGCTAGCGGGAGCCAAAGCCAACAAAGGCTGCCCTGACAGTGATGGGGATGGTGTGGTAGATATAGACGATGAGTGTCCTGAGGTGCCAGGAGTAGAGAAAGGATGCCCTAAACCCAAAGAAGAGAAGCCGGAAATAGTGCAACCTGAGCAAACGCAATCCGAGGAGCCGAAGCAAAGCGCAGAGGAGGCCAAGCAGGAGCTGGAAGCCATCAAGGAAGTTCGGTTTGAGCTGGCTACAGATAATTTCACACCAGAATCAATTGAAGTTTTAAAACAAGTAGAAACGATACTTAAGGCCCAAAGCAATTATGATGTTGTGATTATCGGTCATACGGATAGTTCGGGTAGTGAAGCGTTCAATGATCAGTTGTCTTTGGATAGAGCAGAACGTGTAAAAACTCACCTCGTATCTAAAGGGATCAATGCAGGACGCATACGCGTAGAGGGTAAAGGTGAGTCTCAGCCACTCGTAAACAATGATACAGAAGTGAATCGTGCTAAAAACCGAAGGGTAGAATTTCAACTACTCATAGGCGAGTAGCGAAAGGCTATGCAATGACGGAAGCCCTTTTTAAGATGCATTAATAGGTATCTTGAAAAGGGCTTTTTTATGTCTCTATGACGCTGCTGCGACATATAGTCCTGCCAGCGCATCCGAACACTATGCAATTGGCGTATGTTACTTAAAGAAAGTATTTCAGTATGAGATTATTCGGATTTTTAATCGTTTTCGTTACCCTCTTTGCGTGTGCAGCACCTACTCCGCATATGCAGGACGGTAAGCCCGTGTCACATGAGCAGTTCACCAGGCTTTTACAAGAATATGTAACAGATGAAGGCAAAGTAGACTACCAAAGGCTGAAGAAAAACCGGGCACAACTTACTGAATACCTGGACCTGCTGAGAAGTACAGCTCCTAATGATAGCTGGAGCAAGGAGGAGGAAATTGCCTACTGGATCAACGTGTACAATGCTTTCACCATAGATCTTATATTGGAACACTACCCTGTGAAAAGCATCAAAGACATTGGGAGCACCATTCAGATTCCATTTGTGAATACTCCGTGGGACATCAAGTTTATCAAGATCGGAGGAGAGGAATATGACCTCAACAACGTAGAACATGGTATTCTCAGGAAGAAATGGAAAGAGCCGGGAATCCATTTTGCAGTGAACTGCGCTTCCAAATCGTGTCCTAAACTAAGGCGTGAAGCCTACACGGCGGACAAGCTTTATGAGCAGTTTGACGAGCAAGCCCGGATTTTTATCAATAGCGATTTTCACAATGATATCACGCCCCGAAAGGCTCGCCTTTCCAAGTACTTTGACTGGTACGCGGGAGATTTTAAAGACGTGATGCCCATTCGTGAGTACATCAACCAGTATGCGGATGTGAAACTCACCGAGGATACTGATATCAGCTATAAAGACTACAACTGGGAGCTCAACGAGCAGTAAGCTTTTGTATTTCTTTGATGGTGGGTTGTTTGAGGTCTTTGGCAGAAATGGTAGGCTCACCCGCAAGTTCCCAGTCGATCCCCAGCTCCGGATCATTATACAGCACACCTCGCTCAGATTCTGGGTGATAAAAATTATCTACCGCATAGTAAAAAACTGTTTCTGGTGCCAGCGTGTAGTATCCGTGTGCAAAGCCTCTTGGTACCAGGAGAAAAATATCCTGGCTGTCTATTTTCAGTTTATAATGCTGCAAATAGCTTGGTGAGTCTTCACGCAGGTCAACTACTACGTCCAGCACTGCACCATTGATGACTCCTACCAGCTTGGTTTGAGCGTGTGGGTCTAGCTGATAGTGAAGGCCCCGGAGTACATTTTGCTGTGATTTGGCAAAGTTGATCTGTCGAACATCAAAGGAAATGCCAGCAGCTGCTAATTCTTTTTGATTGAAAGACTCCAGAAAGAAACCTCGTTCATCACCAAATTTTTGAGCTTTGATGATCCTACAATCTTTGAGCGGTGTGTCTATTACTTCCATTTAGGGACATTCATTAAGTACTCACCATACCCACTTTTCACCAAGGGTTTTGCGAGTTTTTCCAGCTGCTGCTGGTCTATAAAGTTCATTTTATAAGCTACCTCTTCGATGCAACCTACTTTGAGGCCCTGGCGCGCTTCTATGGCATGCACAAATTCGCCCGCCTGCATCAGCGACTGAAAGGTGCCCGTATCTAGCCAGGCGGTACCCCGGTCCAGCTTTTCCACGCGTAGTTTGCCTTGCTGCAGGTATTGGTTGTTTACTTCAGTGATTTCCAACTCACCACGTGCACTCGGCTGGATGTTTTTAGCGATTTCTATTACGTTGTTGTCATAAAAATAGAGGCCAGGCACCGCATAGTGTGACTTGGGTTCGGCTGGCTTCTCTTCGATGGACAGCACCTTGCCCGTTTCGTCAAAATCCACCACACCATAGCGCTCAGGGTCATTTACCCGGTAGGCAAATACCAGCCCGCCATCAGGGTCCACACACGATTGTAGCTTTTTAGAAAAACCAGACGCATAGAAGATATTGTCTCCCAGGATGAGCGATACCGAGTCATTGCCGATAAACTGTTCTCCTATCAGAAATGCCTGAGCCAGTCCTTCGGGTTTTTCTTGAACCTCGTACGTAAACTCACACCCAAGCTGGCGACCATCACCCAGCAGTTCTTTGAATACCGGAAGGTCACGAGGTGTGGAAATGATCAATATCTCGCGAATGCCCGAAAGCATCAGCACAGACAGTGGGTAATAGATCATGGGCTTGTCGTACACCGGCAGAATTTGCTTGCTCACCGCATAGGTGAGCGGATGTAATCTGGTGCCACTGCCGCCGGCTAGTATGATTCCTTTCATGTTATCCTTTGTAATGCTCCTGATAATAATTTTGATATTCACCCGAAGTGACATCATCGAGCCATTGCTGATTTTCTAAATACCAATCTACGGTTTTTCGCAGACCTTCCTCAAATTGAAGGGAGGGCTCCCAGCCCAGTTCATCTTTGATTTTGGATGCATCGATGGCGTAGCGCAGGTCATGTCCCGCACGGTCAGTCACAAATGTGATGAGCTCCTGGGAAGTGCCCACTGGCTTACCTAGCTTCTCATCCATGATGTCACACAGCATGCGCACCAGGTCGATGTTTTTCCATTCGTTGAACCCACCAATGTTGTAGGTCTCATTGTCTTTACCTTCATGGTAAATGACATCTATTGCCCGTGCATGGTCGATTACGTACAGCCAGTCGCGGATGTTTTCTCCCTTTCCGTAAACAGGAAGCTGTTTTTCGTTGCGAATGTTGTGAATCACCAGTGGGATCAGTTTTTCAGGAAACTGGTAAGGCCCATAGTTGTTGGAGCAGTTGGAAATGACCACCGGCAGGCCGTAGGTGTTGGCATATGCTCGCACAAAGTGATCGGAGCTGGCTTTGGAGGCGGAGTAGGGCGACTTGGGATCGTAGGGCGTGGTTTCTAGAAAGAACCCGGTATCACCGAGCGATCCATACACCTCATCGGTACTGATGTGGTAGAAGCGCTTACCCGTAAAATCCTCCCAATGCTTTTTGGCAGCATTGAGTAGGTTTACTGTACCAAACACATTGGTGCGGATAAATGCCATAGGGTCTTTGATAGAGCGGTCTACGTGTGATTCGGCTGCCAGGTGAATGACTCCATCAAACTGGTGCTCGGCGAAAAGTGCGTCGATAAAAGCTTCATCGCAAATGTCTCCCTTTACAAAATGGTAGTTGGGGCTGGATTCGATATCGCGAAGGTTTTCCAGATTTCCCGCATAGGTGAGTGTATCCAGATTGTAAATCTCATAGTCCGAATAGCGCTGCACAAAAAGCCTCACCACGTGGGAGCCGATGAAGCCTGCTCCTCCGGTAATTAATATTTTTTGAGTACTCATAGTTTATAATAATCTCTAAACCAGCTAATGAAGTTTTTAATGCCTGTTTCCACGGATGTGGAGGGTTTATAACCAACAGCTTCTTCTAGTGCACTTACGTCCGATATACTTTGGGGGACATCACCAGTTTGTAGGGGCATGAAGTTGATGTCGGCTTTGATGCCAAGCTCCTTTTCGATGGCATGCACAAAGTCCATGAGTTTTACGGGACTACTGTTGCCGATGTTGTAGATTCGGAATGGCCAGGTACTTCGTGACGGGTTTGGGTTGTTGCTGTCCCAGTTTGCGTCTGGTTCGGCAGGCTGCTGGAGCAAGCGATAGACCCCTTCTACTATGTCATCTATGTAGGTAAAGTCTCTCAGCATCTCGCCGTTGTTGTAGACATCTATGGTTTCCCCGGCGAGCATACGTTTTGCAAAAATGAACAGCGCCATGTCAGGTCGCCCCCAGGGGCCATAAACGGAGAAAAAGCGCAGGCCAGTAGAGCAGACACCATAATTCTGGGCATAAGAATGAGCCATCATTTCGTTGGCTTTTTTAGAGGCCGCATATAGCGAAACAGGGTGGTCTACCCCGCGGCTTTCAGAAAATGGGAAATTCGTATTGGCTCCGTATACCGAACTTGATGAAGCATAGACCAGATGTTTGATGCCTTTGTGGCGACATGCTTCCAGAATGTTGAGAAATCCGGTGATGTTGTAGTCCACATAGTCTTGTGGATGTGTGAGCGAGTGGCGCACTCCAGCCTGGGCTGCCAGGTTTACGGCATAGTCAAATTGGTGTTTGTCAAAGACTTCAAAGAGTTGTTCCTTGTCCATCAGATTGAAGCGGTAGAAGGTATAGCCTTCGTATGCTTCGAGGACTTTAAGTCTTGCTTCCTTGAGGTTTACATCATAATAGTCGTTGACCATGTCGATGCCTACTACCTGATATCCTTCGCGCAGCAGACGCTGAGCCAGATGAAAGCCAATAAACCCGGCGGTGCCGGTGACGAGAATAGGGTTTTTTGTATCCAATTTGCTTGCGGTTTTATGCAATGCTAAAATCATTTGTGCCTTTTTACAACAATAGGTGCGTATAGTGTAGTGGCCACACCTTAATTTTGTGCCATGATTGAGCAGTTGCGGTGGCTGGTATATAAGGATTGGCAGATAGATTGGCGTACGCGCTATCCATTGGCAGGCATTGTACTGTACATAGCATCACTCATTATCACCAGTTTTTTGTCTTTTTCAGGCTTTATCAGTCCGGAGGTTTGGAATGCCCTCTTTTGGGTGATTCTTCTGTTTGTTTCTATCAATGCCGTGGCAAAGAGTTTTTCGCAAGAGGATGACCGCACCTTATATTATTTCTATGCAATAAAGCCGGAGCGTATCATTGTTGCCAAATTCATTTATTACTGCATCTATCAGCTAATTCTGGTGGCCATAGCCATGCTGTTTTATGCGTTGTTTCTTGGTTTTCCGGTACGCACTATAGGTGCCTTTTTGGTCAATCTGGCTGTAGGTTCTATAGGGCTGTCGGCAGCATTTACTATGGTGTCGTCTATCTCTAGCAAAACCAACAACAATGCCGTGATGATGGCCATTCTTGGTTTTCCGGTGATCATCCCTATTTTGATTTTAGCCATCTCCAATTCTCAAATATTGGTGCTGGGTGGTGCCTGGAGCGACATTACCGGCAACCTGATAACCCTCCTGAGTGTGAATGTTATTATTATTGCGCTCGCTTACATATTGTTTCCTTACACCTGGAAATCATAGCATATGAATGTCCACATAGAAAACGATATCGACTACAAGGAAGACGTAAAATATAGGGTCGGTGTACCCATGGTGCAGCAGGGCATTCCGTGTGACCAATAAAAGACAATTAAACACATGAAGTATTTACTGAGGACGGACTGGTGGAAATGGCTAACGATAGCACTACTGATCTATGTAGTGATAGGAGGATTTATGTTTACCGTACCTCGTTTACCCATTCTCAATGAAACTATCCGGGTACTACACTTTCATGTGCCCATGTGGTTTGGTATGTTGTTTCTCTTTTTAGGATCAGTCATACAGTCGGTGCGGTATCTTGCCAATGGCCGTATGGAAAATGACATCATGAGCAGCCAGCTGGCAGAAGTAGGCATTGTTTTTGGTGTGTTGGGCATGATTACCGGTATGTTTTGGGCCACATTTACCTGGGGCGAGCCCTGGAGTAGCGATCCTAAGCAAAATGCTTCGGCCATTGGCTTGTTGATCTATTTTGCTTATTTCATACTTAGAGGGAGTATTCAGGATGAGCAGCAGCGGGCCAAGATCGCGTCTGTTTATAATATTTTTGCGTTTGCAGCACTCATTCCTCTGCTTTTTATATTACCTCGAATGACCGATAGCCTCCATCCGGGTAATGGAGGAAACCCTGGGTTTAATGCATATGATCTGGATAGCAATCTTCGCCTGGTGTTTTATCCGGCAGTGATCGGATGGACATTGCTGGGCTTTTGGGTGGCTACCATCAAAATCAGATATAGAAAATTAAAAGAACAACTCGATGATTGAGCTACGGACTATTTTATCGAACTTATTGATACAACCTGCCGTTTTTGTGAACAATGTACTAGTACAAATCCCCATGGCCGATAGCTTTCGCAGCGAGGGTAAAATTTACGTGGTGGTTGGAATTGTGCTCATTCTGCTGGTAGGCTTTTTCTATTACCTCCTACGTGTAGACCGAAAAGTGAAAAAACTGGAAGACGAAATAAACGATCGAGCAAAATGAAAAAAAGTCACATACTTGGGATACTCATCATAGCTATGGCCATAGTGGTGATTATGTCTACTGCAGGAGATGCCAGTGCATATGTCACTTTTGAGGATGCCAAAGAAATGGCGTCTAGTGGCAATGCCAACAAAATCCACGTGGTAGGGAAGCTTCGCAAAGACGAGAATGGCAATGTAATAGGAATTCACCCTAGCCCAAACATGCTGTCATTTAAGTTTGAGATGGTGGATGAAAACAATGAAATACAGACCGTATACCATGCAAACCCTATGCCCACAGATTTTCTCCGATCTGAGCAGGTAGTGGTAGTAGGGGCTTACCAAAACGATCGCTTCGTAGCTGAAAAAATATTACTAAAATGTCCTTCTAAATATCAGGAAGAAGGCGTGAATGTCTAAAGAATGATCCACTATTTTGTAGGAAATCTGGGGCACTTTTTAGTGATCCTGGCGTTTGTGTCGGCTGTAGTAGCCACATATGCATTTGCCAAAAACATACATAACACTGATACCTCATGGGCTCGCTTTGCAAAGGGAGCCTTTTATGTGCACGCACTGGCCATTTTTGCGATAGCAGGTACGCTTTTCGCAATGATTTCAGGTCATATGTTTGAGTATCACTACGTGTACAACTACACCTCAAAGATTCTTCCGGTATATTATCAGATTTCGAGCTTTTGGAACGGTCAGGAAGGATCTTTCCTGCTCTGGATGTTTTGGAATGCTGTCTTAGGCCTGGTATTAATTCATACCAATAAGTCATGGAGAGCCTCTATGATGGCGGTTTTTTCCTTCACACAAATCTTTTTGGTATCTATGATTATGGGAGTGGTGATCTTTGATGTGAAGATCGGAAGCTCTCCGTTTTTGCTCCTGAGAGATGTAGTAAATGACCCCATTTTTGGCATCCAGCCGGACTATATTCCAGAAGATGGACGCGGCCTCAATCCACTACTACAGAACTACTGGATGGTGATTCATCCGCCTACGTTGTTTTTGGGGTTTGCTACTACGGTCATTCCATTTGCCTATGCTGTAGCGGGCTTGATCACAGGAAGGTTCAAAGAATGGATTCGTCCCGCTTTGCCCTGGGCGCAGTTTTCAGCGTGCGTGCTGGGCGTGGGTATTCTTATGGGTGCCTACTGGGCGTATGAAACGCTCAACTTTGGTGGGTACTGGAACTGGGACCCCGTAGAAAATGCAGTATATGTGCCTTGGTTGGTGCTGGTTGCAGGCATCCATACTATGATAGCCTTCAAAAAGAGCCCATCTGCGCTGAAGGCATCCGTTATATTGATATTGAGCAGTTACATACTTATAGTCTATAGCACATTTCTCACCCGTAGTGGCGTGCTGGGCAATTCGTCAGTTCACTCGTTTACCGACCTGGGATTATCAGGACAGCTGCTGATCTACTTATTTGTTTTTATACTGCTGGCTGTTCTGCTGTGTGTACGGGCCTGGCGCAAAATGCCATCATCAGAAGAAGAAACATCGGCATATTCCCGTGAGTTTTGGATTTTCATGGGTGCTACCGTGCTGTGTCTCATGGCATTTCAGGTAATCATACCTACATCCATTCCTGTATGGAACGAAATCGTTGAGCTATTTGGCGGCAGTAGCAACATGGCCCCACCGGCCGATCAGGTGGAGTTTTATACCAAATTCCAATTGTATTTTGCCATCTTACTCGCACTCCTGTCGGGTACCGGGCAGTTTTTCTGGTGGAATAAAATGGACAAGCAAAAGCTCAAGCAGGCGCTTACAGTACCGGTGATGATTTCACTTTTGATTACAGCTGTGATTTTCATAGTGGCCAAGGTACAAGACATCTGGTACCTGCTGCTGCTGACCACATCGGTGTACTCGGTAGTAGCCAATGCCAAAATATTCCTTTCGGTAGCCAAATCAAACATCAAACTTAGTGGAGGGGCGATAGCACATATTGGAGTCGCTTTGATGCTGATCGGTGTGCTTTTTAGTTCTGGATACTCCAAGATATTGTCCAAGAACAACACGGGGATGCTCTGGAGTAAGGAGTTTCCGGATGAAGTAAACCAAAACAACCTGCTCCTCTTTTTGAACGAGCCTCGCCAAATGGAAGACTATTTCATGACCTACAAAGGCATGCGTAAGCTTACCACTGACTATGGCTATGTGGACGTGAATGACATAGAAACTGCAGCGGGTCCATTGGAGCTGATTATTGGAAACGAAACCGTGAGTAGTGATGGCACCAGGCTGAGCCCGGGAGATACAGTGGAGATCATCAATGCGGAGAATAGCTACTTCGAAGTGGTGTATACACAGCCAGGTAAAGGGGACTTTACGCTATATCCGCGGGTTCAGATAAATGAGACCATGGACATGATCGTTTATTCTCCTGACATAAACCGAACGCTTACTGCCGACTTATACACCCACGTGAGGACATTTCCAGATCCAGAACAGGAAATTGAATGGAGCGAAGTGGAAGAAATAGCAGTAGCACCAGGGGATCAGTTTTTCATCAATGATTATGTGGCGCGTTTTGTGGAAATGGTGCCTGTGCAGCAGCTACCAGGAGTGACGCTTGGCCCTGGAGATGTGGCAGTGAAAGCGATCATAGAAATTGAGGGTGAAAACAAAACGTACACAGCTGAACCCATCTATGTGATAAAAGATAAAATGGCCGGACGCATACCCGATGTAGTGAATGATCTCGCGTCCAGGCTCACAATCCAAACGATAGAGCCGGAGCAAAATCGTTTTGTGTTTGGCTTAAGCACTACTCAAAAAGACTGGATCATCATAGAGGCTGTGAAGAAACCCTGGATAAATATCCTGTGGTTAGGCACCTTTTTGCTGGTTGTTGGATTTACCGTAGCGATTGTTCGCCGCTATGGGGAGTTTCAGAAAATGCGTGACAAAGGCATGGAATAACCTGCTATGCAGCCAAAGATAGCTATATACGGAACTGGAAATTTAGCTTTTCATTTGGCAAAGCGACTGGCAGTTGTAGGGCGTTCCCCGGACTATATTGTTTCCAGGTCAAGGGTTTCCGGTGAGAGTTTTATCGATGCATTGCAGCTGTCTTCGGATGTGTGTCTTACTGCAGAAATGGCAGGTATATCAGCTGATTTTATCTTACTTGCTGTTCCTGATGCCGTTTTGCAGACGGTCTTGATGGAGGTGGCTTTTCCGAAAAACAGTATCTTACTACATACTTCAGGAGCCCAGCCTATGAAAGTACTTGCTACACATGAGCGATATGGAGTGCTTTATCCATTGCAAACTTTTACAAAATCCAAGCCTGTAGACTGGAGTCAAATCCCTGTGTTTGTAGAAGGAAACAATGCTCAGGTACAAGAACAGATAGCAGATCTGGCGAAAATTTTATCTCCCAAAGTGAAGTTGCTCACGTCCGATGTGCGCTTGCGTGTACATCTTGCAGCTGTTTTAGCAAATAATTTTACCAATCACCTATTTGTGCTGGCGGATGAGCTTTTGGCCTCATCACCAGTAGCACTTAATGACCTGCAGCACCTTATTCAGGAGACGGTGGACAAGGCCATGCGAATGCCTCCTGCGCAAGCTCAAACTGGTCCGGCAGTGAGGGGTGATCATAATACCATGGACAAACATTTGGGGCTGTTGGAGCATAACCCGGAAGTAGCGCGGCTGTACGAGCTGATAAGTAAACAAATTGCCGATCGAGGTAAGTTATGATCCGATTGCTCCGATATGATTTTGTGGGTTTTCTTCGGGCTAGCCGGATCCCCAACTTGCTGATTATCGGAGCTACGCAGTACTTATCTGCCATATTTCTGGTGGGGGATTACGCACATAAGTATGAGCAAATTGCCAGCATGGGTTTTTTTCTGATGGTAGCCAGCACAGTAATGATAGCAGCCGGAGGATATATCATCAATGACTACTATGATCAAAAGATCGATATGATCAATCGGCCGGAGCGCGTGGTGGTGGGCACTTTGTTTCGGCGAAGACTGGCGATGTTGGCGCATTTTGTGTTGAGTGTCAGCGGTATCGCTCTGGGTTTTTTCTTAGACGTTCGCGTGGGCGCTATCCATGTCTTATCCGTTTTTTCATTGTGGTACTATTCCAATTTTTTACGCCGTTTGCCGCTGCTGGGAAATCTGATCATTGCCTTTCTCACAGGCCTTACGCTCCTGGTAGTGGCAGTATACTTAAAAAACAATGCCATACTGATTTATGTCTACGCCGCTTTTGCGATGGCTATCGTACTGATCAGAGAGGTGATCAAAGACATAGAAGATGTAAAAGGCGATGCGGCTTTCGGATGTCAGAGTATTCCAGTGATATTTGGGGTTAGGGGAGCAAAGTTCTTCATCTACCTGGTATGCCTGGGGAGTGCTGGCTTGTTGGTTTCATATTTGGTGGCAGTGCAAAACTGGTGGGTAAGATACTTTTTTATCGCACTAGGCCCGGTATTTTTGTGGTTTATTTACCGGCTGATCAAAGCCGATCGTCAGCGTGACTATGCCTGGTTAATTCGCTTTACGAACGTGATTATTTTTTCGGGCCTGGTAAGCATGATCTTAACAAAACTATGAGTGATAGAAATATTGTTGTTTTTGCTTCTGGTAGCGGCTCTAATGCAGAGCAATTAATCAAGCATTTTGAGGCTGTGGAAGATATAAGCGTAAGTGCAGTGTTTTGCAATAAGCCCAACGCGTATGTGCTGGAACGAGCCAAAAAACTGGGCGTACCTTCAGAAGTGTTTGACCGTAGCTCGTTTCACGACGAGCAATTCTTGAATCGACTACAAAAATTTGAAGCAGATTTTATCGTGCTTGCGGGCTTTTTATGGAAGGTGCCAGAATATTTGATTGGGGCTTTTCCGGACAAAATCATCAACATCCACCCGGCGCTACTGCCCAGCTACGGAGGCAAAGGAATGTATGGACAGCACGTGCATGAAGCCGTAATTGCTAATAAAGAACCCTTTAGCGGAATCACGATCCACCTGGTAAATGAAAACTATGACGAAGGTCGTACCTTGTTTCAGGCCAAAGTGGCTGTGGGGGCAGAGGATACGCCAGATTCGTTGGCTCAAAAGATTCACCAGCTGGAACACCAACATTTTCCTGTAGTGGTGGAGGATTACATTCGTGGATTGCGTTAGAAAAAAGGATTAATCTTTAGCTTTGCAGCTTATTTTTCAGGCACATGAGCAAAGTAAAGATCCAATCAGCACTAATTTCAGTATTCTATAAGGACGGACTCGATCCGATTGTCAGCAAACTCAACGAACTGGGGGTGAAAATCTACTCTACTGGCGGTACACAAAAATTTATCGAAGAGATGAATGTACCGGTTACTCCGGTGGAAGATGTGACCCAGTATCCTTCCATCTTTGGTGGGCGTGTGAAGACGCTTCACCCAAAAGTCTTTGGAGGCATCCTGCACCGCAGAGATCATGAAGGAGACCAAAAGGAAAAGGAGCAATATGAAATTCCTCCGATAGACCTGGTGATCGTAGACTTATACCCGTTTGAGGAAACCGTAGCCAGTGGTGCTAGTGAGGCAGACATCATCGAAAAAATAGATATTGGGGGCATTGCGCTAATTCGTGGTGCGGCCAAAAATTTCAAAGATGTCGTGATCGTAAGCTCCAGAGATTACTACGCAGACCTGCTGGATCTGCTCAATGAAAAAGAAGGCGCTACCGACCTGGAAGACCGTAAGCTTTTTGCTACACGTGCTTTTGATACTTCGTCGCACTACGACTCGGCTATTTTTAATTATATGAATGGTGGAGGTGACGTACCTTCATACAAAGTAAGCGCAGGCAAAGGTCGGGTACTTCGCTATGGCGAAAACCCACACCAAAAAGGCGTTTTTTATCAGGAGACCAAGCCTTACTTTGAGCAGATTCACGGTAAAGAGATTTCTTATAACAATCTGGTAGACATTGAAGCGGCTATTCAGCTCATTGGTGAATTCAAAGAAGAAACGGCCTTTGCTATCCTCAAGCACAACAATGCCTGCGGTGTAGCCACAGCTTCTGACGTAAAAACAGCCTATCAGCGAGCATTCGCGGCAGATACCACATCTGCCTTTGGTGGAGTGCTTATTACCAACAAAGAAGTAGACAAAGCGGCTGCAGACGAAATGCATAGCCTGTTTTTTGAAATACTCGTGGCGCCATCTTTTACCGAAGAGGCGTTGGAAGTACTCAAACAAAAGAAAAACCGAATTTTGCTGGTGCAAAAGAAAACATGGGATCGAAAGACCGTGCACAAGAGCATGCTAAATGGCACGCTCGTGCAAGACTTTGATGGTGTGACCGATAGCGCTGATGATCTGAAAGTAGTTACCAAAAAGGCCCCTACCCAGGAGGATATTGATAACTTGATCTTTGCATCCAAGGTGTGTAAACACTCCAAGTCCAATACCATCGTATTGGCCAAAGATGGTCAGCTGTTTGCCAGTGGAGTAGGGCAGACTTCTCGTGTGGATGCGTTGGAGCAGGCCATTGAGAAGGCTAAAAAGTTTGGTTTTGATCTCAACGGAACGGTAATGGCTTCAGATGCGTTCTTCCCATTTCCAGATTGTGTAGAGATTGCGCACAAGGCGGGGATCACTGCAGTGATCCAACCGGGAGGCTCTGTAAAGGACCAATTGTCCATCGACTACTGTGATGAAAACGGGCTGGCAATGGTCTTCACAGGCACCCGCCATTTTAAACATTAGTAAAACAGTATTATACGTATTAAATTCGTAGCTTTCCGACGAAAATACAGCGAGTAGAACATGGGTTTTTTTGATTTCTTCAATAGTGATATAGCCATCGACCTTGGTACGGCCAACACGCTGATCATCAGCAAGGACAAGATCGTGGTAGATGAGCCTTCGATCATTGCCATCGATAAGAATAATAACAAGGTACTGGCGATAGGACGTGAGGCCATGCAAATGCATGAAAAAACCCACGAAAACATCAAAACCATTCGTCCGCTAAAGGATGGTGTGATCGCCGACTTCCATGCCGCAGAGCATATGATCCGTGGCATGATCAAGATGATCGACAATGGCAACAAGAAATGGATGCCATCTTCGCATCGCATGGTGATCTGTATTCCGTCGGGCATTACTGAGGTGGAAAAACGTGCTGTACGTGACTCGGCAGAACACGCTGGAGCCAAGGAAGTATACATGATCCACGAGCCTATAGCAGCGGCCATAGGTATTGGTATCAATATAGAGCAGCCTGTAGGCTCCATGATCGTGGATATAGGAGGCGGTACTACGGAGATCGCTGTGATAGCGCTGAGTGGTATTGTCTGCGACCAGTCTATCCGCGTGGCAGGGGATTCGTTTAACAAAGACATACTGGACTACATGCGTCGGCAGCACAACTTGCTCATTGGTGAGCGTACCGCTGAGCGCGTAAAAATAGAAGTAGGCTCGGCCCTCACCGAGTTGGACGATGGTCCGGAGGATTATGAAATCCGTGGACGAGACCTGATGACGGGTATCCCTAAGGTGATCAAAATCTCCTATTCGGAAATAGCATTTGCGATAGATAAATCGGTATCTAAAATAGAAGAAGCTGTACTGAAAGCCCTGGAGATTTCTCCACCGGAACTTTCGGCAGATATTTATGACAATGGTATCTACCTGACTGGTGGTGGTGCCTTGCTGCGCGGATTAGACAAAAGACTGTCTATGAAGACCAAGCTACCGATCCACATCGCTGAAGATCCATTGAGAGCAGTAGTGCGCGGTACCGGCTTGGCACTGAAAAACCTCAATCAGTTTAAGCCCGTACTAATGACGTAATTGCTGAATGCAGAACTTACTTAACTTCCTTTATCGGTTCAGAACCTTCGGGTTGTTTCTGTTTTTAGAGGGAGTTTGTGCCTGGCTCATAATATCCTATAACAATAAGCAAAACGCGGCTTTTCTCAACTCGTCTAACAGCCTGGTGGCAAGCATCAATTCGTTCACCAACAATACAACAGACTATTTTCAGCTCCGAAAAATTAACGAACGGCTGGTAGCTGAAAACCTACTACTGCGCAAAGAGCTGGCCAATGCCACTATGGGCCAAGTGGTGCTGGACACTACCAGTTCTGATCGATATGACCTCATCAAAGCCAAGGTGATCAACAACTCCTTCAGAAGGTCTATGAACTACATGACCCTGGATGCGGGACTAAATGATGGCGTACGCCCTGAGATGGGCGTGATCGCCGGTGATGGCCTGGTGGGGCAGGTGAAGTCAGTTTCTGCAAATTACGCTACGGTCACCTCACTGCTCCATAGGAAACTGCTGGTGAGCAGCAGTATCAGCCGCACACGTACGCTGTGCACAGTACAGTGGGATGGAGACTCCCCGCTGGAAGCCGAGCTGAAATACGTGCCGCGCCATATTCAGATACAGCAAGGAGATACAGTAGTAACGTCAGGGTACAATGCTATTTTTCCGGAAGGAGTGATGGTAGGCACCATCAGTTCATTTGAGTTGGAAGACAATGATGTGTTCTATCAGGCAAAAATCAAATTGGCGGTAGATTTTAGCTCTATGGACTATGTGTACCTGATCAAAAACAAAATGATCGTAGAGCAAGACAGCCTGGAAGCTGAAGTAATGGAACAGTAAGATGGTAAGAATCAACTACGTACAGCAAGCGCTTCATTTGGTGATATTTCTATTGCTACAGATACCTTTTTTGTACAAACTGATCCTGTTTGACGTAGCTTTCGGCTTTTTTTACATCGGCTTTGTATTGTTTTTGCCGTATGGCCTCAACCGCAGCCTGGCCATGCTCATCGCTTTTGCTGGTGGACTTATAGTGGATGTTTTTTCTAACACCCCAGGCATGCATGCATCCGCCAGTATTTTGGTGGCATTTGCCAAAGACAGCTGGTTTGGACTTACTGTAGGCTCCTCGGATGATGACGTTTACCTGGACTGGAATGAGCTGGGTGTTTGGGGCTCAGTGAAGTACTTGTTGCCACTTATTTTTGTGCATCATTTCATCATTTTCACAGTAGAAAACGGTGGATTTAATTCGTTCGGATTTTTGTTGGCTAAAATAAGCTACAGTGCGTTGTACAGTTTTACCATCGTATTTGGGCTTAGCTTTCTCATGGCTCCAAAAGTTCGCAGAATATGATCAACAGAAGCTTTATCATTCAGATTGTCATCGTTTTGGTGGGGCTGATCTTTTCGATCAGACTATTTTCCATTCAGGTGGTGAATGATGAATACAAGCTTGCCGCAGAAAACAACATCGTTCAAAAGATTGTCGATTACCCATACCGGGGGCTGGTATACGACCGTGATGGTGAACTGCTGGTTTACAATACGCCCGTGTACGACCTGATGATCGTACCCAAGGAGGCAGACCTTGCCGACTCCAGCGAACTCATTCAACTACTGGAAATAGAACACGCAGAGTTTGAGGCCAGGTACAACAAAGCGCGCAGGTACTCAGGTATCCTGGCATCCAAGTTTATGGAGCAAATCCCCAACGATATGTTTGCTCGCATCCAGGACAAACTCATTTCTTTCGAAGGTTTCTACGTGCTGCCCCGAACAGTTCGCGGGTACACGCACAACATACTGGCCAACACCATGGGATATGTCGGGGAGATCAATCGCAGGCAGCTCAATAGAGACACTTCAGGTTATTACCGCTCCGGTGACTACATAGGTATTACGGGTGTAGAAAAAGAGTATGAAGAAAAACTACGTGGTAAGCGTGGAATGCGCTTCGAGATAGTGAATGTACAGGGAGTGGTGAAAGGTAAGTTTCACGATGGGGAATATGACACTGCCTCCGTGCCGGGTCAAAACATTCAGCTCACCATAGATACTGAACTTCAGCGCTATGCCGAGAAACTTATGGAAGGCAAAGTAGGAAGTCTGGTAGCCATAGAGCCAAGTACGGGAGAGATATTGGCTATTGTATCGGCACCAACTTACGATCCGCATTTGCTGAGAGGTAGAGATGCCGGTAAAAATTTTACGGAAATCTATCAGGATTCGCTAAAACCTTTGTTTAACCGCCCTCTTCAAGCCATGTATCCTCCTGGTTCGATGTTTAAAACCGTGCAGTCGCTTATAGCCATGCAGGAGCAGGCAGTATACCCTAAAGAGCGCATCTACTGTGAGGGTGATCTGATCGGTGATCTGGCGCCGGTGGGCAGCTATGATGTGATCAAGGCTATTACTTATTCATCAAACAATTATTTCTACAAGGTTTTTAAACGAGTGATCGAGCAGGGAGCGCATGAAAGTCGCTACATCGACTCGCGTATAGGGCTGGAAAAATGGAACGAATATATTGATCGGTTTGGGCTGGGGCGTAGGCTAGGCGTAGACATCCCCAATGAAAAATCTGGATATGTACCGGATATTCAGTTTTATGATCGGGTATATGGCACCAATCGCTGGGCATTTAGTAATATTTACTCGCTGAGCATTGGGCAGGGAGAGCTGCTGGTTACTCCACTGCAGATGGCTAACCTTGGAGCCATATTGGCAAACAAAGGACACTACATCACTCCTCATATAGTCAAAAGCGTAGCAGGCGAACCTGCGCTCGAAAACACGGTGAATGAATTAAATATCGACCCGGAGTATTTTGATGTGGTCATTGATGGCATGCAGAAGGTGATCGAAGAAGGGTCTGGCCGCCGGGCATTTATCAGAGACCTTGCCATTTGTGGCAAAACCAGTACGGTACAAAATCCTCATGGCATGGACCACTCCGGTTTTATGGGTTTTGCACCAAAGGAAGATCCTAAAATTGCTATTGCCGTGTATGTGGAAAATGCTGGGTGGGGAGGAAGAGCCGCAGGTAGTACCGCAAGCCTGGTGATAGAGAAATATGTGAAGGGCGAGATTACCAGACCCTGGGTAGAGGATTTTGTCTTAAAAGGAGATTTTCTGGATGCCAGACAAAAGAAGGAGTTGGAAGAAATGAAAAAAGCACGTCAGCAGAGCCTATGAGAAACGATAGCCTGATAAATAAGATCGATTGGGTAGTGGTGTTGCTCTATACGGTGCTGGTATTTAGTGGCTGGCTCAACATTTATGCTGCAGACTTTGATCCGGATGAGAGCCATGGCATCCTCAACTTTAGCATGAGCTCGGGTAAGCAGCTGATCTGGATTGGCACCTCCGTGGTGATCATCCTGCTGATTATGCTCCTCGACTTTAGGTTTTACGATTCGTTTGCGTACATCATCTATGGGGTGCTGATATTTTTTCTAATTGCGGTATTGATCTTTGGTCAGGAGGTGGCTGGCTCTAAATCCTGGTTTCAGCTCGGCGCTTTTAAGTTTCAGCCTTCGGAGTTTACCAAGTTTGCAGCAGCACTGGGGCTTGCCAAATACCTAAGTAAAAGCACGCGTAAGTCTTCTGAGCTCAAGTCGCAGGCTACAGGATTTCTTATCTTTTTTGTGCCACTGGCACTTATCATCCTTCAGGGTGACCTGGGTACCGCTATGGTTTTTGGTAGCCTTACCCTGGTGATGTTTAGAGAAGGTTTGCACCCATTGTTTTTGATCATTGGGCTTGGTGTAGTGGTTTTGTTTCTCTTGACCCTGCTAGTAAGCCAGACGGTACTGCTCATAGGTGTAGTGGTCATTACGATTTTGGTGTTGGGCTTTGTGGCTAAATCTCCGGTAAAAATAGGCGTAGTACTTGTGTCAGGAGTACTAGTTGCTGGCTTTATTCGTAGTGTGGATTTTATCCTGACGGATGTACTAAAGCCTCACCAGCAAAAACGAGTGATGTCCCTGATCAACCCCAATGCAGATCCTTTGGGTGTAGGGTGGAATGTGACCCAAAGCAAGATCGCTATTGGGTCTGGTGGCCTTACTGGCAAAGGTTATTTGGAAGGTACGCAGACGAAGTTTGATTTTGTGCCTGAGCAGACTACCGACTTTATCTTTTGCACTATAGGTGAGGAGCAGGGATGGATTGGTAGCTTTTTACTGATCGTGATGTTTTGTGCCCTATTTGTACGGCTGGTTCAGTTGGCAGAGCGCCAAAAATCATCCTTTGCCCGCATATATGGCTATGGCGTAGTTTCTATTCTGTTCTTTCACTTTGCGGTGAATATCGCCATGACCATCGGTTTGTTTCCGGTGATCGGAATCCCATTGCCTTTCTTTAGTTATGGAGGCTCTTCCCTCTGGGGCTTCACGATTCTTTTGTTTTCATTTCTGAAATTAGACGCTCACCGAATGCAAGTACTGCAGCGGCTGTAGCCATTATCTAAATTTTCTGAAAACCACTTTGAGCAGTTCTTTTACTTCATCACTGTTCATGTCCCAGTCTCTGGGCTTGGCATAGTTCTGCACAAGCATTTCTACAGCATCATCGAAGCTGTCGCATGCTTCCAGTTCATCTACTGTATTCGTAAAGGCATCACGGTCCCCATCGAACAATTCTTTGGTGAACATGTATCTGTGATTGACAGAAATGGCTTCCATGATGGAGTTGACTTTGCGCTTTTCCATTTTGTCAGCCAGGGTGTTATTCTCTTCAGAAAAGCGATCGTTGATGGTGGCCTGAGGTGCTTCGTAGTTTTCATTGACTGAGGCGTCATCAGCCTCTTCCGAAGTAGGTTCTTGTTGGGCTACTGTTTCTTCTTCCTGAATGTTTTCTTCCTGAGAGTCTTCATCCGATTCAGGTTCATCCGTCTCCTCCTGCTCATAGGTATCTTCTTCTTGAGGAATTTCTTCTTCTACAGGTTCGCTTGTCGGCTGAAATTCCGTCTCTTCATGTTCCTGTAGTTCCTCTTCTTCGTGGTTTGCTGCCTCTGCTGCCTCTTCATCTGGCTCCGGATCAGGCTCCACCGTACGTGCTATAGCCAGGCCTTTAGTGGCTCGCGAAGACTTAGGAGGTTCGTAGCTTTCTTCCTCATAGGTGTCCTCTGTGTCTTGCTGCTCTGCGTGAGCTTCCTCTTCGTCTTCAAATGCCTCCGGTTCTTCTGTCTCAGGCTCTGGTGCTATGGGCGCCACAGTTTCTTCTTCCTCTATCAGGTCTTCTGCAAATCCCGGGAATTCTTCGTCATCATCTTCATCTAAAGGGTTTACGAAGTTTTCGGTTATAAAAATATCCTCTTCACTGATAGGGACAATTTCAGACAGCCGCTGCAACTCTTCATCAACAGCATCCTGTACCTGTACATCCTCAAAATATTCTGGAATGGCATCCAGGAAGTCATCTATATTCAGTCGATTGTTTCGCTCAAAAAAGGCCGAAATAGTGTCTTTGTGCAAGCGAAGGTATTTGAGTATCGGTTTGGTGATTTTCTCATTTACTTGCGGCACGTCCAGCTCATCAAACTCCAGCATTAGATAACTGGCAGGGTCGGTAGCAAGTAGCAGACTATTGGCTACGGCTTCTTCCAGCATGAGCTTGTAATGGTCCGGCCCCACTTCTATGTGCTGAGACAGAGTGTTCATAAACTGGACCATAGCTTTCCTTACTTCCGGAGCCTTGTAGTTAAAAAAAGGGCTTTCGAGCTGTTTCATTTCTTCCTGCCATTTACGGAAGAGAATTTTCAGCACAAAAAAATTCACTTGCTTAGAAGGGGTTGCTGTCAGGATGTCTTTGCCGGAGATTTTATCAGTATTTTCAAAAAAGCTCGATGTGATTTTCTCAGAAAACTCCTCGCTATATTCCCTTATAAACTCATCATTTAGTTTCCTTTGCATAAGATTGGAAGATTGAAATGCCTTTAGTCACAGTAAAAAACCTCCATAGTAAAACTATTCATTGCAAATCTAAAACGGAAAAACTTCTCAGTATATTACTGGAGGAGGTAGATTGGATGCACGCATGTGGAGGCAAAGGTAGGTGCACTACCTGCACAGCCGAAATAGTGAGTGGAGAGGCTTCTTTAGGTGAGATTACCGAAGCAGAGAAGAGATTTATTAACTTGGGCAAATTAAAATCAGGTGCACGTCTGGCATGCCAGGCAGTAGTAACAGGTGATGTGACTGTACAGGTGCCGGAATCATACAAATTACCCCATCAAGATTATTCAAAATAAATGTTTGTAGAGCCAAATATTGGAACCCCCACTACAGGAAAAGCAGGGTGGATAGAGGTGATCTGTGGATCCATGTTTTCTGGTAAAACCGAAGAGCTCATTCGCCGCCTCAATAGGGCCCTGATAGCCCAACAAAAAGTGGAGATCTATAAGCCCAGGGTAGACAAGCGCTACTCCAAAGAAAAAGTAGTATCGCACAACCAAAATGCTATTGAGTCCATTCCTGTCAACTTTGCCAATGACATCTTGCTGCGAGCTGGTCACTGTGACGTAGTGGGTGTTGATGAAGCACAGTTTTTCGACCCGGAAATTATCCACGTGTGCAATCAGCTGGCCATCCAAGGGAAGCGTGTGATAGTGGCTGGTCTCGATATGGATTTTATGGGTGTGCCTTTTGAGCCGATGGACAAGCTCATGGCCACTGCCGAGTACATTACCAAGGTACATGCCATCTGTATGGACTGTGGCAACATCGCTTCTTACTCTTACAGACGTACCAAATCTAAAAAAACTGTCGTTTTGGGTGAAAAAGACATCTATGAAGCCCTATGTAGAAAATGCTTTTATGAAAAAATGCATCGCAATAAGTAGCTGGTGTCTACTCTTTACATATTTTTTGAGTGCACAAAATCTGCCGATAGGCCATTGGCGTGAGCATTTTAGTTTTAGAAGTGTAAACAAAGTATTGGCTGGAGGGGATCACATTTTCTGCGCTGCGGAGCATGGCTTTTTCACGATAAATCGCACTACGAAAGAACTCTCCAAATTGGGTAAAACTAAAAGGCTGGGAGATGTAGGTGTCACGGCCATGGCTTTTTCGAAGGAGCACAACCTACTGGTACTGGGCTATGAATCTGGTATAGTGGATGTAGTCTCATCAGATGGCGTTGCTTCTATACGCGGCATAGCCAGCTCTAGTTTGGTGGGCACCAAAAAAATCAATGACATAGCGATCGGCACTGATCGAATCTATCTCGGAACAGCTTTTGGAGTGATAGTGGCCCAGCTGGAGGGGCTGGAGCTAATTGAAAACTACCGCTCTATTGGGTCAGGCGGCGCTGATGTATCTGTGCAAGAGCTTGCCATAAATAGCAATCAGCTCTATGCCATTACCAGCGAGGGGCTTCAATATGGATCGATAGACCAAAACCTTCTCGATTTCACGCGGTGGACGCTGCTGGATACTGTGCGCTCTTACCATTCGCTAAAAATTGGCGCATGTGGACTGATCGCGGTGGCCGCAGACACTTCTGTGGTTCAAATTTCCGATACGGTAGTCAATATTTGGTCTTCTAAAGCGCCTATCAAGGCTGTGGATTGTAGCGAACAAGCGATCATCGCATTGCAAGAAAACTACCTCGTTTCATACAGCAATGGTGCTTTTGACTCCACATCTATTGAGGATGTGGAAGTGCAGGATTTTGCTTTGGTAGATGGAGAAGTTTGGCTGGCTACTTCTGCCAATGGCGTAGTTACGCCCAGCAATGAACAGCTCTATCCTAATGGCCCTTTTACGGATCAAATAACCTCAATCAGCTTTGCCAACAATATAGCCTATGCCTTTTATGATGCGGTTTCTAGCCAATACTCCTGGTTTGATAAATCCTCATGGAGCCATGAAGAACTTGATGGATTAACGGGGCTGTCAGCTGCCACACATTACCGTGGAGCGGTTTATTTGGCAGCAGCCTATGGGGGAGTCTATGATTTGACGAACAAAGAACTAGTGGATGGTGCACCCCAGCAAGTGAATGATTTGAAAGTGGTAGGAGGAGCACTTTTGGGTATTTCATCCACAGATGAAAATGCCACACTTTTCTCTATTGATCGAGAACAAGATGTTACCACTTACACGGCTGCAGCAATTGGCTCAGAATTTCCGGTTAGTATTTCTGCTAGTGCCAATGGTGTGATTTGGCTTACGGTATCGCCAGCAGCAGGTGGTGGAGTGCTAGCACTAGACCTTGGAGGCGAGCAGGTAAGGCGAATTACTTCCTCCGACAATCTGGCGTCCAATACTGTCAACAGTCTGGTGATAGATCATAGCGACGATGC
Organism: Marinoscillum furvescens DSM 4134; assembly: GCF_003386095.1. Classification (GTDB taxonomy): domain Bacteria; phylum Bacteroidota; class Bacteroidia; order Cytophagales; family Cyclobacteriaceae; genus Marinoscillum; species Marinoscillum furvescens. The sequence goes on along the minus strand of NZ_QREG01000003.1, from coordinate 263,322 downwards.
CTGGATCGCGACACCAAGGGGATTGAGCCTCATGGTTGACGCAAGTTTTGTGTTCAATGATTCAGAGGCATTTAGCCCTATATATGAGAATGGTGCCTTGTTTGATGAAGAACCTGTGCATGCCTTGATGGTGGATGGAGGCAACAGGATATGGATGGCTACTGATGAAGGAGTGTGGGTCTTTGACAACAACCTAACTCGACTGGATGAACATTTTACCACTAGCAATTCACCACTGCCCTCACATCTCGTATATCAAATGGAATACGATCCTGGCTCAGGGGAAGTTTATATCCTCACGGACAAAGGGTTGGTGTCTTATCGCAGTGAGTCATCTCAGGGCGGGGCTGTGCATACTTCCACTGCCGTATTTCCTAACCCCGTACTGCCTGGCTACAGCGGGATGGTGGGAATTACTGGTCTGGTAAACAATGCAAGTGTAAAAATTACTACTCCCGGAGGGAAGCTCGTCCGAAGTGTACAGGCACACGGAGGTACAGCAGCGTGGGATTTGAAAGATTACAATCAGCATAGAGTAGCACCTGGTGTTTATGTCATTTGGAGTGCTTCAGATGACGGGGAGCAAACCTACGTTGGGAAATTAGCCGTTGTTGACTGATGCTGGTAAAGACTCGTGGCATAGTGATCAAGTATGTGAAGTACCAGGAGGCGAGCATCATCGTGCAGGTGTTTACAGAAGAACTTGGACTATCATCATTTATAGTGAATGGTATTCGAAGCCCCAGGTCAAAACGGAGTATTGGATACTTTCAGCCGTTTTCTCTACTGGACATGGTAGCATATGTAAAGCCCAACCGGGATATACAGCGGCTGTCTGAGTATAAATATTTCGCTCCTGTACATAGAATTCAACAAGATATCCGCAAAAGCACGATTGTCTTGTTTCTTTCAGAAATACTAGGAAAGCTCCTGGTACATGAAAAGGGCGATGCGCAAGAGCTTCTATTCGATTTTCTAACCCAGTCTATATTGACTTTTGATGCCATGGATAGTGAGATCGAAAATTTTCATTTACACTTTTTGCTAAAGATACTGCCCATCATGGGGCTTGGTGTAGCTGATGGAGACAGCCTGATCCGTAGCATGGAGCTCGAAATGATCGAAGAGGATCAACGGTTGATTGGTTTTGTGTCTGACGTCATTCGTAGTGACTATACAGATTCGGTGGCTGGGTCTGGTGAGTTGCGCTTCAAGGCACTGGAGTTAATCCTCAAATATTACGAACATCACACCGATCAGCTGGGAGAAATTAAGTCATTGAAGGTCTTACATCAGGTTTTCAAGTAATTTTGCGAAAAGCAACTATTTTTGAGCACCATTACCCCATAAACTTATGAGTGACAAACTATACGCAGAAGTACCATCCCTGGACCTGGCGGACTTTACCTCAGGTGACGCAGAGCGAAAAGCGGCATTTGTAAAAGCACTTGGAGATGCCTATCAAAACATTGGATTTGTAGCGGTGAAGAACCATGGCCTGTCTGAAGACCTCACAAAAAGTCTTTACACCGCCGTGGAGAAGTTTTTTTCTTTGCCCGACGAGGTAAAACTAAAGTATGAGAAAACGGAACTTGCTGGGCAGCGTGGCTACATCAGCAAAGGCCGTGAAAAAGCTAAAGGCAGAAATACTGGCGACTTAAAGGAATTTTATCATGTAGGCCAGCCTACAGAAAACAAGCTTGAGGAGTATCCAGAAAACATTTGGCCAGACGAGGTGCCAGAGTTTCAGAAGTATACACAGGAAGCTTACAAAACACTAGAGCAAGCAGGTATATCTATGCTACAGGCCATCGCATTGCACCTGGGGCTAGATGAGCACTACTTTGATGATAAGGTGAAGAAAGGCAATAGCATCATACGCCAGATTCATTATTTCCCTATAGAAAACCCTGATGAGATTCCCGCTGATGCAGTAAGAGCTGCAGAGCATGGCGATATTAACCTGATTACGCTACTGATGGGAGCTAGTGCCGATGGGCTACAGGTACTCCGCAGGGATGGAGAGTGGATTCCTATTACTGCATTACCTGATCAGATTGTGGTGAATGTAGGTGACATGCTGGACCGCCTCACCAATCATAAATTGAAGTCTACCATACATCGGGTAGTGAATCCCCCACGCGAACTGATGGGTACTTCCAGGTTTTCTATTCCGTTTTTTATGCATCCGGTTTCCGAAATGGACCTTACTTGCCTGGACAGCTGTGTAGATGCCGACAACCCTAAGCGGTATGAAGATATGACAGCCGGTGAGTTTCTGGATCAGCGTCTCAGAGAAATCGGATTGAAGTCCTAATGTCGGTTCGTAGAGTTAGATATCTCATTTTTCTAAGGGATGTTCTAATTCTATCCGTTACGTCATTTGGTGGGCCCACGGCCCACCTTGCTTTGTTTTTAGACATGATGGTAGAGAAGAGAGGCTACATCACGGAGAAAGACCTGATAGAGCTTCATGCTTTGTGCCAAATATTACCTGGCCCTACTTCCACACAGACCATCACTGCCATCGGTTTTAAGATAGGAGGGCCCGGCCTTGCTTACCTCACCTTGCTGTTTTGGGCGTTGCCTGCGCTAACGATCATGATATCTCTGGCGCTAATGATCAACTTCTTTCAGGAGATGGACGTGAGCCTTTCATTTTTGAAGTTTATTCAGCCTATAGCTGTAGGCATAGTAGCCTACTCCGCATACAAGATATCCAGTAGTGTGGTGTCTACCCGTACCGGATTTTTTCTGATGATCATTTCCACCATGGCAGCATATATTTTTCGTACGCCATGGGCATTTCCATTTATGTTGCTAATCGGTGGGTTTGTTACAGCGTTTAAATTTAAAAAGCAGCCTGTAGAGGAAAAGTCACGCATCAAAATCAACTGGTCAAACTTCATTTTATGGATATCAGTGCTGGTTTTTGCGGCAGTACTCGGTGGGGTCACTAAGTACCTGCCTATACGCTTATTCGAAAACTTTTACCGGAATGGCAGCCTGATATTTGGTGGAGGCCAGGTGCTGGTGCCGCTACTTTATACAGAGTTTGTTGAGTTCAAAAATTACCTGACTTCCGAAGAGTTTCTGTCCGGATACGGTTTTGTGCAGGCACTTCCCGGTCCGGTATTTTCTTTTAGTGCTTATGTGGGTACTTTGAGCATGAAAAACACCGACTTGTTCCAGCAGATTCTTGGGGGTATAATGGCTGCTGCTGGGGTATTCTTACCTGGCACTTTTTTCATCTTTTTTGTTAGCCGATTTTGGGAAGACCTCAAAAAATACCGTGTGGTGAAGGCCTCGCTAGAAGGCATCAATGCTGTGAGCTCGGGGATGGTGATAGCAGCTGCTTTCTTTCTCTTTGAGCCGGTAGATCCCACCACCGTCAATTACGTGCTCATGCTAGGCACCATGTGCCTGATGTTTTTTACACGTATTCCGACACCAGTAATCATTATAGTGGGGCTTGTTACGGGTATTATCTTGAAATAATACCATTACAGACAAAAAAAGCCCGAACCAAATGGTTCAGGCTTTTGAATGTTTTGAGTAAAGGATGCTTACTCTCCGGCAGAAGCAGCAGGAGGAGTGATACCCAATTTTTTCAAGATGAGGTTTGACACATCGTCTTGCTCACGAGCATATAGCAATACATCAAAACCCGGAGTTCCTGCGCTAAAGATATGAGTGTAGTTGTTTTCTTTAGCTACAGCTTCTATTGCGTTACCAATTTTTTCGTATACAGGCTTTAAGAGTTGGTTTCTCTTGTTCGCCATTGAGTTTTCTGCTTTCACAGAAAATTCTTGTACACTTTGTTGCAATGCCTGAATCTCCTGCTCTTTGTCTGAGCGGATAAGATCGTCCCATGATGCAGCATTGTTTTGGTAATCAGTCATTTTGGTTTGCAGGTCGCTGTATTTAGCCTGGATTTGGTTTTGAAGCTGCTTCTCGTATGCTTTCAGTTCAGCATCGATCTGCTTGGCCTCAGGGAGTAGGCTGAGTACATAATCTGCATTGGTGTAACCTATCTTGAGGTTGTCCTGAGCCGACACACTCAATGTGCAGGCGATCAGTATTACAAGTACGCTTAAAAATTTAGTTTTCATAATCAATTGTTGTTTCTTCCTGTGTTACTTTCTCCATTGTTTTCTCCCAGGCCAAGTTCTTCCAGCACATAGTCTGTATAGTCATGGATGGGATCGGTATAAATCATGACCAAGTCACCCGACTTGTCAAAAACGATTTGCAATCTATTATTTTTTGCAACTCTTTCCACTGCATCGAAAACCTGATCTTGCACAGGTTTTATTAATTCTTTCTTTTTCAGGAAATAAAGTCCATCAAAACCGAAAATTTGTTTTTGGTGCTCTTTGACTTCTTTCCATTCCCGATCGATTTCCTGTCTGCGCTCTTCTTTCATTTCGGCAGTTAGCAGGACTTCTTCTGCCTTTAGCGCCGCTTCCATCTCTTCAGCCTGTTTATACATTTCTTGTATTTCGGCTTCCCAGCCCTTGGCCAATTTCTCTATTTCCGCCTGGGCCTCTTTGTACTCTGGCATCCTGCTCAGCACATATTGTGTATCTACATATCCAAATTTCTGGCCAAAAACTGAAATGGCGGAAAAAAGCAGGAATAGAATGGTGAGGAGCGGAAATTTTTTCATAGCATTATCTGATTTGCTGACCAATAGAGAAGTGGAACTGTGGCCCACTTACTTCTAGTGCACCAGGCGCTGGATCCAGACCATATCCCCAGTCTAGCCCTAGTAGACCAAATGCAGGCATAAAGATTCTTACACCAACTCCTGTAGATCTGTAGAGGTTGTATGGGTTGAATTCATCAAAATCGTTCCAGTTATTTCCTCCTTCGAAGAAGGTAAGGAAATAGATCGTGGCAGATGGATTGAGCGAAACTGGGTAGCGCAGTTCCATTACAAACTTGGTAAATACAGTACCATTATCTACTCCGTTTTCAATATCTGCGCGGATAGACCGGTTTTCATATCCTCGGAGTCCTATTACATCTGTACCCAACAGGAAGTTTTGACCTGTGAGCCCATCACCTCCAAGTGAGAAACGCTCAAATGGACCAACACCTACTTTATCACTATAGGAGCCAAGGAAACCAAAGTGAGCTCTTGGTGCTAGTACAAGGTTACCTACGAGCTTGAGGTAATATTTGAAATCAAGATTCCATTTGTGGTATTCCAAAAACTTGAATTGATCTTCTGCATCTACATTGTCGTAGTTCTTGTTGTTTAGCAAGGAGTAAGGAGGTGTAAATGATGCGCTAATGGATAGCGAAGACCCTCCTCGTGGATACATTGGATTATCTACAGAGTTTCTCGCTATGGTATTGTTAAAGGTGAAACTATGTGAGTCTCCCTGGAAGCCATAAGCACGTTCGTAGGTGTCACCAGTGATGTTGTATTTCTGCAGTGACAGTGAATTGCTGACAGTGAAGAAATCATCCGGCCATGTGACTCTTCTTCCGAGTGACACGGTGATGCCTGATAGCTGCAATTGAGATAAAACAGTGTTGTCGAAAGTAATATAGCGCTGTGAGGAGTGGTTGAAGCTCACACCAAAGTTGTTCGGTTTTCTTCCGCCTAGCCATGGTTCGTTAAAGCTCAGCGAATAGCTTTGGTAGCGTCTTCCGTTGGCTTGCATTCTCACAGATAGTTTTTGTCCATCACCCATAGGGAGTGGTCTCCATTTGTCAAAATGCGGTATGTTTTTCAGAGAAAAGTTGTTGAAGCTAAGGCCAAGTGTGCCTACAAAACCGAAGCGACCTCCCCAGCCACCGGATAGCTCTACCTGGTCGTTAGGTCGCTCTACAAGCTGCCATTCGATATCTACAGTTTCATCCACAGGGTTTGGCTGAGGTACAGGGTTGACTTGCTCCGGGTCAAAGTAGCCCAGCTGAGAAAGTTCACGCTGTGTTCTGATTAGCTCTGACCGATTAAACTTTTGACCTGGGAGGGTCCTAATCTCTCTTAAAATTACATGATCATTGGTTTTTTCATTGCCACTGATGGTTACCTCGTTGATGGTAGCTTGTGGTCCTTCATATATGCGCATTTCCACGTCTATACTATCCTCCGTGGTACCAACTTCTACAGGGTTTACCCGGAAAAAGAGATAGCCATCATCCATGTATAGCGAGCTAATGTCTGTTCCGGTTGGATTGTAGTTAAGTTTCTTGTTGACCAGCTCCAGGTCATACACATCACCTGTTTCTATACCCAATACACGGTTGAGGAATTCGTCCTCATAGATGTAATTACCGGTCCACTCGATGCTCCGGAAGAAGTATTTATTTCCCGGGTTTACGTGCAGGTCAATGTTTAAGTATTTGCGGTCTATACTATAGACAGAGTCTTGAACGATCTCTGCATCGCGATAACCTTTGGAGTTGTAGAAGGCTATGAGTGTTTCTTTGTCTTCTTCAAAGTCAGTTCGTACAAACTTGGCAGATTTGAACACGTTTACGTTGACCTGCTCTGCCAGGTATTCCTTCAATTCCAAATCTGTCACTTCCTTGCGGTGCGTGAGGAAGTAAAATAAATTTTTAGGGTTAAGCACCATCAAAGTTTTTTCTATGAGGTCCTTAGGAAGATTCAGCCTTGGTTTTTCGCCGGTATTTTTAAGTTTGCTTCTGAGTTTTGCCTGACTGAAGTTATCATCTCCGTAAAAGTTGATGTTTTTGACTTTTACCTTTTGGTTTTTTTCTACGTTGATGATAATGTTGACGCTATTGGCCAGGATGGTGTCTCGTTCCTGTCGAATGTTTACTTCGGCATTGAGGAAGCCTTTCCCTTCAAAGTATTTCTTAACACTCAGCTCAGTGTTTTTGATGACCACATCTGTGAGTATTTTACCTCTTACCAGGTCAATCTTGTCTTTCAGCTCTGCTTTTTGACTTTTGTTGACACCTTCAAACTCATATTTGGTAAGTCTGGGCCTTTCGGTTAGCCTTATGGTTAGCCAAATCTGTTCACCTTCGATTTTATTGGCATAGATTTCTACATTGCCAATGATGCCTTGTCTCCAAAGTTTTTTTATGGCACTGGAAATTCCTTCTCCCGGTATTTTGATTTTGTCTCCTACTCTCAGGCCGGATAGCGAAATCAGGGCGTTGTTGTCTAGAAATTGCACTCCCTCTACCGAAATATCAGCAATTTCATATTCTTTGGGGCTCGAGTAGTTGATAGAGAGGCCGCTGTTTGCTGACTTATCTCTTCCAAATACGATTTGAGCCTGAGCCTGATATCCTAAAAGGAGGATTAAACTTATTGCAAGGTATTTATGCATTAACCTGTTCGCTTATTTTTCCAAATCTTCTTTCGCGCTGCTGGTAGGACGAGATGCCTTCATGCAGGTGTTCTTTTCTGAAATCTGGCCAGAGTACAGGTGTGAAAAACAGTTCTGTATAGGCCAGTTGCCAGAGTAGAAAGTTGCTTATTCGCATTTCGCCACTTGTCCTTATGAGAAGCTCGGGATCTGGCATCCCTGCCGTGGATAAGTTTTTTTCAATTAATTCGGGGGTGATTTCATCATGGGTATCACCGGCTCTTAGCTGTGTTGCAATTTTGTTCATCGCCTGGGTGAGGTCCCATTTCCCACTATAGTTTAGCGCCAAATTCAATGTCAACCCCGTATTGTCTGCTGTTTTAGAGATCGCTTCTGCGAGCTTTTTCTGAGCAGCATTCGGAAGTTTGGAAGTATCTCCTATCGATTTTAGACGGATATTATTCTTCATGAGTGTGGGCACTTCATCATTTATCGTTGCCACCAGTAGTGTCATGAGGCCTTGTACCTCTTGTTTTGGGCGCGACCAGTTTTCCGTACTAAAGGCATATAATGTAAGATATCCTATACCTAGCTCTGCACATCCCTCTGTAACATCCCTCACTGCTTTGATGGCGTTTCGGTGCCCGAAGATTCTGGCTGCCCCTTGTTTTTTTGCCCAACGGCCGTTCCCATCCATGATAACGGCAATATGCTGAGGTAAATTGCCTTGTTTGATTTGCTCCTTCATCCCCTGCTTTAGGCTAAAATGCGAAAGACCACAAAGTTGTGGTTTTTTTTACTAATGGAGAATTATTAAACATTTTTTAACGCCCTAGTACGATCTGATTCTGTTGAGGATGGACCTATTGGGTACATATGGAAAAGGACAGGGTATTTTATATAAGACATATGTGAGACTCACGCCGGTATAGAAGTACCAGTCTTTGTCATTTGGATTGCCATATCGAAAATTCTTGATTCGCTGGTCTCCATCGGAGACGCCATCCAGGTAATCAAAAAATGTTTTTCGTGCTCCCATTTCTCCAGTGAGTGTAAGCCTCTTGGTGAGTTCATATTTTACTCCTCCACCCATGGGAATTACAGGTTGTATTTTACTGTAATCCTCATACGTTGGGCTGGTGTTGCCTATTTGGGTCAGGCCAAATCCAAGAAAAATGAAAGGAGACCACTTCGAGCGGTTTTTATCTGATCGGTAGCTTAAGAAGTGGTATTCAAAAGTAGAAGAAAACTCTATGATTCGGTGATTGAACGAGTGCTGGCGTTCTTCTGCGAGGGCATCTCGCGGGTTTTCATCATTACCTACAATATTGCCTGCAGTGAGTCCAAATTTAAAACTTACGATTTCAGAGAGGTTGAGTCTGTATACCAGGTTGCCGGACAACCTGGTTTTTTCTAATCGGGGATAAGCATTTAGATCACCTGTATAATGCATGCCACCTATTCCTCCGCCGAATTCCATGAATTGGGAGTAGAGTGGAGATGAGAGTATGAGTAATGCCGCTAAGCAACAAAGTCTATTCAAAATTATCTGAATTTAGCCGAACTTCTCGTTTGGCCCAATATCATGCTTATTCTTAATGACGTCATAAAGAACATGTCATTGTCATCCCTATTGCCCCTTATTGCTCCTTTTTCATCAAGACCACCACCAATGTATGGGGAGCCATAATATGTTTGTCCGTCAGGATGGGTGGTAGAGCCAACCTGTACGCTTGTTCGTTCTACATTTGCCCAGGCAGCAGTTGGTTCAGCAGCCCTGTCCGACATTATTCTTGTTAGATCGTCTTCTAGCATGTAAAACGGAACGTATCTGTCACTTACATCATCGATGTAATCTGTAAACAAATACCTGTATCCAAATTCAATTCCAGCATTAAACGGACCAGGCAATCTTAAATTGATGCCTACGCCAATAGGAATAGCCAATTGTATTGGGCTATACGCTGAGTTTTTAACGCTACCACTGTTGATTAATTGTCCTTCAGTTCCGAGTTTTCTTAACTTGACCCACTCACCAGCTTGAGGTGCAGGCTCCGTGCCACCGGTGGTGTAATCAAACTCAGGCACCAATGCTTTAGGCTCGTGATGAAATACTGCTGCACCTACCAGTAAGTAGATGTTGATATCCGGTCGCATATTGGGACCGCCATAGTTCGGCATGAGATAGATTTCAAACCCCATGTGGAGTTCTTTAATGTCGTTCCGAAAATGTAAGTTTCTTACATATCTGGCTCTGGAGTCTTCAGCATTTGGGTCAGATGTTACATCGTCACCCTTTAACCTCCCATAATTAAAACCAGCTCTCACTGCGAGGTGAGGTGTAAAGCGGTGCCCTACATTTATGCCCATACCAGGGCGGGTAAAGTTGATGTCAGTACTGGCAGCTTTATTAACGGGAGCCAGGTCCCCAAAGTAATTAAGTGCATTCACATTGGCTGAAAGGTAGCTGTATGGTCTAAACTTAGCTCCGACCATCCCACCTCTATAGGAGGACATTCGTTTGTTTTTGGACCTACGTTTTTTGTACCGGTTTCGTCGTTGAGCGTCCGCGTCAAGTGCTCCAGCCAAAAATATCAGCACTAATGATAGGGAAATGAAGATTTTAAATTTCATGTGATGATGGCAATTGTTACAAACTTAACAAATTATCAAAGTTTCTCTAGTTCCGCTTATCCAACCCCCAGTTCAATTTATTTCTTAATGTGTCTAAAAACGAAGAATCCTCAATTTTTATTAACCTCGCTTTAAAAGGTGCTTTTCGTACTTTAAACTCCACTTTATCACTTACAGATTCTGATCGAGAGTCTAGTGACACCTGACAAGACTGATTCTCAGTTTCAACTACAAAAGTTAATTCACTGTTTTCAGAAATGATTAAAGGTCTCACATTTAAATTATGCGGGCTGACCGGTGTTATGATAAAATTGTTCGTATTTGGAATAATTACCGGCCCTCCGCAACTTAGTGAGTAGCCTGTACTCCCTGTAGATGTAGCCACCATTACACCATCTGCCCAATATGTGTTTAGAAACTCTCCATCCAAGAAACATTTCACCACAATCATAGATGATGTGTCCTTACGAAGTATGGCAAATTCGTTGAGTGCATAATTTTTGTCTTCGAATAGTGGGATATCAGTGTGCAACTGCACCAGGGAGCGATCATCATATTCGTACCTTCCTGCAAAGTATGCCTGCAAAGCAGCGGCGATGTTTTCTTTAGAAATTACAGCTAAAAAACCCAATCGACCCAGGTTGATTCCAAGAATGGGGACTTGAGAGTCGTCTACATGCGTAAGCGTGTCTAATAAAGTGCCATCACCTCCCAGACTAAATACGGCCTCAAACTCGGACATGTCCTTCTCTGGCTGGTATTGAGGGTGATGGTCCAGTACACCTTTGGCATTGGGCAATGCGGCTATGTGAGGACTTACATAGATCTCCCTATTGTTATTTTCTATGATCGTCACTATTTCTTTGACGTAGCTGACAGATTCGCTTGCGATTCTGCGGCCATGGATGGCGATTTTGTTCATGTCAGCTATATTTTAAGATATTTCATGAGAATATCTATTCGCTCTTTTTCATCAAAACTAGAACTGGCCGTGTTGTGGGCGCTTTCTACGGTAAATCCCGCCTCTTCTAGTTGGCTGATGATATGAGAGATATCTTCTTTGTTTAGTTTAAGGGTGAGGTGTAAATCATTTGGGTCTTCAGAGTGAGGGCTTAGGTAGCTGCTCAGAATTTTTACTTCATTGGATTCGATAATGCGGCTGATTTCAGTGAGAGAGTAGTCGTTAAATTTCAGTCTTAGTCCCAAAATAGCTCCAGGAGTGCTTACTGAGCTGTTTTTGGCGAATGCTTCCACCACATCTTCTATAGATACTACTCCAAGGTACTGATTGAGTTCATCTATGACAGCTACAATTCTAAACCCTTCAATATTTGATGTCTTGAGCACATCGTAATAGTGATTGCCAGCACCCACGGTGCATTTTTGACCTAGCAACGGATAATCCCCTATATTGGGGTACTTGAGTTCATCATTGAGTAAAAGTTCTTCGTCTATTAACCCAACGAAAACACCATTATCTACTACAGGAAGCTCTGACAAACGCAATTCATCCATCCACTGTTTAGCCTTAGACACTTTGTCTTGTGGTTTCAGTGGTGGGATCATATAGTTTATCAGGTCTTTGGCTATCATACTACAAGTTCTCGTTCCAAAAATTCTTCTAATATCTGATTGAACTCTTCCGGCCGCTCCATCATAGGCGCATGGCAGCATTTGTCGATGAATCGTAACGTGGTATTCGGTATCAGCCTGTCAAATTCATGGCCTACATAAGGAGGGGTGATGGTGTCATTGAGTCCCCAAATGAGTAATGTAGGCACCTGAATCCTTGTGATCTCGTCAGCCATGTTGTGTCGCTGAGCAGATTTCGCAATCGCTACTATTCTCAACGCTTTCGGGATACTTTTAGTTGTTTCAAACACCTCGTCCACCAATTCTTTTGTAGCGGTTTTAGGGTCGTAAAACGTGTATGCCACGCGCTCCTGTATGTAATCATACGAACCTCTACGTGGAAAGGATCCACCCATGGAGTTTTCGAATAACCCTGAGCTGCCTGTAAGAGTCAGCGTTTTTACCTTTTCTTCGTTTTTGAGCGTAAATATTAACCCTACATGGCCGCCTAATGAATTACCTACCAAATTTAAATTGGTCAAATCCATGGCTGTTACAAACTCCTCTACGAATTTGTTAAGCGCTGTAAGGCCGGCTTGCTTCACAGGCATTGTGTAGATCGGAAGAAGAGGTATAATCACGCGGTAATTTTGTGAAAACCGATTAACCACCCCGTCCCAGTTGCTCAATGCCCCGAACAGACCGTGCAATAAGAGCAGGGGCTCTCCCTGTCCTTCATCAATAAATCTAAATCCTTTATCTTCTTTGACTTGCATGTATTATAAATAAACAAAAGAAATTACAAAAAGGTATAAAGTGAGCGGTGTTTATCACCAATATTTTTGAGTGAATCCATCATATCTTCGATGAATGGAAGCACTTTGGATAACCATTCGAAGGCTTTCGGGCCCAGTTCTTTTACATAAGGATAAATCAATGAGCCGTCTGTTTGTTTGTCGGGGAAGCGAACACCGATAGAATCGAATACCCAGAAGAACACGCTGACGATAAAAGCCCATTTGAAAATTCCTGCCAGAGCACCTAGAACATTGTCGAAAAAACCAAGGAATGTGAGGTCTAAAGCTTTTTTGAGTAATTTGGCCAGTAGGTTGACGATCAGCACTGCCACTAAAAATAGGGCGACAAATACGCCTACCGTAAATAACTGAAAGTAGTCGTTGCCTGAGAAAAACCGTTCAGCTACAGGGATGGTGAGTTCGATAGCCAGAAACAGCCCTACGAAGAAGGCAAGAAATGAAAAGATCTCCACTACCAATCCCTTGAGGTAGCCTTTGATAGCCCCAAGTACCAATACTACGATCAGAAAAATATCAATATAATTCACCCGTTATTTGCTCAAAAGTTGCTTCACTTTAGTAGAAATGGCTTTGCCGTCAGCTTTTCCTGCAAGCTGCTTGGTGGCCATACCCATTACTTTGCCCATGTCTTGAGGGCCAGAAGCGCCTACCTGCGCGATGATTCCCTTGAGCACTTCTTCGAGCTCATCCTCACTAAGCTGCTTGGGCAAAAACTCCTCAATTACTTTTAGTTCGCTTTCTTCTTTGGCAGCCAGGTCTTCACGACCTTCTTTCTGATAAATTTCCAATGAATCTCTGCGCTGCTTGGCAGCCTTTGTCAGGAGCTTGATTTCAGCATCTTCGCTAAGTTCATCACTACCTCCTTTTTCGGTGGCAGCCAGTAGTATTTGTGATTTGATAGCACGAAGTGGGGTCAGGCGCTCTTTGTCTTTTTTGAGCATTGCCTGTTTGATTTCGGCCTCTATTTTCTCTTTTAAACTCATAATCTATTTTTTCTAAACAAATTTGCGTGAAAATCAGTGTAGCTATTCATGACCAAACTTAGCGTAAACATCAACAAAATTGCAACCCTGCGCAATGCTCGGGGGGGCAATAATCCCAATGTGGTACAAACAGCCAGGGACTGTGAAAGATTCGGGGCAGAAGGCATAACGGTGCATCCAAGGCCCGACGAACGTCATATCCGATATACGGATGTCATGGACCTTAAAGATGTGGTTACCACAGAGTTCAACATAGAAGGGTATCCGGATGAGCGGTTTATGGAGATCATAGAAAAGGTACGTCCGGCACAGGCCACACTCGTTCCCGATGGGCCTGATGTACTCACCTCATGCGCAGGATGGGATACGGTGACTCACGAAGAAAAACTTTCTGAGATCATCGAAGAAATCAAAAATATGGGGGTGCGGACGTCTGTTTTTGTGGACCCTGACCTGAAAATGGTAGACGGAGCATCAAAAATAGGTGCAGACCGTATAGAGCTCTATACAGAACCGTATGCTGCTCATTTTCATCAGGACAGAGCTGAGGCTGTGAAAAATTACGTGGCTGCAGCCAAACGTGCAAAGGAGATTGGCCTGGGCCTCAATGCAGGGCATGACCTGGATTTGCACAACCTGGCGTACTTAAAACAACAGATTCCCGATTTGGATGAGGTCTCTATCGGACATGCGCTGATTTGCGATGCCCTTTATTATGGGTTGGAAAATACCATTCAAATGTACCTGAGACAGATACGTGACTCTAAAGAAGGATAAAAAATGAAATTAAATTTTAGAAAATACGGTACTGGGCACCCGCTATTTGTACTGCATGGGGTGTTTGGTTCGTCGGACAACTGGCAAACTCATGGTAAAGCTTTGGCAGAGCACTTTACGGTGTACCTCATTGACCAGCGAAACCATGGCAACTCTCCACACAGTGAGGAAATGACCTATGAAGCCATGGCGGAGGATCTAAAGAAACTTATGGATGATGAGGGCTTATCCTCCATTTATGTGCTAGGACACTCGATGGGAGGCAAGACTGCTATGACCTTTGCGACGAGCTACCCAGAGGCTGTAGACAAACTAATAGTGGTGGATATAGCTCCAAAATATTATCCTCCACACCACAGTCAAATATTTGAAGGCTTTCATAGTGTGCAACTGGACTCGATTGGTAGTAGAAAGGAAGCGGACGAACAGCTGTCAAAAGTGATCAAGGAAGCTGGCGTAAGGATGTTTATCCTTAAGAATCTGTCTCGGGATGAATCCAATAATTTTGTGTGGAAGCTCAATCTACCCGTAATAGAATCCAATATCCAAAAGATAGGCGAGGGCTTGGTGGATGGAGCCTCCTTTTCTGGGCCTACATTATTTATAGGTGGGGGAGCCAGTGATTACATTCAGGAAAGTGATCATGACCTCATCAAAGATCACTTTCCAGATGCCACGATCAAAATGGTGCCAGGTGCAGGCCACTGGGTGCATGCTGAGAAACCTAAAGAACTGGGAGAGCTGGTGATGGACTTTTTAGCGTAGCTTCTCATACAAGAAAAACAGCAGTGACAACAACACGCTAATCAATAGGCAAGAGGTGATCGGAATATAGAATGTAGTGTTTTCTCTTTCGATAACGATATCACCGGGGAGCTTACCGAAAAAGTCTAGTTTCCCACCATAAGTGATCAATACACCGCAAAGAATTAACACGAGACCGATAACGATCAAAGATTTTCCCATGACAAAAGGCTCCTTATTTTTAATACCCACTTATCTCTCTGACCAGAACGACGCTTCATTTTTGGCACCGATGGTACTGGATGTGGTACGAAATACTTCACACTTTTTAGTAGAAAACGTACGAACGTCCAGGAGGTTTATCAGTAGCTTAAAACTGGGGGTGGAGATTCCCGAACTACAGTTTGAGGTGCTCGACAAAAAGACGAGCCACCAGCAGCTAGATAAATTTTTTGCTCCGGCTATGCAGGGGAAAAACATCGGAGTGATGTCAGAGGCTGGCTTGCCCGGTCTGGCAGATCCGGGGGCATTGGCCGTGGCGTATGCCCATCAGCATGGTATACAGGTAGTACCCCTGCCAGGACCGTCTTCTATACAGACAGTGGTGATCAGCTCCGGCTTTAGTGGTCAGCGGTTTACCTTTCATGGGTACCTGCCCATTCAGAAAAAAGAGCGTATACAGGCCATCAAAGAGCTGGAAAGTAACCTGAAAAAAACGGGATATACACAGGTTTTTATGGAGACTCCATTTAGAAACATGCAGCTAATGAAAGATCTGACCACCCAGCTGAGCCAAAATGTGCAATTATGCGTCGGTGTGGACCTTTTTGGGAAGCAGGAGTATGTGAAGACCCAGCCTGTGAGCAGGTGGAAAAACAGCAAAAAAGATTTCCATAAAGTGCCTGCGGTGTATTGTATTGGTCAATTCTCTTAAAAGACCATCATAAATTCACCTAAAATTCTAAATTTGCAACCCTCTAAAGAGCTTTATATATGTCATATCTATTTACCTCAGAGTCAGTTTCTGAAGGACACCCGGATAAAATTGCAGATCAAATATCTGATGCATTAGTAGATCATTTTTTGGCTTTTGACCCTCAGTCTAAAGTGGCATGTGAAACACTGGTAACTACAGGTCAGGTAGTGCTTGCAGGTGAAGTAAAATCAAAAACTTACCTGGATGTACAGCAACTCGCCCGCGATGTGATCAAACGAATTGGTTATACCCGATCGGAATATATGTTTGAGGCCAACTCGTGCGGTATACTGTCTGCTATACATGAGCAGTCTCCAGACATCAATCAGGGAGTGGACCGACAAGACCCACGCTTGCAAGGGGCTGGCGACCAGGGTATGATGTTTGGCTACGCTACCGACGAGACGGCCAATTATATGCCGCTGGCACTGGATATATCTCATCGCATCCTCATAGAGCTGGCAGCGATGCGACGAGAAAACAAAGAAATCACCTACCTGAGACCTGATGCCAAGGCCCAGGTGACCATTGAATATTCTGATGACAATCAGCCTATTCGCATAGATGCAATAGTGGTATCTACACAGCATGATGACTTTGATGAAGAGGCGGCTATGCTGGGTAAGATCAAAAAAGACATCATAGAATTGCTGATTCCTCGAGTAAAAGCGCAGCTTTCGCCTGAGCTTCAAAAGCTGTTTACCGACGACATCAAATACCATATCAACCCTACCGGCAAATTTGTAATAGGTGGTCCTCATGGTGATGCTGGCCTTACCGGGCGAAAGATCATCGTAGATACTTACGGAGGCAAAGGAGCTCATGGTGGAGGTGCTTTTTCTGGGAAAGACCCCTCTAAAGTAGACCGATCTGCGGCTTATGCTACCAGACACATTGCCAAAAACCTGGTAGCTGCTGGGGTATGCAAAGAAGTACTTGTACAGGTTTCTTACGCCATTGGGGTGGTGGAGCCGATGGGCATTTTTGTGGATACCTATGGCACTGCTAACGTGGACCTTACAGATGGAGAAATAGCAAAAAAGGTGCAGGACATCTTCGATATGACTCCTTATGGAATAGAGACGCGCTTAAAGCTGAGAACACCGATGTATCAGGATGCTGCGGCCTATGGGCATATGGGTAGAAAGCCTGAGACGGTGACGCGTTCGTTTACCAACGGAGAAGGTGAAACCAAAGAGATAACATTTGAAACCTTCACCTGGGAGAAACTAGACTATGTGGACCGGGTGAAAGAGTCTTTTGGACTGTGATCCAATGACATTATGATTTTAAGAAGGGCTCCAGTTTTTGGTAGCCCTTTTTTGTTTAATAGGGTTTGTAGGCTTAACTTTTTTGTATGGAAATATTTCTGGAGCCAGCTACCTGGATAGCACTACTCACGCTTACTTTTTTAGAAATTGTACTGGGTATCGACAACATTATTTTTATTTCGATAGTCACCAATAAACTGCCGCAAGCTCAGCAGGGGAAAGCACGAAACCTCGGTCTTGCCCTGGCTCTTATTTTCCGAGTTGGGCTATTGTTAGGGGTGACTTGGATTATCACGTTTACGGAGCCTTTATTTACTGTCTTTGAGCTGGAGATCAGTGGTAGAGACCTTGTTTTACTCGGTGGAGGACTGTTTTTACTTTTTAAAAGTACTATGGAAATCCACCATAAGATGGAAGGGCCAGAACATCACGAGTCAGATACAAAAGTGAAAAGCTTCACCTCTGTGATCATCCAGATCATATTGCTGGATGTGATCTTTTCATTTGATTCTATACTCACGGCCATAGGCCTTACCGAAGAGATTATTCTCATGGTTATTGCAGTGGTGGTTTCTATCGGTATCATGATGGTCTTTAGTAAGTCCATCAGTGATTTTATTAGCAAGCATCCAACTCTGGAGGTTTTGGCCTTGTCTTTCCTGATATTGATTGGCTTTATGCTCATGGTGGAAGCATTGCATCAGCATGTGCCAAAAGGCTACATTTATTTTGCGGTGTTCTTCTCGCTGGTGGTGGAGCTGCTCAATATGCGCATGCGTAAGAAACGAAGCCCTGTAAAACTCAGAAAGCGAATCACAGAGTAGCAGGGCACATAAAAAGGCTGCCACGATGTGCACTTTGATGCAATTGTGACAGCCTTAAATGTTTTAGAGAAGCCAAATAGCTCGGTGTTAGTCTACCACGATTTTACTCATTTCGGATTTTACCCAACTTACTAGTTCAGCAATTTGAGTTTCTGACAGACTAGCATCTCCATGTGTGATGGTGTATACCTCAAGTGGCATTTCGCCTTCCTCCACTTCTTCCATGGCTTCCTCCAGCTTATGATGTTTCTTTTTGTCAGAGTAGGTAGCCCATTCACTAAAATTGAGTTCATGGCGCCCTTCCTCCACATCATGAATGACCAGCCATGAAATGGGCGCTACATTAGCGTACCAGGGATAGTTGGTTTCATTGGAATGGCAGTCATAGCACGCTGTTTTTAAGATTTGACTGACTTCTGGTTTGATAGTGAGTACTTCGTGTATATCATTTGGGTTTTCGGTGATCACTTCTGGCTTTTCGGGCTGGAAAAACTGTATGATGACCAGGGCGATAAGCAGTAAAAGGCCGATTCGGCGTATCCAATTCATAGTGAAGCTGTTTTTTCTTTGGGCCTAAATTAGAGTACATAAAAGATATATGAATAAGGGAACCCAAAAAATCTGAGTATTCAATACTCTACTACATTGGTTTGCTTACCCTCCTGGCTGTGTATTTTCCAAAGCTCCTCAGCGATAGCGGTAGGGTTGTAGCGGAGGTCTTTGGCCTGTACAAAGCCTTTTACCACCACGGTGCCCACTTTAATGTTGGTGTAGTTGAGCTCCTGAGAGAGTTGTTTACACAGATTGAGCAAGGCGGCTTTTCCGAGCGCCAGAGATCCGTGGTTTGGGTGTGGATCTATTGCTAGTCCTCCTCCTGTAAACAGTATGGTGCCTTTGTTAGCCTTTTTCATAGCCCGCACTACTTGCTTTACGGCATGCACAGCACCACCTACATTGGTTTTAAAGTCTGTGGCCAAAGAAGCGATCGACTCTCTCAAGATGTTTTTATCCTTTTTACGGGCTGCATTATAAAGCAGCACTTCAGGGTTTCCATGCGCTACTTTGATAGACCGAAAAGCCTCCGTAAGAGTTTTTTGGACTGCTGCATCAGCCACGAAGTAGCTGCACTTGATGCCATCATTGAGAAGCATTTCTTGAAAAGCCTTTAATTTTTCTTCATTGCGCGAAATCATGGCGATGTGATAGCCCTCACGTCCCCATTTTAACGCTGCGGCGTAACTAATGCCTCCGCCCATTCCCACGATAACAATGACCTTCTCCATAGTGTAAAAAATATTGATGTGTCGTAGATAGAAGCGGTTATGGTCTTCAATTGTTTAGTATGCGGACAGCAAAATGTCAGTAAAAAAGAGTGCAATGGTCAGAAAGACAATCGGTTAAGCTATCTTTAGATAGTCACCTCTATTTTCGATATGGATTTTCGCTTTGCAATATGTCTGGTGATTTTGCTGACAAGTAATTGGTTGTTTTCGCAGCCTTTTCCAGAAAGAGAGCTGGACAAGCGGTTGGTTGCTACTAAAGTAGCTTTAATGAGCGGAGATACACTTTCGGGGTATTTAATGCAGCTGGATACCGCTGGTCTACGGCTGTTTGATCCTGAGTCGGCTGCAGTACTTCAACTGGAAGCAAGTCAAATCCGTGCATTTCGTTTTCGTAGACAAGGTTCGTTTTGGAGTGGGTGGCTTAAAGGCTTTGCGGCTGGCGAGTCTTTACTGCTTATGTATGTGTTTGGCGGCATAGGGAGTGATGACTATTTTGGTCCAGGTTTTTACATCGCATTAGGAACTGTGTTTATTGTGACCCCATTCGCCATTATTACCGGTATTTTGGAAGGGTCAAGTGGGATAAACTTACAACATGAACTTCAGGGCCAGGGCGATGCATTGGGTTTGGTGAGAGAGCGAACACAACGTTATTTGCTTCAAGACCCGGACGCCTTGATACGTACTGAGCAGGGTAGGAGGCGGCTAGAGCGGCTTAGATTTGACGAGGGATGGAAAAAGCGTATGCATTCTATCTATTACGTTCCCTTTATCAGTTTTCAGGTGCTTGGGGTCGGCTTCAGAAGGTTTGATTTCGATGGACAAGTGAAGAAGAAATATGATGGTTGGCAAACGAAGTTGGAAGATACCTATCAACAGGACAATCATTTTTGGAGATTCGGAATAGGGATTACGCTCTCTCCAAGACTGGAAATAGGAGTAGAAAAGCATACCAGACAAAGTGGTTGGGTGTCACTTCTGTATGAGGCAAACGCTGAAATTAATGCGACGAAAGAGTTTACACACTATGTGACGAGAGTCTGGGCGCTGTATCGGTTGAAGCCTTATTATGGAGGTACTGGTAGCAAATGGCAACATGCGGTAGGCCTGGGGTGGAGTGGACTCCAATATGACCATTTTGGCTACTTGTCATCCGAAACAAGGTATAATGATTACCAGATCTCTGGATTGGCCAATGGCGCTACCCTCTTGTTCCGCTCTTCTTATTTTTTGACCAATCGGGTTTCGGTGGAAGCCCAGGGAGAGCTAGCTGGTCATGAGCCGATTGCCTTGCCACAAATCGACATCCAGCAACCGGAAGAATATATACTCCCAGCAGAAGAAATAAATGTTTTTTCATCAATGCTTTCGCTGGGGATCAGACTGCACCTATAGAAAAGCCCTACTTCCAGGGAAGTAGGGCTTACGGTTGGTTGTGGTTGATGGTCCATTAGTTGGCATCCATTTCTATTGGAATATCTAAAATCAAACTACTGTTTGGCTCCATGGAGAGTGACGTGCCGATGGTCATCTGCTCGCCATTTAGGGCGTTCGTTGCAGTGACATTTGGCTTAATGATCTCACGAAATCTGTCCAAACTGACTGAGCGTGGTTCATTGCTGTTGTTGACAAAAACCACGATTTTTTGACTGGCACTTTCTCTGCTGTATACATACACATTGTCGTGCGGCACAAAGTGTTTAAGTGTGCCCGAGGCTACTGCTTCGCTGGTTTGGCGCCAATTGAGGAGGATTCGAAGGTGGTCGAAGGCTTCATTTTCTTCTTCGGTACGTCCTTCGGCCGTAAATGCGTTTCGCTCGTCGCCAGTCCATCCTCCTGGAAAATCCTCTCGAAGGTCTCCGTGTTCACCATACTTTCTCATGAGCATTTCCGTGCCGTAGTAAATCTGAGGAATACCGCGGGTAGTAAGCAGCACAGTCATCGCATTTTTAAACTTATCCAGGTTTTCGCCGATGGTGTAGTAGTAGCGATCCATGTCATGGTTGTCAGCAAATATCTTGTTGGCCATAGGATCATGGTACGCGTAATCCTTGCTCAAAACATCATATACTGCACGGATGTCCCCCTCTGGCTTAAAGGTATTGTGCAGCCCATAGCAAAGTGGGAAGTCCGTAATGCTGGTGAGTTTAGAGTTGTAATCAGCGCCTGGCTGAGGAGCCCAGTAAGCCTCTTGCAGTTCATCGCCTATCCAGGTTTCACCCACCAGGTAAAAGTCCGGGTACTCCGCGAGTACGCGTTCGGCCCAGCGCTGCATGGTTTCGGCTTTGTTGTAAGGGTACGTATCCATTCGGATGCCTTCCAGGCCAGCATATTCTATCCACCAGATGCTGTTTTGAATCAGGTATTCTTCCAAAAACGGGATGTCATGGTTGAGGTCGGGCATTACCGACACGAACCAGCCTTTTTCCATTAGCTCACGGTCAGCATCTGCACCATGAGGGTCTGGTATAGAAGCCATGGCGTGATTGGTATTGGTATAGTTGGTGCCAAAGTGCACCCAGTCTTCCATTGGGGGCTCTTTGATCCACCAGTGTTCTGATCCGCAGTGGTTGAAGACCATGTCCATCACCAGCTTCATATTCCTTTTGGAGAGTTCATCAGACAGCTTCTTGTAGAGCTCATTGCTACCATATCGTGGGTCTACCTGGTAGTAGTCTGTGATGGCATAGCCGTGATAAGAAACCTCTGGCATGGCATTTTCTAGCACAGGATTTAACCAAAGCGTGGTGACGCCCAGGTCTTCCATGTAGTCCAGCTTAGATAGGATGCCCTGGAGATCACCTCCATGGCGGCCATTGTAGTGTTCCCTGTTTAGCTTGTCTCTAAGCGGGTCTACACTATCATTTTCAGGGTTGCCGTTTACGAATCGGTCTGGGGTGATCAGGTAGAGTACATCACTGTTGTCTATTACATCTCGAGAGGTGGTGCGCTTTTTTAGCTCATAGGTACAGCTTCCCACCTTCTTCCCATTTTGTTTTAGCGTCAACTGGTACTCGGCTGCTTCAGCTTTGCTTAGTTCCACATCTACAAAGAGATAGTCAGTGTTTTCCACAGAGTGGATTTTAACTATGCTAAGGCCTTCTGGCTTTACATTTATCGAGGTAGTGCCTCCGATATTGTCGCCTTTTATAAGCAATTGTAGTTTGGAGTTTTCCATTCCCACCCACCAGTGAGGAGGCTCTACGCGCTCAATGTTTTTGTTTTGAGCTTGAGCAGTGGTGATCATCGTCACCAGCACAGCACAGGCAATAAATAGATACTTCTTCATATTATGTTTTTTTAGGCTACTTCTTGATTACAAATCGGTGATGACTGGCAGTACTACCCTGCCAAATTCGTAGGAGATAAAGCCCTTCTGTGAGTCCGGAGACGTCCAGTTTTGAAGTGCTTGATTTTTCCACGAGTATTTCACGGCCAGCAGCATCTACTATTTGTAGCGTGCGCAACTGGTTTTCGGGATTGGGAATCTGCAGCGTATTCACCGCAGGGTTGGGGTAGGGGGTCACAGGCGATTGCTTGATGCTCAAAGGACCGGTTTTGCGCAGCGGGATCTTCATGTAGATATCTCCTGCGCCATCTATAAATCCACCAGTGATTTCACCAGTAGCTCCAGACCCTTTGGCATTGCCTGATGCATCTCTAAACACCATGGCGATCCAGTACGCCTCACCAGAGATGTCATAGTATTCTTCTGGGGTGAGCGTAATGCTCCATTCGTTGGTGCCCGATACTTTGGTCAATTCGCCCACGCCATCATCTGCACCCCAGGTGCCTACCACATTGGTCCAGTCGTTTCCGGTAGGTGCGTCCACATCTGAGGTGACTATACCCGAGTGCATGTAGATTTTGGCAGCATCTAGTAGTCCTCTGTTGCCTAGCGCGGCATTGAAAGTGATTGTGATTTCATCACTTACGGAAAAGTCAGCAGGAGAGATCGTGATGAGTTCTCCTTCTTGTGTCACCTCCAGAAAAACGGTGCGATTTCTAAATCCTTTGGCTCTGTTGGTGTTGTCCGAATCGCGAAAGGTCATGCCAATTCGGTATACCACTGTACCATCAGCAAGTCCAAAATAGTCCTTCGGTGTAAGTGTGATTTGCCATTGATTGGCTTTGCCACTTACGGGAGTCATCTCGCCAAGTCCATCGTCGGTCTGTGTGCCGACCATTTTAGAAAGTTTTTCACTATCCGGGCCATCTGTGACCACTCCAGCGTGCATGTACACTTTAGCAGCTCCTACCAGTCCGTTGGTGCCATCAGGGCTAGCTTTTGTCGCATCAAAAGTGATCGTGATTTCTTCACTGATCGTAAAAACGCCCGGGTCTACCGTCACAGGGTTTTCGTATACCGCGACTACATTAGGGAAGCCATTCGATATTCGTTTTCCCGTGTATACATGAAACTCTCCCGGCTTAAGCGAAATCTCTCCGTTTCGGTTGGTCACATTGATTTCTTCTCCAGAAAAATAATCGAACCATGAGCCTGTTTTAGGGAAATTAGGATCAATAGCTGCTGCTTCTAATCCGAAGTTTCCAATGACATTGATGTCCAGTTCTGGGTGAGTAATCGAAAATTGCTTGAGGTCACTTCCGAGGTTGGCACTATAAGAACCTGTGCGAATGGCTACAGGATATGCATTTCTCAGAGCCAATACAGCAGCATAAGTATCGTATACATATTGCCTTATGGTGTCTTCATAATACCCAAGGTTGTCTTCACCCCATGGGAGTGGTTTTTCAGCCAATCGATCGATGTAATTAATATCTATGTCATAGCCCAACTCGCCAAACTGCCACAGCATTTTGGGTCCTGACTGTAGGAAATGAAACGCGGCGCCCATTTTTAGCCGCTCTAGAGCCACGAGTTTGTCCCGGGTATTGTAACTGCCCGAGGCGTGTCCGTCTACTTTCATATCATACGCCAATCGCTGCTCATCATGGCTTTCCATGAAGCTAACATGAGATCGTGCGCTTGCTCCTCCTAAATCTGCACCGTGTCCTTTCAGCGCATCTCGATAGCTGTGATTGAGTCCTCTCCAAAGAATCATTCCTTTGTTGGCCAGTACGGTTTCTTCACTGCCGTCTGCAAAATGCTCGAGAATAACGTATGCGTCATCGTCATAAGACCAGATTTTTTCAGCCATGCGTGAGAGTAGATCGATTCTACTCTGGTCATAGCCAGACCATTTTCCAATATCGTCACCATAATTGGTTTGTGTAAAACCTTTCGAAAGGTCAAATCTGTACCCGTCAAAATGGTATTCTTCTAGCCAGTAGCGGTTGACTGTGTCTGCAAAATCTTTGGTGTATTGACTCTCATGATTGAAATCAAAACCCACATTGAACGGGTGTGTAGCGACCGGATTGAACCACGGGTTGTCAGCTGATACTGTGCTATTGGCGTCATCCCAGTACATACGTACCATCGCATTTTGTCCGAATGCATGGTTGAGCACCATGTCCAGAATTACGGCTATGCCGTGCTGATGAGCAGCCTCGATAAACTGCTTTAGATCATTTTTGGTGCCGTAGTATTTGTCTACCGCAAAAAAGTATGATGGGTTATATCCCCAGCTATTGTTGCCTTCAAACTCCATTATGGGCATCAGCTCAATGGCGTTGATCCCAAGGTTTTTGAGATAAGAAAGTGAATCAGTGAGGTCCTGATAATAATGCGAGCCTACAAAGTCTCTAACCAGTAATTCATAGATCACGAGTTCGTCTTTACGCGGAGGCGTCCAGGTCTGCTCGGAAGCGGCCCAGTTGTAAGACTCTTGACCTGTTTTCAAGACCGTAGCTATGCCATGTTCCGTTTTGCCGTAAACTGGAAGATCCGGATAGATGCTTGCGTCGATGTATTGGTCATTCCAAGGGTCTGCGACTAGCTCGGCATACGGGTCACCGATTTTGATGACACCTTCTACCCAATATTGAAATACGTAGTTGGCTTTTGGTGTGAGACCAGACAGTTCGATCCAAAACAGCTCGCCATCAGGAGTCCGATTCATTAGATAGTTGTCATCAATCTGCCAGTCGTTGAAATCTCCTACCACATAGCAAAAGTCTTTTTTAGGAGCTTCCAGCACTAAGGTTACCTTGGTCTGGTCTTCATGGTAGTTGATCCCTTTTTTCACTCCTTGAGGCAGAGCTGCCACAGGAACTGCCGAGCGTAGTGCAATGGTCACTGTGGTACTGCTTTGTACTTCTGAGCCATTGATAGTGGCTGTGACTTTGATGGTAATGGTTTCAGATTTGGTGGCTTGGTATTCGTAGCTGATGGTGGTCCCGGAAGTCACGCTGGCTTTTTCTATGTCATCCACAAATAGCTTCATGGAGCTCACGTCGGCAGAAGCTTCAGCAGTGATTGGTAGTGTGCTATTTGCTTCTAAAAAGACATTGCTTGCCGTAGGTGCGGAGATGTTTACGTAAGCATCTACTTTAAGGTCTACAAAAATGTCACCATTAGATGCTACCGTTCCCCAATCGTAAGTACCTGGTGTGCCTTTGCCTTCAGCTGTGCCTGCTGCATCGCGAAAGACCATAGAAAGCCTGAAAATGTTTTTGCCTGCCGGCACGCTGTAGTAGTCTCTGGGTGTGAGGGTGATTTGCCATTTGGTATCAGAGCCATCTACTTTGGTCATTTTACCCAGGCCATCATCCTGTCCCCAGTTGCCAACTACATGCTCCCAGTCTGTGCCATCCGGTGCTGTGGTAATTACGCCAGAGTGCATGTAAACCGAACTTGCATCTGCAAGGCCAGCCGTGCCCTCAGAGGCATTAAAAGTGATGGTCAATTGTTCTTCGCCACTAGCGTCTGCAGGACTAATACTGATAAGCTGGGCCTGGGTGGCAATCGCCAGTAGGCATAGCAAGGTCATGTAGCATCCGCGAGTGATCCATTGATTGTTCATTGCCATAGGAGTTTTATGAGAGTGAAAACAAAGGGCCACCATAGTGGCCCTTTGAGTTGTTTATGAGAAATAGTATGAACAGTATTTCAAATCAAAGGTGGCGCTTACTTGATACTGTAAGTGTAGCCGTTGATTGGGTCCAGGGTCATGGTGATGGTATAGGTGCCGGCAGTTACTGCGATGTTGTCACCACCTGCGTCTAGCGTACCATCGGCTCCAGAGTCTCCAAAGTTGACATCCCAACCGTCATTTTCACGGAATTTCAGCTCACCATCTGTCAGGGTAGCATCGATTGTCCATGAGTAGTTGCCTTTCTGAGCTGCTACAAGAGTCATATCCGTGTCTGCATCCCATCCGGCAGGTGTAGCACTGCCTATGATGCCCCAGTTGGAGGCAGTCACAGCATATGTCCCAGCAGTATAGTCTACATCGATTCGATAGAATCCATCGGCACCCACGGTCACATTGTCTTCGCCTTCTTGCTTGAGCATTCCATCGTCACCTTTACCCCAGTCGCCATCCCAGGCTTGCTCCTGTAGGAATTTAAATCCACCACCATCTACGGTCAGATAGGTATAGATTTGGAATTTACCATTGTCGGTTTTCACAAACTTCACAGAGTTTGACGGATCCCAATCAGCTGAAGTAGATCCACCCACGAGATACAATTCGGCAGGAAGTGTAGCTACGGTGTAAGAGTAATTGTTGAAGTCAACAACGATTCGGTACAGACCGTCAGCGTCTACAGCGATATTGCTTTCGCCTTCCTGAATGATCTCACCGTCAGCTCCTTTGCCCCAGTCACCGGCCCAGTCTCTTTCTTGTAGGAATTTAAACTCGCCTACAACTAAAGAAGCAAAGATTTCGAATTTGCCTTCAGATACTACATTGAACTGTAAAGCACCTGATGGATCCCATCCTGCTGAGGTAGCACTACCTACCAGATACAGGTTGTCTGGGAACAGGTTGCGAACAAATTCAAGGCTATAAGCTAAAGTCTCATCATTGAAAGTCACCTTGTATACACCTTCTTTGATGTCTTGTGGTAGCACGATGTTAGGCGCAGATTTGTCTGCAATGCTATCAGGCTCCACATCACCAAATGTACGACCAGAGTAAGCTCCTTCAGAAAACTTGAAAGAATCTCCTGGCTTCAAAACCACTTCCTCGAGTACCCAAACGTGATCCTCTGATTGTGTGAAGGCATATTCGTCACCCTGGAAGTTGTTAAACGTCCCGTGTAGGTATAGCGACATTACGTTTTGCTCTAGTGTCACTGCAGGCTCTACGGTGTATTGTAGCGTGTTGTCGTTGAATCGAATGTTTACCAAACCACTGTAGCTACAGTTGGTGTTTGCTCCACCACCGGTGGTAACCTCCATTACGCCATCACAATCTGAGTCTCCCCAGTCTGCATCAGACCAGTCTTTGGTGTTTTTGAATTTCCACTCACCACCGTCTAGCTCGATTTCCTTGATCTCCCAGATGTGGTCTTCTACCAACTTCAGTGAATCCCATGACCAGCCATTGAAACCACCAGCGATGTACATTTCGTCGTTGTTTGCAGCGAAAGGCAACTTACTGATTTCAAATGTGGAGGAGATGTTATTTACCTGTCCTTTGCTATCAGTCACTGTGATTTTAAGTGTGTAAACACCTACTTCAAGAGCTGCAGCATTGAAGTCAGCAGCAGCTACTTTCAAAGTGTCGCGTGTTCCTGAAAGGTTGGCACTGGTGGTGAAAAGCTCGTTTTCACTAGCATCCATCAGGGCTAGATTCACACTGGCAAGAGGTGATGCCATACCGTCAGCAAATGCTGCGGTAATATCGAAATTACCCTTTACAATTTTGCCGCCATCAGCAGGTGCCAGGTAGGCAAGCCCGGGAGCAAAATCAGTGAGTTTTGCTGTGTCTATCTCATCCATCTCACAAGCGGAGAAGAGGAGTGCGACCAGCGCTAATAATGTATATATTGAATGTTTCATTGTGTCCAATTTTTAGATCCGTGAGTGATTAGTATTGGTCGTTTTGCTTCAGCTTAGGGTTGGCGATCAAATCTGCCGAAGGGATAGGGTACAGGTTCAGGTAAGCACCTGTGGTCTGTCCTGCCTGAGTTCCACCTTTCCATGGCCAAACACCATTTTCAGTAAACTGATTGAAGCGAATCAAATCTGTACGTCTGTGGCCTTCCCAGTATAGCTCACGCGCACGCTCATCCAGGATAAAATCCAACGTTAGGTCAGCTGCAGTGATGTTGCCTGCAGTGCTGCCATAGGCCCGCTCTCTGAGCATGTTGACGTATTCCACAGCAGTAGCACTGCTGCCGCCTCCACCGCGTACCACAGACTCTGCGTACATCAGGTAGACATCTGCAAGTCGGAAGAAAGCAAAATCAGTATCTGGGTGGGTTTCATCAGACCCCTGTGCATCATTTGAAGTGATGTTTGTAAACTTCGGTACGGCATAGCCATTGGTGAAATCCGTAATGCTCGTGATTTCTTTGGTTTGACCATCTGTATAGAAAATAGCTCTACCGTCCAGGTCACCTGTTTCATCTGGGAAGAGGTTTACCAGTGCGCTTGTGGTTCGAAGACCACTCCAGCCACCCGCTACGCCATAGTTGGCAGGATCCATGGTGCCACCGATAGCTGCGTTTACCAGATAAGTAGTGCCGCCCCAGGTTCTGATGTGCTCACCGTCAAACAAAGCCGCAAAGATGATTTCACTAGACGTGTGGTTGTCAGCTCCGAAATTGAGCTGGTAGTCATCAGCCAGGGCAAACGCTCCCGAGTTGATGATTTTTTCGCATGCTGCCAGACAGTCTGCAGATCGGTCAGTGCCGGTATATACTTCAGCGTTTAAGTATAGCTTAGCTTGTAGTGCCCAAAGCGCCTCTTTGCTTGCACGCCCATATGGCGTAGATACAAAACTTTTGAGCTGAGTCTCGATATCGATCAGTTCATTTTCGATATAGGTAAAGACATCTTGCTGAGTAGCCTGGTCCGGAGCTTCAGACCCAATAGCATCTTCCTCCGTGTAGAAAGGGATGTTCCCAAAGAGGTCTAGTCCGTGCCAGTAACTTAGCGCTCTTACAAAACGTGCCTCTGCGCGGTACTGTTGTATGGTAGCTTTTGTGTCCTCATCGAACCCTCGTTCGGTAAGTTTTTCTTCTGAAGCTTCGCGCAAAAACTCATTGGCAAGCGATACATTGAAGAAAATTCGGTAGTACATGGCTGTGATGAATTCATTGTCATCTGTCCAGGTCTGGGTGTTGAGTGTAGGCAAATTACCATCTGCCCAGCCTACTACAGCTTCGTCTGTAGGTAGCTCCTGTAGTTGCCAGTATTGTCTCACATAATTAGATGCACCTTCATCTATTCCTCTGATGTCACCAGCTCCGGCAGGACCTTGCTGTCCCGTAAGGGAAAACCCTGCATAGATTTTCGCTAGAAATGCCTCGTAGGTTGCTGGGTCGTTGAAGATCAACTCGCCAGTTGCGTCACTCTTTGGTGGTACGTCCAGGTCGGTACAAGCCGACAGGGTCACCACCATTACGATCATTAGTTTAAATATATTTTTCATGTTTATTGCTCTTTTTGTGGTGATTAAAATCCAAGGCTAAGGCCCAACAGGAAGGTTCGTGCTCTGGGGTATGGATTGTTGTCTATACCGCCGCCTACTTCTGGGTCTAGCCCAGAGTATCCAGATAGCACAAAAGCATTTTGCACCGTACCGTATACGCGGATGTTGGCTTGCTCCAGTTGGCTGAAGGTGTAGCCGAGGGATACGTTATCTATGCGTACAAATGATGCATCCTCCACATAGTAATCTGAAAAATACTGAGGAGTGGAGTAGTTGGTTTCTAACACAGAGGCATGCACATTTTGGAGCCAGTTGGAGGCGCCTTCCATGCCGTTATAGAATCCACTAGATGAGGCGATGTTGTTGTATACATAGCCGCCTACGTTGCTTCGTACAGTGAAAGAGAAATCAAACCCTTTGTACTTCATGTTTGAGGTAAGACCCATGATCAGGTCTGGTGCCGGGCTTTTGTAGATATCGCGATCTTCGCTATTTACTGTTTCATCACCATTGGTGTCTTCGTAGATATCAGCCAGGTTGATTTGGCCATCCTCGTTGTGGTCGATACCATCTTCGAGCGGAAGCCCATCTTCGTCTAGTTTCGCTTTGAATACATAGAAGGAGTTCACCTGCTCGCCTACTTTGAGGATTTGGATGTTGTTACCCGTACCTCCATTGATTCCTCCTGTAAGGAAACCTTCAAAATCTTCGCTATCTGATCCGTCAAGGGTAACAATTCGGTTTTTGTTGTGCGCTATGTTGAAGCCTGCTGTCCATTGGAAGTCTGCATTGTCAATGATATAGCCATTTAGTGCAAGCTCGATACCCTTATTTTCTACTTCACCAATGTTGGTGATGATTCTGTTAGTGAGGTTGGTGCCAGCCGGGACGGCTACTTCAAACAACAGGTCATCCGTGTATTTCTCGTAGTATTCTACACTACCTGTAAGGCGTCCGTCAAAAAAGCCAAAATCTATTCCGTAGTTGAATGAGGTGGTTTCTTCCCACTTGATTCCTTGATCATAGCCATTTGGTCTTATTGTGCTTACAAAGTCATTTCCAAACTGGTACTGTGCAGTGATTTGGCCTGGAGTGTAAGTAGCAAGGTATTGGTAATTGCTAAATTCCTGGTTTCCGGTGATACCGTAGCTAGCACGTACTTTTAGATCGCTGAAAATATTAGATACTCCAGCCATAAAAGGCTCGTCTATTATTCTCCAACCTAGTGCCAGTGAAGGGAATATACCATATTGGTTGTCTGGTCCAAATCGCGATGAGCCGTCTCTTCGAACTGTCGCAGTAAGCAAGTAGCGATCAAGCAGTGAGTAGTTTAATCTGCCAAAGAAAGAGATGATGCGGTTGCTCTGGTGGAAGTTAAACGTTTCTGATTCTTCTGCTACGTTGGCACTGTAAAAGCTGTACACATTCGTAGGAAGGTTGTATGCTCTGTAAGAAGGAAAGTCTGAGCTAAACTGCTGGAATTCGTATCCACCAGTTACATCAATGGCACTTTGAATGGATGGAAGATCCTTCTTGTAGGTTAGTAAGAAATTCATTAGCGGATTGATCCGCTTTAGGTTTTCGATGCGTACCTCTCCACTATCAGCAGATTGGTTACGCAGCGTGTAAGGCTGAAACCTTCTGCGTTCTCCAAAATTCACATCGTAAGCAAGGTTAGCCTTTGCCGATAGACCCTCCACAGGGAGTTTGTATTCGATCTGGATGTTACCCAGATTTCGGACATATTCGCCAAAGCCCTGGACCTGATTTGTAGAAGAAACCGGGTTGTCGGGAGCAAGGTCAGCATCGTATTCAAAATATCCACCCCATCGGCTTCCAGCGTCGTATACTGGCTGAGTAGGGTCAAATACGATAGCAGCACCTACGGCTCCAGCATCGAAACGGTCTTTGGTATACGAGCTTTTGATGTTGGCAGTAATGTTGAGCTTGTCATCAAGGAGCGACTGGTTGTAGTTGAGGCTTACGCCAGTGCGCTGTGTGTAGGAGTTTTTGATAACTCCTTCTATGTCCTGATGGTTTACCGAGACCCGATAACTTGCATTGTCAGTGCCACCGCTTACAGAGAGGTTGTGGTTTTGTCCTAGCGCTCTTTGGGTGATTTGGTCATACCAGTTGGTGTTAGCTTCACCTATTAGGCCAATTTTATCCGCATGCTTGGCAATGATTACATTGCTAAACTCATCTGCATTGAGCATGTTGATTTCACCAGCCATTTCAGCTACAGAGAAGTAGCCATCGTAGGTTACTCGTGCTTTGTCGCCTTTTTTACCACTCTTGGTAGTGATGATCACTACGCCATTTGCTCCTCTAGAACCATAGATAGCTGCGGCAGAAGCATCCTTTAGTACGGTGATGTTGGCAATATCGGCCGGGTTGAGAAAGTTTAGCGGGTTTCTTCCGCCGCTTTGTCCTCCTGGATCGTGTGCGTCGTTGGTGATAGGTACACCATCTATTACAAATAGGGGTTCATTTCCTGCGGTTATAGAAGTACCACCACGTATACGAATTGTTGATTTACCTCCAGGCTCACCGCTATTTGAGGTGATTTGTACTCCGGCCACTTTACCAGTGAGAAGTTCTTGTGGAGATACAATTGCGCCTTTGTTAAATTCATCAGCATCCACTGCTGCTACCACGCCTGTAACGTCTCCTTTTTCCTGCTCACCATAGCCTATGACGACTACTTCTGAAAGTGACTGTATGTCAAGACTAAGTGCAACGTCTACTGTGGATCGGTTGCCCACAGATACTTCTGTTGAGGCATATCCTATAAATGAGAATATCAATACGGTTTCGTCTGATACACTGATGGTATAGTTGCCATCAATATCAGTTACTGTTCCAGACGTAGTACCTTTTACCACTACGTTGGCTCCCGGGATGGGATTTCCATCTGATGCATCCGTTACCGTTCCTGATACCACACGCTCCTGAGCTAGTAGACTAATACTAGTAAGCAGCGTGAGTATGACGGCTAAACTTGCTTTAAAGTAACTCTTCTTCATACTTTTTCATTAATAGATGATACATTTTGAATAATTCGCAATAGTGGGCTGAGAATCACTTTGCTAAATGTGAATATTTCAAAACCCAGACTCTAATATCAAAGGACAATGGGCAATTCACCAATGTGTAAGGGGGCACAATAGGTTATCAGAAGGGTCGGAAATGGGTGGGAAAGAAGCTACTCGTCTCCCGGTGGAAAAGCGCCAAAATGGCACTTCAGGTACAGATACAAGGAGATTTGTGAGGTTAACAAAAGGTTAACTCAAAGAATTTTTTGGTGAGGGATAAGGGAGTAAGCGTAAGATGCACGAGTTAACGACTCGTTAACCTTTTAGGACAGTTCGCAGGAGTAGTTGTCTAGATGGATAGTATGAAATCCGTTAATCCCTGACCTTTTTCGAGGTTGAGTTTTTTGCGAATGCGGGACCGAGAGACTTTTACACTGTCTGGAGAGATCCCCAGTATGGTGGCACATTCCTGTAGTGACAAATTGAGTCGGATGAGGGCACAGTGTCTGAGCTCCTGGGTGGTGAGGGCCGGGCAATTCACCTTGAGTTTGGTGTAGAAGCCCGTGTAGATCTGTTCAAAGTAAAGCTTGAAATCTTCCCAGTCTTTGTCCAATCGGAAACTTTCATCGATGATTTTGATGGTTTTTTTGATCTCTTGGTGAGGCGCTTTTTGTGAAGACTTTACAATGGTTTCCAGCTTGGTTTTTAGCTCTCTGAGGGATTCGTTTTTTTGGATGATGTGGAGCGTATGCGTAGTGATCTGCTTGTTTCGATATTCGATCTGATCTTGAAGCTGCTTTTCCTTGAGGTGGAGAAAGTTTACATCAGCATCAGAGAGTGCTTGCTTGGATTTGTGGATGGCTTCAGTTTTTGAAAGCAGCTCTTCTTTTTGCTGGATGATTCTATTTTTTTGTTCTATTATTTCATTTTTCTGACGCTTGATTTCCTGTGTACGTTCGTCAATGATTTTTTTGAATCTTCGTTTCTGGAGTATAAGGTGATAATTGTACGCTCTGGTGGATAGGATGAGAATGGCTGCTACACCTGTAGCGAAGAGCAGGTATGCCCACCAGGTACGAAACCAGGGAACCTCTACGATGAAGGCATATTGAACAGGGGCACTCCACAGCAATCCTGTTTCGCGGGCGCGAACCTCCAGTATATACTCTCCTTCAGAAAACCCAAGAAAATTTACCTGTCGGTTGTCACTAGGTTCTGACCATGTGTCATCGAGTCCTATTACTCGGCTTTGGTATCTAATGTCTAATCCCGGATAAGTGAGCGTTACAAATTCTGCCTGGAGGTTTCCTTTGTAAGGGATTACTGCCTGACCATTTTCATTTGGTACGAGCGATTTGTTTCCGCTGATGATGGACTTCAGGCTTGGAACAGGGGTTTTTTCAAATTTAACCTGTTCACTGTGGATAAGGGCAGCTCCTTTGGCTGTGGAGATAAATACTCCGTCTGTGTATGTTTTCAGGCCTCTCCAGGTGAGAATCTTAGACGGCAACCCGTTTTTAGTGGTATAAAGTATGGCTTCTTCACCATTGTAAGCCGTAAGCCCATAGTCGCTGGCCAGCCAGACCAAACCATCTTTCCAGACGATGGCTTTGTACGGTTCGTCTTCGGGCATGCCTGGAAGTTCATGGCGTAACAGACGGTTTTCTCCAGATCGCTTGAGGAGCAACCCCTGGTTTGTGGCTATCCACATGTTGTCTTGTAAGTCAAAACAAATATCTTCAATAGCTAAAGGTTTGGTTGGGGAGAAATTCATTGTGGCTTTATGGCGTACAAAACTCTTTGAGTTGTTGTTGAAAGTATAGAGTCCATCGTTTGTGCCGCAATAGAGTGTTTGAGTGCTCGCACTTTGGGCAAACACAATAGATCCCTGTAGCTCAAAAAAGGTGATGTCGTTTGTTTGGCTTTCGATTCGGATCACTTTTTCTGGATCTCCTGCAAACCATTTGTTGGATTGTGCGTCGTTAAAGATGTATTTGATAGCTACTCCCGTGCTGTCTTTCACTTTGGTGAGTTGGTTGTTGGTGATATCCAGGAAGTAGATAGACCCAAAAGAATCACCAACCCAAAGTTTGTCCTTATCAGCGAGTAGTTGATCAAAATAGTTGGTTTTAGAGCTGGTAAGCGTTGTGGGGGGTAAGGCACTGGATAGGTTTGCCTGCCTTATTTCCTGACCAATGGAGTAATACAGGTTTTGGTTATCACCAAACGTAGCAGCTTCTATTCGAAAACTCCCAATAGAGGCCGGTGACGTGATTTCAGAAAAGGAAATGAGCCCTACATTTTCACTTCCTACAACCCAGATTTCGTTGGCACGTTCATCATGGAAAAAGTCCACCACATCTACAAAATCCACTTCTGTTACTTTTTCAGGTACTTGAGTACCATACGGCAAGACATACAGTCCTTCATCCCAGGTGCCGATATATACCTGATTTTTTTGTACCGCTAATGCTGAAATGTTGTCAACGGAATTGAAAAAACGTGTTTCCAGAATGTTTTGCTCACTGTCGGTTTTTATCTGAAAAACTCCTTCTTTTCCTCCTATCACCAGATAGTCACCTCTTAGTACGGCAAATCCAGTAACGTCGGATACAGGTAAATCAATATTTACGGGCTGTAGTTGATCAGACTCTGGCAGGTACCTTAGTAGTGAGCCTTTATATGGAGCAATCCAAAGTGTGCCAAATGCGTCTTCCTGAAAAGTGAAAGTCCTATGATAGCTTATGGATTGAAAATCAGGCCCCAGTTCAAATCTTTTGAACCCGTTGGCATTGATGCGTACTACACCATCTACTTCACCAACCCAGATGTTGCCTCTCTGATCTTGATAAAGTGATTTAGGGTATTCCAAAGGTTCGTTAAATGTATAGTTGTCCAATTGTAGTGGAGCAAAGTATACAGAGTCCTGAGTGCGAATGATTTCGCGCATGCCACGGTCATTCACTACTATGAGCTGGCCTGATTTAGTCGATAAGAAGGTTTTGGTGTAGTTGCTTTGCAAACCCTTGTTGTATAGCCGGGTTTGGTTGCCGTCATAGCTGAGTACGCCCTGGTCTGTCGCAAACCAAACTAGCCCCTGTTCATCCTTTACAATGCCCTTGATTACCTCACTAGCTACGGCCTCACTCAGGTCATAATATAGGTAACGTTGCTGCTGGGCTGCAGCCAGCAGCGATAGACTCAATAGCAGACTTGTGATTAATCCTGAAATGCGCACAAAGCGAATCTAATAGATTTTGGCTTTAGCTCAAGCAGCTCCTAAGCACAATTACCTCACTGGCAACAGACGAAGAACTGCCCCAAACGAAAACAGGCTCCATTTGGAGCCTGCTACTATTCAAAATATGTTTATTAAAGCTTAAAGCGTTCGCTTCACTTCTTTCTCGGTAAATCCTTCGATTACATCACCGACTTTGATGTCGTTGAAGTTTTTGATTGACACACCGCATTCGTAACCTTGCTTCACTTCAGCAACGTCATCTTTGAAACGCTTGAGCTGATTGATTTCTCCTTCGTATACCACGATACCATCTCTCACAAGTCTCACCTTGTTGGATCGTTTCACGGTGCCATCGGTAACGTAACATCCCGCTACTGTACCTACTTTAGAAATCTTGAAGACTTCTCTCACTTCTATATTACCCGTGATTACTTCTTCGGTGGTAGGCTCTAGCATACCCTCCATTGCATCCTTCACATCATTGATTGCATCATAGATGATCGAGTACAGACGGATTTCGATTTCTTCGTTTTCGGCAAGTCTCCGTGCTCCGCCTGATGGCCTCACCTGGAAACCAATGATTACGGCATCTGAAGCACTGGCTAGCAATACATCAGATTCAGAGATTTGGCCTACAGCCTTATGTATGATGTTTACCTGAACTTCTTCTGTAGAAAGCTTCAAGAGTGAATCAGAAAGGGCCTCAATGGATCCATCCACGTCACCTTTTACGATCACGTTAAGTTCTTTGAAGCTTCCAATGGCCAGTCGTCTGCCAATCTCATCAAGTGTGATGTGCTTCTTGGTACGGATGGACTGCTCACGCTGAATTTGCTCACGTTTGGTTGCGATTTCACGAGCTTCACGGTCAGTTTCCATCACATTGAAGCGGTCACCAGCCTGAGGCGCACCATCCAGACCGAGCATAAGCACTGGTGTAGATGGGCCTGCTTCTTTCATTTTCTTACCTCGGTGGTCAAACATTGCCTTCACCTTACCGAAGTTTGATCCGGCCAATACCACGTCGCCTACTCGCATGGTACCTGCTTGTACCATTAATGTAGTTACATAGCCTCGGCCTTTGTCTAGTGTAGCTTCAATTACCGATCCTACTGCAGGCTTGTCTGCGTTGGCTTTTAGCTCTAGCAATTCTGCTTCTAGCAATACTTTTTCCAGAAGTTCATCGATGCCTTCTCCGGTCTTGGCAGACACGTGCTGGCACTGGTATTTTCCGCCCCAGTCTTCTACTAGTATGTTGATTCCAGAAAGCTCCTCCTTGATTTTATCAGGATTAGCATTTGGCTTATCTACTTTGTTGATAGCGATGACGATAGGTACACCTGCTACCTGCGCGTGATTGATGGCTTCTTTAGTCTGAGGCATCACCGCGTCATCCGCAGCTACCACGATGATAGCAATATCTGTAATTTTAGCTCCACGTGCGCGCATCGCCGTAAAGGCTTCGTGTCCCGGAGTATCCAAAAATGCGATTCGCTTATTAGTCTCGGTGACTACATCGTAAGCACCAATGTGCTGTGTAATACCTCCAGCTTCACCCTCAGTAACCTTAGAGTCACGAATGAAATCCAGAAGTGAGGTTTTACCATGATCTACGTGACCCATGATGGTCACAATAGGTGCTCTGTCTGCCAGATCTTCCGGGCTATCTTCTACTTCTTCTACTTCTACCTCATCGTCTTCGCTGGTAAATTCTACTTCAAACCCGAACTCATCGGCGATGACAGTGATGGATTCAGCATCGAGACGTTGGTTAATCGATACGAACATACCCAGTGACATGCAAGTAGATATTACGTCGTTTACAGACACATCCATAAGAGAGGCCAGGTCACTTGCCGAGATAAACTCGGTTACTTTTAGCTTCTTAGCTTCATCCTGCTCAGCTTGTAGGCGTTCTTCTTCCGCCTCCGCTTTTGCACTACGTTTGTCTTTTCGGTACTTAGATCTGCCGGTATTGCTTCCAGTTTTTCCTCCGGATAGTTTGGCAAGGGTTGCCTTGATCTTATCCTGGATTTCCTTGTCTGAAAGCTCCTCAGTTTTGCGTGTATCACGTTTGCCACCTCTTTGGCCACCTCGGTCATTACCTCCACGCTGCTGTGAAGGGCTGTTGATGCGTTTACGAGGACGCTTTTTCTTGCGGTCTTTGTTACGCTCATCCGAGCTAGCCACGGGCTTGGCTTTTTTCTTGTCTTGTGGTAGTTCGATTTTACCAAGTACGGTAAGCCCTTTCAAAGAGTCTGCTTTAGCCTCTATTTTGGAATCAGCAGGCTTTTCTTCTTTCTTCTCCTCCGCGGCTGGTTTCTCCTCTTTTTTAGGAGCTTCCTCCTTTACAGGTTTTTTAGCTTTAGGAGCTTCTTCTTTCTTTGGAGCTTCTTCTTTAGCCTTTGGTTGCTCAGGCTCAGGCTTAGGTTCTTCAGCCTTTTTCGGTTCCTCTTTTTTCGGCTCTTCTTTTGCCTTAGGAGGTTCTGGTTCCGCTGGTGTTTCCTTTTTAGGTTCTTCCTTCTTAGGTTCCTCAGCTTTAGGCTCAGCAGCTTTTTCCTCTTTAGGTTCCTCCGGCTTCTTAGGTTCCTCTTGCTTAGGTGTTTCTACTGCTTTCTCCTCTTTAGGCTCTTCTGTTTTTGGCGTCTCCTGAGCTTCAGGTTTCTTTTTGGCACCTTTCAGGTCGATTTTTCCTACTACTTTAGGGCCTTCTAGCTTTCGGCTTTCCAAAAGCGAGCTAACGTCTTCTGGTTCGTCCTGTTTTTCGGATTTTTCTTCTTGCTTAGGCTTGGCACTGTTGTCCTTGATGAGGATTTCTTCCTCATCATCACGGCCTTTCTGCTCCTCTCCAGTAGCTTTAATGACCATGTTGTCGGTGTGCTTATTACCAATAGTAAGCCCAGAAGCTTCTTCTTTTTCCATGGCAGAAGAAGCAAACTCCTTGGAAAGCAATGAAAATTGCTCCTGGGTAATTTTTGAGTTGGGACTACTGTCTACGTCAAAACCCTTTCCTTCAAGGAAGTCAACGATGGTCCCGCGTCCTACGTTTAGTTTTCTAGCAACTTGACTTAATCGATAAGTTTTTTCTTCTGCCATATAAAATTTCTCCTGTATAAATAAGCCGGTTTATTCAAATTCTTGTTTGAGAACGTTTTGTACGTTCTGAACAGTCTCTTCTTCCAAATCGGTTCTGCGTACTAGCTCTTCTACTGAAAGTTTAAGTACACTCTTAGCTGTATCCAATCCGATTCTATTGAGTTCTTCAAGGACCCAGCTTTCGATTTCATCTGAAAATTCGTTCAGATCCACATCTTCGTCCTCTGCATCATCAATTTCTCGGAATACATCAATCTCTAATCCTACCAATCGGGAGGCGAGTTTGATGTTTTGACCACCCTTACCGATGGCCAAAGATACTTGATCTGGTTTCAGATAAACAGAAACTCTGTTGTTATCCTCACCAAGTTTCATAGAGACAATCTTTGCAGGGCTTAGTGCACGTGCAATGTAGAGCTCCATGTTGTCGGTGAAGTTAATTACGTCAATGTTTTCATTTTGTAGCTCACGTACGATCGAGTGAATACGTGATCCTTTCATACCTACACAAGCTCCTACTGGATCTATGCGGTCATCGTAAGACTCCACTGCTACTTTGGCTCGCTCACCAGGCTCACGCACTACGTTTTTAATGGTGATCAATCCATCGTATACTTCAGGTACTTCACTCTCAAACAAACGCTCGAGGAAAGTAGGTGAAGTTCTGGATAGGATGATTTTTGGATTTCCATTGACCATTTCCACACGCTGTACAATAGCTCTTACAGAGTCTCCCTTGCGATAGCGATCTTTGGAAATTTGCTCGTTTTTAGGAAGGCTAAGTTCATTGCCTTCTCCGTCTATCAACAATATTTCACGGCTGAGAGTTTGATACACTTCTCCCGTAATGATCTCTCCAACGAGTTCTTTATATTTTTGGAAAAGAATATCTTTTTCTAAGTCTTTGATCTTTTGGATGAGTGTTTGGCGGGCCGTCATCACGGCACGTCTTCCGAAATCTTCTAGTTTTATTTCTTC
Organism: Marinoscillum furvescens DSM 4134; assembly: GCF_003386095.1. Lineage (GTDB taxonomy): Bacteria > Bacteroidota > Bacteroidia > Cytophagales > Cyclobacteriaceae > Marinoscillum > Marinoscillum furvescens. Next base: position 223,281 of record NZ_QREG01000003.1, on the reverse strand, counting down.
CGAAACTTCTTCACCGATTTCAAAATCTGGTTCGATTTTACGCGCTTCAGTCAAACTGATTTTATCGTGATCCCAAATGTCCTCAGAGTTGTCGTCTACGATTTCTCTGAACCTCCAGATTTCCAGGTCTCCTTTGTCAGTATTGATAATGATGTCAAAGTTGTCATCAGTTTTATACTTTTTGCGAATCATCGTACGAAACACGTCCTCAAGAATTCGGATCATCGTAGGACGATCGATGTTTTTGCCTCTGGCAAAATCCGCAAACGACTCAATTAAAACTCCAGTATCCATTGTCTATTTGAATGAAACTAATACCATTGATTTATCTATATCTCTTAAACTGATCTTGTGCTCAATTGATTCTTTCTTTTTCTGCTCATTGAGCACAATGAAATCGTCATTAACTTCCGCCAATTCGCCTGTGAGTACATCACCCCCAATCATTGTGACTTTGAGTGACCTTCCTACGTTCTTTTGATATTGACGTACTGATTGCAGTGGAAAATCAATTCCTGCGGAAGAAACTTCGAGGTGATATTTTCCGTCTATAAGATCTTTTTCTTCAAGCTCGGCAGAGAGTCCCCGGCTTACTTTGCTGCATTGATCGATGGTGATGCCTTCATCGCCATCTAGCAATACGATAAGTTTTTGGTTGCCAGGATTGCCTTTGAGAATCACTTTTACCACAAAAAGAGCGGGCTCGTCTGCGATGATCGCCTCGACCATTTGTAGCACTTCCTGCTCGACTTGCTTTTGGATAATCATAATTCTTATGAATAAAAAGAGGGGACTTGCGTCCCCTCGAACCTTAATTCTATATTTGCAATGCAAAGCTAACAGAAAAAATAGTCATTTCAAATTTGACGTAGAAACAAACCAATTAGCGTCAAGTTCGTCATAACTAGTTATTTATAAATAATAAATCGAATGATCGGAAAACTCCGAGTAGTTAACTCGCTGACAAAGCAAAAGGAAGAATTTGTGCCATTGAATGCCCCTCATGTAGGAATGTACGTGTGTGGGCCTACTGTGTACAGCGACGTGCATTTGGGCAATGTACGGACTTTTATTTCATTTGATGTAATCTACCGCTACCTGCAGTTTCTAGGGTATAAGGTAAGGTATGTCCGTAACATTACAGATGTTGGTCACTTGCTGGATAGCGGGGAAGATAAAATCTCTAAGAAGGCGAAGTTGGAAAACCTGGAGCCAATGGAAATTGTGCAGAAATACACCAACGACTTTCGACAGGTGATGGATACTTTCAACGCCCTACCACCCGATATCGAGCCTACTGCTACTGGACATTTGATGGAGCAAATCAAGATGATTCAGGAGTTGTTAGCCAATGGGTATGCATACGAGTCGAATGGTTCCATCTATTTTGATATCAGTAAGTATAATGAGGACCGCCAATACGGTAAGCTGAGTGGTCGTAAGACAGAAGACCTGCTAAATCAAACTAGAGAGCTTGACGGACAGTCAGATAAACGCAATCCGCTGGATTTTGCCCTTTGGAAAAAGGCGGCTCCTGAGCATATCATGCGTTGGAACACTCAATGGAGTGACGGTTTCCCTGGCTGGCACCTGGAATGTTCTGTGATGAGCACCAAATACCTCGGAGAGGAGTTTGATATTCATGGTGGTGGTATGGATTTAAAATTTCCACATCACGAGTGTGAAATCGCTCAAAACGCTGGTAGTACTGGCAAAGAAGGAGCGAGGTATTGGCTTCATACGAATATGCTCACAGTGAATGGTCAAAAAATGAGTAAATCATTGGGGAATTCGTTTTTGCCTGAGCAACTCATCACAGGGAATCATGAATTGCTAGAACGTGGCTACAGCCCCATGACCATACGGTTTTTTATGCTTCAGTCGCATTATGCCAGTACTTTAGATTTTTCTAATGAGGCTTTGAATGCTGCGCAAAAAGGCTACACTAAACTGGCCAATGGTCTGAGGCTAATAAAATCTTACGAATACCCTCAAAATGCGGAGGGTGATCTGAACCAAAAGCAAGTGGATCAAATCAATAAGATTTGCGACAATTGTCATTATGCCATGAATGACGACTTTAATACCGCACTTACAATTGGTCATTTGTTTAATCTTGTGAAGAAAATTAATTCTATCCAAACGGGGCAGCTAAAGTTCACAGATATTGGAGAGGAGACATTCAATAGGATGAAACAGACGTTTATAGCCTTTACTGAAGACGTGCTTGGACTAAAACTGGAATCTGAAATTTCTACGGATAACTTATTGGAGGTAATTCTATCCGAATATAAAGCAGCAAAAGAGTCTAAAGATTACGACAAGGTAGATGAGCTTCGTGCCAAGCTGAAGGCCGAAGGAGTGATCGTAAAAGATATGAAGTCCGGTGTTGATTGGGCGTTTGAAGAATAATAATCGACTGGCGATCAAAATAAAAAAGCCCCGCATTTGCGGGGCTTTTTTCGTTTAATGGGCTGTCATCTTTTCTTTGTGCTTTTTGAGCTGTCGCCTTAGGGCCTCTACTGCCTCGTCTGCAGCTGCTTCAAAGGATTTGGATTTTTCTTTAGCAAATAGCTGTGATCCGGGAATGTTTAGCTTTATTTCGAGCAGCTTATTTTCTCTCTCATTGTCTTTTTCGAGTCTCATGAAAACTTCACCATCGATGATTCTGTCATAGAAAGTATCGAGTTTATTGGCTTTTTTTTGAATGAAATCAACCAATTTCTGATCAGCGTCGAAGTGAATAGAATGCATTTGTAGTTTCATGATTCTTAAATTTTAGGGTTAAAAACGTATTAAGCTTTTGGATGAGCCTGGTCAAAAACAGACTTGAGCTTCTCCATTGAATTGTGTGTATACACCTGGGTGGCAGACAAGCTGCTGTGCCCCAGTAAATCTTTCACGGCATTGAGGTCTGCTCCTTTGTTTAGCAGGTGGGTGGCAAAAGTGTGGCGAAGTACATGCGGACTCTTCTTGCTGGCCGTAGTGACTAGCGAAAGGTATTTTTGTACTGTTTTATACACCACCATTGGATAAAGTTTGACTCCCTTGTCAGTTACCAGCAAAAAATCACATTTGCCGAAAAGCTCGTTTCGTGCTCGCTGGTAATCTTGTATTAATTTAACGAGAAATTTGCCAATTGGTATGACTCTTTCCTTATTTCTTTTTCCTAAAACTTTTACAGTACCCTGAAAAGAGTTGATGTCCAGGTCTTTGAGGTGGATAAGTTCTGAAAGTCTCATCCCCGTGGCGTAGAGCATTTCTATGATGAGTCGATCTCTCAGGCCATGGAAGTCTTGAGTAAACTCTACTTGATCCAGTAATGTGGTGATTTCGCTTTCCCTTACGAAAGTGGGGAGTTTCTTGTCAGTTTTAAGCGGCTTGAGCCTGCTTGCAGGATTTTTTGCAATGTACCCCCGGGAAAGCAGGAATTTGTAATAAGATTTGAGCGTGGCAATTTTACGGTTGATGGTGCGTGGAGAGTTTTCAGCTTCCATCAACTCAACCACCCAACCTCGCAGATGTGCGTGAGTTGCCTCTTCAGACTTTACTATCTCGAAGGTAACCTTGAGATATTCAGAAAATTGATCCAGATCTTTTTCATAAGCGATGAGCGTATGCTTACTGTAACGCTTTTCTGCCTGTAAGTATCTGAGGAATGGATCAATCATAGAAAGTTAGTATTTCTCACCATCGAGAAATACTAACTTAGTAATTTCATATGATTTATCCCTGAGGGATTACTTGTTTTCTTGCTCGCGCATGTGCTGACGGTACTCAGCTTTGATTACCTCAGTTCTTCTTTTTACAGAAGGCTTGGTGAAAAAAGTACGCTCACGTAGCTCTCTAAGAGTGCCCGTTTTTTCGAACTTCTTCTTGAATCTTTTAAGCGCTTTGTCGATTGACTCGTTTTCTTTTACGTTTACTACAATCATGATTCCTTATTTTGAGCCTGCAAAAATAGAATAATTTTTAAGCATGGCAAAGATTATTTCAATAGTTCTCTGGAAATGACCAATTTCTGAATCTCAGAAGTGCCCTCACCGATGGTACAGAGCTTGGCATCACGGTAGAATTTCTCCACAGGGTAGTCTTTGGTATAGCCATAGCCCCCGAAAATTTGTACTGCTTCATCGGCCACTTCCACGCTAATTTCGGATGCATAGAGTTTCGCCATGGCGGATTCTTTAGTCATGGGTTTGCCTTGGTTTTTCAAATCCGCCGCTTGACTTGTGAGCAGCTTTGCCGCTTCTACTTTTGTTGCCATTTCTGCCAATTTGAACGATATTCCCTGAAATGAAGCGATGGGTTTGCCAAACTGATGGCGCTCCTGAGCGTATGCAGTTGCAGCATCGAGGGCACCTTCCGCAATCCCGCAGCTGAGGGCAGCAATTGATATCCGTCCTCCATCAAGTACTTTTAGCGACTGCACAAATCCGTCGCCTACTTCACCGATGAGGTTTTCAGCGGGTATGCGACAGTTGTCGAAAATCATTTCAGCTGTTTCTGAACATCTCATTCCAAGTTTATTTTCTTTTCTGCCGCCAGAGAAGCCGGGGGTCTCTCTTTCCACTATAAATGCAGAGCCATTTCTTGATTGACCGGGCTCACCGGTTCTGGCGATGACTACTGCCACATCTGCAGAAATACCATGGGTAATGAAATTTTTGGCGCCGTTGATCACCCATTCGTCACCTTCTTTTACTGCCGTTGTTTTCATGTTGCCAGCATCAGAACCTGTGTTGGGTTCTGTGAGTCCCCACGCACCCAGCCACTCGCAGGTGGCTAGCTTCGGTAAAAACCGAGCTTTTTGGCTTTCGTTGGCATGTTGGAGAATGTGTCCCGTGCAGAGGCTGTTGTGTGCGGCCATTGATAGACCAATAGATCCATCTATTTTAGCTAGCTCTATGATGGCCGTAACGTATTCATGATACCCAAAACCTGAGCCTCCGTATTCCTGAGGCACGAGTACACCCATCAGGCCGAGCTCTCCTAACTTTTTGAATACCTGAATTGGGAATTCCTGGGATTCGTCCCACTCCATCATATATGGAGCGATCTCTCTTTTGCCAAAATCTCGAATCATTTCGGCAATCATTCGCTGGTTTTCCGCATGCGGGGTGAGCTGCGTTTCAGCTGATTTTACATCTATCATAATTAAATGGGGTAATGTTGTTTAGCTACAAAGCTATCAAATAGTATAGCCATTATTGCAACATCTTAACTTCACGAAGTGTGCTTTGGTTTTCTCCTACGCTGTAGCGAAAAGTGTGACATATATCTTATATCGAAGGGATAGGCTAGATATTAAGACCAAAAAATTTACTTTTGCCACTCTCGCGAGTAGTCGAGTAGCGTCATTTCACCTTGGGATGCCGTCGTAAGATTGAACACTAACGAACAAAAACAAGAATAGAACCATGAAAATAGCCGTTGTAGGAACCGGATATGTAGGGTTGGTAACAGGTACATGTTTTGCCGAAACAGGAAACCACGTTACCTGTGTGGATATCGATGAAAAGAAAGTAGAAAAACTTCGAAATAAACAGATCACCATTTACGAACCCGGTTTGGAGGTTTTATTTGAGCGAAACATTCGTCAGGGTAGATTAGATTTCACTACCGATTTGGCTGAAGGTATCAAAGGGGCTCAAATCATCTTTTTGGCATTGCCAACACCTCCAGGTGAAGACGGTTCGGCAGACTTAAAATATGTACTGAAGGTGGCAGATGACCTGGGCCATATTTTGGAAGATTATGCTGTGGTGGTGGACAAGAGTACAGTGCCGGTAGGTACTGCAGACAAAGTGACCGCTGCGATAGCAAAGAACGCAAAGGTAGATTTCGATGTGGTGTCAAATCCCGAATTCCTGAGAGAAGGAGTTGCTGTGGAGGATTTTATGAAGCCGGATCGCGTAGTGATTGGAGCCGAAAACGAAAAAGCTAAAAAGGTGATGGAAAAGCTTTACGCTCCATTTGTGCGTCAGGGAAATCCGATCATTTTTATGGATGTAAAATCTGCTGAGCTGACAAAGTATGCTGCCAACTCATTCCTGGCTACTAAAATCACTTTCATGAATGAAATAGCCAATCTATGTGAGCTGCTAGGTGCTGATGTGGACATGGTTCGAAAGGGAGTTGGTACTGATTCCAGGATTGGTAAGCGTTTCTTGTTTGCAGGTATCGGATATGGAGGTAGCTGCTTCCCTAAAGATGTGCAAGCACTAGCTAAATCGGCGAGCGAGGTGAAGTATGACTTTAAGATCCTCAACTCTGTGATGGATGTCAATCACAAGCAGAAAGAGAAAATGATCGAGCCATTGAAGGAGTATTTTGGTGGTGATTTGTCAGGTAAAACCATTGCGATTTGGGGCTTGGCATTTAAACCCTATACAGATGATATACGAGAGGCTCCGGCATTGGAGAATATCACCAAGCTGCTGAGTCTGGGAGCCAAAGTGAAGGCTTACGATCCCGAAGCTATGGAAAACGTAAAAGGAGTTTTTGGGGATAAGATCTATTTCGCTAATGACGAGTATGATGCATTGGAAGGTGCTGATGCCCTGATGATCATGACCGAGTGGCCAGTTTTCAGGACTCCAGAATTTGATAAAATGGAAAAAGCGCTTGCTAACAAGGTCATCTTCGATGGTCGAAACCTATATGAGCTCGAGAATATGGAAGAACTTGGATACACTTATTATAGTGTAGGACGAAAAACCGTGCAGTCGTGAAGAAAAAAGTATTAATAACCGGTGGTGCTGGATTTTTGGGTTCGCATCTATGTGATCGGTTTTTGGCTGAGGGTTATCATGTGATTGCCATGGATAACCTGCTCACGGGTGACATCTCAAATATTGAGCACCTGATGGGAAATAAGGACTTTGAGTTCCACCATCACGACGTTTCTAAGTATGTACATGTTGCTGGTGACCTGGAATATGTCTTGCATTTTGCCTCTCCCGCGAGCCCTATAGATTATCTAAAGATGCCCATTCAGACCATGAAAGTTGGCTCTTTGGGGACACACAATTGCCTGGGGCTTGCTAAAGACAAAGGAGCTAGAATGCTAATTGCCTCTACTTCTGAAGTATATGGTGATCCTTTGGTACATCCTCAGAAGGAAGACTACTGGGGCAATGTAAATCCAGTTGGGCCAAGAGGTGTATATGACGAAGCGAAACGTTTTCAGGAAGCGTTGACGATGGCATATCACACCTATCACGGCCTGGAAACAAGAATTGTACGTATTTTCAACACGTTTGGTCCGCGTATGCGACTAGACGATGGTAGAGTACTGCCAGCTTTTATATCTCAAGCGCTGAGAGGTGAGGACCTGACCGCTTTTGGTGATGGCTCACAAACCAGATCATTTACTTATGTAGATGATTTGGTGGAAGGCATCTATCGCTTGCTTAAGTCTGATTATGCCGGGCCGGTAAACATTGGAAATCCGGATGAAATTACCATAAAAGAGTTTGGTGAGGAGATCATAAAACTCACGGGCTCTAAGTCTAAAATCATCTACAAGGATCTACCTAAGGATGACCCTAAGCAGCGAAAGCCAGATATTTCGTTGGCAAAAGAGGTGCTGGACTGGGAACCCAAATACACCCGTGGAGAAGGGTTAAAGCCTACTTTGGAGTACTTCAAAGAGAAAGTTCTTAAATAAGGAGACGATCAATGCAAGACTTCAAAGTAGCAATAATTGGATTAGGTTATGTAGGCTTGCCGCTGGCTGTAGAGTCTGGCAAGCATTATTTGACCATCGGTTTTGATATCAATCCTTCCAGAATTGCTGAATTGAAGCACTATGAAGATCGGACACTTGAAGTAGAGCCTGAAGAACTTAAAAGTTCTGAAAACCTCAGTTTTACAAGTAATGCTGAAGAACTAAAGTCATGTAATTTCTTTGTGGTCACGGTGCCCACTCCTGTGGATGATCATAAAAAGCCTGATTTAACACCTCTTCTAGCAGCATCAAAAACGATAGCTCCGTTTATTACCAAAGGAGCTATAGTGGTATACGAATCCACGGTGTACCCGGGCTGCACCGAAGATGTATGCGTACCTGTTTTGGAAAAGGGCAGCGGGTTGAAATTCAATCAGGATTTTTATGTGGGGTATTCTCCCGAAAGAATCAATCCTGGAGACAAAGAGCATCGGTTAACTACCATTCTAAAAGTGACCAGTGGTAGTACTCCAGAAATAGCTGAGAAAGTAGATGAGTTTTATGCCTCTTTTGTAGAAGCAGGGACTTACAAAGCCTCATCGATAAAAGTAGCGGAAGCTGCCAAGGTTATAGAAAATACCCAGCGTGATATCAATATCGCTTTTGTGAATGAGTTGGCACTGATTTTCGGCCGTATGGGACTCGATACACGAGAGGTGCTAGAAGCTGCAGGTACTAAGTGGAACTTCTTAAAATTTATGCCAGGGTTAGTTGGAGGCCACTGCATAGGGGTGGATCCTTATTACCTTACCTACAAGGCAGAGGAACTTGGGTACCACCCTCAGGTCATTCTTTCAGGAAGAAAAATAAACGATGGCATGGGAGCACATGTGGCCCAGCAGACCATCAAATTGCTTTCCCAAAAGGCCAGACTTAGTCCAGAGACCAAAGTACTGATTCTGGGTATTACATTTAAAGAGAATTGCCCTGATATACGTAACTCTCGCGTGATAGATATATACCGGGAATTGGAAGATTATAATATCCGAGCTGAAGTCTTCGATCCGCATGCAGAGCGCAATGAAGTTGTGCAAGAGTATGGAGTTGAATTGCTTGAAAACCTGGAGGTATCTCATTATTCAGCGGTAATTGTAGCTGTGGGGCATCAGTCCTTTTTGGATATGGACTGGCAAACGATTCGTAAAAAGGTAGATGTTATCTACGATGTGAAAGGCCTTTTAGCCAGGGAATTAGTAGATTCGCGTCTTTAAAGATAGAAATCCCGCTTTGAGTACTAACGAAAATATCATTCCTCACCAGCACACCATCACTCTTGAAGATCGAGTGAAAAAGAATGGGTACCGCCCAAAATTGCTTTGGTTTACGGGCCTTTCAGGCTCAGGTAAATCTACTTTGGCGAGTGCATTGGAGACTTATCTTCATCAGAATGGATTCCAAACATACATCTTAGATGGAGACAATGTTCGGTCAGGGTTAAATAAGGACCTTGATTTTTCAGACGACAGTCGAAAAGAAAACATTCGACGAATTTCTGAAGTATCCAAACTGTTCGTTGATGCCGGTTTGATTGTATTAACGGCATTTATTTCACCCTTTCGGGAAGACCGAGCTACTGCCAGGTCTCTTGTAGGGGATGAGAATTTCATAGAAGTTTTCGTAGATACCCCATTAGAAGAATGCGAGAAAAGGGATGTGAAAGGCTTGTATGCCAAAGCCCGAGCAGGCAAAATCCCTAACTTTACAGGTATAGATTCACCCTTCGAACGACCTGAAAACCCAGAAGTGCACATAGAAACGGTTGGTTTAACCGTGGAAGAGTCATTGAATGTATTACTGGAAAAAATACTACCGTTATTGAAATAAGCTATTGTTCGAAACGTCATCGTTTTGAACATCTGGTGTAGATAACCACTTATCACCATTTTGAAAAGTAAATTATGAAAAGCTACAACTTATCACATCTTCGCGAACTGGAAGCTGAATCCATTTATGTGCTTAGGGAAGTGTATGCACAGTTTGAGAATCCTGCGATCCTCTTTTCGGGAGGAAAAGATTCTATCGTGATTACACACCTGGCTCGTAAAGCCTTCCATCCGGCTAAGATTCCGTTTCCTTTGGTTCACATCGATACCGGTCACAATTTCCCGGAGACCATCGAGTTTAGGGATAATTTGGTAGAGAAGCTTGGCGCCAAACTTGTGGTAGGATCGGTACAGAAATCCATAGACGAAGGAAAAGCAGCCGAAGAAAAAGGTAAGAATGCATCGCGAAACGCAATTCAAACGGTGACTTTGCTGGATACAGTGGAGGAGAATCAGTTTGATGCGGCAATAGGCGGTGCACGTAGAGATGAGGAAAAGGCCAGAGCCAAAGAGCGTTTCTTTTCGCATAGAGATGAGTTTGGTCAGTGGGACCCAAAAAACCAAAGACCAGAGCTTTGGAATATCTTCAATGGGAAACATCATCATGGCGAGCACTTTAGAGTGTTCCCGCTGAGTAATTGGACAGAGATGGATGTATGGCAGTACATTTTGTTGGAAAACATTGACATCCCGTCTCTTTATTTTGCGCATGAGCGAAAGGTGATCAGACGAAATGGTACGTGGTTGCCTGTATCTGAGTTTATTCAGATAGATCCCAAAGAGACGGTAGAAGAGAAAGTTATCAGATTTAGGACTCTAGGTGATATTACCATCACAGGAGGTGTGGAGTCGGATGCAGACACGTTGGAGAAAATAGTAGAGGAAGTAGCAGCTGCAAGACAGACAGAACGTGGAAACCGGGAAGATGATAAGCGTTCTGAAACAGCAATGGAGGATCGAAAGAAGCAAGGCTATTTCTAGGAAGTCCATTATTCTGCGAAACTTTTGACTAAATAATTAATGACATTTTGTGGGGACACCCACTTTGAAAATACTTACTCAAATGGAAAATACTAGCCAACAGTCAACAGCCAACACCAATGGCTATTTAGATATGGAGCTGTTACGCTTCACCACTGCAGGAAGTGTAGATGATGGGAAAAGTACGCTAATTGGGCGGTTGCTTTTCGACTCCAAATCCATCTTTGAAGATCAACTGGATCAGGTAAAACAATCTAGCGAACGTAAAGGGCTGGAGGATACAGACCTGGCGCTTTTGACCGACGGATTGAAAGATGAGCGTGAACAAGGAATTACGATTGATGTAGCCTATCGCTACTTTGCGACCCCTAAGCGAAAGTTTATCATAGCCGACACGCCTGGTCATATTCAGTACACCAGAAACATGGTAACCGGAGCTTCAACAGCCAATGCCGCGCTTATATTGATCGATGCGCGAAATGGCGTAGTAGAGCAGACATGTCGACATTCTATTATCGCTTCCCTTCTCCAGATTCCACACATCGTCGTTTGTATCAACAAAATGGACCTGGTGGATTACAGTCAGGATGTTTATAACAAGATCGTTGCAGACTTTGAGGATTTCGCTTCGAAGCTTGAAGTCAAAGACGTGCGTTTCATTCCTATCAGTGCGCTGAAAGGGGATAACGTAGTAAACCGCAGCGAAAGCATGTCGTGGTACGAAGGGTCTACGCTGCTGTACACGTTGGAGCACTTGCATATCGGTAGTGACCACAATCATATCGATTGTCGTTTTCCGGTACAGACGGTCATTCGACCAAAGTCTGACGAGTTTCACGATTACCGTGGATATGCAGGTCGTATTGCTGGAGGAGTTTTCAAGCCAGGTGATGAAATCACCGCACTGCCAAGCGGGTTTACTTCCAAAATCAAATCGATCGACACATTCAATGGGCCAATCGAAGAAGCGTTTGCTCCTATGTCGGTGACCATTACGCTTGAAGACGAGATCGACATTAGTAGAGGAGATATGTTGGTTAGAACCAATAATCAGCCAGAAGCTAAGCAAGATTTAGAAGTGATGTTGTGTTGGTTAAACCAAAAAGGCCCAATTCCAAGGGGCAAGTACACCTTAAGGCATACTTCAGCAGATATGAAAGCGATGATTAAGGAAGTACGCTACAAATTGGATATCAATACACTTCACAGAAATGAAGAAGATACGGATATCAAAATGAACGATATATGCCGGGTTTCATTGCGGACGACCAAGCCTGTACTGGCAGACTCTTACCGTAAAAACCGCCAGACAGGCAGCGTGATACTCATCGATGATGCAACCAATGAGACGGTAGCTGCAGGAATGGTTATCTGAAAAACTGATTGATTAAAACATAACTTGAAAGGGTGATTTCCGCTTTGGACAATTACCCTTTTTTCATCTTTATACCGACCATGGATTTTAACACACTACTGAATAAAGCTAAAGAAGCGGCACAAAAAGCTTCGGCTGAAATTATAAAGATCTACGAATCAGGAGATTTTTCCATAGAAGCAAAAGCGGATGATTCTCCATTGACACTAGCCGATCAGGCTTCTCATAAGGCTATTGTTTCAGTTTTAGATTCTACCGAACTTCCAATTTTAAGTGAAGAAGGACGTTCGATCGATTACTCTGAAAGATCTAACTGGGAATATTTCTGGATGATTGACCCATTAGATGGGACCAAAGAGTTTATAAAAAAAAATGGTGAGTTCACGGTGAATATCGCTTTGGTTCATCAAAATGAGGTAGTACTGGGTGTGGTTTACACTCCTGTGTTAGGAGAAATGTACTGGGCAGTGAAAGGAGAGGGTGCCTTCAAAGATGGTGATCCAATTAACGTCAACTCATTCTCATTGGAGCAACCAAATCTCAAAGTGGTAGCTTCTCGTTCCCACCTAAATGAAGACACGCAGGCTTTTATGGATGCACTCAGTAATCCGGAAATTGTTAGCAAGGGCAGCTCGTTAAAGTTATTGATGGTGGCAGAAGGTGCAGCGGATTTGTACCCACGCTATGCACCTACAATGGAGTGGGATACCGCTGCAGCTCAAATTATAGTAGAAGAAGCGGGTGGTAAAGTTCTTCGAAAAGGTCAAAATGCATCTGTGGTTTACAATAAAGAGGATTTGTTGAACCCGCATTTTCTTGTTCAGGGAAAAGTGAAATAAAAAATTCACATTGTATGTGATGTAATTTGAGGCTTTGCGTAATTCGCAAAAAATCAGGCACAATACCCTAAAGCTTTTACCGTTTTTATAACTTAGCGCCCAAATTTGGAATTGCATATGCAGAAGATTATTTGGAGTATATGTTTGGCCTTCATTGTGTTGTCCACTACCGTACCCCTAAGTGCACAGGATGCCGCCAGCATTCAAAACCTTCAGAATATTAATGTGGATGAGTTGTCCGACGCTCAGGTTGAAAAATTGATTGAGCGAATGGAGTCTAGTGGTTATTCACAGCAGCAGCTGGAGACCATGGCAAAAGCTCGTGGTATGTCAGCATCCCAGTTGGCCAAGCTGCGTCAGCGAATTGCTGAGGTAAAAGCTGGAGGCGGTTCTGGAGACGGAGCTGTCGATAGTCAGTCAAGATCTAGAGGGGAAGAAGATCAGCGGGACCAAGAGGATCTGTTCGCAGGTTTTATGCCTGTAGATTCCATTGAAAGTGGAGAGCTCAAGATTTTTGGCATGGACTTTTTCAATAATCGCCAATTGACATTTGAACCAAGCCTGAGTGTTGCTACACCTAAAAATTATCGTGTAGGGCCCGGAGATGAAATCATCATCGATGTGTGGGGTGCTTCTGAGCAAACGTATAGGCTAGAAGTATCTCCTGAGGGAAGTATTATCGTACCGAGTGTGGGGCCTATATATTTGAATGGCTTGGAGATAGAGCGAGCTGAGTCTCGGATCAAATCAAAACTCAAATCGATCTACAGCACGCTAGGCGAAAATACCTTTGCTCAGGTTTCTTTAGGTCAAATTCGAACCATCAGCGTAAATGTGGTGGGTGAAGTTCGGATGCCGGGGACATACAGTATGTCATCTTTTGGTACGGCATTCAATGCACTTTATTTGGCTGGAGGCCCAAGTGAGAGTGGTAGTTTGCGTGAAATTCAGGTTTTCCGAGGAGGTAAAAAACTAAAAGTCCTGGACGCCTATGACTTTTTAATCAACGGCGAAGGTGAAAACATAATGCTTCAGGATCAGGACGTCTTACTCGTAAAACCTTACCTGGTGCGCGTAGCTATGAAAGGTGAAGTAAAACGCCCGGCCTATTACGAAGTAAAGCCCTCAGAAACCCTGGGTGATGTTTTGAACTATGCAGGCGGGCCCACCGCTAAGGCTTATACTAAATCAGTGTCATTACGTAGAAACCTGGAAAACAGGAAGACTGTAGCGACAGTGAAATCATCAGAATTTAATGAGTTTACACTCAAGGCTGGGGATGAGATCACGATTGGAGAAATAAAGGATCGATTCGATGGAAGGGTTCAAATTGAGGGCGCAGTAAATCATCCAGGTGAGTTTGAGCTGAAGGAGGGGATGATGCTTAGCGACTTAATTGAACTGGCGGATGGCTTCTCTCCTGATGTGTTTATAAAACGCGCAGTAATTATCCGTCAAAATGAAGACTATACTTTGTCTACCGTTGCATTTGCCCCTGAAAAGGTGATTTCAGGTGAATTTGACTTAGCACTTCAGTCTGAAGATGTAGTTAAAGTGCAATCGATTTTTGACCTACGTGAAGAGTTTACCGTTGCTATAGAAGGAGAAGTGCAGTCTCCTGACAATTTCCCTTACGCCGAGGGGATGACAGTGGAAGACTTAATTTATTTGGCTGATGGCTTTAAAGAGACTGCTGCTAAGTCATTTGTAGAAGTTGCCAGGAGGATCGTTAGTCCACGTGATGACAATCGGTTCACCGCAGAACTCTTCAATTTCCCGATTAGCAGTGATCTTACGTTGGACGAAGCGGATGCTAACTTTGTTCTAGAACCTTTCGATCTAGTGGTAATCCGGAAATCACCGTACTATCAGGAGCAGGAAGTGGTAGAAGTGGAAGGAGAAGTTTTATATCCCGGAAAATACGTGCTCAATACCAAAACCGAAAGAATTTCAGACCTTATTATAAGAGCTGGTGGATTTACTGAGGACGCCTTTCCTGCCGGTGGAACTTTAATTCGAGAAACAGAGTATTTTGATGAAGGGAGTGCTGCTTTAGTGAAGAAGTTGAGAATTCAGGCATTGGGAAAAGGAGATTCAACCACAGCAGCGGGCAGCTTTGCGATCAATAGAGAAGAAAGTATAGCGATAGAACTTGACGAAATTATGGCTAAGCCCAAGTCTCAGGCGGATGTAATTTTAAAAGCAGGGGATGTAATAAGTGTCCCTAAGGAGCTTCAAACGGTGCGAGTTCGCGGTGAAGTATACTTTAGTAGTAACCTAATATACTCCAATAGTCTTGGTTTAAAAGGGTACGTATCCCAAGCAGGCGGGGCAACATCAAATGCCAAACTATCCAAAGCCTATATTGTCTATCCAAATGGAAGCGCTGAAAGGACCAAACGATTTCTTTGGTTTAGAAATTACCCGAATGTGGAGCCTGGCTCTGAAATTATAGTGCCTGCAAAGCCTGAAAGAAGAAAAATGACGCCACAAGAAGTGATAGGTATTGCGAGTGGAATCGGTACTTTGGCTATCATAATTAATAATTTGACGAGGTAGGTGATGGATCAGAAAAAGAACTCTTTTGTAAAGGAGGATGAAATTGACCTAATCGAATTGGCAAAGCTGATTTGGTCTCGAAGGCTATTTATTGTTAAAGTTACTAGTGCTTTTGTTGTTTTAGGTTTGATCATTGCTTTTACTTCTCCTGTAGAATATAAAACCTCGTGTACATTGATCCCTGAAGCAATCAATGAACCAGGTAAGCTAGGAGGTTCTCTGGGAGGTCTTGCTTCTTTGGCAGGAGTTGATCTTGGAGGCCTATCAAATGGAAGTCAGGGAATTAATCCTGCTCTATACCAGAGCGTTTCCAGAAGTACTCCTTTTCTCTTAACGCTAATGAGACAAGAATACTTCTTCTCGGAGGTTGGAGATACGCTTTCCATTTATGACTATTATATGGAGCATTATGAAGTAGGAATGTTTGGTTGGATTTTGGCCATTCCTGGGAAGCTCATTGGATTACTTCGACCTTCTGCGGATATCGAAGGTGTGAGCATGAAGTCAGTAGATTCAGTAGCCCTTTCACTAACTAAGGCTGAGCAATCAATAGTTGATAATCTTCATTCCCGGGTTTTTGTAGAAATGGATTGGGACCTGAATGTGGTTAAGATTGAGGTGGAAATGCAGGACCCAGTTGTTGCGGCTCAAATGGCTCAGTTCACTCAAAATTACATTACCAACTATGTGACTGATTATTCGATCTCTAAAAGTATGCAACAATTGGAGTCCATTGAAGAGCAATACTTAGATCGGAAAAGTGCATTTGAACAAGCTCAGTATCGCTTGGCCGCTTTTAGGGATAGGAATCAAAATGTCCAGACTGCACGTGCAAGATCAGAAGAAGAGCGTTTACAATCTGAGTATAATTTATCCTTCAATGTTTACAATCAATTGGCCCAACAAAAGGAAGCCATAAAGCTGCAAATAAAAGAAAAAACACCCGTTTTTACGATTTTAGAGCCGGTGAAGGTTCCTGTTGAGAAAAGTAAGCCTAAAAGAATGATAATATTTGCAGCTTATGTCGTGGCTGGAATATTTATCGGATTTTTATATATCACCATATTATATGTTAGAAATGAGTAATCGAGTTTTAGTTACAGGCGCAGATGGGTTCATTGGAAGCCACTTAACAGAACTTTTGGTAAGAATGGGATGTACAGTGAAAGCATTTTGTTATTACAATTCTTTCAATTCTTGGGGATGGTTGGACACTTTGGACCAATCCATTCTTAATGGGGTTGAAATTTTCACAGGTGATATTAGGGATCCAAATGGAGTTAGAGAGGCGATGAAAGATGTAGATGTGGTATATCACCTAGCCGCTCTAATTGCGATTCCATTTAGTTACCATTCTCCTGATTCTTACGTTGATACAAATATCAAAGGAACATTAAATGTTGTGCAAGCAGCCAGAGACTTTGAGATCGAACGAATATTAGTTACCTCGACATCAGAGGTATATGGAACGGCTCAGTTTGTTCCAATTACAGAAGAGCATCTAAAGCAACCCCAATCTCCTTACTCTGCCACTAAAATTGGAGCTGATAGCATTGCAGATTCTTTCTATCGAAGTTTTGATTTACCGGTTACGATCGTTCGTCCTTTTAATACATATGGTCCTCGCCAATCTGCGAGAGCAGTAATCCCAACAATTATCTCTCAATTATTGTCAGGGTCTAAGGAGATCAAGTTAGGTGATATAACTCCTACTCGTGATCTACTCTATGTAGAGGATACTGTAAGGGGATTTCATGCTATATCAAATTGTAATGAGCTGATTGGGCATGAGGTTAATATTGCAACTCAATCTGAGATTTCAATAGGAGCCCTTGCTCAAGAGATGATTAATCAAATCAATCCTGAAGCTATAATTGTAACCGACGGAGAGCGGTTGAGACCTTCTAAAAGTGAAGTATTCCGGTTATTTGGTTCTAATGAAAAAATTAGAAAATATACGGACTGGGAGCCAAACCATACTTTAGCAGAAGGAATTGAAAAAACCATTAAATGGTTTTCAGATAAAGATAATTTATCACGATATAAGGCGGATATATACAATGTCTGAGATTAGATCTTTCGTTGAACTTGTTCAATCAATATATGGAACTAAAGATTTTATACCGCTTCACGAACCTCGATTTGATGAGAAAGAGAAACGGTACTTAGCTCAGACCATTGATTCAACTTTTGTGTCATCGGTTGGTGAATTTGTTGATAAGTTCGAAGCGGCTATATCCAATTATTGTGGAGCGGGAAAAGCTGCAGCCGTTGTAAATGGAACCGCAGCGCTTCAAGTAGCGCTACGTATTGCAGGAGTGAACAATAAATCTGAAGTCATTACACAAGCACTAACATTTGTTGCTACTGCGAACGCCATTAGTTATAATGGTGCTTCTCCTGTATTTGTGGATGTGGATTATGATACAATGGGATTGTCGCCACTAGCTTTAAGAAACTTTCTAAATGAATTTGGAGAGCTTAGAGAGACTGGAGCTTACAATAAATCAACCGGCAAGAGGATTTCAGCAATTGTACCAATGCATACCTTCGGCTTTATGTGTAGGATAGATGAGATAGTTGAAATAGCCAATGAATGGAATATTCCTGTAGTAGAGGACTCAGCAGAATCATTAGGAAGTTCTTACAAGGGGAAACATTCTGGTACTTTTGGACTGATGGGTGCATTCAGTTTTAATGGCAATAAAATTATCACATCTGGGGGGGGCGGAGCAATTGTTTCATCTGACCCTCAATTCGCAAACAAAGCAAAGTATCTTACTAATACAGCAAAGGTGCCTCACGCTTGGGACTACTATCACGATGAAATCGGGTATAATTTTAGAATGCCTAACTTAAATGCGGCACTAGGTTTAGCTCAATTTGAAAAGCTCAATGAATTCATTGAATCCAAGAAGACTGTTTATGAAATCTACTGTAAAGAACTTGATTCAGGTTCTTTTCGAATGAAGGAAATTCCTGTTGATACTGAGTGGAATTATTGGTTGTTCCCAGTGGAGTTTCAAGATCAAGAATCTAAGAATAAATTTATGGAATATACAAATTCCAACAATGTGATGACTCGACCCATTTGGCAGTTAATGTATAAACTTCCAATGTACGAGAACAGTCAAAGGGATGCTCAAATAAACACTAAGTTATTAGCTGAACGAATCGTAAACATTCCAAGTAGTGCAAAAAAAGTTTAAAATAGGGTATTTTGCTGATGGCCCATGGTCTCATAAAGCATTTGATTATTTAATTTCGGATGAAACCATTTCCGTAGAATTTATAGTTCCAAGAACAGATACTGAAGACAATACTTTAAAGAGTTTCTCAGATCAATATGGTATAAAGTATTTACATCCGGTAAATATTAACTCTGAGAAGTTTTACTCGGAGGCACAAGAATTCGATTGTGATTTGTTCGTTTCGATGAGCTTTAATCAGATTTTTAGAAAGGAAATTATCGGCCTTCCGAGGTTTAATACAATTAATTGTCATGCAGGGAAGCTGCCATTTTATCGTGGAAGAAATATTCTCAATTGGGCTCTGATTAACAATGAAAGTGAATTTGGAATAACAGTGCATTTTGTAGATGAAGGCATAGATACCGGTGATATTATTTTGCAGGAGACTTATCCTATTTCTGAAGAAGATGATTACAAGACTCTTCTAGAAGCTGCCTATGTTGGATGTGCGGAAATATTATACAAAGCAATTAAAATGATCCAGAGTGGGGACTTCACCCCTATAAAACAAGAATCAGTTCACCCAGTAGGGTTTTACTGTGGACGAAGAAGCTTAGGAGATGAAATTATTGA
Source organism: Marinoscillum furvescens DSM 4134 (assembly GCF_003386095.1). Classification (GTDB taxonomy): domain Bacteria; phylum Bacteroidota; class Bacteroidia; order Cytophagales; family Cyclobacteriaceae; genus Marinoscillum; species Marinoscillum furvescens. The sequence goes on along the minus strand of NZ_QREG01000003.1, from coordinate 204,148 downwards.
TTGGAATCAGAATTCAAGAGACATATTCAATTTCATAAGGGCAATTTGTCACCCAGGACCTAAGGCTACTACTTTTCTTGGTGAGAAAAAGATAACAATAAATAAGGCAAGATTAATTCCAGAAGCACCTATATATAAAAATACTTCTGGTCAACTTCTTAATAAAACTTCAGGTGGTTTCCTGGTTAAAACTTTAGATTCATTTATTGAAATACTTGAAATTGAAAGTGAGGTAAAATTAAAGGTAGGAGATAAATTAGGATGATGATGTCAAAAACAATAATCATAGCTGAGGCTGGAGTTAATCATAATGGAGATTTAAGAAAAGCAAAGGCGCTTATTGACGTGGCTTTTGAAGCTGGTGCAGATTTTGTAAAGTTTCAATCTTTCAAAGCGGATAAATTAGTAAGCCGGTCAGCAAAAAAGGCGGACTATCAAATTTCAAATATGAAAGATGGAGATGATGGTCAATACGAAATGCTAAAGAAACTAGAACTCTCAGAAGGTGATCACATTGAATTGATAGAATACTGTAATAAAAAGGGTATTAAATTTTTGTCAACAGCTTTTGATGTTGACGGAATTGACTATTTAAATGATCTAGGATTGGAACTGTTCAAAATTCCGAGTGGTGAAATTACCAATTATCCCTATTTGAAAAGGCTAGCAAGAATTGCGAAGAGGGTAATACTCTCAACTGGGATGTCTACAATTGAGGAGATAAAAGCGGCAATTCAAGTTTTAGTTTCAGAAAATCTAGAGCTTAATGATATCACAGTATTGCACTGCAACACAGAATACCCAACGCCTTACTCTGATGTTAATCTAAAAGCGATGAAAACTATTGGTTATGAATGTAAGGTAAGAATTGGATATTCTGATCATACATTAGGAATTGAAGTGCCTGTAGCAGCAGTAGCTCTTGGAGCTACTGTCATCGAGAAGCATTTTACTTTAGATAGAAGCATGGAGGGACCTGATCACGCTGCTTCTTTAGAACCAGACGAGCTATTGGAAATGGTAAAAGCGATACGGAACATAGAAAAGGCTATTGGAGGTACTGGAAAAAAAGAGCCTTCATTAAGTGAATTGAAAAACATATCGATTGCTAGAAAAAGTATTCACTTAGCCAGAGGTGTTAAAAAAGGGAAAGTTTTGGAAGAAAGCGATCTGATTCCTCTTAGACCAGGAGACGGGATTAATCCGATGGATTGGGAACGTGTTGTAGGTAAGGTTGTAGTTCATGAATTAAATCAATATCATAAATTAACAGAGGCGGACTTAAAGTGATTGTTAAGAAGAAAATAGGGGTATTAACAAGTTCTAGAGCTGATTATGGAATTTATAAACCTCTCCTAAATGCCTTGTCAAATCATGACAGATTTCAACTAACGATTATATGTTTCGGTATGCATTTATTGGAGAAGTATGGTCAAACTATAAATGAGATAAAACGGGATGAATTTGGAGACATTATTACTGTTGAAGGCTTATTAGATGATGATGCTAAAGCTGGTATAGTGGAAAGTTATGGTAACATTGTCAAAAACTTTAAAGACATATGGGAAAGTAATTATTATGATTTGATTTTTGCATTGGGAGACCGTTTTGAGATGTCTGCGGCAGTTCAGTCTACTATTCCTTACCAGATTAAGATTGCCCATATTCATGGAGGAGAAACAACATTAGGAGCTATTGACAATATTTATAGACACCAAATTACTTTGGCTTCAACCTATCATTTTCCAACGACAGATTTATTTGGTAATAAGATCTCAAAAATTATAGGTTCATGTGATAGTGTTTTTCCAGTTGGTTCAATCAGTTTAGATAAGATAGAAGAAGACATTCCATCATGGAAAGAGGTAGCAGCAAAGTTTTCAATTCCATATTCTAGAAAGTTTGTTTTAGTAACGATCCATCCAGAAACAGTGAACAGTGATGATAACTCAAAGTTTGCCTCAATTATTGGTGAATCATTACTTTCTATTTCTGAGGATGTTCATGTGGTTATTACAATGCCAAATGCTGATACTTCCGCTTCGGTCTTTAGGACGAAGTTTATTGAATTAAAGAAACTTGCATCAAATTCGTTTTCAATAGTTGAGAATTTTGGAAGGCTAAATTATTTTGCTGCAATGAAGAGTTCAGAATATTTGCTGGGTAATACTTCAAGTGGCATCATTGAGGCTGCTAGCTTCCAAAAGATGGTTATTAATGTTGGAAATCGACAAGCTGGAAGGCTAAGAAGTGGTAATGTAATAGACGTTACTTTTGAAAAAAAAGAAATTGTAAAGAGCCACAAAGAAATAATGAAGAATGGAAGGTTCTTAGGTGAAAATTTATATCATAAAAAAGGTACAGTTTCTAAAATTTTAAATATTCTGAATGAGAAACTTTAAAGATCATCTAATAAAGTCCGGAACATCTATTAAAGAGGCACTCAAGCAGCTTAATGACCTTGCATCTGATGCAATATTATTTGTGGTGGATGAGAACGATAAATTAAAAGGTTCTTTGACAGATGGAGATGTGAGAAGGGGTTTACTTGAAGATATCTCAATCGATCACAAAGTCGATGATATCATTCAAGAAAATCCTCATTTTGTTGTCAAAGGAAACTTCAGTATCAATGACATCATTGAATTAAGAGATAAAAAAATTACCATTATTCCTATTCTCAACAAAAATCATGTTCCGGTAAACGTGATCAACCTTCGCCATATTCGATCTTATTTACCCGTAGATGTGGTGATTATGGCGGGAGGGAAGGGATCCAGATTAAAGCCGTTGACTGATACAACTCCGAAACCATTACTTAAGGTTGGTGATAAACCAATTATTCAGCATAATGTAGATCGGATGGCGCTTTATGGTGTTGATGATTTTTGGATAACGGTAAATTATTTGGGTGATCAACTCATCGATTTTTTTGAAAAAAGAGATGATGACAACATCAATATTGGTTTTGTCAAAGAGCCAGAAGCATTGGGTACCATAGGCTCACTTTCATTAGTAAAAGAATTTCACCATGATTATTTGATCCTTACAAACTCGGATATACTGACTAATCTTGATTATGAGCATTTCTTTATGGAGTTCATTTCAAGTGGGGCTGACCTCTCCATGGTCACAATTCCTTATCGTGTAAATATTCCATATGCGGTTATTGAAACATCCAATGACGGATCGATACAAAATTTTAAGGAAAAACCAACGTACACCTACTTTTCAAATGGTGGTATTTACCTCATGAAAAGAAGTGTGGTTGATCTCATACCAAAAGGGAAGTTTTATAACGCGACCGATTTGGTTGAAGATATGATTATCCGTGGAATGAAGGTGACTTCCTATCCGTTAAGAGGATACTGGCTGGATGTTGGAAAACATGAGGATTTCCAAAAAGCGCAAGAAGATATTAAACATATAAAATTCTAATGTTTGCATTAATTCCAGCACGAGGTGGATCGAAAGGCATACCGCGAAAGAACATTAGAAAATTAGCAGGAAAACCATTGATTCACTATGCTATTGAATCCGCAAGAAAAGTGTTCCCTGATGAAAAAATCATAGTTTCTACTGATGACGAAGAGATCAAATCTGTCGTTGAAGAAACCGGATTGAAGGTGTTTTTTATAAGGCCTAGTATATTAGCAACAGACAACTCCTCAACAAGGGATGTCATTTTGCATGCAGTTAATTTTTTGGAGAGCATGGAAAAATCTTCAGATCCGATAGTTCTACTTCAACCTACTTCTCCGTTTAGAAATGATAAGCATATACAGGAAGCTTTGGATATTTATTCAGATGATCTTGACATGGTGGTGGGAGTCACTGAAACTAAGTCAAATCCTTATTATGTGCTCTATGAAGAAGATGATGATCAATTCCTTCAGAAGTCTAAGATTGGGCGATTCACCAGAAGGCAAGATTGCCCGAAGGTATGGGAATTTAATGGTGCGATCTATATCCTTAATAAGGAATCCATCGTGAATTGTCCAATGACTGATTTCAAAAAAATTCGGAAGTATGTCATGGATGAAATAAGTTCGATTGATATTGATACCGAGCATGATTGGCTACTAGCAGAAACGATTATTAACAGATCTTGAATTCTATAGTAAAGAACATTCTTAGGTTTGCTTCGGGATCCACACTTGGTGGATTATTCAATTTTACAGCAGCATTTCTGGTTGCTAAATTAGTGGGACCAGAGAAGTGGGGAATTTGGATGATTTTCAATATTATTTTAAAATTTAGCCCCATTTTTCAACTGGGGGCTTCAGAAAGTATCCAAAGGCGTTTGCCGATCTTCATTGCTCAAGGGGAAATCGAAACCGCAAATCACTTTCAAAGTAATGCGTATAGTTTTTCATGGTTGATGGGAGGACTATTGGTCTTGTTGTTTATATTATTTGGTCCAGCTTTACTGAATATTGAAGCGGCTTATTGTTATTTATTCGCACCCGCTCTCCTTTTCAACTTAGTTTCCTACAATATTGGGATCCTTTTCAGAGGCCAAAACAGGTTTAAGGAAGTCGGTTTAATTTCATTTTTAAGCGGTTTTTTTTCAGTTATCAGCATTTTTTTAGCCTATAAACTTTCATTTTTGGGTTTTTTAATAGGTCAATTGATACGCTATTTTCTAACACTTCTGGTTACTCAAGGAATTAATAAAGCTAAAATTAACTTTGGGATCAAAAATCATACACTCAAAAACTTAATTTCTGACGGTTCACCTATTTTGCTGATCGTTATTTCGAATTATTTAATTACATTATCAGATCGTCTGATTATTGCAAACTTATTTGACGATATATCTTTGGGACTTTATGGACTGGCATATTTACTAATAAATCCACTAATACTAATATCCGGCTCTGTTAATTCAGTTCTATACACTTCGTTTTCAGCGAAATATGGTAAGGACAAAGCTTTTTTTAATTTGAAAATAATTTTGAATTACTCGCAAATACTGGTCTTTTTTTACACTTCCGTGATTGGAATTATATATATTCTTATTCCAATTATTACTGAAGAGTTTCTCACTGATTATAAGCCAGGAATTGATGCAGCCAGGTTACTGCTAATAGGACACATATTTTATTTTAGTGGGGGTATAATCACGAATGTCTATTTCACCCTCAATAAACAGAAGAAAAGACTCTTAATTGTTTTGATTGCACTGTTTCTTAATGTTTGCTTCAGCTTACTTATATTGGAATATAAGTTTGATATTTTAAGTGTGGCTGTCGGAAGTGTGCTTTCCTTTATATTTTTGTTTATTGGACTGCTTGTTGGATTGAATTTTCTTTACCCCACTTTTAAATGGAACGAAATTAAATCCATACTACTCTTTTTCTTTAAAACAATAGTTGGTGTTGGCATGGTAGTTTGTGCAGGTTTTCTTGATTTTCATGGAGGGATTGTATTTAGCACGTTTTTGAAGTGCATTCTATTTATTGTGTGTTTCTTGTTATACACTTACTTAATTAATAAATCAGACATAAGGAGAATATTTAATGAAAGCAACATTTTTGGTAGATAATGCGCTGAGAGAGACACTTGTTAATACATGCATAGGAATTCTTTTAAAATCAGTAGGAATTTCTTATGAGCTAGATAATTATAATTTTTTTTATTCCGCATTTGGGTATGATTTTTTAAGACGAACAAGCGAAAAATCAGATGTCATGATGCTTCCGAGTTATAACGTAAAGCGGACGCCTGAACAGCTTTCCAGGGCAATGAGATCAGAAGCAAGAATGGTTGCAACTCATGCCGAGCAAATAATTAATCCCGCACTTTATGAAGAAAAATTAAACACAAAATTTAAGAGCAAATACAACAGGCACATTGTTGCACATTTTGTCTGGGGTTCTTTCTTTTCAGATCTTTTAATAAATCAGTCAGATATAGCTCCTGAGAAAATTTATATTACTGGCAATCCTAAACTACAGGTATCCACTAATCTTAATAGTCAGAATATCGTTGACAATCCACAAAATAAGACGGTATTAATAGTCTCTGATTTTTCTCTGGGTGACATGGATGAGAAGCAATGGTCTAAGTTTAAAAAGAATTATCATGCTGATTATAAATCAGCGATAAATCATGATTATTACGTAGCAAGACAAGAGCTGATTGATTGGTTAAATGATGCCGCAAGTAAGTTTAAAGATGTTAATTTCCGAATGAGAATACATCCGGGAGAAGACAAAAATGCTTACAGTTTATTAAATCAATCTAGTAACATTTCAGTTGTAGGAGATAGCGATTTTACTGATGATTTACTTAATGCGAATTTGGTGTTTTCATACAGTTCTACCTCTTTGTTTGAGGCACTGGTTATGGATAAACAAGTATTTAATCTTAATCTCCATGAACTTCCAGAAGAGAGAAAAGGAAAATACTTTGAGTTATTCGAATGGATCAATAAAAATGAATTCATAAACATTATTGAAAAAATAAGTAACGGAATAACATTTAAACCTTCGAATGAACGTAAGGAGCTCCTTCAGAAGTATATGTATGGAGGAAATGACAAGTCGTTGCTAAGAAATGCAATTGCTATAAAAGATGTTCTAGATACTCGAAAAACTAATTATAACTTAAGCGATCAGATAACTAACATTAAAAATGTAGTTTTATCACAGCTAAAAGACAAGTTGGTTAGAAGTGCTGTCTTGTTGGAAAACAAGACAAAAACTGATAACTATATTTCTTCATTCGCTAGAAATAGAAATCAAGCGGATGTGGGTAATCCTGTTAGACTCAGTAATGCCAAAATTGAAACAACGCTTACCAGAGCCCTGGAGATTATATCGCAGGAAGAAATTGATATCATCCAGAAAGGGAAGTATGAGATTAGAAAAACAGAGGAGGGTATTTATATCGACTTTTGATGGGAAATAAGTCAATAATATTTGCTCTTTTAGTACTTTCATGGATGCCAATAAAAGGTTTTATGCAACCTCTGGTACATATCATCCCGCTTTTAATTTTTCTTGTTGGGTTTTTTACGACAAAAATTTATGCTAATCGAAATGCTTTCCTACAAGTCTTGCTTTTTACCATATTCTATGTTGGGATTGGCCTAGTTTTCGGTAGTGAAAAGTCGTTTTACAATGTAAGCCTATCTCTTTTGCTTCTACTACCATTCTACATGTATCTATTTCGTTTTAGATACTTGGATAGGGATGATTATGAATTTCTATTTAGAACTGTGGCATGGTTATCAATTGTTGAATTTTTTATAGGTCTAGCTCAGTTAGCCCTTTTCCAAGGCTTCCAACTAGAATTTACAGGAAACGCTTGGGACAAAGTTATTGGGACTACATTGTCTCAAAGCTCACATGTATACTCTATAAAGATGCTTTTTCAAGGCTTTTTATTGTTGTTGAATTATCAGACAATAAGCAGGCAATACACTCGAAACATTAATCTTATTAGTATAGCAATTCTTGCTTCCTTTCTCGGAGCATTAATCTCTAGTTACATGATTGGAATTATCATGGCAACAATAGCACTCATCTTTTATTATTCAATACAATTTTTTAAGTCTTTCATTCATGCTTTTGTATTTTTTAAGATTAATAAAAGGAGGGTTAGGTCAACATTCATTCAAGTATCCGTATTTATAGTTATATCAATATTTGGAACAATCTTGTTCGCAAAAGTCCAGCCTGGCAATTTCAAATTAATATCTATAGTTATTGAAAGACTTATTTCTGTTGATTTTTCAGATCAATATAAGTTTCAGAAAATATTTGCTTTTGAGCAGACCTATCAAAAGGTCGTGAAGAAGGATATAGGTACATTCATGTTTGGTTTAGGTGCTGGTCAATATTCAAGCAGAGCTGCTTTAATCTTGACAGGAGATTACCTGAATCCGCATCCATCGTACTTTCCGATATCAATGTCTAATGAAACTAGACAAATTATATTTCCATTGTGGAATGATAAGCAGCAAGCTCGATTCAGAGGCTCTGTTTTAGCAATGCCCTCTAGTTCTTTATTATCGGTAATAGCTGAATTTGGATTGATTGGGTTTATCATTTTGATGTATTTGTTTAGAATTCTATACAGCATTAGAAATACTAGATCTGAGAGTATTATTATTTCTTTTGTAGGAGCGATCCCGATTTTGACCGTGTTATTATTTTCTCAACTAATTATGGACTTATGGTTAGAGTTTGCTTCTTTGACAATATTCCTGAACTTGATATTTATCATGGGTTTGTCATCTAAAAATAGTAGTCAAAATGGATATTAAGACTATACAGTTTTTAATAAAATATAGCTTTGCTAAACCTTCTGCGTTTGTCTCATACAAGCAAAGTATAAGGAATCAATTCCTTTCTACTGAAGAATTAGCGCAGTTAAGTTGGACAAGAACTAAGAAATTACTGAATCATGCGTATGAAACAGTTCCATTCTACAATAAGAAGTTTTCTAGTATTGGATTGCATCCCAGAGACATTAGCTCAGAGAAATTTTACAAACAAGTCCCTATTTTGACTAAAGCTGACATACTAAATAATTATGACTCACTAATATCTAGAACATACAGTAAAAATGATTTAAAGGATATCACAACCGGTGGAAGTACTGGAGTTCCTTTACGAGTGGGAAGACATAAAAGAGTGGTAAGAGAGGCTCAAAAGTGGAGAATTCAGTCTTGGTGGGACATTGATCCAACTGATAATATAGCTACCGCATATAGGCCGTTACCTTACTCTAACTTTCACAAGGCCGCAATGAAACTTATCTATTGGCCTCAAAATTTGATTTCGCTGGATGCCACTAATATTTGTGAAAAAAGCATCAAAGAATTTATCGATGGGTTAAAAAGTCATCAGCCTAAGATGGTACATGGATATGTTGGAGCTATAGATTCTGTTGCTGACTACATTATTGAAAATGGCATAAAAGTCCCGTCTCCAAAAACTGTTTGGTTAACAGCTTCTCCAATTACGACTGTGCAGGAGAAAAAAATAAGTAAAGCTTTTAATTCCCCAGTTTGTGATCAATATGGGTGCAGTGAAGTCTATTTTATTGCAGCAGAGTGTCCAAATAAAGAGGGGTTACATGTTTTGTCAGACCTTAAAAAAGTTGAGTTTATTAACAAAGACGATTACGGAATCGGCGATCTGTTGGTGACTGATTTAGAGGATTATGCATTTCCACTTATAAGGTATCAGAATGGTGATAGAGGTAAGTATAGCGATAAGACTCAATGCAGTTGTGGGATGAGTTTGCCACTCATGGAGAAGGTTAAGGGAAGAATCACTGATAATTTATTAATTGGTGGTACAGTTATATCAGGGGAATACTTAACAACTATTTTTGATGATTATGTTGATCAGGTGAAGAGATTTCAAGTAGTTCAAAAAAGTGAATATCAGATACTAATTAGGGTCGTACCTAAAGGAACACATAATTTAGATACACTACTTAAGAAAATAGAATATTCTTTGATCCAAAAGACTGGAGGCAAAGCATCTTTGAGTTATGAAATAGTAAAGGAAATACCTGATATAAAAGGAAAAATGAAGTTTGTCATAAAGGATTTTTAGCATGCGAATTATCTTAGTCCACTCTATTGCAGATTTGTATGGTGCTAGTCGATCACTTTTAAGACTTTCTTCTCGGCTGGTAAAAGATAATCACGAAGTTTTAGTGATTTTGAAAGAAGACGGCCCACTGATAGAGGAATTGGAGTCTAATAACATAGAAGTAAAAGTTATGCCGAACTTGGCATGTGTAGATAGACAAACCTTCAAAAGTATTAAATCCTTTTACCTTTTCATTAAGGAGTATTTAGCATCTCGAAAGGAATTTAGGGCTTTGCTAAATCAGTATCTTCCTGACTTAGTTCATACCAATACTGCACTGATTCTTACTCCAGGGTTTGTGACCAGAAAATGTAAAATACCTCATGTCTGGCACATTCGAGAATCATTTAAAGAATTTGGATTATTGTGGCTCTTTTACAGAAAAATAATGTTAAGGAATTCAGACCTTATTCTGTCAGTATCAACGCCAATCGCTGAACAATTTAGGCTTAAGATCAAAAACAGAAAGGTTAGGGTTTTATATAATGGTTTTCCAAAGAAGGAATTTGAAGGAATATCAAAAGATCGGGTTGAGCAATTTAAGAAGGTTTGGGGGATTAGTGATACAACGAACATCGGCGTAGTTGGAAGGCTAAAATTGTATAGAAAGGGACAGGAGGTTTTGATTAAGGCAGCCAGGGAATTACGTGATTACGATAATCTAAGATTTTTGATGATAGGAGATCCCTTCCCTGGAAATAATGATCAATTAGATGCTCTAAAGGAATTAGTAAAAGAATGTGAAGTTGAAGACAAGGTGATTTTTACTGGAGGCGTTGAAGATATTAAAGCCGCTTATTTGGCTCTTGATGTATCAGTTTTAACCTCTTGCCTTCCAGAGCCTTTTGGAGGTGTTGTAATTGAGTCAATGGCCTTAGAAAGGCCTGTGATTGGCACTGATATTGGAGGAACTATTGAGCAGATAGAAGAAGGTGTTACTGGGCTTAAGGTGCCTCCTAACGATCATCTGAAGCTCGCAGAAGCTCTCTTAAAACTGATTGAATCAGAAGAACTTCGTATTCAAATGGGTAAGAATGGTAGACTTAGGTTTGAAGAGAAATTTGAATTCGAAAAATTTTATGAACAATTAGTTGAAATTTATAAAAAACTTTTAGCATGAAAATATTAATAACAGGGGGTTCTGGATTTATCGGGACTAACTTTCACGAATATTTACTTGATAACTATCCGAACGTATCGATTGTCAATGTGGATACCGCGAATCCAAAACAAAAGTTTAAAAATTCTATATGGGAGAAGTGCGACATACTTGATTATGGTAGTTTACAATTGGTTTTTAGTAAGCATCATCCCGATTGTGTAATTCATTTGGCAGCAGAAACAAGTTGTGAGCCTCATCTTAAACTTGAGGATTATGCCGTAAATATTCAAGGATCAGAGAATGTTTTTAAGGCAGCAAGTAAAACTAGTTCAACGAAGAGTCTCATTCATACTTCTACTCAGTTTGTTAATCAAACTGATTTTCCATTAAATAATTTTTTTGAGTACAAACCACATACTATATACGGGGAATCCAAAGTTGAATCAGAAAAGAATCTTATCTCAGGAAATTATAATTTCAAGTGGTTGATTATTAGGCCGACTAACGTTTGGGGGAAGTGGCATTTAAGATATCCATCTGAGTTCTGGAGAGTACTATATGAGGGGAAATATATACACCCAAATAAAAAAGGTGTGATTAGATCTTATGGATATGTAATGAATATTTGCAATCAAGTAATGCATTTTATAGAACACATCGATCGCTTGGATAAGGAGGTATTCTATGTAGGTGATGAGCCTATACTGTTGTTTGATTGGGTGAATGAGTTTTCTAATAAACTTTGCGGTAGAGATGTAAGAACGGTGAATACAAGTGTAGTATATGGTTTGGCTCTATGCGGTGATGTGCTTTCCAGTTTAGGAATTAAATTCCCTATTACTTCAAGTAGATTTAGAAGTATGACGACAAGTAACCCTGCTCCAATGGGTAAAACCGTTAATGAGGTCGGTGAAAAGATGATTGATTGGAAAGAAGGAATAGAAATTACCTCCAAATGGTTGAAAGATGAAATCTACTGAGGTTTTAGAAATTCCACTTTATGTTGGGAGTATTGATAAAATTGTACCCAAGTTGCTTGCCGAAGTAAATAATGGGAGATCGAGATGTGTAAGTGCGTCTGGAGCTCATGGACTTGTGCATTCAAAGAAAAATAGCAGCTTCAAGTCAATTCTTCGATCCTTTTATACAAACCTACCTGATGGTATGCCTGGAGTTTGGGTAGGAAGACTTAAGGGGGAAATAGAAATGACAAGGTGCTATGGACCTGATTTTTTCATGGAGACAATGAAAGCTTCCAAGAGCAATGTGGCTCATTTTTTGTGTGGAGGGCAAGAAGGGGTGGCAGATCAGCTTAAGGATGTGTGTGAAAATATGTTTGGAGCAAAAATTGTTGGAACATATTGTCCTCCATTTCAGCCGGTTCAAGAATACGATTATGAAGGAATTGCGGAGATTATCAATGCATCACAAGCAAATTTTGTATGGATAGGTTTAAGTACTCCTAAGCAGGAAGAATTTGCAGCGTATCTTTCACAATATACAAATGTAGATTTTGTATGTTGTGTTGGAGCAGCTTTTGATTTCCATATTGGCAATGTAAGACAAGCTCCAGCATGGATGCAAAAAAATGCTTTAGAATGGTTTTTTAGATTGTTGGTAGAACCAAGAAGGTTGTGGAAGAGATACTTTAAAATTGTTCCTTTGTTCATTTATTATAATTTTGCGGAATTAATACTGAAAAAATTGAAAAGATAAATATGAAGAAAGCACTAGTTTGTGGAGCAGGTGGATTTATTGGAGGCCATCTTGTAAATAGACTCAAGGAGGAAGGTTATTGGGTAAGAGGAGTTGATTTAAAGTCAAATGAATATGGGAATAACAATGCAGATGAATTTGTTATAGGTGATTTGCGAGATATTAATATAGTGTCTGAAGTGGTAAGTGATGATTTAGATGAAGTTTATCAGCTAGCCGCAGATATGGGTGGTGCAGGTTTTGTTTTCACCGGACATAACGATTCTGATATAATGCACAATTCAGCGCTTTGTAACTTAAATGTATTGGAAGAAGTAAAGAAAAAACGGATAAAAAAGATATTTTATTCTTCCTCAGCTTGCATGTATCCTGAATATAATCAAATGGATCCAAACAACCCTAAATGTTCCGAAGATTCCGCTTATCCTGCAGCGCCGGATAGTGAATATGGTTGGGAAAAACTGTTTAGTGAACGGCTCTATCTTACCTACAACCGAAATCATGGTATCGATGTGAAAATTGCACGATTCCATAATATTTTTGGTCCCATGGGAACATGGGACGGTGGAAGGGAGAAGGCTCCAGCCGCATTGTGTAGGAAGGTGGCAGAGGCACCTGATGGAGGAGCTATTGAAGTATGGGGAGATGGAAAACAAACTAGATCATTTTTGATAGTTGATGAATGTGTAGAAGGAGTTCGAAGATTAATGGATTCTGACTTTATTGGTCCTGTAAATATTGGTTCCGAGGAAATGATTTCAATTAATGATTTCGCAAAAATGATTGTTGATATTTCTGGTAAGAAATTGACTATAGTTAATATCGAAGGACCTACAGGTGTTGCAGGAAGAAACTCTGATAACAGATTAATAAGAGAAAAGCTCGGCTGGGCTCCAAATATGTCACTTCGTGAGGGTACAGAGAAAACCTATAAATGGATATTAGAACAAATAGAAAATAAACAATAGTTTAGGAGTTGCTGATATCATGGGACGCTTTCAATGAAGGTAGCCATCTGATGGAATACGTGGAAAAATACAAAGAAAGGTTTGGGGTCTATCCAGCCAGAGTACTTGCAGATCAACTCTACTGTAGCCGAGCTAACAGAAAAAGCCTCAAAGAAAAGGGAATCATGCTGGCGGCCAAACCACTGGGTAGACCATCCTCTAAGGCAGTGGGAAAGCACGTAAGACCGGGGGAAAGAAATCCTATTGAAGGGAAATTTGGCCAGGCTAAAAATGGGTACGGAATGAGCCGGATCAGAGCCAGGTTGAAAAAAACCAGTCAATCATGGATTGCCTCCATCATCTTGGTTCTCAAACTGGTCAAATTGGCCGGGGAGCAACCCCTGTGCCTTACTTTTTCAGCAATGCAACAACTAAGAAACGCATGGATATCAGCCATTGAACTTACATTAAGACCTCTTGCAACTACAAAACCCGTTCAATTATAGTTTTGAACGGGTTTTAGGTGTTTTAATACGGCTAGTTTTTCAGCAGGCTCTATTTAATTTATGAATACAAACTCTAAAATATACATAGCGGGTCATCAAGGGATGGTAGGGTCTGCCATCGTTCGAAAACTGCAAAATGAGGGGTATACGAACCTCGTATACCGAACATCGAAAGAGTTGGATTTGACAGACCAATCGGCTGTAAAGGCTTTTTTCGAATCGGAAAGACCTGAATACGTGTTTTTAGCGGCAGCTAAGGTTGGAGGCATCAATGCTAATAATATATACAGAGGCCAGTTTCTATACGAAAACCTCATGATTGAGGCCAATGTGATCCATCAGGCATATACAGCTGGGGTAGAGAAATTGCTCTTTCTCGGAAGCTCTTGTATTTACCCAAAGTTTGCGGATCAGCCCATTCATGAAGACAGCCTACTGACCGGGGCATTGGAACCTACTAATGAACCCTATGCTATAGCGAAAATAGCGGGCATCAAGCTCTGCGAAACGTATAGGGATCAATATGGATCTGATTTCATCAGTGCCATGCCTACAAACTTGTATGGGCTTAATGATAACTATGACTTAAATAACTCACATGTCTTACCGGCATTGATTCGTAAATTCCACTCAGCCAAAATCAATGGAGATAAAGAAGTGGTAGTATGGGGTACAGGTTCGCCATTGAGAGAGTTTCTTCATGTAGACGATTTAGCTGAAGCGTGTTTCTTTTTAATGGAGAACTACAGTGATGGACAAACCATAAATGTTGGGTTTGGATCGGATCTTAGTATTAAGGAATTGGCTGAGACTGTCAAAGCTGTTGTTGGTTTTGAAGGAAAGCTAGTTTTTGATGCCAGCAAGCCAGACGGTACACCGAAAAAATTAATGGATAGTTCTCGTTTGAGAAAGTTGGGCTGGAAACCCAAGATTGATCTTTTGGATGGTATTCGTTCAGTATACGATTCAGTGGATAAATCGGGGTGGTAAATAATTGGCACGCAATTAGCTATATTTGCGTTTGCTAATTGAAGGAATATGCCTGGCCAGAGATACTCACGATTTTTTCCGATCTTATTTTTGCTTGCAGATTTACTCTGCTTAAATGCAGGGATATTTATCGCAAACTATTTTCGCTTTGGGACTGTCTTTTACCAAAACGACAGTTATACCACCCTGCAGCTCATTTTGAATGGAGTTTGGTTAGTAATTTTCTTTTCTACCAAGCTTCATGAGATTAGTCGTGAGTACAGATTGATTGATCATATCAATAAAGTGCTTACTGGATTGGTGATAAACCTTTCCATAGTGTTTGCGCTTTGGTTTGTTGCCAAACCGTTCTATTATTCAAGGCAGCACCTTTTCATGACTTACCTGGCCTTTACAGTTTTATTGATTTTGTGGAGGACATGCTGGCATTTCTTCATTCGGTACTATCGTCGAAAAGGTTTTAATACGCGAAATGTAGTGATCGTTGGGTACGGGGAGTTAGCTATAGAACTGGAAACTCACTTTAGAGTAAATAAGGGGCTGGGGTATAAGTTTATCGGTTATTTTGATGATGATACTGAAAAAGCTAGAGGGCGCTACCTGGGTACTATTGATCAAATAGCTTCCTACATAAAAGGCAATGCTGTGGATGTGATTTTTTGCTGCTTGCCGAGGTTGTATGATGAGCAGATAAAAGGTCTGATAGATTTTGCTGAAAACAATCTGATCAAAATTAAGATTATCTCTCAGTTTAGCAGGCTAGGTCATAAAAACCTCACTATTCAGAAATACGGGAATATCCCAATTATCAATGTAAGTGCTATTCCACTTGACAATCGGTTGAACCAGGCAATTAAACGCGGGTTTGATTTGATTTTTTCTTCTCTGGTTATATTATTCATTTTTTCCTGGTTGATTCCTATCATTGGTTTGTTAATCAAACTTGAATCGAAGGGTCCAATATTTTTCAAGCAGAATAGAAATGGAAGAGATAATCAGCCATTTCTTTGTTGGAAATTTCGAACCATGGTAGTGAATCAGGAGGCTGATTCTAAACAAGCGACAAAAAATGATCCGAGGATTACTAAAGTGGGGGCGATACTACGCAAAACCAGTATCGATGAGTTGCCTCAATTTATAAATGTATTTCTTGGAGATATGTCTGTGGTAGGGCCTAGACCTCATCCGATTAAACTTAATGAACAATTTCAGCCAAAAATCGATCGGTTTATTCAGAGGCATGCAGTAAAGCCTGGCATCACTGGTTTGGCTCAAGCAAAAGGATTCAGAGGGGAAACAGCTCAGTTTAGTGATATGAGTGGTAGGGTAAGACTGGATCGCTTCTATGTCAAAAACTGGTCCTTATTGCTGGATTTTAAGATTATCGTATTGACGGTCATCTCAATTATCCGAGGGTCGGAAAACGCCTATTAGAGGTATATCCATGAATTCGGTGTGCTGACCACCTGAAAATCACTATTCAGCGAAAGAATAGTACGAAATCCAGATATATGGCTATTTTCGTAGGTATAGTCAACACACTAACTGATGTATTTGACCTTATCTATCATCGCCGCCTTTCTTATGACTTTTATTTTACTGCCAGTAATTATAAAAGTCAGTCGCTCCGTAGATCTTTTGGACATCCCAGATCGACGAAAAGTCCACCAGATAAGTACTCCATCTTTGGGGGGAGTAGCCATCTTTATTGGTTTTATGATGGCCTTGCTGATGGCTGTGCCTCTCGCAGGTTTAGTAGAAATCAAATATTTTCTTTTTGGCCTGGTGGTCATATTTATTTTAGGGGTTCGAGATGATATATCTAGCCTACTTGCTAAGAATAAGTTGTTGACGCAGGTATTCGCCGCAGTATTGGTTGTGAATTTTACAGACATTAAGCTTACGGGTTTCTATGGCATTTTTGGGATATATGAGATGCCTGCCTGGTTTCACATCCCACTTTCATTGTTTGTGATCGTTGGTCTAACCAATAGTTTTAATTTAATTGACGGCATAGATGGCTTGGCAGGAAGCGTTGCTGTTTTTATTTTGTCAGTTTTAGGTTGGTCTTTTCTCAGTATTGGGGAGTCGACTTATGCTGTGGTTTGTATATCGGCTATTGGAGCATTGTTAGCATTTCTATTTTTCAATTGGCATCCATCTAAAGTTTTCATGGGGGATACTGGTTCTCTTATGTTGGGCTTTATGATTTCTTCCTTGGCGATAAAATTTATCAATTCGGGCACTATTGTGTTTGATGGAGTTACACTTGGAGGAGATGCCACGGTTGGGTTAGCTATAGCACTTCTGATACTTCCTATTTACGATACATCCAGAGTGTTTGCTATACGATTTCGGAATGGCAAAAATCCTCTTGATCCCGATCGCAATCACTTACATCATGGATTATTAAGGTTAGGCCTGAATCACTCGAAAGCGACACTTGTTTTACTTATTTTCAACGTAATCATCTTTTCGAGTACACTGTATTTGAGTAATTGGATGACCAACGGACCACTTCTGATCTGTGCACTAGGCGTGACTGTTTTGTTGACCTTGCCTTTTGAGATTTTACTGCTTCGAAAGCTAAGACTCGCTAAAAGTGCAAGTGTCTCTGGTGATATGGATGTTTACATGAGTAAATCTGCGTAAGACTATCCGACTTTATTATTTTTGCTGTCTTAAATGGAGACTCCATTTAAGTAAAAAGGTAGAGAACACCATACAGAGACCATGAAGGATAAGATAGAAGCGTACCTGAGCGAAATATCGACTGCTACAGCGAATACAAATGAAGATTTAGAGAAATTTAGGCTTCGATTTATTAGTCGTAAAGGTGTGCTTGCTGGGCTCTTTGATGAGTTTAAATCTGTCCCAAATGAGCAGAAGCGGGAGATGGGGAGTTTGCTGAATGTGTTAAAGCAAAATGCTCAGACAAAATTTAAGGAGCTTGTTGATGCATTGGAAGCGCAAAATGCGAACGATCAGGCTGCAGACATTGACGTAACACTTCCATCCCGGGAGGACGTTGGCTCTATGCACCCGTTATCACAAGTGAAAAATCGCATCATTCAAATCTTTGAACGTCAAGGCTTTAATGTGGCAGAGGGGCCGGAGATTGAAGATGATTTTCACAATTTTACTGCTTTAAATTTTCCAGAAAACCACCCTGCACGAGAAATGCAGGATACCTATTTCATAGAGAAGAACCCTGACACCTTGCTTCGTACACATACATCGAATGTGCAAATACGATTAATGGAGCATGGTCAGCCCCCATTCCGATCAATTATGCCTGGGCGGGTATATCGCAATGAAGCCATTTCTGCACGTGCCCATTGTTTTTTCAATCAAGTTGAAGGCTTGTATGTTGATAAGAATGTTTCTTTTAAAGACCTGAAGCAAACGCTTTATCATTTTGCACAAGAGATGTTTGGTAAAGGAACTCAGATACGCTTCAGACCGTCGTATTTCCCCTTTACCGAGCCTAGCGCGGAAATAGATATTAGTTGTTTCATTTGTGGGGGAAATGGTTGTAAAATCTGTAAAAACACTGGATGGGTAGAAATTGGGGGGTCTGGAATGGTAGACCCAAATGTATTGGAAGCGTGCGGGATCGATTCTAAAGAGTACAGTGGTTTTGCTTTTGGGATGGGCATAGAGCGCATCACCATGTTGAAATATCAAATAGATGATATTCGCTTGTTCTCTGAAAATGACTTGCGCTTTTTAAAGCAGTTTTAATTACTTTTCCTGAATGGATAAACAGGAAAGAAAACGGCTGTTAAAGGTATTCGTTGTACGTGCGGTTGCTTTGTATGCTCTTTGGTTGGTGGTATATTATGGATTTATTCAGCCCGAGGGGAGCTTAAATGCATGGTTGACGAATCTGGTGATACAGGGGACAGTAATAGGTCTAGACCTGCTGGGCTATGAAACTTCTGGTGAGGGTAGTTTGATTTATATTGATAATCAACCGGTGGTACTCGTGGCAGATGCATGTAATGGACTGGAGCTCTTTGCACTCTATGCTGGTTTTCTACTTTGTTTTCCAGGGCCCATTCGTTATAAAGCTTTTTTTATCCCTATAGGTATTGGCGTAGTGTTTCTTGTGAATGTACTCCGTGAAATTGTACTTTCCCTCAACTATAAATTTTTCCAGCAGACTTTTGAGTTTAATCATAAGTACACTTATGTATTTGTAGTTTATGGGGTCGTATTTCTTATTTGGCGCTATTGGTTAAATCGTTATTCGGCGATAGCAAAAAACTAAATATGAAAAGAAATACTTACGCTACTGTAGTACTTGTTCTGATTCTTGTTTTTGGCTTTTTTAAGTTGTGGGTCATGTCTTTGTTTTCAAATTCCGTATACGAGTTGCTTTACTTGGTTGGTGTCAAAGGGGATCTATTACGGAAGTGGTTAAATGAATTTAGAGAGACGAGTTCTTGGGAAGAGACTATCCTAGGTTGGTTTATTTACTACCCACTCTATTTTTTCTTGCATATTGCTTTCATCTTCCTGCTGTTTCGATATAACCGTAAAGTACGCAACTGGGTAGCTCTTGGCCTCACTGTAGTGGTGTCCACACTGGTGCTGGGAAGTGTTGTCGGTAAGCTTCTCGACTGGGAAATGATGTACGTCATCTGCTACCAGGGGTTCCAAAAGCTCTTTGGGCTTCCTTTCATCTTACTGGCCATAGAAGGTGGGCGTATCCTCTACAATGATGTAATGGGGACAGAACTAGGTAAGGTCAAAAAAGACTGAGCGGCTTCAAAGAAGCTCTTGCACTATCATCTCCTCTGACTTTCCTTCTGCTTCTGCTTTAAAGTTTCGTACGATTCTATGTCGTAGAATAGGCTCCGCTACAGCTTTTACATCTTCTATATCTGGAGAATATTTGCCATTGATTAAGGCGTTACATTTGGCTGCCAGGACTAAAAACTGACTCGCACGTGGCCCTGCTCCCCACTCCAGATACTCGTTACTGATGGCTGCACTGTGCGCTGTTTGTGGGCGAGTCTTGTGAACAAGCTGAACGATGTACTCAAATACATTGTCGGCTACAGGTACTTTGCGCACGAGTTGTTGGAACTTTAGGATGTCGGCTTTAGAAAGCTCTTTTTCTACTTCACTGTTTACCGCCGTAGTTGTTTGCTTGATGATATTAAGTTCATCCTCCAGACTAGGGTACTCTAGTTTGATCATAAACATGAACCGGTCCAGCTGTGCTTCAGGCAGTGGATAGGTTCCCTCTTGCTCGATCGGGTTCTGCGTGGCCAGTACGAAGAACGGCTTATCTAACTGGTGGTTTTTACCTCCTATGGTAACTGCTCCCTCTTGCATTGCCTCCAGTAGTGCTGATTGCGTTTTAGGAGGAGTACGGTTAATCTCATCCGCCAGAATCACATTGGCAAAAACCGGGCCCTTGATGAAACGGAAATTACGCTCCTGATCCAACGTTTCTGCGCCTAGCACATCAGAGGGCATCAGGTCAGGAGTAAACTGAATTCGATTGAATTCCAGCCCAAGAGATTTAGCTATGGTTTGAACAAGTAGAGTTTTGGCCAAACCAGGAACTCCTACGAGTAGTGCATGACCTCCGCAGAAAATCGAGGTAATCATTAGTCTCACCACATCTTTCTGGCCTACAATGACTTTCCCTATCTCGGCTTCTAACTTCTGGTAAGCTGCGTGTAGCTCATTGGCTACTTCTACTTCGTTTTCTAATTCTGCCATAGTGTTGTGTTTGGACTAATCCTCTAGTAAATCACAGTAATTATATTCCGGATCGATTTCAATATAAACCTTGTCTCTGGCATCTTCAAACCACTCAGACATTATCTTGTTTTGCTTGTCCTGCAGGGTGGCTTTCGCAATCTTTTGGTAATCCTGCTTTAGGTTGGCCTGATGAGGTGGAACACGCTCTTTGTAGTACAAGATCCTAAATGCCTGAGAGCCATCTGGCTGTTTAAATTCTAACGGCCGGGTGATGGTGCCTACTTCCATGGTGTCCAGAGTGAAGAAGATTGTTGGGTCCAGGGTTTCTACCGACACACGGGTAGACTCTGAGTCGTCCACGAAAAAGCCGCCAGAAGACGAGGTAGCCTGGTCATCCGAATATTCTTTAGCTGCAGCTTCAAATGTGAGACTGTCTTCTTGTATAACCGTACGCAGACTGTCCAGGTATTCGCGTGCCCCCTGTACATCTTCTGCGGAAGGTTTTGGGGAGATGAGTATGTGTCGCGACTTGAACGTATTGCCTCGTTTTTGTTGTAGCTCAATAAGATGATAGCCGAATTGGGTCTCTACTGGCATGGACAGCTCGCCTTCTTTGAGCGTCATGGCCGTAGCTTCAAACTCGGGTGCTAGATCACCACGTTTGTAAAATGGGAGCTCTCCGCCTCGAGCTGCAGATCCAGGGTCTTCAGAATACTGACGGGCAAGGTCGGCAAAGGACTCACCTTTCAGAATTCTACCTCTGATCTCGTACATGAGTTTTTGTACTTTTTCCTTTTGAGTTACCCCAGGTGTAGGCTTCTTTACGATCTGGGCTACTCGTACTTCAGTAGAAAAGAACGGTAAACTATCTTGAGGTATTCGATTAAAAAACCTTCGTACTTCTGCAGGAGATACTTTAATGCCTGAAGTGATCTCACCTTGCATCCTTTGGATCACCATTTGTTCTTTGATGTCGTCAAAGAGGTCTTCTTTGATTTGGTCCAAAGATTTGTTGTAGTACTTTTCGATTTCTTCCTCAGAGCCTATTTGCGAAATCATGTATTCCATTCGGCGATTGAGATTACTTTGGACTTCCATATCGTCTACCATTACCGAATCTATTTCGGCTTTGGCAACGAGCATCTTGTTTACTACTAACTGCTCCAAAATAGTACAGCGCGCATTGCTGCCTCTAAACTCACCTCGAGAAAGGTAGTCCAGATAAGCACGCTCCAGGTCAGACTTCAGTACTATGTAGTTGTCTACTTTGGCAATGATTTTGTCTACCACCACACTAGACTGTGCAGTGGCAAAAAAGGCACTCAATACAATGCCACTAGTGATTAAAAACCTTAAAAAGCCCATTGGTTTTTGCTTCTTCATATATCTGCTCTTCTAATTCTTTCTTGAGTGCGATTTTACGCTTATTGATCAAAATGGTCTCAATGTCATCACGGATAAATTCTAACGGTGAGATTTCATCCGAAATTTTGTAATCAAATATTTTAAGAAAATAAATGTAATCATCATCTGATGTCTCAGAGTAGGAGGTTCTTTGCAAAAACTGATTGTTATTTTGAAGGTCCTCTAAAGGAGTGCCCAGAATTAATTCATCGAAGATGATCCATGTGGTGTCTTCGAGGAAGGATTTGGTGGCAAACTGCGTGACATAGCTGCGCAGGTCATCTGTATTGCCATCAGGGTATGCTCTGAAATTCCGACGAAACTGGTTGATGTTAGGGGTGCTTTTGGGTACCTGAACATAAAGACATTTGATGATATTTTGACGCAGCAAAAAGTTGTCTGCTTTCGTATCATAGTAAGCCTGTATATCTGCCTGGCTGACTTCTCTGTTGAGGTTTTTTTCGATATATTTTTTCTCATAAGCATGCACCATGAGCGCATACCTGTAGTCAAGTACTTTGCGTTCTATTTCGGCCTCATTGAAGTCAATTGCTTGTTGAGAGCGAGAGATCATCAGTTGCTTTTTGATCCAATCCTCTATGTATTTAGCAGCAAGCTGGGAACTGTCCGCTTCAGAGATGTTGGCAGGAAACAATCCCTCCAAATCCGATGGATACAGGAAATTGTCCAGCACTTTGGCAATAGGTTGTTCGGGGTTATTCTCTTTTGGTTGGAAGAATTCGCATCCGCAAAAAATGGTGATCATTAAAATCCACCAGTACTTCATGGGCTCAGCCTTTTAGTCAATCTGCAAATATTGTAATTCTTATCCGTAGAGAACTCGATTTTGTCCATTATTCTCTTCACCAGCATGAGTCCCACACCACCTTTTCGCTTAGAGGAGATGATTTCGTCCATTGACGGCTCACTGTAGGTGTTAAAGTCAAACCGTATGCCACGGTCCTTGATGATGAATATCACCTGGTTGGCAGGTTCGGCTTCTACGATTACATCTATTTTGCGAGTGGGGTTACAATGATTGGAGTGGATGATCATGTTGGCACAGATTTCATCCACTGCCAGGATCATTTTGTGAGTTTCTACTTCATTAAGGTTTACCTCACCCAACGATTCTGAGATGAATTGCCTGATTTTTGTCAGGTTTGCTTTACTACACGCTATGGTTAGTTTATGCTTCATTCAAGAGTTGCTCCGCTTCTTGTTTGCTATCGGCTATGGTCATAAGGTGTTGGAGTCCTAGTATGCTAAAAACTTCTTGCACTTTTTCCTGTAGTCCAAAAATCACCAACTGAGTATTGTTTTTTTTGAGGTCCTCTAGATATGAAATAAACACTCCCAGACCTGCAGATGAAATGTAATCCAGTTCTTGAAGGTCAATCAGGATTTTTTTGCCTGATTCTGCAGCTTCTTTGAGTGCATTGTCAAGTTCGATAGATGAGCTGGCATCAATTTCTCCTTTTACTGAAATGAGCTCATGCTCGCCCTGGGTTATTGCGTTTATTTCTACCATATCAGTTAAATCTGACTACTGTCAATGTGTAGTCGTCATCTAATTTTTTGTCTTTCAAAAATTTCATTAAATCATCTATGAGCCCTGTTTTTAAGTCATTCAATGGTTCATCGATGTGGTTAAGCAGTGAGGTTCTAAGCCTTTCGGTGCCATACTGTATGCCATCACTGTTTTTGGCTTCTGTGATGCCATCGGTATAAAGGAGCAATAGATCTCCGGACTGGTAAGTTGCGGTGTGTTGTTTAACGTACTGGTCGTATTCAGAGTTTCTCAATATCCCCAGACCGAGCCCATCTTCGTTTAAATCACTGATAATCCTCGATGAATTGGAATAAAAAAGCGCCGGACAATGTCCCGCACGTACGTAGCTAAGCTCATTAGCCATCGTATCAATCTGAAAATACATGGCTGTAATAAAGCTGCTTTTTTCCAGGCATCTACTCAGCGCAGCATTGGCTTGCCGGACAAATACTTCTGGAGGATTGGTGTTTTGCGCCAGACTGTGAAAAATACCTTTCATCTGCGCCATATTAAAAGCCGCCGAGGTACCTTTTCCTGATACATCTCCAACGATGAGGTTAAAAATACCTGTTTCGGGTTCGATAATGTCATAATAGTCACCGCCTACTTCATCAGCCGCCATACTATAGGCCACAATGTCGAAACATTCGTTATGACGTAGCGAAGATGGAAGCAAACTTTTTTGTACACTATTAGCAATTTTTAGCTGCTCCTTGTAGCGCTCATTTTCGATGGCCTCACCTATCAGTTGGAAGTTTTCTAGTGAGATGCTTGCCTGGCTGACAAATGTAGAAATGATTTCAACCATCTCGCGGTTAAAGGCATCACCCACTTCCTGAAGAAGGACGAGTATGCCTTTTTGCTCGTTTTTTACCATGATGGGCACCGCAATGATAGACTTGTAGTCCGGATGATTGATCGCACCAATCACCTTTTGACTCAGGAAGTCTTTATTGAATCGGTACTCCAGAATGTCCCGAATGTACTCCTGACGAACGCTGGCTTTGATGTCTATGACTGCTTCCTCAGGCAAGTCGCGTGTAATCAGCGTGTCTTCAATGTCTCGGATCTCCAGCCATGCACCATCTGCAAATACCGCGCTCATGGAGCTTTCTAGTAGGATGTCATAAATCTGCTCGGCGCTTTGTCCAGCCGGGATAGATTGGCTGAGTTTTTGAAAATCTATGGCTTCTTGCAGCTTTCGCTCAAAGACTGATGACGTGGGGAGATTAAATAAAGTAACCAGAATAGCAATGGCCGCATACAGAATGATAAAGAAAAACAATGCCACAAAATACACCCGATCCAGTAGGTCGATGTTGAGCGCATTGGTTTGTGAAAAGCTAATCAGGTTGAGCAAAAAGTGGTAGACATAAATGCCAGATAGCAGGATGAAAAGAATGCTTTTCCACTTTTGCTTGAAATTCAAATAAGCAATCCACTTTAAGTTAAAGGCAAGAATTAGTGCCAGTCCTCCAAGAATAATGAGTGCGGCGTTGAAATTGACACTGAGGAATTTATTGCCAAACAGGTCAAAGATCAGACTGCCTAGCAGCACGTATTCGAAGAGGGTCCAAAGCTGGATAAGGTTTTTGGACTTTTGGTACTGGATGAGTCGCTTCCATACTACAAACGTGGATACCAGGTAAATCACCACAAGCCCTATTAGGATATGGTAGAGGAAGTTGATGGTAAAAGGGTTTTCGCTGATGGCGCTGTTTCCAAACACGTAAAAAAACAGCCGAATAATCAATGACCCAATGGTGGTGACGAGACCTGTCACAAAAACTTGCCACAAGAGGTCTATGAAGTTGATACTATCTGCTTTGGTGACCGTATATCGGTAGTAGAATAGCACCGAAACCACCATGGTGGTGAGAAAGGTTTGAGGTAGTAGTCCTGAGAGGTCTACATTGATCTGGTACTTTTCTACAAAGAGCAGGTACAAATCAAAAAACGTAAATAGCAACCAGGAGAGAATTCCTGCCAGCAGGCTAAGACGTATTTTGAGTTTTCTGGATACCATTCGCGACAAAAATACGTGGGTGGGGTATAATAAAAAAGCCATCCCCATTTCGTGAGGATGGCTTTGTGGTTATTTAACGTTTTTTATCGTCTGCTGTAGTTAGGTGCCTCGCGTGTGATGGTGATATCGTGAGGGTGACTTTCTGCTACGCCTGCTGCAGAGATTTTGGCAAATTTAGCATTGTGTAGCTCTTGAATGGTACCTGCTCCACAGTAGCCCATTCCTGCTTTCAGGCCACCTGTAAGCTGATAAAGTACTTCTGCCACCATACCTTTATAGGGTACTCGACCTACGATGCCCTCAGGTACCAGCTTTTTGATGTCGTCTTCAGCATCCTGGAAATAGCGGTCTTTTGACCCTTCCTCCATCGCTTCCACTGAACCCATGCCACGGTAGGTTTTAAATTTCCTTCCTTCATAGATGATCACCTCTCCAGGAGCTTCTTCTGTGCCGGCCAATAGTGATCCGATCATGATACTGCTGGCACCACCAGCCAGCGCTTTTACCACATCTCCAGAAAATCGGATTCCACCGTCAGCTATTAGAGGTATGTCTTTTCCGCCAAGGCCTTTTTTGGCTTCTACCACTGCTGAGAGCTGAGGCACACCTACTCCAGCTACGATACGCGTGGTGCAAATACTGCCTGGCCCTACGCCTACTTTGATGCCATCAGCGCCGGCTTCTGCCAGGGCTGCCGCAGCCTCTGCCGTAGCGATGTTCCCAACGATTAGCTCCAGGTCAGGGAATAGTTTTTTTACATTTTTGGCTGCATCGATCACCCCTTTGGAGTGTCCGTGAGCAGTATCTATACTCACTACGTCCACGCCAGCATTGATGAGGCCCTGAATGCGGTCTATCATGTCAGGAGTCACCCCTACGGCCGCACCTACACGCAATCGACCATATTCGTCTTTACATGCATTCGGGCGGTCTTTGTTTTTCAGAATGTCTTTATAAGTGATCAGACCGGTGAGTTTACCGTCCTTGTCTGTGATCGGGAGCTTTTCGATTTTATGTTTTTGCAGAATCTGCTCAGCTTCTTTTAAGCCTACTTCCACCTCAGCGGTGATGAGGTTGTCTTTGGTCATGATCTCGGTAATCGGGCGTCTCATGTTTTTCTCAAAACGCAAGTCCCTATTCGTGATGATGCCAATCAGTCGCTGGTTTTGATCCACTACTGGTATACCACCGATTTTGTTTTCGCGCATGATCTTTTCTGCGTCACCCGCCACGCTATCGTGATCCAGAGTGATCGGGTCCAAAATCATTCCACTTTGGGATCGCTTGACTTTGCGCACTTGCGCAGCCTGAAGATCCATCGGCATGTTTTTGTGAATAAACCCAAGTCCACCCTCTAAAGCCATAGCTATAGCCAGGCCTGCTTCCGTAACGGTGTCCATAGCCGCGGAGACAAGTGGAATATTCAGCGTAATATTGCGCGTGATCTTGGTGGAGGTGTCTGTGTCGCGTGGGAGGACTTCAGAGTAACCGGGGAGCAATAGCACATCATCGTATGTGAGTGCTTCAAAGTGAAATTTTTCGTCGAGATTCATGCAAATAATATTTGTTATTATTTGCCGGGCAAAATTAACTAGTCTCCTAGAGATTCTAAAGTGAAAGTGAATATATAATTAGCATGCAGGAATTTTTCCATCAGTTTATCTCGCAGGTGACAGCCACCTCTTGGCTGGAGGCTGTGGCAGTACTATTTGGGCTTCTTAGTGTCTGGTATTCCAAACAAGAGAACATCCTGGTTTACCCTACAGGTATTATAGGTGTAGTGATTGCCGTGTACCTCACCTTGAGGGCTGGGCTTTATGCCGAAGCGGGTATCAATACCTACTATTTTATCATGAGTGTATATGGGTGGTATTACTGGACGCATGCCGACCCAAATAAACCTCAAGTGCCTGTGACAGCATCTACCAAACAGGAACATTGGATAGCCGCAGGTATTACTTTGGGAGCGTTCGTGCTAATTCGCTTTGGGTTGGACTTTACAGATAGCGATGTGCCCAATCTCGATGCTATTACCACCGCCACGGCCATCACAGGGATGTGGCTTATGGCCAAAAAGAAACTAGAGAACTGGGTGTATTGGATCATAACGGATCTGATTGCAACGCCTCTGTATTTTTACAAAGGGCTGTACTTCTTTAGTTTTCAGTTTTTAGTGTTCACCGCTCTGGCCATTTGGGGCTACGTCTCCTGGCGCAAATCACTCTTGGCTTCTGCTTCGTGAGTTGACTCTCTTCATCTTCTCTTTAAGATCATTAAGTTTGCTCTGCAATGACGAAAAGGATCGCAATCATAGGACCAGAATCTACAGGAAAAAGTGAGCTGTGTCAGCACCTGGCACGCATATACAATACGGAGTGGGTGCCTGAGTTTGCCAGATTTTATCTGGATCGGCTGGACCGAGACTATGAACAGCATGATTTGGTGGAAATAGCTAAAGGCCAAATGGTTTGGGAGGATGACAAAGCCGAAGATGCCAATGAGTACCTTTTTTGTGATACCAACCTCATCGTAATGAAGGTATGGAGCGATCACAAATACGGCGTAACAGACCAATGGATAATAGACGAACTGAAGCGTCGTACTTATGATTATTATTTGCTGGCCAATATAGACCTGATTTGGCGCCCTGACCCCCAGAGAGAGCATCCAAAGCTACGCAAGCATTTTTTTGATATCTATGAAGGATACCTGAAGAAGCACAACCTGCCCTATGGTTTGGTGTCAGGTATCGAAGATAAGCGTGTAGCCTGCGCGAAAGACCTGTTAGATAGTTTTTTCTCGGCTTAAGTAATCTTTACTTTTGCGGCAAAGCACGGGGTGCCTTACAGCGCTGACGCTTAAAGTGTTAGTGTTATCGGGCTGAGATCATACCCATACACCTGATCCGGGTAATGCCGGCGTAGGGAAGGTCATGAGACCAAGTATGATAAACCAGTTTGGGAAGTTCCCCGCTTCCTGTTTTGGTGAACAAAAATCAATAGTAACATGAAATTTTGGGTAACAGCACTGATCGTGATGATGAGTATGCATGTGTATGCACAGCATGTGGTGAGTGGGAACGTGACCGACCAGCGTGGGAACACACTGGTAGGAGCAAATGTGTATCTTCAAAACACCGGAATCGCAGATGCAGCGGATATAGATGGGAATTTTACCTTACAAAAAGTACCTGCTGACCAGTATACACTGGTGGTGTCTTTTGTGGGGTATTCCACCTACAGGGAGCAGATTGAGGTGGATGGTGATTTGGATCTGGATATAGCTCTTCAGGAAAATGTAATTAAGGGAGAAGAAGTGATGGTGTATGCTACCCGAGCGGGAGACAAGACGCCTACCACTTATACCAATATGTCTTCGGAAGAAATAGAAGACCGTAATCTTGGGCAGGATTTGCCTTTTATACTCAAGTACACTCCGTCTATGGTGGTCAACTCAGATGCGGGCAATGGCGTAGGCTATACCGGGATTCGGATCAGAGGCAGTGACGCTACGCGCATCAATGTGACGGTGAATGGAATTCCTATCAACGATTCAGAATCGCATGGTGTGTTTTGGGTGAATATGCCAGATTTCTCTTCATCGGTAAATAATGTACAGGTTCAGCGTGGGGTAGGGACATCTACAAACGGAGCTGCGGCATTCGGCGCTACGATCAACCTGCAAACAGACATGCCAGCACAAGAGGCCTTTGCACAAGTAGACAATAGCATAGGTAGCTACAACACCCGGAAACATACCGTGGAGGTAAACACCGGACTGATCAATAACCGCTGGGCATTTCAAGGAAGACTTTCTCAAATAGCGTCTGATGGCTACATTGATCGGGCAGAATCCGACCTGAAATCCTACTACCTGTCTGGAGGATATTATGGAGATAAAACAACCGTGAAGGCAGTGACCTTTGCAGGCCATGAGGTCACTTACCAGTCGTGGTATGGCACTCCAGGTGCTAAGCTCTTTGGGGATGAAGAAGATCTGGATGAAGTCATAGCAATGGGCGGTGAGTATTCCACCCAGGAGCAAATAGATAATTTAAAAAACGCTGACCGTCGGTTCAACTATTACCTATACGATAGAGAAGTAGATGATTACCAGCAATCCCACTATCAGCTTCACCTGAGTCATACGTTTTCTCAGACATTTAATGTAAGCGGAGCCCTTCACTACACTCGCGGCCTGGGGTACTTTGAGCAGTATAAATATGATGAGGACTATGCCGACTATGGGTTGGAAAATGTGACCATTGGCGATAGCACCCTGGAAAGTTCCGATATGATCTTGCGCAGGTGGTTAGATAATCACTTTTACGGGGCTACTTTCTCTGCAAACTACCAATCAGGTCCGCTGGCACTTACAATAGGTGGTGGGTACAATTATTACGATGGCGACCACTTTGGTGAAATCATTTGGTCACAGTATGCTAGAGATACGGACAT
Source organism: Marinoscillum furvescens DSM 4134 (assembly GCF_003386095.1). GTDB lineage: Bacteria > Bacteroidota > Bacteroidia > Cytophagales > Cyclobacteriaceae > Marinoscillum > Marinoscillum furvescens. The sequence continues at coordinate 174,110 of NZ_QREG01000003.1, read as the reverse complement.
ACGCGAACGATACTACGATAATTATGGTCGCAAAAGTGATTTCAATCTATTTGCTAAAGCTACCTATGACCTCACTGATCGCCTGAGCGTGTTTGGAGACCTGCAGGTACGAACCATTGACTACACCACTAAAGGGGTGGACAATGATCAGAGACCGATCGACACAGGAGGTGATTTTGTGTTTTTCAACCCTAAGTTTGGCGGTACCTTCGAGTTAAACGAGCGAAGTGAATTGTATGCATCTTATGCTGTAGGCAACAGGGAGCCTGTGCGCAATGACTTTGTGGATGCTTCTAATGGGCAAACACCAACGCATGAGACACTTCACAATCTGGAAGCCGGCTACCGTATGCAAACCGCCACTTCCTCATTGAGCGCTAATATCTACTGGATGGATTATGAAAACCAGTTGGTACTCACTGGTGCACTCAATGATGTGGGATCAGGTATCCGTGCCAATGTACCTAATAGCTATCGCCTGGGTGTAGAGCTTGCCGGTGGTGTGCAAGTACTGGAGAAGTTAGAGGTAGGAGGAAATCTGACGCTTAGCAGAAACAAGATCGATGAATTCACCGAAGTGGTGTACGATTATGCTTACGAAGACGATCGGTATGTGGTGGAAAACACCTATTCGGATACAGACATCTCATTTTCACCTAATGTGATAGCGACAGCCACAGCCACCTGGCACCCGGTCAATGGCTTGAGTTTTCAATATTTAGCTAAGCATGTGGGCCAGCAATATCTGGACAACACTGGCAACGATGATCGATCGATCGCTGCCTATACTGTGCACGATGTGGTCATAGGCTATGAGCGCAGTGCCTGGGGGCTAAAGCGAATTGGCCTTACACTGATGATCAATAACCTCTATGGTAAAGAATACTCTGCAAACGGATACACGTGGGGGTATTTGTATGAGGGTTCGCTTTATCAGCAAAACAACTATTACCCACAGGCTACCAGAAACTTCTTGCTTGGGTTGTCACTGAAATTTTAAATCTAAATTAAATGTCCGCTCTGTCTTAGGGCGGACATTTCTTTACTGGTAACTTGCTGCTACTAATCTGTATTGATTCAAAATGCTTCGGACGGCATACTTTACATCTTTGCTGAAATAAGTCTGATCGTCAAACAACCCGCTGGCATACCCCTGCCAGATTACACCATGTGATTTACGGTCGATAAAATCGATCAGAAGAGTACCTTTTTTGAGTTGATACTCCTTGGTGTCATACTTAGCCTCACGGATGTACTCCAGGTTGCGTTCGTTTTCCGCACGTTCGGCGTATAGCTCGTCCCAGCTTTCGAGCTCCAGCTGGTCATACCCTTTAAAACTCATGTCATTAGAGAAGACCTTGTAAGCAATATAAATTGAGGGCTTAGAGGATTTTTTATACCCCTGAGAGATCATGCGGCGTTCTATTTCACGTTTGATCATGCCATCACTGAGGCCGTTGAAGTTTACGGTATCCCCCAGATTTAAAAAATCAAAAGTGTCGTAGCGTTTAAATTTTCCGCGATAGCTGTAGTCATATTCTACTACAAAATCCCGCTCTGCTACGCACCCTGTGAGCAGCACGGCCACTATGGCAATGAGTCCTGTTTTTTTCATTTCTTTTTAAGTCAAGTTTTGTCAATCGATGCAAGTCAAAAATCTATATTGCCTGTAAGTTTGATGCCCTGAGTATACATTGGACTGCTGCTTGTGATTAGCGTTAGTCCCTAGGGATCATACATTTATCTTTATAAGATAACACTGAAAATTTATATATCCGAATGTCATCACATCATATCGTTCGCGATGAGCAGGAACCTGCTCTAATCTTGCATCAGCTGGCTGCCCGAGATACCGGGGTGTTACACCATTTGCTGGAGTGGTCACCAGTGGTGGTATGCTGTCAGGACAGTATCGATTTATATACGTCCATGAATCATAAACTGGATTTTGCACTGGTTGGTTTTCCACAAATGGAAAAATGGAAAGAATACCTCGCTGATCAGCAACCAGTTAAGCTGATGGCAGTTCATGGCGAAGACTTTTTGCAAACAGGGCTGATGTTATTGGCCCGGGATGGCCATCCGGCGGTGAATGTCATTACCAGCGAAGATGCCTTGCCAGAAGTAATTGGTGCTTTGGAGCAGTGGGCGCATAAGCTCAATGTAGTCATCTACGCCGGAGGTAAGCGGCATTTGTTTATCCATTCTAAAACATATCGAAAATGGCTTCCTGTGGGCAGTGTATTGCAGCTATGGTCGCTTGGTGCGGAAGCTCAATGGCAGGTGAGAGATGCACAGGCACATGTTCAAGAGTTTAGTGCAGCCGAAAAGCACCTGGAGATTGCGAATGAAGGTGAAGTGGAAATAAGCTGTGAGCGTGTTCCGTTTATGGTCGTGGAGGATTTGTAGCAGCTACGATCCTGTCTTTGCCTTGTAGGTCTAGCCTAATCTCCACCTCCTGATAGCCCATGCTTGCCAGTAGGTCTCTGGTTTCTGGTCCAAAGTTTTCATGAATTTCGAAAAACAACTTACCGCCGGCTACCAATGTTTTGCGCCCCATCTGGCCAATAGCTCTGTAAAACAACAAAGGGTCATGATCTGGAACGAATAGCGCAAGGGGTGGGTCAAAGTCTGTGACGTTTTTGTGCATCTCTAGTTGCTCTTTTTCTGGAATATAGGGTGGGTTGCTTACGATGATATCCAGTGACCTGAAGGGAAGGTCTTTCAGAGCATCTTTCAGTTCGAATGAAGCAGAAGAATCCAGGTTTAGCGCATTGTGCCTGGCTATTTCCAATGCCTTTGGGCTGATGTCCCACCCAGTCACTTCGGCTTGTTGGATCAATAAATCCAGGGAGATGGCAATGCATCCGCTCCCAGATCCTACATCGAGAATTTTTATGGGCTCGTGCGCCGTTCTGTAGTTTTCTACGATGTGCATGACAAGTTCCTCTGTTTCGGGTCTGGGGACTAGCGTGTCAGGAGACACTTTATATCGCCTGCCCAGAAAGTAACAGAAACCTATGATGTGCTGTACTGGTTCGTGATTGGCGAGGCGTTGGATGGCCGATTGCAATCGGCTTAGATCCGCTGCGGATAGCTCAGTGTTTGGCTGCATCAGCCGATCCAACCTGCTAATACCAAATGCATCTTCTAATAAAATGCTAATAGAGGATTCTGCTTCACCTGCTCCCAAAATAGGGGTAAGCTGAGCTACGGATTCTTTGTAAATTGCGGACACTTTCACTGCGAGCTAAGTTACCAAATATGAATGAGCACATCTACATGCGACGAGCCCTGGACCTGGCAAAACAAGGAATAGGACGGGTAAGCCCTAACCCAATGGTAGGCTGTGTGCTGGTAAAGGAGGGTAAAGTCATTGGTGAAGGATATCATGAGCAGTATGGCGGGCCGCATGCAGAAGTTAACGCTGTGCGGGCGGTCAAGGACAAGTCGTTGATCAAAGGGTGTACTGCGTATGTAACTTTGGAACCTTGTGCACATCACGGCAAGACACCACCCTGTGCGGATTTGCTAGTGGCTCAGAAGGTAGGGCGTGTGGTGATTTGCAATGAGGACCCTAACCCACTGGTAGCTGGCAAAGGAATAGCTATTCTCAAAAGCGCAGGCATTCGAGTAGAAGTGGGTATGCTAAGCGAGGAGGGGCGGTTTCTCAATCGACGGTTTTTCACCTCTTTTGAACAGCAGCGACCTTACGTGATCTTGAAGTGGGCCCAAACAAGTGATGGTTTTGTAGCCAGAGAAAACTTTGATAGTAAGTGGATCAGCAATGCCTATTCGCGGCAGCTGGTGCACAAGTGGCGAGCCGAAGAGGATGCAATCCTGGTGGGGAAAAACACCGCTAAATACGATAATCCTTCATTAACCGTGAGGGATTGGCATGGTAAGCACCCGACACGAGTGGTCATCGACCATAAAGGTGAACTAGACAGCTCATTGCATTTATTTGATGGCTCAGTACCTACGTTTCGTTTTACGGAAAATCCCACTTTGGTTTCAGGAGCTGAGCAGGTGATACACAGCCCTAAGCTTACCTCTGCTTTTGTGCTGGAAAATCTACATCAGCAAGGCGTACAGTCCATCATCGTGGAAGGAGGGAGCCGCACAGCACAGGATTTTATCAATGCCGGCCTATGGGACGAAGCGCGGGTTTTTACGAGTAAAAACCGCTTTGAGGCAGGTATTGCTGCACCCATGCTGAAAGGTAAACCTTTCGGTTCGCAGGACGTTTTAGGAGATCAATTGCAATACATAAGACGATAAACAACAATGGCAGAAACCCTGAACATTTCGAACGCAACCTCAAAAGAGGAGCAGTATGAATCACTTATTCCACAGATTGAGGCGTTGATCTCAGGTGAAGATGACCTCATTGCCAACATGGCTAACATTTCAGCAGCCTTGCGGACAGGAATGGGGTTTTTCTGGGTAGGGTTTTACCTGGTAAAGGATGAGCAGCTAGTGCTAGGACCTTTTCAAGGACCTATAGCTTGTACTCGAATTCGAAAAGGGAAAGGCGTATGTGGTGCAGCATGGGAAAAAGCTCAAACCATTGTAGTAGAGGATGTAGATGCATTTCCGGGGCATATAGCCTGCAGCTCTGATAGTAAATCGGAAATTGTAGTGCCGATAATGAAAGGCGAAGAGGTGATCGGGGTGTTAGATGTGGATAGTGATCAGTTATCTGCTTTTGATGACACTGATAGAGTATATCTAGAGAGGCTCATGAAGAGCCTCTCCAAATAATAGGATTATTTTTTGATCACAAGTGCTCCGGCCATCATGTCATGGAGTGCTTGTTTTTTGGCGGTAAGCCCAGCCATGATATAGCCAATCATAAAGATCAGTTGAGAGACGATTTTTCCTAAGTTTCGGAGTAGTGATTTGCCAAGATCTAAGGGCTGGCCTGCTTCATCAGTCACTTTCAAGCCGAGTGCCATTTTGCCCAGTGTCGCCTGGTATTTACTGGCTTCCATTAAGGTGTAATAAGCTATGCCTACAATTGCCGACACCAAAATAATGCCACCAAAGCCACTAGCCATGCCGATGATTGCGGCAATAGATTCTTCTTCGGACATGTAATCCATAGATTCCATTGCAGTCAGGCTTAGGCCAAACAACGCCAGGAATGGGGTGATGATAAAAGACTGTACGATGCCTACTACGATTCCATCGATCAGGTAGGCGACAAAGCGGAGCCAAAACCCTGCATATTGAGTTTCTGTCATTGTGTTAAGGAGTTAGGTTCTAAAATCAAAAGTTAAGAAAAAATATATAAAAATGAGCGGGCCGGATACTTAGCACATAGATGCTTTTCCGTTTTGTTGGAAAGCTTTTGGCGAAAGTCCGGTAAAAGCCCTGAACTTTTTGTAGAAAAAAGATGGGTCGTTAAAACCAGACTGATAGACCACTTCAGCAATAGAGAGCTCTTGGCGTACGAGAAGCTGCTTGGCGATTTCGAGCCGGTAAGTGGTGAGGTATTCGAGTATGCTTTGGCCGGTAAGTTTTTTGAAAAACCTGCACAATGAATTTTTAGTCAACCCCACATCAGCGGCCAGTTGGTCTAAAGAGATTTCCTGGCTGTAGTTGTTCACTATTTGGCTGAGAATAATTTTCAACCGGTCATAATCGGCCTGTTTTTGTTCAGTGTGTACCGGATAGGCTTGCAGGCTGGTGGCATCGTTGGCATGTGCCAGGTCATGCAGTAAGCGAAGTAGCCAAAGGAGTTTTTCCAGCTCTGTAGCATTTGCAGCAGGGCGTATGTACGAGCTCACTTTTTGGCGGGTAGCAGCTCCAAAAGCAAGTCCTTGCAAGCATCGGTTTTTGAGCTCAATTAATGACTTGCACTCAGGAAATGCTGCCACCTTATCCCAGAAGAATACTTCTGAAAATTGAACAACCACCTCGAAATTGTCAGGGTAAAGTTGGTTGCCCAGGGGTAAATGCGGCAGGTTTGGACCTAGCAGTAATAACTCGCCATCGGAATAATTGGAAACATGTGATCCGACATGGCGCGGACCACTGCCATTGTGTATATAGACAATTTCGTATTCGGGATGGATGTGCCAGTAATCAGCATCACATGGAGGAGCCCCTTTATCGTAGATGCTTAGCTTGAAGCTTTGGTTGCTGTTATTTTGAATTGATTCAATTACCGGTCTCATGAGGTGTAATTTATCCTATAATACCTTTTTGTGTCGCATAGTGTGAATATATCTACCCTAAAATGGAATAGATTGTCAAAGCACTTTGGTGAAAAACATCGTTTTTTTGTGGTATGACAGAGATTAAAACTATTGTGTTTGACCTGGGGGGAGTGCTGATAGACTGGGACCCCAGAAATTTATACCGACAGCTTTTTGATGATGAAAAAGAAATGGAGTCCTTTTTAAAGGACATTTGTCATCTCCAGTGGAACGCTCAGATGGATGCGGGCCGATCTTTTCAAGAAGCGGTAGATGAGCTGTCGGACCAATACCCTCATTATCGAGAAGAAATTCAGGCTTATTGGCACCGCTGGTTGGAGATGATACCCGGGCAGATAGATGGTACTGTGGCGCTTTTGAACCAGATAGCTCAAAAGGATTATCAGCTATTGGCGCTGACCAACTGGTCAGCAGAGACGCTGCCCCTTGTTATGCCTGATTATCCGTTTTTCGACCACTTTGAAGGCATCGTGGTGTCAGGCGAAGAAAAACTCGTGAAGCCAGATCCAAAGTTTTATCAGGTGCTGTTGGACAGGTATCAGGTGAAAGCCGAAGAAGCGTTATTTATAGACGACAATGCAGACAATATTGCTGCAGCTGCTGAGCTTGGATTTCCGACGATACACTTTAAGAATCCAGAAGAATTGGCACAAAGGCTTCAAAACTTGGGAATATTGTGAATCACTTGAGCCACTTCCTCAGCGACAGGCCTAGTCGTGCTATCGGGTTGGTTTTTTTTGGCAACAGCTTCCTTTTTGGCAACTGGATTACACGAATCCCAGATGTGAAAAATGCTCTGGGTTTGTCTGAGATGGACCTTGGGTTGGCCTTGCTGGGTGCGCCACTCGGAGCTCTTACCGTGATGCCAGTAGCGGGTTGGGTCATTTCTCGTCTTGAGCCCGGACGTACCGCTATTTGGTTCGGAGTACTGCATGCGCTATCGCTGTATTTTTTGGGGCTCCCAGGTGATTTTTGGATGCTACTTTGTGCTTTGTATTTCTTTGGTATTACCAATGGCATCATGGATATCGCCATGAATTCTTCTGCCTCTATTCACGAGGGTGCAACTCCGTATCCAATCATGTCTACTTGTCATGGGCTTTGGAGCATTGGTGCCATGCTCGGGTCTGGTTTGGGTAGTGTGGCTGCCGGTGCTCAGCTGGCCGTAGATCAGCACTTGCTGGTGGTTTTTGTGGTGACAACACTGCTGTTGGTGCTGGTATCGCGCCCTCTTTCATCACTCACTGAAGCGGGAGCATCCGCCAAAAAGAAATTTGCTTTGCCTACGGGGCTCCTTCTTTTGTTTGCCATCATGGCTTTTTGTGTGATGGTGTGTGAAGGTGCTATAGCGGACTGGAGTAGCGTATACATGGCCGAGGTTATTGAGTCAGACCCTTATCTTGTAGGAATTGCCTATTCTGGTTTTGCGCTATGTATGACTATTGGTCGGCTTTGGGGTGATGCGATCATTCCTGTTTTGGGGCGCAAGCGTGTGCTTCAGGTCGGAGGTGTTATCGCTGTTTTGGGTTTGGCGGTGGCGTTGTTTCAGCAGCACGCCTGGTTAGTGATTGCAGGCTTTTCCATTTCAGGGATTGGCTATTCGTGTATAGTGCCTGTGCTGTTTAGTGCGGCGGCATCCACTCCCGGGTACACCGCAGGGTCTGCTATAGCCGCAGTGACTACCATTGGTTATACCGGATTTTTGATAGGGCCTCCTTTTATTGGGTTTTTAGCCGAGTGGTTTGGTTTGGCCAATGCACTCCTGGTGCTGATTTTATGCTCATTGATGGTCACAGTCCTTGCTTTGGTCGGTAAGTTCAAGTGATTTTTGACTTTCTTTGCCAAAAAAATACCAATTCATGTCTGATCGATACGCTCAACGAGGAGTTTCTGCCACCAAAGACGATGTGCATGCGGCCATCAAAAATGTAGATAAAGGGCTTTTCCCGAAGGCTTTTTGCAAAATTGTACCTGACTTGCTTACGCGTGATGAGGAATATTGTGCCATTATGCATGCCGATGGAGCAGGCACGAAATCTTCGCTCGCTTACATGTATTGGAAAGAAACCGGGGACCTTTCCGTGTGGAAAGGCATAGCTCAGGATGCCGTCATTATGAATACGGATGATCTCTTGTGCGTGGGATGTACCGAAAATATCTTGTTGTCATCCACTATAGGCAGAAACAAAAACCTAATCCCCGGCGAAGTGATTTCCGCCATCATCAATGGCACCGAGGAAGTCCTTCAGATGCTTCGGGATCAGGGTATTGATATTATTTCCACAGGTGGGGAAACAGCCGATGTGGGAGATTTGGTACGTACTATTATAGTAGACTCTACCGTGACGGCCCGCATGAAGCGAAAAGAGGTGATCAGCAATGACACCATTCGTCCAGGTGATGTGATTGTCGGTTTGGCATCTTATGGCCAGGCGAGCTACGAGTCTGAGTACAATGGAGGAATGGGTAGCAATGGCCTGACCTCAGCACGTCATGATGTGTTCGATATGGAATATCGGGCTAAATACCGTGAAGCTTATGATCCGGCAGTGGCCGAAGAATTGGTCTTTTCGGGTAGTAAAAAACTCACCGATGAGGTGGAGGGAAGTCCACTAGATGCAGGAAAACTTGTGCTAAGTCCCACTCGTACTTATGCGCCTATCGTGAAAAAGCTACTCGAAGAAATGCCGGGTAAAATCAATGGAATGGTGCATTGCAGCGGTGGTGCTCAGACTAAAGTGCTACACTTTGTAGAAAACCTGAAGATCATCAAGGATAACCTATTTGAAATTCCGCCATTATTTCAGCTGATCCACGAGCAGAGTGGCACAGATTGGAAAGAGATGTATCAGGTGTTCAACATGGGGCATCGGTTCGAGGTGTATTTGCCAGAAGCTTATGCTGAGGAGGTGATAGCCATCTCCAGGGCTTTCAATGTGGATGCTCAGGTGGTAGGCCGGGTAGAGGCTGCCGACCAAAAGGAAGTGGAGATCGTGGCGCCATCAGGAACATACACCTATCACTAGGAAGATGCTGCCTTTTACAAAGCTGGAAAATGAGGTGCTCCTGCTTACACCACTGGAGTTGGGAGAGTGGAAACTACTAGCTCACCTGGCGAAAGACCAATCGCTTTGGGAATTTTTTCCATACGACCTGAGTGAAGAAGCAGCATTTGCCAGCTGGATGGACAGTAGGTTGGATCTGAGGTCACAGGGCAAATGGCTCACCTACAAGATTTTTCACAAAGTCCGAGAGGAGTATGTAGGCGTGTCATCCTATCTCAACATTGATGAGCCAAACAAGGTGGTAGAAATAGGCGGCACGTGGTATGGGGCAGCTTTTCATGGCTCGGAAGTGAACCCAAACAGTAAGTTGTTACTCATGACGCATGCCTTTGAAACATTGGGGTTTGAGCGGGTGGAGTTTAAAACAGACGCACGCAATGTCCGATCTCGACGTGCCATCGCAAAGTTGGGAGCCAAAGAAGAGGGGACACTTCGTAGCAATCGAATCGTGAAAGCTGGCCGACGTAGAGATACCGTTTACTACAGTGTTTTAAAATATGAATGGCCGGCAGTGAAGGCTGGTTTAATGGAAAGAGTAAGTTCCTATAAATGATCGTTTCTAAACCAAAAACCAATACGCTTACGGCGCTAACGATTTTTTTGATCCTGATTTTCGGGTCATTTTTCGTGCTGCTAGACAGTTTGTTGTCATCAGAAAGCTACTTTATTGTAAAGCTCATATTGGCTCCGGTAGTGCTTGTGATCGGGCTGGTAGTGCTCGGGAAGCTGCTGGGAGCTATCAAGATTGTGAAGCTTGGAGACAATAAACTTCAGATATTTTATCCGATATCCCGGCTGAAAGTAGAGGTGAAAGTTCCTGATATTTTGGGATACAGAGAGGAAGTGATAGCCACAAAAAATGGAGAATTTCGCGAAGTGAAAATTCTATATACCAAAAAGAAAATCCTCAAGCTCTCAAATCGGGAAAACACGGAATATGATGCGGTGGTCAGGTATTTGAAAAAGAAGGTGAAGGTTAAGAAGGTTTAGTATGCAATGTACTGTGTGCGCTAATCCAATCTAAAAGCTCAGCTTCCGTGAGTTCACCAGCTGCTAAACTGCTTATTTTAAGCACTACATCCGGTTCGGCTGCACTAAACTTGTAACCGTTCAGTAGGAGAAACGCTACACCCACAATGAAGCCTGTTCGTTTATTGCCATCCTGAAAGGCATGATTTCGTACAAGTCCGAAGGTATAGGCTGCAGCACACCTTAGGATATCTGCATTTTCATAGAAAAATAAATTCTTCGGGCGCTCCAATGCGGAAAGCATTAGTCCCTCATCTCTGATGCCTGAAAGTCGACCATGAATAGCTATTTGTTCATGGTGTATTGCTAAAACTGTTTTTTCATTAATCCACTTGGGCTCCTTCATTTTGCCAACTCTCCAAGAGCATTCCGGTATTGATCCATGACCTTCCGAGCTACATCCATTTGTTCTTCAAATTCCGAATCGTAAGCGGTGATTTCTATGCCTTTTTCGGTTTCTATGAAAGTGATGGTATCACCTTTATTTACTCGCAGTTTAGCTTGAATGGATTTTGGCAAAACGATTCCAACTGAAGATCCTACTGTCGTTACCTTAACTTTTTCCATGTTATAATATTAATTATAATCTAATAGAATTACTATTTATAACCCGAAATGGTTCCGTGATTTCAATAAAAAGCATCTTCGATGTGCTCGATCTGTCCATTGCCTATCGCAATGATGTCAAAACGAATGTCCTTGTGCCAGTTGATGCCGTAGATATACTCCTCAGCGGTATCAATGATCTGTTTGATTTGGCGCCTACTTACAAAAGTTTCTGGGTCTCCGTAGTTGGTATCCTTTCGGAGTTTTACTTCAAAAAACACCAGGATGGTGTTGTCCCAAAGACCGATCAGGTCTATCTCTCCCCTTCTGTGGCGGTAGTTTCGTTCGATGATCTCAAAACCCTTCCTTCTCAGGTAAGAAACCGCCAAATCTTCGCCATATTTGCCTTTATTTTTAGTATCCACCATAAAACCACACCAAAACCATGGGTTTATATCCACTGAAATTTAAAACCATTTTTAAAGATAAGATCTGGGGAGGACAAAAGATTAAGTCGATCTTGGGTAAAGATTTTTCGCCATTGCCCAACTGTGGAGAGACATGGGAACTGTCTGGGGTAAAAGGCAATATATCTGAAGTAACCAATGGAGAACTCGCTGGCAAGTTGCTTACTGATGTGATTGCTGCATCGCCTAAAGAGCTGCTGGGTGAGCGCATCCATTCCACCTACGGAGAGGAGTTTCCTTTACTCATCAAATTTATAGATGCTGCGGATGACTTGTCCATTCAGGTGCATCCAGATGACGAGCTCGCACAAAAGCGCCATAATTCTTTCGGCAAAACCGAAATGTGGTACATCATGCAGGCGGACGAAGGTGCTACCCTAATCAGTGGCTTCAATCAAGACCTGGATAAAGAGAGCTATAAAAAATACTTCGATGAAGGCAAGCTCAATGATATCCTAAACCGTGAAGAAGCCAATGCTGGCGATGTGTTTTTCTTGCCTGCGGGAAGAGTACATACCATTGGTAAAGGACTCTTGCTAGCCGAAATTCAGCAAACCTCTGATGTGACCTACCGTATTTATGATTTCGACCGTACGGATGCTGAGGGCAACAAACGAGAGCTCCATCTGGAAGAATCTCTGGACGCCATCGATTATAAAAAATATGACCAGTACAAAACCCCATACCTTGACAAACAAGATGAGCGTGTGGGCATCGTTTCGTGTCAGTACTTTTCCACCAACAAGCTTCACCTTACAGAAAACTTTGCTGTGGATCACTCAGGCCTGGATTGCTTCAAAATTTACATCTGCCTGGACGGAAAAGCTACAGTAGCTTTTGATGGAGGTAAGGAAAGTCTTGCCATGGGGGACGTAGTATTGGTGCCAGCCAGTATAGAAAAGTATCAAATTGAAACTTCAGGTGGCGTGACGCTGTTGGAGTCATATATCGGCAAATAATTGAATTCTAAAAACAAGCAAACGAAGTTTATCCACCTTGGCCTGAAGGACTATCAGGAAGCCTGGGACTATCAGGAAGCACTCTTTGGAGAGACTGTAGCCCGAAAGATTTCTAACAGGAAATTACCCGAGGAGGAGCAGGTGCCCACAGAAAATTACCTGATTTTCTGTGAGCACCCTCATGTCTACACCCTTGGTAAAAGCGGAAAGCCTGAGCACCTTTTGCTGGACGAAAAGGGACTGGAAGAAAAGCAGGCCACCTATTACAAGATCAATCGTGGGGGAGACATTACCTATCACGGTCCAGGACAAATTGTGGGCTATCCAATATTGGATCTGGATAATTTCTTTACAGATATCCATAAGTACCTTCGGTATTTGGAAGAGGCTGTAATCAGGACCCTTTCAGACTATGGAGTGGTATCGGGGCGAGTGGACGGGCTCACCGGGGTGTGGATAGACGGTGATGATGATGCTAAAGCACGAAAAATATGTGCGCTGGGTGTAAAGTCTAGCCGTTGGGTGACCATGCACGGTTTTGCCTTCAACGTAAATGCAGACATCAATTACTTTGGAAATATTGTGCCGTGTGGTATTGATGACAAAGCCGTCACCTCACTACACCTGGAGCTGGGCCATGCACCCAAAATGAGCGAAGTGGAAGAAAAGCTGAAAAAACATCTGGCAGACCTGTTTGAGATGGAGCTTGTGAATGACTGATAAAAGCTGATTATGAAAAAAGATATAGAATTTCCGCAGATAGAAAATGTATTCGTAACAATCGCCAAAAACGAAGAAAAAGATATGTGGCAGGTGTACTTGCTCAACAGGCACCAGGAGCAGCTAGACACCGTGATGGTCACCAGCAAAGGGTATGGAAAAAAAGGTGGTAAGGAGCAAAAAACTTCCGTGCTTCGGCACATGATTCCGCAAATAGAGCCAGGAGAATATGCGCTGATTGAGCCCATTGATCAGCAGGTATTTCATCTAAACAACGAATACTGGGTTAGTTTTTTTATCAAAGGGCAATTGTATGATAAGAAATATATATTTGTGCCCGAGACAATCATACAGGATAACCTCTCCTTTATCAAAGAGCTGGGCATGCAGGGCGTGCTTCACCAGTAGTGCACTGCAAGCAAGCTTTCCCTTCTTTTGTTACGTTGAAAAGTTCTGAATGATTAATTTGTAGTTGTCAAAGAGCGGTTGCGATGGTTCTACTCCGAGCCAGATGATCTTTGGCACTCATACACCTCTACATTGCCTAACCATGAACTACCAGCTAAGAAATTTGCTGTTTTTGGATATAGAAACAGTTGCTCACACCAGCGAATACCAAAACCTTCATGCCGATCTGCAAAAACACTGGGAGCGAAAGGCTGGATTTTTTCGTAATGACGAAGGGGCTACTCCAGAGGAACTCTATGGCCAGAAAGCAGGTATCTATGCGGAGTTTGGCAAGGTGATCACTGTGGCTTTCGGCATCTTGCACGAAGACTCAGACCGGCAGCTCGCCTTACGAATTAAATCATTTTCCAACCATGATGAGTTTCATTTGTTATCAGAAGTGAAAGACTTTCTGGAAACTAAATTTGACCCGGAAAACCTAAGAATGTGTGCGCACAATGGAAAGGAGTTTGATTTTCCGTACCTTAGCCGGAGAATGCTGATCAATGGCATCAAACTTCCTTACGTCCTGGACAACTCGGGCAAGAAACCCTGGGAGGTCAATTTCCTGGACACACTGGAGATGTGGAAATTTGGCGACCGCAAAAACTACACTTCTTTAGATCTCCTTACCACGATTTTTGAGATACCCTCCAGTAAGTCAGACTTAGATGGCTCTATGGTCAATGAGGTGTATTATCACGAAAAGGACGGATTAGAGCGTATCACGGCCTATTGCCAACGAGATGTAATAGCGACCGTTCAATTATTTTTAAAAATGAAAACATTACCGATCGTGCCTGATGATAAAATCACGATCGTGACATAACACTCACGTATGAGTAAGAAAAAAAAGAAAAAGGTAGGCAAGGCAAAGAGCAAGCCTACCAACGTAAAACGAATAAAAGACCAAACACGAGCCATATTCGCCAACAAAATTGGTGAGCGATTTAGCTACCGACAGCTGATCAAAATGCTCGGTTTGAGAGACAAGAAATCCAAAGAAACATTGAAAGACATCCTCTTTGGGATGGAAAGTAAAGGTGCAATTACCAAAGCTCCCGACGGGAGGTTTGTCAGTGCACACGAGCCGGATGTGGTGATTGGTAGAGTGGATCATGTAAACTCCCGATTTGCCTACATCATCAGCGAGCAGTACGAAGAGGACATCTGGGTGAAAACCGACGACCTCAAGTTTGCCATCGATAAGGATATCGTAAAAGTACAGGTCACCAAACCACCGATGGATGGTTTTCGCCCGGAGGGCAAAGTAGTGGAGCTGCTGGAGCGGTCCAAGACGGAGTTTGTAGGACGTATCGAAGTGTCCGAAAAGTTTTCCTTCGTAGTGCCTGACAACCGTAACCTGCATTTCGATGTGTTTGTATACCCTGAGAAAATAGGCAAAGCCAGGCACAACGATAAAGTGATGGTAAAGGTCATCAACTGGCACAATGCCAAAAACCGTAGCCCACTGGGAGAAGTAACGATGGTACTGGGAGCAGCAGGTGAAAATGAAGCCGAGATCCACTCGATCATGGCAGAGTTTGGCCTTCCGTTTCAGTTTCCTGAAAAAGTGGAGCAGGCTGCAGCCCAAATTCCCACCGAGATATCGGAGAAAGACCTAAAAAAGCGTCGAGACTTTAGAAACATTACCACTTTTACCATTGATCCGGAAGACGCCAAAGATTTTGACGATGCTCTTTCCATAGAGCAGCTGGATAATGGTGACTATGAAATTGGTGTTCACATTGCAGATGTGTCGCACTACGTACAACCCAACAGTGTGCTGGAGAAAGAAGCGCTTACCCGCGCCACTTCCGTGTACCTTGTGGATCGTACCATTCCGATGCTTCCTGAAAAGCTGTCCAATGGGCTGTGTTCTTTACGACCCAATGAGGATAAGCTGACTTTTTCCGCCGTATTTATCATGGACGAATCGGGGAAAGTGAAGAAAAAGTGGTTTGGGCGGACAATCATCCATTCAAATCGCCGCTTTACTTATGAAGAAGCGCAAGAGCGGATAGAGACAGGTGAAGGGGACTATGCAGGGGAAATTCGTACGCTCAACAACATCGCCCATAAGCTCAAAGACAAGCGCTTCAAAAATGGAGCGGTAAACTTTGAAACCACAGAGGTGAAGTTTAAGCTGGATGAAAAAGGAAAGCCACTGGCAGTGGTGCCCAAAGTGCGAAAAGACGCCCACAAGATGATCGAGGAGTTTATGCTCCTGGCGAATAGAGAGGTAGCCACCCATATTTTCAAATGGGGACGAGGAGACGATGGTCAGTACACCTTTGTCTACCGGACACATGACAATCCTGACCCGGAAAAGCTCGATGGCTTTGCCAAGTTTGCAGCTAAGTTTGGACACAAAATGAGTACTGCTGGCGATATTTCTCAAGGGCTCAATAAGCTCATGGACGAGATCGAAGGCAAGCCAGAGCAAAACGTACTGGAGCAGCTGGCGATCCGATCCATGGCCAAGGCCAAATACACCACCGAGCCCAAAGCACACTTCGGACTGGCGTTTGACCATTATACACACTTCACCTCGCCTATACGCCGATACCCGGATGTAATGGTCCATAGATTGCTATGGCATTACCTGGAAGGAGGTAAGCCCGTGGAAGTAGAGCCCGAAGAAAAGAAATGTCAACACTCCTCAGAGCGGGAGAAAAATGCTGCCGATGCAGAGCGCGCTTCTATCAAATACAAGCAGGTAGAGTTTATGCAAAGCATGCTGGGTGAGGAATTCGAAGGAATCGTTTCAGGAGTCACTGAGTGGGGTATTTTTGTGGAAATAGTCGAGACCAAATGTGAAGGCATGATCCGACTGGCTGACCTATCCGATGATTACTATGATTTTGATGAGAAAAACTACCGCATCATTGGCCAGCGTAACAAGCGAATCATCACACTGGGCGACAAGCTTACAGTAAAAGTGGTAAAAACAGACATAGATCGACGAACGATAGACCTGGATCTGGTTACTGAAGAATGACAGACATAAAAACGCTACAGCAGCAAATCAGCGCAGAAATTGATAAGCTGCAATTTGGCACCGAGCCAAAAGAATTATACGAACCCATCTCCTATATCATGTCATTAGGAGGAAAACGCATGCGTCCTCTGCTGGTGCTGCTGGGCTACTTGCTCAAAGAAGAAAACGCAGCTGCAGTAGTGAGGCAGGCGTTGGCTGTCGAGGTTTTTCACAACTTCACCCTCATGCACGATGACATCATGGATGAGGCACCGCTCCGTAGAGGACAGCCCACTGTACATGAAAAGTGGAACAGCACCGTAGCCATTCTCAGTGGAGATACCATGCTCGTAAAAGCATATGATTTACTACTGGAGATCAATCCGAAGCTCCTACCGGAAGCCATCCGTCTGTTTAACCAAACCGCTGTGGAGGTGTGTGAAGGTCAGCAGATCGATATGAATTTCGAAGCTGAAAGTCAGGTGTCGGTTGATGCGTATATCAACATGATTCGGCTAAAGACCGCTGTATTGTTAGGCTTTAGCCTGGAGTATGGCGCACTGATGGCCGGCATGGCGGAGCCAGGTCGCAAGCAGCTTTATGAAGTTGGTGTGCAGATGGGGGTAGGCTTTCAGCTCATGGATGACCTGCTAGATGTTTATGCAGATCAGGCCAAGTTTGGCAAACAGGTAGGCGGTGACATCATTTCCAATAAAAAGACTTTTTTACTGATCAAAGCACTTGAGCTGGCGACCGGAAAGGAAAAGGAGGCTCTGGACTCCTGGTTGGAAAAAACAGATTTTGATTCTACAGAGAAGGTAGAGGCCGTCACAGCCATATATGATCAGTTGGGCATTCGGGAGCTTACTACGAATTTGATGAACAGTTATTTTGATAAAGGTTTCGAGCTGTTAGACCGGCTGGATGCCAGACCTGAAGGAAAAGAACTGCTGGCAGGGTTTGCTGCACAGCTTATGAAAAGAGAAAAATAATTCATGATTTCACTTACTACTTTAATTATAATCGTCACTGTGGCGATCAGCCTGCTGGCTTTTAGCAATGCAGAAGTATTCCAAAAATCCCTGATGAACCCGTTTATGGTTTTTAAGAAAAACCAGTATTGGAGGTTTGTTACCTCTGGATTCATCCATGGAAGTTACATTCACCTGGGCTTCAATATGTTTACCTTTTACTTCTTTGGGCGCGTGGTTGAGCAGGTATTTATGCAGCTGTACGGTGGCATGGGAGCTGTTTTGTTCATTCTTTTTTACTTGTCGGCGATTGTGATTTCAGACTTGCCAGTGGCCTGGAAAAAGAAGGATCAGCTCAACTACAATAGCCTCGGAGCCTCCGGTGCTGTGAGTGCCATGGTATTTGCCAGCATCCTGTATTTTCCACTCAATGACATCTGCTTGTACGGTATTCTGTGTTTGCCTGGGTTTATTTTGGGGACTATTTATATCGTTTATTCTTATTATCAGGGTAGAAACATAAGCGACAATATCAACCACGAAGCCCACCTCTATGGAGCCATCTACGGAGCAGTGTTTGCGATCGCTATGTATCCGGCTTCCGCCAAAGGATTTATTGATCAGGTGAGTACCTACAGTATTTTCTGATGCATTAGTTTTACATCCTTTACCCCAACTCAAAAATGTATGCAACAAACCATAAGCATTGCTTATAGCAGGCAATCCTTCGAAGAGCTGCCTCATGAACAACAACAAGTAGCGCAAGCAGCCATAGACGCTATGCAGGGTGCTCACGCGCCTTATTCCAATTTTCTGGTAGGAAGTGCCGTACTGCTGGCAGATGGTAGCACTGTCACTGGCAACAATCAGGAAAACGCTGCCTACCCATCAGGGCTATGTGCTGAACGCGTGGCGCTTTTTGCGGCCAAGTCGCAAACCAAACAGTCCATCCGTATAGTAGCGATAGCCGCTCAAAACGAACACGGAAAATGCGCTGACTCATTTTCGTGTGGAAGCTGCCGCCAGGTGATGATGGAATATGCCACGCTTCAGGATGAAAAAATAGCCGTAATCATGCGTGATCATGAGGGGCAGTTTGTGGTACTGGAGGACGCACGCCAGCTGCTGCCCTTTAGCTTTGGTGCCGATACGCTCAAGTAGATGATCGGCTAAACAACAGATCGCCTTTTTCATATAGCAAAAGCGGTTTTTGTTGGAGCTTTCTATTTACTTTGCCGACAAATTTTTCAAACCCATGGAAAACGAAAAGAAAGAATCGCTGAACTTCATAGAGCAAATGATCGACAATGACCTGAAAAGCGGGAAGCATCAGGCCATTCAGACACGTTTTCCACCGGAGCCCAACGGCTATTTGCACATTGGGCATGCTAAGTCCATTTGCCTCAATTTCGGTTTGGCTGAAAAATTTGGCGGCAAGTGCAACTTACGCTTTGACGATACCAATCCCGAAAAGGAAGACGTGGAGTACGTGGACTCCATCAAAAGCAATATCGAATGGCTTGGCTTTAAGTGGGATGGTGAGCACTATGCATCCGACTACTTTGCTCAGCTGTATGAATTTGCAGTTGCCTTGATCAAAAAAGGCAAAGCCTATGTGGATGACCTCAGTCAGGAGGAGTTTAATGCCATCAAAGGCACGCCTACTCAGCCGGGCAAGGAAAGTCCATTTCGCAGTAGATCTGTAGAAGAAAACCTGCAGCTTTTTGCAGAGATGAAGGACGGCAAGTACCAAAATGGTGAAAAGGTACTCCGGGCCAAAATAGACATGTCGTCACCAAACATGCACATGCGCGATCCGATTCTTTACCGAATCAAGCATGTGGAGCATCACCGCACAGCCAATGAATGGTGTATCTATCCTACATATGACTTTGCCCACGGGCAATCGGATAGTATCGAAAAAGTGACCCACTCGCTGTGTACTCTGGAGTTTGAAGTACACCGCCCACTGTACGAGTGGCTGATCAGCGAATTGGAAATTTTTCCTTCCAAGCAGACCGAATTTGCCCGGCTCAATCTCTCGTACACCATCGTGAGTAAGCGCAAGCTGCTAGAGCTGGTAGAGGAGGGGCATGTGGCAGGCTGGGATGATCCGCGAATGCCCACTATTTCAGGTATCCGCAGACGTGGATTTACCCCTGATGCCATCAAGAAATTTATCAAAAAAGTAGGGGTAGCTCGTCGAGATGGGATCACCGATGTGGCACTGCTGGAGCATGCCGTACGCGAAGATTTAAATAAAAAGACTAATCGCGTCTTTGGAATACTCGACCCGGTGAAGCTCGTGATTACCAACTGGCCAGAAGACAAAGAGGAGGTGCTCACCGCTGTGAACAACCCTGAAGACGAAGCTGCGGGTACCCGTGACATGCTGTTTGGCCGAGAGGTTTACATAGACCGTGGAGACTTTTTGGAAAACCCTCCAAGTCCGCGCAAGTGGTACCGGCTAGGGCCAGAGCGTGAAGTTCGGCTGAAGTACGCCTACATCATCAAGTGTACAGGCTTCGATAAGGATGAAAACGGGGAGATCACTACGATCTATGCCGAATATGACCCAGAAACCCGCAGTGGTCAGGATACGAGCGGCAAGAAAGTAAAAGGGACGCTCGGATGGGTGAGCGTCAAACATGCCGTGAATGCAGAGATCCGCATGTATGATCGCCTTTTCCACACAGAGAACCTCAACGATATTGAGGATGATTTCAAAAACCACCTGAACCCGAATTCTCTGGAGGTCAACACTAGAGCTGTGCTCGAGGGCTCATTGAAAGATGCGAAAGTAGGCGATCAGGTGCAGTTTGAGCGTGTGGGGTACTTCCGTGTAGATGAGGACACTACGGCAGATAAACTGGTCTTTAACCGTACCATCACCCTGCGTGACAACTGGGAAAAGCAGAAAGGGAAGTAGATATAGTTTTCGTTGAGTTTTCTGGTTTTTGATGGAGTCAATTTTTGTTTTATCTTGTTAAGTAAGAAGTGATTGGTATGAGCATAGAAGCAAGAAAATATCAGTTGATTGAGCAAATGATGAAACTCGACGAAGCAGAACTAAGGAAGTTGGAAAACTTTTTGCAGGCAGAATCTGAATTGGGTACTTCATTAGATAAATCAATTCAGCAGGCGGAAGAAGGAGAAACTATGCCTCATTCAGAAGTTAGGAAATTATATCAAAAGTGGCTCTGAATGTAATTTGGACTGAAGAGGCAAAAAATAGCCTTTCTGACATTATTTTATATTTAGAAGAAAATTGGACTGAAAGAGAGATTCGTAAATTTTTTGTTAGACTTGAAGAGTGTGTAGAATTAATCGCATTGAATCCTCAAAGAGCCAAAGACTCCTTAAGAAAGCCAAACACTAAAGAATTTCAACACTCTGTCAATACAACAATATTCTATCAGTATGACGAAGTAAATGTTGTGATTTTGAAGGTTTGGGCAAATGCTCAGAACCCTGATAGCCTTTAGTTTTTAATACCTCCTATAAAAGTCTCGAAGCTTGCTAATGACCTGATCATATAATGGCGCAGTAAACTCTTCAAACATCCATTGGGGATTGGGTATGGGTGCTTCTACTCGGTTGACCAGCGCCAGATCTTCCTCACTAAGTGCACGCTCGTCACCATTAAAATTGGCCCAGCGGATAGACCAGGTGTATTCACTAGGAAATTTTTCATGGCTGATCACTTTGTTGAGCTCATTGTCATAAACTTGAAAGTCTAGCAACCCTCCACCAGTGATAGCTTTTTCGTGTTCAGTAATGGTAGCTTTCACGGTACCATATACGGGCTCCCCATCTTTTTTTGCAAGCTCCACACTGTCACGGCTCACCTCCCGTACGGTTTTGTTGCTAAAGACATTGCCCAAACTAAAGCGGTCAAACTCCATTTGGATCACATGATCAACATAATCTAACTGCTGAGCGCGAACTTCGTCTGGCGTATAGAAGCGCACGTACTCGCTAATGAGGTGATTGTGGAGATATTCATTGATTTTGTTGACGAAAAACTCATGCCGTAAATCGAAAATTCGGGTAGGAGAGGGGATAGGCTCTATCACTACTTTTAGCGTTGCGGAAAATAGCGCTTCTTGCAGCTTCTCCTCTACATCTTTATAGCGAGGCACAAAGTCTCTTACACGCAGAAAGTGCTGATGTGCCTCCACAGCTTTCGCCCGATTTTGTTTGAATTTCAACGCCTCAACTCCTAACTGATAGCGGGCATCTGCAGCTTTTCGTTCTGCCTCAGCTTGCTGTTGGTCGTATTTTACAGGGTTGTTCACCACCTCTCTGCAGCCGGGGCAGCGCAGGATCTGGTCATAGAGGTAATTGATTTGTTGGTATTCATAAGCTACACCTTCCCATTTAAGAAGGTCATTAGATGCCTTGGCACGCTGCACTCCGTTGAGGTGCATGTCTACGGCCAGTTGATAGGCTTTGCGAAGCGTAGAAGAAGCTTTTTTGTGGTCATCATTGGCTCGCAGGCGATTGATGGCCTGCATCACAGCCTTATCATAATTGCCTTTTTGGAGTGCTTTTTTACCACTGCTACACGCAGCGATAGTTAGAATAGCGAAAAGGAATAGCGCGCTTTTGAATACTTTAATCATGGGCTGGTAGGCTTTGGTATAAAGATATGCATACCACAAATAATGCCAACGCCATTTGGGCATTCTTAGATAATTATGGTTTTGTATTTGAAAAATTCATATTTTAAGCCTCATAAAACCATAACTGTCTAAAATTTATGTCTTTACAAGCCAAAGATTTCGTTCCGGAGAAAACCAAAGGCGGAATGTTTAAGTCGGGCAAGATTCAGAGTTTCGATGAAGTCCTGAATGCTGCCAATCAATGGATCAGCGAAAATCCATCGCTCAAAATTGTCAATGTGGAAACAGTGGTGCTGCCCAACATTCATGATAGTGACGAGGAGGGAAGCCACGATACCGAGCTGTGGACTGGCGGGGAGTCGAGTTCCCATTGGTACCAGCTGCTGCGCGTATGGTATCGAGACTAAATTTCCTTGCGTAGTACTTCCATCGGGCGCTGACGGATCACCGACCTGCTGTTGAGCAGCCCGATGCTTGTGGTCAGGGCAATCACACTTACGGCCACTAGTAGGCTAGCTGCTGGAGCAGGCACGAAGGTGAATTCAAATACGAATTTGCCTAGCAATGTCGTCACTATAGTTGCTAAAATGAGGCCTGAAAATGCTCCTAGCGTGCCTAAAAAGAAGTACTCTGCAAAGATGATTTTCCAGAGTTTGCTGCTCGTGGCCCCGAGTGTGCGCAGCAGTACATTTTCGCGTATGCGCTGAAATCGGCTTAGCACTATCGAGCTGATCAGCATGATCACTCCGGTGCCAATGCTAAAAAAGGCCATAAATCGGATGACAAATGCGATTTTGCCAAGGATTTCTTCTAGCGTTTCTAGAATCAGTTCCAAATCGATAATGGATATGTTGGGATAGCTGCGGACTACTGCCTGTTGATAGCGGGCAGAGAGGTCCGTATCATCTATGCGCGTAATGAGCACATGAAATTGTGGTGCCCGCTCGAGTACCCCTTTTGGGAAAAGGACCAGGAAGTTCGTTTGCACACGTCTCCAATCTACATCCCGAAAGCTGCCCACATAGGTTTTGATCAAAGCGCCCTGAACATTGAAAAGCATCTCATCGCCAATTTTCAGTTCCAGGTTTTCTGCAAATCCCTTCGAAACAGATATAAAAATGGAATCCGAAGGTGACGCTATGTGACCTATCCACTTGCCCTCAGCCAAAGTCTCTGAGTCAATCAGGCTATCTCGATAGGTAACCCGGTACTCTCTGTTATAAGCCCAGTCAGGGGTGTTAATGCTGGTGTCTGCCTCCGCTTCATTTTTGGTGAGCCCGTTGAGCTCTTGCAGCCGCATGGTCACAATAGGCACTTCTTGCATCACGGGCAGGTCATAGTCAAGTGTGAGCGCTTTTACTTCGTCCTTTTGTGGTGTTTGTATATCAAAAAGGATGGTGTTGGGTCGCTCGCTGGAGCCTGCAATAGTGACTCTATCCACGAGTAGTTGCTGCATAAACAGCAGTGTAGCTATGAAAGTGGTGCCTATTCCTAAAGTGGTGATCAAAAGCGAGGTTTGATTGTGGGGCCGATACAGATTGGACAGGCCTTGCCTCCAGACATAAGATAGACTTGCAGGTAGTAGCTTTCTCACTAGCCAGGCTAAACCTTTTCCCATAAGGGTAAGCAAAGCAATAGCCAGGGCTAGACCTCCGGTGAAAATCGCAGCGTCTTGTAGTGAGCCGATTTGCAAGTAGATAATCACCACCATAAACAGCAAAATAGCCGCCGCTACAAGCACCTGTACCGGATCTACTCGGAAGCGCTCCACACCAAGGTCAGCGCGGATGGCCTGTAAGGGACTGACACGCCGGAGAGCTACCAGTGAAAGTAATGCAAACAGAATAGACACTACCACGCCAATAGCTATGCCACCAAGAATGGCAGTCCATGAAAAGGAAGGAGTGATTTCGACGGGTATAAAATCTGAAACCAGTACAGGGAGGTACATGTGGATACTCATGCCCAGCAATGCACCAAACGCAGCACCTATAAACCCAAAGATGGCTACTTGAAGCAAGAATATTTGAATGGCCTGATGGGCTTTCATGCCCAGGCAGCGGAGGGTGGCTACAATGCTGGTTTTTTCTTTGGTATACACATACATGGAGCTGGCCACACCTATGCATCCCAGCAATAGTGCTGTGAAGGCTACCAACTCCAGGAAGTTGGTGAGGTCTTTAAATGAGCGACCGGTTTCTTCTTTGCGCTCTTCCACATCATCAATGCGAAAACCCTGCTTGTCTGCGAGGGTCACCAGCTTTGACCATTTGCCTGTGGTATCTATGGGCTCCTGAAACTGGAAGTAGCTCAGGTAATTGACCCTACTGCCTTTTTTGAGCAGCTCCGTTTGATCTAGCCTGCTGAAGGGTATGTAGACTACAGGAGAAGCGGTGGCACCTATCTCTGTTTGGCCCGGGATCTTTTTGAGTTTCCCAATTATTTCAAAGCTTTGGTTGCCCACTTTTACTGAGTCACCGAGCTCCACATTGTACTGGATCATGAGCTTTTGGTCTACCAAAGCATATTGTCCGTCTTGAAAACGATCTGCCGCATCGGCGGGCTCTGTTTCTATCTTGCCGTAGTAAGGATACTTGCCAGAAAGCGCTCGTACCTGTGCCAGGCGTGTCCCATCCGTTTGTGGGAAATACACCATGCTGGCAAAGTAGGTCTCGCGGGACATCTCCGGAGCCATTTCGTAAAATGCCAGCATTAGGCTGTCTGGCAGAGGCTGGCTGCCTTTTACTTCTATATCCGCACCGATGAGGGTTTTGGCCTGATCGTCGATTTCTTGCATCAGGTTTTCCCGAAAGGAAGTGATGCCAACGAGCGCAGCAATACCCAAAGATATGGCTAGAATGAACAATAGCAATTTGCCTTTGCTCCGGCGTGAATCTCTCCAGGCCATTTTTAGTGCCCAGCCTTTGGGAGTTTTGTAGGTGTGCTGAAGTTGCCTATCCACTGATTTGACCTCCTTTCAGACGGATGATTGCGTTGGTTTTGTGGGCCAGTTCGTCATCGTGTGTGACGATGATCAGTGTGGTGCCTTTCTCCCGATTGATTTCAAAAAGCAATTCCTCTATGGCATCACTGGTATGGCCGTCCAGGTTGCCAGTAGGCTCATCAGCAAAAAGAATTTTGGGCTCGGTGGAAAACGCACGGGCAATGGCTACCCGCTGTTGTTCTCCACCAGATAGCTGAGAGGGATAATGGTCCATTCGGTGTGCCAGCCCTACTCGTGACAGGTAAGATGTGGCGATTTCGCTGGCATTTTTATTTCCATGAAGTTCCAGAGGTACCATTACATTTTCTAAAGCCGTAAGCGTGGGGATGAGTTGGAAGTTTTGAAAAACAAAGCCAATTTTTTGATTTCGCAAAGTGGCAAGTTCATCCTCCGTTAGGTTGTTTAGCTCCGTGTTGTCAAGAAATACCGAGCCACCACTTGCTCTATCTAGTCCGGCACACAGGCCGAGGAGTGTGGTCTTTCCGCTTCCTGATGGCCCCACGATGGAGACCGTGTCGCCTGCTTCTATACTAAAATTAATGTCGTCTAATACGGTGATTTCTTTTTGCCCGCTCGAAAAAGTCTTGGTGAGGGCATTTACTTCAAGGATTGTAGGCATGTATGCTAGTTTAACTCATAAAAACGAATTCACTTGGTTCATGTTTTGTAAATTCGGGCGTTCTCAAAAACTCTTGAACTAAAAGAATACCCAAAACAAGGCAGCATGATTTGTATTCAATATTGGCAGCACCTCTTATGGATATTGTTTCTGGGTGCCTGTACATCTTCTCATCAGAACAAACAAATGCAAGAAGAAACCACAACTACTACAGAGGAAAAAGTGGTGGTCGAAGAGTCGGCTGATCGTGAGGTGTTGCTGTTTTTTGGCAATAGCATTACTGCAGGTTATCAGCTGGATGTGGAAGATGCCTTTCCTGCTTTGATCCAGGATCGATTAGATTCTATGGGGTATTCTTATCAGGTAGTCAATGCGGGGCTGAGTGGAGAAACTACCGCTGGCGGTCTCAATCGCATCGACTGGGTGCTACAGACAATCCCCGATGTATTTGTTTTGGAGCTTGGTGCCAATGATGGTCTGCGCGGGCTGGACTTAAAAGTCACCAAACAAAACCTGATGGCCATCATAGACAAGGTGCGTACTGCCAACCCTGAAGTGAAAATTTTGCTAACAGGTATGCTGGTGCCTCCTAATATGGGGGAAGCATATGCAGAGGAGTTTAGAAACATCTTTCCGGCTGTAGCCGAAGAAAAAAATACGGCGCTCATGCCCTTTATCTTGAAAGATGTGGCAGGTGAGCCCGAGCTCAATCTGGAGGATGGGATACATCCCACGGAAGAAGGACACAAAATCCTTGCGAAAAATATCTGGCCATACCTGAAGCCACTACTCGAGAAGAAATAAATATGACAGCATTAGAATCATTTTTTTTGGCAGCAGCCAATTTCATCTGGGGCACTCCGCTGCTTATTTTACTGTTAGGTGGTGGCCTTTTTTTTATGGTTTACTCGCGGTTTTTGCCTTTTCGCTTTTTTGGTCATGCGGTAAATGTACTGCGTGGAAAATACGATGATCCGGATGACCCTGGTGATATCAATCACTTTCAGGCCTTGTCTGGAGCACTGGCAGCTACCATAGGGATGGGTAATATCTCCGGTGTGGCTGTGGCCATCGCTATGGGTGGTCCGGGAGCCATTTTTTGGATGTGGGTTAGTGCTTTTGTAGGCATGGCCACTAAGTTTTTTACTTGTACGCTGGCGGTGATGTATCGTGGCAAAGACAGTGTTGGTGAGCTGCAAGGCGGGCCGATGTATTTTATCCGTGAAGGGCTGGGAAAAAAATGGATGCCTCTGGCTACCTTCTTTGCGGTTGTTGGGTTTTTTGGCGCTACACCTATTTTTCAGGCCAATCAGATGGTGCAGGCTACGAAAGATATTTTGTTGATCCCCAATGGGATTACTGGCGACAGTCTCACTTTTGATCTTGGCTTGGGTGTTGTTATTGCCATTTTAGTGGGGCTTGTGATTTTTGGAGGAATTACGCGGATTGGGACAGTAGCTAGTAGGTTGGTGCCCTCTATGGTGATGCTTTATGTGGTGAGTGTCATTGCTATTTTACTTATCAATTTCAGCGAAGTGGGAAGTTCTTTGCTGTTGATTGTGACGGATGCATTTACTGCAGAGGCGGCGATGGGCGGTGCCGTGGGAGCGCTGATCATCACAGGTGCTCGGAGAGCTGCTTTTTCTAATGAGGCTGGTATAGGTACGGCTCCCATGATGCATGGAGCAGCCAAAACCAAAGAACCAGTGCGTGAAGGCCTGGTAGCGATGCTCGGACCAGCGATCGATACATTGGTGATTTGTACGATGACCGGGCTAACCATTTTGGTAACCGGAGCCTGGAAAAATAATGACCTCAGCGGAATCACCCTCACTGCCAAAGCCTTTGGCGAAAGCCTCCCGGGCTTTGGTCCCTACATACTAGCGGTGTGTGTACTCGTTTTTGCACTTACTACCATTTTTGGTTTGGCGTATTATGGTCAAAAATGCCTGGCTTTTCTTATAGGGGTGAAATATGCCAGTTTGTTTAATTATTGGTATGTAGCACTTATTTTGGTAGGATCTGTGGCAACACTGCGTGGGGTAGTAGCCTTTATAGACCTGGCCTATGGGCTCATGGCATTTCCAACGATGATCGGTGCTATAGCGCTTGCTCCTAAGGTGATGAAGGCTGCCAAAAATTATTTTTCCAACGTGAAATGATGAGCATTTTTAAGCATTTTTTCAGTGAACAGAAAGTCAATCTTTCGAAAGAGCGGTCTTATCGAATATGCCAGATATGTTTGGCTGCCTGCTTCATCTTTACGTTATATTTGCTACCCTATAAGGAATTGCTATGAGAATAATCATTGCAGGAGCCGGAGATCTTGGTTTTCATTTGGCGAAGCTTTTGGCCTATGAAGAGCAGGATATCATCCTCATCGATCAAGACAATGCCGTACTGGAGCATGCCTCCAATCATTTGGATGTACACACCATACGTGGTAGCAGTACCAGCATAAGTATATTGGAGGAGGCTAATGTCTCCAAGGCTGATCTGCTCATTGCAGTGACATCTATTGAAGAGACCAACCTGACCACAGCTATCATCGGCAAAAGTCTCGGTGCCAAGCGTACTGTGGCACGTATTTCTAACATTGAGTTTCTACATCAAAAAGAAAAGCTGGACCTCAAAGACATTGGGATTGATGAGATCATCTCCCCTGAGTCACTGGCAGCAAAGGAGATCAAACGACTCCTAAAGCAATCAGCTCTCACAGACACCTTTGAGTTTGAAAAGGGCATGCTGTCTCTGATAGGCATCACGGTAGACGAAAACTCCGAACTTAAGGACAAGACACTTACGGAAACAGCCTACCTCAACCCTGATCATAATTTTACCACGGTAGCCATACTGCGTGAAAACAACACCATCATTCCTCATGGTGAAAATAAATTCAATCTTGGTGATCATGCCTATTTTATCACCGAGCCCAGCGGAATAGATCGAGTGCTTTCTTTGGCAGGAAAGGAGCGCATAGAGATAAAAAATGTGATGATTTTGGGGGGCAGTAAAGTGGGTATCAACACCGCTCGTCAGCTGAGCAAGAAGTATAACATTAAGCTTGTAGAGCAAGACAAGGACAAGTGTTTTGCTCTGGCTGATGAGCTGCCGGACACTATGATTATCAATGGTGACGGGCGAGATATTGACTTGCTCAAAGAAGAGGGCATCGACCGAATGGATGCGGTAATTGCCGTAACAGGAAATAGCGAGACCAACATCATCTCTTGCCTGGTGGCTAAAAACAATGGGGTTCAGAAAACAATCGCCGCAGTAGAAAACATGGATTATATCCATCTATCTCAGAACATTGGAGTGGATACTTTGATTAATAAAAAACTAATTGCAGCGAATTTTATATTCAGGTATATTCGAAAAGGGCAAGTACTGAACCTGACAAGTATACACGGGGTAGACGCTGAAATATTAGAATTTGAAGTGCAGCCAGGATCTAAAATTTTACAGTATGAGCTGCGAAATCTAGATTTTCCGAAGACGGCCATCATCGGAGGAGTGATTCGTAAAGGGATCGGCTACACAGTACGTGGTAGTTTTTCCTTCCAGCCAAAAGATCGGGTGGTGGTGCTGTCCAAGTCAGAATGTATTCACAAAGTGGAGGGCTTTTTCAACTAAATCATGCTATTTAACTATCGGGTCATCGTAAATATCCTGGGCATTTTGCTGATGCTCAATGGCGCTTTTATGCTGACCTGCCTGCCTTTTAGTATGTATTTCAAAGAAGGGGACCTGCTTGCTATCCTTGGTGCCGCGGTGATCACAGCTTTTGCAGGGTTTTTGGCCTGGGTGCTCACGAGAAAAAACCTCAATAAAGAGCTCCGCAAACGAGATGGGTACCTGGTGGTAGCCTTTGGCTGGCTCACTATGTCGTTTTTTGGTTCGTTGCCTTACATCCTCAGTGGGTCTATCCCCAATCTTACAGATGCATTTTTCGAGACACTTAGTGGTTTTTCTACCACCGGAGCTACCATACTGAAAGACATTGAATCGGTGAATAAAGGCATCTTGTTTTGGAGGAGCCTCACCCAGTGGATAGGTGGTATGGGGATCATCGTACTCACTGTAGCTATACTCCCAATTTTAGGAATTGGAGGGATGCAGCTTTTCGTAGCAGAAGCTCCTGGAATCTCTCCGGATAAATTACAGCCCAGGATCAAAGAAACAGCCAAGCGATTGTGGTTTATCTACCTTGGGCTTACTGTGACAGAGACGGTGCTACTGTGGGTTGGAGGGATGACGTTTTATGACGCTATCAATCATAGCCTCACTACCATGGCTACAGGTGGTTTTTCTACCAAAAATGCCAGTATCGCTTATTACACTTCGCCGTTCATACAGTATGTCATTATCATTTTTATGTTTTTGGCAGGCACCAATTTTACCATGACCTATTTCGCGCTTCATAAGAACTTCGAAAAGGTGTTGAAAAATGAAGAATTTCGCTTTTATGCTGGGGTGTCCATCTTCGCCAGTATCACAGTAGGTTTGGTCATATTTGGCCTGGGGCATGATAATCTGGAAAAATCCATTCGGGACGCTTTGTTTCAGGTGGTATCGGTGATTACTACCACAGGATACATTACAGCTGACTATACGGCCTGGTCTCCATTTATTACCGTGCTGTTCTTTGTGATGATGTTTTTTGGCGCATCTGCCGGCTCTACTGCAGGAGGTGTCAAAATCGTTCGTCATATCATTCTGATCAAAAACAGCTTTTTAGAACTCAAGCGCCAGTTGCATCCTAATGCGGTGATTCCCGTAAGGTTTAATGGAAAAGCAGTGTCCCGGGAGATTACTTACAATATCCTGGCGTTTATCATGATCTATATTTTCATTTTTGCCATTGGCTCCATTACCATGGGAATTCTCGGTGCGGATTTCGATACAGCGATTGGGTCGGTGGCTACCTGTCTGGGAAATATCGGTCCGGGTATTGGAGAAGTGGGGCCGGTTGATAACTTTGCCGGCATATCTGCTCCGGGTAAATGGCTGTTGGCATTTTTGATGTTGCTGGGAAGGTTGGAGCTTTTTACCGTTCTGATGCTTTTCACTCCATATTTTTGGAAAACAAACTAACAAATGGAATTTCTTCTCAATTTTCTTATCTGGAGTCCTGATCCCAATATGTTCGTGATTCCAGGGTTGAATCATCCTGTTCGCTGGTACGGACTTCTTTTTGCTGGAGGATTTATTGTTTCACAGCAGATCATGTTTTGGCTGTTTAAGCAGGAAGGTCGCCCTGAGAAAGACGTGGAAAAACTTACTGTGTATATGGTAGTGGCTACGGTGTTGGGTGCTCGGCTTGGGCACTGTTTGTTTTACAACCCTGGTTTTTACCTTACTAATCCGATTGAGATCATCAAAATATGGGAAGGAGGACTGGCTAGTCATGGAGGTGCGATCGGGATTATTTTGGCGATATACTTCTTTAGTAAAAAATACCCACAGTATCCCATGCTGTGGATGCTGGATAGGTTGGTAATTGTTGTGGCACTTACTGGAGCCATGATCCGTACGGGAAATTTCTTCAATTCGGAAATGGAGGGCACCATGACTCAGTCGGAAATGGGGGTAGTGTATGCCCGTTTTACCGAGGAGGTGTTGAAATACGATGATAGGAAGATTGATGAAGTGGTATTTGAAAAAGGTGGGGATATGGTCAGCAACGAAGCTGGGAAGCACCCCATCACGGCTAAGATTCTTTACAATCGTGGTGTAGAGCTCACCGATACCGATCGTCGTTTTTTTGAAAATCAGCTGAGGAATGCATTGCTCAGCTATGAAGAAGTTGTTCAACACATAGATTTTGGAAAGGACCAGCCACTGGCCTATAAATTTTACACAGAGGATAATCGATCCGTAGCAGAGATTTACGGCCTGGGGATTTCGCGGCATGCAGCGCAGCTGTATGAAGCAGGATACTGTATACTGCTCATGCTATTTTTCTTTTGGGTTTGGAAAAACAAGCGCTTTACACTTCCAATGGGCTTCAACTTTGCCCTGTTTATGGTTTTGTTGTGGTCCTTACGCTTTGTAGATGAGTTTTTCAAGATGAGTCAGGAGGATTTTGAAGAAGATCTGATTCTCAATATGGGGCAAACGCTCAGTATTCCGCTGGCCTTAAGTGGAGTAGTGATGCTCATCATCTTTTTCCAGAAAGGGAAAAAGACGATGAGCGGGGATGAGTTTAATAAGAGTTAGTTTGTTACCTCTATTTCCGTATTCTCTATCAAACTGACTTTTTGAAGTTTTCCTTTGCTGAATAGCGCTGGTAGTTGATCAAGTGGTGTGTTTTTGGGGGCTTTGTAGTTGACATAGTCTTGAAAAGTGATTCCGCTAATCTCTCGACGATTGTAGGCTTCACGAAATCGAACGCCGCCTCCATCAGTGTCATAGCTGTAGGCCAGGTAATCCAAGTGGCTGGTTTTGCTGTGAAACCAATAGCAGTATTTGTCGTCATGATCTTCTCCGCCGCCTTCAGGAGTGAAAGTCACCTGCACCACATGATAAATTTCATTGTTGAGGGTGTCCTTTCCTGCATAGGTGGTATTTACTGCCGGCTCTTGTAGCAAGTAGGGCAGCTGGACAAAATAAAGGACGGAGTTTACAGAATTCGCATATTTTCGGGCCAAAGAGTCTGCTACTGCTGTAGTGTCTCCATTTACTATTCGGTAAAAATCGGTACTGTTGATCAATACGTCTGTGGTACTCGTTCCGGTACTATCAGTGCTGCTTCGGGTATATGTGTATGTGCCTCCTTGCCTTTTAGCCGTATACCGGTTGTCTCTAAAAGTAAAGGCTATTTCCTTGTTTTCTAGGAGCTGAAGCCCATGCGCTTCAATGGATCGCTGTATAAGGCTCGCGCTGGTGTTTTCTTTTTTAGAGCAAAAGCTCAGCGTAACCAACATGGTGAGTAGTATCAAGAATTTCTGCATAGCAAAATGTACGCCTGTTGAAGAGATAAGTTATGATTAAAAAATTCTAAAATACTAAGTATTGGTTTGTGTATTACTGAGGGGTTGGTTTATTTCATGGCCGAATAAGCTAGATCATGACAAAACGGGTATTCTTTATTGTGTGGGTTGTTTTTATGGTGGGTTGCTCCAGAGTCCATCAACGGGAAGAGGCTGCGTTGCCTCCACTAGAGGTGCCACCTTCGTATTTGAGTTTTCGTGTGGATTTCCCCATTCAAGAGCTTGCTAAGGGAGTAAACCGGATATTACCTGGAGAGTTGGTAGATGGGGTGTTTCCAATGGGTGAAAAAGACAGCCTGTACCTGAAAGTAAATCGCAAAGGACCTCTAGATCTGTATATGAAGGGGGATGAGTTTTATGCAGCTATTCCATTGGAGGTGTCTGCTGCAGTTCGCAAAAAAGTCCTGGGCATTACCCTGTCCAATAAAGAGTCTCCGGTGGTGTTTCATGGTAAAATTAAGGCTTCCACTTCGGTAGCAGTGGCTCCAAACTGGAGCCTGGATCTGGCGTGTACCTATAGAGGTTTTGAGCTTACGGATAGTCCGGAGCTCAGTTTGATGGGTATGACTTTTAATGTTGAAGAACTTATTGAAACTGCCCTGCAATCCCATGAAGAGGAGCTTTCGAATGTAATCTGCCGGGCGTTGGATCATGTCATAGATTTTAGGCAGCTAGTAGATAAAGTCTGGAGTGACTTGCAAAACCCAATAAGAGTTGCTCGCAGCCCTCAGCCATTTTGGCTCTATTCCAGGCCCCTGGCTCTGAACGGAGTAGTGATTCCTGGAGGTAGTGGAACTTTGAGTATCCATTTGGAATACCGAACGAGGCTGCAGATATCTCCAGAGCTGAGTCCTGTTACCGAAAAAGTCCAGCTAGGAGACTGTGGGGAGCCGCTAAACACCCGCAATACGATTGCGGCATACACTGAGCTATACCTCCCATTTGAGATGCTTACTCACCTCATGCAGCAAGAGCTCGCGGGCAAGACTTTTACATATGAGGACTATACCTTGCTGGTAGAGCAAGCCAGGGTAAACCGCAAGGGGCAAAAGCTGCTGGTAGCTCTGGATGTAAGTGGAGACATCACAGGGAAGGTACTTGTTACGGGTACACCTACCATCAACGACAATCGAGAGCTGACCATTTCAGATTTTAAATATGAAATAGAAGCGGAAGACGACTGGGTAAAACTCACCGACTGGGCTGTTCATAGCTTAGCAGAGCAGTACATTGCTGATCAGGCCCGCTTGGATACACGGCCGTTTTTTAGGCAGCTGGATCAGCTCATTATGCAGGGACTTAGAAAATCGGATTTGGCAGAAAAGCTAGACGTAGACCTTGTTTTTCAGAAAATAGACTCCTACCAGCTACGTATGACCGAAACCTATATACAATGGATTTTTTATCTGGAAGGGTCCTCTTCCGTGACTCTCAAGAGCGGCTTATTTAAAAAGCGCTAGGTTTACTGCTTTTCGATACAGTTTACAGCTACAGATACAAATGAACCATCAGGTAACGTGGCGCATTGCTCATCAGGGTCTATCGGTTCATAACCAAAAAGCAGCGTCACTCCTACTGTATAGTTTCCCGGCTCAGGCTTGGTAAGCATCACTTTTGAGCTATTGGTAACAGGACGTAGCCATACCTTATTGTGGTTGGTGACAGTGTCTAGCATAAGCAACCACTGACTATCCCATATCCCCTGCCCACAGAGGGTGCCTTTTATGGTAGTGTTGAGCTGACAGTTGTCAGATTGTGCTATGCGAGCCAACTCAGGGTCCACAGTTATTTTATGGGCGTTGCTCGCATTGAGTATGGTGATGTGCGCCGAATCCAAAGGGTCTGGATCTCTCAAAAAGGTTTCATCTAGCCGAATACTGATCGTATCACGGATGAATGCTTCACACATGTCATTGTTGGCATTGTGGATCAGGTAAAAAGTTGCGCTGTTGTCTTTCTCCCATTCGCCATTCCACCAGGTATAAAAGTTGTGCTCCTCACACCCGCCACTATATTCCACAATGACGCTCCAGGTGTCATCCGTGGGTGTGATGCCTACGATTCGGAAAGGGTTATTTCTTACCTGGTTCCAGTCAAAACTAGGGTCCAAATAAGTTAATTTGTTGGCTTGCACTTTGTCAGTTGCTTCCAGGTCGCTTTCGAGGCAACCAGGCAGTAAAAAAGCTCCAAGCACTATGATCAAAAAAGTATCCCGCATGATTATAAGACCCACTTTCCGTTTATAGGGTTTGAATTTTGCCAATGATTAGCTGTATCTACAGCAAATTTAGGTTAGCATAGACTATACCGCAGCGTTTGATTGATTGAAGGAGTGCTTTTCCTGGGTCAAACCGAGCCTGGGTCGGCTATGCTTTCTTATAGATGGCTAAAGCCCTGTCACGTTTTTTAGCACTGACCCGACCGTAGATAATCATTACTGGAGGGTACAGCATGTAGGCCACACCGGCTCCTAGAAACGTCCAGTTGCCAAACAGATGAAATACAGCAATAAGAGCAGATAGAAATGGGATGCTTGCCAACAGCAGATTGGTGATCATTCCATCTTTTGCTATGTAGCGTTCGTAGCTGTTGAGCTCCAGTGGACCTGCCATTTTCATCGCATGACGATACATCCCGCCAATGGTCAGAAAGATGAGACTCGCCCCTAATCCATAGATGATCATGAGCGAGCCAGTATCGCTGTAGGGTAATGTTTCTGTGAAAAGTCTATTGATCAATTCTCTATTGCCCGTAAAGATCCCTTCATACAGTCTGAACAACACTACAAATAGAAATTTGAGTGGATAGACATATATCAAGATTAGAAAGATCAGGAAGGTGTTATAAAGAACGATGGTGCGGTTTTGTAAGCCAAATTTTAGGAAAAACAGGTAGTGCTGATACCATATGACCATCACCAGAATCACACATAGTCCAAAGGGGATGATATCACGCATGGAGACCCAAAGGTCTTGAAAATTAGAGGGGACGGATGAAGAAAGTACGATAAGTGTGATGGCAAGAGCAAAGGCTGCGTCGCTAAAGGTTTCCACCCGTGTTTGATTTTTACCGCGATAGCGGAAGTTTGGATCCAGGCCTACTTCCTGGTCTTTCATTATTCCTCTCATGGCAATGAAATTACGGAATTTTGATCAAAAGTAGGGACGTGGTGCTCCAGGTATATATAAAGAACACCCCAGACATAGACCACACATAGCCTGTCTGGGGTGTTTAGTTTTTGGATTTTTAACTTATAGAGCCCATTACCCGTTCCATGAAGCCATTGAGAGCCTCTTTCTTGGCAGTGCCTTCTTGTATGGATTTGTGTACTTCCAGTGCTCCGTACATATTGGAGAGGAGTTCTCCAATCACATCCAGCTCCTCATCTTTGATGCCTTTGGCTTCTGAAATGTGTTCGAGCAATTCGATCGTTTCAACTACCCAATCCTCGTCATTGGTTTCTACAAAGTCTACAATATGCTTAATTACTGGTAATCGCATGGAGTATATCTGTTATGGTTTCTGTTTTATTTCCTGCTGCTTGTGAAACTAGCTCACCTTTCTTAAACCCTGCAAAAGTGGGGAGGTTTTTTACTTCTGCAAGTTTTCTGGACTCAGGAAGTTTTTCGGCATCTACATAGACAAACACCACATTTTCATTTTCTCCAGACAGACGCTTAAACTTCGGTTTTGTCACCCGGCAGTTTCCACACCATGTGGCACCATATTGTACCATTACCTGGTCGTTTTCGCTGATTAACTGTTGTAAGTTGTCTTCTTTGAGTTCTATCATTTGTATTGCGTTTAGATCTAATTATTACTGGTGCAAAGCTGGTGTAATCCTTATTTATCAAAATTATTATTGAATAATTTAATCTTATAAGGAGTGGCTTTGAAGTGTGTCTGGCGTAGTGAAATAAGTGCTTCCGCCGGATTATTCTAATTCATTAGAGCCATACCTTGTATCAGCACGCTTTGTCTTGGCGTATGATTGACGTATTGTTGACGAAATGAAGCAGGGGTGTATTTGTTTTATAACATTCGTAAATGCCGTTTATTTGAGTCTGTAAAATCGGGAGGAATTGTAAAAAGATTCAAAGATTTTGCGATAGTGTTAATTCAAATCACCAGGCGTGTATTTTTTAGGTTACGACATAGGGAGTTCGTCTATAAAGGCGGCCATAATAGATGCTAGCAGCAATCAGCAACTCGCTGTAGCCAGCTATCCTGAAAAGGAGATGGATATGATCAGTGAGGAGCCGGGGTGGGCAGAGCAGCATCCGGAAGACTGGTGGGCCCACGCATGTGAGGCCACACGAATCGTTCTCGAAAAGGCTGGAATAGACGGGGCTCAAGTAAAGGGTATTGGAATATCATACCAGATGCACGGATTGGTGTTGGTGGATCAGGAATTGAAAGTATTGCGTCCGTCCATCATCTGGTGTGACAGCAGAGCTGTACCTTTTGGCGATCGCGCATTGCAGGAAATAGGAGGAGACAAGTGCTATTATCACTTGCTAAACGCTCCTGGAAACTTTACAGCCGCCAAGCTGAAGTGGGTAAAGGAAAACGAACCTGAGCTGTTTGACAAGGTGTATAAAATCATGCTGCCGGGAGATTATATCGCCATGCAGCTGACAGGCAAAGTGACGACTACAGTTTCTGGACTTTCAGAAGGAATGTTCTGGGATTTTCAAAGTCATGAGGTGGCTGATTTTCTCATGGAGTATATGGGATTTAGCTCTTCAGTCATTCCTGAAATAGTGCCGACATTTGGAGAGCAGGGGCAACTAACTGCAGATGCTGCACAAAAGCTTGGCTTGGCGCCAGGTACTCCAATAGGATACCGGGCTGGAGATCAGCCCAACAATGCACTGTCTTTGGGTGCACTCAACCCAGGAGAAATAGCGGCCACTGGAGGTACTTCTGGTGTGGTGTACGGAGTACAGGGGAGTCCTGTTTTTGACCCAAAATCACGAGTAAACAGTTTTGCTCATGTCAACCATACGAAGCAGGATCCGCGCATAGGTGTATTGCTCTGTGTGAATGGGGCAGGTATACAGTACAGGTACATGCGTGAAATGATGGCTGAGGACGGGGTGACCTATGAAAAGATGGAGCAGATAATCCAGGAAGTACCTGTGGGTGCAGACGGGCTGCGTATTATCCCCTTTGGCAATGGAGCCGAACGAATCCTCAACAATAAAGATATAGGAGCACATATGCTCAATGTGCGGTTTAATCGACATAAGAAGGCGCATTATTACAGAGCCGCATTGGAGGGAGTTGCGTATTCCTTCATATATGGTATAGAAATATTGAAAGAACTGGGACTGGAGATCAATAAACTCAGGGTTGGCAATGACAACCTGTTTCAGTCTGAAACTTTTAGTGTCACGGTGGCTACGCTGGCAAACGCACCTATAGAAGTGGTAAAGACCACTGGGGCAATTGGGGCAGCTCGTGCAGCTGGCTACGCCACCGGGCATTTTAATACATTGGAAGAGGCGGTTGCAGGTGACAGTCTCGCCAACACGTTTGAGCCCCAGCGCACAGAACATCAAAAGTATAGAGAGGCGTATGAGGCCTGGAAAAACGAATTAGCAAGATTTTTAAACTGACAAATTGGTATGAGCGATCAAATTTTATTAGGTGACAAAGAGTATTTCAAAGGAATCGGAAAAATTGCCTTTGAAGGTAAAGAGTCAGACAACCCATTGGCAT
This sequence comes from Marinoscillum furvescens DSM 4134, assembly GCF_003386095.1. Classification (GTDB taxonomy): domain Bacteria; phylum Bacteroidota; class Bacteroidia; order Cytophagales; family Cyclobacteriaceae; genus Marinoscillum; species Marinoscillum furvescens. Next base: position 135,735 of record NZ_QREG01000003.1, on the reverse strand, counting down.
TTAAATACTACGACGAGAATAAGGTGGTTGCCGGCAAAACCATGAAGGATCACTTCAAATTTGCGGTGGCTTACTGGCATACCTTGTGTGGTACTGGAGGTGATCCATTTGGGCCGGGTACGAAAGTCTTTCCATGGTCTACTGCTACGGATCCTGTTCAGGCGGCACGAGATAAGATGGATGCCGGCTTTGAGTTTATCACCAAATTGGGGATACCATACTTCTGTTTTCATGATTATGATTTGGTAGATGAAGCGGATACTCTTTCCGAATCTGCTAAGCGCCTGGAGACGATTACTGACTATGCCAGGGAGAAAATGGCTGCCTCTGGTGTGAAGCTGCTTTGGGGTACTGCAAACTTGTTTTCTAACCCTAGATATATGAATGGAGCTGCTACTAATCCAGACTTCAATGTAGTAGCTCATGCAGGTGCGCAGGTGCGCAATGCACTAGATGCTACCATTAAGTTGGATGGCGAAAACTACGTCTTTTGGGGAGGGCGTGAAGGATACATGAGCTTGCTCAATACCGACATGAAACGAGAGCTGGATCACCTTGCACAATTCCTGCATATGGCCAAAGACTATGCTCGCAGCCAGGGTTTTAAAGGAAACTTCTTCATAGAGCCTAAGCCGATGGAGCCTACAAAGCATCAGTATGATTTTGATGCAGCTACTGTGGTAGGATTCTTGAGAGAGTACGGGCTTATGGATGATTTTAAGCTCAATCTGGAAGTAAATCATGCTACACTTGCTCAGCACACCTTCCAGCACGAAATGCAAGTAGCTGCTAATGCAGGTCTGCTGGGAAGCATGGATGCAAACAGAGGGGATTATCAAAATGGCTGGGATACCGATCAGTTTCCAAACAATATTTTTGAATTGACCGAAATTATGTTGGTCTTTTTAGAGAACGGAGGCCTACAGGGAGGTGGTGTCAACTTTGATGCAAAAACCCGAAGAAACTCCACAGACCTGGACGATCTTTTCCATGCGCACATTGGTGGAATGGACATTTTCGCTCGAGCGTTGATAATTGCAGATAAAATATTGAGTGATTCTAAATACCCTGCGCTAAAACAGGAGCGCTATGCTTCCTTTGATGCAGGAAAAGGGAAGTCGTTTGAAAATGGAGATTTGAAGCTGGAAGATCTGACAGCACTGGCCACAGAAAATGGCGAGCCTGCACAGCTCAGTGGTAAGCAGGAGTTGTTTGAAAATATCCTAAATCAATACATCTAGGACCGAAGACAATGCGGATGTGCATACCACTAACAATAGTTAATTAGAAAGCTTAGCACTCAAAGGATTAGACACCCTTTGCATAATTGACAGAACTGGAGCAAGACTCCATGCACATCCCATTTTTTAAACTTCATTCATCGTTTACTTCAGCCCTTTTGAGGGCTGAAGTTTTTTACAAGGCTTGGTGTTGGAGCTTCACTGAAAAAATTTCATTGAGCCTGCGAGTAAATTAAAAAAAAGGCCAAATGAGGTGATAGGTCGGCACGATTTCTGTAAGACTTTTAATGTGCAATGGTGTGCCTGGAAGAGGTACTCCAAACAGATCGCTTAACTGTTGCTAAATTGTACATTATGTTTCAGCCCTCATCTGTTACACGGTGAGGGTTTTTTTATCTCTGAGTACTTTCGCGCTGTATCAATTCGCTGTGTAAGGTGAAGGTGTCGGTTAATTTTTTATCAGGATTGTCTATTTGCTGGATGAGTAATTCTGCCGCTTTTTGGCCCATTTCATAGCCCGGCTGGGACATGGTGGTGAGTGAGGGCTCGTAGATGGTGCCTATGGACCAATTGCTAAATCCTACCACAGCTACATCTTTGGGGATTTGTAAGCCCGCTTTTTTCATGGTTTTGATGGCTCCTATCGCTAGCATGTCTGTTCCTGCAAAGAGCCCATCGATGCTGCGAGCTGCTACCATATCACGTACGCTTTCTGAGCCGTCATCATAATCGCCCGTTTCACAATGCTTTATCCATGATTCGTTAAGCGCCAACCCAGCCTCATTCAGTGCTTTTTTATAGCCTCCAAAACGATCCTGATTTATTTGGAGGTTGATCGGTCCGCCAACATAGGCTATTTGGGTGCACCCCGTTTCTACCAGGTGTTGTGTGGCCTGATAGCCAGCTTCAAAATCGTCCAGCACTACTTTAGGGGAGTCTATTTCGTCGCAGATGCAATCAAAAAATACAAGGGGTAGATTTCTTTCAGCAAATTCTTTAAAGTGGTCGTAGTTGGTTGTGCTTTTAGATACACAGGCCAGGAGTCCATCTACTCTCCCGTTGATTAGAGCCTTCGTATCAATGACCTCTCGTTCGTAGCTCTCATGTGTAGAAGAAATGATTACGTTATAGCCATTGGAGTAGGCAAAATCTTCAATACCACGGATCACCATGGAGAAAAACTCATGCACCAGCTGGGGGATGATAATGCCAATCGTTCGGGTTCTGTTGTTTCTTAGACTAAGGGCTGTAAAGTTTGGTCGGTAATTGTACTTTTTAGCTAATTCCTTCACTGCTTGTCGAGTGGCAGGTTTTACGAGAGGATTGTCAGCAAGAGCCCTGGAGACGGTAGATACTGAGATGCCTAGCTCTAGGGCAATGTCTTTGATTGTTACACTTCCTTTTTTCATCATTATGAGCAAGATAAAAAAGTCTATTCATTTTGGAAGGTTTCACAACCTGGCAATGGACCGATGCAGGGTGCTTGCGTTACTTTTCATTTTTGCTTTCCTATGTGATTTATTCAAGATTGAATTGTTTATCCGAAAAAAATACCTTCATTGCAAACGTTTGTAATTAGTGGATTAATAAAATCAATCTCTTTTTATTGCAATAATTGTTTCTTATTCTATTAATTTGAAGAAAGGAGAATTTGGGAAATGCTCAAACTTGTTTGAGATTCTTTGGTTTTCCTGTAAACGTTTAGGAACAAATTGTAATAGTATGAAGAAGTATTTACTCTTAGGATTATCCTTAATCCTCTCGGCCTCATTGTGGGCTCAGGAGCGTACGGTCTCCGGTACCGTAACAGATGCCGATACGGGCGAGCCCGTACCGGGCGCAAACGTAGTAGTGAAGGGCACTACTACGGGAACTATCACCGACTTTGATGGAAATTATCAGCTCAGCGTAGGCGAAAATACCACACTGGTTTTCACGTTTGTTGGTTACGCTCCGCTTGAAGTAGCGGTAGGCAGTAGAGCGGTTGTAGATGCATCGCTGGCTTTGGACATTTCCGAGTTGTCTGAGGTGGTGGTTGTGGGTTACGGTTCCCAGCAAAAGAAAGAAATCACTTCGTCCGTAGTAAGTTTGGATGAAGAGTCTTTCAATAAAGGGAACATTAACGATCCTTCCCAACTACTTCAGGGAAAGGTGCCAGGACTTAGTGTTTATAACAAAGGAGGAGATCCTAATGAGACATCAACTATACGTCTTAGAGGTATTTCCACTGTTGGGGCAAATACAGAACCACTTGTTGTAATCGATGGAGTAATCGGAGCATCACTTAATAACGTAGACCCTAATGATATTGAGACCATAAACGTTCTCAAAGATGGTTCTGCTGCTGCGATTTATGGTAGCCGGGGCTCTTCAGGGGTAATCCTTGTAACTACCAAATCTGGAAAAAGGGGTGGAGGTGTTAGTGCAAGTTATAATACTTTCGTTTCTGCAGCTACAGTGGCTAATGAGCAGCCTATCATGACACCAAGCGAATACATCGAGGCAGGAGGTAATGACCTAGGTTCTCGCACCGATTGGCAAGATGAAGTAACACGCACAGGTTGGTCTAACGTACACAATCTATCGGTTTCTGGAGGTAGTGACAAGACAACCTTCAGAGTATCAGCGAACTACCGTAATATAAACGGTATTTTAGAAAAGTCAGGATTCGATCAAATCAACACACGTGCTAGTTTAAACCACTACGCACTTAATGACCGATTGAAAATCGGTGTGAATATGTCACTCACAAACAGAGAGAGTAACTATTCTTTCAATGAAGCTTTAAGATATGCGGTACTGTTTAACCCCACAGCTCCTATCAGAAATGATCAGGGAAATTTCTTCCAGGCGATCTTGTTTGACAATTTCAACCCAGTGGCGATTCTAGAGCAGAACATCAATGATGGTAAGCGCAAAGAAATGAACTTCAATGCTAATCTGGAGTATAGTTTAACAGACCAACTTACCGTGAATGCTAATTATGGACAGCAATATGGTGATGATATCAGAGGAGAGTATTATCCAAGAACATCGTTATTCAGAGGTTTCAATAGAGGCGGCTTGGCGAGAAGAAGTGTTGAAGACTCAAGGTTCACTCTGTTCGAAACTTATGCGACCTATGCAACGGGGTTCAGCAATGTGGATTTAAGTGTCTCTGCTGGGTACTCATTTCAGGAAGAAGAAAGGGAGGATTTTTACATTGAATTAGGAGATTTCCCTTCAGATGCTTTGGGCTATTATGCTCTGGAAACTTCCGGTGATCGTGTGACAGGCAAACAACTTATAGATGTGGCTAGCAGCGCTACTCCTGAATCTAGAATAATCGCGTTTTTCGGAAGGTTGAATATGACCATTGACAATGGTATTTTCTTAAACGCATCGATTCGTCGCGAGGGTTCTACCAAGTTAGGAAAAGACAATCAATGGGGAATTTTTCCTGCAGTCGGTGCAGGTGTCGACTTGACGAGATATTTGGACCTAGGCACATTCAACGTTTTCAAATTCCGTGCGGGATATGGTGTGACTGGTTCATTGCCAAACGAATCTGGACTTGCTCAAGACCTTGTTGAGTATGATTTTCAGGAGGGTGGTAGAGCTAGGCTTACCCGAGCTGCCAACCCAGATTTGAAATGGGAAGAAAAAGCAGAAATTAACGTAGGTATCGATTTTGCTGCCGCTGGAGGTAAATTGAGTGGTACAATCGATGTTTACAACAGAGACATTTCGGATTTCATTCTAGAAAGAACAGTGGACGCAGCGATTTACGAAACTGACAGAAGATTTGAAAATGCTGGTAAGCTGAATACTAAAGGAATCGAAGTTGCACTTAATTATCAAGTAGCCAACGGTAGTAAATTTTCTTGGACTCCTGGAATAGTTGCATCATCTTATAAAACTGTACTTGAAGAGTTTATTATTGATGAGCAAATGCGAGCGAACCTGGGAGCTCCCGGACAAAACTCAACTTCTATGGTTAGAGTGGCTGTTGGAGAAGAAATAGGTCAAATTTGGGGTCCAGTGTTCACAGGTGATGTAGAGGATGGGTCACAAGTTTTGAAAGATGTGAACGGTGATGGTAATTTGAATACAGCACAAGGAAATGCTTTAGAAGATGACGGTGATTTCGAACAGATAGGAAAAGGTATTCCTGATTTGGAAATCGGTTGGACCAATCAGATTACCTACGGAAACTGGGATTTGAATGCATTCTTTAGAGGCGCATTTGGGCATAGCCTTGTAAATACTTTCCGTGCTTTTTACGAGCCTATCGATCCGGGAGCAATTAATTCTTACAATAGAATTAAGTCGGACAAACAAATACCAGAAATTACGAATGCTCAGTTTAGCTCATTGTATGTAGAAAAAGCTGATTTTTTCAGACTTGATAATATCACTCTGGGTTATAATTTTGACATGAGCTCTAGTTCATCTTTTAAATCCGTACGAGCATATTTTAGCGTACAAAATGCTTTCACGATTACTGATTATTCTGGGATTGATCCTGATCCAGTATTGCAGGATCGCGGGACTGTAGATAATGGAGGACGACTTGAGGGGCAACCTGATGTGTTGTCACCTGGTATTGATCGTCGATACAATTATTTCACTGCCCGTACATTCACATTGGGTCTAAATGTTGGATTTTAATTAGTAAATGGGACACAAAATGAGAAATTATATAAAAATATCAATTATGGCTTCTTTGGTGCTGGCTGCTTCGGCTTGTACAGACCTGGATGAGGAGCTAAGAGGAGATTTTTCTGAAGACTTTGATCCTGCCAACCCCGGCTTAGGTCAAAGTGGAGGTGGAACTGATGATGGATTGTCAGCGGCTTATGCTGAAGTACTGAATGGAACCGCAAACCATGGAGGCTATTTTTCTGTCACTGAGGTATCTACAGATGAGGCCGTGATTACCCAAAAAGGTGGTGACTGGTTTGATGGAGGTATTTGGCTTAACATGCATCGTCACCAGTGGCAGTCTACTAACCCTGGGTTGTTAGGTGCCTGGAACCAATCATATGCTGGAATCGCGCAATGTAATTTACTCTTGCAAGAGACTAAATTTAATGCTGAGCAAGTTGCTCAATTGCGTACGTTGAGGGCATATTTTTATTGGAGATTGATGGATTTATTCGGTAATGTAAAAATAGTAACTGAACCCGGAAAAGACGTAGAGCAATCTTCAAGAGCAGAAGTGTTCGCATTCATTGAGTCAGAATTACTTGCCGTACTACCTGATTTGTCAACTGGGAGGACTTATGCAAGGGCAAATGCTTGGGGTGCTCAGGCATTGTTAGCAAGAATTTATCTTAATGCTGAGGTTTATACCGGGACAGCTCGATATCAGGATGCTATTGATGCTGCTGATGCTGTGATTAACTCGGGTGTATATGATTTGTCTTCAAGTTATGCGGATGTATTTTCTCCAACAAATGAAGATAACATTGAACATATTTGGGTAGCACCTTTCGACGAGTCAGTAGGTACGGGAATGAATCTCGCTCAGATGACTCTACACTACCCGAGTCAATTGACATACCAACTGCAGCAGCAACCTTGGAATGGTTACTCTACACTTGAGGAATTTTATAATTCCTATGAAGATGGTGATGTTAGAAAAGAGAACAACTTTATCGTTGGACCCCAATATGATATCTTTGGTAACCCAATTTTAGATGTAGCTTTTGATAAGGCAGATCCTGATGGAGCTCCAGTTAATTACACTCCTGAGATAAACATGTTAGCTCCTAATGGCAGTCGTCAAGCAGGAGCGCGATTGGGTAAATTTTCTTTCAAAGAAAAGCAGCTTCCAGATATGGATAACGACTTCCCACTTTTCAGATACGCGGAAGTATTATTGACCAAAGCTGAGGCCTCTGCTAGATTAAATAGCAACTGGTCGGACCCTACAGCCTTAATGTTAGTAAATATGCTTCGGGAAAGGGCTTCAGTATCGGAATATACTACAATGACCGAAGAGGAATTCCTGGCAGAACGCGGTAGAGAGATGTTTCAGGAATCAAGCCGACGCACAGATCTTATTAGATTCGGTGCTTGGGGTAATGCCTGGTGGGAAAAGGCAGCTCATTCAGATCCTAATCTGAATTTATTCCCGATTCCAAATGATCAGATTCAAGCATCTCAAGCTGAGACCTTCAAACTCACACAAAACCCTGGATACGATTGATCATTTAATTGATTATTGACAAATGGGGTTGTTATCTTCGTATGACAACCCCATTTTTATATGACAGCTGTGAATAAGCTTTTTTTAGGATTCATACTTTTTGGGATTGTTGCGTGCCAGCAGAACGAGATGGACACACTCTTTCAAGAGGTTTCCTTAGCCTCAGGTATTCACTTTGAAAACACACTTTCTTATACCGAAGAATTCAACCCATACACCTATCGAAATTTTTACAATGGTGGTGGTGTAGCTTTGGGTGATGTAAACAATGATGGTTTACTGGATATCTACTTCACCGGCAACATGGTGGACAATAAACTATTTCTAAATCGTGGAAACTGGCAATTTCAGGACATCACTAGAGAAGCTGGTGTGGCCTGTTCCGGTGTGTGGTCTTCAGGAGCCACATTTGTAGACATCAATGGCGATGGCTGGCTGGATCTATATGTGTGTAAATCAGGCAAGCCGGAAGGAGGAAATCGACATAATGAACTTTTTATCAACCAAGGTGATTTGACCTTTCGTGAAAGTGCCAAGGAATATGTGTTAGATGTGACCGGACTTTCCACCCAAGCGGCCTTTTTTGATTATGATTTGGACGGAGACCTTGATTGCTATCTACTTACCAACTCGATTAGGCCTGTGGGGGTCGGTTATGATCTGGTGGAAGGTCAACGAGAGGTTCCTGACCCCTCTAATTCTGGGAATAAACTATTTCGAAATGATGATGGACGCTTTACAGATGTCACGCAACAAATGGGTATCTACACGAGCAGCATTGGGTTTGGTTTGGGAATCACCGTGAGTGATTTTACCGATGATGGGTACCCTGATATTTTTATATCGAATGATTTTTTTGAGCGGGACTACCTTTACATCAATCAGGCGGGCAAGTCATTTTCTGAGAACCTGGAGCAGTATTTCCAAAGTGTATCCATGGGCTCTATGGGGGCTGATGCTGCTGATCTTGATAATGATTCTCATATTGATTTAATAGTGACTGAGATGCTTCCCGCTAGTCTGGAGCGTAAAAAGGTCAAGACCATGTACGAGAGTTGGGATAAGTACATGCTTGGAGTAAATAAGGGCTATTTTCATCAATTTCCGAGAAATGCAGTGCATCAAAACCTGGGGAATGAAGGGTTTTCGGAGAGGAGTCGCCAAACTGGTATGGCCGCTACAGAGTGGAGCTGGGGGGCACTTATTTTCGATTTTGACAATGATGGGCTCCGGGACGTTTTCATTGCCAATGGTATAGGAAAAGACCTGCTTGATCGTGATTACTTGGCTTATGTAGCGAATGAAACCAAGATCAGGGAAAAGTTAAAGTCTGGTGGGGATGTGATCACAGAGTTGATAGACGCCATGCCTTCTGCTCCGGTGGCTAATAGTGCATTTTTAAACCATGGGGACTTTCAGTTTAGCAATGCAACAGATTCCCTTGGCCTGGGTAACTTGAGTTTTAGCAATGGTGCCGCTTATGGAGATTTGGATAATGATGGTGACCTTGATCTCGTAGTGAATAACGTCAACATGCCGGCATTCGTTTACCGAAATCAGACCGATACTTCTAACCATCGAAGTTTGCGATTACTCCTTCAAGATGAGCATTCTCAAAACAGGTTTGGCATAGGAGCCACGGTATGGGTGCATGTCTCGGGTCAGCGTTGGAAGGTTGAAAATTATCCTTCCAGAGGTTTTGAGAGTTCTGTAGACCCGACGATACACATCGGCGTAGGTAACCATCAGACTGTGGATTCTGTGGTGGTGGATTGGCCAGGAGGGATGAGAACTGTAGAAAAGCAAGCACCAACCAATAAGACCCTTACCTTATTTAAACCGAGATCATCACAAGTATTAAGAAAATCAGCCTCTTCTAAATCTGTAAAACGAAAGAAGCTGAACTATGGGCATCGCGAAAATGACTTTGTTGATTTTGATAGGAACAGGCTTTTACCGCATATGTATCACAATGAAGGTCCTGCACTTGCTGTAGGCGATGTGAATGGTGATGGTCTGGAGGATTTCTTTATAGGCGGTGCCAAAGGGTTCGTGGGCAGGTTGTTTGTACAGCGTGTCAAGGGGTTTGAGCTTGATAGCTCGTTTTTAGAGTCCCACCGTACTTCCGAAGATGTGGTCGCTGAGTTCTTTGATTGTGATGGAGATGGTGATTTGGACTTGTATGTGGCCTCTGGCGGCAAGGCATTTTCTTCGAGCTCGTTTGCGCTCAATGACCGGCTCTATCTCAATGATGGCCGTGGTAATTTTACTGTTTCGTCTGGGCTAGCATTTTCCGAGCTTTTCAGTACCGGCGCTGTAGCTGTAGCTGATTATGACGGAGATGGTGACTTGGATCTTTTTGTAGGGGAGCGTTTTCACCCGTTTCGATATGGGGATAAGGTAAGTGGTTTTTTATTGGAAAATGATGGGACAGGCGTCTTTACGAATGTCACCTCCCAGCGGGCTTCTGCACTTCAAGAGCTTGCCATGCTGACCGATGCGCGATGGGCTGATTTGAGCGGAAATGGTTACCCGGAACTGATTCTATGTGCGGATTGGGGGCCGGTAATGGTGTTTGAAAACCAACAAGGCCACCTGGTAAATGCCACAGAGCGCCTCGGCCTGGCCTCACATACAGGCTGGTGGAGCAGCTTGGAGATAGCAGATTTAGATGCCGATGGTGATCAAGACATAGTGGTTGGAAATCACGGCCGTAATACCTTCTTTCCTGATCACACGCGTCTTTACATTCATGATTTTGATGCCAATGGCTCTGACGATTACATTTGGGCTATACCTCAGGATGGCCGCTACTATCCTGTAGCAGACCGTGATGAGATGGCGCAACAACTTCCTGGACTAAAAAAACGCATATTGTATTACCGAGATTATGCGAAATTAACTGTAGAAGACCTATTTGGGGCGGAGGCAATCGCGGCGGCCAAAGTGTTAGAAGCGGCGGATTTAGCATCTATGATATTCGTTAATGAGGGTGATCGATTCGCTGTAGAGCCACTGCCATCCAGCTTACAACTAGCGCCTATATATGCGATTACTACCCTTGCAGATGGCCAGCTTGTTTTTGGCGGGAATCAGCATCTGGTAAAGCCTCAGTTTGGACGGTATGATGCACTTCCTGTGACATTCTATGAGTCTCAAACACAAACTATCCACCAGACAAATATTTTTGGACAAGTGAGAGCTATGTCCCCGATTACTATTCAAGACAAGACCCACTTAATTGTAGCAAAGAATAATGAAGCACTTGAGATTATTGAGTTGGAGTAGCTGCCTGATGTGGATGCTGGTGCTGGCAAGTTGCCACACCTCAGCCTACGAGCAAACAGTGAGAGCAGAGTTAAATTCTGGAATCAGGTATGATTCATTGTTTTTGGGATTTCGCTTTGGCGAGACAAGGAAGACTTTTTTCGATAAAGGCTGGAAGCTAAACAAACAGGGATTAGTGATGCAAGGACCGGAGAATAAGAATGTTCAGTACAGGATATCAGCCGCAGACAGTACTCAGTTTCCTATCCGATTCTTATTCTACCCTCACTTTGATGGGAATGATAAAATTAAAGAAATGAGAGTGGCTTTTGATTATGAGGGCTGGTCACCCTGGAGTGCGCGATTTGGGTCGGATTCGCTGTTGGTAGCCGTAAAAGATACCTTGATGAATTGGTATGGAGGAAATCCGTTTGTACTGGTAGAGCCCAAAAACGAAGGCGATAAACCGCTTTGGGCTAAGGTAGATGGGAATAGGCGAGTGGTAATTTACAAGAAAAATGAACGAGTGGTGGCTGGTAAAATTTCTGACCTGCTGCATGACGACATATTGGACAAAAACAAACTGAAGTAGAGATGCAAAAAAACTGCCTCAAAATACTCATTCTGATGATGCTTTTTTCTTGTGAGATTGACCAAAAGGAGAAGCCGACATTTAGACTTATGCCCGCAGAGGAGATTGGCGTATCGTTCATCAATGAACTTTCCTTTGACAAGGAATTCAATGTCTATACCTACCGTAATTTTTACAATGGGGGTGGGGTCTCTATAGGAGATGTAAATAATGATGGGTTAGCAGACATCTACCTCACGGCCAACCTCAAAAGCAACAAGCTTTTCTTAAATAAAGGCGATTGGAAGTTTGAGGATGTCACAGAGCAAGCTGGTGTTGGAGGTCAAAAAGCCTGGTCTACCGGAGTGACTATGGCCGATGTGAATGGAGATGGCTTTTTGGATATCTATGTGTGCAACTCAGGTGATGTAAAAGGTGATAACAAACAAAATGAACTGTTTATCAATAAGGGAGACCTCACTTTCACGGAATCTGCTGAAGCCTATGGTTTAGCCGATAAAGGCTATTCCACGCATGCCTCCTTTTTTGATTATGACAAGGATGGAGATTTGGACGCTTACATTCTTAATAACTCATATCAAGCCATTGGCTCTTTTGACCTTCGCAGAAACGAACGTCCCAAACGGGACTCCCTTGGAGGGGATAAGCTCCTTCGAAACGACGAAGGAATGTTTGTGGATGTAAGCGAGGAGGCAGGTATATACGGCAGTATTATTGGTTTTGGTCTTGGAGTCACGGTGGGCGATGTGAATCGTGACGGCTGGGACGATATCTATGTTTCCAACGACTTCTTTGAAAGAGACTACCTTTATTTGAACACGCAGAATGGCGGTTTCGAAGAAGTTCTGACCGAGCAAATGAATTCCATCTCTGGGGCATCCATGGGAGCGGACCTGGCTGATGTCAACAATGACGGGTACAATGATCTGTTTGTCACCGAAATGCTCCCCTCTGATTACAAAAGACTAAAATCCGTCACCACCTTTGAGGATTGGAACCGCTACAACTATAGCCTTGAAAATGGCTACTACCATCAATTTACACGAAATACTTTTCAGGTGAATAATGGAGATGGTTCCTTCAGTGAACTGGGGCGTATGGCTGGAGTAGAAGCCAGCGACTGGAGTTGGGGAGCCTTATTTTTTGATATGAACAATGACGGATTCAAAGACCTGTTTGTAGCAAATGGGATATATCAGGACCTTACTGACCAGGATTATCTCCAGTATATTTCTAATGAGGAGGTGGTCAAGTCTATTGTCTCAAACAATGAGGTCAACTACCAGAAACTCGTAGAACTTATACCTTCCAACCCCATTCCAAATCAGGCCTATCTTAACAATGGCTCACTGAAATTTGATGAAAAGACGGAGGAGCTTGGGCTTGCTACCCCAAGTTTCTCCAATGGATCTGCATACGGAGACCTGGATAATGACGGAGATTTGGATCTGGTGGTGAATAATGTGAATATGGAGTCTTTTATCTACCAAAATCAGTCTGAGGAAGGCAACTATATTCAGTTTGACCTCAAAGGTAAAGCCAAAAATACCAATGCCGTGGGTGCAAAAATCACTGTGCGACAGGGAGGGGTTACTTACTATGTAGAGCAGCAACCCATTCGTGGCTTTCAGTCCAGTGTAGACCCCAGGCCGCACCTGGGATTGGCGACTGCTGAGCCTGTGCAGGTCACCGTGACATGGCCAAGTGGTCAGGTTAGCACCTTTGATAGACTTGTCGCAAATCAAAGTCACACGTTGAAAGAGGCAGATGCCACAGCTGGGAGTGTGGATACTAAAGGCGACAAACGAAAATTATTCCAAAGAGTTGACGCTGAAATTGACTACCGCCATGAAGAGAATGAATTTGTAGATTTTCATAGAGACAGATTACTCTATCATATGAACAGTACCGAAGGTCCTAAAATGGCTACAGCCGATGTGGACGGAGATGGTTATGAAGATTTGTATCTGGCAGGAGCCAAAGGCATAGCGGGTAGATTGCTAATGGGAACTGCCGACGGTGGCTTCAAGCTTGGAATGACATTTGAGGAGGAAGCCATTTCAGAAGATGCGGAGAGTATTTTCTTCGATGCAGATGAGGATGGGGATCAAGACCTGTATGTATGCAGTGGGGGTACGGAGTTTTCTTCATCTAGCAGTGCACTAGCGGATAGGCTCTACATCAATCAGGGCAGTGGTAAATTCGTCCTATCAAAACAGCTTTTGCCGGTTTCGGGTGCCTATGTTAGTTCATCTACAGTATCAGCAGCAGATGTGGATATGGATGGAGACATTGACTTGTTTGTTGGAGAGCGTTTAAAGCCATTGAACTACGGCCTTCCTGGGAGTGGATACCTATTGCTTAATGACGGGGCAGGCACTTTTAAGACTACAGAATTTCCGGATTTGGGCATGATTCGGTCTAGTGCTTTTGGGGATTTGGATGGAGATGGAGATCCGGATTTGGTGGTGACTGGAGAGTATATGGGAATCTTGGTTTTTACCAACGAAAATGGAACTTTGAAAAGTTCTAAGGCTCAAACAGACGTTCTAAAAGGTTGGTGGAGCGCACTTCATCTTGTGGATATGGACGGTGACGGTGACCTGGATATACTGGCCGGAAATCATGGACTAAACAGCCGCTTTCGGGCTAGTGAAGAGCAACCGATCAAACTCTACATTCAGGATTTTGACCAAAACGGTTCACTTGATCCGGTATTGGTACAAACAGCACCTTCAGGGCGTGAGTTTCCTTTTGCGTTGCGACATAACCTCATCGATCAGATGAAGGGACTCAAAAAGAAATTTCCGAACTACGAGTCGTTCAAAGACGCCTCTATTGATCAGATATTCTCTTCTGAAAGTTTAAGTGCAGCGAGCGTATTGGAAGTGAATACGCTGGAGTCTATGCTGCTTCTCAATGACGGAAACTTTAGCTTCTCGCCTAGATCATTGCCTGATCAGGCGCAAGTAGCACCGGTTTTTGCTATTTTGGCACATGATTTTGATGCAGACGGTGATATGGACGTGCTGCTCGGAGGAAACTTATATGGAACCAAACCAGAAGTGGGTAGGTATGATGCCAGCTATGGAGCATATCTGGAAAATCAAGGACCCGCCACGTTTACTACATATCCTGATGGGCATGGCTTTAAAGTGAGAGGGGAGATTAGGGACATTCGAGTAGTGGGAACTGAAGTTATGGTAGCTCGCAATAGTGATGAGCTTGTACTTTTCAATTACAGTCAAAAATAATGGGGTATCGGCAGATTGGAATCATTGCACTGTTTTGCATTCTGGGGTGTACTCAAGAGGAACAGGATGTGCTGTTTTCTCTTTTGCCTGGGGAGTTTACTGGCGTGAGCTTTCGCAACGACCTGCCTCACGATGAAAATTTGAACATCATTGACTACCTCTATTTTTATAATGGTGGAGGAGTAGCTGTTGGAGACATAAATAATGATGGCTTAGAGGATTTGTACTTTTCATCAAATACTGGTGATAACAAACTTTACCTCAATCAAGGAAATTTCAAATTTGAGGATATTACCGAGCCAGCAGGAGTGGCGTCTCCCGGTGCATGGAAAACAGGGGTGACCATGGCAGATGTAAATGCCGACGGTTTGCTAGATATTTACGTATGTCGCGTGGGGGCATACAAGGACATCAAGGGGAACAATGAGCTCTATATTAATAATGGAGATAGTACATTCAGTGAAAAAGCTTCGGATTTTGATTTAGACTTTTCTGGATTTTCCACTCAAGCCGCGTTTTTTGATTATGACAATGACAATGACCTTGATGTATACCTATTAAATCATGCAGTTCACACGATTCGGAGCTATGGGAAATCTTCATTGAGGTTAGACGAGGATCAAAAAGCAGGGGATAAACTGCTGCGTAATGATGGAGGCCGTTTTACTGATGTCACCAAATCGGCTGGTATTTTCAGTTCGCCAATAGGATATGGTCTTGGTTTGGGGATTTCTGATGTCAATAAAGATGGATATATGGACATCCTGGTATCCAATGACTTTCATGAAAATGACTACTTGTACCTTAATCAGGGTAACGGAACATTCGTGGAGCATGGTGAGCAGTGGCTCAGGCATTCTAGTCGTTTTTCGATGGGGAATGATATTGCTGATGTGAACAATGATGGGCATCCAGATATCATGACATTAGATATGTTGCCAGATGAAGAGTTGGTTCTTAAAAAATCTGCTGGGGAGGATCCTTACGAGATTTACAAATTAAAATTGGACTTTGGGTTTATGCCTCAGTTTGCGCGAAACACCTTGCAAATTAATAATGGGAACGGCACGTTTTCGGATGTTGCATTCATGCATCAGCTTGCAGCTACAGACTGGAGCTGGTCAGTGCTGTTTGCAGATTTTAATCTGGATGGCCAAAAGGATCTTTATATCACAAATGGAATCGTCAAGCGCCCAAACGATTTAGATTACATAAAATATCTATCGGACAACCAGCTCACCAATACAGAGTCCGGAGACCAGGACTTAATTTCGCAAATGCCCGAAGGACCAGTGTTAAACCGATTTTTTAGAAATAATGGTTCAGCTGGTTTTGAGCCCGTAATTTGGTCAAGTGAGCGCGCTGGCTATTCTAGTGGAGCCGCTTATGCAGACCTTGATTTGGATGGCGACCTTGATTTGATTGTTAATAATATCAACGCTCAGGCGTCAATTCTTAAAAACAACACCAATAGGGAAAGTCTAACCATCAAATTCGAAGGTCCCAAGGGAAATCCTGAGGGAATCGGCGCACGATTGCAGGTTTATCAACAGAACGAAATACAGTACTTAGAAAACGTACCTGACAGGGGGTTTTTATCCAGAGGGACAACTAGACTGATTGTTGGTTTTGACTCTCTAGGAATAGATTCTTTGCGGGTATGGTGGCCTGGAGGTAAGACTCAGGTGATTCGTGATATTGATAGGAAGGAACTTACGGTATATTATGATCAAGCAGACAATCTTCCTTTGTCGAGTCCGGTAAAGTCTCCAATGTTTCAGAAAATAGATTTTGATAGTTCTTTTGTTCACGCTGAAAATCAATTTGTGGATTTCAATTATCAGGCACTTATTCCACACATGGTGTCACGCGAGGGGCCGGCCATAACTGTAGCCGACATCAACGGAGACAACTTAATGGATGCCTATATCGGCGGAGCTGCAGGACAAGCTTCCTCTATTTATTTACAAAGAGATGGCAAGCTGATCTATCATTCTGACTTGACAGCATCGATTAGCAGTGAAGCTGTAGATGCTATTTTTTTTGATGCTGATAATGATGGGGACCTGGATTTGTATGAAGTCACTGCTGGCAACCGTGAGATTGGAGCTAACCCAAAATTGCTGGATCATTTTTATCTCAATGTGTCAGGCGTATTTGAACAGGCCGATGAGCGTTTGCCAAAGCTGTACCAGCATGGATCTGCTGCGGTGGCATTTGATTATGATCAGGATGGAGATCAGGATGTATACGTGGGAGGGCGCGTGATTGCCGGACAGTATGGCAAGCCACCTGAAAGTTACCTGTTGATCAATGACGGTAGTGGATATTTTAGTTCGCAGGCCTGTAGTCATGGCATGGTAACAGACGCCAAGGTTCTTGATTTGAATGGAAATGGGGTATCTGAGTTGGTAGTGTCGCAGGACTGGGGAAGTCCTCAAGTTTTCACAGTAGAAAACGGTAAGCTGAAAGCTTTGAATATCCCAATTCTTGAGGAGTTGAAAGGTTGGTGGAATCAAGTGGAATCAGCAGATCTGGATGGAGATGGTGACCTTGATTTGGTTTTGGGCAATCTTGGACTTAATACGAAACTTACAGCTACACCTGATAGTCCCGTACGAATGTATGTTGCGGATTTTGATGGAAATGATTTTCTCGATCAAATCATAACTTACCAAAAGAAAGGAGTGGAGTACCCTATTAACAATAAGGATGAGTTAGCGGCACAGATGCCCATTATCAAAAAGAAGTACACCAGCTACCAAGAGTTTGCTGGTAAGACCGTGCAAGAAATTTTTGGAGAAGAGGCATTGCAAAACAGTAAACAGTATGAACTAACGGAGCTTAGATCATTGGTCCTTATAAACCAAGGAGGATTAGCTTTTGATGTTTTGCCTTTGCCAAATGCATTTCAAAAAGCACCGATGTATGATTTTGCTTTACTAGATATTAATGGAGACAAGTTTGTTGATATTGTCGGTGGTGGTAATCAAACACATATGCATACTTACTTCGGAGCCCATGATGCCAGTTATGGAGAGGTAGCTTTTGGTGACGGTCTTGGGAACTTTACAGTATTACCTCCAGATAAAAGTGGTATATCTATTTTTGGGGATGTGCGGAGTATTGTTCCTATCACTCTGAATAACAAGGTCACCCTAATTTTTGGAGTAAACGATAAGCCAATCTCTGTTTATCAATCGAATTAAGGTTTAATTTTTACTTGAAATACCACATCAATGCAAATCAACGACAAATCAGGATATAAGAAATACTATGCAGCGGAGGATCGCTATGAGCAGGTGCCCTTCAAGCGCTGTGGGCACAGTGGCATCCAGCTACCCATGATTTCGCTGGGCCTTTGGCACAACTTCGGCCATGCAGATGACCTGCTCAAAGCACAAAACATACTCCGTACTGCTTTCGATTTGGGCGTAGTGCATTTTGATCTGGCCAATAACTACGGCCCCCCTTTTGGCGCAGCAGAAACCAACTTCGGTCGACTTTTCAATGAAGACTTTTTGCCGTACCGAGACGAACTCTTTATTTCTTCCAAAGCAGGCTACGATATGTGGCCCGGCCCTTATGGCAATCTGGGTTCCCGTAAGTACCTCATCTCTAGCCTAGATCAGAGCCTCAAACGAATGAATCTGGACTATGTGGATCTTTTTTACCACCATAGACCAGACCCAGATACACCGCTAGAAGAGACTATGGGAGCGCTAGACCATATCGTAAGATCGGGAAAGGCACTGTATGTGGGAATCTCCAATTATCCAGCGGATTTGGCTGAGAAAGCTATCAAAATTCTAAATGAGCTGGGAACTCCTTGTCTCATACATCAGGCACGCTATTCCATGTTTGACCGGTGGGTAGAGGATGGATTGCTGGATGTGCTCGATCAGTATGGCGTTGGCTGTATAGCGTTTAGTCCGCTAGAGCAAGGCATGCTCACCAATAAATACGTCCATGGGATTCCAGAGGACAGCAGAGCTGCCAAAGGTATGACCTACTTACAGCGTGAAGCGGTGGAGCAAAAGCTTGAAGCAATCAAAGCACTTCATCAGGTCGCCTCAGATCGTGGCCAGTCGCTGAGTGAGATGGCTATTGCGTGGCTGCTAAAAGACCAACGTCTCACATCCGTACTCGTGGGAGTAAGCACACCCGATCAGCTCAAGGCCAATGTCAATGGGCTTACCAACCTGGAGTTTAGCGCTGATGAACTGCAGGCCATCAGAAAGGTACTGGAAGCCTGATTACAAAACTTATTAATTACACTAGAATGCCAGCGTGCCAGAGTACGCTGGCTTTTTAGATTTTGAGTATGGATTATCTCATCAAAACACTGGTCGTATTATCTATTTTGCCATGAAGCGTGATTTCACGGCCTGGTTTTTGTTTGATTCATCATTTTCTGTGTAGAAAATACATAATTTTAAAAGTGTTATTATTCAGAAAATTCAAACCCGACATTTGATGAGAACCATTTCAACCAGGATATTTTTAGTTGGCGCGCTAGTGCTAGGATTGACCCTTTCGATCAATGCACAGTGGAAAGAGCTGTTTAACGGAGAAAACCTCAAAGGCTGGAAACAGGTCGGAGGACAGGCCAACTACACCGTGGAGGGGGGAGTGATTGTAGGCACGGCAGTTCCCAATACTCCAAACAGTTTTTTGATCACAGATAAAAAATATGGTGATTTTATCCTCGAACTGGAAGTACATGTCAGTAGTCAGTTAAACTCGGGCATTCAGATCAGGTCCAACATAGACAAGGCCTACCGAGATGGTGTTTTTCATGGATATCAGGTTGAGATTGACCCTTCAGATCGCGGGTATTCAGGGGGTATTTACGATGAGCAACGTCGTGGGTGGCTGTATCCGCTTGGGAGAAATGAAAAGGCACGAACCGCCCTAAAGCTTGCAGACTGGAACAAGGTACGCATTGAAGCGATAGGCAATACCATCTATACCTGGATTAATGGAGTGCAATGTGCCAGACTTGTAGATAATATGACTGCAGAAGGCCACATCGGCTTGCAGGTGCATAGTATCTGGAAGGACCACCTGGAAGGTGCACAGATGAAATGGCGAAACATTCGTATCCTTACTTCCAACCTGGAAAGTAATCGTAAAGCTCCGGATCCACAGGTGGATGAGATTAGCTACCTGAAAAACGAGCTAACGGAGTGGGAAAAACGCAATGGCTTTCGGCTGCTGTGGGACGGTGAGACCAATGCAGGCTGGCGCGGAGCCAAGCTGGATGATTTTCCGCAAAGTGGTTGGGTAATGGAAAATGGAGAGTTGACCGTGCTGGCGACTGATGGAGGGGAGTCTACGGGTCCTGGAGATATCGTCACCAAAGACAAGTACGCCAATTTTGAGTTAGAGCTGGAATTTAAAATTACAGAAGGAGCCAATAGTGGGATCAAGTACTATGTGGATCCATCTCTCAACAAAGGGTCGGGCTCGGCCATAGGTTGTGAGTTTCAGATATTGGATGATAAAAAACACCCTGACGCAAAAAAAGGAGTGAATGGAAACCGTACGGTGGGTTCATTGTATGACCTGATTCGTGCCGAAGACCGTATAGTAACAGGTCGTCAAAAGCAATTTAAAGGCATCGGGCAGTGGAATAAGGCACGTATTGTGGCCAAAGACGGCAAAGTACAGCATTGGCTAAACAACCAATTGGTAGTGGAGTACGACCGTTTCTCTCAGATGTTTGAGGCCCTGGTGGCCTATAGCAAATATGCCAAATGGGAGAATTTTGGCAGATGGCCAGAAGGCTGCATCCTCCTACAGGATCATGGTAACGAGGTAAGCTACCGTAGTATTAAAATTCGAGAATTGAACTAAAACATGAAATGAGCATGATCATTTTATTCAAAATAATCACCAACCCTGCCTTTGCCGGCAGGCAGGTGGGGATGAATAAAAGGATCATGTGAATTCCATGTGCCTTTGAAAATCAATTATATACACATGAAAAATCAAAAAGCGAGACGGACATTTCTGAAAACTGGGGTACTGGCTGCTGGAGGCGCCATGGCTTTGCCTTCTATGCTTTCAGCCATGTCTTTTGGGAAGGAGCGTGTACGACTAGGAGTTATTGGTACTGGGCAGCGCGGTACAGGGCTCATCAATTTGGCCAACAAAATCGAAGGTTTGGATGTGGTAGCGTGTGCAGATGTGATTCCGTTTAGATTGGAGCATGCGCTCAAACTAGCTCCTGGTGCCAAAGGTTATGCTTCGCATGAGGGGTTGCTAGAAAATAAAAAAGTGGATGCGGTGATCATTGCTACTCCGCTGAGTACGCATGACGAAATAGCACTGGCAGCCCTGGATGCCGATAAACATGTGTATTGTGAAAAAACCATGGTAAAAGGTATCGCCGAAACACAGGCGGTAATTACCAAAGCCAAGGCAACAGATAAAGTTTTTCAGACCGGGCATCAGTACCATAGCAGCCCGCTATACAATCGTGCACTGGAGATCATTCGCTCAGGGTACCTGGGAGAAATTACGGCATACGAATGTCAGTGGAACAGAAACGGTAACTGGCGCCGATCAGTGCCAGACCCTAAGTGGGAGCGGATGATCAACTGGCGCATGTATAGAGAATACAGCGGAGGGTTAGTTGCGGAGCTTATGTCGCATCAGATAGATTTTATCAACTGGGTGACCGAAAGCCACCCGGCAAAAATCACCGGGTTTGGTGGCATAGATCATTGGAAAGACGGTAGAGAAACTTTTGACAATGTACACCTGCTATTTGAGTACCCTTCAGGACTAGACGCTTCTTTTGAGTGCACCACCACCAATGGTTTTGAAGATTACCAGATAAAGGTTTTGGGCAAAAAAGGGACGATGATTTTGGACTATACCAAAGGAGTGATCTATAGCGAGCGCAAAGGCGAAGCACTCAAAGGTATGGTGGATGGAGTGTCTGGAGCCACTATGGATGCCTGGCAACGCGGAGAGGCCGTGCCTATCGAAGCACCTGGGAATGATCCTACTCTGGATGCTTTGAGGCAGTTTTATGAATCCATCACGGAAGGCAAACCGGTCATCTCCAGTCTGGAAACAGGCGCACTCACTTCCAAGTGTGTGCAGATTTCGCTAGACGCACTCTACGAGGAAAAAATCAAATACTGGAAAGACTATCCAGAGTTGAATTTTGGTTGATAAATTCACTTTGAGCATAATTCGTGAGCCCTGGCCAGATTTGGTTGGGGCTTTTTTTATAGCTAGAAATAGCGCATTAATTTAAGGTTGGCGGGATTCGGAGGTGCAGAGTTGTTTTTATTATTAATCGATTAAGCATATCTTTGTTTGGAAGAGATACCGACGGTTTCTCTTGAAACAAAATCCTTTCGTGCTCCTTTTTATCCAGAGCGCTTGCAATACCAAAAAGGTTTGAATGCAGGTGGCTGCGAATAGTACTGCTAACCCTATTGGTAAATATTCATTCATGAAAAAGAAAAAAACATCCCTCAAAGACATTGCTAAAGAAGTAGGTGTTTCCATAGCTACGGTATCTTATGTACTCTCCAAAGGAGCGAATAGCCGGGTAAGTGTGGAAATGTCTGAGAAGATCAAAAAAGTAGCCAAAGAGCTCAATTATCAGCCTAACCAAATAGCCAAAAGCCTTAAAAGTGGTAAGACACATACCATCGGATTGATCGTGGCGGATATTTCCAACCCATTTTTCGCACACATCGCCCGTATTGTGGAAGATGAAGCAGCCAAATTGGACTATACGGTGATTTTTGGTAGTTCAGACGAGAAAGCCGATAAGTCATGGGGGTTGATTAAGTTTTTGATGAATCGGCAAGTGGATGGGTTTATCATAGTGCCAAGCGAAGGTTCCAATGATCAGATTCAGTACCTCGAAGATCACAACAAGCCCTATGTGCTGATTGACCGTAGATTGCCCGAGCGCGAGTCCAATTATGTGGTCATCGACAACCATGAAGTAGCCTATCAGGCAGTGAAGCGACTGATCGATACGGGTAATGAGCGTATAGGGATGATCGCCTATTCCAATGGCCTACAGCATATGAGAGATCGTGTTAGCGGATATCGCATGGCCTTACAAAACCATGGCATTTCTTTTGATAACAGCTGGTTGAAGGCAGTGAACTTTGATCAGGTAAAAGAAGGTGTTAGGGCTGGGATTGATGATTTGCTCAATGGCCCCAAGCCCATTGATGCCATATTTTTTGCAACCAACACACTGGCTGTGGAAGGGCTCAAATACCTTGATAAGCTTAATGTCCGTGTGCCAGATGACATCTCGATTGTGTGTTTTGACCAGGGTGATGCTTTTGATTTTTACTATTGTCCACTCACATATGTGAAGCAGCCATTGGTGACCATGAGTGAGGAAGCTGTGCGCATTCTCATTAGCCAAATAGACGACCCTTCTTTGCCAAAAGTGCAAAAGAGCTTACAAGCAGAACTTGTAATTGGTAAATCGTGCAGTGGGCGCCTGATGGCCGATAAAAACTAACGGTCACCGTTAGTTTGTGATACCTTTTTGTTAATTTTTCCAATTTAATGTTTTGGATTTAATAACAAATTATTACTACATTGTAGCCAGTTTTGTTTTAAAGATTAAACGTTTAACCATAATCAATTAAACGTTTAAACATAACGATGTGGATGTGGTAGGATTTGGCGGAGAAAGTGCTCCTTTTTCTGTTACATTTTTTTGAAAGCAAAAGAAAGGCTACACGCTCGTTTTGGTAAAATCTAACCTAATAAACAGATGATTATGAAAGCAACCTTAAGGTTTGGCGTACTGCTCGTGGGAATGATGTACAGCATGTGTGTCATTGCGCAGGAGCGAATGCTAACAGGTACAGTCACAGATGACCAGGGCAATGAACTCCCTGGGGCAGCGGTCCAGATCAAAGGAACTGGGACCGGAACCGTTACTGACATTGATGGGAACTACAAGTTAAACGTTTCATCAGGTGATCAGGTATTGGTAATTTCTTTCGTGGGATTTCAAAACAAAGAGATTCCAGTAGGAAGTAAATCAGTTATCAACGTGGAGTTGAGTCAGGATCTTCAGACACTTGGTGAAGTGGTGGTGGTAGGGTATGGTACGCAAACCCGAAGAGACCTCACTGGGGCCATATCCTCTATAGACGCCAAAGCGATAGAGGATAAACCACTAGCATCACTGGAGCAGGCACTTGAGGGCCGCTTGTCAGGAGTGGTGGTGCGCCAAAACTCCGGACAACCAGGTGGTGGTATCTCTGTACGTATTCGAGGTATTACATCGCTGAATGGTAATAATGAACCACTCTACGTAGTGGATGGTGTGCCACTAGAGGCTAACCAAAACAACGAGACAGCCAACTTTAGTAACCTGGGCGGAGGAAGTGGACAGACGCGTGTATCTGCACTATCCACACTCAACCCGTCAGATATCGAATCGATCGAAGTACTCAAGGACGCATCTGCAGCAGCCATTTATGGTTCGCGTGCAGCAAATGGCGTAGTGCTGATCACCACCAAAAAAGGAAAGCAGGGGCAGTCAAAGATCAGCTATGAAGGCTACTATGGCGTTCAGCAGACTTCCAAAATGCTGGATATGATGAACCTGCGTGAATATGCAGAGTATCAAAACGACATTCGTCCGCAGGTGGGTTGGGATCCATCGCTAGAACATTCCAGACCTGAGCGATTAGGTGAGGGTACCAACTGGCAAGAGGAAATCTTCCGTGTGGCTCCTGTGCAAAGCCACCAGATTAGCGTTTCGGGGGGAAATGAATCTACTACTTATTATTCTTCCATGAACTTTTTCGATCAGGATGGAATCGTATTGAACACAGATTTTCAGCGGTTTTCATTCCGGATCAATGTAAGCCATAAAGTAAACGACTGGTTCAAAATCGGGAACTCCGTAAACATCAGTAAGTCTAAGGAGCACGTAACGCTCACAGACGCTTCGGATGGAATTATTGCCGGGGCGCTCCGTGCCGCACCAGACATTCCTGTAGCCTACTCAGATGGTGGCTGGGGTGGACCCACCATCGTAGAAGGTACCGGAGGCATCAATAACCCCGTAGCCTGGTCTGAAATTCGAAATACCACCTTTGATCGTAAAAAAATCCTGGGGAATACCTATGCGGAAATTAATATTCTAAAAGGCCTCAAATGGAGATCAGAGTTGGGCTATGATTTCAATGTGAACAATTCCGGGGTTTTTAACCCAATGCACGAGATAGGCAACGGAAATGAAATAGCTACTTCCATTAGAAAGTCTGTTAATAATACATACTGGCAGCTGAAAAACTACCTGACTTACGATCAGCAGTTTGGTCAGCACAAACTCACCGTGATGGGTGGTCACGAAATGCAGCAAAACGAATACCGCTGGATCGATGGTACTGTTCGTGGACACCTCACCAATGACATTCAGGAATTATCAGCTGGAGACCAGACCACCGCTACCAATGGTGGGGGAGTAGCCTACTGGGGCATGATGTCTTATTTTGGCAGAGTAAATTATACCTTCAAAAATCGCTATCTGTTTACAGGAACTGTCCGTGCAGATGGCTCTTCCAACTTCGATATTGGCAATAAATGGGGTGTTTTTCCTTCGTTTTCAGCAGGTTGGGTGCTTAGTGAAGAAAACTTCTTCCCGAGCAATGGAGCCTTTAACTGGATGAAAATTCGTGCTGGATATGGTGAGACAGGTAACCAAAACGTAGGGGGATATGCTTACGGTGCACTCCTGCGAAACATTCCGTCTTCGTATGGGCCAGCATTGTTGCAAGACAACATTCCAAATCCCAACTTAAGCTGGGAGACCATGGTGTCTTACAACCTGGGTGTAGAGCTGGGTTTTTTGAATGACCGACTAAAACTCGACGTGGATCTTTTTAAGAAAGTATCAAGTGACTTTTTGCTTGTGGTGCCTTCTATGGACTATTATGGAGCTATTAGCCCATTCGACTGGCTGGGGCTAAACCCTGCCACCATCAACGCTGGCGAAATGCAAAACCAGGGAGTAGACCTCTCGCTGAAGACCGTAAACATCGATAAAAATGGGCTACGCTGGAATACTAATGTGGTTTTTTCACACTACCGCAACGAGCTCACCAGTATGCCAAATGGTGTGGCCTCCATCAAAGAAACATTTGAGTGGAGCAACGTGCTCACCCAAACCGATGTGGGCCAGCCTTTGGGACAGTTCTGGGGTTATAAGGTAGACAAACTCTTTACCAGTGAAGAAGAGGTACGCAATGCACCCTATCAGGGCGAAGTAGGGCCAGAAGGTACCTGGATGGGAGATATCAAATGGCAAAACATCAATGGTGATTCGGTTATCAATGGCGAAGACAAGACCTATATCGGTAATCCGCATCCGCTCTTTACTTTTGGTTTTGGCAATGACGTGAAATTCAGAAATTTTGATTTGTCAATATTTGTAAACGGCTCGTATGGCAACGACATCTACAACTGGAACAGGCACTACACAGAAGGGATGGCTCAGGTGATTTCCAATGTGTCTACCGTGGTAAAAGATCGCTATACTGCAGAGAATACTGATACGAACGTCCCCAGATATGTGCAAGGTGACCCTAATGGCAACGCTACAGAAATATCCGATCGCTTTGTAGAGGATGGCTCATACCTACGCATTCAAAATGTCACCATTGGGTACACGCTCCCAGCTCCTGTGATCAACAGGCTAAACATCACCCGACTGAGAGTCTATGCGACGTTCCAAAACCTTTACACCTTTACCAGGTACTCAGGGTTTGATCCTGCCATTGGATCTTACAATCAGAATGCCCGACTCACTGGGCTAGATCCCGGGCGCTATCCTGTGCCTCGCATCATGCAATTAGGTCTCAACTTGAACTTTTAATCTGAATTGTCATGCTAAAAATATTCAAATCAAAGATTCGACTGATCACGCTAGTAGTGTTGTTGATGGGGTGTGCGGAGGAATCATTCCTTGATCAGCCCCCCAGAAGCAACCTTACTATTGACAACTTTTTCAATAATGACGATCAGCTTTTAGCGGCAGGTGCTGCTATGTACCATACGCCATGGTTTTACTACAACTATCACTTGCTGGCGTGTGCTGGAGACATCTACGCTGGCAATGCATCATCTACAGGTGGTTCATTTGCTCAGTTTCGAAACTGGAACCTCAATGCCACCAATGATTTCGTGCACGAAGGTTACTTTTCCCTGTGGTGGGTGGTGGCTACGGCCAATACCGTACTAGACAACCTTGAAAATCGGCTTGGGCCAGATGTCACGGAAGAAGGCGTACAGCGTGTGAAAGGAGAAGCAATGGCCATGCGTGCGATTGCATATTTCCAACTGGTACAGCTTTTTGGGGATATACCTATCCTGGATGCCAATATGGAGGACTATGCGGCCAACACACTACTGCCTAAAAACCCGGTAGCGGATGTTTATCAGTTCATCATCCAAGATCTGTCAGCCGCTTCTGAGATGCTGCCTTCTAGCAGACAGGAAAACGGTAGACTGTCAGAGCAGGTAGCCAATGCTTTTCTGGCTAAAGTTCATCTAACACTTGGCAATCACAATGAAGCGCTGACTCTTTTGGACGAGGTAATCTCTAGTGGCCAGTTTGCGCTGCTGCCGGAGTACGGCAACTTGTACAAAGAAGAGTTCGATAACAACTCTGAGTCCGTCTTTGCACTGCAATGGGTAGCATGTCAGGGCTGGGGACAAGGAAACACTACCCAGGCATGGACCGCACCATTCGGTGAAAATATCACCACAGTAGGAGATGGCTGGGGGAGCTATAAGCCTTCTCAAGACCTGATCGATGCTTATGAAGAGGGTGATGGTCGCAAGTATCACACCATCATGGAAAACGGAAACTACTATCCTGATCTGAAGTCTGAAGAAGGTG
Source organism: Marinoscillum furvescens DSM 4134 (assembly GCF_003386095.1). Classification (GTDB taxonomy): domain Bacteria; phylum Bacteroidota; class Bacteroidia; order Cytophagales; family Cyclobacteriaceae; genus Marinoscillum; species Marinoscillum furvescens. Next base: position 108,269 of record NZ_QREG01000003.1, on the reverse strand, counting down.
GGTATACTTACAATGGCACCGTGCCGCACTTTAGAAAGTACGTGTCGGGAAGTCCAGCTGAAGGCAATGTATGCTTCATGAGTACAGGAAATAACACATACTTAATGCGATATGCAGACGTATTGCTGATGCATGCTGAGGCTATCCTGGGTACCAATGGGGTAACTACTGATGCAGCTGCTCTTGCTTCGTTTAATCAGGTTCGTGAGCGGGCAGGTTTAGAAGCCAAAACTTCTATTACCAAAGCGGATCTCCTGCACGAGCGACGAGTAGAGTTTGCTTACGAAGGTCAGTACTTTTTCGACCTGAAAAGGCTCATGGATAAGGATCGTGCCAAGTCAATTTTGTTGGCGCAGCAACGTGGCACGATAGAAAATCCTTATCAGCTGGCCTCCATCAATGATAGTCAGTTTATTCTGCCAATTCCTCAGGCCGACGTGGACAAAAACCCTATGCTAGCGCCTGATGAAGCACCTGTTCCTTATGATTTTGGTAACCAATAGACCCTCAAGCTCATGAAAATGCAAAAACATAACAATAGATGGAAAGGCTTGCTGCTAGCAATTGCGCTGCCTTTGCTGATGGCCTGTAATGAAGAGATGGCCATGCCTGAAATTCAGGAAGTGATCAACACCCGAGACTCTTTATCTGGAGAAGAAGGGTTTCCCGGTGACTTGATTTTTATCGATGGAGCTGGGTTCTCTGATGTTTCTAGAATCACCTTTACTTCCGTAGCTACTGAAACCGAGGTGAATGCGGTGTATAACCCCGCTGTACAGTCGGATATCACACTGATGGTCAATGTGCCTTTTGATGAAGAGGCCGGTAGCGAGCTGGGACCACAAACGGTGAAGATTTACAATAGTGAAGGGGAATTCACTACTATTGATTTTACCATTTTGCAGCCAGACCCATTCATCGAAGAGTTTAGTGTGCAAGTAGCAGAACCTGGTGATGTGGTTGGGATTATTGGTCAGTGGTTCCAAAACCTTCAAGCGGTTTTCTTTGGGGATTTGCCCATGGAAGTGGTAGCTAGCACCTCTACTACCATTCAGGCCAAAGTACCAGAAGATGCTGTAGAGGGTGCTAATGTCCGGGTAGTTACTACCGCTGGCGATACCCTTTCGTCAGGTCGGTTGGAGCTGGATTTGGGTACATTTTACCTGGTGTCAGATTTTGATGACAATGGCACCCATCCCAATGGAGATGACGGAGGACAATGGTGGACCTGGGGTGACCTGACAAGCGGTGGGGAAAACGATGAAAACCCTGTAGATGGTAGCTATTACCAGTATACCTGGGATGGCACGTTGGAAAATTACTACCTCGGTGGCTCTACCAACCAAAGCGAAGATTTTGGTATTCAGCAAACGGATCCTTCTAAGGTGTTTTTCCAGGCTTATGTGACCGGTGCAGGCACTGGTGCTAAGCCAGATGTGGTATTGCGTACAGATGGCGGCATCCACTGGGTATATGAAATAGAGGGTACCGATAGTTGGGAGTTGGTATCTATTCCATTGTCCGATTTTACCGCCAGAGACGCTACAGATGAACCGTTGGATCCATCTACCGTAGGTCGTGTAGGTTTTGAATTCAACACTTCGGTGAATACCGGGTATTCTCCTGAAAACCCAATGATCTTTAGACTAGATAATGTACGTTTTCTAGAAAAAGACTAACCATCAAATAAGCATCCCGGTGAAGCACCAGGGATGCTTTATCACCAAACCAAACAACTAAAAAATGATGAAAAGAACTATACTTCTACTGCTGTGGTGCATGGCAGTGTGTGGGACATCCTTTGCCCAAAGCGATTTCGTTCTGGGAGATTTTGAGGGCGGAGCCATCTCTCCTTTCTATTCGGGCGGGTGGCAACCTGGTGGAGTGGATCCTACCAAACTAGAAAATGTAGACAATCCAGATGCTTCGGGTATCAACACTTCCTCTAAGGCCTTGAAAATGGTCTATTACGGAGACTGGGGAGGCGGTGGCCTTTGGATAGATGACCCTACTACATACAGTGATTATGATGAATTTTGGGTGGATGCCTATTATGTAGGTAGCACCGGTAGCCTGCGAATTGGATTCGATAACAGTGCCAATAGCACTGCAGGGACCGAGCAGACCCAAACAGTAGCCACAGCAGACACCTGGGTAACTTTGAAATTTGATCTGACGGATGTAACTCCCGGTCAGTATAAAAACTTTGGATTCAACCCAAGTGTAGATTCCGTATTCTTTGATAACCTAACTTTCAAAAAAACCAGTACAGACCCTGGAACTCCTGTGACGGCCATTTCAGTATCAGCTGAGGGAGGTGCCACAGGAATAGCTACTGATAAAGGCACGCTGCAGCTTACCGCAAGCATTACGCCAGAGAACGCTGATAGCACACGCGTAGAATGGACGATAGAATCAGGAACTGATTTTGGCTACATCAATGAAGACGGGCTGCTCACTGCCCGGAACAATGGCAGCATTACTGTGAGAGCGAGCGCTACGGATAACAGTGGAGTCTATGGTGAAGCAACGTTTACCATCACCGGTCAGGCTCAGCTGGAGTCTTACCTTACCTTCGATCTGGAGGATGAAGACCTGTCTGGTTGGCAGTCCTGGGACAATGGTACCGTGGAGATCGCCAACAACCCAGACGCAACAGGGATCAATACTTCAGCCAAAGTCATTAAAGTAACCGCGCCAAGTTCCTATGAGCCTGCTGCTTATTATTTTGGAGAATCTCCCTACGTGAATGGCGTGGAGGAAGTATGGGTGGATGTGTACGTACCCAACGTCACATCTAAAGTGAAAATCCGAATCGATCAACGGGTTAGTGATACGCTTCAAGAGATACATGATATCGTCATCCCTATGACTACTCAAGATGAATGGGTGACGCTAAAGGTCGACCTGATCGCGCATGGAATTACACCATACGGCTATACGAGCTTTGTAGTGGCTCCCAACTATTTTCAAGAACTCTATGTAGACAATGTCCACTTCATGGGTATTCCGGTAGAGCTTGAGGCTGTGGCTATCAGCGATGAGGTCACCACTATAGATCAGATGGGAGATACGCTGCAGCTACAAGCGGTTTTTACACCTTCAGATACGTGGTATCAGGATGTGACCTGGGAGTTGGTTTCAGGAACTGAATATGCTGATCTTCTAAGCGACGGTAAACTGGTAGCGAAAAGTAACGGAGAAGTTGTCGTGAAAGTCACCTCTCAGCACAATACAGCTCTCAGTAGCCAGTTGACTATCAGCACCTCTAATCAAGGAATAAAAGTCACATCTATTGTGGTAAATACACCCAATGATGTAACTGAAATCACTGAAAACGGAGGAACGCTTCAGCTTACTGCTGAGGTAACTCCATCCAATGCGGATACTACAGATGTAGACTGGTCCATAGTGGCGGGTTCCGAGCTGGCACAAATTTCAGCTGCAGGTTTACTCACTGCGAAAGCGAATGGTGAGGTCACTGTTCGTGCGACAGCACAAGATACAAGTGGAGTTTTTGGAGAAAAGATCATTACGATCAGTAATCAGGTAGTTCCTGTCACAGCAATTAGTATTAATGCTGACGGTGCCACAGGAATTGATACCGAAGGAGGTACTTTACAGCTACAGGCCGTAGTGAGCCCTGAAGATGCTACGGACCAATCAGTCACCTGGACCATTACATCTGGAGAATCCTTCGCAACTCTCTCTGAAACAGGACTGTTGACTGCAACTGCTAATGGTGAGGTCACTGTACGTGCTACCGCTAATGATGGCAGTGAAGTGTTTGGTGAAGAAACGTTTACGATTTCCAATCAACCGATATTGGTCACAGGAATCACTATAGAAGATGGAGGAGCTACAGGGATAGATACAGATAAAGGTACTCTTCAGCTCTCGGCCGTGGTTTCACCAGAAAACGCTACGGATGCTTCGGTAACCTGGAGTCTTGTAGCGGGTAGTGAGATAGCTTCTATTTCTCAGGAAGGATTGCTTACAGCTCAGTTTGATGGAGAGGTCACTGTACAGGCTGCGGCCAACGATGCCAGTGGTGTTACCGCACAGAAGACCTACACCATTTCCAATCAGTCTGGAACTATACTCGTGACCGACGTTTCCATAGAAGATGGTGGTGAAACAGGTATTTCCACGGAAGGTGGTACGCTGCAGCTAAGTGCAAGTGTGCTGCCAGAAGATGCTACCAATAAAAATGTGACCTGGAGCATTACTGATGGCGAAGCGTTTGCTACTATTAATGAGTCAGGGCTACTAACTGCCACAGCGAATGGGACAGTTACCGTTCGTGCATTGGCTAAAGATGGCTCGGGCGTATTTGCAGAATCCAGTTACACCATTTCAGGTCAGCCGGTAAAAGTTACCAGTATAACCATCGAAGATGGTGGAGCTACCGGAATTTCCGAAGATCAGGGAACCCTGCAGCTTTCAGCGTCTGTAAAACCAGATACAGCTACTGATCAGTCAGTGATTTGGAGCATTACAGAAGGAGAAGCATTTGCTACCATCAGCGAAACGGGATTACTTACGGCTACAGCTAATGGTACCGTGAAGGTAAAAGCTACAGCTGGAGATGGTTATGGAGCATTTGATGAAAAAGAATATGTGATTTCTGGACAAGTTGTGTTGGTAACGGCAATCACTATCGACGATAATGGAGCTACAGGCATTGATGAGCCTGGCGGTACTTTAGCACTATCCGTTACGGTTTCACCAGAAGATGCAACCGACCAATCAGTGGCATGGAGTATATCTGCTGGGGAGACTTTCGCGAGTATCAGCGATGAAGGAGTACTCACCGCCCAGGCAGATGGTGAAGTGACTGTAAAAGCGATGGCCAAAGATGGATCTGGAGTTTTTGCTGAGAAACAATACACCATTTCTGGACAACCGGTGCTGGTTACGGCTATCGAAATAGAAGATCAAGGGAAAGAAGGAATTTCTGAAGATGGTGGCACGTTGCAGCTTAGCACTAAAGTGAGCCCGGATGATGCCACTGATCAGACTGTTTCCTGGAGTATTTCGGAAGGAGAAGCATTTGCCACCATCGATGATACAGGTCTTTTGACGGCTGTTGCCAATGGGCAAATCAAAGTCAAAGCGATGGCCAATGATGGATCTGGAGTTTTCGCTGAAAAAAAATATGTGATTTCCGGGCAGGTAGTACTTGTCACCTCCGTAGAAATCAAGGATAATGGAACTACAACGATTTCTGAGCCTGAAGGCACCTTGCAGCTGACAGCTGAGGTATTGCCGGAGGATGCCACAGATAAGACAGTGGAGTGGTCAGTGACTGCTGGATTTGAGGTGGCTGCCGTGAGTGAGACAGGACTGCTTACTGCTATGAGCAATGGTGAGGTAACCGTTCGCGCCAAGGCGGTAGATGGCTCCGATGTGTTCGCAGAAAAGACTTACACCATATCAGGGCAAACGGATGAGATTATCAAAGATGTGACCTTTTATGACTTTGAAAATGGACTGAGTTCATGGGGAGTATGGAATGGAGGTACGCTCATGCAAGTGGCTAATCCAGACGCTTCTGGGCTCAATACTTCTGATAATGTGCTGCACCTGACCTTCACTGGAGATTGGGAAGCAGTGAATAAATGGTATGATGCAAGTCCGTTTACCGAGGAGATAACTGCGGTATGGGTGGATGTCTATGTGCCCGGATCGGGCGCTTCTGTCAAAATGAATATCAATGAGCCTATCGATAGCAGCTTGCCGGCCAACATTGAGACAACACTCGAGGTACCTGTTGGTAATACCTGGGTCACGCTGGAGTATGACCTGACTGGCCTGGAGCCAGAAGAATACCGTCAAATAGCGTTTTTCCCGCAAGGAACAAAGGAGATCTACCTGGACAATATCCGATATAAAGGAACTCCAAACGAAAATCCGATCACAGCCCTGGAGATTTCAGCAGCTGCTGATGGGATCAGTGAAGACAATGGCATGATGCAACTAAGCGCGACCATTACGCCTTCAGATGCACAGGATACATCCATTTCCTGGAGCATTGCAGCGGGTGCTAAGCACGCATTGGTGACGAGAGATGGGTTGCTGGTGGCTATCAGCGATGGTACTGTCACCGTGCAAGCAAACGCTACGGATGGTAGTGGAGTCGTAGCAGAAAAACAGTTTACCATTAGCAATCAGCAAATGATTGATGCTGCAAGCGCTGGAGTAGGGACGCTGGTGGATAGCAAAGGTGAGCGCATGAGAGGTACACCTGTGACAATTGGTAAGAAACTCGAAAGTGCAACGGCCTATGCTACTGAGCAGAGTACTTATGAGGATATCAAAGAAAGAAGCCTTAACACCGTAAGACTCGGTTGGGTCGATCCTTGGTACGAACTTGAAAACTATGACTACTGGACATTGGAAGAAGCACTTCCATACATCGACTACAGTGTGGCCAGAGCCACCGCAGCTGGTATGAATATCATCATCAACTACCATACGGTGGGCCAGTTTACGGATAATTATGCCTCAGCAGACATGTCCCAAATCAATGCATTTTGGGAAATAGTAGCCGACCGCTACCAGCACAACGAGTATGTGTATTACGAGCCTCTCAATGAGCCTGCATTTGGAGATGGAGCGAAGTATATCGCTACCAATTTTAAAGCAGAATTGTTGAAGGTCTATAAAACCATCCGTACTAAAGCACCCAAGCGTGAAATGTTGATTTTTAGTTTCAACAACTGTGATGAGACCAATGAGCAGGTGATAACGAGCTATGCCAATGATCTGGACTGGAACTACACCACCATTGCCTATCACCTCTACAGCACACCTACTACTGCTACCGTGCAAAAGTGGATGAAAGACTACCGTGTGATGTGTACCGAGTGGGACTATCCGGGGAGCTACGATTATGTGATCGATGTGGATGGTTTCGCATTGGGTGCGCGTACACTGGAGGCCATAGGTAGTAGCTGGACCGACTGGAGAGAAAATGGCTGGGGAGATACCAGCCTGGATCAGATGGATGACATCTTGATTCCTGATGCCAAGGCCAATGGCTACTGGTGGGGTGATGGCAACACCACACTGGGAGTGGCTGAGCACAAGGTGCATGTATATCCAAATCCATTTGATTCGTACCTGACCATTGCAGCAGAAAGCAGCGCGATCAGCAGTGTAAAAGTAGTTTCACTTACTGGTCAGGTAGTGCTGACAAAAGCAGGTGTGGCATTGACGGAAATGGAAGTGGCCGTAGGGCAACTAGCCGGAGGAGTCTATGTGCTAGCCATCGATTTTGTGGATGGAAGTAGTAAATCAATCAAGATCGTGAAACACGACAAATGATATACTGCCCAGGTTGGTACGGTCATATAGATTATGCGTGCAAAGCAACCCAACCTGGCAGTTTAATCCGAAATTGTCAATTGAGAGATTAATGACAATGCCGGATTTAAACCTTAAAGTACCTCTTTGGGGTGTTTTATAATCAGGCGCCTGGCTAGTCACATCAAATGGAGCACGGATGTGAAGAGTCAGGTGCTTTTTTAGCTCAAGAGATTCCGAAAACGGAGGTAGCTAAGTCTATGAATGCCTATATTTCAATTGGACTTTTTAGGATGTGTTACCTATGCTTACATTTAATGTTTTATATGGTATGATGAAACAAAAACTAGCAGCAATTCTCATGTTTTTAGGGCTATCAGCAGCAGAGGCTCAAGACTGGCCTGACCTACAGAAATATCGTAGTGCTAATAAAGAAGCCAAATTACTTCCAAAGGAAAACCGGAAGGTGGTTTTTATGGGCAACTCCATTACAGAAGCCTGGATTAGTCAGCGACCTGAGTTTTTTAGTGAAAATGGGTTTATCGGTCGAGGCATCAGTGGCCAGACAACCCCTCAGATGTTGTTGAGATTCCGACAGGATGTGATAGACCTGCAGCCAAAGGCTGTAGTGATACTAGCTGGTACCAATGACGTAGCTCAAAATACCGGGCCGATGACCATTGAGGAATCGCTTGCTAACATTAAGTCTATGGTGGAGCTGGCGCAAGCCAATGGGATCACGCCTGTTTTGTGTACCGTGCTGCCTGCAGATCGTTTCAGCTGGCGACCTGAGCTTACACCCGCAGAAACTATCATTGCCCTCAATCAGCTCATTAAGCAATATGCCGAGGCACAGGGCCTGGCCCTGGTGGATTATCATGCTGCACTCACCAATAAAGGTGGAGGACTTCCGGTGAAATACGGAGAAGATGGTGTGCATCCAAATGTAGCAGGCTATCAGGTGATGGAAAACATTGTTTTACCGGTCATTTCCAGCGAGTTGGCAAAGCTGAAGTAAAAAAACAGGTTAAAAAAGTGCTTAAAAAAAGTAAAGATTAAACGTTTAACCATATATTTGTTGAACTTGTTTCGAGTTGGTTAATTCTAGCAAAGTCTTGCTTTTTGAATGTCAGGTACAAATCTGATTTTGAATAAATCACAATCGAGATAAGGCACTAATCGAGTGCCTTCATTTTTACGAAATAGTTTAATCGTTTAAATAAAATAGGTTGCCCCTAAACGAAAGAAATATGGCAGATCAATATCAATATCCAAAAATTGGAATACGTCCGATCATCGATGGACGACTGGGAGGTGTGAGAGAGTCGCTAGAAGAAACGACCATGAATATGGCCAAAACTGTGGCTGAATTGTTCACTTCCGAATTAAAATACCCTGACGGAACACCCATGCAGTGTGTCATTGCAGACTCCTGTATTGGCGGAGTAAAAGAGGCAACTGATTGCGCTCGGAAATTTCAAAGGGAAAATGTAGGTGTCTCGCTTTCGGTGACCCCATGCTGGTGCTACGGTACCGAGACCATGGATATGGATCCTGCCATTCCTAAAGCTATTTGGGGTTTTAATGGTACTGAAAGACCAGGAGCTGTATACCTGGCAGCCACACTCGCCGGTCACAACCAAAAAGGACTGCCATCATTTGGGATTTATGGAAGGGATGTGCAAGACATTACAGATCGAACTGTTCCTGCTGACGTACGCGAAAAACTCTTGAGTTTCGCTCGTGCGGGAATGGCTGTAGCGCTTATGAAAGGTCGATCCTACCTGGCGATTGGTAGTGTCTCGATGGGTATCGCAGGGTCAGAAGTCAGTTCTGATTTTTTCCAATCTTACCTTGGCATGCGCAATGAATACGTAGACAGCACAGAAGTGCTTCGCCGAATCGAGCAGGGCATCTACGATAAGGATGAGTATGAAAAAGCACTCAAATGGACCAAAGAAAACTGCGCTGAAGGCAAAGATTATAACGAAGAAAAAATCCAGCGTTCCAGGGATCAAAAAGATCAGGGTTGGGAGTTTGTGGTGAAAATGACCCTGATCATCAGAGACCTGATGGAGGGAAATCCTAAGCTCGCAGAAATGGGCTATGGAGAGGAAGCACAAGGGCACGATGCACTGGTTTCCGGTTTTCAGGGGCAGCGTCAGTGGACCGATTTCCTACCAAATGGAGACTTTTCGGAGGCTATCCTCAATTCGTCATTTGATTGGAATGGTATCCGAGCGCCTTATATGGTCGCTACCGAGAATGATTCGCTCAATGGCGTTTCGATGCTTTTTAATTACTTACTCACCAATACCGCTCAGATTTTTGCTGATGTGCGGACTTACTGGAGTCCAGATGCTGTAGAGCGTGTAACAGATTGGAAACCTGAAGGACAAGCTGCCAATGGTTTTATCCACCTGATCAACTCCGGATCTGCTACGCTGGACGGTAGTGGAAGACAAAAAATAGATGGTAAGCCAGTCATGAAGCCTTTCTGGGAAATCAGCGAGGCTGAAAAACAAGACTGTCTGGACGCTACCACCTGGTATCCGGCCAATCTGGGTTACTTCCGCGGGGGTGGCTACTCCTCCAACTACCTCACTACTGGCGGTATGCCCGTAACGATGTGTCGAATCAACCTATCCAAAGGACTTGGCCCTACTTTGCAAATCGCTGAGGGATGGACCATCGATCTGCCGGATCATGTGCACAGCGCACTCGACGAGCGCACAGACAGAACCTGGCCGACCACCTGGTTTGTACCCAATCTCACAGGAAGTGGACCATTTACGGATGTATACTCCGTGATGAACAGCTGGGGTGCGAACCACGGTGCTATCAGCTACGGCCACATAGGCGCAGACCTCATGACACTGGCATCCATGCTGCGTATACCTGTATGCATGCACAATGTCAGTGATCAAAAAATCTTCCGCCCATCTGCCTGGAATGCCTTCGGTATGGACAAGGAAGGTGCCGACTACAGAGCTTGTAGCACTTACGGACCATTGTACTAACTGCAACATTCAGGATATACCACCGAGCATATGGCAACAACATCTGAGAAACTGATCAAAGCAGGAAACTTATGGCCATTCATTTTGGTCACCAGCCTGTTTTTTCTGTGGGGTCTCGCCAATAACATGACCGATACCTTGCTCGCAGCTTTCAAGCGCATTATGAGCATGACCGATCTGCAGACCTCCTGGATTCAGATAGCCTTTTACGGGTCTTATTTTGCGCTGGCTTTGCCAGCTGCCATTCTGATCAAAAAGTACACCTATAAGACGGGTGTTCTTTTTGGTCTGTCGCTATTTATCCTGGGCTCAGTGTTGTTTTATCCGGCAAGCATTACCATGGTGTATGGACATTTTTTAGCGGCGTTGTTCATTTTGGCAGGGGGGCTGTCCATATTAGAAACTGCCGCCAATCCATACATCCTGGCTATGGGATCAGCTGATACAGCTACTCAGCGTCTTAATCTGGCTCAGTCGTTTAATCCCATCGGTTCTATGGCGGGTGTATTGCTGAGCAAAATTTTTATCCTCTCTAATCTCAACCTTTCCACTGCCGAGGAGCGTGCCAGCATGGATGCAGCTGAGCTGAAAGCCATTCAGGCGGAGGAGTTGGTGTCTGTGATGGGACCTTACGTCGGGGTGGCGGGTTTTTTAGTTGTCATCTGGCTGCTGGTCAGATTTAGCAACATGCCAAAAGCTTCTGATGCCGGAGAAAAGCTCGATCTCATGCCTAGTGTGAAGCGCCTGGTAAAAGTGGCCAACTATCGCTGGGCGGTGATTGCACAATTTTTCTACGTGGGAGCCCAGATTGGAGTTTGGTCCTTTACCATCCGCTACGTGATGCAGGAGCTTGGTCTCACGGAAGATCTTGCAGCCAATTACTACATGGCAGCATTGGTCTTGTTTGCTGTAGCCCGTTTTGTATTTACAGGTCTGATGCGCTTTTTCTCTCCACAGCAGCTACTTCTGGTAAGTGCTACTGGAGCAGTACTTTGTACATTGGTTGTAATTTTTGGAGCAGGAATTCCAGCTGTGTATGCACTCGTCGGTATTTCTGGTTTTATGTCATTGATGTTTCCTACCATATACGGTTTGGGGATGACCGGGCTCGGAAAAGACACTAAAATAGGTGGCTCAGGGCTTATTATGGCCATTCTGGGTGGAGCGGTACTCACTGCTGTACAAGGGCAGGTTTCGGATCAGACAGGCAGTATCAAACTGGCCTTTTTGGTACCAATGATCTGTTTTGTGGTAGTAGGATATTACGCCCTTTCACAAAAGAAATTGCAGCCTACAAACTAGGCTAAGCTACTCTCACCTCAAATACAAGTGACTATGAGTGATTATGTAATCGGTATCGATTTTGGCACGAGTTCCGTGCGAGCAGTTGTGGTAGATACTGCCAATGGCAAGGAGCAAGCCTCAAGTGAGTTTGAGTACCCGCGCTTCAAAGCCGGCAAGTATGTAGATGCTGCCAAAAACCAGTTTCGCCAGCACCCTCTTGACTACCTGGAGGGCCTCGAAGCTACGGTAAAAGGCGCCTTGCAGCAGGTATCAGCAGACGTGAGAAATGCTATCAAAGCCATATCCATAGACACCACAGGCTCTACACCAGTAGCAGTAGACCAGGCGGGAGTTCCGCTTGCGTTAAAGCCTCAATTTGCCGAAAATTTAAATGCCATGTTTGTCTTGTGGAAAGACCATACAGCGGCTCAGGAAGCTGAGGAGATCAATGCACATGTCACAAAAAGTGATGTAGACTATTTAAAATATTCAGGAGGCATCTATTCCTCGGAGTGGTTTTGGTCCAAACTGCTACACATCCTGCGTGTGGATGATGCCGTGCGGGCCGAATGCCATTCCTGGGTAGAGCATTGTGATTGGATGCCCTTTTTGCTCACCGGCGGTACCGACGTAGCTCAAATGAAACGCTCCGTTTGTGCGGCAGGTCATAAGGCCATGTGGGCTGCGGAGTTTGGGGGATTGCCTTCAGAAAGTTTTCTATCCACGTTGGATCCGCTGTTGTCAGGATTTAGAGATCGTTTATATCAGGAAACGTACACCTCAGATCAGTCAGCTGGAGTGATCAGTACAGAGTGGGCTCAAAAATTGGGGTTACCAAAGACGGTACAAGTGGGAGTAGGTGCACTAGATGCACACATGGGCGCAGTAGGCGGTCAGATTGAACCGTACTTTTTAAGTAAAGTAATGGGGACTTCTACATGCGATATGTTGGCAGTACCAGCTGCAGAATTGGGAGATAAGCTCATTAAAGGCATTTGTGGACAAGTAAATGGTAGTATCATTCCGGGAATGATCGGACTGGAAGCAGGTCAATCTGCCTTTGGTGATGTGTATGCCTGGTTTAAGGAACTAATTGCCTGGCCTATCGCTGAATTGGGAGGTGGTTTGTCCGAGGCTACCAAACAGGAACTGACAGATGGCATCTTGAGACGACTCAACGAAGCAGCAGATCAAATACCCCTCACTACCGACCTGGAACTTGCAGTGGATTGGCTAAACGGTAGAAGAACTCCCGATACCAACCTACAACTTAAAGGTGTGCTCATGGGGCTATCACTAGGCAGCAATGCGCCCAGAGTTTATCGGGCACTTGCAGAAGCTACCTGCTTTGGTGCCAAAGCGATCGTGGACCGGTTCGTCAGTGAGGGTATCCCTGTAAAGGGAATCGTGACAGTAGGGGGCGTAGCACGTAAGTCGCCGTTTATCCTCCAAATGCTCGCCGACATCCTGCAGATGCCGATTCGTGTGCATCGAGCAGATCAGACCTGTGCACATGGTGCTTCCATGTTTGCAGCTACTGTAGCGGGTGTATATCCTGATGTACTGGAAGCCATGCAGCATATGGGTAATGGTTTTGACAAAAACTATGAGCCTAACCCTTCCCGAGGGGCAATTTACGCTGAGCGCTATCAGAATTACCTCCGATTGGGTGAGGCTATTTCTGCCGATGCGTAAGACACTGGGGCAGTTGTTTGTAAGCGTGGACATACCTTTTTTTCTCGCGGATTATTTGGTCACATAAAACAAAAAAAGTACTTTTAGGGCTCATTTAAACGTTTAACCTATTTCAATTCCAGATTTCGCTAAAACACAGATCAATGAAAAGTTCGCAGTACAGATGGAAGGTTTATCAGAGGTCGCTAGCATACATACTGCTCATGCAGGTGTGTGGACTCCTGATTTCTTGCACGAGTAGCGAACAACAGGTTCGTCAGCCCAACGTGTTGGTGATCCTGACGGATGATCAGGGTGCCGGTGATTTTGGTTTTATGGGAAATGAGTGGTTGGAAACACCAGTACTAGATCGGCTGGTACGCGAGGGGGTTCACCTCACCAATTTTTATGTGAGTCCGGTTTGTGCACCTACACGCGCAAGTTTTCTGACAGGTCGCTACCACCAGCGCACCGGCGTGACGGGCGTTACACGCGGAAGGGAAAACATGTCGCTGGATGAGCAGACCATCGCTCAGGCATTCAAAGCAAATGATTACGCCACAGGCTGCTTTGGCAAGTGGCACAATGGAGCTCACTACCCTTACCACCCGATGGGCAGAGGTTTTGATCAGTTTGTGGGATTTGCCAGTGGACATTACACCAATTACTTCGACTCCAAAATAGAACGCAATGGACGTGTGGTGGATTTTGAAGGATACTTGTCCAACGTCATCACAGATGCCGCCATTGATTTTATTGGAGAGGCTGTAGCTGCTGACAAGCCTTTTTTCTGCTATGTGCCCTATAACACGCCGCATACTCCGGCTCAGGTGCCAGACCGCTATTTTGATAAGTACAAGGCCAAAGGGCTCGATGATTTCAATGCCGCCATGTATGGCATGTGCGAAAACATCGATGAAAACATCGGGAAATTGCTTGCTTCGCTAGCAACCAAGGGCATCGAAAATGAGACACTGGTAGTCTTCTTTTCTGACAATGGACCAGTAAACTATCGCTACAATGCGGGGCTGAAAGGGAAAAAAGCCAGTGTAGACGAAGGTGGCGTGAAAGTGCCATGCCTGTTTTATTGGCCAGGAAAATTGCCGGCCGGACACACCGTGGAGGCCCTTTCGGCGCACATCGATTTGTTGCCTACCATACAGTCGCTCACCGGCATAAGCTATGCGTTTGATAAGGCATTGGATGGTAAAGACCTGTCCGCCCGTCTGAAGGGAAAGGCCGACGGTGAAGTGCATGATGCGCTGTACGAAGCATGGTGGGACAGACGAAGGGTACGTACTCCAGATTACCTGTTAGTCAATAATGAATTGTATGACATCCGGCAAGATCCCGGACAGCAAAACGATATTTCAAAGGACTCGGTGCAGCTGATGGCGAAACTGGAAGGCATGCACACGCAATGGAAAGCCTCGCTGAATTTAGCTGCGGACCAGAAAATCAATCCGATACCCGTGGGATATGATGCCTATCCGGTAAATATTTTGCCGGCACATGAGGCTGAGCTCTATCCGCCGTTTCCTCAGCGAGAAGATCGAAAGCATACCGGCATAGCGTACTATGCGCAGTACGGCTGGGCTCATGATTGGATCGATCACTGGACCCAGACCGAAGCATTTTTTAGCTGGCCTGTGGAGGTCATGGATTCTGCTACGTACCACGTGTACTTTAAGTACAACCTGGCTAAGGAAAATACCGGCTGCAAGTTACGGCTTTCGGCTGGAGCAGCAGCATTGGAGACAGTAGTGACTAAAGCATTTCATGTGGATCCACTTCCCTCGCCGGATCGGGCTCCTCGCGGAGAAGAGGCACCAGAGCGGCATTGGGCAGTACACTATGCCGGTACTATTACGCTGCCCGCAGGACCTGTATCATTGAAAATGGAGACCCTGGAAATCACCGGGACGGAATCTATCGAACTAAAAGAAATCGTGCTGTCAAAGAAGACAGCTTTAGACGAAACATATTTTTAAGCAATTAAGGAATAACAAGAAATGGCTATACACATACAGGCAGGAGATAACATCATTGCAGCTGTGGCTGAAGCTAGAAAATCCGGAGACCGTAACATCACATTCGGTGCAGGCGACCACTTTTTAGATGAGCCCATTGTGCTGGGTGCGGAGGATGCTGGCCTCAAGATTAGTGGAGAAGAAGGCGCCAGATTGTTTGGCGGCAAGCGAATTAATGGCTGGCAGCAAAAGTCTGAAAACCTTTGGAGTGCAAAGGTGCCTGAAGTGAAAGATGGCTCCTGGGATTTTCGCATGCTGATTGTCAATGACCGCTATGCGAGTAGAGCGCGTTATCCAGAGGAGGGATTTCTGATTCACGAGACAGATTTTGATGTGACCTGGCTCAGCACCTATGAAGGGGGCTTTGAGCGGAAGCCTACTTACGAAGAGCTTACCACACTGAAATATAAAGACGGAGACTTGACTGAGCACTTTGAGCCGGCAAATGCCGAACTCACCATTTTTCACATGTGGGACGAGTCGCTTGTAGGTATCAAAGGCATCGATCGGGACTCACGAACGCTTACGTTTTCTAACCCATCGGGGTGGCCTCCGGGAGCTTTTGCCAAAGCCTACAATTTTGAAAAGCGCTACATCGTATGGAACACCATCGAAGGGATGACTCAGCCTGGTCAGTGGTTTCTGGACAGAGCCAATGGTGAAGTGGTCTATTGGCCACTGCCAGACGAAGATATGAACGAAGTGGAGGTAATTGCTCCTATGGTAGAAAACCTGCTGATTGTGGGGGATAATCAAGGAGACGTTACTACAGGCATTACCATCGCGAATCTATCACTATCAGGTACTAATGCCCCCCTTATGAGTGGGGCATTTGGGGCTAAGCTATTTGATGGTGCTATTTCCCTGCGCAATGTCCACAATGTTACATTGGAAAACCTTAGCCTATACAATGTAGGTGCTCATTGCATCAAAGCATCGGGGGACAACATCAAGATATCGTCTTGCCACCTCCATCACGCTGGGGCAGGGGCCATCAGGCTGGTAGGTTCACGCGGAGTGGTTTACAACAATCACATCCATCACATCGGGCGTACATTCCCAAGTGCCATTGCTCTGTATGTGGGCGCTACAGATCCTAATGTACCCGAGGAATGGGTGCCAGGGCAGGCCTACACCGACTGTGAAATCCAGCACAACGAACTCCACGATGTGCCCTATGCGGCCATTTGTGCCGGTGGCAAAAACCTGAAGATTACCAAAAACCTGATCTACAGAGCCATGCAGGATCTTTACGACGGAGCAGGTATTTACATCACTTTCTGCAACAATGCATTGGTGAAGCACAACTTTATTAAGGACATCAAGGACTCCCCTGGTGCAGGTACTTCGGCGTATTATCTGGACGAAAAAGCCATAGACTGTCTCGTGGAGGAAAACATGGAAATCAATGTGCCTCGACCAAGTCACAACCATATTTCCAGGAACAATACTTTCCGCAACAACTACTTCATCATAGAAGGCAAGGGATGGTTTTCTATGGAGCGTAGTGAGGGCTATACCTTCGAGAAAAACGTGGTAGTAGCCGGAGATGGTTTTGAGCTGTTTGATCTGGCTGCCGTGAGTACGTTGAAAGACAACATCCTCTTTTCCGGTAAGGGAAAACTAATCACCAAAGATCTCAACAAATATGAGGTGATGAAGACCTACGAAATCGATCTGAAGGATGGCAATACCAACGAAGACCCGATGCTGGAGAGCTACCGTGATGGCAAAGTAGTTTTTGCCGCAGGCTCACCAGCTGAGCGACTGGGTATCAAACCCATTGACGTTTCAGATGCCGGGTTGATCAAAGAAGAACTAGTAATTAATTAAGATAAAATTTTAAAGCAAATGATTACAGCTGAGAAAACACTCACGTCACGACTAAACGTGAAGCGATCGGAGAAAAACCCGATCATCGCACCAAAAGATGTAAAGCCTTCCAGAGAGGATTTCGAAGTAGTATGCGTGTTTAACTGTGGGGTGATTCGCTACGAAGGTGACGTGCTCCTAATGCTTCGTGTAGCTGAGCGTCCAAAGGCTCGTCATGACGATGAGGTGCGAACCGTTTATTTTGATCACGAGACGGATGAAATCACCGTAAAGTCATTCGATAAAAACATGCCGGGTATCGGTCTGCACGACTCTCGATACATCTACACGCCGGAGCGTATTTTCTTGTCGTCTATGTCCCATTTCCGTATAGCCAGGAGTAAAAACGGAATTGATTTTGAGATCGATGAGCAGCCGTGCATGATGCCGAGCAATGTGTACGAAATGTATGGCATAGAAGATCCACGCATCACCCTGATAGACGATACCTATTACATCAACTACAGCGCGTGCTCCACCATAGGTGGCGTGACTACCTGCCTGGCTACTACCAAAGACTTTAAAACTTTCGAAAAGAAGGGAGTGATTTTCACACCTGACAACAAGGACGTGGCTATTTTCCCAGAAAAGATCAATGGCAAATACTATGCGCTGTGTAGACCGATCTCTGCGGAGTACAAACTCAAAGACATCTGGATTTCTGAATCTCCAGACCTGATCTGCTGGGGAAATCATAATTTTTCCATGAGTACGCGTGAAGGCTACTGGGATGATGGCCGCATCGGCTGTAGTGCTGTACCTTTCCGTACGGAGGAAGGCTGGCTGGAAATCTACCACGGCGCTTCTAAGGACAATGTATACTGTCTGGGAGGTGTGCTGTATGACCTGGAGGATCCATCCAAAATCATTTCCAGATCTGAAAACCCCATCATGCTTCCTGAGGAAGACTATGAGATCAATGGGTTCTTTGGCAATGTGATCTTTAACTGTGGCGTGCTGGTAGAAGACGGGATCGTGAAAATCTACTACGGCGCAGCAGACACTTACATCGGCTATGCTGAAGTGGCACTTCAGGATATTCTCGATGATTTGAAATAATTTTTTTGTGCTCGGGGTGAGTGTATGCTCATCCCGAATTTTTCTAACCTATTCCATATTATGAACAATGTAATCCGGGCATTTTATTTCCTGTTTCACGTGGGGTTGGGCTGTGTGGGCGCCTTTTTGCCTACCTACCTCAAAACAGAAGGGTTTTCTGGTAAAGAAATCAGTTTTATTATTTCGCTTGGAGCTTTCTGCGGGCTGATAGGAGTGCCTCTGCTATGGGGGTGGATTTCCGATCGCATCCAGAAGCCACAGCTCATCCTGAAGATTCTTTCGTTTGGAACATTCGTAGGAAGTGTGCCGCTCCTGTTCCTAAAGGATTACTGGTTCATATTTGGCTCTTTTTTCATTTACTCTTTTTGTTCAATCGGGATCATGGGCATCCTCGATGCAGTGACGTCTACTCGTGCCAAAGAGCACGGGCTCGATTTTGGAAAGCTGCGGCTTTTTGCGCCAGCAGGATGGTTTTTAGGCTCTGTGTGCCTGGGATATTACATAGACCTTAGCGGTAAAACGTGGAACGACGTGTCGGTCATTGTGGCGATTGT
The DNA here is from genome assembly GCF_003386095.1 of Marinoscillum furvescens DSM 4134. GTDB lineage: Bacteria > Bacteroidota > Bacteroidia > Cytophagales > Cyclobacteriaceae > Marinoscillum > Marinoscillum furvescens. The sequence continues at coordinate 89,468 of NZ_QREG01000003.1, read as the reverse complement.
GGTAAGTTTTGGGTTGATGTTTCTCAACTCCCTTGGTCTGCCGAAAACCACTGCAGAAAAACAGGACCGTCCGGGTTGGGATGAGATCAAGGCACTTTTCAAAAAGAGCCACCTCGTGTTATTTTACATCATGGCCATGATCAACATCATGGGCATCGCTGCCTACTGGGTGTACTACGGTCCGTTGGTGGAGTCGCTGGGGCTATCACCTTCAGTAGTAGGGCTCAGTGTGGGTGTAGGTACGCTTTCAGAGGTCGTATTCATGTACTTTTTTGATAAGCTCAAAAAATGGTTTGGCATCCACCTGCTCATTATTTTCTCCATTGTCATGAGTATGATCCGCTGGGTGATCATTGCCAATACCAGCAGTGAATTTGTGCTGGTGGGCATCCAGGTGCTCCACTCCGAAATCGCCCTCTTTACGCTTGCCTGTGTGTCTTTCGTGACAGACAATGTGCCTAAAAAGTTGGTCACCACAGGCCAGACGATCTTTTATACCATGACCTACGGTATCGGACAGTATGTGGGCATCATGCTCATGGGCTACCTCTATGACTACTATGGCAGTGCAGCCAAGCTATTTATTGTTTCGGCATTCATTCACATCGTGCCCTTGCTACTGGCTGTGTACAACTGGGTAGTGCTGAAGCGAAAACAAGAACTGGTGGCCGCCTGATACGAGACTGCTAAACACCAAAATGATGAAAAAATACATGTACCTGCTCACCGTCAGTCTTTTAGCTATACAGCTAAGTGCCCGAGATCTGTACGTGCGCATAGACGGCAATGACCTCAACCCTGGCACAAGTGATACGCCAGCAGGCGCCTGGCAGACACTGGACCATGCGGTAGCTCAGTTGGAGCCCGGGGATCACCTGCACGTAGGAGATGGGCTGTATGTGACCAAAGAGCTCAAAATCGAAAATCTGCACGGATCACCGGAGCAAGTCACCATCATATCTGCAAATAACCGGTGGCAGGCAGCTATCACCCAGCAAACCACAGCTGATCAGGACCTGGCTGTGATCAACGTGACCAATTCATCCTATGTGGTGATCGAAGGCTTTGAGATTTTTGACCTCATAGATACAGGTGTGGGCATAGACGTGCGTGATGGCTCCCACCACGTGACCATCCGTCACAACTATGTACACGACTGCGGATGCAATGGAATCGCCTCGCGCACCAGCGACTACCTCATTTTTGAGGGCAATGTGGTCAGAGGAAATGCCAAACGAAATAAGTGGAATTGCAGCGGTATCACGGTATGGCACCCTATTGAGCACGATCAAAAGCCGGGCTATCACATCGAGATCAGAAACAATGTAGCGTTTGAAAACGAATGTGATTTGGCGTTTAGCCCTCATGGCCATAAGAACCCGACGGATGGTAATGGCATCATCATCGATGATTTTCGCAATACCCAGGGTGGTGGTCAGGAAGGAGGCTATCATGCAGCTGTGCTGGTAGAAAATAACCTCGCATTTAATAATGGCGGCCGGGGCATTGCTGTATACAAGTCAGACAATGTGACTATCCGCAACAATACGAGCTTTCATAATCTGTATGTGCTTTCCAATTATATGGATTTTCCCGGCGATATCAGCCTGGACAACTCTACTGGTTCTCAGATATACAATAACCTGATCGTTAAAAATCCTGAGCTACCAACCAAAGCACTGAGGTGCTATGACAATGACAGCACCAATACCCGCGTGTTTAACAACCTGGTCGTTGGTCCGGTAGACTTTTGTGGGCAATCTCTTTTTGTAAAAGACAATCAATTGCATCCAGTAGAAGCTCAAAGCTATGCCGGCCTGGCCAATCCGAATAAAACTCCGCCAGCAGTCACTCCAGCTGCACTTCGTGCCTGGTTTGGGATAAACCGGGACAGCCCGGCAGCTCGGAGTGGTTATACTGGAGACATACCTGCCAAAGACCTGGGAGGATATCCTCGTACCGTGCAGGCAGGTGTTGCTATTGGATGTTTTGAAGCCATTATTCGACCAAATCCATGAGTTCTAATCTTTTGTCTATTGATCAATTTTTTACCCTGAGTGATATGAAAAACCTGTTAGTTACCATCTGCATTTTTTCTCTCCTGTTGAGTTGTACTCCTTCAAAAGACACAGCAACTGTGGAGCTCGAAACCACCCTCGAAAATCAGGAAGGCACCAGACAGATTCACCTGGATTTTCATACCTCTGAGCACATCGAAGACATAGCTGCGGAGTTTAGCAAAGAGCAGTTTCAGGAAGCCTTAAAAGTGGGCAATGTCAATGCTATCAACATTTTCGCTAAAGGGCATCATGGATGGTCCTATTATGACACCAAGGTAGGCAAAATGCACCCGCATTTGGATTTTGACCTGATGAAAGCACAAATAGAGGCATGCAGAGAAATTGGGGTTAAGGTCAAGATTTATTTTACCGTAGGCTATTCTGATTGGGAAGCAAAAGCCTACCCGGAATGGGTACAGAAAAACAAGGATGGATCGAGCCAGTTTTTAGACGGCATTAAAGATGTAGGGCCAAATGATTCGTTTGACGGGTGGCATTACCTGGAGCCTATGGGAGCGTATGCGGAGAAGATATATCTGCAAACGGAGGAGATTGTAAAAAACTATGACATTGATGGGATTTGGTTTGATATACATACCCCCTGGAGGGTCAACTACAACGCTGCTGCCCGGGCTGATTATAAGGCGCAAGGAATAGACATCAATGATGAGGAGGCTGTTTACCAACGTACCATCGAGCGCTATGAGACGTTTTATCAGAAGACGCTCGAAATCGTCCAAAAGCACAAGCCTGGTATTTCGGTTTTTTGGAATGGTACCACCGCAGAGTTTAATAGCAAAATGCTGGCGGACTTCAAATACAAAATGTTCCGGTTCAATACCAAACTGGATTTGGAAGACCTGCCCACCGCATGGTTTGGCTATGATGTGTTTCCATGGAGGTCCAAGTATTTTGCTGCTACGGGCAAAGACATAGTAGCCATGAGTGGGAAGTTTCATACGGCATGGGGAGAATTTGGCGGTTTTAAATCCAAAGATGCGTTGCGCTACGAGGTGGCATCTATGGTGGCTTACGGTGCAAATATCAACATTGGGGATCAGCTACACCCATCTGGCGAGATGGACATGAGCACTTATGAAAATATTGGGTATGCCTTTGAGTATGCTAAAAAAATAGAGAGCTATGGAGTAGGCGCTCAACACCTGGCTACCACTGGACTCTATGTGGGTGGAGACAAGCCGGCGCTGGAGGGAGCAGTAGCCATGCTCGTGCAAAATCAGATCAACTTCAATGTGGTCAACCTGCTGGACGACTGGTCGGATATCGAGGTGCTGGTTCTGACAAGTGATGGTATTTTGGAAAGAGACCAGCAACGCCTCGACGATTTTGTGGCTCGTGGAGGGAAAGTCATTGCTTTTGGGAAAGGGGCCTTTCGTGATGGTAAGTCAATCCTGCCTATTGGTGCGACATATCTCGGAGAAGCTAACTATGACGTAGACTATACCGTGGTGAATGACCAGATAGCCGAAAATCTTGTGCGCTCGCCATTCCTCAATTACAACCCGGCCGTACGCGTGAAACCTAGTGAGGGCACGGAGGTTTTGGCTAGACTGAGAGAACCTTACTTTTCGCGTACCTTAAGTCATTTTTCGTCGCATCAAAACACACCCTTTAGACTAGAAGATGCGCCACATCCGGCGGTCATCCGAAATGGCAATGTGATCTACTTTGCGCATGACCTGGACAAGCAGTTTAAAGAAATGGGGCTTCAGCTCCACCGAGACCTGTTTCACAATGCATTTCAGCTGCTTCAAACTAAGGCTTTTGTGAAAGTATCGATGCAGAGCATGGGACGGGTAAACCTCCTGCATCAGCCAGACAAAAACCGATATGTGGTGCACCTGCTTTATGCATCGCCTATTCAGCGGGGCAAAGTGCGGGTGATCGAAGATCTGCCTACCGTCTATGATATTCCTGTATCTGTGGATTTTCCTGAGACCATCAAGCGCGCCTATTTGGTGCCTTCAGGTGAGCTATTGACGCCTCAGACCAATGCAGGCAGGCTGGAGGTTGTTGTGCCCGAATTGACGTGCCATACGGCCGTGGTGTTTGAGTATTAATGGGATTTGAAGCTCTGGTAGAAATGGGTTTTCAAAAAATGAAAAAGAAACAAATGGTTCGGATATTGAGTGTCTTTTTCGTTGGCTTCTTGCTAATGGGGAGATCGGGTACGGCTCAAGATCAAGCCCAGGATCCGGAAAGCTATGCTGCACTCAATAAGGTGCTCATGCCGCAAAGTGGATCAGAAGTCAATTTGCTTCCAAACCCGAGTTTTGAGCAAGGGACTCACCTGTGGTCGACAGTATCCACTGGCAATTCCCGAATTGTAAACCTCGATCATGACCAGGAGTGGTTTCTGATAGACTCTACCACTTCGGCGCATGGCCGCTATAGCGCCAGACTAGCGCTTTGGGACAACCGAAAACAGAATCACCTCATACAGCACGATCAGTGGCAGCAGGAACTGCTCGCGCAGCTAAAGGCCAAAGGGCAGTGGCCCAATTATGTGCATCCATTCATTATCAGTTACTATGTGCCAGTAAGCATAGGCGAGACTTATACGGTGAGTTTTTATGCCAAAGCAGAGGTGCCTGGTGCTGAGATTATTTTTCATGCGGCTTCCCGCTACGCAGACTGGAGTCAGGGGACCAAAGAGTCACTAACCGATGAGTGGAAGCGGTATGAGTTTCAGTTCGAAGCAAAGGACGAATACGTTACCCTGCTTTTTGGACAAGACTGGATGGCCCCATGGGATGAAGATTTGCCGACCAAGTCATTTTACTGGGTAGATGCCATTCAGCTGGAGGCGGGAACGGTACCTGGTCCTTTCGAACTAAAGCCTGTGGTGGCGAGCCTGGACTCTTTTGAGCGAGTAGTGGACATCAGTGAGCCCAAAAGCATTTCATTTAGCCTTACTAACATCAGTAGTAACAGTCAATCAGTACGTTGCAGACTGGTAGTGAGGCATTTTTTCAAAGAGAAAGTCTACGAAAAGGCTTTTGCCCAAAAGAAGCTGGCAGCTGGCTCCAGCGAGATATTGTCAGCTGACCTAAATAGTTTCGTCAAAGAGGTAGGCTACTACACGCTGGAGCTGTATGTGCAAGGCGATGATTTCGATGATGTAGAGGTATTTCGATATGCCGTAATCGACGAATCCGGGGTTCAGGACCTCAAGCATCAGGCCTTGTTTGGCTACGGAAGCACGCTCAATGCCAATCATAAACAAACTGTAGACTTGTACAAAAGACTAGGGCTGGGCATCATGCTCAACAACAGTCACAATCACATGGATCCGGACCATGTAGCGCTTTGGGAGACCATCAATGCGCCCGTGCTATACCCGATCATGAAGCGGTACCCACACTACCTCAAGCTTCGTGAGATAGCCGAGATTTCTGATGCTGCACTCGATACAGTGATGGCTGGTATGCGTGACTATCTGGCACAATACCGCCACATCAAGTACTGGAAAATTGTGAATGAGCCTGAGCACAAGTGGAAGCACTCGTTTATGTATGACCCGCCTCAGCTGGTACGCTACATGGAGCGGCTCTATCCTTTGATCAAAGAGGTCATACCCGGCGCGGTGGTGGTTTCTCCAGACCTTGCCAACATTAGCCAGGGCTCGTTAGACTGGGTAGAAGAAGTTCTGCGATTGGGCGGAGGGGACTATTTTGATGTGCTGGCGATTCATACCTATCAGAAAACCCCTGAGCTGCCTTCATTGGACAAATCGCTGACCAAACTAGAACGGATGGCCAATCGCTACGGCTTTGCTGGTGAGCTGTGGCTTACGGAAGGTGGACATTATCTGGAACAGCATTTTCCTCCATTTGAGTTTGATGCCACCATTTTTGAAGGCCATTTTGACTCCAAAATGCCTCCCTTCACAGAAGATTTGAGTGGATATCCTGTGGGGCTTGCGCTGGGAGCACGGACTACCCTGATTGTACTCAAGCATGCCGCACGTATCCGTGCCAATACCGAATGGCAGCTGCCAAACCTTGGATTTGAGACACTAAGTATGATGCCCAGGGCTCATGCTATGGTCTATCATGGCTTAGCGCGGAAGCTTGGAAATAGCAGCTTCGTGGAAGAAATAAGCCTGGGCAAAACCATAAAATGCTACCTGTTTGAAGACCCTTCAGGACAGGCGATGGCCGCCTTGTGGGACTTTGATCGTCAGCTGGCACTGGGTAATCGTCAGCCGCTCACATTGCAGGTTTTTAACCCGGAGGAGCATGTGGAGGCTACCAACATTTTTGGAGGAGCACTTCGTACATCTCGTGAGCATGGCTTTGACCTACTGGAGTTGAGCTACATGCCACAACTGCTCGAAGCGGAAGATTTAGCTACCCTAAAATCCGCTTTAGCGAAAAGCTACATTCGCTACGAAAAAAAGGAGGCGCTGGAGATTGCCTTCGAATTGGCCGACGAGCAAACCCTTGATTTGGAGCTATTCAACCAATACCACGAAACCCTCAACGGCTATCTGGAAATCGTCATCAACGGAGAGAAATCTCGTCAGAAATATGAGCTGTCCAGTCAGCAAGCAAAAACATTTTCACTTGGATTTCAACAGGCACCTGAGCATTCCGGCGCAACACTGGGCGTAAATGCCAATGTCTCGGTATATGATAATCAAGGCGTTTTACTCAGCTCCAAAGAGCTAAACTCACAGATTGTCTTGAGTCAGCACCTGAAAAAACCGCTGACAATTGATGGAAGGCTGGATGACTGGTCGGGAATATCGGCCGGTGAGCTTGGGCCCGATGATCACTTTAGTTTCCAGAAAAACCAATACCACGGGGCGGACGACCTTTCAGTAAAATGGTACACTAGTTGGGATGATGAGCATTTTTATTTGGCTGTAAAAGTGCGTGACGACATCCACCTGCAGCAGTTTGAAGGCAATGCGGTCTATCAAAACGACGGTATTCAGTTGTTTTTCGACATGGAAAACAATGGCACGCCAGAGGCGCCAAATCTGGAAGACGACTATGCCTGGTCACTGTCACTGACGCCCGCTGGGCCTCAAGCTTTCAAAGCCTATGTGCCCTCCTGGCAAACAGCATTTTTAAAGCAGGGGCTTTCGGATGATGTGGCCCTCGCGGTGGTACGAGATGAGGATATCACTACTTATGAGCTACGCATCCCTACTTCCAATCTCCGTCCGTTGAGCCTCAAGTCGGGCAGTGTATTCGGTATGGCGATTATGGTCAATGATGCTGATCATGAGCAGCGGGAAACAGCCTTAATGAATACTGAAGGAGGTGAGCCCTGGAAAAACCCTGGGGTGTACTCAGATATTATTTTAATGAAATAACCGGTTCAATTGCCGGAAAAAAGCTTCGCAGATAAACTCGAAATCTTATGACAAAATCAAAAAGCTATTTTACGACCTGTGCACGGCTGCTAATCGCCATTACTGCCTATTGCTATTGCTTAGAAGCCTATAGCTCTACCTACTTTGTGCGCACAGATGGTAATGACTCCAACGATGGATTAGCCAATGATGCACCGCACGCCTGGGAGACTGTCAATCATGCCATTGATCAGCTCGAGGCAGGAGATACACTCTGGATAGCTGACGGCACTTACTATGTTGATCCTATCGTGGTAGACTCACTTCATGCCACTGCGGATGATCCTACCATGATTGCTGCAATCAATGAATGGGGTGCGAAAATCACCTTGAAAGGAGCACCGACCTGGGGTAATTTGGTCGAGATCCAAACGTCTTCTTATTTGGTAGTAGAAGGGCTGGAGCTTTATCAGAAAAACCCGACGAAGGGTACCGGCCTGCAGGCCAGTAAAAGGAGTCATCATATTGTATTTAGAAAAAACTACGTGCATGACTGTGGATGCAATGGAATCTCCGCAAGAGGAAGTGATTATGTGACGGTCGAGGATAATATCGTGCAGGACAATGCCAAGCGCAGTGAATACAACTGTAGTGGGATAAGCTACTACTTGCCTGTAGAACATGATCAGAAACCCGGTTTTCATTTCATCATCCGCCGCAACATCGCTTTTGGTAACGAATGTAGACTACCATTTACTCCAGGGGGGCATGATGTGCCTACCGATGGCAATGGAATTATCCTCGATTTATTTCGAAATACACGTAACAATCCTGAGGGCCAAACGGGCGGATACTACTCCGAAACGCTTATTGAAAACAACCTGAGCTTCATGAATGGCGGACGTGGCATCCATATGTTTAACTCTGACAATGTGACGGTCCGAAACAATACCCTTTGGCACAACTTGTACGTGCTCAACGACTATGGGCACGAAAAAGGCGATCTGGAGGGCTACACAGCTCAAAATGTGAAGATTTACAATAACATCTTCGTAGAAGATCCAGACCTGTATACGTATGCCCTGAGATTGTACAATACGAGCGCTACTTCAGAAGTGAAAAACAATCTGGTTGTTGGAGATAGAGACATTGGTTCGGTGGATCCGGCCATGGCAGCAAATGTGTTTTATGCGCGCAATAGACAGGAGTATCCCAGGTTCAAAAACCCACAACGCCCCGATCAGTTTACCAGTAGAGCAGATTTTGAAAGCTATTTCGGGCTGGAAGCCAACAGTCCAGCTATCAACAGAGGAAATACAGAAAACTTCGCTGAAATAGACATTAATGGTTTGGCACGACCGGTAGCCGCTGAGCCAGACATGGGCTGCTACGAATATCCCGAAGTAGTAGAGCGCACCCTCGGTGCAAGCATCAGGCAGAACATCTCTTTGTACCCTAATCCAGCGAACGGTAAAGTGCAGGTGCTGGGAGCCAGAACGTACACGTACAAACTGTATGACCTGTCGGGTAGTGAAATCAGAACAGGCGCCGGAAATGAATTTAAACGTCTCGACCTCACCGGTATTGACTCAGGAGTATACCTACTACACCTGTATGTAGATGGTGCGCAGTTTGTGAAACGTCTTGTACTGAACTGATGCCGGCCCTCGTTGCAAAATCGCTGAGTCTTGCGCTCTTGTTGGCAGGATGCCTGTTCATTCCAGAGCATATGGAGCAAAGCCCTCCGAAGATCATTCTCGATACCGATATAGGCGGAGATATTGATGATCTGGGCGCATTATATGCTTTGCATGTCTATGCCGATCGTGGGCTTTGCTCCATCGAGGCGGTGATGTCATCCTGGTCTATGGAGCATCATGTGTCTGGCATTGATGCAGTAAATACGTATTTTGGTAGGGGTGACTTGCCGGTAGGGGCGTATAAAAATGAGGAGCCATTTGCCAAAGAAGAATATACCTGGCACCTCGCCACCAACTACCCACAAGACCTTTCCTATGACGAAGCGCCAGACGCTACGAGTCTTTATCGGCAGTTGTTGGCGAGCAGTGCTGATACCAGTATCACCATTGTGGTGACTGGGCGGCTGAGCAACCTTTACTATTTGTTTAAAAGTACGGCGGATGAGCACTCTGACTTGTCTGGGCTGGAGCTGGTAGGCCAAAAAGTGAAAGCATGCTATATCATGGGAGGTAGATACCCAGGAGATGGCGGAAAAGAGGCCAATTTCCATTGGGGCGGACCAGGAGTTAGTCAATATGTGATTGCCAATTGCCCGCGACCTATGATTTTCAATGGTGGGAAAATTGGCCATATCAATGAAGGATATGGAACGGGAAGCCGAATTAACGAGCTGCCAGCCTCACACTTGTTGCGAAGTGGATATCAGTATTTTTTCACCAATCCCCCCGACTGGACCGGGATGGAGTCTAGTGCCAAAGTGGAGCCCTGGTCAATATGGGACATTATAACCGTGCAACTGGCGGTAACCGGGGTGGCAGACTATTTTACGGTAGTAGATCAGGGATACAATGAAGTAGACCAGGTGGGAGTCAACTACTGGCGAAGCGAACCCGATAAGGAGCATTCGTATGTGGTGCCAAAAATGGATCCGCAGCAATATGCTCGTGAAGTGATCGAACCGCTTTTATTGACAACACCGCAGCATCAGCGCAAGTGATTCGGGTAATGCTGGATAGGCATTGTGTGCAAAATGTGTTAATTGCTCTATGATTTTACTTACGCTACTTTTCGCATTCCTCCTCGCTGACGTACCGCAGGCAGAGGAGAAGATCCCGGTAATCCTCGATGCAGACACTGCCAACGAGGTGGATGACTTATACGCCATCGTTCGTGCTTTTGGTGTGCCGCAGTGGGAGATCACTGCCCTCAACGCAACCCAATGGCAGGCTAGCCAGTGGGCTCCGGCAGAAGCCATGGAAGAAAGTCATCGGCTCAATATGATCCTGACCGGATACCTAAAGCCCATAGCAACCACTAAGCTGAGACGAGGTGGGTATAAAAGAATGTATGACTGGGGCGACCAGGCTCAACACTCCGCCGCAGCCTATGAAATAATCTCCCAGGCCAAAGCCCTACCTGAGGGTGATAAGCTCACTGTAGTCGCTATGGGCGCACTGACTAATGTGGCCTCTGCACTCTACATCGCGCCGGAGAATGCTCCCAAACTCAGCGTGTATTGGTTGGGCACGACTTATGATTTCGAAAAAATGCAATGTAAGAAGTTGGATTTTAATGCCTTGATGGATCCGCAGGCGGTAGACCTGATGCTTACCACACCTGTGGAGCTTCACATCATGCCGATCAATGTGGTGGCGCCCATGACCACCCGATTCGCTACCGCACAGCAAGAACTGGAGCAAGAACATCCCCTGGGAGCCTACCTCGTAAATCGGTGGCGCACGCACCTGGATGATGGTCGCTACGAGCGAGTGTTGTGGGATGTAGCCCTGGTGGAAGCCATCGCCAAACCCTCGCTGGCGAGTGAGGTAAAGGCTACCAGTTTTGAAAACCCGAATGTTTGGCTTTACAAGACTATAGAAAAAGAAGCCATGATGGAAGATATGTACGCCTCGATTCGTGAGGTGCTGCAGCAGCTTCCAGAGGAATAATTGAACGAATAAGAAAAGTGAAATACCTATGAAGCAGCTTATCAAAAATGGATTGACCATTGTCGTGCTCGCCCTGGCCTTTTTGGCGAACGCCCAATCATCAAACAATTGGTTTGGGGAGAACATCCGGCGGATTCACATGGATTTTCACACGTTGGAAGTGGCTCCGGAAGTAGCCATCAAAAGCTTTGATGCGAAAAGATACATTCAAACACTGCGGGATGCTGAGGTGAATTCACTCGTGACTTTTGCCAAAGGCCACCATGGCAACTGCTACTACAACACCCAAATAGGCCATAAGCACAGCGGACTACCAGCTGAGACCGATATGCTTGGGGAGATTGTGGAAGAAGGGCAAAAGCAGGGAATGAAAATCCTTGCCTATTACTCGGTAGGTTGGCTTACACCGATCGAGCTAAATCAGCCGGAGTGGATGGAGCGAGACACGCTAGGCCGGAAAATGGGTACGAGCGGCTCTCTCAATGAAACTGGGTGGAATCAAATATGCCTTAATAGTCCCTATCTGGAAGAAATGGTGTTGCCAGAACTAAAAGAAATCACCTCTAACTACGCGATCGATGCGGTTTGGATAGATATTATAGAAAACAATGCCTGCTACTGCCAGTGGTGTCGCGCCAAATTTGAAGAACAAAATGGAAGGCCCTATGCTTCACATGAGGAGGCCCGACTTTTGGCAAGCGATACACGCTACGAGGCGGTTTCAAAAATGATCAACACGGTCAAGGAGATCAAGCCTGAGGTACTGATCAGTTACAATACCGCGGGCAGGGATCCTCGGCTGGTTCCTCTCGTAGACTTTTGCTCGATCGAAACGCACCCCGGAGCCACGTGGCACCAGGAGGCCTGGACACACTCGCTGCTGACCATGAAGTATTTAGAGCAGTACGATAAACCCTGGGAGTCTACTACAAGCCGGTTTATCCATGGCTGGGGAGGTTGGGATGATCAGACTACTGAAAATATGTTGGCCGTGGCGAGTAGGATTGCGGCACATGGAGGCGTGATAAATCTCGGTGACCAGACCTATCCTTCCGGAGAGTTGGATGGGGAGATCTATCGAAAAATAGGAGATGTGTTTCAGTACATCGAAAAGATGGAATCACAATCCATTGGTGCCACATCCTATCCGCAAGTCGGATTATTTGCGACTCCTTTTGATATTTACGCCATATACGGACCGAACCCCGGACAGCTTGATGCCTACATGGGTGCTGCTAAAGCATTGGTGGATCGGGGTTGGCATTTTGACTTGATACTCGAAGGCAACTTGCCCGAACTGTCACAGTTCAAAGCGATTGTGCTGCCCGATGTAGGAGCAATATCTCCAAGCTCACAAGAGGCATTGCGAGCGTACGTAGCGCAAGGCGGCAAGCTTTTGGTTACCGGCAACTCTACTTTTGACCCTCAAAAACAAACCTTCGAACTGGCGGACGTGATGGGTGTCAATTTCCAGGGTATGAGTCCATACAGCGTAGGTTATTTGGATCTCAAGGAGGAAATCTCTGATGGGTTGCGAAAGTCTTTGCTCTTAACTCCGGGTAAGTTTTTTGAGGTTACCCCAAAAGAAGGAGCTCAAAGCCTGGGCGATCATGTGTATCCATTGATTGAGCCTAAGGCCGAGGAGTTGTTCTTTTTCAGAAATGCGCAATTGTCCCCGCCAGGCAAGAAATCGTCATCGGCTGGCATTGTGAGCCATCGGTATGGAGAAGGCCAGGTAGTTTATGCGGCCGCACCCATTTTCAGGGTGTATCTGGCGGAGGATCAGTGGTACCTCAAAGGTGTAGCTGACAACCTGCTGAAGCACATGGATGTGACGCGGGATGTAGAAGTGCTAGATGCTCCACAAAGTGTGGAGATGTACCTCAGACAAAAGGACGGTAACCTGGTAATCAACCTGGTCAATTATTTCTTGCACAAAGAGACGAATCAGGTGGAAGACGAAGTGCCGCTCTATGATCTCACACTACGAGTGAGCAAGCAATTGGTAAAAAACGACAAGCCAAAGATTTTTGGCTCCAGCACGGGCTATACTATGGAGGAAACCACTGAGGATTACTTGATCACGCTCGACCAGCTAGATATGTATGCTCAAGTGGTATTTGCTCTCCAATAAGCTGCGATCAAGATTTTGAGTGACTTTCAAGTATAATAGAACTATGTACGGGTATCAAACGTATATTAGTTTGTAATGTACGGATATAGTACGTACGTTAGTAGTGCTAAAGCGTGAGCATATGAAAACTTCAGAAGCAAGATTTGATACAAGGCTATCTAAAAAGCAAAAAGAATTTTTTGAGCGGGCAGCGGTACTTGGGGGGTATCGTACGCTCACAGAGTTTGTCATTTATTCCGTTCAGGATAAAGCCAAGCAAATTATTGATGAGCATGAAAGGATAGTCTCATCAGATAAGGACAAAGAAGTTTTTTTTGATGCCTTACTTGGTGAGTCGGAGCCTAATGAGGCGTTAATGTCGGCAGCCAAGAAATACAAGGAAGAGCTGAGTAATAAATGAGGTACTTCACTCAGCCATTAGCTAAATCTCACAAAAAGTCCGATTTCTCTTGTGGGAACTTATTACTAGATAATTACTTGCACAAACAAGCAGGCCAGGACGTCAAGCGAAAGTTATCGGCGTGCTTTGTTCTTGCCGATGAATCGGGATTTGTTAAAGGATATTATACCTTATCAAGTTCAAGCATAGATAAAGGTGAGTTGCCGGAAGAGATCGTAAAAATTCTCCCTCCTTCATATGAAAACCTACCTGTTACTTTGTTGGGGAGGTTAGCAAGAAATGAAAAGAATAAAGGTGAAGGGATTGGTGAGCTTTTGTTACTTGATGCGCTAAAGAGAAGTTATGACGCCACAAAAACGGTTGCTTCTATGGCGATCGTGGTAGATCCAATCGATGGTATAGCTGTTCAGTTCTATGCTAAGTACGGCTTTATAAACCTCCCAACAAGCGGCAAAATGTTCATCCCGATGAAAACGGTATCCAAGCTGTATGGACCTTCAGCAGGTTGAATAGCTCAATTATCAACAAAGCCATTCTCTGAAAGGACTGGCTGCACGGCAGCAACTTATTTCCCGAATCTTACCATGTCCTGATCAGTGAGGTAAAACTCACCGCCAGATTTGGGGCCAACCTCTGCACCTACTTCTGTGAAGTAGTAATAGACATCTGGTGCGTATCCAAGCGATCGCCAGGCTTCCCAGAGGCAATTGACATCCGTGGTTCCTGTTGTGCGGGGTTCGTTTCGCCAGCCGCGGAGTGACCTACCGATGATCTGATAGCCACAGTCATACAGTTTGTAAGTGGAGCCGGAGCAGGTTGGTGATTCGCCCACATAGGTGCACCAGCTATCGTAGTTGTCTTCTTCACCATAGGACTGCTCATGCAGGTAAAGTTCATAGAGATTGTCAGTGGTCCAGTCGCAGTTGTCAGTGGTTTTGGCCCAGGAGACGATAGCAACTCGCCGATGGCCATAGTCGTTTTCAAAATGGGCATTGTAGCTCACATCGAAGGATTCCGTGTTGGACAAGTGATAGCCTTTGCCACAAAATCCGGTTTTTTCGAGTAAGAGCTGGGTCCAGACACCTGGGTCAGACCAGGTCCATTTGGCATCTTTTACACAGTCGGTGTATTCCACACAGTCATCCTCACCAAACTGCCCACCACGAAACAGGTTCATCTGCACCACCCAGTCTCCACAGTGTTCTTTTTTGGAAGTACCGCACCATCCGTTTTGCTGGGCGATGGCAGAAGTACAGATGAGTATATGCAAAAGGAAGATGGAGATATGTCGGGAGACGTTCATGTGAAAAAATGGTTAGCTGTTAAAAATAAAAAACACCGCCCAGTAAAACTGAGCGGTGAATGGTATAGAGTAAGAAACGATTGTTTATTTAGAGATTTGGATTTTCTGAGAAAGTTCCTGACCAGAGATTGTAACTATTTTAGCTACGTACAGACCGTTTGCCAGTCCTTCCAAATCAATAGCTTCCTGAGATTTAAGCAAATCATGCGTTAGTACAGTGCGACCGTCCAGGCTCAACAATGTTAGTGAGAAATCCTCTGGAGCATTCACTCTCAGCACATCAGTTACTGGGTTAGGGTAGATACTGATGGCTGCAGCAGCTTCAGCCACTTCAGCAGATCTAGCCGTAGTTCCAGTGTACTCGAGTGTCCAGCGCTGTGATCCCCAGGTGGCGTTTTCATCATGTACGGTTACATTGCCGCCGTTCACATTGCTACCAGACAGGTCATTGTTGCCATACTCAGTTTCCAGCCAGTAAGTGCTGCCGCTGTATTGCTTGAGGTGCCATCTCTGGCTGCCCCAGCCAGTGTTGAGTGTGCCGGCTTGTACATTGGCATTGTTGGCTGTGCCACTTGCGTGTAGGTACTGGTTGTTAGCCAGGTTGCGCAGACGGAACGTATTGTTTTGGTATTTTTCCAAAACCCACTTTTGCTTATTGTCAGAGCTGTTAGAGTTAGCTACTTCTACGTTTGGCCAAGAGCCACCGTGATCTACCGCCAGGTACT
This sequence comes from Marinoscillum furvescens DSM 4134, assembly GCF_003386095.1. Taxonomy (GTDB): domain Bacteria; phylum Bacteroidota; class Bacteroidia; order Cytophagales; family Cyclobacteriaceae; genus Marinoscillum; species Marinoscillum furvescens. Next base: position 73,870 of record NZ_QREG01000003.1, on the reverse strand, counting down.
TGTTGCCCCAGTTGCACTTGAGTCTGTAAACACCATTATTAGTGATGTTGCTGCCAGCAGGCTCTGCATCTCTCCACATGTTTTGGCTATACATGTTGAACGTACCTCCTGAGTTTGGACCTACCTCAGCTCCTACTTCGGTGAAGTAGTAGTATACGTCAGGAGCAAGGCCTAGTGCTTTGAAGTTTTCCCACAGACAATCTACATCAGTAGTACCTGAAGTACGTGGGTTGTTTCTCCAGCCTCTCAGTGAGCGACCGATGATTTGATAGCCACAATCGTATAGCTTGTAGGTAGAGCCTGAACAAGAAGAGGACTCACCCACATAGGTACACCAGCTCGCGTAATCATTCGTCTCATTGTAAGACTTTTCATGAAGGTAGAGCTCGTAGAGGTTGTTGGTGGTCCAGTTGCAATTGTCCGCGGTTTTACCCCACGATACGATCGCCATACGGTGGTTGCCATAGGCATTGCTAAAGCCTCCATTGTACGATACATTGAAGTTTTTTGTGTTGGAAATTCGGTTGTTTACTCCGCAGAATCCCTCCTTTTCTAGCAATAGCTGTGACCAGGCACCCGGATCACTCCAGTCCCACTGAGCTGAGGATACGCAGCCACTATAGGATACACAGTCATCGTTGCCAAAAGATCCACCATTAAAGAGGTTCATCTGCACCACCCAATCACCACAGTCTTCTTTTTTGGACTGACCACACCAGCCATTTTGTGCTTGTGCTGGCATGTAGCTCCAGGCTACTGCTAGCGAAAGGACGAACATTTGGAATAGTTTTTTCATAATAGTTTTAGTTTATTGGTTGAAGGTTGTTCCTCTCCATTCGGAGAGGAAGATTAGAAAATTAGTTGCTTATCGAAATGGTCCAGTTATCTACCAGATGTGTTCTGTTTTTGCGTTGTGGAGAAGCGAAAATTGTCGCCGAGGTATCCGTCGGACCTGTGGTAAATGTTACCGATACTTGTTCCCAGCTTGAAGACCAGCTTTGAGTGCTCACAGTGCTGCCACCATAGTTTTCTACTCCTATGTTGATACCACTCTGAGAATCTACCTTTTTACACCACACCGATACCGTATAGGTGGTATTAGGGTTGACACTGATTTGCTGGTAGAGCTTACTGTCTTTATCGGTGATCGTTGCTCCAGATCCACCGCTTTGTGCATCAGTGGAAATACTAGCAGTACCAGTCACGCTCCAGCCATTTAGATTACCCAATTCAAAATCCGCGTTTACGATATTGGTAGGTGTAGCATTGCCAACTGTAATCTGCACCACTGCTGAGGTGCCAGTAGTTTGTTGATCATCTGTAGCCACTGCGGTCACATTGTATGACCCGTCGGCAGGCGACCAGGTGTAGCTATAAGGAGCGGAAGTGTCCGTTCCTAACAGTGTCCCGTTTGCATAAAAATCTATTTTAGTTACTGTTCCATCTGCATCTGATGCTGAGGCGTCCAGGGTGATGGAGGCTCCAGAGTTGAAGCTGGCTCCATCCTGTGGGCTGGTGATGCTTGCTGTTGGAGCGCTGTTTCCTCCTGCACCCCACCAGTAGCCTTTTTGCATAGCATCAGGAATAAGCACATCTCGAATTTCTACCAGAGCAGTATCGCCCCAATGTCTCCAGTCTGCCCAGCTGTTGCCGAGTTCTTCCATGGTTTCGGCTATCAGGTAATTCCCTCCAAAGTTGTCTGGGACCCATTGTGACCCAGGATAATCCCACTCAGTACACATCACGCGATAGTTTTGCATGAGCCCCTGTATTTTGTCAGTAGAGGTATAAGATCCGTAGATGTGGTAACCGATGGTCGTGTAGTTCCAGTCGAAATGCGTATCGAAATGATTGACAATCGCTTGATAATCGAAGTTTACGGAATTCCAGCTGAATACTATGATTTGTTTGTTGGGAGCAGCAGCTCTTACAATATCATATAGTTCTTTGTAGGCCTGAATAAAAACCGGGTTGTGATAAGTATCCTCTTCAAATGAAGTTTCATTAGAGATCTCATAGTAGACCCAGTCATTATCCGCATATCTGGGCGCGAGCACTGACCAATAGTTTTTGGCGTAGGCCTGATCCATGTTTTCCCCTTTACGATCGATCTCACCTACACTGTGATAGTTGATGATGATGTTCATGCCAGCGGCTTGGGCATTGTTTACACAGATGTCGATTTCATCAAGTGTTTCTTGTAAGGTCCAGTAGCTCCACCGAGTTTGCAATTCGTAATAGGGATCTACCAGACAAAGTCTAATGGTGTTAAAGCCAAGGCTTTTGATGTATTGCCATCTCTCCAGACTTAAGGCATCGGCTACAGCCGCATCGGTGATCTCGCTGTTTCCGCTGAGTACCATTGGAGTGGCACGCATAATTTGACCGTTTTTATCCCGAAGTGTTCCAGTAGGAGTGGACGATTGAGTAACTCCAGGTTGGGTTAGTGATGGTTTTGGTACTTCGTTGAAGTGGTCGTTGCATCCAACTAGTAGTCCCGTGGACCAGACTAGAAGAGCGGCAAAAATGATTTTGTGGTTGGATTGTAGTAACATTTCAATTTTAGTTAGGTTAAACGATTAAGCAGGCGTTTTATAAAAACACCTTCTTAAAAGGTGTATGCCAAGCTAGTAATTTAATCGTTTAAACACAAGCTCAGATTATGAAATTCATGAAAATGGTAGTAAATCGGCTACTTTATTTGATGGGATAGGCTTAAATGTCATGATTTATTGATGAATTGGCAATTAATGCCTCTTTGAAGCAATATTAAACGATTAATCAAATTATATTAGCCGAAAGATATTTACTAAAGTCCACATGAAAATACCTTTCCTGTCATATGCATTTACGCTGCTGCTCCTGTCTCATCTAGCCGCTGCCCAGCCTGTAGATTTTGAGTGCTACCAATACATTATAGATAAATGGAAGCCAGCAATGGAGCAGTTTGATAGTTTGAATCAGGCGGAGCCTTCACAAACTGAATCCATACTGTTCGTTGGGAGTTCAAGTATTCGGCTGTGGGATCGAATTACTGAAGATATGGCGCCTTATCCAGTGATTCAGCGAGGCTACGGCGGTGCCAGTTATGTAGATCTCGCTTATTACATCGATCGGTTGATAATGCCGCATCAGTTTGTAGCGCTGGTAGTCTTTGCGGGCAATGATATCTGGGGACATGAGGGCGATCGATCACCTGAAGAAATTGCCAACTATCTCCGCTACATTATTTCCAGAACTCAAACCCACAGTAAGGAAACTCCCATTTTCGTAGTGGAAATCACTCATGTGCCCTCACGCCAACACCTGATTGAAGAAATTCATGCAGCAAACGAAGCGCTCCGCAAAGTCTGTGAGGACGAAGCGCAGGTACATTGGATCCCTACGCGGCAGGTTTATCTGACGGAGCAAGGTGATGTAGATACTTCGCTCTTTGGGCCTGACAATACTCATCAAAACCGCACCGGCTACCAGCTCTGGACTGAGCTAATCAAAAACGGCATAAAGGCCCACCTTCAATGACGAAGCGGAAGGTCTTTCTATGGCTTGGGGTGCTTGGAGCCCTTACGGTATTAGTATTTCCGATTGCGGAAATGCCGCCATTGGCACAGCGTACTGCCGCGGTGGCCGTGCTAATGGTATTTTGGTGGTTGGGGGAGGTGATCCCAATTTATATGACGGCTTTTTTGCCGGCCGTTCTGTTCCCCTTGTTGGGGATTCATTCTGCAGCGGAGCTTTCTGGCATGTACGGACATAGCTATGTGCTCATGTTGCTAGGCGCATTTCTATTGGCCAAAGCCATCGAATGCCACGATTTGCATAAGCGGCTTTCTCTTGCGATTTTGATCCGGGTAGGCGGGAATAAGCGTCGCTTGTTGCTGGGGTTCATTTTAGTGACGGCACTACTCTCTATGTGGATTACCAACATGGCAGTGGTGTTGATGCTTTTACCGCTGGCTTTAGGGATTCTCAACCAACAAGAACCAACGCCCGACTCAATAAACTTTAGCAATGCGCTACTCCTGGGCATAGCCTATGCTGCGAGCATCGGAGGTACTGCAACGCTGATTGGCACTCCCCCGAACATGGTGTTTGCCGGAATGATGCAGCAGCTTTTTCCAGAAAGGGGGGGTGTTGACTTTACCTATTGGTTGAAAATTGGACTGCCGGTAGTCGTTGTTTTTTTGCCCGTTTTGTGGATTTTTCTCGTGCGGTATTATCGGGTCTCCGGCTACCTCACCGGTGACTTACAGCTACTGAGAGCTGCGGATGCTGCTCAGGGGAAGATGACAAGGGCTCAGTGGAGTGTGCTGATGGTGTTTGTGCTTACGGCGCTGGCATGGGTATTTCGTGGAGATCTTTCGATTGGTTCTATGGAAATACACGGCTGGAGTACCTGGCTAGGTGTGGGGGCATTCGTGCATGATAGCACAGTGGCACTGGGAGCAGCTATTTTACTTTTTCTGCTACCCGATCAGCAGGGCGGTAGGCTCATGAATTGGCAGCAGGCCAAAGACATTCCATGGGGAGTTGCGATGTTTCTGGGCGGAGGGTTGGCCTTAGGTATGGCTTTCAAATCATCCGGCCTGGCCTCATTTTTGGCAGATCAGCTTTCGAGTCTGGAGATGCCCTCTGGCTTTTGGCTCATGCTATTGATCATCTGCGCGATGATTTTTTTCACTGAAATCAATTCCAATACTGCTACAGCGACCATTTTTCTGCCGGTACTGGCTATTGTGGCTCAGCGCGCCAATATGGATCCTATGACGCTGATGATTCCAGCCACTTTTGCATGCTCCTTTGCATTTATGCTGCCCTCAGCTACAGGTACCAACACTGTGATTTTTGCAAGTGATCGAATAACCATCTCGGAGATGGTAAAAGTGGGCTTTTGGATGAATCTCATCAGTGTGGTCCTCCTTACGCTCCTGCTTTACCTGGTGGTGTTCCCACTATTTGATTTAATCTAAAAGGATAATAACATGAAAAGAATTTTGATTTTAAGCTCCATGCTCCTCAGTATGATGGCGGTAGCTCAGCCTTCCGCTGATGATATGCAGCAAATACTCTATGGAGTAGCGTATTACCCGGAGTATATGCCAGAACCAAGGCTGGAGCAGGACATAGCCCTCATGAAAGCAGCGGGAATCAATCTGGTAAGGGTGGCCGAGTCTACCTGGGGCTATCAGGAGCCTGCCGATGGGGAGTTTAATCTGGAATACTGGGATGAAGTGCTGGACAAACTGCATGCCGCAGGTATTCGGGTGATTGTTGGGACACCAACCTATGCCATCCCTACATGGCTGGCCAAAAAGCACCCGGAAATTTTGGTGGAGACCAGGTCTGGCAAAGCGCTGTATGGTCGAAGGCAAAATATGGACATTACACATCCGGTTTACCGATACTATGCAGGTAGGATGATCCGTAAGCTCATGGAGAAAGTATCCAAACACCCTGCAGTTATTGGTTTTCAAATAGACAATGAAACGAAGCATTATGACAACTGGGGAGCCAATGCTCAGGCACTTTTTCTTCAGTACTTGAAGGATAAATTCAAAAATCCTGAAGCAATGAATAATGCCTATGGGCTACACTACTGGAGCAATTCCGTAAACTCCTGGGAAGATATGCCAGCTATCACCGGTTCGATCAATGGTAGTTTAGTGTCCGCTTTCAAGCAATTTCAGCGCTCGCTGGTGACCCTTTTTACAATGGCAGTATGAATTGGTCCGTGAATATGCCCTCCCTGAGCAGTTTGTCACCCAAAATTTTGATTTGAGCTGGCGAGATGGTAGCTATAGCATCCAGTCCAATGTGGATCACATGGAAGCTGCACGTCATTTGGACATAGCAGGAGTAGACATTTACCATGATACTCAGGACGAGCTGGATGGGGTCACCATAGCACTGGCGGGTGATCTGGCGCGTAGCATGAAGCAAAACAACTACCTGGTTATAGAGACACAGGCGCAAAGTATCCTGACAAGCGACAAACAAAAGCTCCATTATCCCGGTCAGTTGAGGTTGCAGGCGTATAGCCATCTGGCCTCCGGAGCAAACATGGTGGGTTACTGGCATTGGCATTCGATACACAACAGCTACGAAACTTACTGGAAAGGAGTGCTTTCGCATGACATGCAACCTAATCCAACTTATCACGAAGTAGCGAGAATTTCTCAGGAGCTCAAGCGACTCAATGATGACCTGATTGGCTTAAAGAAACACAACGAAGTAGCAATCTATTTTAGTAATGAATCCCTGTCGGCTTTGGAGGCTTTTCCGATTAGTAGTGGCTTGGACTATGGAGATATCGTGAGGCAGTATTATGAGCTGCTTTACAAGCAAAACATCCCTTGTGATTTCATAGATCATACCGTTTCGGAAAGTCAGCTTCGTAAATACAAAGCGTTGATCGTGCCACCGCTTTATTCCGCTTCCGATGAGGAACTGAAACGACTCAATCACTTTGTAGCTGAAGGTGGGCACATTCTTTATTCTTTTAAATCCGGCTTCACTGATGAAAATGTGCAGGTCAGAAGAGACTTGATGCCCGGTGTGCTGAGGGAAGTAGTGGGAGCCAATTACCAGCAATTTAACAGTATTGAAGTAATGCCTTTGGTGGTTTCGGGGGAAATCCTTCCAGGAGGTAGCGCTAACCATTGGATGGAGCTGCTGACACCTACCAACGGCGAAGTGTTGGCTACCTACCAGCATGACTACTGGGGAGACTATGCAGCTATCGTGTCCAATACGTATGGAAAAGGGGAGGTCACCTATTTGGGTACCTGGCCGTCTGGCGAACTGCTCTCTTCGCTACTTATGCGCATGATGAAGCGGGCCTCAGTGAAAAGCCCCGACCATGCGGGAGCTCCTGTTACCGTACGTGCTGGCACCAATCGAAAGGGCAAAAACATAGTTTATCTGCTAAACTACTCCAATGAAGCGGTCAGTTTTCCGTGCGAAGACAGGCTTGTGCGAGAGCTCATTTCAGGAAACTCATACCGAAAAGGTGAACTATTGGAGATTGCTCCATGGGATTTGATGATTTTGGAGCAGAGCAACTAGCTGGCCGTGTGAGTAAGGGGGAGGTCACTGTTTTTGACGTTTTTTCTCAATGTATTCGTCCATTCGGCTCAGTAGTCTCCACCATTCACTGCCGTCTTTTCTATAGGTGCGAATAGCTCCGGCACGCACCAGAATTTTGCGTAGCTCATCATCAGAAAACCCACCAAGGTGTTTTTGAAGTGATTCGAATGATCTGTCGGTGAAGGATTTGTGACTGAGAAAGTGGTGTGTCGTAGTTTCGGCCATAAAATCCGTTTTGTCTTGCTGCTGTCGTAGCTTCAGGTCTTGTTGAAATTTTTGGCGCTGAAGCAAAAAAGAGATGAAGCCCCCGACGAGGGTGCCGAGCAGTGCGTAGATAGCTGATTCCATGAAGTGTTAGGTTTAGTGGCTAAAATATAAAAATGCTTCGAGGGAATTTATTTAGTTTGCCAAAACCCCGGGTGGCTTATTTCGTTGTACAATGAAATTTTCCGCAATACCCACAAGATTTTGCACGAAAGTGCCCTAAACGACATACCTATGAAGACAAAAGAAGACATCATCCATAACTGGCTACCTCGCTACACCGGTCTGCCATTAGATAAGTTTGGTAAATACATCCTCCTGACCAATTTTAAGAATTACGTAAACCTTTTTGCTAGTTGGCACAACGTCCCCATCGTAGGCGAGGGACACCCCATGCAGTGTGCTACCGCCGATGGCATCACCATCATCAACTTCGGTATGGGCTCAGCCAATGCCGCTACGATCATGGATTTGCTCGGGGCGATTGATCTAAAAGCCGTGTTGTTTTTAGGGAAATGCGGTGGCCTCAAAAAGAAAAATGAAGTGGGTGACCTCATCCTGCCTATAGCAGCCATTCGTGGCGAGGGTACGTCAAACGACTACATGCTACCTGAGGTGCCAGCCCTGCCTGCCTTTGCTTTGCAAAAAGCCATCTCTACCACCATTCGAGAGTATGGCCAGGACTACTGGACAGGGACTTGCTATACGACCAATCGTAGGGTTTGGGAGCATGACAATAAGTTTAAAAAGTACCTGAAGAAGATCCGTGCCATGGCCATCGATATGGAGACAGCTACCGTATTCACTGCTGCCTTTGCCAATGAGATGCCAGCAGGAGCTTTGCTACTGGTCTCGGATATTCCGATGATTCCGGAGGGAGTAAAAACTGATGAAAGTGACAAAAAAGTGAGCTCACAGTTTGTAGAGCAGCATATCAAAATTGGTATTGATTCCCTAAAGCAGCTCATCAACAATGCGCAAACCGTGAAGCATTTGAAGTTTTAGAAGCATCTTTCCGGGCCCTCCGTTGACTCTTTTGGTATAAATCCGTAGTTTCAGGCAACCTTAAAAAACCGAACCGTTTTTTGCCTAACCTATGGAAAGACAACTCATCGATATCGTGCTGATATTGCTGCCGCTCAGCTTTATCAGCGAACGGATGGCTAATATTTTTAAACTCCTGCTACCTTCTCGCCTGTTTGGCAACCTGAGACACAAGGAGGAAAGTTACCAGTACGAAAAGCGTCGTGAGCTCAAAGTGATGCTTGTGAGTCTACTGGCAGGCCAATTGGTGGCTTTTGGCACAGGGGCCAACCTTTTTGAGATCTTTGATGGGGGCACGTTCGGATGGAGGGGATTTTCGTGGAATGCCGTTTGGGGTTGTTTTTTCACAGGATTCTTTTTGAGCTGGGGAAGTAAGTTTTGGCATGACCTGCTGGATATTTTACTGGAAGTAAAAAACACCAAAAAAGCACTAAACCAGACCCGGCAGGCGGAGGTGAAGCTGAAACAGACCGAAATCGCACGTGAAATAGAAAAAGGAGGGCTGGAGCATATGATGCCTGAGCCGGCCACTGATACCACTCCAGCCAAAGCCAGGCCCAAGGAAGATCCACACACACTCAAACGATTACAAAAACTTCACCCTGATCTGCGGGAGGAGGCACTGAAAATTTATCAGGATGTGCTGGACCGTCACATCAGCATACGAGTCACGGATACACTCCGAACGTTTGAGGAGCAGGAGGCCCTGTATGCCAAAGGCCGTACTCAGCCTGGTAGGATTGTGACACATGCACGTGCCGGAGAATCCTATCACAACTATGGGTTGGGCGTAGATTTTTGCTTGTTGCTAAATGGTAGCCGCCAGGTATCGTGGGATCGTACGCTGGATCTGGATGGCGATCAGCTGCACGACTGGGATGAAGTGGTGGCAGTTTTTAAGCACTACGGCTGGGAGTGGGGTGGCGACTGGACACGGTTCAAGGATTATCCACACTTCCAAAAAACCTTTGGACACTCCACTGCAGCGCTGCGCAAACTGCACGATGCAGGTAAACTCACCGATGATCACTACGTAATACTCCCACAATCATGAAGCAGACCACAGCCTTATTGATCGCCGTAGTGGTATTGGTAGCCCTGGGTGCGAAAGTGATCCATGAGTTCCGGCCAGATCCAAATGCCGAGCCCACTCAGGAGTATGTAAATTATGTGCAAAGCTATCAGGATGACCTGCGTCGAAAGCTTTCTGATATGCAAAGCGAGTTTACCTCAGATCTTTCACTCACTTTTGATCCGGCGGGCATGGGGGGTGGTAGCGCGTGCCGTACGTCAAATTTTGAAGGCGCTGAGGTTACGCTGGAAGGTATTCGCTTTTTTGATCAGCAGTATGGCAAGGCGAGACAGCCGGGCTACACCTATGATTGCAATGCCGCACAGCTCGATCCTGATCATCCCTATTTTGGATTGCCAGACGTCAAAATCGATATCAGTCCGGTGGAGTACTTTAAGCCCTCACAAGGAGCCCTTGCTAACTTTATGAAGTGGATGGGTGCTAAGGAGGAAACGGGCCCCTTTCGCACTTACGAAAAGCAACTGCTTCACACCGATAGTCTTGGGAATACGACCCTAAAAAAGTTTGCCATGGAGCTGTGGTTGACCCGATTTAATGTGACGCTGACGATCCGTGCAGACCATGATAAGCCCAATCTAAACCTTTCGGATCAGGAGCTTTCGCGAAAGCGCTATCCTCGCTACTGGTACGGGAGCACTGAGCCAGGACGCATCAGTGTAAACGATCTGGGAGCAAAAAAGGAAGAATATCAGGAATGGCTGTATAGCAATCTGACTTTTGCGCTGAAGCTAAACCCAAATGCTTCTCCCTGGTACATCAAGACTGGGGAAAACGAGACACTGAGGCCCAAGATTGCCATTGCAGGGCTTTTCTGTCAGCACTTTGAGAAAAAATCACTGGAGGAAGGTAGGGTGGATTTCAATGCGTTTGCCGGCAAGGCCAGTCCGCTGTACTACACGCCTTTTGAGCAGACAGATACTGCGCAATGGGTAGGGGGAATCGAATCACGTACGGCTCAGGTCCTCAGCCAACTACGCACACTTAGTGAGCAAAACATATGGGATCGGCCGTACTATGCACGACTGATTACCCAGAACTTTGGATCGCGCAAACAAAATTTAGGGCTCAAGAAACAGGATGATCAGATCAATTTGGAGTTTCTGATGCCGCTTTTTGTGGTGGGAAGTCTGGATGTAGTGCTGCCGTCGGAATTGCTTGCTGAGTGGAATCCGCCAGAAGCTTACAGCCGTAGCTTTGGACTCAAAAACCTACTGCCAGGGTGGGGAATGGGCCTGGGTGGTAAAATCATCAGTGCCGTCATATTGGTAGTTATACTCATGGTCGCCCTCAACACGGTATTTCCCTTTCTCAGGTTTTTGCGTTAAGCAGCAGGGACTAAATTGGTTTAACGTTTAACTAATACTTTAATCAAAGTTTTTGATTCTCACTACTATGTGCTAATTATGTGAGCTGACCGATTTTTTTAGCCTATGAAAACCGCTAGTCTGCTCACACTTCTTTGCACAGCAACCCTGCTGATTACTGGCTGCACCGATACCAGCTCACGTCAGGAACGGCCCAATATCCTCATCATCCTTACCGATGATCAGGGTACTTTGGATTTGAGGTCCTTTGGATCAGCGGATTTATATACTCCACATATCGATGCGCTGGCTTCACGGGGTGTAAAATTCACCCAGGCGTATGCACATGCCGTTTGCTGTCCGGCCAGGGCATCATTGCTCACCGGGCGCTATCCTCAGCGTGCCAATATCAACACCTGGACGCAGGGCAACCCTAGGGAAGGTGTTACGGACAGAAACATGTATCTCAGCGAAGTGACTCTGGCAGAGGTGGTGAAGCCATTGGGCTATCATACAGGACTATTTGGTAAATGGCATGTAGGAGGCAGCATGGAGCATGGTCCGCTTGCTCAGGGATTTGATGAGTTTTTTGGCATCCGAAATGGATTTATAGATAACTACAACCATTACTTTTTACACGAGCCCGGATATCATGATTTGTGGCATAACCAGAAAGAGGTCTTCGAACCCGGTAATTATTTCCCATCTCTCATTACCAACAAGGCTATGGAATTTGTCGAGACGCATCGGGACGAGCCTTTTCTGGTTTACTTGGGCTACAACATTCCCCACTACCCCGAGGAAGCGGCCCGGGAGTACGAAGAGCACTATGGCCAGATGCCTGAGCCCAGAAAATCCTATGCGCAAACGATCTCCAGTTTGGATGAGGAGGTTGGGCGTCTGATGGGCCATCTGCAGCAATTAGGATTGTTGGACAATACGCTGGTGGTATTTGCCAGCGACAATGGACACTCCACGGAGAGCTACCAGATCAAGTCTGTGGATCACCCTAGCGGCAAACCTCAAGGCGAGGCTTATGGTGCCAAAGGAGGTGGAGGCAATACGGGCAAATGGATTGGCAGCAAAGGGAGCTTTCTGGAAGGGGGCGTTCGAGTGCCTATGATTGTCTCTTTGCCGGGTAGATTTCCAGAAAATGAGTCGAGGGATCAGATCGTTACGCTTATGGATGTGATGCCTACAGTCTGTGAACTATTGGAAGTGCCTTTGCCGGAAAAGGAAATAGATGGCAAGAGTTTGCTTACTGTAATTGACGACAATGCAGATGCTCTACGTTACGAGACTTTACATTTTCAGTGGCAAGATCAATGGGCGGTTCGTCAGGGTGATTGGAAGCTAATTGTCAATGGTAAAAAGGAATTGAAAGGTGGTCCCGAGTACTTGCTAGACAGTATCTACCTGGCCAATTTGGCTGATCCTAATCCTGAGCAGATGAATTATGCCCAAGACCATCCTGAGCTAGTATCAGCACTCACCTCACTACACAACACCTGGTCTAAATCGCTAGAGCAGTCCGAACAGCGCTAACTAATATGACTACCATGAGACAAGTATTTTCGATCCTTTTCATTTTTCTGATGATCCACGAATCCTCCGCTCAGTTCCAACGTGCCACTGACCAGCCGCTACCCACACGTCAGGTGCATTTGGATTTTCATACCTCACCTTTTATCCCTGAAATAGGCGCCCGCTTTGACAAAAAGCAATTTCAAGAGGCGCTGCAAACCGGACGAGTAAATCACATCAATATTTTTGCAAAAGGGCATCATGGCTACTCGTACTACCCTACAAAAGTGGGCGTAGTTCACCCAAATCTTGATCTTGATTTACTGGGGAAGCAGCTTGAGGCTTGCCGTGAAATAGGTGTAAAAGCGCCGCTGTATTTTACCGTGGGCTGGAGTGTGTTGGATGCTGAGCAGCACCCGGAGTGGGTCATCAAAAATGCAGATGGTTCGCCTGCCAGCTTAAACCTTGACGATGATGCGGCGCTCGATGAAGTGCGGCCGCACTACTCGTGGTACTGCCTGGACCCGACCATAGGGGGTGGCTATCATGAGTACATCGTGCAAAATGTCACCGAAATTTGCGAGCGGTATAGTGAGCTGGATGGTTTTTGGTTTGATATCTATCACATCATCCCTGCAAGCTATACAGACTATTCTCTGGCGCGGATGCGACGTGAGGGAGTGGATCTTTCCGATCGGCAAGCCGTGGAAAGGAGCTATGCCCAGGCCCTAAAAGCCCATATGAAGGCGCTCCGTGAGCTGGTAGCTTCTTACCATCCAGACGCTACGGTATATTTTAACACTGCTACCCATGTGGAAAATAAGGCAATTTTCACGGAGCGACTTTTTGAAATGAATACGCAGGCTGAGTTAGAGGATTTGCCTACCACCTGGGGAGGCTATGACAAGCTGCCATTGGAGGCCAAATACCATTTGCAGCAAGGCACACCTGTAGTGGCTATGAGTGGGAAGTTTCACAAAGCGTGGGGAGAATTTGGTGGGTTTAAGCACCCGGATGCGATCAAGTATGAAGCAGCAGCCATGATTTCGTGGGGGGCAGCCTGCAATTTTGGTGATCAACTGCACCCTTCGGGTGAAATGGATATGGAAACCTATCGCTCCATTGGTGAGGCGTTTGCCTATGTAGAAAAAATCGAAGATTATGGTCCCGGCGGAGTACCTGTATCAAAGCTGGGCCTCTGGCTTTCGCTGGACCATGCCGCTGATCATGGGCTGGTGAATATGCTACTCCAAACACACAAAGATTTTGTGGTGGCAGAGCCCGGTAACCTGGAGGAGCTAGAGCTGATCCTTGTTCCCAGTGCTGCAAAGTTGAGCAAGGCAGAAGTCAGTCAGTTGTCCAGCTGGGTGGCAAAAGGCGGAAAACTGATCCTGTTTGGAGCGTCTGTATTGGGTGATGACCAGCGCATGGCGTTTGATATTGGTGGTGAATTTGGCGGAAAATCGGAGTTTGATTTTGACTATACGGTGATTGGGGATGAACTCAGCGAGGCTGTGGTACGTAGCCCGTTTCTCAACTATGAGTCTGGGATGCGCGTGAAAGCCACCGATGGTAAAGTTCTTGGCAAGGTTCGCGAGCCGTATTTCAATCGGACGTATGAAAAGTACAGCAGCCACCGAGAGACCCCTTACAAGCTCGAAGACTCTGAGTATGCTGCCGTACTGCAAAAAGGAAACATCATCTATTTTGCCCATGATTTGGATAAGCTCTACTTCGAGCATGGAGTGCGCCTTCATCGGCAGTTGGTAGCCAACGCTATCGATCGATTGTATGAAAGCCCAATCGTGGAGGTTAGTGGTCTGCCGAGTAGCGGAAGGCTGAGCTTGCTTCATCAGGCATCCAAAAAACGCTACGTAGCGCACTTGCTATTTGCACCTGCACTGTTGCGAGGTGAGGAGGTCCAGGTAATCGAAGATATGCCTCCTGTTTCTGGAGTGAAAGTGACTTTGGCTGTGGCCAAAAAGGTCAATAAAGTCTACGCCATCCCCGGTGAGCGTTCATTAGCTTTTACTCAGCTTGGGAGTACCATAGAAGTGGAAGTGCCTAAGTTTTCCATGCATACAGGTGTGGTGTTTGAGTATGAATGAGAAGGTGTTAAGTATTTATGGAAGAAGTCTGAAGTTTACTTTTTCCAGCTCCTGACTACTGCTTCCATTACTTTCTCCCCATCCATGGCTGCAGAGGCAATGCCTCCGGCATATCCAGCTCCTTCACCACAGGGGTAGAGGTTTTTGATCTGCGGGTGTGCCAATGTTTCAGCTTCACGTGGGATGCGTACAGGAGATGAAGTGCGGCTCTCTACACCTACGATCTGTGCTTCGTTGCTAAGGTAGCCTTTCATTTTCTTGCCAAAGGCCTTAAATCCCTGTCGCAATCGGTCTGCAATAAAGTCTGGCAGCATGTCGTGCATGTCTATGCTCGCTAGCCCAGGTTGATAAGAGGTCTCATTGAGGCTGGTGCTCACTTTACCATCTACAAAATCGACAAGGCGCTGAGCAGGAGCCTGCTGGGTTTTGCCGCCATACTGCCAAGCCTCGCGCTCCACCGCGGCCTGAAACTCCAGAGCTGCCAGCGGACCATGTTTGGCAAATGCTGGAATGTCCTCCAGCTCGACAGCTACCACTATTCCTGAGTTGGCATATTTGCTATCTCGGCGTGAGGGGCTCATGCCATTGACAACTACTTCACCTGGCGCCGTAGCAGCTGGAACAATGAATCCCCCCGGGCACATGCAGAAGGAAAAAACACCTCGCTCCGCCTGTTGGAAGGTGGTTTGAGCGACCAGCCCGTAGGAGGAAGCGGGTAAGTATGGACCTCTATCAGCGCATTTGTACTGGATCTGGTCAATGATTTGCTGAGGGTGCTCTACACGCACACCCAGGGCGAAAGGCTTTGCCTCAATTAGAATATTTCGCTGTTGGCACAGCTGAAAAATATCGCGAGCGCTATGGCCTGTCGCCAGCACAGTAGCCACTCCTTCGAGCTTGGTGCCATCAGCGAGCGTGACGCCTTTTATTTCATCTCCCTCCAGCAGAAAATCCGTCACTTTGCTGTCGAAGCGGACCTCACCGCCAGCAGCTATGACCGTCTTTCGCAGAGCGGTCACGATCTTCGGTAGTTTGTTGGTGCCTATGTGCGGGTGTGCTTCTATGAGAATATCTTCAGGTGCGCCATGCGCTACGAGTATCTCGAAAACCCGTCGCACACTACCGCGCTTTTTAGATCGGGTGTAAAGCTTACCGTCGGAGTAAGTGCCTGCACCTCCTTCTCCGAAACAATAGTTGCTTTCGGGATTTACGATATGGTCTTTGTTGATGGCGGCCAGATCTCTGCGCCGGCTTCTCACGTCTTTGCCACGCTCCAGCACGATAGGCTTCAGCCCGTTTTCGATGGCTCGCAGCGCTGCAAAGAGCCCAGCGGGTCCGGCACCTACAATGAGTACAGGCGGACAGCTGCGAACATCCCACTCGCGTGGTTGGTATTCCACAAACTCAAGCGAGATTGGAGCTGTGTCAGCAGCTATGCGCAGGTTGATCTTAATCTGGCGTTGGCGTGCATCGATGGACCGCCGAAGCACCTGGATGTGCTCTTCCTGGCTGATTAGCTTCTTGGCTACCAGGTGTGCCCGCAACTCCTCCTCTTCAAATCCCACTTCCGGTGCTACTACCGTATTAAACTCTCGCATGGGCGCAAAGATAGGGACATCTTTTGGCTAATCAGCTGATGTATAACGTGGTATAATCAGCTTTCCCTACAGGTTTGTTTTTGCTCACGTCGGCAGGCTGGCATTTTGCCAAAAAGCTTATTATTTTACGCTTTTTTAACCTTGCCAGACAGACATGATACCTGAAGTGAGAAAGCAAAAGCTTGTCCATCTTTTCAATATTTTGGATACGAACAAAAACGCCCTTTTACAGCCTGACGATTTTACGGCAGTAGCCGAAAAGATTTCTGATAAGCTACAATATGGAGCGGAATCGAAGGAGCGTCTGGACCTGAAATCACATGCCTTGAGGCTTTATGTGCAGCTGCTTACCGACATGGAAAAAGAGGAGGTGTCTATATCGCTAGATGAGTGGTTGCAGCTTTTTGGGTCGTGGGAGATCATTCACCCTGCCAGTGCCAAAAAGTACATTTACCGGATAGCTTCCTATGTGTTTAGCCTTTTTGACCAGAATAGAGACCGTGTCATCTCCAAGCTCGAGTACCTGGCGATGTTCGAGATTTATAACATCGACATGTCGTATTCCGAGAAAGGATTTGCCGGGCTGGATGCCAATGGGGATGGTCTGGTTTCCATGGAAGAGATGACTCAAGGCTTCAAAGATTTTTTGCTGTCACCTGATCCAGATGCTCCGGGTAATTACATTTTTGGAAACTGGAAATGCCAGAATGCAAAAATGGCAGGCTAAAAGCCTGCCATCGTGCAAATATTTTTAAGGTATTTTTTAGCTTATACGCCTTCTGCTTCTACTTCTTGTACCTCAGGTACCATGCGCTTCAGCAAGTTTTCGATACCGGCCTTGAGCGTGATAGTAGAAGATGGGCAGCCACTACAAGCACCCTGTAGAAGTACTTTTACTTTGCCATCCTGGAAAGAGTCGAAGGTGATTGCCCCACCGTCCATTTCTACTGCTGGTCGGATGTACTCATCCAATACGCCTTTGATTTTGGCTTCCAGATCAGTATCAGTGTCTTTTACCGCATGATCTTCTTCTACGTTTTCTTCTATTAAGATTTGCTTGCCAGCCTCCAAAAACGCTTTGATGTGCTGCTGGATTTCACCTTTTACTTCCATCCACTCCTTGTCATCTGACTTGGTCACGGTGATGAAGTTGCTCATGTAAAACACGCGCTTCACATACGGAAAATCGAATAGTTCTGCAGCAAGCGGTGCATTGGCTGCATTTTCCTTGTCAGGAAAATCCCGACTTACGCCCTCAGGGAGTAGCATGAAATTCACTACAAATTTGAGAGAGTTAGGATTGGGATTGCTTTCCGTGTATATGTTGATGGGTTGTTTGATCGCAGCGTCCATAATAGTTTTTCTTTTGCTTCCTTGTAAAAAGCAAAATTGCTGGAAAAGTTCGGAAAAGCCTGAGTTTTTGGCAAGCGATTGCATAGCCCCTGCTTATACGGTCATAAAGGGAGCTAATGAGCAAAAAAAAGGGTGACTCCTCGAGCCACCCTGATTTGTTTTCACGAAAGTGAAAACCGCCTTAGTGTCTAATCAGTATTTTTCTGGAGGTCATCTCGCTATTGGCTTCAAAACGAAGGAGGTAAATACCTTCAGGAAGCTTGCTGATGTCCAACTTTTGATTACTTAGTCCTTGTAATACGATGGAGCCATTTAAGTCCAAAACTGAGACTGTAGTAGCAGCTGGCAACTCCACCATCAAGTATGAAGAGGCAGGGTTCGGGAAAATTTTCACCTGATTGGTGGCACCCGCTAGAGGAGCGCTTACCGTCACTACAAAAGACTGAGTGTAGGAGGCATTTTCTTTTTGACCGTCGTTGGCAGTCACCGTTACTGTGGCTTCACCAATTGCACCCGCAATAGCGGTGATTTCCAGTGCCTGTCCATTCACGGTGATGTTTACCAGTTCTTCGTCTGTACTTACGGTAAATGTTATATCCTCATCGGACTCGTTGGCTGGTACATCCATGAGGATATCCACCAGAGTAGTCCCCGCAAAGTCTACTTCCAGTTCGAGTACTGAAGTGCTTAGTTGGAAAGCAGGGGCATCATTTACACTGGATATGGCTACAGGAAGCGTATAGGTCGTGCCGATTTCAGCCGAAGGACTGTCATAAGCAGTGATCGTGATCTCGCCCGAGCCAAAGGCATCTGCTAGTGGAGTGATCTCCAGCGACTGCTCATTGAGTGCGATGCTGAAAAGCTCGCTAGAGGCATCGTTTACGAGAATTGAGTAGCTGATCTCACTGCCCTCGGGATCAGAAAATACAGCGGACAGGTCAAGCACAGCTGATGCAGCATCTTCCATTAGATTGATCACTGGTTCGCTTACAATTACTGGTAAGTCATTTACCTCGATGACTGTAACGGTTATGGTCATGTTCGTTTGGTCTGAGCCGTCATTGGCAACCACCGTCACTTCACCTGTTCCAAATTGGTTGGGAAGTGGAGTGATTGTCAATGTGTTGGCTTCTAACGAGGCGGTAAAGAGACTCGATGTGTTTTCTGCCAAAGTATAACTCAATGGATCTTTTTCTATATCTCTAAAGTGTTCCGATAGCGAGAATGAATAGCTATTTCCATCTTCAGCTAACTGTATCACTGGAGTGCTGACAATTTCTGGTGCATCATTTACTGCAGCTACAGTTACCGGAAGCTGATAGGTAATGCTTCCCTGTGCATCAGCAGCCTGTATAGCAATGTGCGTAGTTCCGTAGGCATTGGCAGTGAAAGCCACTGTGAGCTGATGCTCCTGGATAGAAGCGCTAATGATACCTTGAGAAATTTCCAGGGATTTCTCACCTGAAGTAAGGATGGTATAAGTGAGGTCATCACCATCTTCATCACTAAAGATTTCATTCAGGTCGATTGTCTGTGGTGCGTCATCTTCATCAGCATTGATGCTGAGCTCCTGACTGATTACAGGCAGGTCGTTCGTATTTGTGACAGTAATCAAAAACGCTGTAGAGCTGCTCAGTTCATCATCGCTGCCTGTAATTGTTACCTCTACTGTGCCGATGTTTTCCTGAAGGGGAGTGCCAGACAAAGTATTGGTTTTGGCATTATAGTTTAGCCAGCTGGCTTCAGTACGCTCCAGGCCTATCATTTCTACAGATTCTATGCTGGTGTCGTCACCGTCTACATCCCAAAACAACGTGCTGGGGATTTCATAGTTGAAGGCAGCATCTTCTGCTACAGACATGTCGGCAATGGTCATAGTTACTTCTGGCGCGTCATTCACAGGGTTTACCACCAAAGTTATTTCATGGTCAGTGGTGGTTTGGCCATCATCAGCCGTCAAAGTAATAGTAGCTGTGCCGTGGTAGTTTGCTGCAAGTGCGATAGCAAGCTCTCCATCGGTGATGGTAGGTGTCACTGCAGAGGTGTCTGCTGCTGCTGAATATGTGAGCGGGTCACCATCTGCGTCATCAAATACCGACGTGATGTCTCCAGAGATGATCAACGTGCCATCTTCGTCCATACTTTGGTTGGCTATCGGGTTTTCCACTGTTGGGGCGCTGTTGTCAGAAACAGTGAGTGTTAAAGTAGCTGTTGCCAGGTTGTTTTCAGCTTGTCCATCGTCTGCCGACACGGTAAGTGTTTCGCTGCCTGTAGCACCAGCCACTGATGTTATCGTGATTTCTCCTGTGGTAGCATCTATAGACACATTAGCAAAAGTGACCGTCGGAGCTATGCTGTAGCTTATTGTCTGTGAAGTTTCGTCTGTAGGAACTGCCGCTGCGTTTACCTCCACAAGCACGGTTTTGCTGAAGTCTATCGGCAAGTAGAGCTCTTTTTCGTCGAGTTCGAAGAGCGGAGCGTCATTTACAGCAGCAATCGTCAGTGCGAAAGTGTCTGCAATAGTGAATATGCCTTCTGAAGCAGTAATGATGACTTCACCTGTGCCGTTAAAGTTTGCTGCCAGGGTGTCGAGGCGTAAAGAACTCCCGTCTACTATGCTAAAGTCTACTTCAGAACCAAAGGTGTGAGAAACAGCGAAGGTCATGTCTCCATTGTTGGGGTTGCTAAATACCTCAGAAAGATCCGCTACCAGTACTTGAGCTGGAGCATCTTCATCGAGGGTGACATCCGCCAAAGGAGTGATCACTTCTGGTTGCTCAGGAGCTGGCTCATGATGAAGTGCATGTACCTGGTCAGCGGTAAGTACCCGCTCATAGATACGGATGTCGTCCATGGCACCGTCGTAGTAAAACCACTCTCCATTTCCATGAGGCCAACTGCCATCTGTATAGGCTGCTCCCAGTTGGTTGAAAGCCAGTGTAGATAGATTATTATAGCGATTGGTGGTGGCTACGAGCACATCATCAATGTAAAGTTTTTGTTGGCCGGTAGTGGCGGTAAGCACCAGGTGGTGCCAGGAGTCGTCATTTAGGCTGCCACCGGGCATGGACGTAACCATGCCTTCCCAGAAACTTGCTTTTAGTTCGTTATTGTTTCCAATATAAATGATAGGGACATACGCGCTGGGCGTAGAGGTAAAGCTGGTTTGCTGATACCCCAGGATTCCACCAGTTTGGTCTGTTTTAAACCAAAGAGAGATGGAGACTGCATTTTTGGTTAAAAGGTTTTTAGGCATGTCCACTACGGAGCCATCAAAAAGCATCGCCTGATCTTCGTTTCCAAACCTGTCGGAAGTGCTCAGGAGGCTATACGCAGTAGCATCATTTCCTGTGCCACTGGCATCTTGCGCATCTGGAGTGGGATAATAGGCAATCAGGTCAGACTGCAGGTCTGCTACTTTCAGCTCGAATGATGTAGTAGCCAACGCAGATCCACTTTGGTCATCCGCAGTGACCGTGATGGTCGTTGTGCCTTCACCTGCTTCAGTGACTATCAGGTTTGACCCGGAAACGCTGGTTGTTGCTACTGTAGTTTCGTTCGATGAAGCCGTGAACACCAATGGATCACCCTGGTCATGGAAAAATACATCTGTAAGATCTATGCTATACGAGTCAAATCCAGAGGCTTTGACCATGTTTTCTAAGGAGTCGATAACCTGAGGTGCCGTTACGTCTTCTATGTCGATGGTGAAGTCTTTGGAGAAGTACGCGCTATCGCTATCGATTACTGAGATGTTGATGGTATGGCTACTTTCGCTTTCAAAGTCAAACGTAGTAGCTGTTTTCAGTTGATTGCCTTCAATCTCAAAATCCGAGCTGGAAAGCGCAAAGGACAGTACATCATCTACATCCTGGTCTGTACCAGAGAGGGTGCCCACCACAGTACCTGCTGGTAGGTTTTCAGCTACAGACTGTGCGGTTAGTTGAATGTCTGTCGGTGCATCATTGGTGTCCAGTACTGCTATCAGAAAGCTTTTTGTAAAACTTTTGTCAAAAGGGTCTTTCGCCGTAATGGCTATTTCGAAAGAGTCTTTTACTTCAAAATCCAATACAGCAGCTGTAACCAGACTGTCATTTCGCACATCAAAATTTGAGGCATCTGATCCGCTGATTGTAAACGTGTGAGCTTCAGAAGCATCAGGGTCCACAGCGATTAGTTTGCCTATTGCTGTGCCAGAAGGTAGGTTTTCATAAACAGTACTATCACTTAAAGTGACGTCTGTAGGCGCTTTGCTCTTGTTAAAGTTGTTTTCATGAAAAAGAGCAGTGATTTCTGTTACATCAAGTGCTTTGGCAAAAAATGTGAAATCATCCTGATCACCTGGGAATTCCTGCCAGTCTCTGCTTCCAGACTGAGAAATACCTCCAAAAATCCAGCCGTCACCGTTCTGCAGTTGAGAAGGTTTTGCCTGACTTTGTAGAGCACCATCCTGGTAGAGGTAGATGGAGTCATTGGCATGTACGATGGTGGCCATGTACCATTCGTCCAGGTTAGTGGTGATAGGGGACCCCATACCTAGGGTATTCCCAAAACCTCCTGCCGTTTTATAAGCGGCTACATTCAGAGCGGATGAGGGAGACATGTAGATAGACAGGCCACCTACTTCACCACCGTGATTGACAGCAGAGTGTCTGCTGTCTAGCAGGTACGTATTGGTGGGGCTGTCACCTTCTCGCTTAAACCAAAAATTGATAGTAAAGTCTTCGGTAATGTCAATGATAGGATCGATGATAGTAAGGTAGGTGCCGTCTCCAAACTGACGGGCACTGTCGGCAGCACCAAAGCGGTCCGGCTGAGGTGTTGTGCCATGATCAGTCAGGTCATTGTTGTTGATCCCATCACTGATGTCGCCATTGCTAAAAGCATAGGTAGTCACTTCCTCATTGGGTCCATTTTCATATAGATCGTTGATGGTAACGCTAAACGACCTGGTGATCGATTCGCCTAGTGCGTCGGTAGAAGTGATGTCAAAAGCGTAGCTGCTTTGGGTTTCAAAGTCTGGGGAAGCTACAATCTGTAGTTCATTGTTGTTGGCCACGGTGAATGCCGCAGCATCAAATCCGCCAAGCGTGTACGTGAATGTATCTCCAGAAGTAGGGTCTGTGGTGGTGAGTGTGCCCACTACAGTGCCGGCCGCTACATTTTCATCCAGGATGTTGTCAGACAAGCTGATGCCTGTTGGTGCGGTGTTGTCCCTAGACTGAAAATCATCCAGGATGATTTTGGAGTCTACATTTTCATGGGTAGACTGGAATCCTAAACGGAAAAATTCACCTAGTCCACTTCCTCCGAGTTGGGCCACATTTACCGACACTTCATGGAAGGCCTCATTAGAGTTAAGGGTGATTTCCTTCAAAAGGGTATTTGTAGATTGTAAGTCTGGATCACCCGACACGCTTTGGTAAAGTCTCACTGTACCATTGGATGGTCCTGCTCCGGTATCATCTGTGGTAGATACCTGAAAGCTGACGACCCGAGTGTGCAGGTCTTTAAACTCCGGAAGCGTTACGTAGTGTTGGTCTGAAGTGGCTGATGAAAATACAAGCGCATTGCTAGATGCCGTACCCAGACCCGTAGCTACATGTATGTTTGTCAGGTTGTCTGCTTCCCAGCCCTCAGGCACTTCATTGCCAGATGGTGAAAAGGAATTGAAGTCTTCAGCTAAAACTTCTATGGCCGGGATTTTTACGGTGTATTCAAACGACAGGTCAAAGTTTTGAGCTGTGACGCCAGTAGGGGAGGATTGCCATGCACTACCATTGGGGTAATCATTGGCATTGGAGCCTGCCTTGAGGTAGTATTCATTGTTGCCACCAAAACGCAAGGCGTATGTTTGGCCAGCGGTCAACATCACTCCTTTGTTAGCTACGTCAATGGTGTTTTTGCCGTAGTGTGGCGAGAGGTACAAGGTCTCAAGGGTAGAGCCATTCACTGCTCCGTCTTTCAGGTAGACCGTCATGGCGGTAGGGTGAGCTCCAGTGAGCTCAAAAGAAATGGATTGGAGTAGACCACTGCGGCATGCAGTGAAAGTCTGTCCAATGGCATACGACGAAAGCCCCTGGTAAGACATAAATCCTGTGCCTCCCTGGTAGCCGTCCGTGCAGGATCGTTGGGCATAAGCAACGATTCCTGTGAGGATCAAAATGCTCAGAAGTATTGATTTTTTCATTGCGGTTTTCAAATTTGTTTGCCCCAAAAATCCAATACATTCCTGGTTGGTTGCAGACGCAATGAGGTTGTGCTTCCTACATATGAGAATTTGCAGTAGCTCAGTGAGAATTTGTAAAAGCCACTTTTAGATGTAGGTGAATTTGCCTTTTAAAGCTGCTCAAGAGCTTTCAGCAAGGTGTCTTTTTTTCGGGTGGATACGGGTAGTACACTTTGATCTTTCATGCGTACGCTTCCTCCCTCACGCTTATCAAAAAAATCAAAGTGCTGAAGGTTAATCAGGTGTGACTGATGGCATCTGAGGAAATGATGTCCGTTGAAAAGTGTTTCGTACTCTTTCAAAGTGGTGGACACCAAAATGGAGCGATTTTCGGTCAGATGAAAACGTGTATAATTATCGCTGGACTCACACCGGATGATTTCTTCGAGCTTTACCAGATAGACTTTTTCTGCGTCTTTGAGTATGACATGTTTCAGGTCCGCTTTCGGATTGAGGTTCGTTTCTAGCGCTTGAAGTGGCAACCCACTGATGCCTTGCTCATAGGTGCTTTTGGCTTTAGCTACCGCCTGCACTAGTTCGTCCGGGTCGATGGGTTTTAGCAGGTAGTCCACTGCAGAAAATTTAAATGCCCGCACGGCGTATTCGTTGTGACCGGTGACGAAAATCACTGAAAAGTTTCGCTGAGGAAATGCCTTGACTATGTCAAAACCCGTGCCTTCGTTGATTTCTACATCTAGAAAAACCAGGTCAGGTTTGGTTTCCTGGAGTAAAACAATGCCTGATTTTACTCCGTCAGCTTCACCCACCAATATAGTCTCTGGACAGTAAAGCTCCAGAAGTGCTTTGGTGGTGGCCCTTAGATCCGGTTCGTCATCGATAATAGCTATTCGCACGGGGTAAATTTACTTCGATTTACAGAATGTTAATGGTTGGCTTGTAAGAATTCTTGTTCTGAACAATTACATGCCTGGAAGGATCATAGCCACTCGGGTGCCTTTGCCGGTTTTACCAGCTGTGTAGTTGAGCGAAAACCTGCTTTTGAGCTCTTGTGAAAGAAGACCAAGCCGGTCCAGCGTAATTTGTGTGGCCATGGAACGGTGGTCAGTATCTGCCTCCTGACTTGCGGTGGACATTCCTTTGCCCGAGTCTTCCACCTCAATAGTGAGTTTTCCGTCTGTAGATAAAAAACGCACCCAGAGTTGGCCGTTTGTCTCGTCTTTCAGACCATGCTCTATTGCATTTTCTACAAATGGTTGAGCGAAAAGTGGCGGAAGTTTTATTTCTGATTGATCCAAATTCGGATCCACTTCTATGGTATAGGTAAACTGCTCTTTGAATCGTACTTTTTGAATTTTAATGTAATTGTCGAGCATGTCAATTTCCTCCTCCAGGGTAATGCTTTCTTCTCGGCTGTGCTCCAGTATTTGTCGCATGAGCTTACCAAACATCGACAGGTATTTGATGGATTCTTTTACCTGATTTTGTAGGATATAATGCTGTATGGCCGCAAGTGCATTGAATATGAAATGTGGATTCATTTGCAAGCGCAGCATGCGTTGCTGCAAGTCAGATACCGATTGTCTGTGCTTAAAGGCCTTTCGCTGATACCAAAGTATGCCTGCCAGGATGACCACCAGGATGACTATGGCCAAGCCTACAATCTGGGTATTTCGTTGGCTGATTTTGAGTGTCTGAATTTGTGCCTGCTGCGATAAGCTTTCGATCTCCCGGTCTTTTTGCTCGGTCTGGAAAGCTATTTCCAACTCAGAGATTTTGTTTTGATATTCCCTGTCCATAACGCTATCGCTTATATCCTGATGCTTTTTCAGGTGTTTGAGGGCTGCCAGGGGTTGGCCCGCTGATTCGTATATGGCTGACAAGGTTTTATGCATTTCTGCCTGATAGGTCAGATTTTGTTTTTGGCTGAGAAGCACTTCGAGTTTCCTGGCTAGAGCTAGCGCTTCAGACATGTCGTTTTGGAGGTGGTGCAAGAAAGCAAGATCGTGTATGAGCAGCGCCTTGCGATCTACCTCCTGGAGTTCATCGATCAGTGCTTCCGCTTTTTGCAAGTACAAAAAGGCTTCGTCTGTTTCACTTTGGCTGAGGTAGTAGTGCCCCAGACGTGACCAGAGCAGTGCCCGCATTTTGGGGTCTTCGATTTTTTCGAAAATGCGCTGCGCAGTAGTATAATACTTCATGATCGAGTCTCGCGGAGCTTCCTGGTCTTCTAGTTTTCCTGCCAGGTTGATGGATGCAAAACCTTCCCAGTAGTTCATTTGGGCTTGTCGGGCATACTTGATCGACTCCCTGTAGCAGCGAACGGACTCCTCATGTTTGTTGAGGTTGCTGTAGAGTGCTCCCGTGTTGAGGTAAAATCCCGGGAGGTATTTAGTTCCGTTAGGCAGGTTTTCTACCATTCGAATAGAGCGTAGGTTGGCATCCACAGCTTTTACGCTTTGTCCTAAGGCTTCATAAATAGTAGCCATGTTGGAGAGGATGATTCCTTTGCTCACAGAGTCTGCGGTATGCCGCATGCCCAGGTCATAGTAGTGTACGGCAGAGTCCATGTTTCCGAGGGACGCGTATATATTGCCCAGGTAGTTGCCTACATTATCCAGCGAAAACTGGTGTCTGAGTGCATAACTTTCAATGGATTTGATACGGTTTTTGGAAGCCTCAAAATTTCCTTCAAATGCCAGGAGCTTTCCTTCCATGAGTGCTGCATCGGCTATTTGGGAGCTGTCACTGGTTCGGTGTGCAGCCTCATTCATCTGGTCAAAATAGTCCCTGGCAGCCTGCGTGTCGTTGTAGAGATAGTACTCGGTGAGTGCTTTGAGCGAAAGTATGCTATCAGAGGGTGAAGCGCTTTGGAGAGTGGCTAGCAGTGAGTCTACCTGCGCCACGGATACGCTGCTAATTGCTATGCAGAGATACCCCGTTAGGAGTACTCTGCTAAAAAATGATGTCATGCAGTATCTGTTCTGTTGCTAAGAGTTACCCCTCAAAGATACTGCCACTGCATTATCTCCACTAGAAAATATGCTTAAGCTGGATGTCTTTTTGCTGACTTAATCCTTCATGTCTAGCTCCCCTTCGGTGCTCGCTACGAGGGTAGCTACTGTCGCATCTCCAGTGATATTCGCTACTGTGCGGGTCATATCCAGCAGTCGATCTACAGGAAAGATAATGGCTACCCAGGCCGGGTTTAGCCCGACAGTCTGCATGATGATGATGAGCATTACCAGACTCGCGCCAGGGACAGCTGCCGTACCTATAGAGCCCATGGTGGCGGTGAGTACAATGGTCAGCTGCTGAGCAAGCGAAAGGTCTACAAAGTGCAGTTGGGCTAAGAATACCGTAGCGATTGCCAGGTAAAGACTGGTTCCGTCCATGTTTACAGTGGCACCGATTGGTAGCACAAAGCTGGAGACATTTTTGGATACACCCATGTTGTCTTCCACACACTCCATGGTTACTGGAAGCGTGGCAGCACTAGAACTGGTAGAAAATGCCAGAAACTGCGCTGGACTCATTTTCTTGAAGAATTTTTTGTAAGACAGTTTTTTGATAAACGTACGGGCTACAAAAGGATAGAAGCCAAATAGCATGGCACAGAGGCCTACCAACACGGTAATGGTATAAGACCCAAGGCTTTTGAATATCTCAAACACTTCACCAGGACTATTGGCCATTTTGGCTACCACGCCGGCAAGCAAGGCAAACACAAAAAATGGAGCAGCCTTCATGATGGTGTCCACCATACGGAGAAATACTTCGTTGATGGAACTGATAAATTTTTTAACTGGGCCACCCTTTTCATCAGGAATGACTGCCAGGGTGATGCCAAAAAATATCGCGAAGAAGATCACCTGCAGCATGAGCTTGTTGTTAGAGATGGACAGGATGATGTTTTCGGGCACCATGTCCACCACAAATTGAAGCGGCGGCTCTTCTTTCTGCTGTTTCGCTACGGCCACTTTGTCCTCCACGCTCTGCTGATTTTCTTCCAGGGCTCCACTTGCAATCAGATCGTCAGCGATGGCTTTGTATTGATCATCGTTGAGGAAATTTTTACCGTCTTTTACTTCCACCCCGGCATCCTGAGCCCAGAGCTCATAGGAGATACGGTTTTTTACCCGCTGGTTTTCATCTATGTGGCTACCCGGGTCTACGAAGTTTACAATTAGCAGCCCTACCGTGATGGCTGTAACCGTGGAGACCAGATACATGCCCAGGGTTTTGAGCCCCATGCGTCCCAGGCTTGAGGTATCGTTGAGACTGGACACTCCATCGATGATCGAAAATAGTACCAGTGGCACTGCAATAAACTTCAACAGACGAATGAAAATCTGTCCGAAGGGATCGATGTAATTGATTGTGAATTCGTTCCAGCCTACGGCACTAGACAAAAAAGCATAACCAATACCTAGTACCAGACCAATGATGATTTTGACGTGCAGGGGTAGATTTTTCATATAGGTTATTTGTTGAGATCGCTAATTTAACCATTAATCGGTTCCATGCCGATGACCTCTACCAATAGTTACACCACTAACACCTCAAAGCAATATCCGGGTCATTTCGGGGAAGAGTACGATGAGCACCAGAAATAAGATTTGTATCAGTACAAAGGGGATGATGCCCTGATAGAGGTGTTTCGTTTTCACTTCCGGTGGGGCTACGCCTTTGAGGTAAAAGAGTGCAAAACCAAACGGCGGTGTGAGAAAAGAGGTCTGTAAGTTGATAGCCAGCAAGATGCCTACCCATATTAGATCGATGCCCATGGCCACAAAAAGCGGAGCCACCACCGGTACGATGATGAAGACGATTTCTATAAAGTCTATGAAAAATCCAGCGACGAACACAATGAGCATGACCACAAACAAGAACGCATAAGGACTCATGTTGGCATTTTCGATGAGCTGGAGGAAGATTTTATCACCTTCGAGCCCACGGAAGACGAGTGAAAAAGCTGTAGCGCCTACCAAAATCATGAATACCATACTTGTGAGCATGGTGGTTTCGCGGGTGACTTCTTTGAGGATTTGAAACTTGAGTTTGCCTTGGGCGGCGGTAAGAATGAGTGCTCCAAATGCCCCCACTCCTGCGGCTTCTGTTGGTGAAGCGATACCTGCAAAAATGGATCCCAGCACTGCAAGGATTAGCATAAATGGAAATACAAAGGATTTGATCACATCGCCAGTAAAGCCCTTTTTGCGAAAAGCTTCTACCTCTTCACGAGGCATAGCCGGAGCACGATCAGGAAAAATGATCGAATAGCCGATTACATACAGCAGGTAGCAGCCCACCAATCCCACACCGGGGACAATCGCCGCCAGGAACAGATCTCCAACTGAGACATTGAGCACACTGCCCAGCAGTACCAACACTACCGATGGGGGGATGATTTGTCCTAAGGTACCAGAGGAGGCAATCACTCCGGTAGATAGTCTTGGTCCATAGCCCCGCTTGAGCATGGTAGGAAGCGAAATAAGCCCCATAGTCACCACAGTAGCACCTACTATACCTGTAGAAGCGGCGAGCATAGCGCCCACTATCACTACAGAGATGGCCAGTCCACCTCGAAAGCGTCCGAAAAGCAGCGCCATGGTTTCGAGGAGCCGTTCGGCGATTCCGGATTTTTCCAGCATGATCCCCATAAAGACAAATAGAGGTACGGCCAGCAACACAAAGTTTTGCATGGTGCCATAGACCCTGAGCGAAAGCAGATAGAAAAAGTCTACGTCAAAAACCAGTACGCCTACAAGTACAGAGAGCCCTCCCAGCGTGAAAGCCACCGGGAAACCAAAAAGAATTAGTAAAAAAATGGTCGCAAACAGAATGACCGGGAGGTATTCCATCATTTTGAAAAAAGTGTTTGGAGCGATTTAAAAATTTCGGATAAGCCCTGAAGGCCAAGTAGCGCAAAGCCTAGTGGTATGGTGGATTTGATCAGGTAGCGAGCAGGAAGCCCACCAGGGTCCGGACTGGTTTCACCCAGGGCAAACGAATTGGCTGTGAAAATAACGCCCTGCCAGGTACCTACTACCGCCAGTGGAAGTAGTAAAAAAATACACCCAATCAGGTTGACAGTAGCTTGCTGGCGTGGTGAAAAGTTTTGGTAAAAGACATCTACACGCACATGCTTGTCCTGACCAAAGGCCCACCCTGCAGACAGCATAAAAAGAGCGGCGAACAAGTGCCATTCCAATTCAAAACTTGCCGACGAAGTGATCGAAAAGAGGTAGCGCATAGCTACGTCTACAACAATGATGAGCACCAACGCCAAACTCAGCCAACTGACGGACTTGCCTATAAACCCATTGATTTTATCGATTGCATTATTGGTCATTTTTTCGCTCAATTCTGAAGAGATTTTGAAGAAAACCTGAATTTCAGCCCGCAATATATCGAACAAAGTAAAAATATATGGCGATTTGTCAAATTGTGCGCGTAAACACTATTTAATGTGAGTTGTACAGAATATTATTGTGACTATGTTTTCCAATCATTGCCGAAAATTTGGGTTATCCACTTTTTTTATAGCCTTCATTTTACTTCATTCATTCGGTCAGGTGAGCACAGACCAGCTTACAGTTTCAGCTAGCACCACATCCTGGTATGACCAGCAGATAGGTAAGGAGCTCACTGGTGTTTTACTAGGGGCCTACTATCCCATTCAGCGTGTTTCCAATACTACGCATCAGTTTTTTCTCACAGATCAGTGGAAGACTGGGGCTTTCAAATATCGTGGTAGACAGTATGATTCTGTAGCCATGATGTACGACATTCATGAGGATGTATTGGTGATCCGTCACCCCACCTCTTTTCAGTTTCATGCACAGGCCATCCGCCCCAATCAGTCACAGATCGAGTGGTTCACTATTGGAAATCACTTTTTTAGGTATACGACCGATGATATACTCATCTATAAAGAAGGATTTGTGGAGGTGCTCTTCTCTGGGGATCAGATTGAGTTGATCGCTAAGCGAGTTTTGCAAAAAGAGACCGGCACCACCATCGAATATAAGGCTTATGACAGGTACTTGCTACATGTGGGCGATGAGTACCATCGGATTCGAAGGAAAGGATCGGTACTTAGTCTTTTCAAGGCCCATCGTAAAGAGATAAAGGATTTTATCCGTCAAAACAAAATTCGCGTTCACCCAGACTATGAGCTGCACCTCCTTGAGCTCACTCGATTTTTAGAAGACCTATTAGCCACCACACCGCAATGAAAAAAGGAACAATACTAAGTGTAGCACTTTTGATGATGGTGCTGCTTAGCGCGATGGCTCAGTCTGAAGTTAGATTTACCGGTGATCTCACCGGAAAGTCAATGCGCCAGGCGATAACCGTCCTGGAAGATAAGACTGGTTTCAAGTTTTATTATCAGGACGTCTGGCTGGACAGTCTTGAGGCCAGAGGGAGTTACACCGATGCCTCTATCCAGCAGGTATTGCCGGAGTTGTTTCAAGGCACGGCTTTGGGGTATCACCTGATGAAAAACCGGGTGATCCTTACCTACAACAGTGTGATTGTGGAGGATTTGCCTATGCTCAAGGCTTTTCAAGAGAAAAAGAAAACTCAGGAGGTGGCCAAAGGGCTGGTCTTTGCTCGCGAATATCAGGGCCAATCTAGTGATGAGTCGGATTTGGAGAACTATGTCTTTGAAATAGGAAACAGAAATGACCTGGCGCCTAATGGCAAAGCTACTATTGCCGGCTATGTGCGCAATAGTGAAAATCAGGAACCCATCACGGGGGCGCTGGTTTATATCGAAAGCCCTTTTACGGCGACCAGCACGGATGAAAGTGGGTTTTACTCGCTCACCATTCCCTCAGGCCGACATACGATTCAAATTCAGTTCGTGGGGATGAAAACCACCCAGAGAAAGGTGGTTCTGTTTGCCAATGGTACACTTCATATAGATATGGACGTGGATGTGATCGCCCTCAATGAGGTCACGGTGGAGTCTGATCGAGATAAAAACATTAAAGCTGTACAAATGGGCGTAAGCAAGATCAATGTGGAGGAAGTGAAAACCGTGCCTATTGTGCTGGGTGAAAATGACATCCTAAAAATAGCCTCCACCAAAGCGGGGGTCCAGACAGTGGGGGAAGGCGCTGCGGGATTTAACGTGCGCGGAGGAAAGGCAGATCAAAACCTGATATTGATCAATGATGCACCCGTATACAATGCCTCACACTTTTTTGGGTTTTTCTCCGTCTTCAATTCGGATGCTATCCAAAATATGGAGTTGTACAAAAGTGGCATTCCAGCTCGGTTTGGAGGCAGACTGTCGTCCGTGTTTGATATCCAGGCAAAGGCTCCTTCCAAAGAGCAGTTTTCTGGATCTGGTGGGGTGAGTCCCATTACGAGTAGGCTCACACTAGAAATCCCACTGGTCAAAGAACAAACCAGCCTGCTGGTGGGAGGGCGTACTACTTACTCCAATTGGGTGCTCTCCAATGTGAACAGTGCGCAGTTTCGCGACAACCGTGTTTCCTTTTATGACCTTATTACTCAGCTGGACCATCAAATCAATGACAAAAATGAGCTGACGTTCTCGGCTTATATGAGTAATGATAAATTTCGACTTTCGTCAGACACCCTTTTTTCCTTTTCTAACTTTTCTTTTCGAAATACCAATGGTTCGTTGAAGTGGAAGCATAGGTTCAACGACCAGTTTGATGCACAGTTTTCGGCCGTTCATGCGCGCTATCAGTACGACCTTACCTATGACGAATCAGCGCCTAATTCGTTTACACAGGATTTTGGTATAGTAGAGTCAAGCCTCAAAGCGCATTTTGACTATTACCGGGAGGAAACCCAAAAATTTAGCTTCGGTGCAGTAAGCAAGCTGTACACCATCAACCCCGGGCAGAAGTTGCCATTGGGAGAGGAATCGCTGGTGCTGA
The DNA here is from genome assembly GCF_003386095.1 of Marinoscillum furvescens DSM 4134. Classification (GTDB taxonomy): domain Bacteria; phylum Bacteroidota; class Bacteroidia; order Cytophagales; family Cyclobacteriaceae; genus Marinoscillum; species Marinoscillum furvescens. The sequence continues at coordinate 41,385 of NZ_QREG01000003.1, read as the reverse complement.
ATACAAAGGTGGATGAAGAGAGCGGGCTGGAAACGTCTGTTTATTTATCTGAAAAATATGAAATCAATGAGCGACTCAGCGTTTATGGTGGTGTGCGTTATACTGTTTTCCAGGCTTTTGGCCCAGAGACTGTAAACTACTATGAGGAGGGGCTTCCAAAAAATAGCGACACTCAGACAGGTAGCGAAGAGTTTGCCGCCGGCCAGGTCATCAAAACCTACCATGGGCCTGAGTGGAGGGCCTCTGCACGTTTTGGGCTGGGCGATGATAGTTCGGTGAAGCTGAGCGCGTCTCGCACCCGGCAATATGTGCATTCCATGTCCAACTCCGCCTCGCTGAGTCCTACCGATACCTGGAGACTCAGTAGCTATCACCTCAGGCCTCAGACAGCCGATCAGGTGAGTGCTGGCTACTATCGAAATCTCAGAGGCAGCACGGTGGAGCTCTCTGTGGAAACGTACTACAAATGGCTACAAGATTTGGTAGACTTCAAAACTGGATCTACTTTCCTGCTCAACCAAAACATAGAGCGCGAAACGCTGCAAGGGCCTGGAAAATCCTATGGCGTAGAGCTTTCGCTTAAAAAATCCGGCAGACTCAATGGCTGGTTTAACTATGCCTATGCCCGGACCTTTATTCGCCTGGATGGGGAGTTTGCTGAAGAGCGCGTCAACGGCGGTCAGTATTTTCCTACGGCCTATGACAAGCCCCATACGGTGAATTTGGTGGCCAACTATAAACTTACCAGAAGGCTGAGCTTTTCACTGAATGGCTCTTACAATACCGGCCGACCTGTTACATTTCCGGTTGCAGCGTTTGATTTCAAAGGTGCACAAAACATTCATTTCTCAGATCGCAATGCCTTTAGGATACCGGATTACTTCCGGTTGGATTTAGGCATCAACCTCGAAGGAAATCATAAAATAGAGAAGCTGTCCCATTCTTTTTGGTCCCTTTCGATTTATAACCTTACAGGGCGGGACAATCCTTTTTCCGTGTTTTTCGATGTTCGGGATGGAGAAGTGGTCGGCTCGCAGCTCATTGTTTTTGGCAACCCGATTCCTACACTCTCCTATAATTTCAAGTTTTGATGGCTATGCATAAAATACAATTCCTCTTCATCGGGCTGTGCCTGGCTTTGGTAGGCTGCGTAAAGCCCTACGAGTTTGAGGCACAAAACTTTGAGAAAGTACTGGTGGTAGATGGTGTGCTCACCGATCGAGTCGGCCAGCATGAGGTGAAGGTCTCTTATACCTACCCGCTAGATACTACGCTCAACCAGGTAGTCGCCGGAGCCAGTGTATGGGTAGAGGACGAGGACGGAAACCAAACAGATTATACTTATCACGAGCAGGGAACCTATGTGTCTCCTGCCGGATTTGCGGCTGCCGAGGGCAAATCTTACCGGCTGTACCTGGAGCTTCCCGGTGGTGACCGCTATATCTCCAGGCCAGAAGCTCTGGTAGCAGCTCCGGCCATAGATAGCATCTATGATCAGTATGCTCGCTTACCTACCACGCTCGGTGATCGCACCGTGGGAGGTATACAGTTTTTTATAGACACCCACGACGAGTCAGGCAAGGCAAAATATTTTCGCTATGAGTGGGAGGAAGGCTATAAAATCCGCGTGCCTTATCCAAAGCGGTTTGTTTTGGAAAATGACACCACGCTGACCTATCTGATAGATTCTCCGGGGATTTGCTATACTGAGAATCAATCAAGCGAACTGATATATGGGACTACTATCGGTTCTTCTCAGAATCGGTTGGCGGAATTTCCCGTTCGCTTTGTTAGCGAAGAGGATCAGGCGCTCCGAGTGCGGTATTCTATTTTGGTGAGACAGTTTGCCATCAGTGAGGCTGCTTACTTGTTTTACAAGCGTCTGCGCGAAAACAATGATTCAGGAGGGTCTTTGTTTGACAAACAGACGGGTTCAGTGTTTGGGAATATCTATGCGGAAGAGAACCCGGATCAGGCGGTTTTGGGCTACTTTGAAGTTTCGGGGGTTAGTGAAAAAAGAGCATTCTTCAACCGAAGCGAACTGGATGACGGATTGGACGTAGCTGGGTTTCTCTACACGTGCAGCTCACAAAATATCGTCACCGCACCGCTGGATAGCGCAAAATACTATCTCAATTACACTGGGGGTAATATTTTTGCATTCGAAGAAATACCACCCATGCCTCCTACAGTTTCTATTCACTTTAGAAGCTGCACAGACTGTTCGTTTTGGGCAGATCCTACGCCACCAGATTATTGGATAGACTAATGAATAGACTTTATACCATAGCAATATGCTTTTGCCTGATTACAAGTGTCAAGGCACAAAAATCCGATGTATTGGAGCAGGTGGCTGTCCACCTAAATACAGACCTGCTGCTTGCTGGTGAAACTCTGCAATATGCCACGTACTGTACAAGTGTAGCTACAGGGATGCCTTCCAATTTGAGTAGTGTGGCCTATGTAGAATTGATCGGAGCAGATCAAAAACCGGTATTTCAACATAAAATCGGGCTTGATAAAGGGCAGGGACAAGGAGACTTTTTCATTTCTTCTCTCGTGCCCACAGGAACGTATCAGCTCATCGCCTACACGCGCTGGATGCGCAACTTTGATACTTATACCAGTACCAAAATTTCCATAATCAACCCTTTCGAGGCTTATGAGCCACCAGCGGTACAAGCCTCTAAGGCCTTCAAGTGGTACCCGGAAGGAGGCGCATTGGTAGCTGGAGCAGAAAACCGACTTGCCTATCGCGTGACAGACGCCTGGCTGGGTGCAAAGGGAAGGATTGTGGACGAACAGGGAACAACGCTGGCAACGATCACTTTTAGTGAAAACTGGGGGTCGGTGGCTGTGCAAGTAGATAAAGGAGCCGAATTGCAGCTAATCGCTGAGCGTCAGGATGGTTCGCTGAGTTTTCATCAGTTACCCGCACCGGAAGAAGGAATCGGCATCCAACTCAAGAAGATTGTTGCGGGCTACCAGTTCAAAATCATCGGATCGTCAGAGGAGTTGGCAAACTTACAGGTCACCGATGGGCAAAATACAGTGTTGCAGCAGCAGGTAGCAGTGGGCAACACTTATACTCTGATCAAAAAAGGGTTGAAATCCGGCCTTTATCGGGCAACTGTCACCAATGCAGCTGGAGCGTTGCTCACGTACAGAGTCTTTGGAGTGGACCTTGAAGCAAAGCCGGTAAACTTGGCGCCAATGGAGGCGTCTGTCAGGGATAAAGTGATGTTTCCATTGAAAGTACCTGAAGGGTCCAGGCTCTCTGTTTCCGTCCGAAAATTAGATGAACATGAATCACCGGAGACAATGCTGGACCAGGTACTATTTCACCGAATCACAAATAAACAAGCACTTGGATTGAGTACGAAATTGGGTAAAGAAGAGCTCGATGTTCGGCTACTCGCCAGCCAATGGAAAGACGTTGCGCTTACTAAACAAGTGGATCTTTTGCCTGAAACACGAGGGCCTTTGATTTCTGGTAAACTGCTGGACGACCAGGGAAATCCACTGGCTCAGCAATCAGTTACTTTTTCACTCGTTGGGAAGCACTATCAACTACAAGCTGGACACACCAACGATAAAGGGCAGTTCACCCTGCAGCTTGATCCTACCTTTGAAGACCAGGAAGCCTTTGTGGCTGCTCCTTTTTACGCCGCCCCGATTGAGGTAAAGTTGGATGACCCTTTCTTATCCGAGTATCCGGCTTTTGACTACACGCCGCCTGTGTTGGATTCTGCCACGGCAGCCCGGCTGGCCACACGCAGTGTGCACAACCAAATTACCAATGCCTACTACGAAGTGTGGAAGGATACCGTGAAGCAAGTGACCTGGCAGCCGCAATTGGCTGATTTTGATTATTTCTACATGATGGACGATTATAACCGCTTTAAGGAAATGTATGAGCACTTTATAGAATACATACCTGTGGTAGCGGCGCGTAAAAACGAAAATCGTTCGAAAATCAAAGTATTTCTTTCCCATCAACTGGGGGCAGATTTTCCTGCTCTACTCTTACTAGACGGTGTGCCTGTTACTGCTAAGGAGATTTTGGACTTTAACCCCTACAAGGTGGAGAGTATCGGTGTAATCAATAATCGCTTTTTCTGGGGTGGTCTCGTGGCAGATGGAGTAGTGGCTTTTCATACGTTTGAGGGCAACTTGCAGGGTTTTGAGCCGGGTGCACATACGGGTTCATTTACATATCAGGGCCTGGAAGCTCGCAAGACTTACCAATTTCCCGATTACGATAAAGAGCAAGCAGGTCGCACGCCAGATTACCGGCAGCAGCTTTTCTGGGAGCCGTGCATTACGGCCAGCAAGGATCAAATGGTGACTTTTTATACCGCGGATGTTGCAGGCAGCTACGAAGTGCGAGTGGCGGGAGTAGCACCCGATGGCACGCTCATTCAGATGAAAGGGCTGCTCGAGGTAAACCAACCGCTGGATCAGTAATTTCCCCGATTGGAACCATTTTTACCTCACGGTGTTGGGGAAAGTGCTTAAGTACAAAACCTTACGCTAACTTTGCACCATGGAGAAGAAGGACATCAGAAAACTCAATCTGGAAAAACTAACGACTTACTTTACCGAAAACGGAGAAAAGGCCTTTCGGGCCCGTCAGGTTTGGGAGTGGTTGTGGCAAAAGTCTGCGAAGAGTTTTTCTGAAATGACCAACCTCTCTAAAGCGCTTCGTGAGAAGCTGGAGGCGGAATTTGTCATTCGTCCGATCACTACTGCTACAGCACAGCGCTCTAATGATGGTACCATCAAATCAGCATTTAAACTTTATGATGATGAGCTGATCGAAGGTGTACTGATCCCCGCCGATGACCGCATGACGGCATGTGTGTCTTCGCAAGTTGGATGTTCGCTTACTTGTAAGTTTTGTGCTACAGGATATATGGACCGTAAGCGCAACCTGGATCCCGCCGAAATTTATGATCAGGTAGTAGCCATTGATGAGCAGGCGCGAAAGAATTTCAACCACCCCCTGACCAACATTGTCTACATGGGGATGGGCGAGCCGCTACTCAATTACAAAAACGTACTGGAAAGCATTGAGCGCATCACGGCTGAAGATGGATTGAATATGTCACCAAAGCGCATCACTGTCTCCACAGCTGGGATTGCGAAGATGATCAAAAAACTGGCAGACGATGAGGTGAAGTTTAACCTGGCCTTGTCACTACATGCCGCAGATGATGAAAAGCGGGACCGCATCATGCCTATCAACGAAACCAACACGCTGGAGGCGCTGAAAGAGGCTTTGATGTATTTTTATGACAAGACCAGAAACAAGATCACGTTCGAATACATCCTGTTTTACAACTTCAACGATACGCTGGAAGATGCCGAAAAGCTATTGAAGTTTATGCGCCAGATTCCTTCCAAGATCAACATCATCGAGTACAACCCTATTGCTGAGGCGGATTTTCAAAATACCGAAGCGGATCGCTTAGATACTTTTGCCAACTACCTGAAAAAGCATGGCGTGACGGTAAATGTGCGTCGTAGCAGAGGCAAAGACATTGATGCGGCATGTGGTCAGCTGGCGAATAAGAACAAAGTAGCCTAAAAACCGCCGTTTACACTTGCGATCAAGATGATCAACAGGGCAACAAATAGAATAATAAGCGCCATCCACACACTGGAGATGATTACTCCAGTGAGGGCCACCCCGCGCCCTTCCTTATTCGTGACCTTACGGTAGCGTTTCAAGGACATGCTCCCTGTAATGAGGGAAGCTAAAGCTAGAGGAAAAATGAGTACCGGAACCAGTAAGGCTGCCACTGACCCGATGCCTAGTCCCAGACTAGCCCTTCCAAGCTTTCGTGCTTTTTCATAAGTAATATCCTCCTGAGTAATGATCAGGCTATCTGCAACAACCGGGGGTAGTTCAGGTATGTTTCGTGACAGCTTTTTCTTAATACGATCGAATTGCTTTTGCTCTTTTTTTGAAAAGGAAGGGAGTTCAGGCGCCAGCGCGGGCGAGGTGAACTGTGCCGGCTGCTGCTGCTTTGGATTTGTTTCCAGGCTTGCTACAAGCGGGAGAGCTTCTTGCACAGGATTGGTTGTGGGCTTAGTATAGCTAGTCGATGGCAATGCTGCTTTATGCTGCTTGAGTCGAGGTTTTGCTGGCTCGTAGCTTACAGATAGGTCCGGGCAGTTGCGCAGGGGGCTACATGCTGTCCCCAGGATCAGCATAGCCAAGAGGAGGATAGGGAGGCGTTTCATAGTGGTGATTATGTGTCAATTTAGACACTTCGGCGGATATTTGTGATACATGAATTGCTGAAAACCAGAAACTTAAATCACCTGGCGAGGTTTTATAGGCTGATTAACCGATTTTGATATGCTCTTAATTGCTTTGTTTGGGATTTCCGCCTTTCACATGGGATTGATTTGGATGGTGCAACTGGTGCACTACCCCGGGTTTGCGGAGGTGGGAGATCGGGAGTATGCCGCCTATCAGGCGCACCACATGCGGACCATTAGCTGGATTGTCATGCCATCCATGGTGTTGGAGCTTGCTTTGAGCATCATAGCCATTTGGTATCTTGCTTCTCTGCCTTATTTTGTTTCCCTGGGGCTTTTGGGGATAATATGGCTGACGACAATATTTGGTGCTGTACCCATACATCGCAACCTTACAGGAGGGAAAAATGTAAAGGGTATAGGTCGTTTGGTGAAGGTAAACTGGTATAGAACTGCCTCCTGGACGCTGCGCACTTTACTTTTAGGCTACCTGTGTTTCCTTGCTGAAGCTTCCTAAGTGTTTGGCAAAACGCTTCATCACCCACAGGTGAAGAATCGCCTGGGTGTAGCGATAAATAAACCATGGGAGTCGAGGTACAAATTCATGAATGGCCCCGATAATGTATTCGCCATCCAGTACACTTCGAAACTCCAACCAGCCATAGTCTGTTCGCCGCGCAAGTGCCCCACCAGTGATATAGAAGACTTGTCGTTTTTCGTCACTCCTGTCATGCACATACTGCAAGGTGAGTAGTGAAATTCCGATCAGTTTAAAAGTCACAAACTCGCCTTTTTTAGACACTGAGAGCAGGTGTTTAAATGATTTCGGTAGCCAATCCAGGTATTCTTCTGCTACTTCGATAGCTGTTTTACGAGAGGGGTTTGGCAGGCGCTGGACGCTGCGAACGGTATTGGCGGTTTTGCGTGTAGGCTTGCCTTTTGGTAATTTGGGTAGGTTGTTGCTGTTTTGAATCGCATCTTTTACTGCATCCTCGAAAGGTTGGTAGTTGATGCCCATTTTTTTGATCAGCGGATGCTCACTTACAGTCATGGTGTGACGTAAGCTTTCGATCAGCGGTGATACAAAAGTGGTGCTGCTGTCAGAGAAAAGCGCTACCCAAAGCTTGGACAATCCTAATGAGAAAAAAGGTACAGGAAAAATGGCTCGGTTTTTACCCATCAGCCGAGCGGTGGTTTGCATCATTTCCATGTAAGTGGTTACGCTTCCTCCACCGATTTCGATCGCTTCGTCATAAGCTTCACTGTTGCCGAGACAGTAGTCAGTAATTTTTAATACATCGTCCAGGGCTATTGGCTGAGTTTCTGATTTGGTCCATTTGGGGCAAAGCATCACTGGTAGCCGTTTGACTAGTTTTTCAACAATCTGAAAAGAAGAACCTCCGGGTCCCACGACAATTCCTGCACGTAGTGCGGTGAGTGCCGGTTTGCGAGCACCAAGCGTTACTTCGGTTTCGTAGCGACTCCTTAGGTGCCGCGAAAAGTCTGACTTTTCTTTTGGTAATATGCCCCCCATAAAAATGATCTGCTGAATGCCCACTTGCTCAGCAGCACGAGCAAAATTATCCGCCAGTAGCAGGTCTGTGTCTTCGAAAGAGCCCTGATTGAGGCGAGTGGACGGCTGCATGCTATGTACGAGGTATAGCGCATAATCGGAACCCTCCAGTGCTTTTACGGTGCTGGAGAGGGAGTACATGTCTACTTTTCTCCAGGTGACTTTTTCGCGAATGGAGCTTTCCATTTCGCGGCGGCTTAGCGCGATGATCTGATAGGTGTCGGCGTATTTTTCTATGAACCACCTTCCGATAAATCCGGTGGCTCCTGCTATGGCTACAGTCGGTTTCATCTATACGGAACCAATTCAACGCTTTGAGGTTCAAAATTCTCTGTATTCGCCAGAGGCTAACATAAAAAAAGCGACCCCAAATGGGGCCGCCCTGCCAATATAAACCGCTAGTTTTTATTGTTTCACAAATCGTAAGGATACCTGTTTTTCATCAGTCTGAATGATGAGGACATAGTGTCCTTCAGGTAGCTGGCGAACATCCAGTCGATCGGTGAATGGCTGCTCGAGCACCATGCGTCCATCCAGACTTACCACTCGCACCTGAGCTTCTGGTAGGTGGTTGGAGAAATTCAGATAGTCCAGGGTTGGGTTAGGGTAGGCTTGTAAGCCTGCGGCAATCACCGCCTCCAATACCTCAGCAATTACCAATGTGCCATCGGCTGATCCTTCATAGTTTTTATCCGCTATCGTAGCAGTGAAGGGATAAGAGCCGGACAGCACAGGAGCACCTTCCAATCCTTCGAACGTGAAGGTTACTGCCAGTCCTTCAGGGCTGGTAACAGCTACTGGTAACTTCTCAGTACCATCTGCCATGTGCTCAAGATCACTCAGCGTGATCGTAGCTGGTGCTTTGGTGATGGTCAGTTTCCCACTCAAATATTCAAACGTATAGTGACTGTCCTGACCTCCACTCAAGCTGATGGCATATGTGCCGGCATCACTGGTAGTCGTAGCGTCCGTGCTTGCAGTTGGTAGTTGGTCTAGGATTGCTTCTGAGTCATCAAAAACAAACCCTTCGTACATCCAGGTAAGTTCGGGGTTAGGTGTGCCATAGACTTTCGTCAGGTCATTGGCGATTACCTTGAGTTTCGCCGGGCTTACATTAAAAGATCGAGTGACACTTACGGCCGGGTTATGTGTGGCGTCTCCAGCCTGTGATGCTTTTACCGTCACAAGCCCGATATCCAACATAGTGAGGTCATTACCTGAAAGTGTGGCCGGACCATCTATCAGTTCAAAGCTCACCGGCAGGCCTGATGAAGCAGTAGCCACCAAACTGTAAACATGACCGTAGGGCTGATCTGCGATGCTGTCAAAAGTGATGGATTGGTCTGTTTTGTCCTTTGATGTGACCATAAAGCTGACTGATACGGATGCCGCCGCATTGAAGTTGACATTACCTGGTTGGGCGGCGGTGAGTACCACGATGCCCGTGTTGCCATCTAGTGTGAGCGTAGACCCTGAAACCGTGGCTGGACCTTCCACTGAGTACTGAAGCTCCAGTCCTGAGCTTGCGCTTCCAGAAATGGTTATTTCACTCTGATCTGTAGTTTGATCGGCTATAGGAGCTAGCGAAATTGTCTGGTCGGCCTTTTCTATGGTGAGGGTGCCATCTACAGTTTCAAAAAGGTAATTATCGGCTTTTCCACCAGCGGTGGTGATCACATAACTACCTGCATCACTACTCGCCGTGGCTTCCGTACTGATTTCCGGGAGTTCCAAAAGATTGCTTTCAGACTCTCCATAGATGTATCCCGAAATCTCATAGGTCAGTGTCGGTAAAGCATCACCGTAAGTGATCGTGTGATTTTCTACGGTCACCTCGAGGGTGGCTTGACTAACCGTAAAAGAAATGGTAGCGCTTGCAGGGTTGTACTGCTCATTCCCTTGCTGAATACCGATCACTTCAACTAGTCCTACCCCGGTGATTTTCAGTGTGTCGTCACTCAAGATGGCTGGCCCTGATACTTCCAGACTTACGTCCAAATCAGAATCCGAGGAGGCATCGATAACGATAGGTCCTGCGCCGTAAATCTGATTTGCAATAGACACGATGCTGATAGTCTGGTCGCTTTTCGTTTTGTCTGTCACTTCAAAGCCGGTCGATACTGCATCGGAAGCATAATAGTTTCCATTACCGGCTTGTGTGGCGGTGACGGTCACATATCCGGTTTCTCCGGTAAGGGTCAGTGTATGTCCAGAAACAGTAGCCGGGCCAGACACGTCAAGAGTTACCTCCAGACCTGAAGTGGCAGAGGCAGTCACAGTAAATGGTGCATCGGATACGTCCTTTCCATCGATCGGTTCTAGTACGATACTTTGCGTGGCTTTTTCGATGGTCAGCGTTCCCGATTGATACTCAAACTGATAGTTTTTGGCCGTAGCACCACTTGCAGTGATCGGGTAAGTGCCTACATCGCTGGAGGTAGTGGCTGTAGTTGTAAGTTCCGGCTGGGTGATGAGTACAGTGCTGTCATCTCCGTTTACAAACAAGGAGAACTGGAAGCTAAACTCGGGGTTTTCCTCACCGTAAATGCGCTGAGCATCTCCAATACTGATTACTGCCGTTCTTTGGATGATTTCCAGTTCGCCGGGGATCAATTCGATTTCGTAGTTGGTTGCCGCTCCACCGGTCAGCGCTATTGGATATATGCCTACATCGCTTGTAACAGTGGCTGTTGTGGAAATGGTCGGGAGTGTGATGTCATCGCCCGTATCTTCGTTTTTAAAACCTGTCGCTTCCAGAAACAGTTCTGGGTTTTCTACGCCATAAGCAAGTGACCTGTTCACAGCGGTAATCGTCAGCGGAGCTTTGGTAATCGTCAGCGTGGCCCCGGTTAAGTTTAGCTCATAATTATCTGCTGACCCACCAGATAGGTTGATGTCATAGCTCCCAACCGGGCTAGCAGGCAAAGCATCAGAAGAGGCTGTAGGAATAGCGGCAAGCGATTGTTGATCTTCTCCGTTTTGGAAGCCAGCATACTCCAGCGTATATACTGGATTGCTTTCTCCATACTCCCGGGTGGTGTCTCTCACGGAAACATTCAGGGTAGCTTTGTTTACAGTCAGTATTCTGCTCACCGATTGTGCAGGGTTGTTTTGGGTATCCCCATCCTGTGTGGCGAGAATTTCTGCTGTCCCTGCAGCCAAAATGGTGACTGTCTTACCCTCAATGGTAGCCACATCAGTATTCAGGCTTTGGAACGTCACTTCCAGCCCTGACGATGCACTCGCTTCGAGATCGAAAGCTGCGTCACCATACGTTTTAGTCACCAGCTCATCAAAGGTGATTGTAGGAGTGACCGTATTTATTTCAAAGGTGTTCGACAAAGCGATCACAGACCCAATGTTTCCGGCTACATCGGTGTAGCCTTGGGAAGTGATTGAAATTTGGTTTTCTGCGGATGCAGTCTCTCGAGCAGGCACAAAAATGGTTTCGAAAACGATGCTGTCCTGAGTGGTCATGTCCAGTAGCTCACCTTTGGAGAAGGTGATGTCGCTCTTGTCAAAACCTGAAACTGCCTCTGAAAAGGTAATGGTCACAAGCGTCGAGTCATCTATTAGCAACAAGTTTTTAGCTACAGCGATACTAACGGTAGGCCCCTGGCTATCTACTCTAAAAGTGTCCGAATGCACCAGGCCTGTAGCCAGGTTGCCGGCTACATCACTTACATCAAAATTTACTGCGATGAATAGGCTGTCTTTGTCCAGGTCTGATGCCGGTGTGTAAGTGCTGGTATAAGTCATTCCTTCATCGGCGGAAGTTACATCACTAAGTGTGCCCCCCGTAGCAGTCACCTGCTCTATGCCAAACCCTCGCACCTCTTCCGTAAAGCTGAAGGTTACCTCAGCTGTTTCAGTGCCATTGATCAGCAGGTCACTGATGGTCACGGATAGTTCCGGAGCTTTAGTGTCTATGGAAAACTCAGGTGAAGTACTCGTGCCTACTCCCGGGTTGTCTTCCAGATCCGTGAGTTGGGTCAGGTCGATGATCAGCGTGTTTTGAGTGGTTTCCTGATTAGCCGTTGGTACGAAACTGGCCGTAAAGGTGATGTTGTCATTGGTTTGCAAATCGCCAACTACTCCGTCTGCACCGCTAATGCCCGATAGATCAAAGCCTTTAACTTCTTCTGTGAAGGTTATGGTAAGTGTGGTGGACTCTCCAGAAATCAATTGGGTGTCGCTCAGCTCGATGGTAGCCGATGGTGCGCCATAAGTAAATGTATAGGTCTTAAATGCTGATCCAGCCATTCCGGCATCTATTGTCTGAACACCCACTTCATACACTGACAATGAATCCAGCGTCAGGTGAATGTTGACACTCGTGTGTTTTTGCGCTCCAGCAGTGGTTAGCATGCGTACACCTGAGTCGGTGTTGGCTGGTGCCGAAATCAGCAGCTGCCCGTCTTTTTTCACATAATAATCATAAGACAGTCCAGCAGAAGCGGTCTCAGCGTCAGTTCCCATCGACCAGCTGAGCTTCAGCATTCCGTCTTCTTCAGAGTTGACCAAAAGCGTTTCAGGAGCCTGAGGAGCGGTGTTGCTTAGGGTATCATTGTTTTCGAAATAATGAGTAGCCGGGTCTTTGCCCAATCCCGAAATCACCACATCCAGGTCCGCATCTCCATCTGCATCAGCTATGGTTACAGATGATTTTTTCAACCCTTCAAAATCTGTAAAATGCGCTTTTCGAAGAGATTCGTCCTTTTGGTTGTAATACAGCAAAGAAAAGCCCTGGTTGTTGTCGTCTGTTCCAGTGAGGGTAAGGTCTGGGTACCCGTCATGGTTGAGGTCTGCCCATGCCATTGATCCCTCGTTTAGCTCCATGAGTTCCATAGTGCTTTCAGTAAAAGTGCCTGCATCGTTGAGGTAGATTCTGGTGGCATTGATGCTGACTTCCACATTTCCACTCAAGGCAATATCCAGATCACCATCATTGTCAAAATCAACAAATGCTGCGGCGCTCTCTGCCAGCGCTGCCAGCCCGGCGTTTACTTCGGTAAAAGTTCCATCTCCATTGTTGGTGAAAAGTGTAGAGGCGGGCTCTTCACCTGTGGTAGTTCCTGTAAGCAATAGATCAGGATCTCCGTCCAGGTCATAATCCCCCCATGCCAAATCGCCATTGTAGACAGGCGTTAGTCCAGCTTGTACTGCTGCAAAAGTTCCTGCATCGTTTTGGTATAATGTGGTTTTGATTCCGAAGCTAGACAACCCTGCTACTACTACATCCAGATCTCCGTCCAGGTCAAAGTCTGCCCAGGCTGACGTGCCATTGCGTACGCTTTCAATGGCTGTGGTTTGCAGTTCAAAAGTGCCTCCATTGTTCTTCAGAAGTTTGGCCTGACTGGCGTTGGAAGTTCCGGTGAGGAGTAGATCCAGATCACCATCATGATCGTAATCTGCCCAGGAGCTATGGCTTTCTGCCACGCCCAGCGATGAGAAAGAAGTGCTAGACTCGGTGAAGATGCCACTGCCATCATTAGTGTAGAGTGATGTTTGTGGCGAAGAACTAGCGTCTGTGCCAGATAGGAGTAGGTCCATGTAGCCATCGCCGTTATAGTCTGCCCAAGAAGCGCTTCCACTGTGTACGGCCATAAGACCTTTTTCTACTTTGGAAAACGGAGGGTAGCTCAGGATGATTTTCCAGTCTTGCGTACTTCCATTTTCGGCAGTTACCGTGTAGGTGACGGTATCGATAAAGTTGTTTGGGGTGACTCCACTTTCCTGAGCAACCTCTGCTACGGCAGCCGTGGCCTTAGCGGATAAGGTGAAAGATGCTGTCAGGGCAGATAGGTCTGCATTTAGTGGCATTTCCACATGGATGGAATGATGCGCAGTGTCAATTACTGCTTCAGGGTTTTTCGCGCCCGGGATGCTATACGAGGTGATTGCTTTAGCAGCTGAAACACTGAAATTTCCTTTAGCGAAAGCACCCCCTACAAATCCTGCATCAATGGCTTGTACGCCCCACTCATAGTCACCTTCTGGTAAAATGCCACGCAGTGTCCAGGAAGTAGTTCGGATGTCTCCGGGTTTTGCAAGTCTTCTAAACCCTGTTGTTAAATCCGCTGGAGTTATTTTGATGATGGTATCTGGTGCTGCGAAGGTCCCTTTAGCAATGACCAGGTCATAGGTGAGTGCTGCATCGGGAGTTTCTACATCTGTAGCAGAAGTCCAGCTAAAGGCTACCTCGCCGGGTGTGGTTATGGTGGCCAAAAGGTTGCTAGGTAGCGCGGGAGCGGTGTTTGGAGTCGTGGTATTGACAAATGATTTTAGTTTTCCTCCTTGAAAAAACAGAATGTCTAGATCGTTATCATTGTCAATATCATGCAAATACGGGTCGTCGATCACCTCAGTGCCAATATCAAATATGGACATGTATTTGTCTGAGAACTGAAAATCACCTTCATTGAGGTAAATGCCTGGCAAATATTGGGAATCGAAATCATAGCCATGGAAGAGGATATCAGCATAGCCATCATTGTTGATGTCACCGTGATTGGATGCCTTCAGTGTTAATGCTGGAAGATTTGAGGGCGTAACATCAATAAATTCAGCAGTGGACGTTCCCTTAAATAGTTTTAAGAATTTGTCGGGCTGGGTAGATGATCCGATAGTTTTTGAATGTCCACTGTAAAGTATGTCTGCATACCCGTCGGCATTCCAATCAGCAACTAATGGTTGGTCAGGGCTCGGTGCGTCTGCGAATCCGGAATGTTGAATTTCAAAAGTCAATCCCTGCTTATTAATGTAAAATCTGGTTCCGGTGATAAAATCAATCGCTCCGTTTTTGTTGAAGTCAGAAACTGCTAATGATAAGAAGAGGCTGGTTGAGTTTTCTAAAACTGAATGCTCCACTAAGTTTCCAGAGCTATTTTCAAAAAGGATATAGCCTATTGTATTTCCACCGTAAAGCGCCAAATCCTGATCTCCATCATTGTCGAAATCACCAGCTAGCGGATTGCCAATGTAAATATCTAAGTTCAAATCGTATTTCTCCTCAAATACACCATCGCCTCGATTGATGTGAACAGCGGAGGAATAGTTGGCTTGTTCATCTGCTTCACATATGAACAAGTCCAGAGCGCCATCAGAATTTAAATCAATCCAACTCCAGCTCACCGGACGGAGCGTAACTAGTGGAGAAATCAAGGGTGAATACGTCTGATCGTTGTTTCTTAAATAAATCTTTGTGTTGCCAGTGGTGTTGCCAGTTTGAGTGAATACGATAGCATCATGACGACCATTGCCATTTATATCGCCTATCAGGTAATCATGACTATGGCCTTCATCTGCATCTATTTGCGTCAAGACCTCAAAGTAGGGCTGCACCTCGATCTCAAAAGTTGCTACAGCCGATGAATCCACTCCGCCAAACAAGGTGCCTCCATTGTCTTTGAGGACAATGCTGACGGTGGCAGTCCCGGTATCCCCGGCGATGGTGTAGTTAAGTGTGCCGTTCGTGCTTAGACTTGGTAGGGTAGTGAAAAGCTCTTCCCGATCGGTAGTCACTTCAAAGTGTAAAGTTTGTGAACCGTCATCTCCATCAGCAATGCCTGTGGCCCAGTTTTGGATGGTTTGGGCTGTGGTGTCCCATTGTCGGAGTTGCTGATCAGCACCTTTTGTGAAAACCGGAGCATAGTTGATGTCACGCTCGTAGAAGAAAACGGAGCCAGTATTGCTCAAATCATTGTTATCATCCAGATAAGCACCAACTAATACCGTCGCTCCATCACCGGCTACCGCATAGCCAAAGTAGTCTGAGTCTTCTGGAGTTTCATGTGTGATTTTTTTCGTTTCAGACGCGGTTACCCAGCCTCCTGTCGGGCGCTCAAAGATATAAGCTGCTCCCTGGTTGGAGCCGGTGAGGTCGTGTCCATACGCTCCCACGATGAGCTGATCGCCGGTTATGGAGACACTCTGCCCAAAGTAGTCCGAAGCGTTTCCATCAGAAGGATACATTTTGGCCGTTTCTGTGGCGTCTGCCCATCCTGTTTGCGGCTTTTGGTAGACGAAAACCGCTCCCGACCTGGTGTTGGAAGTGTTGTAGCCACTTCTCGCTCCGGCTGCAATCCAGTCTCCGTCTATACTTACAGAGGTGCCGAGGTATTCAGATGTGCTGGTAGCATTATGAGTGAGCGTTGCAGATAGCCCCCAGGTGCTGGCTGATTTGGTGTACACATAAATCGCACCATTTCTGGTCCCGTTGACAGCATGCTGTTCTGCGCCGATTGCTACCGTGTTTGCGTCTATGGCTACACTATTACCAAAATAGCCGCTGGTTACGGCATTGGGGGAATTGAGGGTGGCTGTTTGTGACCAGCTGCCACCGCTTCTTTCATAGATATAGGCAGCTCCTTCATAAGTCAGAGATCCAGTGTGTTTGTAAGCTCCTACCACCAGTTGGTCTCCATGTATGGCTACGGCATCACCAAATTCACTGTCAGCTACAGACGGAGTAAGTTTCTGTGTTTGGCTCCAGCTAGAGCCCGACCCTTCATAAACATATACGGCGCCATCATTTGAAGACTTTCTAGGGCACCCTACCAGGATCGTATTACCTGAAATAGCCACCGACTGACCAAAATAGTCACTGGCTTCCCGGTCACTTGCGGTCAAAATCGTACGATGTATCCAGGTGCCGTTAGTGTGTTTGCTGTAGACGTGAGCCGCACCGGAGGAATTCAGATAATTGCCATCATGGTCGTGGTAGTAAGTGCCCACTACGGCCAGGTCTCCGTCCATTGCCACGGCATACCCATGCCGAAAGTCTTCCACTACGGTATAGTAGCTGCCCGGATAGAAGGTAAGGCCATTGACCCAAGATCCGTTTGAGCTCGATCTTCTTCTGCTAATGGCAATTCCCGCCATGGGCTTGTCCGACGAGCGATCGGCTCGGTATCCGCCCATGATTAGGGCCAGATTGTTTTTACTTAGCGCCACGGAGTTACCAAAAGACGCACTGCCGTTTGATGTGCTGGTCTCATAGGTGAAGTGATGGTTGTTGCTGTAGGGTAGGTAGTAGTAACTATAAACCTTTCCCGTGCCATTGATGGAAGGTCCATCAAATCCTGAAGCTCCTATCAGAATGGTGTTGCTGTTGATGGCTACTGAGCTCCCAAAGTAGTCGGATGTACTCGCATCGGATGCCGTATACTTGTGTAGTTGAGTTCCGCTGGTGTTAAAAACATAAGCGGCTCCAGCATTCGATTTCGTATGGTCGTTATACAATGCCCCCACCACTACTGTCTGGTTGTAAATCGCTACTGCATCACCAAAATGGTCGTCTTTGGCTCCGTCACTGGCTTTAAGTCGCACAGAATAGCTCCACGACGATCCATTGAAATAGTATATATAGGCAGCACCTTCAGGAGTATTTGGCACGTCTTTGTCATCATCAAAAGCACCGATAACCGCATAGTTGCCATGAATTGCTACGGCACAGCCGAAGCGATCGGGCACATTAGAGTAAGACGAAGCAAAGTTTTTATCTACGCTCCAGGAATCTGTAGAGCTATTGTATTCATAAAAAGTGGCTCTGCCATGATCAGAATTGTAATTGGGCGAGCCTACCACTATAAAGTCACCATCTATATCTATACTTTCTCCAAGCCTGCCTCCAGCGGAGGTTCCGGCGATTTTCTGATGCTGTCTCCAGCTTCCGGCCACTCTTTTAAAAATATAAATAGCCCCTGCGGAATTCCCACCGTCATCATCACCGGGAGCTCCTACCACCAGCCAGTTATTGTAGATCGCTACACTTTTACCAAAAGCATTGGAGGCCTTGGGGTCCTCCGGATCTACACGGGTGGCCGTAGCCATTGAATAGCTCGTGTTTACCACGTAGGCAGCTCCGGCTCTGTTTGCATATCTGGAGTCGTAGTATGCGCCAATAGCGGCATAGTAATCATCTCCCATGTCTACGGAGTACCCAAAGTAATCATAGGTGTTTGAAGCTTCGGCTTTTGGCAGGGCCGAGGTGATACGCGCCCAGTCATCTTGCGTCTGAGCGCTCAGTGTGGTGCAGCATAGCCATGCGAAAATCAGTAGGCTATTTTTGAAGGTCTTGGAGTCTTTCATAGGTTTAGCGGTATGGTACGACATGAAGCTCTGCGAGTAGATGTGCAGTTAGAGCTTCGACTGTAGGCGAGCAGGCGGCGCCTCACCTATATTTCATTAGTTAATTTCACTACAACGTATTGCTGCCTGAGCGGCATAAAGCCTGTAGTAAAAGTAAGTTTGAAAGGCCCGGGAGAGGCGCTTTAGAGGCATGCTTGTGGTGAGTGTACCTGTATTTGGGGTAAAGGCCTACTTATGCGTGGGTGAATGACGCTGGCAGAAAATGGGATTTTTACTTTTTGCTTGCGTTGAAGAGTTTTTGCTTCTCTTCTTTGGTGAGGCTGTCGTAGCCAGATTGGGAGATTTTATCCAGGATAGCGTCTATTTCTTCTTGCTCGGTTTTGGCACTACTTGCAGCTGACTTACGAGCCTTCGACTGCTTGGGTGCAGAGCGGTGCGTTACCTTGATTTTTGGTGAGGGCACAAAAAAGCTCTTGAACCAGTTCATGGTGGCGATGATCCAGGTGCCCAGATCGGTGCCATTGCGCAGCTGCGCGATGTAGAGCCAGCCCATTAGCGCTCCACCCAGGTGGGCAATGTTGCCACCGGCATTGCCGCCAGTACTTCCCAAAAAGGAGATTACCACATAAAACGCTGCAATATATTTGATACGCACGGGACCTAGAAAGAGTAGGAAGAACGTATAGTTGGGCATAAAAACCGCCGCAGCTACCACCGTGGCATATACAGCTGCCGAAGCACCCACCATGCCAGTAATACCTGGTGCAGTATCCTGATAAAATGGGATGAGGTTGTAAACCAACAAATAGGCCACTCCTCCAGCCAGTGCACCGAGTACATAGATGGCAATGACTTTGTTGTTGCCCAAAAATTCTAGTATCAACCGGCTAAACCAGTAAAACACCAGCATGTTGAACAAGATGTGAAATATGCCGCTCAGGCTATGTGCAAAAGCATATGTGAACAGTGTCCAGGGACGCAGTATAAAATCGGAAAGCAGTGGGGGGATGGAAAACTGGTCATACACGACATCAAACAACACCTCAAAGTTTGCTAGACGGCTTACCACCATCAGTACTCCCAAAAACAGGAATACGATCACATTGATGATGATCAGCTGAGCTGGAGCATTGTTCGGTTTGTTCCAGGCGTTCTTAAAATCGTCGAGTATGCTATTGTTCATATCCTAGTAAAATCGTCGATCGTTTTTCTGCCATATTTTTAGCAGAATGAATGCTATGAGCATTCCTCCGAGGTGCGCCAGATGGGCAATGTTGTCTCCCGGCATGCGGCTAAATTCGGCATAAAGTTCATACAGACCATAAAATAGCACCAAATATTTCGCCTTGATCGGTATAGGAGGAAACAGCAGCATGAGCTGAGTGTTTGGAAAAAGCATGCCGAAGGCCATCAAAATGCCAAATACTGCTCCTGAGGCACCCACCATAGGGATGTTGGTCAGGCGGTCGTAGATGGTCATTACCACACTCTTGGTTTCATTGATATATGCTGCGTTGTTGGCATTTTCATGAAACTCATCTGCCAGCCCGGCGAGCCCTCCTACGTTCATGCCTGGTAGCTTGTGCTCCATGATGAAGATTTCGAAATCTTCTGGATTCGGGTCTTGCAGGTAAGCTTCTGTGTCATTTTTCAGATCGAGCGTTTCCGCAAAATCAATAGCTCCGTAGAGCACTCCGGCACCAATACCACAGATGAGGTAAAAGGTCAGAAAACGCTTGGACCCCCACACGTGCTCCAGCATAGGCCCGAAAATGAATACGGCAAACATATTGCCCAAAATATGGCCAAAGCTCCCGTGAATCCACATGTAGGTCACAAACTGATAGGGCGCAAATTCATCCCCGAAGATGACCCGTAGACCAAATATGTCGGATAGTGGCAGTGATAATATGGCTTGAATAAAAAAAATCCCGACGTTCGCAATCAGGATGTTTTTCACCATTGGTGTAAGTCTCATCATGAGCTAAACCAGCTTTTTATTTTGTCTAAACTAATCAATTTATAAGTCGGAGTGCCATCAGGCGTATAGTTGGGCTGCTTGCAGGCAAAAAGCTGCTCAATAAGCTGCTCTGCTTCCTGGTCACTCATGTTTTTGCACTTGATACTGGCGGTACGTTTGGCCAGTGCCCGGCAAATATTGTCTTTTTGGCTGAGGCCAAGCTCTTTTTGGTTGTATTTGTACTGCTCCAGCAGCTCTTCAAATACTTCCTTTTCGTTACAGTTGCTCAGCTCGGCAGGTACTCCCTGGATCACAATCATGTGCTGCCCCATCTCCTCAAACTCAAAACCCAGCTGCTGGATCTCCGACTTTATCTCCATAACGAGGGAGTAGTCCGAAGGGTTTAGCGAAAGCTGCTGTGGGAAAAGCGTACTCTGCGAAGCGCGCGACTGGCTGCCGAGGCGTGTTTCATATCTCTCAAACAAGATGCGCTCAAAGGCCGCCCGCTCATCGATGATGGTCATGCCAGACTTCACCTGCCGAATGAGGTACTGATGGTGCAAGCGATAAATCTTGCTCGGTCCCATTTCTGGAGATTCGTTTTCGTTGATCTTGCTCGAAAACGTGAGGGTGTTTTCTTGTGGATTAGGGTTGAAAGTAGGAGCTTCTCGCTCTAGCTGTTCATCGGGAATGATGTCCTCTCGCTTGGCAAAATCATACAGGGCCTCCCAGTTTTTGGCTTTTTCGCGCTTGTCGATGTTTTTAAACTGTGCATAGTTGCTGTCCTGCGCACTGGTGGTAGCAGGTCTTGGTCGGTCGGGGGAGGTAAACTGCTCGAAGTTTACATCTGTGTCAAAGTCCAGCGAGGGGGTCACGTTGAATGAGCCCAGGGCCTGGCGCACTGCGGAGCTGATCACACCATAGAGCATGCGGTCATCGTCAAACTTCACCTCAGTCTTCGTCGGGTGTACATTGATATCCACATGGAGCGGGTCCATTTCGATAAAAAGCACGTAAAAAGGGTGGTAATCCTCTTTGAGCAACCCCTGGTAAGCAGTAGTCACCGCATGATTGAGGTAGTGGTTTTTGATGTAGCGTCCGTTTACGAAGAAGAACTGCTCCCCGCGGGTTTTTTTTGAAAATTCGGGCTTGCCCAGATACCCCTCAATTTTCACGTGGGGGGTTTCTTCCTGACAGGGGATAAGCTGCTGCTGGTAGTTTTTGCCAAAAAGCTGCACGATGCGCTTGCTCAGTTTGCCCCCGTCCAGTTGATACATTTCCAGGTCGTTGTTGAGCATCGTCATCCCGATCTCCGCATTGGCCAGCGCCACGCGGATAAACTCATCGGTAATGTGGCGAAGCTCCACCGGATTAGACTTGAGAAAATTCCTACGGGCGGGTACATTGTAGAAGAGGTTTTTCACACAGATAGAAGTGCCGTCTTTGGTGGCCGTAGGCTCCTGCTTTTTGATCTCGGAAGCTTCAGCGTGTAGCTGCGTGCCGAGCTCATCCTGCTGGCGCTTGGTTTTCATCTCCACCTGCGCTACCGCAGCTATAGAGGCCAGTGCCTCTCCTCGGAAGCCCATGGTCCGGATTTTAAACAGATCTTCTGCCTTTTGGATTTTGGAGGTAGCATGGCGCTCAAAACTCATGCGGGCATCGGTCACACTCATCCCTTTGCCATTGTCTATGACCTGGATGTGTGTTTTGCCTGCATCTTTGATAACCAGCCGAATGTCCGTAGCACCGGCATCTATGCTGTTTTCCAGCAACTCTTTTACCACCGACGCGGGCCGCTGTACTACCTCTCCTGCTGCTATCTGGTTCGCGATGCTGTCTGGCAGCAAGTGAACTATGTCCTCCATCTATTGTGCGCTACGTGAGTTCTTTTTTTTCAATCTAAAGTATAAGTAAACGGGCACCACCAGCCAGAGTGCGTAAAACACCTGGTTGCCAAAGTATAACCAGCCGATCACTGTAGTACCGAGTACGGCAGCAATCAGAAGCTGTAGAAAAGAAGAATTAGGTATGGATTCCGTTTTGCGCTCAAAGTTGATGCGCCCGGGCACATAACCAGGGGTGCTTTCACCAGCTTTCATTTCTTGTTTGATTCGAGCAGTTCGCTCTTCTATTTCCTCCTTTATGGGGTCATAGTAGCGGGGTTCTATCCCAAATCGCCTATATTTTGATACCTTTATGAATGAAGGGAATCTCATAGAGAATAGTTGTGTTTGTCTTGAAAAGGCTGGTTTGTCTTGAGATGGCAACGCATCCGGTATGGTATTTGCCACTTTGATCCCAGAAATCTACCCGCCAGCTCTACCAGTTGAACAAAGTTAATTTAATTTGACACAATGCATTTTCTTAAAAGCATATTGTCAGTGTTTAGTTCCGTGATACTCCTTGGAGGTGTTCAGGCATCCGAATCCGTGGACAGTCTCTATCGGCAACTATCCGATGTGGAGCGCGTGCAGCAGCTCTTGTGGGCAGATTATAGCCAAAGCCAGAGCCCCATCTATGAGCGTGACTTTGCCGGTATATATTTTGACAAACCGCTCCAGACGGCTGTCACCCGGGCCAACCAACTGATTGCCGTACAGCTAGATGATCGGCTCAACCCTCTTCTTAATGAGCTGCATAACTTACCAGACCTGTATACGCTTGCTTCTCTTTCGAGATCAGACCTGTTGAGCACCTATTTTCATTACCTCAAATCTGTCAGTCAGGATCGGGGTATTGATTTTCTAGTGTTGCCACCCATGCCCGACACGCTCAATAGATCGGCACTGGTCTTGCGACAGATGCAGGCGCATGATCCCGCGTTTTTTCTAGCCAGAGAGCAGTTGGCTTTTGAGCCTGTGCGCAAGCGCAAAGAAATGGCTCAGCTGCTACAAGAAAACTTGTTTTGGGTAATGAGCACAGAGGAGCAGTCTGAAGTTCAAAGGAAATTGTCCAGATATGCAGAAAGGTTATTAGATGAAACCCCCGTAGAGGTGAGGGTGAAGCGTATGCTGAGGCTGCGTCATGAGCCAAGAACACTGAAGCCTGCCCGCCCGCTGCCCAATCAACTGGGGATGGCGATGAGTAGGGCTTCGGTAGTGCCTCTACAGCGGGAGCATGGGGTCCTTCCTTTAGAGGTAGATACAGTTTGCTTTTTGACCAATGAGCCCTATGGCGCTACGGCCAACATGCTGCGGAAATATGCTTACGTGATCACAGAGTATGTAGGCATCAATCACGCTAAGGCTCCCATCGTGCTGGATAACAATGCGTTTGTGCCTGAAGGCTTGAGCACGGAGGGGCGCCAACTGATATTTATAGGCGAAATAAGCCATGCCAAAGATTTGCTCTCACAACTGGATGCCGCCCTGCTCTACAGTTTGGAAAGTGACATCTATAACTACCTTATACCACAGCAGTTGTTTGGAGCTACAGAGGCTACAGGCAAGTTGCCTTATGATTTTCCAGAACTCGCAGGCTTTAGCAATGAACCTGTAGCTGGCAAACTGAAACTGGGCTATGCCCATCCGGAGATGTCGGGGCTGGATAAAGAAGCTCGTGATAAGATAGAAGCCATCGTTGGAGAAGCGATCCAGACGGGTAGTACTCCCGGTGCTCAGCTAGCCATAGCAGTGGATGGGTCCATCGTGCTGGATGAGGCGTATGGCTTTCTGACCTATGACAGCTTATTGCCTGTAGACCGCTCCACATTGTATGATCTGGCTTCTGTCACCAAGGTAAGTGCTACGCTGCTGGCCGTGATGAAGCTCTACGAACAAGGTAAAATCCACCTGGACAGCAGT
The DNA here is from genome assembly GCF_003386095.1 of Marinoscillum furvescens DSM 4134. Classification (GTDB taxonomy): domain Bacteria; phylum Bacteroidota; class Bacteroidia; order Cytophagales; family Cyclobacteriaceae; genus Marinoscillum; species Marinoscillum furvescens. The sequence goes on along the minus strand of NZ_QREG01000003.1, from coordinate 17,687 downwards.
TTGAGTCACTATTTGCCGGCGTATCAGGAGTCCAATAAGTCTGATATTACCATTCGTGCCCTGCTGGCGCACAATGCCGGATTGCGTCCGTACGTGCCTTTTTGGCAAAAAGCCTTGAGTGCGGATAGATTGGAGGCTTTTTATTATGAAACGGAGGCAGATCTGCTGTCAGATAAAAGGAGCTATGGCATTCGGCCAACACCAGTCCTCATAGACTCCTTGAAAAACTGGATTGTTCAGTCACGGTTGCTCAACTACGATAGTGTGCCGCATTACAGTTACAGTGATATAGGCTTTATGGTGCTGCACCAGGTGGTGGAGGCAGTCTCTGGTGAATCGATGGAGTCTTTCCTTACCAAACATTTTTATCAGCCACTGGGCTTAACCCGCCTTGCTTTTAACCCACTCGAAAAAGGATTTGATTTATTTGAAATAGCTCCAACGGAATACGACTATTATTTTAGGGATGAGCTCGTATGGGGCGTAGTGCACGATCGCAATGCTGCGGTATTTGGAGGAGTAGCAGGCCATGCTGGGCTTTTCGCCAATGCCCACGAACTACTGGTAGTGCTACAGACGCTGCTGCAAGGGGGAAGTTATGCAGAGCAGCAACTGCTCTCACCCACTACCATCGATTATTTCAACCGACGCTTTTTTCCAGACAACCGACGTGCACTGGGCTGGGATAAAAAAGACGATCGATTAGGCAATGCTTCCAGGCTGGCTACAGAGCAAAGTTTTGGCCATACGGGCTTCACAGGTACCATGGTGTGGGCAGACCCTGCATACAACCTCATCTTTGTGTTTTTGTCTAACAGGATACATCCCAATGCCGACAATTATCAACTTATTACGCGTGATATCCGTACAAGAATTCAGGATGTCGTGTACGAGGCATTGTTGGCTAAATGGATGAACTAACACCGAAAGGTTCCTTCAGCCGATTAACTTTGCCACCTTACGCATTGTTATTTTTAAACCTTGCGGTGACTTAAACGGTCCATATTCATGAAAATAGGAATAGTATGTTATCCCACCTATGGAGGGAGTGGCGTGGTAGCTACAGAGCTGGGAAAGGCGCTGGCCAAAGAAGGGCATGAAATTCACTTCATCACTTACTCACAGCCTACGAGGTTGGATTTTTTCAGCGAAAACCTCTTTTACCACGAAGTTTCCGTAAAATCATACCCGCTTTTCGACTACCCACCTTATGAGCTGGCACTTGCTAGTAAGATGGTGGACGTAGTGGAGCACGAAAAAATTGATATTCTGCACGTACACTATGCCATACCGCATGCTTCAGCAGGATACATGGCCAAGCAAATCCTAAAAACCAAGGGGATTCATATACCAGTGATTACCACGCTGCACGGTACAGACATTACCCTGGTGGGAAAAGATGCTACCTATGAGCCTGTGGTGACTTTCTCCATCAATCAGTCAGACGGAGTAACAGCAGTATCAAATGATCTGCGTAAGGACACCATGAACTTGTTTGATATCACCACCAAAATAGAAGTGATACCCAATTTCATAGACCTGGAGCGGTTTAAAAAACAGAAGAAGGACCATTTCAAGAAAGCCATCTGCCCCAACGATGAAAAGTTGATCGTTCACACGTCCAATTTCCGAAAGGTAAAGCGGGTGCAAGATGTGATCGATGTGTTTAACCGCGTGCGCAAAGTAGTGCCATCTAAGCTGCTATTGGTAGGGGATGGGCCAGAGCGATTTCACATGGAAGAACTTTGCCGGAACCTTTGCAACATTGATGACGTAAGGTTTCTTGGTAAGTTGGAGGCAGTAGAAGAAGTGCTCTCAGTTGCTGACTTATTTTTGATGACATCTGAAAAAGAAAGTTTCGGCTTGGCAGCCCTGGAAGCCATGGCCTGTGAAGTGCCAGTGATTTCTACCAACGCTGGAGGATTGCCAGAACTCAACCTGGATGGTACCTCTGGGTTTGTGTGCAATGTGGGTGATACTGAAACCATGGCCGAAAAAGCCATTCATGTACTGGATGATGCCAATTTGGATAGATTCAAAGATGGGGCCCTTAGCAGAGCCAAAGATTTTGACGTCTCCAATATTTTACCGATTTATGTAGGATTTTATCAGCAAACGTTAGAAAACGTTAATAAAAACATTACTTCTATTGCATAGAGAAAGGTCGTTTTGTCAAATTAAATTTAAATTTGTGGCGAACAGGTAAAAACAGGTATGGAACTCAAAAACAAACCACATACAAAAGGTACTAAGTCACTTTTCAAAAACCCTTTTTTGGAAAAACTTACCAGAACGCATATTGCCGTTCCTTTGATATTATTTAGTGTTATATCTACCGGTCTGATGGTCTACGGCTTTCAGCATGACTATATCACGGCGGTCAATGCCCCACTTCTTTTCATCGGAGGGTTGTTGGCTTTTACACTGATAGAGTACATCATGCACCGATTTGTGTTTCACCTTCAGCCTAAGACGGAGAAGCAAGAAAAATTTGCTTATACAGTACACGGGGTCCATCACGACTACCCAAAAGACAAAGACCGGTTGGCCATGCCACCGCCATTGAGTTTGCTGCTCAGCGCGTTGTTCTTTGGTATTTTCTACTTAATGATGGGCAATTTGGTTTACGCATTTCTCCCAGGATTTTTGATGGGCTATGCCTCCTATTTGTGGGTTCACTACATGGTACATGCATTCAAGCCACCAAAAAACTTTTTCAAAGTGCTGTGGGTGCATCATGGAATCCACCACTATAAGGATCCACACAATGCTTTCGGAGTATCTTCCCCATTTTGGGATGTGATCTTCCGCACAATGCCTAAAAAATAAAAGTAAAAGACACTTATCACCTCGAAGGATTCCTATTTGGAATCCTTTCTTTTTTTCATACGCTTGGCTCTGCGTTCTGCAGGGGAAGCCGGCTCCAAAATAGCTTTGTATAGATTGTCACGTAAGAAAGTAAAGACTGTGACAATTAAATTGGCGAATATGGGTTTACGTCCGGGCATGTCTAGGTGGTGTGGCGTTTACTAAATTTACAGGTTAATTTTTAAAACTGGAATTTTTAGGACCACCTACCTTGAAAAAAGGTGTTGATTTTCATGAATAATGGAAATCATTCCTCCAGATTATTAGTTTACTACTCCTAAAGCCCCATCGCAATGATAGGATATCGTTTTACTGAGTTTATTCCGGAGAAAGACAGTCAGAAATCCACGTTTGATAACCTGATGAATGTTTTTATGCAGCTCATGGTCATCACATCTGGCGATGTGTCAGAGGCCCTGAGCTGGCTTACTAACCTGGACAGACAGTATAACATCAGCAACGACGAATACGGCATTGGCGATTTCATAGAGGACTTGAAGGCTAAAGGGTACATTGCTGAAGAAACCCCGGGCGGAGAGTTTAAACTTACCGCCAAAAGCGAGCAGGCCATTCGTAAAAGTGCGCTGGAAGAAATTTTCGGTAAACTACGCAAAGGCGGGAAAGGCGATCATCGCACACAGCATTCTGGTAGGGGAGATGAGCTCAGTTCAGATTTTCGCGAGTTTCAGTTTGGCGATAGCCCTGAGCAAATAGAGCTCACCGAAAGCATTAAAAATGCTCAGATCAATCATGGATTCGGGGATTTTACGCTTACAGAAAATGACCTGGAGGTGCGCGAACGAGAATACAAAACCCAGACCTCCACAGTGCTGATGATTGACATCAGTCATTCTATGATCCTCTATGGTGAAGATCGAATCACTCCGGCCAAAAAGGTAGCCATGGCATTGGCAGAGCTGGTGACCAAGAAATACCCGAAAGATACACTGGATGTGATTGTGTTTGGTAATGATGCCTGGCAGATTCAGATCAAAGACTTGCCCTATCTGAACGTAGGCCCCTATCATACCAATACCGTGGCAGGCCTGGAGCTGGCCATGGATCTGCTCCGCCGCAGAAAAAATAAGAACAAGCAGATTTTTATGATCACCGATGGGAAGCCTACATGTTTGAAAGAGGGGATACGGTATTATAAAAACAGTTTTGGGCTAGACCCAAAAATCCTGAATAAAACCCTGAACCTGGCGGCCCAGTGTAAGCGCCTCAACATCCCGATTACCACCTTTATGATTGCCTCTGACCCTTATCTAAAGCAGTTTGTGCAAGAGTTTACGGAAGTAAACAGTGGCAATGCTTACTACAGTAGTTTGCAGGGGCTTGGCCATATGATTTTTGAAGATTACCGACGTAATCGCAGGAAAAACCTTTAATAAAAAGCTGATTTATTACGTATGAACTATCACGATATTCCAGCCGATAAGCTGATCAAAATTTCCACTTTGGGTGAGCTAAAGCAAGCCGGATACCAGCCCACGAGTATCAAAAACGAATTGCGCAACAACCTGGTGAAACACCTGGAAGCAGGCACAGATGTGTTTGAAGGAATATGGGGCTATGAAGATACGGTCATACCTGATATTCAGCGTGCCATTTTAGCACGGCACAACATCAACTTTCTGGGACTGAGAGGGCAGGCCAAAACCCGTATAGCTCGTATGATGACCCAGCTGTTGGATGAGTACATTCCGGTAATAGCAGGCTCGGACCTCAACGAGGACCCTTTAAAACCCATCAGCCAGCAAGGAAAGGCTATAGTGGAAGAGCAGGGCGACCATACGCCCATCAGCTGGTGGCATAGGTCGGAGCGGTATACGGAGAAACTCGCGACACCTGATGTGACCATTGCAGACCTTATTGGTGATGTGGATCCTATCAAAGCAGCCAGCTTAAAACTGCCCTATTCCGATTACCGGGTGATTCACTACGGACTCATTCCTCGGTCACATCGCAGCATCTTTGTGATCAACGAACTGCCTGATTTGCAGGCACGCATTCAGGTGGCCTTGTTTAACATCTTGCAGGAAGGTGATATTCAGATTCGAGGCTTCAAGCTGAGACTGCCACTGGATGTGCAGTTTGTATTTACTGCCAACCCTGAAGACTATACCAATAGAGGGAGCATTGTGACACCACTCAAAGACCGCATCGATAGTCAGATCATTACGCATTATCCCAAGTCTATTGAGATAGGGAAGCGCATCACTGAGCAGGAGGCCAGGCTGGAGCCGGTGCAGAAAGAATCAGTGGTGGTATTTGACCTGATGAAAGACCTGATAGAGCAGGTGGCTTTTGAGGCACGTGATAGTGAATATGTAGATGCTAAAAGTGGCGTGTCTGCACGCCTTACCATTAGCGCTTTTGAAAACCTGATAGCTGCTGCAGAGCGCCGCAGACTGCTAAGTGGTGAGAAACAAACTTTTACGCGCATTGCGGACTTGATAGGAGTGTTGCCGGCTATTACAGGCAAAGTAGAGCTCGTCTATGAAGGTGAGCAGGAAGGACCCGCTATCGTAGCTCAAAATCTGGTAGGCAAAGCTATTAGAAGCCAGTTTGTCAATTATTTTGACGACCCGGAGCAGATCAGAAAAAATAAGCAGGCCAAAAACCCGTATCAGGCCATTACAGATTGGTTTGGAGATGGCAATATGGTGGATCTGCTACATGATGCTCCTGAGAAAGAATACGAAAAAGAACTCATGCAAATACCCGGTCTGGAAGCACTAATAACTGCTCAGCACGGGAAGCAGTCCAAAGAATTCAAGCTATTTTTGATGGAATTTGCGCTTCATGGACTGGCCGAATACAGCATGCTTAGCAAGCACTCTCTGGAAAGAGGTATGCAGTTTAAAGACCTGCTGAGTAGCATGTTTTCCATGCCTGAAAATGGAGGTGAAGAGGATGAAGACTATTAATGGGACAACAAAATGGAACTGCGCGAGATCAAAAGGTTGGTCTATGGGGGTGAGAGTGCGCAAGTAGAGTTTAAACGCAAAATCAACCATCCCGAAAAGGTCATCCGCGAGGTGGTGGCCTTTGCCAATAGCGGAGGAGGACATCTGCTGGTAGGAGTAGACGATGACAAGTCGATTGTTGGATGTAAATATGCAGACGAAGAGCATTTTTTATTGCAAAAGGCCATCAGGGAACTGATACGTCCGGCGGTGAAGTATACCGCAGAGCTGATACCACTAAATGAAAAACGTGCCATTCTGCATTATGAAATATTTGCGGGCAATCGCAAACCTTATTTTGCTTTTGAGAAAAAGTACCACCGGTATGGAAAAGCCTTTGTAAGGGTGGAAGATCGGTCCATACAGGCGAGCCCGGAGATTCGAAAGATTTTGAAATTCAACAATGACCCCAAAGACACGCATTTTCAATATGGGGCGAATGAAAAGCTGCTCTTCAATTATCTGGATCAAAATGAAAAGGTGACGGTCAATGAATTTCGTGAAATGAGTGGGCTAGACTACCGGTCGGCTTCATCTACCATGGTGCAAATGGTGCTGGCCAATGCCCTTCGGATCATTCCTCGCGAGCAGGAGGATTGGTACATGGCTGTAGAATAAATTTTTGATAATTCACACTGTAGGTGTGGTGTTTTTAGTGCAGATTGATCATATTACAAGAGGTCACTTTTTTCACTCGAAGCACTGAGATATGGCTAAAACCACCGCAAAAGAGAAAAAGATTTTTGTTCTCGACACCTCCGTAATTCTTTATGCACATGATTCCATTTTAAACTTTGCTGAACACGATGTGGGCATACCCATAACCGTGCTGGAAGAGCTCGATACGTTCAAAAAAGGCAACGACACCAAAAACTTTGAAGCGCGTGAGTTTACGCGCTTGCTGGATAAGCTCGCAAAAGGCAAGCTGCTGCAGGAGTGGAATCCGCTCAATGGAAAAACCAAAGGCAAGTTTAAAGTGCTGATGGAGATGGACAGCAAGGTAGATGCCCACAAGGTATTTGGCGAACGCAAAAACGATCATAGCATTCTCAATGCAGCCCTCACGCTAAAACAACAAGAAAAAAAGCGGCAGGTAATACTGGTGAGCAAGGATATCAACCTCCGCCTTAAAGCCAAATCGCTAGACCTGCCGGCAGAAGATTACGAAACAGGCAAGATCAAAAATGTCAACACTCTGCATACCGGCAAGTACGAGATCAACAATGTGTCATCTGAAGTGATCGACGAGCTGTTTAAGAAAGGTCGTGTGGAAAAGAAAGCCGTATTGCCCAGGAAGAAGGCCATTGCCAATTCTTACTATATACTGAAAAGTGAGAAAAACAGTGTGCTTTCATACTACAACCCCACCGAAAACACTGTAGATAAAGTAGATAAAAATCCTGTATATGGCATAAAGCCTCGCAATGCAGAGCAGACCTTTGCCATCCACGCCATGATGGATCCAGAGATCAAGCTCGTGAGTATCAATGGTGTGGCGGGTACTGGCAAAACCCTCCTCGCTCTGGCCTCAGCCCTGGAGCAGCGCCGCAACTTTAAGCAGATTTACCTCGCCAGGCCCATCGTTCCGCTGAGCAACAAAGACATTGGTTACCTGCCCGGAGATATCAAAAGCAAGCTAAACCCGTACATGGAACCGCTTTGGGACAACCTGAAATTTATTCAGCACCAGTTCAAAGAAAGCGACAAGGAGTTTAAGCATATCACGGATATGGTCAACAAAGAGAAGCTCATGATCACGCCGCTGGCATATATCAGGGGCCGGAGCTTGTCCAATATTTTCTTCATCGTAGATGAGGCCCAAAACCTCACCCCGCATGAGATCAAGACGATCATTACGCGGGCGGGAGAAAACTGTAAAATTATCTTTACCGGAGACATATATCAGATCGATACGCCCTATCTGGACTCACAAAGTAATGGGCTCTCTTACCTGATAGACCGTATCCAGGACCACCCGATGTATGCACACATCACTTTGGAAAAAGGAGAACGCTCCGAATTGGCTAACCTGGCAAACGAACTGCTCTGATGGAAGTAATAGCCACTAATGTAGGGGAGCGCCAAACGGTAGCGTGGAAAGGAAAGTCCGTGGAAACGGGCATTTTCAAAAAACCGGTGTCAGCAGGTGTGACACTGGAAACTACTGATGTACGAGGAGATGCAGTGGTGGACAGAAAGTATCATGGCGGAGTAGACAAAGCTTGCTATCTGTACTCGGCAGATACTTATACTTTTTGGAAAGAGAAGTACCCGTCGTTGGATTGGGACTGGGGTATGTTTGGTGAAAACCTGACCGTAGAAGGCCTGGATGAACATCAGGTATGTATTGGTGATGTCTACCAACTCGGGGAGGCCGAAGTGGAGGTTTCAGAGCCCCGACAGCCCTGTTTCAAACTCGGTATTCGTTTCGGGACACAGCAGGTACTCAAAGACTTTATTGCCTATGGGCACTCTGGCGTTTATGTCAGGGTGATAAAAGAAGGGAAGGTACATGCTGGTGATAAGATGACCCTGGTTAGAAAAGGTAGTGATGTTTCGATCTGGGATGTGTTTCAGATGATTTATAAAAAGGAACAGGACCAACAAAAGATTGAAAGAGCGGTTGCTTTGCCCAAACTAGCAGAGAGTACACGAAAGCATCTGCAACAGCTGTTGTGAAATAATCGTTTTTAAGAACTGCTTTAGAAAATGCACCAGTTGATCTTGATCCAAGTGAAGTTGGATCCCTGCAGAGGAGCCTCTTAGAATGTTTTCGCTCCTACATTATTCAGATGATCAAAAGGCAGCTATTTTTAACCTATAATCAGCTTTCGTCTACCTGAGCGCCGCCTGCTGGTGAACGCAACGATTTTTGTCTTTAACGCAGAAATCCCCCATTACAACGCCCGCCTGCTGGCGAGGCATGCAGAAACCTTCCGCCTCAACGCAGGTTTTCACCCAATGAACGCAGGCTCCCACTTTCTCAACACAGAAACCTTCCACCTTAACGCAACTAGCTTCCGGGTGAACGCAGAAACCTTCCGCCTCAACGCGACTACCTTCCCTAGGAACGCAGGTATCTTCCGTCTTAGCGCAGGTGTCCACCATGTGAACGCAGGTGTCTTCCGTCTGAACGCAGCTATCTTCCCTGTCAGCGCAACTATCTTCCGCCTGAACGCAGGTATCCACCCAGTGAACGCAGAAACCTCCCGTTTGAATGCAACTACCTTCCGCCTCAACGCGGTTGCCTTCCATATGAACGCAGGCATCTTCCGTCTTAGCGCAGGTGTCCACCATATGAACGCCCGCCTGCCGGCGAGGCAGGCAGGGGACCCGTCCTAAAATTACTTGACAGGTTTTTGCTTAATGCTAATAATGGTTTACAGTGATAAATGATAATCCTAATTGTACTTTACCTGGATTTCATTAATCCCAGATGAAGTATACAGGCTAGGGTTAAGTCCTGCTTGGGTTTTACTGTCGATTGATTAATTATTTTTTCAATTTCGGAAAACATGAAAAGGGCGGGTCGATCTTCGAATATCCCTGTTAATTCATGAGTTTTTGGGTTGATCTGAGAAAAAACGAATGCACCATAGCGGACATAAAAAAACCTCCGGGGTGTGGAGGTTTCTGGCTCTTAAACCAAGGCTTGCGGGAAGCACTTGTCCAATATCGACTCATACATGTGACTAAATTTTTCATAGCACCAGTCTCTCAAATTTAAGATTTCATCGGGCACTAAGGAGTTTATTGCTTTTTTCAACTCCTTTTCAAACAGCCATCGATCAAAACTCACTTTCGAGAGGATGGTTTTGAAGTACTCTAACATAAATGCAAATTTTTGTTAAAGGGTTAACTAACAATGTAAATTTGACGTTTTCCTTTGAAAAAGTCATTAGCAAAAAGTTAAACAATTTTTAGCTTTGACACAAGGTAAAAACGAATTCTTGCAAACGATTTCAAAACGTACACATGTTTAAAACGAGAGTTGTAGGGTTGGGTTTGATTTTTATGCTTCTTTTTTCAGTAATGGCACTGGCTCAGGAGAAGCGTATAGAGACAGGACCCACCAAAGTGGCACTGAATCAGTACTTTAAGGTCACCATTACAGTAGAGAATGAGCGACTAAAAAACTACAGCCCGTTTCCTGAGATAGAGGGTTTTGTAAAGAGAGGCACCTCTTCCTCCACCTCCACGAGCTTTATCAACGGGCGCATGACGAGCTCCCAAAGCATCACCCAAAACTATCAGCCATCCAGAGAGGGAACTTTTACGGTGCGTGACTATATCATGGACATCAATGGAGAAAAAGTTTCCGCTCCGCCTTTTACCATTACCGTGGGGCCTCCAGCGCAGCAGCAACAGCGCCGTTCTGTCGATCCGTTTGCGGATCCTTTTGATCGTTTTAGAAATCGTGACAGCCAGCCTACGGAATTTGTAGATGTAGAGGCAGATGCATTTTTGGCACTTACTACAGATAAGAAAGACGTTTTTGTAGGTGAGGGCTTTACTACTACGCTGGCATTCTACGTGGCTGAGTCCAATCGTGCGGACATGCGCTTTTATGACCTGGGCAAACAGATCACAGAAATCGTCAAAAACATCAAACCGGCCAATTGCTGGGAAGAGAATTTCAACATCGACAACATCAACGGTGAGCCCGTCACGATCAACAATCGTGGCTATACACAGTATAAAATCTATCAGGCGGCATTTTACCCACTCAATGCAGAAGCTATTTCTTTTCCTTCCGTAGGCCTGAAACTGATCAAATACAAAGTGGCTAAGAATCCGTCATTCTTTGGGAGAAACCGTAAAGAGGATTTTGAAACGTTCTATTCTAAGCCAAAGACTGTAGAGGTGCGTGAGTTGCCACCACACCCACTGCGTGATCGGGTAGCGGTGGGAGATTACCGACTTGCCGAGCGCATTGGAGGTCTGCAGCTCAAAACCGGGGAGAGCTTCAATTACCAGTTTAATATTCTGGGAGAAGGAAATATCAGCTCTGTGGAAGAGCCCATTCTGCCGGAAACAGACGTCTTTGATTTTTATGCACCCAATGTAAAGCAGAATATTACCCGCTCTGCCGGACGCGTGAAGGGAACAAAGAGTTTTGCCTACTATGGCATCCCTAATGAGCCTGGAGAGTACAACCTTGGAGACTTTTTTCAGTGGTATTTTTTCAATCCTGAAAAAGAACAATACGACACACTCCGCTCTCAGCAAGTGCTTACTGTCACTGGTGAGAGCCGCAAAAATGAGTACATTCTGTCCAATGACATGGGATCCTTTTATGATGGGATTGAATTTAAAGACAATACCCTCACAAGTTTGGATGGAAGCTCGTGGATGAAGATATTTGCCAACATCTTTATTCTGGCAATGCTGGCATTGACAGTATTTATCTTCATCCGAAAGTAATTTCATGGGAAACATATTTGGTAAAATCTTCAGCATCACCACCTTTGGTGAGTCACATGGTGCTGCGATAGGTGTCACAATCAATGGCTGTCCTGCGGGCATTCCAGTAGATCTGGAGTTTATCCAGCAGGAGCTGGCACGCCGCAAACCCGGCCAGTCCAAAATCACTACTCAGCGCAAAGAGGAGGATCAGGTAGAAATACTTTCGGGGGTCTTTGAGGACAAAACCACAGGTACACCGATAGCGCTTTTGATTCGGAACAAGGATCAGAAAAGTAAAGATTACAGCCACATAGCCGACAAGTTTCGTCCATCGCATGCAGATTACACCTACGAGACCAAATATGGCATCCGCGATTACCGGGGAGGCGGCAGAAGCTCAGCCAGAGAGACGGCCGCTCGTGTAGCAGCAGGGGCCATTGCCAAGCTGATGCTCAAAGAATTTGGAATCACTTTTCATGCCTATGTATCACAAGTAGGTACACTCAAGCTGGACAAACACTACACGGAGTTAGACTTGCCAAAAGCGGAAGAAAACGCCGTGCGCTGCCCGGATCAGGAGGTGGCACAGCAGATGTTTGATTACATCGATGATATTAGAAAGCAACAGGATACCGTGGGCGGAGTAGTCACTGGAGTGATTCAGGGTGTGCCTGCGGGACTTGGAGAGCCTGCTTTTGATAAGCTGCATGCAGAGCTGGGCAAAGCCATGCTCAGTATCAATGCGGTGAAAGGATTTGAGTATGGAAGCGGTTTTGAAGGTGTACAAATGAAAGGCTCCGAACACAACGATGCGTTCTATACAGAGGATGGGGTGGTAAAAACCAAAACCAATCATTCTGGCGGTATACAAGGAGGGATATCCAATGGTCAGGACATCTACTTCAATGTTGCTTTTAAGCCTGTAGCCACCATCATGCAAGATCAGGCGAGTATAGATAAGGATGGGAATAAAGCTGTAGTGTCTGGCAAAGGCCGTCATGACCCCTGTGTGGTGCCCAGAGCAGTGCCTATTGTGGAAGCCATGTCGGCACTGGTCATTGCAGACTACTTACTCATCGCCCGTACCAATAAGGTAAAATTTTAAATCCATCTCAAAAGGCGCACATCATCGTTGCGCCTTTTTCCTTTATTTGGACTTGTTCAGTGCCTGCTCTATATCAGCAATGATGTCGTCCAGGTGTTCCAGGCCTACAGATACGCGCACTAGTCCAGCAGTGATGCCTACAGCTTCGCGTTCTTCTTCAGATAATTTACTATGGGTGGTAGATGCCGGGTGCGTAGCTATGGTGCGGGTGTCGCCCAGGTTGGCAGATAGCGAAATCATCTCCAGGGCATCCAAAAAGCGCCTGCCTTGCGCTATACCACCCTCCAGCTCGAAAGTCACGATTCCACCACCAGTGCGCATTTGTTTTTTGGCTAGCTCGTATTGGGGGAAGGATGCTAAAAACGGATACCTCACTTGTTTGAGTCCTGCGCTACCTTCCAGGTGTTGTGCAAGAGCTAGTGCATTTTCACTATGCTTTTCCATACGCACGGCCAGTGTTTCCAGGCTTTTGGAGAGCAGCCAGCCATTAAACGGCGACATGGAGGGCCCGGTATGCCGAGCCATAAATTTTATCTCTGGAAATAGCTCCTCAGAGGTCACAATGGCCCCGCCAATAGCACGTCCCTGCCCGTCGATGAATTTTGTAGCTGAGTGCGTGACGATATCCGCCCCGAATTTGATTGGGTTTTGCACGTAAGGCGTAGCAAAGCAGTTGTCTACATTGACAATGATGCCTTTCTCCTTGCCCAGCTTACAGATAAACTCCAGGTCTATCAGGTCCAACGCCGGATTGCTGGGAGTCTCCAGGAAAATCATTTTCGTATTGGGCTGTATAGCCTTTTCCCATCCATCATCGTCTGTGGTGTCTACAAACGTATGGGTGATGCCCCATTTTGGTAGTAGTTTGGTGAGGATCTGGTGGGTAGACCCAAAAAGCGAACGGGATGCCACTACATGGTCTCCACTGCTTAGAAAAGCAGCCAGGCTGGTAAACATTGCTGCCATCCCGCTGGCCATGGCCATGCCCGTTTCGCCACCTTCCAGCAGACAAAGTTTTTGGATAAACTCGTCCGTGTTCGGGTTAGAGTACCTGGAGTAGATGTTGCCTTCTTTCTCCTCAGCAAAAAGTGCGCGGGCATCTTCTGCGTCCTCAAACTTGAAACTAGAGGTCATATAGATGGGTGCAGAGTGCTCTTTTTGAGAAGAACGCTCTATTTGATGTCGTATGGCGGCAGTTTCGAACTTTTTATCACTCATCACATTTATCTTTGTGGCTGGATCTGGTTAATTGGCGTGGCTTTTTATAACATTGAAAGCCAAAACGAAGCCTTAAAGCTAAATCAGGAGGCTGGAAGTAAAAACAACCACCTGATATTTAGCCAGGTAGCGGCTGTTATTTTGTGAAACTGGCAAAAACGAAATCAAAATCTATGAAATCAATAACTGTAAAAGAACTGAAGTCCATGAAGGACAGTGGTGAGGATTTTCAGCTCATCGATGTGCGTGAGCCCAATGAATATGAAGTAGCCGAAATTGGTGGTGAGCTCATTCCCCTGGCTACTGTGCCACAAAATGCTGATAAGTTTGCCAAAGACAAAAAAGTGGTGGTACACTGCCGCAGCGGTAAGCGCAGTGCCAATGCTATTCAGTTTCTAGAGCAACAGCATGGCTTTGACAACCTCTATAATCTTGAGGGTGGAATCTTGGCCTGGTCAGACGAAATTGATCCCGGAGTAGCTAAGTATTAAGAATTTTTATGTCCGGAAACTTGAGAATATCTGGTTTCTGGACTTCCTTTCCTTTGAGTTCTGTAGGTGGGCAGCTCCTTTTTATCTAATTTTAAATAAGAATTATGCTACGCCTTGCCTAATGTCACTGCTTTACTCACGAAGAAATCACCTGCTCGCTGTTTGTCTGGTTGTTTTGGCTTTGTTTGCCAAATCCCAACCCAAACAGGACGTCTTACGTCTCCTCTCGCAGAGTAAAAGCCTCGAAGAATCCTCTCCCGATAGTGCGCTCACTTTTGCGCAGGAAGCCTTAATGCTCGCTGAGCAACAAGATCTGGATACTTTACTTGCCAAAGTGCATGTCGCCCTTGGAGCGGCATGGAGCAACCGTGGCAACTATGAAAAATCTCTTGAGCATTCTATGAAAGCAGCAGCGTATGCAAGGGAATACGGAGATACCCTTGCATTGATCGATGCGGTGAATAGCATTGGTATTGACCTTTTTTATCAGGAAGATTATGCAAAAGCTGCCGGGTACTTTCAGGAAGTACAGCAGCTGGCTGTACGCATTGGTGATTCTTTGCGATTAGGACATGCGCTCAATAATCAGGGGCTTGTTGTGGGTTACCTGGAAAATTTAGATCAGGAGCTCATCCTATACGAACAGGCTCGGGATGTGTTTGCCGCCATAGGCGAGCAGGAAGGATATGCCAATACCTTGCTCAATGCTGGTACAGTACACACCACGCTGGGTGCGTATGAGGAGGCTTCTCATTATTTTGAGCAGGCATTAGCGGTATATCAGGAGCTAGGCTTTGCCATTCCAGTGGAACAAACGCTGCAAAGTATGAGCGAAAATTTGCTTGCTCAGGGTCGATATGCTCAGGCCCTGGACAAAGCTCAGGAGGCTTTGCGAATAGCTCGCGAAAATAGTGTGATGCAGGATGTGCTTTACTCGCTGGGGCTCATTCAAAAAGCTTATAAGGGACTGGGAGCATATCGGCAGGCATATGCCTATCAGCAGCAGGCACATGCGCTGAATGATTCACTTTTTAACCTGGAAAAGCAGCAAATAATCAGTGAGCTCAACGCCCAATACGACGCAGAGCGTAAACAGCAGCAGATCGAGCTGTTGCAAGCCCAAAACAGCCTGAAAGATGTACGCCTGGCAAGCACACGCCGCATGTTGATCATCACCATAGCTGGAGGCGTTGCAGTGATTACCGTTTTGCTCATCATCTACTTTTTATACCGTAGAAAGCAGCGTGCAGAGCACGAGGCAAGAGAGTTGCGAATAGAGGCATTGCAAAAGCGATTGCTGGACCTGCGCATGCAAACTGGCGCTATCAAAGAACTGCCTGCTTTGGAGGTGCTCAATGGGATGCTGCATAACCAGCTCACAGAACGGGAATATGAAACACTAAAACTAAGCCTGGCTAACAAAACCAATGCTGAAATAGCAGATACACTTTTTGTGTCGGTGAGTACGGTGAAGTTTCACTTGCGAAACATCTATGCCAAGCTTGGAGTGACCAATAGAAAAGAAGCCATCGCCTATGTGGTCCGCAATGCGTAACCTGGCTGTGGTGCTATTTCTGAGCGTGTCTTGTCTGGAGGCTCAGGACCTAACAGTAGATAGCCTCATTCAGCAGGAGCAATACCAGGATGCAAAAGCCTATTGTGAATCGGTTTTGGTAGAAAATGTTGAGGAGATTAATACCGCATTTTATATGTCCAGACTGGGGGATATCTATTACTACCTTGGTGATTTGCGACAGTCGTTGCGGTATTACTTACAGGCTGCAGAGGATGATCAGATGGCATCACCATTAAATGACAACCTGAGACAGGAAACCTATAGTTATTTAGGCTTTGTCTATCGGGAGCTGGGACTTGATCAAGAAGCGGAACACTACATAAATGAAAGTCTCCAATTGGCACGGCAGCTACATGATACGGTGGAGCAAGCGATAGCTTTCTACAATCTCGGTACAGTAATGCTCCAGCAAGGCGCTATAGATAGTGCGATGTATATGCTGCAGCAGGCTTATGAAATAGACGTGGCCAGGAAAGATACAGCAGCCATTGGCTTTGACCTTACGCTGATGGGTAGTGCCATGATGAAAACGGGAAATCCCGAAAAAGCCATAAAGCATTACAGGGAATCAATCGAGCTACTACTGGTAAGTAGCGGCAATTACAATTCGATGGCTAAGCGATGTAGTATGCTGGCACAAGCGTACATGGCTAATGCCGAGTGGGACAGTGCGCAGGCCTATGTAGAAAAAGCCCTGGCCATTTATTCGGAGGGCAGTGATAGTGTGCACATTGCCCAGCAATGGATCACGCTCGGTCAGCTTACCAATCTGCAGCAGCGGCATTCGGTCGCATTAGATTATGCAAATCAGGCATTAAATGTCTTGGAGCACTACCCAAGAGGGCTCAACACGCTGAAGGCTAATGAGGTCAGATTTCAGGCATATCAAGGGTTGGGAAAGCTCCAATCGGCCCTGGGTGTCAACGATCAATCGCTGGAGCTAGCTGTTCAGCTTGGGCTCATAGAGCAGGTGAGGGATGCTTATCTGGATCGATCTGAGCTCCTGGAGCGTATGCAAAACCATAAAGAAGCACTTTCAGCTTATAAGATGGCACAGCAATACTCAGACTCGCTTGCTCAAATGGAGCGTGATCGGGTGGCAGAGGCCATGCGGGTGCGGTATGATGCTGAAAAAGTGGCAAGTGAAAATCAAGTGTTGCTGCTGGAAAATACGGTAGCAAAAAATCGAATAGCCCGCAGGGAGTCGGAAATGCGGCTGCTAGTGGCTATTGGGGTTGTGGTGCTTTTGCTAATCACAGGTGGTGCCTGGCTGGTAGTCAGTAGGTCACGAATGAAAGAAAAGTTACTCATAGCAGAGGTGAACGAACTACGCGCTCGGATTCGGGGTATTCTTGATTTTAAGCCAGAGCAGGTAGGTGTGGCTAAGGAGCAAATCAATGAGTCGCTGGAAGAAACGCTTAGTGATCGTGAATTTGAGATTCTCAATCTCGTGCTGAGCAACAAAAGCAATGGGCAAATTGCCGAGGAGTTGTTCGTTTCTATCAATACGGTGAAATTTCATTTAAAGAATATCTACACCAAGCTTGGCGTGTCCAACCGCAAGGAGGCACTCAAGTTTGTGGTTCAGGTGTCTTCATGATCTACATGGAGAATTAAAACTACCCGCAAGGGTAGGATAAATACTACCCCTAAAGGATAGGTAGATAAAAAGCTGAATATCTGAAATTGAGAAGTATAAAAATCACTTGAAAAGCTTCATGCCATGAATGCTCTGGACTTTTAACTGACGAATGATCTGATCTGTCGATAACGGAAGTTTTCTTCCATTTTGTCTCCGGTATAAAAAATAATTGCGCAGTTTTTGGCTGTCAAAACCTAGGGCGATCTCCGGAAATTGAGTCATTTTCGGAGTGTGGGCCGATTCCATAGGGATCGGCCTTTTTTAGCGTGCGCCCGGCAGGGCGCAAATACTTGGAGGTGAGTTTTTTTTTTTAAAAAAAAAGGGACAAGTCCTCTGTACGCCCGATGAGGGGAAGTACTAGCTGAGCGGCAAGTGTATTGTCTGTGAAGACCTGCATGAAGGAAGCCGA
>NZ_QREG01000002.1:225254-396222 GCF_003386095.1 Marinoscillum furvescens DSM 4134 | reverse complement strand
CGTACGTACGGTGGTGTGAGAGGGCTGAAGTAAAGAAGAAATCCTTTCCGGGTTTCCGAAGGTCTAAAAGTCTCCTTTACTTTGCTCTACTCGATTTTGCTGATAGTAGGGTGCTGTAAATTATTATGCAAGGAGTGCCGGTTCGACAGAACGTCTGCCCGGTCCGGCCTCAGGTACTGAAAGCCTCTTGAACGAAGTTCAAGAGGCTTTTTTCGTTTATGTCTTTAGATAATGCTTGACTTGTCGATAGTAGGGATTAATTGCTTTGAATTGTCCCGCAAGGAGTGCCGGTTCGACAGAACGTCTGCCCGGTCCGTCCTCAGGTACTGAAAGTCTCTTGAGCATTGTTTGCAAGTTTTGAGTTTAGGGGAAGTACAAAAAGGACTTTGTACTTGTTTGGGATTAGACGGTTTACCAGTTGAAAGTGCTTAAAAAGAATTTAGAGGTTAACAGTCCTAATTAAGTCAACTTTTATGTGGCTTTATGACTTTTTACGGCAATGTGCTAGATTTAGCTATTCATTACCAACAAATGAATTGATTGACTACATCTAACTTCTCATATCTGGAGAATGAATACCCGTTCCCGGATTCAAATGGCTGAACTGAAATATAAAGACATATCAGAGAAGATAATTGGCGCTGCATTTGACGTGCATGGATTTTTGGTTAATGGATTTCATGGTCCGCCGCTGTGGGAAGTGATTTATCAACGTGCCTTGGCATGGGAAATGGCTCAGCGTAAATTGGAGTTTGAGCGGGAGATCGAACAAGACATATTTTATAAGGACCTGCCTGATCCTATTGTTACGAGAAGAGCAGACTTTGTGGTGGAGGGAAAAGTTTTGGTAGAGCTCAAAGCTGTTATCGAGCTTCAAGACGTGCATCTGGCTCAAGCATTGAATTATCTCAAAGCATACAAGCCGGAGGTAGGACTGCTGATCAACTTTGGCCGTAAAAGTCTAACCTTTAAACGTCTTGTACTATGAAGTAGTCATTAATCCGTGCTATCCAATAATCCGTGCTAATCAGTGATTCTGACAAGGAGGGAAGCTTACAATAGGAACTTCGGGATTTGTCTCTAAATTCTCGTGTTTATCGTCTATAGTAGCCATTAGGCGTGAAAGCTGGCTGGTACATCGAGTAATCTTCGCTAATGGTTCGGGTGGGCGGCATCTTTGCTACAGGTTTTTCATAGTGAAGTGGCTTGCCTCCTTAGATGGTTTGATGAGGTGATAGAAAGAGAGGCAAGCCTAAAATGCCCGCAGGTATCCTGTTGGGCATTTTTTTTGGTACTGATGCTTCTAGAGCGGGCTTCTTGATGTACAACACCACTGAAACCACAATATCATTGTAGGTTAGGTTTTAAAAGATGGCCATGAAGTACAACCCCCGCCTTTCGGCGAGGTAGGTAGCTGTTCACTACCTCACCGCCCGCCTACCGGCGAGGCAGGTAGAAACCTTCCGCCTGAACGCGACTGCCTTCCGTCTTAACGCAACTACCTTCCCTGTCAACGCAGAAACCTTCCGTACGAACGCAGGCCTCCACCGCCTGAGCGCGACTGCCTTCCACCTCAACGCGACTATCCACCATGTCAACACAGGAATCTTCCACCTCAACGCAACTAGCTTCCGGGTGAACGCAACTACCTTCCACCTAAACGCGACTACCTTCCGGGTGAACGCAACTATTCCCCACATCAACGCGACTACCTTTCGTCTTAACGCGACTACCTTCCGCTTCTACGCAACTATCTTCCCTGTCAACGCAGAGACCTTCCGCCTGAACGCGACTACCTTCCGTCTCAACGCAGGAACCTTTCGCCAAAACGCCACGGACCGGCGAGGCAGGCAACTTTCCCCCACGTCAACACAGAAGCCTGCCATGTCTGCCGGCATAGGCAGGTTTGAGTACTGGAGGAGTGTAAAATTACAAACGAGCATAAAAGCTTGCCCTGGCGATAGTCGCGCATAAGTGCATTGAATCTCGGCAAACAATTTATGAGCATCCGCCCCCAGGTGATTACAAGGCACACCAGGCGGCACTCTAGGTGTACAATGGCATAAATACGACTTTACACCCTTTTTTCAATTACTTTACCCACTAGATGAAGCGCTATACTTCTCACCTTTGCCTTAGTATTTTTTTAAGGGGATACCTGGAAGGCGTATCTCCGTGTGCTTTGTTGCTTGAATTGCGATTTTGAGCGCTAGTTTTCAGTTGATATTTTCTGGTAGTGTGCTGCTAAGTGAGTCATGTAATCGGCAAAGCTACTTTACAAGGCCATCTGAAAGTGGGTGTAACTTGTCGTTAGACATTCATATAAATAATTAGGAATACATGAAAAAGCTTGTGCCAATTTGTCTATTGCTTGTGGTATTCATCATACAGCCATCTGCTGCACAGTTTTCGGATGCCCGGTCAGGAGGTGAGTCACTACAGATTATCCCCCAACCGCTAGACCCTGATGTGAAGATGGCATTTCTGGAACGGAGACGAAGAGCCAATGTCCTTGTGGATGAAAACTACAGAATTTGGGATCGTTCGGTCATACAATGGGAGGATGGTCTGTATCACGCCTATTATTCGCGCTGGCTGGGGAATCATAAGCGCTGGCTGACTAATTCGGAATCAGTCCATGCCGTTTCAGAAAACCCCGAGGGGCCTTTCGAAGATGTAAGTGTAGTGCTTTCAAACCGTAATGAGCAAGGGTGGGACATTGTAGATGTTCACAGTCAATTTGCGGTGATGGCTGAAGGTAAACTGCTGCTTTATTATCAATCTTGTGACCTTCGTGGCAAATTTCCCGAATATCCGGGTAGCCCTTACCCATCTCAGTCATGGCTGGACAACAGGGATAACTGGGACCTTATCCGCAATACGCAGCGTCTGGGTCTGGCTATAGCTGAGCATCCCAACGGGCCATTTGTGCGGGTGGCGAGCCCTGTGGCTGTTCCTGAAGATTGTGAAAGGTGTAGCAACATCACGGACAATCCCACGGTGGTCTACCAGGATGGACAATACCTCATGATTATGAAATCAGATGATGCACGCAAAGGAAAATATCATCAGATTCAATTCGTCGGGCGAGCCAAACGCCCAGATGGACCTTTTCAGTTTAATAATCAACCCGTGTACGCCGAGAAGCGTACCGAGGATGCATCCATGTGGTACGACCAGCGGGCCAAGTGCTACTACATGGTCTGTCATGTACTAGGGCAACGGGCGCTGGCCATGTTTACTTCTGTAGACGGAATGGACTGGCAGCGGGCTTCCCAGCCGGTGTTAATGAAAAAAGAGTTTACCCTGACCAATGGCGAGATCTGGAAGCCGGAGCGTTTAGAGCAGCCTCGGGTACTCACAGACCGGTCGGGTCGTCCGGTGATGCTTTACGTGGCTGTGGCCGACAAGGGCGTAAACGGGAATATTGCAGTTCCGCTGATTACCACGGATGCCAAGCAATAAACCTCGAAAAATGCTGATTGAAGTGCTTTTTGTACGCAGATACTATTTTACCCCCTCGTTTTTGGATAAATACCCAGTAGATATTTTAGGGCTTTTAGGTCCCTTTGGGTAAACCAAAAGATTGAATGATGAAGAAACTTGTACTACTATTACTAGCCTTTGTTTGTGCGGCTTACCTGCATGCACAGGTCACTTATGACTTTACTTCGGAGCTTACCGAGCGTGCCAATACCGGCGAAAACCTCGTTTGGCATTATATATCTGAAGATGAAGGCCATTTGGTAAATGGAGAACTATCTCCACAGTTTGCGGCGCTTATTGAGCAGGCTGGGTTCGAAAACATCCGTTTTCCTGGAGGTACAGTGTCTGACCTGTTTGATTGGAAAAAGACGATAGCACCTGTAGATGAGCGCCCACAGCAATTGGTGCTGATGTGGAGAAATTATCCATCTACTCCAACTGGAGAGCCCGATAACCCCAGTGTCCAGTTTGGAGTAAATGAGGCGATCAAAATGGCACACTTAGCTGGAGCGACGATCGTTCCTGTATTCAGTCCCAACTACAACACGCAGCATCACCTGGATTTGTACGAATACCTTACAGCAGGTCCTTCACAGGACCTGGATGGAAATGGTGTTTATTGGGGTGCTGTAAGAGACAGCCTTGGGTTGGCGCCAGTGGAAGTGCCGGTAGTAGAGATTGGTAACGAATTAGGTGGTGATGAACACTTGATTTGGTATCAGTTTACCAGTGATGGGTTCAATCTGGATGATAATGTCAACAGAAAAGACAAAGGCCTCAATGGAGGTAATGTAGTATTTACGAACCAAAAAGCACATAAAGGTCGCGGATGGGTCAATAAAAGCCAGCAAAATGCTCCCGGTACGTTTAAATCGGATGGAGTGCGTCACGAAGTTTTCTATGCTTTGTTTCCTCCGATTCATACGGTAGGCAATGCCAAAGTGGGTACAGACTATTCGAATAGTGCCAACTACGAAGTTTACGAACCTGTATTTATTGCAGATACTACTGATCCTGCTGATCCTGCCATTTGGTCTGCTTTTGGTCCAAATGACAAGAAGTTTGTATTTAGAAAATCTGATGGACTCATCATGTTTGGCGACGGGGTAAATGGAAAAAAAATCCCAGCCAATGTCAACGTCTTTATGGACTACACCTCGGGGCCACACGATGGCTACCTTCATTTGCACAATGCCCTAAAAAACATCGACCCCAATATTGTAATCAGTGATGGCGGGGAACTGAATACCACGCAAAAAGATGCCGAACAGATACATGGAGGGTTCAGTTTGCAGAATGCAACGAATGGCCTGGCTGATGGAGATATCATTACAGAATTTATGGGTAAGGCGTATTTTTCTTATGCGGAGTATCTCAAAGAGCGAGTGACACATATACCGAACGGTACGGAAATCATCGTAGGCGAGCATGCCACACTAGATTTTGGTCCCGGAGCCAATATATCTGTTACTGATGCGCAAGGGGTAACCCAGCATCAGAGAGAATATACCATACTAGGGGCGCTACAGCAGGTGATAGAGAGTGAACGGATGACCATTCGATTTGGGAGACATACCAATCATCCTGTTACGGTGTTCAATAAAACTTCTATGACCAACCAGGCGCATTCGATCAAAAGTCATTCGTATAGTGGGGCTGCCCAGCCCGATAGCGTATTTACCACCTCCATGGGAGTGGCTCAGGAGTTTTTTATCAGGCATACGGGCAAAATAGCGCTGCAGTCTACGGCCAATAGTATACCTACGGTATCAATGAAACACCGTAACCTTACATCGGTCAATACTTTCGTGTCTAAGCCCATGCCGAAATACATCGCCTATGCCTCGCGCGATGAAGGTGGTGAATATGTCTTCCTTACTGCTATTAACCCTTCGGGAACAACCGTCTATACACCGGAGTTTACCGTCAATAACCTACCAACGGTAGCTTTTGATACTGCCAGTGCGTTGGTGACGGTACTGCGATCAGATAGCATTTATGCGGTCAATAGTCCTACGAATAGAAATGCCATCAGAATAGATACGCTCCTTAGTAATCCAGATCTCACACTCGATTCGGCAAACCTTAAGGTGAGTTTTAGTTTGGAACCGCTCACAGCAAAAACGGTGAAACTGTATGCAGGGGGCTTGCCCGTTGGGCAGGCATGTGATACCCCTCCATCTGGTTTTGTGACGATAAAAAACGAGTCTCTTGGAGGCTACCTGGAATGGACCACCCTGCCGGATCCTACGGATGCCGCGAAAGATGAAGTGCGCTTGATTGATGAGGCTGTAGGTAGTGCCTATACCAAATGGGAGTTTGTACCAAGTACCGTATCTGGATGGTATAACTTGCAGTCTGAAAATGGAAACCTCCTTCAGCTGACCGACATCACTGACCAGATTGGCAATACCACTGGATTGGCATTGCGTACGGTCAGCTCTACCACAGATGGGAGCTGGAAAAGATGGAGGCTCAAAGAAGCTGGTAATGATGAGTGTTACATCGAAAATCATGAATTTGGCAACTATGTGAGAGCTACAGATCAAGTGCAAAACAGCAGTTTGCCAGCATACTACGTCCACGGGGGACCTACAAGCTCAAACGGTCCGTGGGCCAAGTGGAAGATTGACACGCTTGGTGCTGTGCCCATTTCATGGACATATATCGACAATACTTCAGCTATCGGTTCACCACGGCTACAGCAGGCATCTACTACAGACCCATCGCCTGGAGCTGCTGCGGCGAGTGCCACTGATCTTCATGTTGGACTGGATCAATGGACCGGAGATTGGGTGCAATGGAAAATGGTGCCGGTATCGGGAGCGAATTTTTACTTTATAGAAGGGAAAGGGAGTCCCAAGCGACTACAATCTGTCTCGGAAGTGGAAACCAAAGAAGGAGTAGCCGGATATGCTACCCGACTGGTTCCCACTACTAATGTTGATGATTTTGTGCAATGGGAAGTCGTTATGGTAGCTGGAGATACCTTTAGGTTAAAAAACAAAGGCACGGGCTACTACCTGAGAGCTACTGACATCACCTGGAATGGAGATTCGGATAAATTGGAAGTATTTTCAGTGCCAGAAACGAGCCTGGATTCCAAAACCTCATGGAAATTTAATGAAGTGAGTGCAGGTGCCAGACTCGCTGGCAATGAGGGGAGCCCCAACTTACTATCATTTTACCCGAATCCCGTAAAGCAGGGGGATAAAATTATGCTCACTTTGGGTAATGGGGTGGACCCATACGAAATAGCCGTGCTGGATCTTAATGGACGTATTATGGACTGCCGAATGCAGGAAAAACCGGAGCAAGGACTGATATATCTTGAGACCGAAAACCTAGGCAAGGGAGTGTATATGCTTACATTCAAGCAGGGTGGTAGCGCTCATAACTTTAAATTCATCATAGAATAATAAATTGGCATAGAGAGCCTCCAGGATTATTTGGATGGCTCTCTTATTTTTTCACAAATAGCCACACAGTTGATCAAACCAGGTATTTAAACATGCAAAGTTTCAATAGGTATAAGCGCATGTACCACATCGCTTTTTTTATACTTTCTGCACTAGTTTTCACAGCTTGTGCTCAGTCTGAAATCCACCCAGGTAGGACTAAGGTGCCCTTCGATTTTCAATGGAAATTTGCGTTAGGTGATTTTCCGGATGCGAGTAATCCGGGGTTTGAAGATGCCTCCTGGCGCCAGCTTCATGTGCCACACGACTGGAGTATAGAGGGAAGGTATGATAGCCTAAATCCGGCGGGTATTGCAGGAACTTTTTTACCTACAGGAATTGGTTGGTACCGGAAAACCTTCGATTATGACCCCAATTGGAAGGGTAAACGAGTGGTCATCCAATTCGATGGAGTATACCTCAACTCCACCGTATGGATCAATGGCTACAAACTGGGGTTTTATCCCAATGGATATCTTGGATTCGAATATGACCTCACACCTCACCTAACAACCGGTAAGAATACCATAGCGGTAAAGGTAGATCACGAACGTGCTCCTACAGGGCGGTGGTATACGGGTTCGGGTATCTATCGTCATGTAAACCTGCTTGTTACCAATACCACTTACATACCTACAGGGGGAGTGTTTATCAAGACACCAGCGGTGAGCGCTCAGCAGGCAGAGGTGTCGGTGGAGGTAGAAGTAGCCGGAGATCCACATTTCGAAGATTTAGTAGCCTCCGTAGTATTGCTAAACCCTGAAGGGAAAGTGGTCGGTAAGGAGAAGACTCCCTTGGCATCTGCTAAAATGGATGTATCCTTCGAGTTGCTAAAACCAGCGCTTTGGTCTGTGGAGAACCCAGCACTATACACTGCCGAAATTCGTGTGCAACAAGGCGAGCAGATGGTAGATGAGGTTGCCGTTCCTTTCGGAGTGCGTAAGGTGGACATTTCTACAGAAGGATTGTTTTTGAATGACAAAAAAACCATCCTCAAAGGAGTTTGTATGCACCACGATGCAGGGCCAGTAGGTGCAGCCGTGCCAGTAGATGTGCTCTATGATCGGCTCAAAAAGCTAAAAACTATGGGATGTAATGCAATTAGAACTTCGCACAACCCTTTTGCTCCTGAGTTTTATGCCATGTGCGATTCTATGGGATTTTTGGTGATGGATGAGGCCTTTGATGGCTGGGAAAAAGAAAAGGCAACTTATGACTATGGGTTATACTTTGAAGAGTGGTGGCAAAAGGACCTTACCACTTTCATCAAGCGCGATCGAAATCACCCGAGTGTGATTATGTGGAGCATCGGCAATGAGGTCATAGGCTGGACGCCCGAAACTCAACAGATGCTGGTAGAGCATGTGAAAGCGCTGGACCCGACGAGAGCCGTAACACAAGGTAGAGGGTATGCCGGTACAGCTACAGATATAGCGGGCTTTAATGGTCATGGCGAGTTGAAAGGGGCGCTGGAATCCTTTCATCAGTCCCATTCGGATGTGCCCGTCATCGGTACGGAAATCACCCACTCCTACCAAACGAGAGGTGTGTATCGTAGCAAAACCTGGTACCGCGTGCGTGATTTTCCAGCTCCCTGGGAAATTAAAAACAACAGTACGTTTGAGAAGGTCAAAGACAAAGTCTATCACGTAGAAGACCTTACCGATGAGGAAGTATTTTCGGGTACGAATCCGACCTATCAGTCATCTTATGATAATTCGCTGGTGCGCATGAACATTCGCGATTACTGGAAAACTACCCGCGATAAACCGTGGTTTTTAGGAGCTTTTCGCTGGACAGGCTTCGATTACCTCGGCGAGTCGTTTGGGTGGCCCGCACGCACCATGAGCTTTGGTGTGATCGATTTGGCAGGATTTCCCACCGATAGTTACTATTTATACCAAAGCATTTGGGCAGATGAGCCCATGGTCCATATGTTGCCTCATTGGACACACCCAGGCAAAGAAGGGGTGGAAATCCCAGTAGTAGTATACACCAACTGTGCGTCGGCAGAGCTCTTTTTGAATGATGTGTCACTGGGTAAAAAACACATAGACGATAACCTTCAGTTGACCTGGCTGGTACCTTATGAAGAGGGACAACTACGTGTGGAAGCCACTACTGCAGAGGGAAGGTTGCTCTCTAAAACCTATCGAAGTGCCGGAGCGCCAGCAGCTGTACAGTTGAGCTTAAACCGATCAGTAGCAAGGCCCAACAATTCGGATGTGATCATTGTGGAAGCAAGTATCACCGATAGTGAAGGAGTAGAGGTGCCTCATGCGAATCACCTGGTGCATTTTGAGGTGGCTGGCCCGGGAAAAATCATTGGGGTTGAAAATGGAGATATATTGGACCTCAGTCCTCACAAAACAAATCAGCGAAAAGCATTTAATGGAAAATGCATGCTGCTGGTTCAGACGACAACAGAGCCGGGGGAGCTGACCATCACTGCCTCATCAGCGGGGCTGGAAGCTGGTACTGTCGTGATCAGCGTACAACCGGAGAATTTATAGCATTTCATGCCTTCAGAGTGGTAAAATGCAGAAATACCTCCTTTCAATTGAAGAAATACCCCTGAAGGCAGCCTTGCTAAAAACCTAAGTTTGAGAAAGTAAATAGAATAAGTCAATGATAAATGTTGCAATAGATATGAAGCCAGGATTGCACCGCTTGTTTTCGAGTGGAAGTATCAAGCACTGTAAGGTATTGCTTCAGGTTATTTTCCTGTTGCTGGTGACCAAGACACAGGCGCAACAGATCGTTTCCGGACAGGTGACAGACGATACCGGAGAAGGCCTGCCCGGTGCTACAGTAATGGAACTGGGCACACAAAATGGAACCGTAACAGATATAGAAGGAAACTACTCCCTCAAGCTTACCTCTGATAATCCGGAACTTACGGTTTCGTATGTAGGCTTTGTGGAACGCCAGGTTAAAGTAAATGGGCGATCCCTGATCAATATTTCCCTGGATACGGACGTGGAATCTTTGGAGGAAGTAGTCGTCATCGGCTATGGCACCGAAAAGAAAAGTGATCTGACTGGAGCAGTTTCGTCTATTACCAATAAGGACTTCAACAAAGGCATTGTGATGGACCCAGGTCAGGCACTGCAAGGCAAACAAGCCGGCGTGATCGTGGTGCAGTCAAATGGCGCTGATCCTAATGCCACCCCCAAAGTGCGTATTCGCGGAAGCAACTCGATCAACCTGTCCAGTGAACCGCTTTACGTGGTGGATGGCTTTCCATTACCAGAAGGAGTGGGGCTAAACATCAACCCCAATGACATAGCACGCATGGATATCCTGAAGGATGCCTCAGCCACCGCAATCTATGGAGTTCGTGGTGCCAATGGAGTCGTTTTGATCACAACCAAAGAAGGACGCGAGGGCACTGCTTCCTTTCAGTATTCCAATCAAATAGGTTTTCAGCAGATTATTAAACCTTTTGAGTATGCATCGGCCAGTGCGCTGGCACGCATAGAAAATGAAATTGCATTGGAAAATGGTAATATCCCTCCTTACTCCAGTGAGGCGCTAGACTCTATAGGCAGCGGTACAGACTGGATAGATATGGCATTTAGAAATGCGGTGTTTCAAAACCATAACCTAAGCCTGAGTACCGGAACTAAAACGACAAATTCCTATGTATCACTGGGCTATACCACCAGAGATGGCGTATTAGAAAACACCAATTTTGATCGGGTAAATGCGACACTGACCCTTACCAACAAGGCTGTAAAAAAGCTGAAGCTGTATACCTCCGTAAAAGCCTCGGCCATACGGGCTAATTTTCACAATTTCAACGGTACTGCCAATGATAGAAGTTCGGTGGTAAGCCTGATACTGTATACCAATCCATTGATACCGGCCTACAATGCAGATGGTACTTATGGAGATGTGCCCGCGCAGCTGGGGCAGGCCCGAAACCCCTTGCCCGATATTTTGGATGTGGTGAAAGAAGACCGCAAATACACGATCTACACCAACGCTTCTGCCGAATATTCCTTTACTGAAAACTTTACATATAAAGTAAATGCGGGATTTTCATTCGAGACCTCACGAAGGGGAGAGTTTATACCTTTCAATGTGCAGGGAGGAGAACCCGATGCCCAGGGCTTTGGGGGAGCAGCTACTGTAACCACACTGCAGCGCACCAATGCGCTGGTGGAGCACCTGCTCGAATACAAGTGGCAAATCAATGCCACCGATAAGATGACCTATCTGGCAGGTTTCTCTACTCAGGAAAACGATGTAGAAAGGTACACCTCCAGTGCGAGTGGATTTGCGACAGAAGGGACCACTTTTTATGACCTGGGAGGAGGTAATGTGATTGGAACACCTGTTAGTCAGAAAACTTCCTGGCAGATCATGTCATTTCTGGTACGGGCCAACTATTCCCTGAAAGAAAAATATTTGTTTACGGCATCCGTACGTCGCGATGGGGCGTCCCCTTTCCCGAAAGCCAATCGCTGGGGTGTGTTTCCCTCTGCAGCAGTAGGTTGGAAGCTATCCAATGAGCCCTTTATGGCTTTTATGCCCGATCATTCTTCGCTAAAGCTTCGTGTAGGCTGGGGCCAAACGGGGAATTTCCTCGGGATTTCGGAAGGTGACAGCCAGGCGAAGCTAGGGTCTTTGTGGTCTACCTATACTTACAATGGTGTAGACGATGTGATCGGTCTGGCGCCATTAAATATCCCCAACCCTGACTTGCAATGGGAGCGAACCGATCAGATCAATGTAGGAGCGGATGCATCAATTCTGAATGATAAGTGGACCTTTACTCTGGATTATTACAACAAACTCACCAACAACCTCATCTACCAGCGGCCCGTTTCGCTGTATTCGGGATTTGAAGTGCAAACGGTTACGGATGGCTCTGTCAGAAACTATGGTGTAGAACTGGGCATTGTAGGAAATGTGCAGGTAGCCAGAGACCTGAGCTTGAGAGTAAATGCCAATTTTAGCTACAATAAAAACCACGTAGAAAGCCTCGTGGGAGGTGCTGATACCTTGCTGGCTAATGGTAATACCGGGTTTGGCGGACAGACTTATCCGTACAACCTGCTCATCGTGGGGCGCCCTGTGAGCACCTTTTTTGGGTACAAGGCCGACCGGATACTTCAGGTAGACGATCCTGAGTTACAACCGGATGGCTTGCAGCCCAACTCAGAACCTGGCGACTATTTGTTTAAAGACCTGGATGGTAACGGCATCATCGATGAAAACGACCGAACGGTGCTGGGCAGCGGGCTTCCGGTATATATCGTGGGGCTCAACACGCGACTGTCCTATAAGGCGCTATCACTAGACATACAGCTCACCGGAGCCCTGGATGTAGATCGCCTGAATATGAACAGAGCACGGGGTGAAAATATCTTTTGGAAAGCAGCAGAGAACAGGTGGTCTGTCGTAAACAGTGATTCAGACATTGCCCGATCATTTGCGTGGGGAAATACACGTCACGGCTCTTTTGTAAACGATATTTTCGTGGAGGATGCCTCGTACCTGCGGGTACAAAATCTCACCTTATCCTATACCGTGACCGACCGGTTCAATATCCCGTTTATCAGTGAGCTCACACTTTCGGCTACAGCCCAAAACATGTTGACCATCACGGGATACAAAGGGTTTGATCCAGAGCTAAGTACCGGCGGGTCGAATGCTGCACTTGGGCTGGATTATAATGCCCACCCCCAAAGCAGAAATTACATTGGTTCATTGAAGATCACTTTTTAATGCTAACGATCATGAAATTACGAATCTATCTTTTAGGTATAGTTGCCATGCTGATGACTGGGTGCCAGGATTTTCTGGACGAAGAGCTGAGTTCTGTGACCACAGCAGCCACGCTGGAAACCACCTCAGATGTCAACTCCGCGCTGGCAGGTGTATATTCCGGACTATTAGGTCAGCGCCCCGGAGGTTATTATGGTCGCTTGTTTTATTACCTTCAAGACATCCCCACAGACCAGATCAGAGCTACTAATTTTCCTGGCCCGCTAGATAGTTTCGAAGGAGATGCCAACAACAACATCATTAGGGGTACCTATACGGATATCTACTCCATGATCTTTCGGGCAAACAACTTGCTGGCCAATCTGGAGGGTGATTTTGAAGAAGACTTCATCAATCAGGTGGAAGGTGAGTTGCGTTTCTTGCGAGCCCTTGGCTACTATGACCTCACTTCGTTGTATGGAGATGTGGTGCTGACTATTAGTCCGGATTTTAGACAGGCCGATGCACCACCACTTACCGCCATAGCGGAAATAGAGCAATTTATTTTGGACGAGATGGAGATAGCCATATCGTTACTATCCGTGGAAGCTCCTGATGCACGCCCCGGTGCTATCACTCGTGGAGCAGCGCTTATGCTCAAGCTCAAAACCCACCT
Organism: Marinoscillum furvescens DSM 4134; assembly: GCF_003386095.1. GTDB lineage: Bacteria > Bacteroidota > Bacteroidia > Cytophagales > Cyclobacteriaceae > Marinoscillum > Marinoscillum furvescens. Next base: position 382,887 of record NZ_QREG01000002.1, on the reverse strand, counting down.
CCGACGAAAAGAATGGCAAGATGTAGTAACTACGGCAGAGCGTATAGAGGCCCTGGATAGGTATGCACTTGAGCCTGATTTCATGACGCTCTGGCAGCTGGGGCAGCCCTTCAATTCTGAAGTGATCTTCAATGTCATGGCTACAGGCACACCGTTTGGGCGTGGTAGCATCGGAGAGCTGTCGTCGGGTTCGTGTGATATGGCTGTGTATATGTATGACTTTCAGACCGACTGGCGTGGCTTTGGAGGGGTGTGGCATTTAGAAAGGGACTTCTTTTTCTCTTACGATTCAGCGGATGCCCGATGGAGTGAGGGCTGTAGGCAGTTTTGGTTGAGCAGTTTGGCGGCTAATCTCGGTGACACGGTGAAATCTCCCGGCCCAGATGGTAAAAATGTGATCCGATACATCAGCGGTACAGATACCGTGAGGTACCCGGGGCCAGGCGCCAGTGGAAGTGATCGCTTGTATTTCTCCAATAAGTACCCACATCCAGATGCAAATTCAGAGGATGTTTACTTAAATACGGACATCTTTCACAACAACAACCTGCCTGTATTTCGCTATGCAGATGTATTGCTAGCCTGGGCTGAAGCACTCAATGAACTGAACGGGCCTTCTCCTGATGTTTTTGAAAAAATCAACAGGGTGCGTCATCGCGCCGGACTGGGAGACATCCAAGGTGAGCTCCCAACGGCAGACCAGGCGGCTATTAGAAGTGCCATTTTGCAAGAACGCGGCTGGGAGTTTGGCCTGGAAGGCAAAAGACGCGAAGACCTCATACGGCATGACAAATTCATAGAGTTTGTCACGGCATCTTTCGGCTATAGCTCCAGAGCAGGAGACCAGCCACTCACTCAGGAGCAACTGCTCTTTCCCATACCTTTTACAGAATTAGAACTTAACCCTCAGTGGGGAAAATAAAATGAAAACCATAACTAAAATGCAAAAGAATATGCTCAATAAACTCAATCCCCTAAAGTCGGCCATCGCTGCGCTAAGTGTAGGACTACTGCTCGGATGCGAATCCGAACAACCCGCACCACCGGATCCTTCAGCGGTTTCGTTTGATGAGTCCTCAGTGATCATAGCTGAAAATAGCGCAGCTCAGTCTATTACTCTCAACCTGGACATCCCTGCCACGCAAACCATCGCAATTACCTTGGAGGTAACCTCTGAGAATGCAGTGTACGGCGAGCATTATACCTCCACTCCCGATGCTTCGGCAGGATCGGTGACTCTGGAGGTTTTGGAAGGCGAGCAAACCGCCACGTTCAGTATAGCTCCTGTGGACAATGAAGCCATAGATGATGACAAACTGATTGTGATCAAACCGACAGCCCTTGGTGAAATTAGCCTTTCTGGTGCTGCAGGGATATCTGTATTTATTGAAAATGATGAGGTGTCTACCCTTCTTCTTGCCGAAGATTTTGACAACTTCAAGGTAGTGGATAACAACCTCAATAATGCCTTTATAATGGATAGCTGGATACAGGTAAATGGCAATGGTCAGGCATTTACAGAAGCTTCTGCGGATCAGACCATTTCCGGATTTGTGGGCAATGGGGTAGGTGGCTCACTTACTTTTGATAACTCTACGGATAGCGAAACAGGTACCACATTTCTCAATGTGACCAGGCGCTTTTTGGAGTCGGATGTGACTACCTCTCTGGATGACCAGACCTATAAGCCGAATACGTACTACTGCGCATTCAATTTCACCCTGAATGAACTAGAGGCTGCCACAGGTGTGAGACGCTACCTTTCGTTGGGCAAGGTGATCTATGATGGTGACAATACACAGAGTGAGGCGTCTTCGGTAGCATCCGAATGGGGTGCTAAAATGGCCATCAAAGGTGTAGTGGAAAATGACGTACAAAAGTACTATTTCGGCTTGCACAAGCGAATTGGAGTTGGCGGAATCTGGGGAGACCTGGTAGTACCTGAAGGAGCGAAAGCTCGCGAACTGGGTGCTACTTATCTGGTAGTGCTCAAAGTGGTGCAAACAGACAATGAGGAAGCCGATCAGGGAGTGGAGCCTACCGCTGAGCAGTCCAACTCGGAAGCTTACTTGTACGTGTTTGAAGAAGGTGAAGACTTTACTACAGAGCCTGCAACTCCATATGCGGTAGATACTGCAGGAGGTGATGTGAATATCAATGCAGTCATTCTGCTTGGTGACCAGAATAAGCATGCGGCCGCCTTTGATGGCATCCGTGTGGCGAATGACTGGAGAAGCTTATTTGCCCAATAAAAAAGAAGACTACTATGCATTGTCGGCTACCAGAAGTGTGCTTTCTGGTAGCCACTCTAGCACAAAGTGGAGTCTTTTTCGACCACTCCCAACATGTTTTTGTAAGAAAAGTAGCCGCCAAAGTTCGTGCTGCGATTCGGATTTTCACTGGGAAAATACCGCCTGGTACATCTATGGAGCACTGTTGGACAAAACCATGGTAAAATGAAAAATGTCCTGTTTCGAATGCTGCCCAACTCCGGGCAAGCCCCCAATGAACAAGACTCCAAAAGGAAGCTCCGGATTGTAAATATTTCGGTGTATATTTTTGGAGTGGTGATCAGTGTTTTTTGTGTTCTTTTAATATATCTATTTATTTTTTAGGGATTAGTTTGTTGGCTTCTTTAGATTGAGATATTTTTAAAAATTTCACAATGGCGGGGGTTTTCATCAAATCAATCAGTATCCTTAGTTTACTCTTACTTTCGTTTGCTCCCCTGTGGGCTCAAACGAAGAAGTTTAAAAACCTTACGGTAAACTCTGGCCTATCGCACAGTGATGTTCGCAGTGTGTGCGCAGACGAAAACGGGCTGATATGGCTCGCTACCAATAGCGGCCTCAATCGGTACGACGGGTATGAGCTGAGTGTGTTTAAACATGACTTTAGCAACCCCAATAGTCTCATAAACAACCGAACCAAAAAGGTTCGAAGCAATGGTGCTGGAAAGCTGTTTCTGATTTCTGAAAGCAATGAAGTCTTCCTGTACGATGTGCCTGCAGATCAGTTTCGGATGGTCTATCGCCTCGATGGTAGAGCTGTACCTGTGGTGGAGCTATTTCAGGGTGGTAGCAATGAGTTTTATGTACGCTCGGTAGCTCATGAGATTTACCAGCTCATTGAAGCACCAAACGGCATTTTTTTGAGTGTTGTAGATCAGCTTCCAGATACCTGGGAAATCCAACAGACCCGGGCACTGGGAAATACACTACTCATGCTCACCACTCAAGGCCAGGTATTGCGCCATCCTATGGGTTCACAGGAGATTGAGCCGGTTGAGGCACTTCTGGGACAGGTTCATGGAATGAGCAATGATTCAGAAGGCTACATTTTTGCCTGTGCTGATCAGGGAATTTTTCGCATCATGGAGGAGGGAGTTAAAATGGAGCTACCTTTCGATTTTTCAAGTTTTGGGCAGGTTACAGATGTGGTGCAGGATAAGGTAGGAGGCATTTGGGTGGCATTTTATGCAGGAGGAGTAGCCTATTTTCAGAAAAATGAGTCGGGAACTTATGAGGAGCCGGTTTTTTATACCGAAGATCGCAAGCTCAATACCAACCGAATTAATGATTTGTTGCTAGACGGGTTTAATGAGCTATGGATAGCCACCTCCGGAGCAGGAGTTTACCATACCCACTTATCCAGCAAACCCTTTTACGAAATCAACAAACAAAATGGATTTGACCTGGCGGATAATTATATCACAGCCATTCATGAGCAGGGTGAAGACCTGCTGGTAGGCACTCGACGTGGGATGTCTGTGGTAAAGAAGTATCACGCCGGTGACCACCGCGAAGAAACGGTACTTGCCAACAGGCACATTACTTGCTTTATGCAGCTGCCTGATGGCCGGCTGTTAATTGGAACACGCAGGCATGGCCTTTTCGTGCAAGAGGGGAGTCAAATCAATCCGGTGCAGGCTGTGGAAAGTGATGAAATCAGCGGGCTTACGGTCGATCATTTCGACCGGGTGTGGGTGAGTAGCTTTGATCAGGGAGTGTTTCTGCTGCAGGCCGATAAGCAGGGTTTTGTGCTGTCGGATAAGCTCTTGCCCACGGCAAACATCACCTACCTGTTTGCCGACCGAATAAATGAGAAAATGTACCTCGGAACGATAGAGAGTGGATTGATCGAGGTGGTAACCCTAAATGATGAAACGGTAGAGGTGTTTCACCACACCCATGTGCCTGATGATAGTACCAGCATCAGCTCTGAATATACCTGGCCGATGGTGCAATCTGCAGATGGTAGGCTATGGGTAGGTACGATAGGTGGAGGACTTAATGTTATGACCCATCCTTCACCAGGTGTCGTCGCTTTTGAATACTATACCGTGCAAGACGGTTTGCCTGACAATGATATAGAGTCTATACTGGTAGATGACGAAGGGTATTTGTGGCTGGCAGGACGCGGGCTTAGTAAGTTTGATCCCATACAAGGAGCTGTGCTCAATAATTTCAACTACAAGGATGGCTTGCAGTCCAACTCCTTCAAAATAGGTGCTGCACACAAGGGCAATGGGGGGCGTCTTTTCTTTGGGGGGATAAATGGGCTCAACTATTTCCAGCCAACAGAAATTCGCCAGGATACCATACCTGCTCAGCTCATGTTTGATCGGTTGAGTATTCTAAATCACCAGGTCGGCGTAGGCCAGCAGGTCAACGATCGGGTAATTTTACCTGTGAGCCTCAACCAGATGGATGCATTGGTTTTTGAAGCGGAAGAAAATGAATTCACCATATCGATGCTGGCAGTACATCACGGCAATCCCGAAAAAAATAAATACGCCTACAAGCTCGAGGGCTATAATGAGGAGTGGGTTGAGGTCTCCAGCACCAACCGTCACATCACCTTTGCCAACCTCAAAGAGGGCCAATACACTTTACATGCCAAAGCATCTAATGGTGATGGGCTTTGGAGTGCTGTGAGGAAGCTGTATGTGACGATTTTGCCACCCTGGTACCTGACCTGGTGGGCACTTATACTTTACGGTGCCATTCTCTTTTTGCTCCTGCTCTCCTACAGATATTTGATTTTCAAACAAACGGATTTAAAAAAGCACCTGACCGATTCGGAGATCGAAAACCAGAAAAACGAAGATCGCTTGAAGTTGTTTACCAATATTTCTCATGAAATTAGGACGCCACTCACTCTCATCAAAGGTCCGCTTGAAGATATCATCAATAAAGAAAGCATAGATAGTAGCAGCCAGAGCGACTTGCTCGTGGTGCATAAAAACGTTGATCGTTTGCTTCGGCTAACGAATCAGATTTTGGAATTTAGGCGGTATGAGTCGGGTAAAGTTAACCTTCAGGCCGCCGAAGGTAATATCGTTCGCTTTGTCAAAGAAGTCTGCGCATTGTTCCGGAATGAAGCACAACGCAAAGGAATAGAACTCAACTTCGAATCAGTGTCAGATGATATCAAACTGACGTTCGATCGAGATAAGTTTGAAATCGTGTTGGCCAACCTCATGTCTAATGCTCATAAGTTTACTCAGCAGGGAGGTGAAATCCGAGTAGATGTCCGTACAGTGGGTAATCAGCACCAGGCGGCCGTGTATGAGTCAGGGCAACTCAAAGATAATTTTCTCCAAATATCCGTATCCGACACTGGGGCGGGCATGAGTAGTGAGGAGTTACAAAAGGTCTTTGATCGGTTTTATCAGGTCAGGGCGCTCAACCAGCTGGAAATACAAGGTACGGGAATTGGACTAGCCCTGGTCAAAAACATTGTACAGCAACACAAGGGTGAGATTTCTGTAAAAAGCAAAGAAGGACACGGCTCAACTTTCGTGATCAAAATGCCTTTCGGTACCACGCACCTGACCGCTGATCAGCTCATTGAAGAATTTCACGACAGTGAAAACCTCAATGCCTACATGAATTTGCAGGAAAATGATGGCGACACGGAAAATGCACCAGCAGCCAACCGGCCGGACCTCCACAAGCCCCTAATTCTGGTAGTGGAAGACAATCCGGAAGTAGCAGCCTATATTCAGAAATGTCTGCGTGGGCGCTTTCGTACCAAACATGCCAAAAATGGTGAGATAGGCCTGAAACTGGCCGAAGAACTATTGCCGGATTTGATCGTAAGCGATGTGATGATGCCTAAAATGGATGGCATAGAAATGTTGCTAAAAATCAGGGCTAATTCTAACTGCTCGTTCATTCCGGTGATCCTGCTTACGGCACGCACGTCCACCTTGTATGAAGTGCAGGGCATCGACTCGGGCGCTCAGGATTATATCACTAAGCCGTTCAATCCTCGATTGCTGATCGGAAAAATCAATAGTATACTGGACATCCGCAGCAAGTATAAAAATTATTACCTGCAGGGCTTGCAGCAAGATGCGGCTCTGGTAGAGCTGCCTGGTGCGGAGTATCAGTTTCTGGAAAACCTTAGGAGAATTGTGCTCGAAAACCTGACCAATGAGGACTTTTCTGTTAGTGAACTTACCAGGCAGGTAGGAATGAGCCAATCGGCTTTTTATAAAAGGATCAAGGAACTTACGGGCCGTTCAGCCGTCCAGTTTATTCGGGATGTAAGGCTGTCCCGTGCTGCTGAACTTATCTTGCAGGATGAGCTGTCCATCGGGCAGGTCGCTTTTGCTGTAGGTATCAATGACGCCAAATATTTCCGTGAAAAATTCAAAGCGCTATTTGGGGTAAACCCAAGTGATTACAAGGCGCATAAGGCGGGACTGTAGGTGTATAGTGACATAAATACGATTTTACACCCTCTAACTGAGCGCTATGCCCTCCCTGATCACTGCTGTTCTTGTGATATTTACCAGCATAATTTTTAAGATAATGAGATACATGTACCAAAGTAAAAATCAAACACACTTAGGATGGTTTATCGTTATGATGATGGGGCTGACTATAGTAGGCTGTAGTACACCCCAGGAGTCAACTCACCCAAAGCCAAATGTGATTTTCATATTGGCCGATGATCTGGGATATGGGGATCTTTCTTGCTACGGTCAGCAGCATTTCAAAACTCCAAATATCGATAGACTGGCGCAGCAGGGCATGCGCTTTTCGCAGCACTACTCCGGGGCCACGGTTTGCGCTCCCTCGCGCAGTGCCCTCCTCACGGGAATGCATACCGGGCATACCCCGATCAGAGGCAATAAAGAAATACAGCCCGAAGGACAGCACCCGTTGCCAGATTCCCTTGTGACGCTGGCTGAGGTGTTTAAGAGTGCGGGGTACAAGACCGGAGCTTTTGGTAAGTGGGGGCTAGGTTTTCCGGGATCTGAGGGTGATCCAAATAATCAGGGGTTTGATGAGTTTTATGGGTACAACTGTCAGCGGCTGGCGCATCATTATTATCCCTATTTTTTGCGGCACAATGAGTCCATAGATAGCCTGCCTGAAAACAGCGGCAAGTCAAAAGGAACGTACGCGCCTGAGGTCATCCATGAACATGCGCTTCAGTTTATGGAGAATCACCAGGACGAACCCTTTTTTATGTTTTATCCGAGTGCTATTCCACATGCGGAGATGATAGCTCCCGATTCGGTGATGGATAAGTACCGGGGAAAATACCTTCCGGAGCGTGCATACGAAGGAGTGGATGATGGGCCGGAGTACCGCAAGGGTCCTTACGAGTCTCAGGAGGAAGCACATGCTGCCTTTGTAGCTATGATGGATGTTTTGGACAGGCAGGTGGGGGAGATTCTGGCCAAAGTAGAAGCGTTGGGTATGGCAGATCGTACCATCATCGTATTTACCTCTGACAATGGACCGCATCGTGAAGCGGGTGCAGACCCGAATTACTTCAGTAGCAATGGCCCACTGAAAGGCTACAAGCGGGACTTATATGAGGGAGGTATCCGGGTGCCGCTAATTGTTAGCTGGCCTGGCAAAATAACCCCGGGAGCGAAATCAGCTCATGTTTCAGCGTTTTGGGACTTTCTGCCTACATTCCGTGATTTGGTAGGGCTGGAGGCCAATGATTCACTGAACCTGGACGGAATCTCTATGGCGCCCACGCTGCTGGGGCAAGCTAATCAGCCTAAGCACGAATACCTTTACTGGGAGTTTCACGAAAAAGGTGGACGCCAGGCCATACGCAAAGGAAAATGGAAGGCGGTGAGGTACAATGTGTTCGAAGATCGCGAAAGCACACCAGAGCTCTATGATCTTAGTGAAGATATCGGGGAGGAATATAACGTGGCAGATGAGTATCCGGAAGTAGCAGCTCAGCTGGCAGAGCTGATGAAGCAGAGCCGCACAGAGTCGCAGGTGTTTAATTTCAAAAACAAAACCTACCTTCAGGTGAAATAACGAATCATGCGAAAAACACTGAAACTATTGTGCCAAAAAATGGTCATGATGTGTTCCATAGTGGTACTGATAGCTCTGATGACGGCATGTGCGGTAGATGCGCCCCAAAGGCCCAATGTATTGTTCATTTTAGTAGATGATCTGGGTTACCACGACCTAAGCTTTACAGGTAGCGAATACTATGAAACACCTCATATTGATCGGCTGGCGAGCACGTCACATGTGTTTACGCAGGGCTATGCTGCCTCTCGTGTGTGTAGCCCTTCTCGCGCCAGTATCATGACCGGGTGCTTTACAGCGACACACGGCATCACCGAATGGATAGGAGCAAAATCTGGTACTGAGTGGCACGAGCAGCGTCCGTATACCCGTGCTTATCCGTCAGATTATGAGTCTCAGTTGGATACAGCCAGGTATACCCTGGCAGAAGCTATGCGCGATCAGGGGTATCATACGTTTTTTGCTGGCAAGTGGCACCTCGGTGGTGAGGGTTCTGCTCCAGAGGATCATGGGTTTGATATCAATATAGGAGGCTATCATTCGGGGAGTCCAAAAGGTGGGTACTTTGCACCATTTATCAATCCGGCCATCAAGGAAGACGTAGCGCCAGGTACCAACCTTAGTGCGTATTTGGCACGAGCTACCGCTGATTTTATTAAGGAAAAGCGCGAATCACCCTTTTTTGCTATGCTGTCCTTCTATGCAGTGCATGGACCAATACAAACTAACCGGGAAAAATGGGAAAAGTATAAGAACAAAGCCTTGATGCAAGGAGTGGCCGAGGAGGGCTTTGGTATGGAAAAGCGTCTTCCGATTCGGCTCTATCAAGATAACCCCGTTTATGCAGGGCTGGTGGAGCACATGGATGGTGCCGTGGGCATAGTGCTCGAAACGCTCGATAGCCTGGGCCTTATGGACAACACCGTGATTGTCTTCACTTCGGATAATGGAGGAGTAGCCTCTGGTGATGCTTACAGCACGAGCAATGCGCCGCTGCGCGGTGGTAAAGGCTACCAGTGGGAAGGTGGCGTGCGCGAGCCTTATTTCATAAAGATGCCCGGACAGCAAGAACTGATAACGATAGACTACCCTGTAAGTGGGGTAGATTTCTATCCGACGCTCATGGAAGCTGTAAATGCCCCGATGATCGACGAGGAGGTGGATGGTATCAGTCTGCTGCCACTGATGGCGGGTGATACGCTCCCCGAGCGTCCGCTGTACTGGCACTACCCACATTATAGCAATCAGGGAGGAGACCCGGCGGCTATGGTACGTCTGGGTGACTATAAGCTGATCCACTACTGGGAGACCGACGCTGCACAGCTGTACCACCTGGGCAATGATCCACAGGAAGTCGTGGATCTAAGCGATAGTTTGCCAGAAAAGACCCGGGAGCTCGATGAGCTATTATTGGGCTGGCTAAGCGCAAGAGATGCAAAGTACCCTGAGCTCGTGGAGGGTTTTGATCTGGGACTCGAAAAGGCGGATGCGATCAAAAAGGAAACAGTACTCAAGCCAAAACTTGAAAAAAGACGTAAAAATATGCTCAGAGATGATTACCAGCCCAATGAAGACTGGTGGGAGAGTGAAGTGACCCGAGACTAAACCAAGAGGCAGCAGGTAATGGTTTGGAGACAAGTGAGAGTAATCAGTCTAAAATGTCCGCAGGTATCCTGTTGGGCATTTTTTTTTATACTGTTGAGTGACCCAATTGAGTTCGAAATGAATTCTTTCTGGTCTAATTTTTTTTGAATATCATTTTCTGCGTTGCAAATGATTTAAATTAACTTCAAGTTTTGAATTCTAATTCTCAAGCCACAAATGCTGTTTAAAAGTCAGACACAATCAGGAGGGTTGAAATGATCGACAATTCTAAAATTTATCGGGCCTTTCGATTATTCAATAATAAGGGGATTATTGAGCTATACTTTTCTTTCTTAAGAGAACTCGTAAAAGACTTAGAAATTACTTCAGAAGATGAGCATTTTGTCTTTACCATTCGATTGGATAATACTCGAAGAATTTCAGTAGACCTCAATAGTGCTCCATTATTTGCCCTAAAGAAGAACAGGAGTTCTAGTGTTTTTCAAGTTTTTATTCATGAGCGAGATTACAATAAATTAAAGCACAGGGCTAATGTAAATGCATATAGTTTCAAAAGACCTAAGGGGTTTCTTTTGCTCGACATTCCTGTTGAGCATTTTTCGTCAAGTTCTGAGTTGATAAAAAACACACTCAGAGATGCCGTCAATGAATATTATTCAGCACAGGAAAAATCGCAGTATCGAAGTAAGCATATACCTGAATTGCTTGAGTTAACATTGGATGAGCAGAAACTCAGTCAGGTCCTCGATAGAGCTTATCAGCAAAATTTTGCTGGTCAAAATAATAACGAAATTAAGAGCCTTCTATCTGATTATAAGAAACGAATCTCCAAAACAGGTCTTAAAGGAGAGCTCTACAAATGGGAATTGATACACCAATTTAAAGGAAGACCTGATACTTCAAGAACAGATTTTTCAGCTGAGATTAAAAAGATTAAATTCAGTAACCTTTTGTATGCTATGGCTATTGCCACACTGCACAATATGTCAAAGAAGCATCCAGAAGAACTTCGGTCTTGTTTTGAGAATTTGTTTAATGAAGAAGTTGAGTTGTTTGATAGGATTAAAGAATTCTGTGAATCAACGTTAGTTCTTTACAGGAGAATAGAAAAAAAACTCCCACATCATCAGGATGAACGTTCGGTGGCAACTTACTTAACTTTTCATGACCCAGATCGCTATACTTTATTCAAAGATTCTTTTTATAAGAAATATTGCAAATTGATAGGAGTAAAGCCTAAGAAGAAGAACTATAAATACGTGCATTATCTCAATCTTATAAATGATTTAATAGATAATCATATAAGTCAAGATCTAGAGTTGATTTCTTTGGTGAAGGAAAAAGTTGGTTCAACTTGGTATGATGGTGAAAATCATTTGCTTTTGGCTCAGGATATATTATACCAAATGTTGGACCAACAAAATGAGGAGGTTATAGCTCATTCAAAAAAAAATGAAATTGGGGAAAAGATGGATTTTAAAGCACCATTAAACCAAATCCTATTCGGTCCTCCTGGTACGGGGAAGACCTATGCTACTATGGCGAAGGCTGTTGGGATCATTGAAAGGCTTGATCAGAAGCAAACAGTAGAGAAATACCCAGATCGTAGGAACCTGAAAGCACGGTATCAAGAATATATCGCAACGGGACAAATCGTCTTTACCACTTTTCATCAGTCTTTTACTTATGAGGATTTTGTAGAGGGTATCAAGCCAAAATCTGATGGTGAAAGCGATACAGTCACTTACCCGATAGAAGACGGTGTTTTCAAAAGAGTTTGTGTTGAGGCTGAAAAGTCAAAAGTAAGATCATCCAATTTTGATCATCTCTATGAAGGATTTATTGAAGGATTAGATTCAGAAGAACCAAAAATATTCGAGACACTTCAGCAATCTCGGGAATTTTCTGTTTACAGAAACTCTAAGGGGAATATCAAGTTTCATGCTAATACGGACAAAGCCTATCCTGGTGTGATTAAGAAGGATGTGCTTGAGCATTATTTATTGACCGGGGAAGCATTAGATTGGCCAAGCTATGTAAAAGCATTAGGCAAACATTTTATTGATGAACTACATTATTCCGCGGAGAAGTCTGAGCTAACTTCATCTCGCTATGTGATTATCATAGATGAAATAAATCGTGGTAATGTGTCTAGTATTTTCGGTGAACTAATAACATTGATAGAGCCAGAAAAGCGAATCGGTCAAAAGGAGGCTCTGTCCGTTACATTACCGTATTCGAAAGATAGTTTCTCGGTTCCAGCTAATGTATACATCATAGGCACTATGAATACTGCAGATCGCAGTGTGGAAGCACTGGATACGGCACTGCGTAGAAGATTCGCGTTTGAGGAAGTGGCTCCAAAACCTCAGTTGCTTAGAAGTAAGGAGTTTGAGGGTTTAAATCTTGACATTGATTTACCTCTTATACTCAAAACCATCAACGAACGTATTGAGCTCTTGATCGATAAAGATCATATGATCGGTCATTCCTACTTCTTTTCATTAATTGGTTCTGATGACTGTGAAGCTGAACTGCAATCCATTTTTTATGATAAGATCATCCCGCTCTTAGAAGTGTACTTTTATGGAGACTTTGGGAAAATTGGGTTGGTGTTAGGTGAAGCCTTTGTGGAGAAAAAAGCCGGGCAGAAGGTGAGGTTTGCTCAGTTTGACATGGAAGACAAATCTATGCTACAAGAGAAGTCGATTTACTCAATAGTTGATTACCGAGAAGGGGAACCAGTTGGAGGCATTACTTTTAAGGAAGCCGTCAGGTCTATATACGTCTCTAACTCTACTGTTAAATCAAACGGTGCTGGACATGCAGGAGACTAAAACTGACCTTAGTCACTTGAATGATCAGCAGCGTGAGGCTGTGGTTAGTGAGGCTAAGCGCTTATTAGTTTTGGCCGGAGCAGGTTCTGGTAAGACCAAAACGCTCTTACAGAAACTGATATACCTGATAGAAGAGAAAGGAGTAAACCCATCTAATATCCTTGCCATCACGTTTACGAAGAATGCTGCTAATGAAATGCTGGATCGACTGATACTATCAGCTGACGAAAGTGGTAGATATGCGGAGGTCTTATCTGATAAAAGACTACCTAAGAAAGAAAAAGATAAGGAGCGTTATTACCACACTAAAGAATATAAATGGATTGATAAACTGACGGTCAGGACCTTTCACAGTCTTTGTTATTTCATATTAAGGAACTATGGCGTACTTGAGTTTGATAATAAGTTTAAAATTGTAGGTGATACCAAGGCCACGGACGGGGAGCTGAGTAAATATGCAGCCACAGAAACAAGTTATGAGATCATCAATAAGCTGTTAATAGAGCAATGTCAGTCCAATGAGTATCTTTTAAACTTTAAGAGGTATGTTTTGGATTACATGATTGATAAAATTCATGTAGAAAAAAGTGATAAGCTTAGATTTCATCCAGAGGGGAAGTTTTACACTACCCTAAACAATACCAAGGTTCGCTCCAAATCGGAGCAGTATATTGCTGACTGGCTGTACCGACACAGCATCAAATTTGAGTACGAACCCGAATTGGCTATCAGCGATTTTTCCTTTCGACCTGACTTTTATATTCCTGAGGCGAACCTATATCTAGAACACGTAAGCGCAAAGAGTCATCCAACAGAACAAAAGGAGTGGCAATTTAAAAAAGGAAATAAGCTGCTTGTCAAGACTTTCGAACATCAAACAAATAACTCGGCACTATTCAACCGACATTTGGATAAGGTTATCAAGAATAGACTTCCGGCGAATTATCATTTCACAGCCGCTCTATCCTTTGAGGAAGAACTCAAATATTATCACAAAGAAGTACGGGATTTTTTGCGTCAGACCATGAGGGTCATTGATATGATGAAGGTTGAAAATCTTGAAACGAGCAAAGTATATCAAGAAGCATTAAAAGATCCCCACGAACGTGTGCGAGACTTTTACACATTGGCAAAGCCATTAATCGATCAGGTTGAGGCTTATTATATCAATAAATCCTACTTGGATTTCAACGATATGATCACCCGAACGATTGCTTTGTTCAAAAATCAATCTGAGATCCTGCAAAAGTTCAAGAATCAATATCAATACATTCTGGTTGATGAATTTCAGGATGTCAACAACCTACAAGTCGAATTAATTAGATACCTCCTTACAGAAAATAATCAATTGTTTTGTGTGGGTGATGACTGGCAAAGTATTTATGGGTTTAGAGGATCCAATGTGGACTACATTGTGAATTTCTCGGAACACTTTCCAGACGCTGAGACTATCAAAATGTCGATAAACTATCGAAGCACTCAAAATATAGTAGGTGCCAGCAACGAAGTGATCAAGCACAACCAATTTAAGGTAGATAAGGAGATTGAGGCCTTTAAAAAATCTGATAGCCGTGTATATATCTACACAGGTCAGAATGAAAATGAGAATATTGACTTTGCTATTAATCAAGTGAGAAGACTGCAGGAGGAAAAGGGGTATTCCAAAGAAGATATCTTGTTCCTGTATCGTAGGAGTAAAATGTATGACCCATATTTTGAGCGATTCAAGCAAGAAAAATTATTTGTGTCTGGAAAGACAATTCACGCGTCAAAAGGGCTTGAGGCTAAGGCTGTTTTCATTATAGGCCTCACAGAAGGGTTTGGAGGTTTTCCTGATATCTGGATGGAGGATCGTATTTATCAGGTGATAAAGGAATCGCATCATGATTTTCTTATGGAGGAAGAAAGAAGACTATTCTATGTGGCGATCACAAGGGCTAAGGATGAATTATTCTTGCTATCTGAGCGAGGAAATGAGTCATCATTTCTGAAAGAAATACCAGAACATTTTACCTATAAAACGAGTGTGGCTTTTAAGCCGGTTGTGGAGAAGTTGCTAACCTGTAATCATTGCGATTCCACTATAGAGAGTGACTCTCAATTTTGTAAATATTGTGGAACGAAAGTGTCTGACATATAAATATGGAAGTTCTTCGAATATATGAGCATAAAATTTTACGATTCGAAGAAGGGTTGGATGGTCATGAAGAAAGGTTTACTGAGTCGCACTATAAAGCCATGGTAGACTACCATGATAATAAAGGAGGATCAAAATATTACAGTTTAGTCAGGTCAGGGGTTAAATTTTCACAGTATGTAGGAGTTATACAAATTCAAGACCTAACAATAGAGATTCTTCCGAAAACTGATAGAGGAACTGAATCTCAGTGGCACGATGTGTTACTCAAAATGCTCAGAGAAACACGATTCCTAAAGCTTGATTATATTTCTGAGGCGTCTTTACGTTATCGCAAGTACTCAATCCTTCATCTTTATTTTGCCGAGTATCTGAGTCAATTGCGACACCTCATCCAGCGCGGGCTAATCAAAAAATACAGGCAAAGGGAAGGAAATCTAACTGCACTGAAAGGAGCGCTACTGTTTGGTCAACATTTATCTAAGAATATCATTCACAAAGAGCGATTCTATACCAGGCATCAGGTCTATGATCAACAACATCTGATCCATCAAATACTGAATGAAGCCCTAGTGGTTGTGAAACGGATGGTCAATCATTCATCTTTGGTCGATGAAGTCAATCGAATAGTTTTTGAGTTTCCAGAACAGCAAAAAATAAAGGTTACCTCTCAAGTATTCGAAAGATTGAAGCTTGACCGTAAATCAGAGCCTTATCATAAAGCATTGGAGATTGCCAAAATGATTCTCCTAAATTATTCTCCGGATATTAAGGGTGGGAACAACGATCTGTTTGCCTTGCTTTTTGATATGAATGATTTGTGGGAAGAGTATATCTACAGACAGCTACTTAAATCTGGAATAAAAGTGCAGTACCAAAATTCCATGCTGTTCTGGGAAACCCGACTGATGCGGCCTGATATGGTGGTTAGTCATAAAGGCAAAAAGTATATTCTTGATGCTAAATGGAAGATTGTGAATGATGCTCAGCCATCCGATGAAGACCTTCGGCAAGTCTTTGCTTATAATATCTATTGGGGAGTTAAGAATGGGTTTTTAGTTTACCCCCAAACATCTTTGAGTCCCAAAACATCACCAGGAAGATATCAAAAGGTGATTTCAGATATTGGTCAGTTGACATGTCAAGTGGTGTATTTTGATGTAATAGATGATTCTCGAACCATATCAAAAGTGTTGACAGATTCTTTGTAGATATTTCAGTTCGAACTAAGCTGCTCTTTTCGGTGCATCTGTGCAAAAGATTATGGCCTACCCTCCGCGGTTCAGACTGTGCCACTTTTCCAGCTTGCGACATGTTTCTAACGGTGCCACTCTGGGGAAAGGGTTTTGCACTCGGCACTAAAAAGAGCTGATAGATTAAATACCTTGATCCGATAGGTCTAAATCAGGTTAGAACACTTATCCTAGGTGGCTCAGTAACCGTAAGATTGGGGGCGCACGTGTAGTGTGATACTAGGTTTCAGTCGTAACACGATCAATAGCTACCTTCCCTGTCAACGCCCGCCATACGGCGAGGTAGGCAGAAACCTTCCGCCTGAACGCTACTATCTTCCCTATTAACGCAGGCTTCCACTCCCTCACCGCAGGCTTTCACTATCCGAACGCAAGCCTCCACTACTTCACCTCAGGCTTTCACTACCTGAACGCGGTACTCCACTCCTTGAACGCAGACCTCCACTACCCGAACGCGGTTCTTCACTCCCTCACTGCAGGCTTCCATTACTCGAACGCGGTTCTTCACTACCTCAACACAACTCTTCACTACCTCACCACACGCCTCGACTAACTGGCCGCAGCTGTCCACTCCTTGAACGCAGACATCCACTACCCGAACGCCCGCCTGCCGGCGAGGCAGGCAGCTCTCCACCGCCTGAACGCGACTACCTTCCGTCTCAACGCGTCAATCCACCATGTCATCGCGGAGACCTTCCACCTCAACGCGACTATCCACCATGTCAACGCAGAGACCTTCCGGGTGAACGCCCGCCTCCGGCGAGGCTGGCAGAAACCTTCCACCTGAACGCGACTACCTTGTGCTCAAAAACGGATGTTAGTGTCAGTCGTTGAGTTATCCCCATGAAGTACTGTATGCGCAGACCTCAGCGTGTGTCAATAATTCTCAGTGGTAGGTGGTCGATCAGATGTGGTTTTAATAAATAACGGAGCTGTAGAATATTGCATGATTTATAAATAAATGTGCATTTCATTGAAAAAATGATTTTTAAGCTTTACTCGTGAACAACCAATCTACGAGTATGATAAGTTTAAGAGGAATCCTTTATTCACTTTTGGCGCTGCTAATCGCAGTGGGAAGTGAAGCACAATCAGTAAAAGTAAATCCAGACATTCGCTACCAGACCATCGATGGGTGGGGTACCTCACTCTCCTGGTGGGCCAACATTGTAGGTGCGTGGCCCGATTCGGTAGTGCAGGCCGTGAGCAACGAGCTTACCAGTAGTGATGAGCTTAATATGAACATCTTTAGGTACAACATCCATGGAGGCGATGATCCTGCAGTACATAGTGGCACCACTGCCAATCACTTTCGATGGGACAGTGGTGAGATCACCAGCTATAAGCCCTCCAGTACTTCCCCGTATGACTGGACTGCCAATAGTGCGCAGCGCAAGGTGCTTCAGGAGATTTTGCAGCTCAACAGCTCTGCCGTGCTGGAGGCCATAGCTTACTCACCGCCCTATTGGATGACGGTAAGTGGCTGCTCTGCCGGAGGAGTATCCGGTGCTGAAAACCTCAGTGCTGCTATGGTGGATGACTTTGCTGATTTTTTAACTGACGTGGTAGAGTACTATCACGATTCATTGGGGATTACCTTTTCCACGGTAAGTGGCCTGAATGAGCCCAGCTCTACGCACTGGAAGTTTGGCGGCAGACAAGAGGGCTGTGTAGTGAGTCAGGCACGTCAGCGGGAGCTCATAGTAGAGCTTTACAATCAGCTTCAAAGTAAAGGAATGCTCTCCTACTGTGGGGTGAGTGCTGCCGATGAGTACAGTATGGATTACACCGTAACTACACTGCAAAACTATCGGCACACGGACAATCTGTTTGATAAGCTAGCGCAGATCAATACACACAGCTATGCGGGTGATAAGCGCTCCGCAGTAGCAGAAGAAGCCCACAGCCGTGGGTTGAAGCTTTGGCAGTCTGAGTCAGGTCCGCTAGGTGTTACGGCTACAGGTATCGAAAACCACCTGGTGATGGCGCAGCGCATTATTTTAGATATCAATCGCATGCATACCTCAGCGTGGGTAGACTGGCAAGCGGCGAGTACGGATTATCGATGGGGGTTGTATACGTTAGATACTGTTACACAGACCCTTGTTAGGGAAAAGTCCTATTTTGTGCGCAAGCAAATGTCTAAATACATTAAGCCGGGCTACCAGATAGTCCATACAGGAAATGATGACGTGCTCGCAGCACTTAACAATACGGGTACAGAGCTGGTAGTAGTAGCTGTGAACAACACTTCGGCAAGCACTTCATTGTCGCTGGATCTTTCGGATTTTGCATCGGTAGGTAGCTCTGCACAGACCATTCGTACGTCATCCACGGAAGATGCCGTGACGCTGAGCAATACTTCAGTGAGTAGTAGCGTGCTCAGCTATTCTGCTCCCGCGCACAGTATCACTACTTTTGTGATGGATGTGACAGTCAGTACACCACCGGCGCAGCTGGCGGATGGTCTCTATATGATCAAGGCCAAGCACAGCGGTAAATACTTTTCTGTAACAGGGGCTACTTCTACCAGCGGATCGGTGATTGAGCAGTGGAGTTACGTGAATCAGGATAACCTGAAGTTTACCGTAAAAAAAGTAGGGCTCGATTATGTGATTAAGCCAAAGTACAATGAGCTGACCCTGGCCATAGATGGAGCGGGCACTGGAAATGGAGCACTACTAAAGCAGCTCAACGAAGAAGGTAAGGATCATCAGCGCTTTGTGATAATACCTGTAGGGAGTGGGTATTACAAGATGGTGAATAAAAATAGCGGTAAGTATCTGGCTGTGTCTGGCGAAAGTACAGCTAATGGAGCTGATGTGGTGCAATGGTCGGACCTGGACACGGATAACTTTTATTGGTCGTTTGAGGCGGTCTCACCCAGTACGCCAGTGGTTGACGGTACTTATATGATCAAGGCGGAGCACTCCGGTAAATACATGTCGGTGGCGGGGTGGTCTACTACCAATGGAGCTTTGATAGAGCAGTGGGGATATCTCGATCAGGATAATTTGAAATTTGAAGTGACGGCAGGATTGGACGGCTACTATCAGTTTAGGCCAATTTACAATCAGAAAGTTATCACCGTAAGCGGCGGTGCCACTACCAATGGCGCTGCTGTGGATCAGTATACCAACTTGCAGGCTTCCAATCAGAAATTTTTGCTGGAATCTGCAGGTACAGGACTTTATCGGATCACTCCGAAGCATGCCACGTCTAAGTCGCTGGCTGTGAGTGGTAGCAGTATGAGCAATGGTGCCGATGTGGTTCAGTGGGAGTACCTGGGGCTGAGCAACTACAAGTGGTCGTTTGAGGCCGTGTCTGGATCCAGACTTGGTGACGATGAGCAGCTGGTGGATCAGGTAAGTGTATACCCCAACCCTACGAGCGAATGGCTTTACCTGCAATCTCCTGTCCTGCTAAGCGAAGTACGGCTGCTATCTATTACTGGTCAGCAGCTTCATCATGTAGTGGGTGTATCGGACCTCAAGTTGCCAATCGGTGAGCTGAAGTCAGGTGTGTATTTGCTGGAAATCAGAAATGGTGACCAGGTAGATACCCGAAAAATCATTGTGAAAGACTAGCGGTTAAACCGCTTTTCTTGACTTCTGCGCTTTTAGAGTCAGATTTTTAAAAAGTCCAAATGGAACAAATAAAACTAATTTCACCCTTGATTATAGATGTTCCAGTATGAGAATTCATTAGAAAAAGTTTCGGCCTTGAAGCTTTTTCGGATAGGAATTAAAAGCAAATTAGTGGGATTAGACAAAAATTTGTTTGAGATCCTGCTTCCAGCAGGGTTGAGTTTATTTTTGTCCCCCTAATTTGATTTGAATTCCCGAAAAACTTCACAGCCTTGGGTTTTTGACGGTCCGCCGCTGCGGTACTTTTGGGCTAAGCCAAAAGTACGATTAAATTCAAAAAGCGAGGAAATACTTAATATGCCAAATACAGGGTGCTTGAGGAACTCACGCCTAGCGGATGATGGGATCAAAGGCTTTTGCGATAAGCTGACGGTGAAGTGCCCATGTATTTTTTGAAAACACGTGAAAAGTAAAGGGGGTCTCTAAAGTCCAGTTTGTATCCTATTTCTTTGATCGAAAGGTCTGTGAGGTTCATGAGCTCGCAGGCCTTTTGTATTTTAATGAGGTTGAAAAAGTGGATGAGGGAGTAGCCTGTTTTGTTCTTGAAAAGTGTAAATAACGTGGAAGATGATCTGCTAAAGCGCTTTTCTATGTCTTCGATTCGAATGGACTCGAATATTTTTTCATTGAGATACTCAGTGATGTCCTTTACCAGGTCGTCATTGTTGGATTCGGTTCGTGTGTTGGACTTGAGCGAGTAGTAAATGAAAGAACCGAGGAGTTTGTGCAGTAGCATACTGGAGTATTCGAACACCTGATCGGTAAAGCCTAGCTTGTAGGTGTCCATGATGTACTCAAACTCCGAAATCTTGTTTTGCTGGTAGGGGATAGAAACCGGCTTGCCCTGGTTGAGCCCGATAAACCGCTCGTAGATATGGTCTGCGCTAGTGCCTGCAAAGTGCACCCAATAGATCGTCCATGGCTGGGTCTTGTGGGAGAAGTAAGTGTGGGCTTTTTCTCGTTCGATGATAAAAAAACTGTTTGGCAACATTTCATGATTTCGGTTACCCGTCTTTATTCCACCTTTACCTTCTATGCAGTAAATAAGAATGTATTCCGGGCAGCCATCTGGTCGCTTGCGGTAGTGAGACACAGCTTTTGGGAAGTACCCGATATCGGTGATGTACAGGTGGTGGGTGAGTGCCCGGTTATTTTGAATATGGAGCATTCCTCGTGGGATTACCACTATTTTCTCACCTTTAAACCCACTGCCTAGTGCTCTGTTTTTCTGCATGTTCTGAGAATTTTGCTGGTCAAAATAATGGCTTTATCTCACAATAAAAAATTGGGTTATTGTCCATGTTATTGCTTTTATTCTCCATTTCAATTGATTGTCAATGTCATAATTTTGGAATTCATGATCAGGTGAAAACTGAAATATTTATGATTTAACAGTGGTTAAATTAGTAAAGTGGAGGTGTTTGCCATAATTGGTACCTAATACTAAAAGGAGTAAAAGTCAAACTAAAAGTCTATGTCACATTTGAAAAAAACATGTTGGTTACTGGGGGCTTCGATCTTGCTAATCGTGCAGGCATGTACCGAAGATAACCCGGACGTTTCTTCTGAGCCTACGCTGGCTTTGCAGGAAGTTGTGACCAGTTTGCCTGGAGAGCAAATGGTCGTGAGTGGTCTGATTTCGGACCCTGCTGGTATTACCAGCGTTAAAATAGAATATCTGAACTGGTCACTGAGTAAGGTCATCACTCTCGAGGAGGTACCTACTCAATATGACTTCTTATATGAGTTTGCAGTACCTGCAAATGCAGAGCTCAACTCCACACACGATTTCACCATAGAAGCGACTAACCAGGGCGGCATGATGAGCAGGTCCACCGTGCAGGTAAGCCTTTCGGCTGACAATGATGCACCTGCTGTCACAATAGCAAGTCCCTCTGATGGTGGTACTTACATCGCCGGGCCAGGCAGTGAGTTTACACTTGCTTTTGATGTTGCAGACCCATCAGGCCTTGCTTCGCTAAAGGTTGTAGGTGGAGGACTTTTTGAGTCTATCGAACTTACAGGCAATGAGTATTCATTCAGTCGAGAGCTGGATTTTGCCATTGCAGGAACGGTAAAGTTTCAAATCACAGCGGCTGATGCTAAGGGCAATGTAAGCACTACTACGCTTAGTGCGAATGTAGAAGAGTCACTTACTTTCTCGGCCATGTATTTGGCAGATGTAGAAACCGAGGACGCCATGACCGCTGATGTATTTGGAGTGCCGCTACCTACAGAAAACAGTACCAATGAGGGTGAGGAAGGAAAGATCTTTACCGTAAAATACTATAGCCCTGCGGCCGGTACTGCTGTTCGTTTTGTACCTCAGAAGAGCTCCTTTGAGCCATTTGTCTTTGGAGCAGCTGCAGAAGGAGCGCTTGCCCTGAGTACGAATGGTGAAGTAGACCCGATCACGCTTCCAGCGAAAGGATACTACGAAATTCAAATCAACCTCATAGGGATGACTTACACCACTACAGCCTATGAGCCTACTGATGATACTTTTGATTATGTGCAGATGATCGGTACAGGAGTAGAAGTAGAAGGGCAAAGCACGTGCAGTAGCAACGCTGACCCGTCTACAGAGCAGTGCTGGCACTTTGGTTCTGGTAAGCGCCTGACCAAAGATCCTGAGAATCCTTACCGCTTCACCGGTCAGGTAACCCTAAAAGATCAGGACAATGGCGGAAGCAATGGCTTTATACTCAATGCCAATGATGCCGGGTGGAGCCCATTCTGGAGGTTCAACGCCGAGGAGCCGTCTATAGCAGTACCAAATGGCGGTACGGACTATACCTATACGGCCGATCAGCACGGTACCTATCAGGTGATTTTCGATACCCACCTCAACCGATTCCAGATCAAAAAATAAGCACCACGAGAACTACTAAGACAATGAAAGAATCAAGAAATATATATGCCCTTTTAGGCTTTTTCTTCCTTGCACTCACGTTTGGTTGCGTGGAGGAAGGCTTTGAGCTCCCGGATTCTGAGGCTCGCATCGTCAACCCTGCAGTTACCAGAGCATTGCCAGGAGGTACTGCACAGGTGTCAGCCTCTATTACGGACCCGGTAGGGTTGGGCACGGTCGGCATCCAGTATGCTGCCTGGAACCTCAACGAACAAATAGATGTGGCTGGAGCCACAAGTTATGATTTGCAATATGAGCTAAACGTACCTGCTGAAGCAGAATCAGGCACAAGCCATGATATCGTACTGGCGGTGACCAATACCAACGGAGTGTCCGTACAAGATACCCTGAAACTGATGCTCAATAAGGACACGGACGGACCAGCCATTATCAATAATACCACCACGGGTATCGTTTTTATGGTAGATGGCAACGACGTGACACTCGACCTGAAAATCGAAGACACGGAGGACATTGCCACACTTACGGTGAAAAACGAAATTTTCTCCGATGAAGTGGTCATCAATGCAGTATCCTTTCAGTACAAGCAAAACCTCAATTTTCTGAAAGCCGGAATTTATGATTTTGAGGTGGTGGCAACGGATGTAAGTGGCAATACCACTACGGAGGTAGTAACGGTAGTGGCTCAGGAGCCATTTGAGCAAATGTACCTCGCAGATGTAGCTACGGATGCAGACCTGCAGGCAGCACTTATGGGTGTGCCAGTTCGTACGGAAGCTACCACCGACGCACAGTTAGAAGGAAAAGCATTTACGGCACGTTATTACAATGCCGCTGCGGGTACGGAAGTGCGTTTTATTCCACAAAAGGATTCCTTTGCTCCACTCGCAATTGGAGCGGGAGACGCAGCGGGTACGCTGGCTGTAGCCGGAGATGCCTCGGTGACACCTATCGTATTGTCGAAAGTGGGCTACTATGAGATTGCTGTGAACCTGGACGACATGAGCTATACCGCTCAGACCTATACGCCGGAGGACAGCAGCTATGCCTACACCATGGTGATGGGCACAGGGGTAAAAGTAAATGGAGCCAGCACCTGTGAGCAAAATGCAGATCCATCGGTGACCCAGTGCTGGCACTTTAAAAGCGGTAAGAAACTGACCAAAAGCGAGTCAAGTCCTTACAGATTCTCTGCTGACCTGGAATTTTACGATCAGGATGAGTCCCGCGACAATGAAGGAGGCATGATTCTCGGAGCCAATGAAAGCGGATGGAGCGATTTCTGGCGATTTGACAATGGCGAGGAGCCAGAAGCTTCCGTGCGCAACGGAGGAACCAATTTCAACTTTACCAACGATCAATTAGGAACCTATGAGTTCATTTTTGATACACATCTCAACTATGTACGCCTAACTCCTAAAAAATGATGAAAATGAAAAGAAATAGTCTATTGACGCTTGTTGCAATGCTCAGCACCATCATGGCATGGGCACAGCAGCAGATAAGCGGAACAATCACGGCAGATGGTGAGCCTTTACCGGGTGTCACCATCCTGGAAGAAGGAACCACCAATGGTACCATCACGGATATAGAAGGGACCTATACGCTAAACCTGCAAGGAGAAGATCCTATGGTAGTGGTATCCATGGTAGGATTTAAGACCACAAGAATTGCCGCAAAAGGCAGGGTTGAAATCAGTTTGGATCTGGAAGAAGATGTGACGGACCTGGAAGAAGTGGTGGTGATCGGATACGGTACCGCTACCAAGAAGGAGATCACTTCATCCATCAGTACGGTAAAAGGTGAAGACCTTACCAAAATGACTGTAGGCAATGTGTCAGAGTCTATGCAGGGACTTGCGTCAGGTGTGCAAGTGATCAGCGGAGGCGGTGGCCCGGGCGCATCACCACAGATTTTGATCAGGGGTATCGTGACCAACCGCAGTACAGCTCCATTGATCGTTGTAGATGGGGTAGCATTGCCTCAGGGGTCTAATTTGAATTTTCTTAACCCATCGGATATTGAGAACATTCAGGTCCTGAAAGACGGATCAGCTACTTCGATCTATGGTACGCGAGCATCTAATGGTGTCATTATTGTCAATACCAAGCGAGGAAAATCTGGAGAAGCAAAAGTGACTTTTAGTGCATCCTACGGACTTAAAGGGCTGGACAAGCCCGAAGTGGCGGATGCCAATGAATATGCACGTGTGGTCAACCAAAGAGCTGCAAATGATGGCTTGCCAGAACCTTATGACCTTAGCACTATCACTGAGTCTACAGACTGGTGGGAAGAAGTGTATAAGGATTATGCAAGTGTAGAAAACTATAACCTACAGGTTTCTGGAGGTAGCGAAAAGCTTAACTATCTATCGAGTGTTGCTTACCATAAATCTAAGTCACACCTTGAAAAAGGGTACTGGGAGCGTGCTACAGGACGAGTAAACATTGATTACTCTATCAGCGACAAGCTCTTTTTGCAGCAGGACTTCAACCCGCGCTATGAGCACTGGGAAAATACACCCAATCAGTTTTGGAGCACACTAAGAATGGACCCGCTTACTCCTGTATACATTCCTATAGACGAGCGCCAAGGCCGAAACGAGTACAGCATCTATGCCCGCTCTAACAATTACGTTTGGAATCCGGTGGGTGCTGTGAACCGTTCATTCAATGAGACGCATTTCTTTGGAGTATTCTCCAATACCAACCTGGAGTACGATATTACAGACTTCCTTTCGGTATCCTCACGAATCGGTTTGAATTTTGGTCAGACACGAAACGAGGTGTTCAATCCCAAGTTTGTAATTGAACCCAACCTGGAAGAAAACCAACAAAGTAGTGTGGCTACCCGTTTTGATCAGAATTTTAGCTATGTGTGGAACAACCTGATCAAATTCGAAAAGTCCTATGGTAAACACAAATTAAACGCGACCGTGGGGTATACTGCCGAATATTACCAGGGGCATTACCTCAGAGGCAGTCGCTCTGATATCATCCTCAACGACGAAAAGTTTCGTTATCTGGATGCCACCACCGGTGAGTCCATTCAGGCCCAAGGCAATATGAATGCCAATTCGCTGATGTCATACCTGGGCCGTGTGATGTATAACTACGACCAGCGCTACTTTATATCTGGTTCGTACCGACGTGACGGTTCTTCGCGATTTCCTGTAGCCAATCAGTGGGCCAATTTCTTCAGTGCATCTGCTGCCTGGGATATTAGTAGCGAGTCGTTCTTCAACCTGCCATTTGTCTCTGGGCTAAAACTTAAAGCCGGTTTCGGGCAGGTAGGAAACCAAAACATCCCATCTTCAGCATTCCTTTTCCTCGTGTCTGACGGAAGCTATGTATTTGGCGAAAACGAGGATCGGGTGATCACCAACCAAATCACGCAGTTTGGTAACTCAAACCTGCAGTGGGAAACCGTTCAGGATATCAACGTGGGAATAGAGTCAGGATTCATGAATGACAAACTTACACTTTCGGTAGACTACTACGTAAAGGAGTCTAAAGACCTGCTTTTTGCTACCACGCTTCCGCTCTATACCGGAAGCCCTAGTGACATCATGCAAAATGTAGGAAGCTTCGAATCGAAAGGATTAGATATTTCCCTGGGTTATAATGACAAAATAGGTGATTGGCAGTTGAGCGCTCTTGCTACGTTAAACACCAACGAGAGCCGTGCAAAAGCGCTTGCTCCTGGTAATGACCAGCTGTTGGCTCAAAAACAGGCAGTCTTTGGTAACAGCTTCCTGAAGATCACTGAGCTGGGCAAAGTAGTGGGGCTATTCTATGGCTATGAGACCGATGGCCTTTTCCAAAATCAAACCGAAATCAACAGCCACTCCAGTGACAATGGCAAGCTCGTACAGCCTGCAGCGCAGCCTGGAGATATGAAGTTTGTAGATCAAAACAATGATGGCGAACTCAACGAGGAGGACCTGACCATCATTGGTAATCCGTTCCCTGACTTTTATGCAGGCCTAAATGTTTCTGCTACCTATAAAAACCTGGACTTTACCATGCAGTGGTATGCTTCTGTAGGCAATGACGTCTACAACTACATGAAGTACTTCCAGACTTCAGGTGCAGGCGAAACCAACGTTCGCAAAGGACTCATCGATGAGGTATGGACAGAATCCAACCCAGATGCTACCATCCCTCGTCTTACGGTGACGGACCAAAACGGCAACTTCAAACGCTCTTCGGATTATTTTGTAGAGGACGGTTCCTATGCGCGCCTCAAAAACCTACAGGTAGGCTACACCATCAATTCGCTGAATGCGGCCAAAATAAGACTCTACGTGTCAGGCCAAAACCTGTTTACGATCACCAAATACAGCGGCTTTGACCCTGAGGTGAGTTCCGGAGGCATTATCAATGGGTATGGAATGGATTTCGGGCGCTACCCAATGAGCCGTACGTTCGTTTTGGGCCTTGACTTAAACTTCTGATCTGAGTATGAAAAGACCAATGAAAAAATCAGATCTAAGACTAAAAAACATGTCAATTATGAAAAAATTATTCTTCGTATTTGCGGTGGTGCTGCTAAGTGCCTGTGAGGACTTTTTGGATGAGCCAGTGCGGTCAAAGCCTACGCTCACTGAGATTTTTTCGAGCCAGGAGTCGGTAGAGGCTTTTGTAAACGGTGCCTATGATGGCATCATGGAAAACGACTGGTGGCAGATCAACTTCTTTCGCCAGATTACCGACATGGCTACAGATGACTGCTGGGCAGGAAATACCGAGCAGTCTCGTCCAGACATCCTTACCATTGCCCATTATGACAATGTGGATGTGGGCTCTACCTATTTTATGAATTTCTGGAACTATCAGTTTAGAGGAATCACCCGCTGCAACCTGATCATTCAGGAAATGGACAATGTGGATTTTGATGAAGACCTCAAAAACCGCTACAAAGGGGAGGCTAAGTTTCTTCGTGCTCGTTTCTACTTTGAGCTGGTCAAAAACTTCGGTGGTGTGCCCATTATCACCACGTTTGATGAGCTCCTCAAATCAGAAATCCGAGAGTATGTACGCCAGCCCGAGGCGGAAGTTTGGGCTGTGATTGAGCAGGATTTGATAGATGCTGCCGAATTGCTTCCGCTTAAAAGCGAATATGCTTCCAAAGATCTGGGAAGAGCTACCAAAGGGGCAGCCCAGGCGTATTTGGCAAAGGCTTACCTCTTTCAGGAAAAATGGCAGGAAGCAGCGGATATGGCCAATGAGGTCATCACCTCTGGTGAGTATCAGCTGGAAACCAGTTTTGATGATGTGTGGAGTGTGACCAACCCCAATGGAGTGGAGTCGATCTTCGAAGTGCAGTACAGGTCAGATCCTACTTTCCGAATTGGCGGTGTATTTGGTGTGACTACCGGATCACGCGAAGATGGCGGCTGGAGCTGGTGCGTGCCTACCAGTAACCTGGAGCAAGCTTACCTGGAAGAAGGCGACAACATTCGTCTGCGAAATACCATCATCAAGCACGGTGAGCCGGTCTATGGTGATCCTGAGGTGACGGAGTTTGATGCCGGACTGTCACGAAACAAGTCTGCACGTATCAACCGCAAATTCTACATCCCTACAGAATACCGGGAGACTCCATACAGTCCTCGTAACCTTCCGCTCAACCACATCCTGATGCGCTATGCAGACTTGCTTTTGATCTACGCAGAAGCCTCTCATTTTGCTGGCAATGAAGGTGAGGCACTTGCCAAACTAAAGATGGTAAGAGATCGGGTGAACCTCACCACGGATATGTCTCTGACTGGCGATGCCCTGAGAGATGCTATCTGGAAAGAGCGCCGACTGGAGTTGGCCCTCGAGCAGCACAGACTTTATGACCTCCGCAGACAAAAGGTAAATGGTGTCCCACGAATAGCTACCGTCATGGGACCCGAAGGATCATTTGTGAAGTACAACACTCAGGAGAGCACCGACGAATTTGAGCTGGGCAACCTCCGCGAGAAGCAAAGCAAGGGCGCCACATTTGATGTAGACAAGCACATACTGTGGCCAATCCCCCACAGTGAAATCGTACTCACAGAAGGCAGAATCGAACAAAACCCTAATTACTAATCATAGATGAATTTTAAGCAGCTCAAGTTTTTATCAGTGATCGTTGCGGTAACACTTTTTAGTGCCTGCGACGATGACTTTACAGATCCCAATGACCCGAAATTTGGAGGTGGCGACAAGGATGAAAAGGGGTTTGTCATCGATATATCACAAAAGCACCAAACGATGCACCACTTTGGGGCATCGGATGGCTGGTCCTCAGAGATTCTGGGAGAAAACTGGCCAGCTGCCGATCGTGAAATGATCGCTGAGCTGCTGTTTAGCAGAGATTTTGATGCCAATGGGAAGCCCAAAGGTATTGGGCTTTCCATGTGGCGAATCAATGTAGGCGCTGGTAGCGCCAACATGGAAAACAGTGGCTTTGCCGCCAATGGGTGGTTTCGGGAAACCGAATGCGCCCTGCAGCCAGACGGCACCTATGATTGGGAAAACAATCAGGTAGGTACGCGCTGGTTTATGAAAAAAGCCAAAGAATACGGAGTGGAGTATTTTACCGGATGGTCTACATCGCCACCGTATTTTATGACCAAAAACGGCTACACGTTTCGTACTCCGGGTGTTCAGGGGCTCAACCTGAAAGAAGATAAGTACGATGACTTTGCCAATTACCTCAACACGTTTATGGACTACCACCGGGAGCAAGGTATTCCGATCGACTACCTGAGCATCATCAATGAGCCCCAGTGGCCCTGGGAGGCCGAAGTGGGGCAGTCCAAGCAGGAGGGTAGCTACTGTACCAATGAGGAAGCTTATAACCTGGCCAAAGCAGTAAATGACGTGTTTCAGGCCGAAGGTCAAAGTACCAAAATGCTGCTGACCGAAGCTGGTGATCTTCCCGTCATGCACAGCTATATATCCAAACATGCAGCTACATCAGATCAGGTCAATGTCTTTTGGAACCCAGCCAGTGACAAATACCTTGGTAGCCTCTCTAGCGTAGCACCTTTGATCGTAGGACATAGCTATTGGTCCAATGGCTCGGTGGAGGCAGCCATCCAAAACCGTACTGCACTACTACAAAGCACTCAGCAAGTAGGTGTAGATTTTTGGCAAACAGAATACAGCCTGCTCGGCTCCGCCTACCAGGAAGGGCGCAACCCAGACAACATGAAGGAGATTGACTACATGCTGTGGCTGGCACGTATCATCCACTGGGATGTGGCTTTGGCCAATGCCACGGGATGGAATTTTTGGACAGCATGCAGTGCTTCAGATTGGGGAGATCATGCCAACCGATTTGGACTGATTATCTGGCTTTCTGATGTGAAAGACCGCTCTTCTTCATCAGGTACTATTAAGATTTCTCGCCAGACATGGACACTTGGCCATTTTAGCCGGTTTATCCGCCCTGGCTACCAGCGTGTAGAACTCAAAAACAGCTTGTACACTACTCAGGCAAAAGCTTCACGCAACTTGATGGCCTCCGCTTACCTGTCTCCGGACAGCAAAGAGCTGGTAATGGTCATGATCAACTATGGTGAAAAGGACGAAGCACCCAAGTTTGAGAACTATGGGGAAGGCCTGGCATTCGAAGGAGATCAGGTGACTACTTACACCACTACCCAAAGTAAGGACATGTTTCCGGCTACTGTGGCGGTAGATGAACTTAAAGTTCCAGCCAAATCAATAGTCACAGTGGTAGCAAAATTGAAGTAAATGATGGTAAGCAAGAGGTTAGGTTTGGTGTTACTTTTTGCAACGGCCCTTTCATTTGGGGTCGTTGCCCAAAAGCAACTGGTGATTGACGCCACTCAGGAGTTTCAGCCTATAGATGGCTTTGGAGCATCTGATGCCTGGCGCACGCAGTTTGTAGGTGAAAACTGGCCAGAACATAAGCGTGAGCAGATTGCAGAATTGTTGTTTAGCAAAGAGCTTGACGCAAAAGGCAACCCTAAAGGAATCGGTTTGTCCGTATGGCGTTATTACATCGGTTCGGGGAGTACCGAACTGGGGGATAGCTCGGATATCCAAAACGAATGGCGCCGGTCGGAGTGTTTCCAAAATGCGGATGGCACTTATGATTGGACCAAAAACAAAGGTCAGGATTGGTTTCTACGTGCGGCCAAACGACATGGTGTAGAAAAATTTCTGGGATTTTCCATAGCAGCGCCCGTTCATATGTCCATCAATGGAAAAGCGTATTCCATAGGAGGAGATCCGCGCATGAACATCAAGCCAGGAAAATTGGACGACTATGCGACTTACCTTGTGGATGTGCTCGAATACTACCATCAGCAAGGCATCGCATTTGACTGCCTCAGCCCATTCAACGAACCACAGTGGGACTGGTCCAATCCGCGTCAGGAAGGAACGGCTGCCACAAACGAAGACATTTACCTCTTTGTAAATTACCTGTCCAAAGCTTTGGAGAAATCCAGATTGGAAACGGAGCTTTTAATTGGAGAAGCAGGCAAAATCGACTTTTTGTTTGAAGAGCATGGTGATGAAGCTCGTGGCGATCAGATTGATGCATTTTTCAACCCTGACTCACCCTTGTACCTTGCAGATTTGCCACGTGTGAGTCCTTTCATTACAGGTCATAGCTACTTTACCACCTGGCCGCTGGATACCCAGCAAAAGACCAGAGAACAGCTCAAAAGCAAGTTGGCACAGTATCCAGACCTCAACTATTTGCAGACAGAGTTTTGCATACTGGAAGAATCTCCAGAAGTAGGATCCGGCCATAAGCGTGATCTGGGCATGAACACTGCGCTTTATGTAGCGCGAGTCATTCATTCAGACCTTACCGTTGCTCAGTCACAGGGCTGGGAGTGGTGGACCGCACTTACCACCTTTGATTACAAAGACGGGCTGATCTACCTGGATACTGGTGATCCCGATGATTTATTTAATCGTGACCGAATGAAACAAGATGGAGAGGTGCGTGAGTCCAAGCTGCTTTGGGCCATGGGCAACTATGCGCGCTTTATCCGTCCGGGTATGGTCCGCATTGCTGCAAATCTGGAAGGTGCAAGCGATTCCTTGCAAGTTTCTGCTTACAAGGATAATTCCGATGCAGTCATTGTGATCAACAATCATGAGACCTCAACGATCACGGTTGATGCCCCTCAGGGATTTCAGGCTACAGCTATGTATGTAACAGACGATAAGCGAAACCTTGAAAGTGTACGCCCGGGTAGAAAACGACTTCAAATTCCAGCCCGATCTGTAGTGACATTAGTAGGAACTATTGACTGATAAATGAATAAGCATTTACATATCGCCCTTTTGATTTTTGCATGCCTGGTTTATGGACTGTCCTTTGGCCAAAGCCATGATTTATCCGGCACATGGAATGTTCGCCTGGATTCGCTGGATCGTGGCGAGCAGGAGCAATGGCAGGCCGCTCGTTTTGAGTCGCATTCCATCGCTTTACCTGGTTCCCTGCCTATGTCGGGCTATGGCAATGAGGTGGGCATCGCTACCCAATGGACAGGAGAGATATTGGATAGCTCCTGGTATTTTGCTCCAAAATATGCCAAATACCGAACACCTGAAAACATTAAAATTCCCTTTTGGCTACAGCCCAAAAAGCACTACGTGGGTGCTGCCTGGTATCAGCGGGAAATCACGCTGACATCAGCTGGCGATTATCGACTGTTTTTAGAAAGACCACATTGGCAGACCAAAGTCTGGATCGATAACCGTGCAGTAGGAGCGCAGAACTCTCTGGCTACTCCCCATGAGTTTATACTCAAGGATCTGGAAAAAGGCGCGCATGTGATCACCATCAAAGTGGACAACCGACAGGACAGTGTGGACGTGGGCAACAGTGCACACAGCCTTACGGACAATACACAAACCAACTGGAACGGTATCGTGGGAAGCATGGAGCTCACTGCTCTCCCAGCAGAACACCTGACCTATGCTACAGTGCGGCCCGACGTGAAAAATGGAGCTGTACGCGTGCTGCTTGCTGCTAACACCGGAAATGCAGCCGTGAATGTCATCGTCAGTGACCCTACAGGACAAACAGTGGTTAATCAGAGGCTACAGGCAGATAGCAGCTGGCAATCGATAGACTTGCCAAAACCAATTCAGCTTTGGGATGAGTTTAGCCGGAATCTCTATACACTTACGGTTACGGTGCCTAGGAGCGAAGTATCGAAAACCATGCGTTTTGGGATGCGAAGCATCACCCGGCAAGGTCGGCAGTTTACACTCAATGGGCAGCCGATATTTCTGCGAGGCACGCTGGATTGTGCCATTTTTCCGAAGACGGGATATCCTCCTACTGACAAAAAGGAATGGAAGCGAATTTTTCAGACCGTTCAGGATTACGGTCTCAACCATGTGCGTTACCACTCGTGGTGTCCGCCAGAGGCGGCCTTTGCGGCAGCAGATGAGATGGGCGTGTATTTGCAGGTAGAGGCGTCTTCCTGGGCCAATACACCTACCTCTACAGTAGGTGATGGTGCTCCGATTGATGCGTACATTTATCAGGAGACTAAAGACATTCTGGATACCTATGGCCATCACCCATCGCTTTGTCTGGTGGCCTATGGCAATGAGCCTGGTGGCAAAAACCAAAAAGCCTATTTGGCGGACTACATCGATCATTTTAGAAGTTATGATCCCGATAAGCTCTATACCAGCGGTGCGGGATGGCCTTTCGTGCCCAATGCTGATTTTTATAATCATGCAGGTCCACGGATTCAGCACTGGGGCGCTGGGCTCAAAAGCCCAATCAATAGTCAGCCTCCAAAGAGTACCGACGATTACGATGAGCTGATCGAGTCGATAGCCATGCCCTATGTGAGCCATGAGATGGGCCAGTGGTGTGCCTATCCAGACTTCAATGAAATACCGCTTTATGACGGAGTGCTGCAAGCCAAAAATTATGAGATTTTTCAGGAAGACCTGAAAGCAAAAGGACTCGGTCACCTTGGTGATGACTACCTGAAAGCCTCAGGAGCACTGCAGGTGCTGGGATACAAGGCCGATATGGAAAAAGCATTCCGCACTCGGGAGATGGCCGGTTTTCAGTTGCTTGGGTTGCAAGACTTTAGCGGCCAGGGTACGGCCACAGTAGGGGTGGTCAATGCCTTCTGGGAGCCAAAGCCTTACGTTTCCG
Organism: Marinoscillum furvescens DSM 4134; assembly: GCF_003386095.1. Taxonomy (GTDB): domain Bacteria; phylum Bacteroidota; class Bacteroidia; order Cytophagales; family Cyclobacteriaceae; genus Marinoscillum; species Marinoscillum furvescens. The sequence goes on along the minus strand of NZ_QREG01000002.1, from coordinate 349,079 downwards.
CTGCAGCGTTTCGGTCATTTTGTGATACCACGGTGCTGCTGGCAAGGTTTCCGAGATTTACCTTTAGCAATGCCGATACGTTTGATGTAGCGCTGGAACTGGCTCATTTCGGTAGCCAGCCGATCGAAGGAGTAGTGACCTGGCAGGTGGCGTCTCAAGATAAAGTCCTGGCAACGGGCAGCATTGCACTTGAGCCATTTAATCGCAAGCTAGCGGTGCCGGTAGGCAGTGCTCAAATGGAGTTGGCCCAAATAACATCCCCACAGCAGCTTACCCTCACGGCTACCATAGGCCAGAAAACGAATGAATGGAATTTTTGGGTGTACCCCGCTCTGGAAACCGAGCAAAAGATCTACACGACCAATGTGCTGGACAAACAAGTAGAAAAACGTCTACGCAAAGGCGGTAAAGTGCTCTACTGCATACCTTCAAATATGCTTCGTGCTGAGGCAGGTGGCAATGTAGGTGTGGGCTTTTCCAGCATCTTTTGGAATACCGCCTATACCAGCGGGCAAAAACCGCATACCCTGGGCGTGTTGGCTCAGCCGGACCATGCAGCACTGAACTTATTTCCCACCAGACCACACAGCGACTGGCAGTGGTGGGGCCCCATGACCGGAGCATCAGCCATCAATTTGGATGCCCTTCAGGCAGATATCCAACCCATCGTTAGAATCATCGATGACTGGTTTGAAAATCGAGATCTGGCCCTCCTTTTTGAAGTGAAGGTGGGCAAAGGCAGCCTTTTGGTGAGTGGCGCAGACCTGATCAAGTCTGAAGAACTGTCCTCGAAGCAATTGCTCAGGAGTTTGCAGCAATACATGAGCAGTGAGGCTTTTCAGCCAAAAGCGGAGGTGACACTGGATCAAATAAGAGACTTAACGAAATCAGAAGCGGATGAGTAGTAAACGAATGATACTGTTGATGTTGCTGGCACCATTAGTCTTGCTGGCTTACGGCCAAAAGCCCAACATTGTATTGATCTATGTGGATGATTTGGGCTATGGAGATATTGGTGTCAATGGAGCCATCGGTGTGAAAACCCCCAATGTGGATGCCCTTGCTGCTCGCGGTATCAACTTTACCGATGCGCACTGCGGCGCTTCTACCTGCACGCCCTCCAGATATACTTTATTGACGGGCCGTTACTCTTTTCGCCGCAAGGCTGGCATACTTCAGGGCGACGCTCCACTGATTATCGAAACAGATAAAGGGACCTTACCCAAAATGCTGAAGGAAGCCGGTTACACTACCGGAGTTGTAGGTAAATGGCACCTTGGGCTGGGCGACGGTCAGGTAGACTGGAACGGAAAAGTGGCTCCTGGGCCAAAAGAGGTCGGTTTTGATTATAGCTTTTTGATCCCATCTACTGGAGACCGGGTGCCTTGTGTGTACCTGGAAAACCAACAAGTGGTGGGCCTGGACCCTAAAGACCCGATTACGGTGAGCTACCGGGATGTTTTGGATGATTTTCCTGTAGGACGCGAGCATCCTGAGTTGCTCAAGCAGCACACAGAGAGCTACCACCTCGGTACGGTGATCAATGGCTATAGCCGCATCGGCTATCAAAGCGGAGGGCGCTCCGCATTATGGGTAGATGAGCAGTTTCCTTTTGTTCTGACTGGAAAGTCAAAAGCGTTTATCACTAAAAACGCCAAAAAGCCTTTTTTCCTCTATTTCTCTTTGCATGACATTCACCAGCCCAGAGTACCTAATATTCAGTTTGTGGAGAGCAGTAGCATGGGGCCACGGGGTGATGTGATTGCTCAGATGGACTGGTGCGTAGGGCAGATCATACAAACGCTCGATAGTCTAAAACTGACAGAAAATACGATGGTGATTTTCACCAGCGACAATGGCCCGATTCTCGATGACGGCTATCTGGATTATGCCCGAGAGCTCGTAGGCAACCATCGGCCGGCAGGACCTTTTCGTGGTACGAAATATTCGGTCTATGAAGGAGGCACGCGAGTGCCAACCATCGTGAGCTGGCCGGGTAAAGTACAGCCTGGCGTGAGCTCCGCACTGTTAAGTCAGGTGGATCTCTATGCATCAATTGGGAAGCTGGTGTCTGGAAATGTGCAGGACGCCACCGACAGCCAAGACAACCTCTCAGCCTGGCTAGGGGAGACGGAGCGGGGCAGGGAGTACTTGCTGGAAGAGGCCTATACGTTTGGCCTTCGTCATGGTAAGTGGAAGTACATACAGGCTAAGCCCAGTCCAGTGCCGGGCTGGATCAGTGAAAAATACGTGGATCCGGGATTTTACCCTACGGCACAACTTTTTGACCTGGACAAGGATCCTTACGAAACGAATAATCTGGCTGAAAAATACCCGGAAGTCACTTCCAGACTAAGTAAAAAGCTCAACGAACTACTGAATACAGAACAATAAGCACTATTTGAATGGCAAAACAGCAATACAATATCTCCTACCTTCTGGCGCTAGCCCTTACCTCTGCGATGGGTGGCCTTCTTTTTGGTTATGATTGGGTAGTGATCGGTGGGGCAAAGCCCTTCTACGAACTGTTTTTTCAGATCAAGGACTCTCCCGGCCTGCAAGGGTGGGCTATGAGTAGTGCGCTCGTAGGGTGTATAGGTGGAGCCATGCTGTCCGGCTCGGTTTCTGATAAATACGGTCGCAAAAACCCACTGATTGTAGCAGCATTTCTGTTTATTGTTTCAGCCTTTGGAAGTGGATATACCGATGATTTTACGATGTTTATCATCTACCGACTGATCGGTGGAGTGGGTATCGGACTGGCGTCTACGCTTTCACCTATGTATATCGCCGAGATCTCCCCAGCGGAACTGCGGGGCCGATTTGTAGCCATCAATCAGCTGACAATTGTCATCGGGATATTGGCGGCACAGATCACCAATTACCTCATTGCTGATCCAGTAGGGGCTGCAGCTACGGATGCCGAGATCTTGGCTTCATGGAATGGTATTACTGGCTGGCGCTGGATGTTTTGGGCCGAGCTGGTGCCTGCAGGAGCTTTCTTTCTCCTCATGTTTGCCGTGCCGAAAAGCCCTCGTTTTTTGGTGAAACTTCAGCAGCATGCGGCGGCCAAAGGCATACTCACCAAAGTAGGAGGGGAGCACTATGCCAGTACCGAGCTTGCGCGTATTCAGTCGTCCTATAAAGAGCAAAATGATTCGGTACACTGGCGCGAGCTGTTTTCTCCCAAAGTAAAGCCTATCATGGTGCTGGGCATCGTGCTGGCAGTTTTTCAGCAGTGGTGCGGTATCAACGTGATCTTTAATTACGCAGAAGAAATTTTTAGCAGCGCCGGCTACAGTGTAGGCGACATGCTGTTCAATATTGTCATTACAGGCAGCGTAAACCTGGTCTTTACACTTGTTGCCATGCAAACCATCGATGGATGGGGGCGGAAGAAACTCATGCTTATTGGCTCTGCCGGTCTCGGCGTAATTTATGCAGTACTAGGGTTGAGCTACTTCATGGGCTGGACAGGTCTGCCGATCCTTATACTGGTGGTAGCAGCCATTGCCGTCTACGCCATGTCACTGGCCCCGGTTACCTGGGTGGTGTTGTCAGAGATTTTTCCCAATCGCGTCCGGGGGCTAGCCATGTCCATAGGTACATTATCCCTATGGATCGCCTCCTTCGTGCTCACTTTTAGTTTCCCCTTACTCAACTCCGCACTCAATGCCTTCGGTACTTTCTGGGTGTACAGCATCATTTGTATAGCAGGCTTTCTGTTTATCAGAGCTCGATTGCCTGAGACCAAAGGGAAATCCTTAGAAGAAATCGAAAATGAGTTTGCCTCTACTGAAAAGTAGATCGACAATAAAAAATGAATTGATAGAATCAGAAAAATATAGTTATGGTTAAATCCTCAATTTCCAAGCAAACAATTCCAACCTACGAACTAGGTAAGTCGGAAATCAATCCCGTATTTTTTGAAAAGCGCGTGTACCAGGGATCATCTGGCAAAGTTTATCCCGTGCCTTTTATCGATAAAGTATATGACCAGGCTACACCCAAGACCTACAAAACTGCCACGCTCGAAAACGAATATGTGCGACTCAAAATGTTGCCCGAGATCGGTGGCCGCATTTTCGAAGCACAGGACAAGGCAAACAATGATTACGACTTTTTCTACCGACAGGAGGTCATCAAACCGGCCTTAGTAGGCTTGGCGGGCCCATGGATCAGTGGTGGCGTGGAGTTTAACTGGCCACAGCACCATCGTCCGGGCACATACCTACCCACCGATGTGCATGTAGAAAAGGAGGCAGACGGAGCCAGCACCGTGTGGATGTCGGAGTACGACCCCATGTACCGGCTAAAGGGCATGCACGGCATTCGCCTAAAGCCGGGCAGTGCTCTGGTGGAGCTCAAAGGGCGACTTTTTAACCGTACCCCACTTACCCAGACGTTCTTGTGGTGGGCCAATGTGGCCGTAGAAGTTCATGAGGACTATCAAAGCTTCTTTCCACCGGATGTGCATTACGTAGCGGATCACGCGGTACGCGCTATGAGTAGTTTCCCCTATGCCGAAAATCATTATTATGGCATTCCTTATCACGAGCGTCCGGGGAGAAATGACTTACGTAAATATGAAAACATCACAGTACCGACTAGCTACATGGTTTGTGATACGAAATACGACTTTTTCGGAGGCTATGATGCCAAAACAGAAGGTGGCTTCATCCATGTGGCCAATCGTCACATAGCGCCGGGCAAAAAGCAATGGACATGGGGAGATCATGAGTTTGGCAGAGCCTGGGATCGTGAGCTTACCGATGAAGGCGGACCATACTTTGAGCTGATGGCGGGTGTTTACACTGACAACCAGCCAGACTTTACCTATTTGCTGCCTTTCGAAACCAAAACCTTCTCACAGTATTGGTGGAGCTATAAAAAGCTTGGCCCCGTACAAAATGCCAATAAAGACGTGGCAGTACGAATGGTACCGGTCCAGGGCAATCAGGTGGAGCTAGGTGTGGCAAGCAGTAGCCCGCTGGAAGGCTTGAAAGTGATCCTTCAGATCGGTGACAAAGTAGAAGAGCTCAACAACATAGCCACTAGCCCATCCGAACCCTGGATCAGCAACAGGTCATTCGAGGCGGGCGAGGAGAAGCAATTGAGTATAACCGTCTTAAATGAGGCAGGCAAAACGCTCATTAGCTACCGTCATGAGGAGGTAGAAAAGGTGCGCGACAGAAATCAGGCCTTTGAACCCTTGCAGCCAGAAGAAGTGGAAAGCTCGCTGGAGCTGGATCAGATTGGAGAGCATCTGGAGCTTTATCGTCACCCTACACGCTATCCAGAACCTTATTGGGAGCGTGCCATTGAAAAAGACCCACGTAATTACAACGCGCACATTTCACTGAGTAAGGTGAAGATTAAAGCGGGACTTTTTGCGGAGGCGCAGACATATGCGGCTCAGGCGATGGAAATATTGACCACCTATCATCCAAATCCATCTACTGGCGAAGCACACTACTACCATGGGATGGCGAGCTACTACCTCAATGAACTTGAAGTAGCTTATAAGTCCTTCTATAAAGCCACCTGGAACTATGAGTGGAGGGCGTCCAGTTACTACATGTTGGCCAAGCTGGATGCACGTAAAAAAGATTTTGAAACCGCACTGGAGCATTTGGATGCTGCCCTGGTGACGAATACTCAAAACAACAGTGCTCATATTTTGAAAGCGGTGGTATTGTCTTCAATGGATAAAAAAGATACCGCTATCCAAGTACTGGAAGATTTGTTAGTCATTGATCCGCTGGATCAGTGGGCCAACTTTGAGTTGGGCGTACTGCAAGGCAGCTTTGAAACCTTTTTGAGCTCCAGCCGAAACGATGCACAGACCATCATTGATTTGGCCTTTGAATATGCGGAGGCGGGATATTTCGAAAGAGCCATACAGCTATTGGAGCTTCATCATGCCAACGAGGTGCCGGAGTGCGCAGTGCCCAACCCAATGGGCAAGTCGGCAATGACCCGTGTGGTGCTGGCATGGTGCTACCTGGCCATCGGTGAGGAGGCCAAAGGAGATGAATTGCTAAGTACAGTTGCCAAAGAGTCCTTTGATTACTTTTTCCCATCCAGACTTGCAGAACTTCAGCTACTGGAGTGGATCTCATCCAATAAACCAAGCTGCGCGATGGCGGCCCATGGTCTTGGGAATTTTTACTTCAACGTAAAGCGCCATGAGGATGCCATTACTGTTTGGGAGCAAGCCGTGGCACTCGGGAGTAAGTATCCTACGCTGCACCGAAATCTGGGTATCGCTCATTGGAATGCACATCAAGATGGCAAGAAAGCGCTGCAGTATTATCAGCAGGCAGCAACTTATGCTCCGGATGATGCGCGCATTCAGTTTGAGTATGATCAGCTGCGTAAGAAGAATAACGAGCAGCCTGCCGAGCGGTTAAAAGCTTTAGAAGAAATAAAGGAGGTAGTGCTGAATCGTGATGATTTTAGTGTAGAGCTAGCCGCACTGTACAACTATACCGATCAGTCGGAAAAAGCACTTGATTTGATGACGAGCCGGACTTTTCACCCATGGGAAGGTGGGGAAGGCCAGGTACTAAGACAGTATACCTATGCTTGCCTAAACCTTGGTCAGCAAGCACTGCAGTCAGACGATCCTGCTCGTGCGTTGGAGTATTTCAATCAGTCGATCGATACGCCAGACAACCTCGGAGAAAAGTACCACGAGCTCCAGGCCGTAGCACATATCAACTACTGGAAGGGTATGGCCCACCGAGCCTTAGGCAATGAAAGTGAGGCGACGCGTTGCTTCACGGCGAGTGCTGCGGAGCAGGGTGATTTCATAGATATGGCAGTCAGCGATTTTTCCGAACTCACCTATTATAAGGCACTGTCACTGGAGGCTCTTGGTAAAGGTGTGGAAGCACGTGCTATTCTTGAGGATATGTACAAATTTGCTAAAGCTAAGCTTTCGCAGGAAGCCAAAATCGATTATTTCGCTACCTCACTACCGTTGTTGCTAGTCTTTGAAGACGACATTCAAAAGCGGAGTGATATGGATGCGTATTATTTGATGGCTTTGGCACAAATCGGGATGGAAAACCTCGAAAAGGCCAATGCATACCTCGACAAAGTTTTAGCATTGAGTATTACACATGTAGGGGCTAAAGACCTGAAGGGAAAAGTTTCTGCGGGTCAGCTTCTCAACCAAAATTGAAATGATGAAAAACTTATTTGTACTTGTTTGTATTGCAGTGCTGGCCATTTCCTGTGCACAGGAAAAGCAAGCACCCAATGTACTCTTTATTCTGGCGGATGACCTGGGCGCACATGATTTGAGTTATGCTGGTTCTTCGTATTATGAATCTCCGAATATCGATCAGCTAGCTAGTCAGGCGATGGTGTTTGAGCAAGGATATGCCGCAGCACAGGTCTGCAGCCCGTCCAGAGCCAGTATCCTTACCGGGCAAACTACTCCGGTACATGGGATTACAGACTGGATAGGAGCTTTAGCTGGAGAGCAATGGGGTGAAAAACATCCATATACGCGCATACTACCGCCAGATTATGCTCATGCTTTGGACACTGCTGCGCTTACCCTGCCGGAGTTATTTCAGCGCAATGGGTACACTACTTTCTTTGCAGGAAAGTGGCACCTGGGTTCCAAAGGATCATGGCCAGAAGATCATGGCTTTGAGATCAATAAAGGGGGATGGGATTATGGAAACCCTCGTGGAGGGTATTTCTCACCATACAAAAACCCGAACCTTGAAGATGGCCCGGATGGTGAAAACTTAAGTGAACGACTTGCGGAAGAAACAGCTGCATTTATTCGCTCGAAGAAAGATGAGCCATTTTTTGCCATGCTGTCGTTTTATGCAGTGCACGGCCCTATTCAAACTACTCAGGAATACTGGCAGAAGTACAGGGACAAAGCCCTGGCTCAAGGACTAGACTCCAGCGGTTTTGAGATGGAGCGCAGGCTTCCCATTCGGACCATCCAGGACAATGCCATCTACGCTGGCCTCATACAGCACATGGATGATGCCGTGGGTATTGTAATGGAAGAGCTAAAGCGTCAGGGCTTGTTGGAAAACACAATAGTAGTCTTCACTTCAGACAATGGCGGGGTAGCATCCGGTGATGCCTACTCCACTAGCAATGCACCGCTCCGCGGTGGTAAAGGCTACCACTGGGAAGGAGGCATTCGCGTGCCTTACCTGATCAAAGCCCCGGGAGCCAAGCCCGGCAAAACAAGTGTGCCGGCCTCTGGGCAGGATTTCTATCCCACAATCGCAGCATTGGCTGGCTTGACCATTCCTGAGGAGGTAGTACTCAATGGTGAAAATCTGGAGCCCGTGCTGAAAGAGCAAAGTATAGCAGATAGACCACTGGTTTGGCATTACCCTCACTATGGCAATCAGGGTGGAGATCCGGTTTCTATGATGCGTAAAGGACAATATAAACTTATTTACTACTGGGAAACCGATGAGGTGGAGCTTTATGACTTGCACGCTGATGTAGACGAGCAGCGCGATATCGCCAAAGAGCAGCGTGACCTGGCAAGTCAAATGAAGAATGACTTATTGCTATACCTCAATCTTCATGACGCTCGCTTTCCAGTAGAAAACCCTCATTTTTCTGAGGACGAACTCACTGCTTACAATAAACGAGTAAGAGAGAAGCTCTTGCCTGCATTGGAACGCAACAGATTGAAAATTCTAAAAGACGACTTCCAGCCTAATAAAAACTGGTGGGGAAGCGCCACAAAAGATTAATACACATGATAAATAGAACCTTTTTACAGTTAGCAGTACTAGCCATTGCCCTTGTAGCCCTGATAAGCTGTGGCCAGGAAAAGCGCACTGCTATAGACCTCTCAGGAGAATGGACCGTGAAGCTAGATCCTAAAGCTCAAGGACAGGCAGAAAAATGGTTTACTGGAACACTCAACGGCACATCGATTTCCCTTCCGGGTACACTAGATGAAGCGGAAATTGGTACGCCCACAACGCTCAAACCGGAGCTCAACAACTATGTGCTATCTCACCTCACACGTAAGCATAGCTATACAGGAAAGGCCTGGTATCAGCGCAAAGTGACGGTGCCAGCATCATGGGACGGCAAGCAGGTGCAGCTCAAGCTCGAACGAGTACTTTGGAAATCTCAGGTTTGGGTGGATGATCAGCGTGTAGAAGGCTTTCAGGAGAGCCTGATTACTCCACATTACTTCGATCTTTCTAGCTATCTCGGTCCTGGCGAGCATACCTTGACCGTACTGGTAGATAACTCCAACGATTATCCGGGCATCAATGTAGCTGGCAACAAATACCCTGCAGCTGAGGATAAAGACATGGCGCATGCTTATACCAACCATACCCAAATTAAGTGGAATGGCATTTTGGGAGAGATTTCCTTAAAGGCTACTTCCGGAGTGGAGCCTGAAGTGGTGCAGGTATATGCAGATACCGAAAAGCAACAATTGAAGATAAATGTAAGTGCTTCTCAAAAGGTGAATGAAGCGGTGAAGGTGTCTGTTTTGAAAAATGGTAAGGAGATACTTCAAGCGAAAGGTCAGACCGATGCTGGAGTATTTACCACGACCCTCGATGCTACAGATTTGGAGCAGTGGGATGAATTTAATCCTGTAGTCTATCAGTGTAAAGTGACGATGGGTAGCGAAAGCAAAGTGGTTGATTTTGGCTACCGCACCGTGTCCAACGCCAATGCACAGCTGACAATCAATGGCCAGCGCACGTTTATGCGTGGCAATCTGGAGTGTGTGATTTTCCCGGAAACGGGCCGCCCTCCGATGCAAACATCTGAGTGGACCTCACTAATGAAAATGGCCAAAGGCTATGGTCTCAATCATTTGCGCTTTCACTCGTGGTGTCCTCCAAAGGCCGCTTTTGAGGCTGCGGATCAGCTGGGAATGTACCTGCAGGTGGAGCTTCCCTTCTGGAACCTCAGCGTAGGGAAAGATCCCAAAACCAATGACTTCCTCTATCAAGAGGCACGCCACATGATTCGTGAATATGGCAACCATCCGTCATTTGTGTTTTTCTCTACCGGAAACGAGCTGGAAGGAGACACCCTTTGGCTCAACGAGCTGGTAGCTAAAATGAAAACATGGGATAATAGTCACCTGTACATGACTACTACTTTTTCCTTCCAAAAAGGTGTAGGGGACATGCCGCAGCCAGAGGATGAGTATTTCGTGACCCAGTGGACCAATAAAGGCTGGATCAGAGGTCAGGGAATATTCAATGCACGCGCCCCGCATTTTGATAAGGACTATCGCAATGAAATCGACCATATCGATGTGCCGGTGATTTCGCATGAGATCGGTCAGTATTCTGTCTACCCGGATTTGTCCGAAATTGAAAAATATACTGGAGTCTTGCAGCCCCTCAACTTCATGGCGGTACGTGATGACCTGGAGCGTAAAGGCCTGCTGAAGCATGCTGCTGACTTTACGCAGGCATCGGGTGAGCTCGCTGCATTGCTCTACAAAGAAGAGATCGAGCGTGCGCTCAAAACACCGACTTTTGATGGCTTTCAGCTATTGCAATTGCAAGATTTCCCTGGTCAGGGTACTGCGCTTGTAGGTCTTCTCAATGCCTTTTGGGAGTCCAAAGGTATGATTGATAGCACCGAGTTTGCGCAGTTTAGTGGGCCGGTGGTTCCGCTTATCCGCTTCCCAAAAGCGGTCTACGCTTCGGGAGAAACATTCGAAGCTGAAGTACAGGTGGCCAATTTTTACCGACCATTTGCCGCGCAAAATATCACGTGGCGCATCTTTTCTGATGAGGCCGAACTAGGGGCAGGGACTTTCAGTTCCTCTGAGATTCCGGTAGGTAATGAAGCTGTGTTCGGTTCGATCAGCCAAAAACTGGAAGTAGCTCAAGCGTCCAAACTGACCGTAGAAGTGGCCATCGAAGGTACGAGCTACAAAAACCAATGGCCTATCTGGGTGTACCCAAATGCTGATTCTGAAGAAGGGGACGTTCGCTACACCAGATCACTGGATCAGGCGCTACAGTGGCTTGCCAAAGGCGAAACCGTACTGCTCAATCCGCCAGTAGATCAACTCAGAGGCGTTACCGGAAGGTTTGTACCCGTGTTTTGGAGCCCGGTGCACTTTCCTGATCAGCCGGCTACCATGGGAATTCTTTGCGATCCTGAGCACCCGGCACTAGCAGATTTTCCTACCGAATTCCACTCCAACTGGCAATGGTGGGATCTGTGTATCCAGTCCAAATCTTTGATACTGGATGAAGCGGGTATCGAGCCAATTGTGCGCGTGGTGGACAATTTTGTCACGAATAGAAGCCTGGGAAACCTCTTTGAAGCCAAGGTTGGAAATGGGAAGCTGTTGTTTTCGGCGATCGATTTACAGGATGATCTTAATGACCGACTTGTAGCGCGCCAGTTGAGAAATAGCCTTTCCAGCTACATGAACAGTGATGCCTTTGCTCCAAAGCAGGAACTAACAGCAGGGGACCTTAAGACACTTTTTAACTAACGACAACCGTCATTTTATGCTCCTGACCTTTATGAATAAGCTTTTTCTAAGCTTATCCGCTGCAATGATTCTTTGGTCATGCAGCGAACCTGCAACTCATGAAATCTCTTTGGCTGGAGAGTGGCAAGTGATGCTGGACTCCCTGGATCAGGGGGTAGCCAAGCGTTGGTTTGAGCAGCAGTCCACACCAGGTGTGGTCATGCAGCTACCCGGCACCATCGATGAAAATGGCCTTGGGGTAAAGCATAGTCTCGAACCCCAAATGAATGATACGGTACTCTTTAACCTAACCAGAAGGCAATACTATACCGGAAAGGTTTGGTACCACCGTACCTTCGACTTGCCTGCCGATTGGAATGATGAAGAGCTATTGCTGACGCTGGAGCGGGTATTGTGGAGATCTTCCGTTTGGATTAACGGAAAGTCGCTCGGATCCGCCGAGAGCTTGTCCACCCCTCATCGATATAGCGTCAAAGGGCTTTTGAAACCGGGTGAAAACTCGATTTCGATTCTTGTGGATAATTCGTTCATCCATCGAGGTATTAGCTTCGAGCACGAGCGCTACCCAACACCGGAGGCGCAGGGTTTTTCTCATGCCTACTCCAACCATACACAGGGTAAATGGAATGGTATTTTGGGTGAAATCTCTTTGCAGCGCAAGGGGACACTCCTGAAAGATGTGCGCCTTTACACCGAGGTGTCCAGCCGCACGCTTCGGATAGAAGTCCCGATGAAAGCAACGGATGAAACCATACTAAGCTATACCATTCGCAAGGATCGTGACGAATTACAATCGGGAGAAAAGCCATTGACTTTCTCAAATGAAAAAGGTAGTTTGACGATTCAGCTTCCTGAGCATTTTGAATTTTGGGAGGAGCTAAATCCGGCGATTTATACACTTGATCTACGGGTGAATGGTTCTGATGCCCGTACATCCATGGAGTTTGGGCTTAGAGAAATCCGCGATCAGGAGGGTGTACTACAGGTAAATGGGCAGCGCGTCTTCTTGCGTGGCAACCTGGACTGTGCAGTTTTTCCCGTCAAGGGCCGTACAGACATGACGAAAGCCGAATGGCTCAAGACCCTCAAGGTAGTGCGCTCCTATGGGTTCAATCACATACGATTTCATTCGTGGTGTCCACCAAAAGGTGCTTTCGAGGCTGCGGATCAGCTGGGCATGTATTTGCAGGTGGAGCTGCCGCACTGGAGCCTCGATGTTGGTGCCGATCAGGCTACAAACGAGTTCCTGGAAAACGAAGCCTTCAGCATCTTGCGAGAATATGGTAACCATCCATCGTTTGTGCTCATGACAATGGGTAATGAGCTGGAGGGAGACTATGAATTGCTAAACAAGCTGGTGGCTAAAGTGCGTGCATCGGATACACGTAGATTGTATACGACCACAACATTTTCTTTCCAGAAAGGAATAGGGCAGACCCCTCAGCCGGAGGACGACTACTTCATCACGCAGTGGACCGACAAAGGCTGGATTCGCGGGCAAGGTTTTTTCAATACGGTTTCCCCGAGGTTTGATCAGGACTTTGAAGCACGTCTTTCGCACATCGATAAGCCAATTATCTCCCATGAGATAGGTCAGTATGCCATCTATCCAGATTTTTCTGAGATTGAAAAGTATACAGGTGTATGGCAGGCACTCAATTTTGAGGCGATCCGCCTCGACCTTGAACGCAATGGGCTGTTGCCACTCGCACCGAAATTTACACAGGCTTCTGGTCAGCTGGCGGCACTGCTCTACAAAGAAGATATTGAGCGGGCGCTGAAGACACCCAGTATGGATGGCTTTCAGATGCTTCAGCTACAGGATTACCCGGGGCACGGTACCGCACTGGTTGGGTTGCTCAATGTCTTTTGGGAGTCCAAAGGCATCATGGATAGTACGACTTTTCGGCAATTCAATGCACCGGTGGTGCCTTTACTCCGGTTTGAAAAAGCTGCATACAGGTCCGGAGAGCTGTTTGAAGCAAAGGTTCAGGTGGCAAATTTCACAAAGCCCATAGAGGACTTTCAGCTCAACTGGGAAATCCGTGACAAGTCAGAACTTGTTGCAAATGGACGTGTAGTAGGTGATTCCATACCTGTCGGAAATGAAATAGTAGGGGAGTTTTCCACTGAGCTAAAGGCAGAAAAAGCCAAAAAGCTGACCGTTCGGGTAGAGTTGGAAGGAACGGCTTACCGCAATCAATGGGATATTTGGGTTTACCCGAAGGTAACACAACCAAAATCTGATGTTGTTTATACCCAATCGTTTATGGAGGCAAAAAAGCTTCTTGCAGCAGGTAAAAGCGTACTCCTTAATCCTAACTTGAAAGAAAAGATTGGCGAGCCGAATAGATTTGGACCAATTTTTTGGAGCCAGCTGATGTTTGAGCAGCCGTCTAATATGGGGCTTTTAGTAGATCCGGAGCACCGCGCATTTACCGATTTTCCTACAGAGTACCATAGCAACTGGCAATGGTGGGACTTGTGCACAAACTCAAGAATCGTACAACTCGGAGATTTGGAAGTGAAGCCACTCATTCGCGTGATCGACAACTTCACCACCAATCGCAATCAAGGGCTGGCTTTCGAAGCAAATGTCGGTGCCGGGAAGCTCCTCTTTACCACCATTGACCTGTACAGTTTGCTCGACGAGCGAGTAGAAGCCAGGCAGCTACGCTACAGCTTGATGCGTTACATGGACAGTGAGGCTTTCCAGCCAGATCAGTCCATTGATTTCCAACAGTTATCATCACTGAAAAAGAACTAACAATGAACCAAGTAATAGATACCGGCGAAAAGGTGACCTGGGCGTCAGATAAAGAACTTTTTGCCATTGTAAGAGCGGAGCTATATACCGCTGTGGTAGGGGATATTATGGATAAAATGGGCTATCTGCACCAGTTTTTACCACCTGAGATCCGTCCACTACGCGACGATATGTTTCTGGTAGGGCGAGCTATGACGGTGCTGGAGGCGGACTGCTTCGAAGACCTTCCCGCTCACGGTCAAAACCCGATTATGCAAAAGCCTTTTGGGCTGATGCTGGAAGCTCTGGACGACCTCAAGGAAGATGAAATTTACATCTGCACGGGGGCTTCTCCATCCTACGCGCTGTGGGGAGAGCTGATGGGTACGCGAGCTCAAAAACTCGGCGCACAAGGTGCGGTGGTTAATGGCTACTCGCGGGATACGGTAGGCTTACTCGACCTGGACTTTCCTACTTTTTCCTACGGGAAATATGCACAGGATCAGGCGCCGCGTGGCAAGGTGATTGACTATCGAGTTCCTTTGGAAATCGAAGGGGTACGCATCATGCCTGGCGATATCATCATTGGAGATATCGATGGAGTGTGCGTGGTGCCTCAGGCTATTGAGCAGGAAGTGTTTGAGCGGGCTATCGAAAAAGCACGAGGTGAAAAAGTAGTGCAAAAGGCCATTTTAGAGGGGATGAGTGCTAAAGACGCTTTCGATAAGTACGGCATCATGTAGATGGTGTCACATACTCATTGCGTTCGAAAAGCATTTTTTCAAAAGACTAATCAATTACCTGAATGAAAATTACGGATGTAAAAGTATGGTTGGTAGAAGGTGTGAAATATAACTGGACCATGCTGAAAATATATACGGATACCGGACACACGGGCGTTGGTGAATCCACCAACTGGCCTGGAAGCCCCATGGTCTACCATGCTACCAAACATGCTGGCGATCGCATTATTGGTATGGATCCCATGAAGACGGATTTTATCTGGACCAAGCTGTACCGCGACCTCAACTGGGCCGGCCCACACGGAGTGAGTTTGTGCGCGATTAGTGGCATAGATATGGCGCTGCTAGACCTCAAGGCTAAAGTGCTGGGTGTACCGTGCTATGACCTGCTGGGCGGCGGCTATCGCAAAGAAGTATTGCTATATGCCAACTATTGGTTTATCAACGGTGGACACACGCCTGAGGAGTATGCGGAGCAAGCCAAAAAGGTGAAGGAAGCCGGTTTTACAGGATTGAAATTTGACCCTTTTGCTCATACGAGCTATCTGTATGGGGAGCATTTGTCTTCCAGTCTCACGCTGAGCGCAGAGACTCAGGAGCTGGCTTATCAGGTGAGCAAAGCGGTGAGAGATGCGGTAGGGCCCGATTTTGATATCATGATAGAAACCCACGGCCTGCTTAATCTACGGATGGCAGTGAAAATGGCTCAGCGCTTTGCCGATCTGGATATCACCTGGTATGAAGAGCCTGTTGGTCCGGAAAATGTGGATTCGCTTGAAGCAGTGCGCAAGCGCCTGCCGGGCAGTGCTCCAGTCGTGGTAGGGGAGCGGCATTACACGCGCTATGGCATCCGCGAAGTGTTGGAACGCCAGCTTTGCGAGATCATGATGCCGGACATTACTCGTTGTGGAGGGCCCTCGGAGATGAAGCGCATGGCTACTATGATGGAAGCCTATAATGTTTTGCTGGCACCACACAATCCAAACGGTCCACTTTCTACTTTGGCGAGTGCTCATGTGTGCGCCTCAGTGCCTAATTTTTTCCGTCAGGAATTTATGTTTACCGATGTGCCTTGGCGAGATGAGATCATCACGGCACCTATAGCAGATATGGTGCGCGATGGAAAGCTCCACCTGAGCGAAGCTCCCGGGTTGGGCGTGGACCTCATAGAGGAGGAAATGGAAAAACATCCGGGAATCACCATAGCGAAAGATGGCTTTTACGTGTAGCAAAACGCGCTTATGTCATTAGCAATAGACCTCACGGATAAAGTAGCGATCGTTACCGGAGTGACTTCCGGTATAGGAAAAGGTGTGGCGCTGATGCTGGCCAGAGCCGGCTGCCATGTGGCAGGCTGTGGCACTTCTGAGGCTGAAGATCAGGGAGCGAAAGACTTTGTTGCTTTGGTAGAGCGCGAGGGCAGAAAGGCATTTTATCAGCAAACTGATGTAACCAGTCAAGAAGCGCTTACGGATTTTGTGAGATCTTCGGTGGCCCGTTTCGAGCGCATAGATATACTGGTATCCAATGCTGGAGCCAATGTTTTTGAAAGTCCTGAAGCATGCACCGATGAGCGATGGGAGTTCAACATGGACCTCAACCTCAAAGCACATTGGCATTTGAGCAAGCTGGCTCAGCCTCATTTGCGAAAGACAAAAGGAGTGATCCTGATCATGACCAGCAATCATGCTTATAGCTCTTTGCCCAATTGTTTTCCCTACAATGTTACGAAAACGGCTTTGACAGGTTTAGTGCGCACATTGGCACTCGATTGGGGACCTGAAATTCGCACAGTTGGGCTGGCTCCGGGTTTTGTAGAGACAGAGGGTGGCGAAAACTGGTTTGCGTCCTTTGATGATCCGGCAGCAGCCCGCAAAAAGGTGGTAGAACTTCATCCCGTCAAGCACCTGGGTACGGTCGAGGAGATAGGGGCGTTTTGTGCGTTTCTGGCAAGCGATTTTGCTCAGTTTATCACCGGTGTGACCTATCTCATAGACGGAGGTAGGAGCACCATCATGCAAGATATGTGAAATACTAACTCAGACCTAAGGTCGGTAAGATATTAACCCATCCATATGAAATCACTAAAGGCACAATTAGAACTCGACCTCAAAGCTTCACTTGGTGAAGGCCCTATTTGGCATGAGGCCCAGCAAAGACTCTATTTTGTAGATATAGACAAAGCGCGCGTACACACTTTTGATCCAGAGACCAAAAGCCATCAACAGTGGATAACACCTCTGTTTCCGAGTGCGCTTTTTCCTCAAGATGGAGATCAGGTGTTGGTAGCGGCGCATCAGCAAATCATCTCTTTGGATACTACCTCTGGGAAATGGGAGCCATTTCAGCGCCTGCCTATTGGTAAACAAGATATACGTTTCAATGAAGGGAAAATGGATCGTAGCGGAAGGCTATGGCTCGGTACAATGCAAGTGGATGCTCGCCAAAAGGCGGGAGCATTTTACTGTTTGGATACTAATGGGGAGCTGCATAGCGTGCTGGACAAACTCTCTGTGCCTAATGGTTTTTGCTGGAGTCAGGATCAAGAGTACATGTATCACATAGACTCTTTAGAAAAGACAGTTTGCCGTTATCGCTATCAGGAGGATCGGTTGCAGCTGTCTGACCGTAAAGTGGTGCTGGACTTCACTGATGGAGAAGCACTTCCCGATGGTATGTGCATGGATCAGCGAGGTAATCTCTGGATCGCATTTTGGGGTGGCTATCGGGTTGGCTGCTTCAATCCTGCTACTGGTGAGCAGATAGCCGAAGTGAGCGTTCCTGCACCTCACGTCACTTCCTGTACTATTGGTGGACCTGATCAAAACCAGCTGTTTATCACCACGGCACGATATGGCATGTCAGATGAGCAGTTGGAGGCTTACCCGCTAAGCGGTGGTCTGTTTTCCGTTAAGTTTACGTAGTTCATTAACTCATCACTCAATATGCCATTTTTCTATTCTACAGCTTGTTGGTTGCGTCTTTGGTGCACTCCATGTCTTTTTATCTTTTTAAGCATTACAGCAAAAGCTGAAATCACCCTACCAGCTATCATAGGTGACCATATGGTGCTGCAGCAGCAGACCACCGCTCAGATTTGGGGCTGGACGAGCCGGAGCAATGAAGCTATTCGAGTTTGGGCCAGTTGGGGGAGTGACACGGTTACTACGAAGGCTGTTCGTGGCGACTGGAAAGTGGCTTTGCCCACACCTAAAGCTGGCGGGCCTCATACGCTTTACATTGCAGGACATGATACTGTGGTGGTAAAAGATGTCCTGATCGGTGAGGTATGGCTGGCATCCGGCCAGTCCAATATGGAAATGCCTGTAGACTCCATTCATGCTGGTTTTCCGGGTATGACCAATTTTCGTGAAGAAATCGCGCAGGCTGATCAACCGGAAATCCGTTTGTTTCTGGTGCAAAAGCGCGTTGCTGATGCGCCGCAGCTTGATGTGCAGGGTGAGTGGAAAGTTTGTTCTTCAGAATCTGTTCGGGATTTTTCAGCTGTGGCATACGCTTTTGCCGACAGGCTCCATAGCACCCTAAGCAGGCCCATAGGTATGATCGCTAGCTCGTGGGGAGGCACCAATGCGGAAGTATGGATGCCGGCAGATTCGGTTTTGGGTGATTCACTGCTTACAAGCCCTTTTGTTGGTTTGAAGGAAGGAAATCGGTGGCCTTCCTTGCCGGGTAAAGCCTACAACGCAATGATTTATCCATTGCGTCATTTTGCACTGAAGGGTGCCATTTGGTACCAGGGAGAAAGCAATAGGCTCCGTCCGGAGACTTATCCTCAGGTGATGGCAAAGCTCATCAATACCTGGAGGTCACATTGGGGTGATGAGATGCCCTTTTATTTCTCCGAAATCGCTCCATATAAGTACTGGAGTGCGCGTGAGCTGGTGCCTTACCTGAAACAAGCACAGGCCGAATGCATGGAAATTCCTTATACGGGCATGGTGGTTACCAACGATCTGGGAGATTTAGGTCATATTCATCCGCGCAGTAAACGACAAGTTGGCGAGCGACTGGCTGCCTGGGCGTTGGCCAAAGACTATCAGGTGGATGTGGCCTATTCTGGTCCGGTTTATAAAAGCCATACAATTGATCGCCGCAAAGTGGTAGTGAATTTTGCTTTTGCCGAAGGGCTAAAAAGCGTGGATGGTCCTTTGCGTGACTTTGAAGTGTCCAACGAGCAGGGAGAGTGGTTTTCCGCTACAGCGAAAATAATAAACGGCCAGGTCCATGTATGGGCTAAAGAGGTGCGCAACCCAGCTGCCGTACGCTTTGCATGGAGTGATGTAGCAGAACCAAATTTGGTGAATGCTGCCGGTCTCCCGGCAGCCTGTTTCAATACCGCGCCCTAGCTGATTACCAGTGCGTTTTGTAAACCAGCTCTCTACCTTCATGCAAGTAGCGATACATGTCGATGCTTTCTGATAGGAGTCCGGACAAGCCTTCTTTTCCCTGAAGTTTTTTGATTTCTTCCATGAAAAGAACGGATTCGCTTTTCGGCAAATAGAGAATTTCCTGAACAGCCTGCAGGGATAAGTACGTGTTGTCGTGATGTATGTAGCTGGTCAGAACCGCCCGGGCATCCGGGTCCCCGAAATGACTGAGGAGCAGAGCTGCAAGCTGGATGCGTACAGGAGGAAAATCGTCGGTCAACTGATTTTTAAGTTGAGATTGGAAAGGGCTTAGGTCTGATTTAGCTTGTGCGGAAAGTCCGAGTGCAGCCCAGTAGCGCACAATGGGGTTTTCATTGCCGAGCCCTTGAAGTTGTTTTTTGATGGATTTGTCACCTGTTCCGACTAGACTGGCCATGTCATAGATGGCTTCAAACTCATAGGCATCAGAGGATTTGTATTCAAACGGAGTAGTGGTCTTGCTAATGGAGTCTAGCGTGCATTCTGGAAGGAACAGCACGTCTTTGGCTGATCGCAGTTTGTTGTCCAGTGCTTTGCTCAGCTTCTTCTTCACCTTTCGGAATTTTGGATTGGCCGCCAGATTGTTCGTTTGCCAGGTGTCTTCCTTTAGGTCATAGAGCATTTCAGTGGGTTTGGTTTGCAGCGGCATAGCCTGGATAGGGTTTAGCTGGCCCTGCATGTGATACGATCTGATCAGCTGCCTGCTCGCAGCATAGTCAAAGTATTTTTGATAGCTGTATGCTGGTCTGTTTGGGTAAAATGATCGGGTATAATAATAGCGTCCGTCACTCACAGAACGCGTGAGGTTGTAGGCTTCACCACATCGGTCGGCAGAGGTAAATGCGTATTGTTGGGCTTCTGGGGCTTCACCTAGAAAAGCCTTACCCGTCATGTAATCCGGTGCGTCCAGGCCCGCTAGTGCCAGTATGGTAGGGGCCAGGTCTTCAAAAGTTACGGGCTGTGATGTGGCTTTTTGGTTTTTAAAGGGGTTGAGGTGAGCGTATGCCGGAGGGGTAATTACCACCATAGGCACCTGATGGCCTAGTGCAATGCCCTTACTTTTGGTGCGGAGCCCACCGCCACCATGGTCTGAGTAGATGAAAATGATGGTGGACTCCACCAGCTTTTCTTTCCTCAATTTGTTCATCAGCGTGTCTATCTCATTGTCGATTTTTTTCAGTGCGTTGTAAGTCCGAGCCAGCTCACGACGCATTTCGGGGGTGTCTTTGTAGTAGTCAGGTAGGATGATAGCTTCATCGGCTATGCGCTCATCTGGTGAAAGCTGGTCCAGGATGCGTCCTTTGTAGTTTTTGTACGGGTTGGTAAATGTTCTGGACTGGTGCGAGTTGTTGAAGTTGAATACCGAAAAGAAGGGTTGGTCCTCGGTTCGGTTCCACCAGCCAGCTGTTGCGGAGCTCTCTACCCATGCCTCACGGGTGATTCTCCATCTTTCGGAGGTGTTGTAGTCTCTTTTGGAGTTGTTGGAAGTGTGGTAGCCTGCGTTTTTTAAGAAATGCGGGAAGGGTTTTACGGAAGTAGGAATGGGGTAGTTGGAACGGTGATGACCAGTGCCGTACTCATTGGTACGTGTGCCCGTAATGATGCTGTACCGACTGGGGGAGCATACTGCTCCGGTAGAAAATGCCGCATCAAACCGAATACCGGCGTTGATCAGCGAATCGATCACGGGAGTATTGGCGGCAGTATTTCCATAGGCTCCGTAAAACTGTGGAGACATGTCCTCCATGACTATCCAAACAATATTCGGACGCTGAGGAGTCTGCTTTTGAGCGTTGCTATGGATGCTGATGATCCATATGAAGACAACAGAAAACGTCAATTTGAAAAAATGATAAACCTGATTCATATCCTTTAGTACTTGTATGCTAATTGATCGATAAAACTAGCTAGAAATACAGGTAATGAAATGGATTTTACTGGAGCAGATATGGACAATAGATGATGGTAGATATCTTTCCTTTCAACTGCCAGCTGCAAGAGCTGATCGTGAATTCCACTGAGTGTAACGAGTTGCGGGCGCAACTGAATCAAGATCGGTTCATTTTTACATCAAGTTTTTCATAGTGATGTTCGTTTGCCGGTTTTTGGTTTGGTTAGTTGATTGATTTTATACGGCAAACAAAATGCCTCGGAGTGGTTTCCGGGGCATTTTTTTTACTCTGGACCAACTTAATAATCCTTTTACACTCCGCTACAAGCACTAAATCCTCCGTCTACCGGAATGATGGTGCCCGTAATAAAGCTAGCCGCGTCTGAACTTAAAAATAGCGCTAAGCCATTCAGTTCTTTAATGTCCCCAAACCTTCTCATCGGGGTTTTTTGAATTACCTTTTTACTGCGTGGGGTTAGTGTACCGTCTTCATTGAGTAGTAATCGCCGGTTTTGATCACCTAAAAAGAATCCAGGAGCTATCGCATTGACTCTTACCTTATCACCAAACTTATCAGCCAGTTCACATGCCAGCCATTGGGTGAAGGAATTGACTCCAGACTTGCCTACTGAATAGCCCATTACGCGTGTGATTGCAGAGTAGGTGGCCATGGAAGAGATGTTGATGATGCTTCCCCGTCCAGTTTTAGCCATGGCTTCCCCAAATATCAAAGAAGGGTAGATGGCTCCTTTTAGGTTGAGGTCTATCGCAAAGTCTATGTCCGGAAGGTTAAGGTCAAAGATGGATTGACCTTCCGGTTGTGTAGCTTTAGGGGTGTTGCCACCAGCAGCATTGATCAAAATATCTATCTGGCCGAAGCGGTTGAGGATGGTTTCTTTGGCTTCATGGAGCTCAGTAGGATTTAAAACGTTAGCTTTTACACCGATCACATCAGCCGTTATGGTTTGTAGTTCCGCAACAGTACGCTTTATCTTGGTGTCAGTCATTCCCAGTACGACCAATTTTGCCTTAGCCTTTGCGAAAGCGTGAGCCATTGAGCTGCCCAATACTCCAGACCCGCCCGTAATCACTACCGTTTTCCCTGCTACACTGCTGTAGTTCATGTGATGTATTTTGTTTGTATGTACAATTGTCATGCAAGGTAGCTGTTCTCGATTGGAAAATCAATCGGTTGCGTAAAACAGAGAAAGGCTTGTGAGTAGATATGTTGTTTTCTAGGAATGATAGGTTCATGTTAGCCTGAATACGATAATTGGTTAGATCTGCAATCGGTTGATTTTCTCGCGATATACTTTGAGAAAATAAGGTTAGACATTTCGGGGTGAAAGGTCTGGCGAGAAAGTTGAGATTTATTTGCGTCAACGCCCGCTATGCCACGAAGCAGAGATTAGATCGCTTCCGATATCATCCATCCAGCACTCCAGCAGGCCTGAAAGTTGAAGCCACCCGTAAGGGCGTCTATGTCGAGCAGTTCTCCAGCCAGGTAAAGTCCAGGGTGCTTTTTGCTTTCGAATGTTTGAAGGTTTACTTCACTCAGTTTTACGCCTCCACAGGTCACAAACTCCTCCTTAAACGTACTTTTGCCTGATACCGAGTAGCGCCCCTGGCACAGTTCTTCTACCAGTTTATTGATTTGTTTTTTGGTTAGTTCACCAAATGTCTGATTCTCCTGGATACCTCCAATCTGGAGTATACGCTCCCAAAATCGCCTGGGAATTCCTTCCAGAGGGTAGTTGCCTGCTTTTCGGTTGGGGTGATTTTGCTTGGTGGTGTTGAGTTGATTCCTCACATCATCTGCAGGAGTCTCTCCCAGGTAGTTGATCAGCACTTCAAAGTGGTAGTTTTTCTCTGCCAGCTCTCGTGCACCCCACGCGGATAGTTTGAGTATGGCTGGTCCACTCAGCCCCCAATGAGTAATGAGCATAGGCCCTGTGTCGGTCAGCTTACTACCTACTATCCGTACGCTTGCCTGCTCAAAGCTCACACCCATCAGTCCCTGCAGGCGTGGATCTTTGATGTTGAAGGTAAACAGGGAAGGTACCGCAGGAGATAGTTTTAGTCCCCTATCTCCTAGTATCCGCCAAAGACCCGTGCTGCTGCCTCCGGCCATCACTACAGCATCCGCTTCCAGTGTGCGGGTTTTCGTTTGTACTTGCCACAGGTTTCCAGTGGGAGTCAGGGCCATTACCGCTTCCTGGGTGCAGATATTTACTCCATTGGCTTTGGCTGTAGCCAAAAAGCAGTCGATGATTGTTTGGGAAGAGTTGCTCTCTGGAAACATGCGCTGGTCGGCTTCTGTATGAGTTTCTACCCCATGTTGAGCTAACCAGTCTGCCATGTCTTTGGTGGTAAACTGCTCAAAAACCTTATAAAGTTTCTTTTGTCCTCGAGGATAAAAGTCTATGAGCTCGCCCGGGCGATGACGTGCGTTAGTGACATTGCAGCGGCCACCGCCTGAGACCTTTACCTTGCTCAGTAGTTTGTTAGATTTTTCGAGAATCGTCACAGAATAGCGCGGGTGCTTCTCGGCAATGTTGATCGCTGTAAAAAATCCTGCAGCTCCGCCACCCACTACTATGATGCGTTTGTGTTGGGTCATTTAGCTAAACTCTATAGAAAATGTTTTGGTGTGGTTGGCCTGATGAAGGCGAATGCTACCACCCAGCTGATCCACCAGCAAATGCACCAGACGCAGCCCAAAGGAAGAGGCATTGTTTACATCAAAGTTTTGATCAAGCTCAATGCCATTGTCCATTACATCCAGTTGAAATTGTTTGTCGGTTTGTAGCAGTCTTACCTCTACTAGCGGTTGCTCTATGTTGTCAAAAGCATATTTGAAGGAGTTGGTGATGAGCTCATTGAGAATCAGTCCTACAGGTATTGCTTTGTCCATGTTAAACTGTGCCTCGGCTACATCCATGTTTACTTTCACTTTTGATTCTGAGTCAAAGCTCTGCTTCAGGTTTCGCACCAGTTCTTCCAGGTAATCATGGATATTCACCTGTTCCAGACCTTCTTGTTGGTACAGTTTTTTGTGGATCATGGCCATGGCATTTACCCGGCTTTTTCCTTCTGCAAATGCAGCTTTAGCTTCTTCACCTTCAAGTTTGAGTGATTGGAGTCCCAAGAGGCTGGATATTACTTGTAGGTTGTTTTTTACCCGGTGGTGGAGTTCGCGAATGAGGATTTTGATTTTTTGATTTTGCGCTTCCAGTTGTTGGTTTTTGTTGCGAACTGATGTGAAGGTATAAGCCAGTGTGAGTAGGGCAAACAGCGCCATGACAAAACTCGCTCCTAGCAGCCAGTTGATTTTCTGGTTGGCCGCTAGCTGGTCGCGGCTTGCCTGCAAAGCTTCTTCTTTTTCCTGGGTTTCGTACGCTATTTTGAGGTCTGTCAGTTCTCTTTTGGCTTGAGCCAAATCATTGTTTTTGAGGTGTCCTACATAGGCGGCATATGTGGTATTGACTCCCTGTTGATCTCCTAGATGTTCATAGGTGCTGATTATTAGTTCAAAATACCCCCCAAAGTCGATCTCACGATTAGAGCTTATCAGGTTTTCGGCATCTGCCAAAAAGCCCTTGGCATAATGAATAACAGAATCATATTGGTGTTTTTCGTAATGATACCTGCTCCAGAGGTAGGCCAGGTGTTTGTTTTCCATCGGGCTGGTTCTCAGAGGTGAGTCTTCCGCGATTTGAATGCTCTGGCGTGCTGCTGTAAGTTCACCGTTGTCCAGGTAAATGTCAGCGGCCATTAGACGGTTTTTGATGATAAGCTGTCGGGCATCTGGTGCCCGGGTGATGATGTCGTAGGCCTGGTTGTAGTAGGAGAGTGCTGAGTCCTTAGCATCAGTAGATCGCAATATGCTCGCCACGTTGTTGAGCGCTGCTACTTGAAATTGCGAGTTGTTGGGGGCTATTTGGTAGGCGCTCATGAAGTGTGACTTGCCTTCAGGGTAACGCTCCAGCTGTACCATGATGCTGCCTAGCTGCATATAGGCAATTACTGAATCCATCCGGTTGGCGTCTGGTAGCGCAAAAACCCTATCAAAGTATTCAAGCGCCTTGTCATAGTTTTTAGCTTTTCGATAGAAAATGCCCAGGTTGCCATAAATGCGTTTCAAGGTAGTTGGCTCTTCACGAAGTGCCAGGGGTTCAGAAATTTTGAGGTAATAAATGGCACTGTCATTGGCACCTGTACGAGCGTGGTAGACGGCTATGTGATTGAGTGCCCACAGGTAAGAGCGTGTGTCGCGGCCTTTAAATTCGGGAGCTACCTTGTTAAAGTAGTGGTAAAGGCTGTCCAGCCTACGTCTCTTGTGGTAATAGATGCCGGTGAAATAGTCTTGTACAGTAGCGATAGGGATGCCCTTGTAGGATGTGGCTATGCTGGGCAAAGTTTCGCGTATGGCGAGCACACTGTCTACTTGCTGTGGGGGTAGTGCTATGGCAAAAGCGATCGTGTGCGCTATCTGTTCATCTGAATTGCCCGCAGAGTTGATTGCTTGATGGAGGTGTTGCAAGTTGTCGCTTACGTTTGATTGGGCAGAAAGCGTGACTGACATTAGGCTCAACACCAGTGTAAGCAAGCCAATTTTCATAAAATGTGAATTAGGTTCTGGATAAAAATATGCCATAAAGGCCTATCTATCCAACCTTTTTTCGGCGAATGTGACGTCAGCGTCTTTGCGATAATGTATGCGATAGTATACCAGGCATTCATCTGCTCCTGCGTCCAGTACGGCCTTTTGAGCTTGTTCGGCTATTTCCATTAGCTGAGGATACGGCCCTTCCATCACCGTTTCGAACGGGGTGATCTGGTAGGTAATGCCGGACCGGCTAATCACCTCTATCGCAGCATCTACTAGCTGGTAGGTGTCGAGGTTTTTGCTTTTGGGTACGATCTGTATGCCCAGGGTTGTGAGGTGCTCAGTCATAGGGTGTTAGTTAAATTGGTTCATGGTGCGTGCGAGACCAATGGTGCTAAAGGCAAGAGTAGCGTCGATAGCCCGGTCCATGTTGAGTACCAGCTCGTCCATTTCCTGCTTGTTAAATGGTGCCAGTACATAGTCTACCTGCCGGCCTTTAGGGTAATCATCACCCACGCCAAAGCGCAACCGTGCGTAGTTTTGGCCTCCAGTCAATTCCTCAATGTTTTTGAGGCCGTTGTGCCCTCCGGCAGATCCTTTGCCCTTGAGGCGGATTTTCCCGTAGGGCAGGGCTACATCATCAGTGATCACCAGAAGGTTTTCTTTAGGAATCTTCAGTTCCTTTAGCCAGTAGTTTACAGCCTTGCCGCTCAGGTTCATGTAGGTGGTTGGCTTTATGAGATGAATGGTGCGGCCTTTGTATTTGAACTCTGTAAAGAATGCATGGCGGCCATGCTCAAACTTTGCACCTTGCTGGTCTGCAAGTCTATCCAGTACCAGAAAGCCAATGTTGTGACGGGTGAGTTCGTACTCAGGACCAATATTTCCAAGTCCGGCTATGAGGTATTTCATGAGATTGAAGTCTGTATTTGATGGGCAGCAAAAGTAATAAAGGATTGGTTGGGGGAGTAGCGCGGTATTTAGTCAAAAAAAAATCCTACTTCCGGTTGCCCGAAAGTAGGATTTAGTGACGTTTGATGAAAAGGTTTATTCAGCTGCTGCTTCTTCGCCTTCTTCTTCACCTTCCTCATCTTCCACCTGCTTGCCACGAAGTGCTCTAGGTACTTCTATACCCATGATGGTCACGAGCGGGCTGTTCAGGATTTCAAAGTTTTCGGTAGGTACTTCACCCACTTTTACTGACTTACCAAGGCCAAGCTTCGATACATCTACTTCGATGTACTCAGGCATATCCTTAGGCAATGCTCTCACAGTCATTAGTCGCAGCTTACGGATAAGCTTACCACCTTGCTGGATGCCAGGAGGTGTACCAACAGGACGCACAGGGATGTCCATTTTGATCTTAGTGCCTCTAAATAGCTGCAGGAAGTCCACGTGCATGATGATTTCACTCACAGGGTGAAACTGGATGTCCTGAAGGATCGCTTCGTAAGTGTCTCCTTCGATATTTAGGTTTACAAAGTGTGCTTCGTCGGTATAAACAAGTTCTCTAAACAAAATCATAGGAGCGTAGAAGTGCACTTGCTCTTCTCCACCGTACAGTACGCCAGGTACCATACCTTCTGCTCTTAGTTTTTTTGCTTCGGACTTGCCGAGATTCGCTCTTTTATACCCTACAATCTCAACAGTTTTCATAATTGTTATTTATTAATTGTTTAGAAAATACAAATTTAGATGAATAGTGCGCTTATAGACTCATGGTCGTGCACTTTTCGGATAGCTTTCGCAAAAAGGTCTGCTACAGTCAACACCTTAATTTTGTCGCTCTTTTGTTTGAGGGCGATGGTGTCAGTGGTGATGAGCTCTTCCAGTTCGGAAGCTTCTATGTTTTCATATGCTTTGCCCGAAAGGATCGGGTGTGTACATATGGCTCTTACGGTGTTTGCACCTTTTTCTTTCAGCAGGTTGGCTGCTTTGCAAATGGTGCCGGCCGTATCTGCCAGGTCGTCTACGAGGATGACATCTTTGCCATCTACATCACCAATTACCTGCATAGACGCTATTTCATTGGCTCTTTTTCGGTGCTTGTCGCACACCACCATGTCTGCCTCGAAGTGCTTGGCGTAACTTCTTGCTCTTGCCGTACCCCCTACATCAGGAGAAGCAAATACCAGGTTATCCAGGTTGAGCTGCTTGATGTACGGAACAAAGATGGCGGTGCCATCCAGATGATCTACCGGAATATCAAAGAACCCCTGAATCTGACCAGCATGCAGATCCATTGTCATTAGCCGGTTAGCTCCTGCTGCTGTGAGCAGGTTGGCCATAAGTTTCGCAGCTATGGAAACTCTCGGGCGATCTTTTCGGTCTTGTCGTGCATAGCCAAAGTATGGGACTACTACAGTGACATACTTCGCGCTTGCGCGTCTCGCCGCATCGATCATCAGGAGTAGCTCCATGATGTTGTCTGATGGGGGAGTGGTAGACTGTATGATGAAAAGATCGGTGCCTCTGATAGATTCGTTGTAGTTGAAGTTGAGCTCTCCATCGCTAAACTTCTGAGAGGTACTTTTTCCGAGGGGTTTGCCGTAAATTTCTGCGATTCGAGATGCTAAATCATTGGTGCCTTTACCCGCAAAAATTTTGACTGAGGACATGGATATCTTGCTTTTAAATAAAAAATCCCGATCCTCAATGTAAGATCGTCGGATCGGGATTAGTTGGCCTACTAGGGCTCGAACCTAGACTCTTCTGAACCAAAATCAGACGTGTTGCCAGTTACACCATAGGCCAATAAGATAGCTTGAGATTAAAGTGCCAAACCATTCACTTCTGCCGGAATAAGTCTGATTTTAATCAGACCTGCCTGCCGGCAGGCAGGCGTGTTGCCTTTACACCATAGGCCAAGAAACCAGAGAATGTTTAGCGTCCTTCTCGGCGGACAAACCCAGAAACCGTGTTGTTGTTCCTGAATTGGATTGCAAAAGTAGAAATTTTTAGATCAAATAGGCAAGTAGTGAAGTAAAAAATACATGAAAAAATATATCAATCATTTTGAGCTTACTTCCTTGTTGCAGAAAATGAGTGAGTTGTGTTTATTTGAATCTAACGTAATTTTCTTTTGAAATTTTCTCCACAACAACTTGATGTCATACACGCCACCGGAGATTTGGTGGTCAATGCTGTAGCCGGGGCTGGCAAAACTTCTACGCTCATTGGGTATGCCAAGGCCCGTAGGTCTTCCAAAATTCTGTATCTGGCTTTCAATAAATCCGTGAAGGAAGAAGCGCAGGTTCGTTTTAAGAAGGCTGGGCTTCATCATGTAAGGGTAGAGACGGCTCATTCATTGGCATTAAAATACATGGGGTTTCAGGGAGTGGACTTTCAAAGTGGCAGCTATCAGGCCCATGACGCAAAGCAGCTTTTGAAGTTTCGGATGAAAGACGCTGTGGCCGACATGCGCTACGGACATCATGTGATCCAACTCATGAGTATGTTTTGCAATAGTCATGTGGCTACCGTGGCAGAAGTGGATTACCTGGCTGCCCTTACCGAAAAGGAGGATCAGGAGTTTGTGACGGCACGCTATGACCGACTGATTGAAGATACGCGGAAGTTTCTGGGGATGATCAATAAAGGTGAAATTCCGATGCCTCATGATTTTTATCTGAAGCTTTTTCAGCTGCGTGGCCCGAAGCTTTCACAATATGATTACATCCTCTTTGATGAAGGGCAGGATGCCTCGCCTGTTATGCTAGATGTGTTCCTCAATCAGGAGGCTACTCGTGTCATTGTTGGTGATGAACATCAGCAGATATACTCCTGGAGGCATGCAGTCAATGCGCTACAAAAGTCTGATTTTGAGCGAAAGGTTCTTTCTACGAGCTATCGGTTTGATCGATCTATAGGTGACCTGGCCAAAGCTATATTGACGACCAAACACCATATGGACGCTTCGGCCAATGTGCCAGACATTACGGGAGCAGGAGGAGGAAAGGCGGATGGCTCGCGAGCCACGCTCGGTAGGAGCAACCTGGCCATTATCGTGGATGCCATAGAGCAGCTCATAGAGCATGAAACCATCGAATCGGTCTATTTTGAAGGACACTTCAATAGCTATACTTATGCAGATGAGGGAGGTTCGGTTTTCGATGTGCTAAACCTGTATTTGGGAAACAGGAAAGGCATTCGCGATCCTCAAATGAAAGCTTTTCAGGATTTTTCACAACTGGAAGAGTTTGTGGATAATGGGGCGCAGCCTACACTCAAAGGGATACTGGAAATAGTCAAAAAATACGGAAGAGACCTGCCATCCCTGATCAAAGAACTGAAAGCAGCTCACGTGACTGCTGAAGATAAGATGAAAGCAGATCGTATCTACTCCACAGTGCATAAAGCCAAGGGAATGGAGTATGATGAGGTGACGCTACTGGGGGATTTTTTAGGTGAAGAAAAGCTGAAAGAGTTGCTGCGGCGTGGCGATGTGGAGCTGGATCCGGCACGGGTGATAGAAGATATCAACGTGCTCTACGTAGCGGCCACACGCACTCAAAACAAGCTGATCATTCCGGAGGAAATGGTGCCTATGGCATTTAAAAACCCAGAAAAATCTTCGATAGAGGTAATAGAAAAAGAAGAACGCCATGAGTCAGAGTGGCCTGAGGAGCTACTGGTGTGGCCACCTTCTGTTGGGGCAGACCAAACACCTGTCAAAAGAGAGGAGTCAGCCAACATAAAACCATATGAAGCGAAGCCATATGAGAAAATCCGTCAAACTCATGGTAGTGCATACAGCAAGTGGACAGACGAACAAGATGAACTCCTTGAAACGCTCTTTGTGAGCCGTACGCCTGTAAAGGAAATTGCTGCTGAATTTGGGCGCACCCGTGGAGCCATCTATTCGCGAATTAAAAAATTGGGACTACAGGAGAAACATTTTGATGCCGGTTAGGTGTTTTTCAGTTTAGTTTGTCTGAAAGGCACTTTTAATCATTTATACCCCAGAAATATGCTAAGATGGAGAGATGTGATGGCGTATGCTCGCTCGGGCAATCCCACGCCACCAAATAAAGTAGAGAAGAGCGAAGCGGAATGGAAGGCTCAGCTCACAGAGGAGGAATACTATGTGACCCGTAAGCGTGGTACAGAACGCGCTCATAGTTCGGATATGTGCAATGCGTTTGATCCCGGAAAATATGCGTGCAAATGCTGTGGGACTCCACTGTTTGATTCCAGTGAGAAATTTCAAAGTGGCACAGGCTGGCCGTCTTTCACACAGCCAATGGAGGTGGAGCACGTGGCCTATCATGAAGATAACACCTTTGGCATGAGCCGAATAGAGGTCACCTGCAATGTGTGTGAGGCTCATCTTGGACATGTTTTTCCTGATGGGCCGGATCCTAGCGGGCTGCGCTATTGCGTGAATGCTGTTTCGTTACAAAAGATGAAAGATTAAAACAAAAGGCGCCTCAACGGCGCCTTTTGTTTGTATGTCTAGTTGCGTTCAGTGATCCATTTTTTCGCATTCACAAATGGCTCGATCCACGGCGATATTTCTTTGCCTTTCACTCCATCTTGATGCGCCCAGTTCCACGGGAAGATGGTCCGCTCCAGGTGTGGCATGATCGCTACATGGCGTCCATCTCTGGAAGCTACAGCTGCGGTAGCAAAATCACTTCCGTTAGGGTTGCCGGGAAGGGAGTCGTAGGCATAATTGACCGGGATGTTGTAGTCCTCAGGCTTGCCTGGCAACACAAAGCGTCCTTCGCCATGTGCCAGCCAGATGCCCATACGGGAATCGCTGAGCGACCCAAAGAGCACAGTATCGTTTTTCTGTATGGTAACATCTACAAAAGCAGACTCAAATTTACCGGTGATGTTGTGGTGCATGCGTGGGTGCTGCTCGCCCATTTCAGGATAGATCAGCCCAAGCTCCATCATGAGTTGGCAGCCGTTACATACGCCAAGGCTCAAGGTGTCTTCTCGTGCATAAAACGCGTCCAACGCTGCTTTTGCTTTTTCGTTGTAGATAAATGAGCCGGCCCATCCTTTGGCACTGCCCAATACGTCTGAGTTGGAGAAGCCTCCCACATAGACGATCATATTGACATCTGAAAGATCTTCACGTCCGGCTATGAGGTCAGTCATGTGTACATCTTTCACATCAAAGCCTGCCAGGTAAAGTGCATAGGCCATTTCACGGTCGCCGTTTACTCCTTTCTCTCTGATTATTGCCGCTTTGATGCCCGTTTCCGTTCTGCGTTTCGGATCTATGCCATAGCTGGCAAATGTGCCTTCATAGTCTTTGGGCAACTGATAGCTAAGAGGCTGATTTTTAAAGTTGGCAAAGCGAAGGTCTGCTTGCTCAGGAGCTGTTTGTTCACGGTCTAGCAGGTGAGAGGTTTTGTACCAAACATCTCGCAGATCATCTATGCTAAGGTCCAGCTGCCATTCGGCTTTGGTGATTTTCAGGCTGCGGTTTTCACTGGTTTGACCGATGACATGGGCTGTTGCCCCGTGTGATTGTAGTCTTTCCAATACTTTGTCTGTATCATCCGTTTGGATGAGCACTCCAGGGTTTTCTGAGAAAAGTATTTTGATGATATCCGTTTCTTCAAAGACGCTCAGGTCTACCTGTAGCCCACCTTTTGTATTTGGAAAGTTCATCTCCAGCAAGGCTGTAATCAATCCGCCTGATGAGATGTCGTGTCCGGCTAAAAGGAGATTGTCTGCTACGAGTGACTGGATAGCCTCAAAGGTGCTTCTCACTGCATGTGGATCCGCATCTGGTACGGTGGTGCCAATCATACTTCGCGTCTGAGCAAAGCTACTTCCACCCAGAGCAAAGTCTGTGTTGCTAAAGCTCACGTAGATGAGGTCGCTATTTTTCGCCGGCTTCAGGTTAGGTGTGACCACCTGTGTGATGTCACTTACCTCTCCCACTGAGCTAATGATCACGGTACCTGGTGCCAGTACTTTTTTGCCGTCAGGGTATTTCTGAGCCATGGACAGGGAGTCTTTTCCAGTTGGTATATTGATGCCCAGAGCTGAAGCAAACTCGCTGAGTTCTTTTACTGCCTGATACAGGCGTGCATTTTCTCCGTCATTTTTGGCAGGCCACATCCAGTTAGCACTTAGTGATACACCAGGCAGGCCATGGGTAAGTGGTGCCCATACCATGTTGGTGAGCGCTTCTGTGACAGACAAACGTGAGCCTGCACCCGGATGAATCAGGGCAGGTACCGGTGCATGACCTATGGAGGTAGCCATGCCTTTGTTGCTGAGGTAGTCCAGTGCCATCACTGCCACGTTGTTGAGCGGTACCTGGATTTCTCCTACTGTTTGTTGTACGGCTACTTTTCCTGTTACGGAGCGGTCTACTTTGTTGGTGAGCCAATCTTTGCTGGCTACACCTTCCAGCTGTAGTACTTCTTCCAGATACTCCTCTAGTTTGTCTGCGTCATATGGTTTGTCAGTGTAAGCAGGCTTTTGTGTGGTATCAGTGAGTATGGTTTTGGGTGAAGCACCAAATAAGTGGCCAAGCTTCAGGTCAAAAGGAGCTTTTTCTGAACCTGTGCGTTGGAATTTGAGCTCCATGTCATCAGAGGTGGTACCTACTTCGTAGTAAGGGGCGCGTTCACGTTCAGATACTTTTTTGAGGTATTCAGCATCTTCCGGGCGGATGACTAGCCCCATGCGCTCCTGAGATTCGTTTACCATCAGTTCCTTTTCTGATAGTGTAGGATCGCCTACCGGAAAGTTTTCTAGTTTGAAATTTCCTCCTGTTTCTTCTACGAGCTCCGACAGGCAGTTGAGGTGGCCTCCGGCACCATGGTCGTGGATGGATACGATGGGATTATGAACTAGCTCTGCCATGGCACGTACGGCGTTAGCTACTCGCTTTTGCATTTCTGGATTGGAACGCTGCACGGCGTTGAGCTCCAGAGAGGTATCAAACGCTCCAGTGTCTACTGATGATACGGCACTTCCACCCATGCCTATTCGGTAATTGTCACCACCCAGGATGACTACAGTTTGGTCTTTTTCTACCTTTTGCTTGATGCCATCTTTGAGCTTGGCAAAGCCAATGCCTCCAGCAAGCATAATTACTTTGTCGAAAGCGATGGTTTTTTCCTCTTCCTCATGCTCAAAGGTGAGTAAGCTTCCGCAAATAAGTGGCTGGCCAAATTTGTTGCCATAGTCACTGGCACCGTTTGAGGCTTTGATGAGAATGTCTTTAGGTGATTGGTAGAGCCATTTGCGAGGTGCTAAGTTCTCTTCCCATTTCTTTCCCTTTTCGAGGCGCGAATAGGAGGTCATATACACTGCTGACCCAGCGAGTGGAAAGCTGCCGGTGCCACCAGCCATACGGTCTCGGATTTCTCCTCCCGACCCGGTGGCTGCTCCATTGAAAGGCTCTACTGTGGTGGGGAAGTTATGTGTTTCGGCTTTGAGAGAGATGACGGACTCATAATCGCTTACCTGAAAGTAATCCGGCTTATCCTGAGTTTTAGGAGCAAACTGCTCCACCACAGGCCCTTTGATAAAGGCTACATTGTCTTTGTAAGCTGAAACGATCTGGTTCGGATTGTCTTTGCTTGTTTTTTTGATCCACTGAAACAAAGTCATCGGCTGCTCATCACCGTCTATGATGAATGTGCCATTGAAAATTTTGTGTCTACAGTGCTCAGAGTTGATCTGGGAAAACCCAAACACTTCTGAGTCTGTAAGGTCACGCCCTATTTCATCAGATACTTCTTTTAGAAAAGTGATTTCTTCATCGCTCAAAGCGAGGCCTTCACTTTTATTGTACGCCTCCAGGTCACTGATATATTGGATAGGGGCAGGCTCTATATTTAAGGTGAATACATCCTGATTGATTTCATCATAGCGCTGCTGCAACATGGGATCGAAAAGCTGCCCATTGTCTGAGCGAAAGTTTTCGATTCTAAACAGTCCAGAAACACCAGCGTTTTGAGCGATTTCTACCGCGTTGGTACTCCATGGAGTGATCATCTCTTTGCGCGGACCAATAAAGTCTCCTGAAAGTGTCTCCTCAGCTACGGGTGTAGCTCCAGAAAATAGCCAGGTGAGTTTTTTCTGATCTTCGGCACTAATGGCCTGATGACTACCAACAACAAAAAATGAATCTGAAGATTTTTGAAAGATATAAATCATGCGTGAGGACCTTGAATTTGTCACCGCAAAAATAGAAGAATAAATCAAAGATTATCTCAATTGAGCAAAGAAGGGATGAGCTGTTTGGCGCGAGAAACGAGCTCATGATGTTTGGCGGGTAGTTTGTGTGTATGCAGCGTGGTAAGATTGTCCAGCAAAGGTACCACTTTTGCTTCAGGTATGATGAAGTCTTTGCTGCCCAGTACCAAATGCACCGGTATTTCGTGTTGAGAAAATTCCTTTACTAATGCGTCAGGATGATATTGCAAAGGTCTGAAGTAAGTCCATGACTGAAACACGCGCATCCGGTTGGATTTGACCTGTAATTCACGCTGAGCAAACCGAATGAGCGAGTGGCTGGCTAGTGAAAAATCTTCTGCAACTTCTACCAGCTGATGAAATCTGCGGGGGTGCAGCATGATGTGGCGAAAGAGCGGGTTGATAAGGGGATGGGTAGCTAGCCGAAACCAAATCGTTTTCCAGATGCCATCTGGAGCAATGAGAATGAGGTTTTGAACGCGCTCAGGAAAGAGCATAGTAGTGGCCAGTGCAAAGCGTCCGCCCAGACTGAAGGCTACGATTTCAAACTGATCAATGCCCTCAGACTCGAAGAATACCTCGAGCCTGGCTTTCCACTCTTTTTTCGATAGTGGTTTGTTGGCACGTGTACTTCTGCCATGGTAGTACAGGTCAAAGTTGTAGCAAGTATGGGTATCCTTTAGCTGGCACGTCCACTCTTCAAAAAGCGTGTGTTTTTGACCGAACCCATGAAAGAATAAGATGGTTCGGGAGCCTGATCCTGATTTTTGATAATGTAGACAATGTCTGGCCATATACAGGTCTAAAATACTGTGAAGTGATGGAGAATAAAATTTTTTGAAAAATTCATCGTGTATTCGAAACCATCCACCGAGTAGATCGTAGAAACCATGGAAACTATTTGGATATTTAAAGTTTCCATCGTTTATCTTTATCAGCTAATCTTATAAGTGTAAATCAAAAGTGTCGAAAGAGAAAGTTTTAGAGGGGGCTCTGACGCAATTCGTTAAATACGGCATTCGATCGGTATCGATGGATGATGTAGCCAGAGGGTTGTCGATGAGCAAAAAGACCTTGTATCAGCATTTTAGCAATAAGAATGAACTGGTTTCAGAGGCAGTACGCAAGCACCTGAACGAGGAGCGAAGTGAGATTGAAGAGATCGTGCAGAAATCGGCGAATAGCATAGAGGAGCTTTTTCTTTTGGCCAAATGCCTGAGAAAGCACGTCTTTAAGATCAATCCTTCATTGCTTTTTGACCTACAGAAGTATCATGCTGAAGGGTGGAGTGTTTTTCAGGAATTCAAAAAGGATTTTATAGTAGGACAAATCAAATCAAATCTAGAGCGAGGAATAGCGGAAGGCTATTATCGTAGCAAACTCAATCCGAACATTCTGGCGGTGCTGCGTATGGAGTTGGTAGAGCTGGCTTTTAATGACCAGATTTTCCCGCGTTCTGAATTTGACTTTCTAGAGGTTCAGATGCAATTGTTCGATCATTTTGTGCATGGCATCCTCACGGAGAGCGGACGCAAAAAGTATACAGCTTACCAACAATCAGAATCATCATTTAAACCAATAGACCAATAATAATCGGAATACCGACACATTCTTAAATGCTTAACTACATGAAGGGAAAATTAACGTTGCTTTTATTACTACTGAGTACCTGGTCGGTGGCTCAGGAGGGTACAGGGCCCTACACACTGGAGGAGTGCATAGCCTATGCGCTCGCCAACAATGTGGACGCCAAAAATGCGTTGCTGGATGAGCAAATAGCTGAAGCTCGCGTAAAAGAAACTGTGGGGATAGGACTACCGCAGGTTACAGGTACAGTAGGCTTACAACAGAGCCCTACTCAACCACGCTTTTTTACTCAATATCTGGAGGGGCAGTCCTTTTTCATCAGCGATGAACAAGCAGACCAGCTGGGCTTAGAAAATGAAGATGTGGTGGCTTTGGAAAACATCTTTCAGCTAAAAGGCGCTGGAGATGCCCGGCTTAGCATCAATCAGCTGATTTTTAATGGCTCCTACATCGTTGGGCTACAGGCATCTAAAGCCTACAAAGATTTATCGGTGAAGCAAGGTGTTCAGACGGATGAGCAGGTGATTATGAACGTTTCCAAGGCGTACTACAACCTGCTGATCGCTCGTGAGCAGCTGGAGTTGGTAGATGCCAATTTGCTCCGACTGGATACGCTCTATAGAAATACCCGAGCTATGTATGAGAATGGTTTTGCGGAAAAAATAGATGCTGACAGGCTAAAAGTGACCCTCAACAACCTGAAAGTGAGTAAGCAAAACATGGAGAGTATGAACGATATCTCCCTGAGGTTACTCAAGTTTCAGATGAATTTTCCTCCTGATCAGGAGCTAGAGGTAGAGGGGACATTAGAAGACGCTGCACTTCAGGCTGTAGCGGTACCCGAAGAGTGGGATTATAGCCGTAGGCCTGATTATCAGGTGCTACAGTCCAACTATGAGCTGCAAAAGCTAAACATTAAGAATAAGTACGCGGAATCACTTCCTACGATTTCTGGTTTTGCAAACCTTGGTTACTCCACTCAATCTCCAAACTTCGGAGGTTTATTTAGCACCAATACTGATATTGAGGATCAGGGCGGTTTGGGGCCCGATCAGTGGTACAGCTACAGTACTGTGGGGTTAAGTCTACAATGGAACTTGTTTACCGGGCTTCAACGTACCTATCAAATCCAGCAGGAAAAGTTGAGCTTATCTAAGATAGAGAATGGATTTGAGGCACTGGAGCGATCCATTATGCTGGACGTGAAACGCTCTAAGGACAATCTGGACAACGCCTTGAGTCAGTTGGAAGTACAGCGTGAGAATGCTGAACTGGCCGAAGAGATATTTGAAATCACTCAAATTAAATTTCAGGAAGGAGTGGGCTCCAACCTGGAAGTCATAGAGGCGGATACGTCGCTGAAAGAAGCGCAGACCAACTACTACCGTGCACTCTATGATGCCATCATCGCACAATTAGAATTGAAAAAAGCTTTAGGAATACTACATAACGAACAATAGATCATGAAAAAGATCATAAACACCACCTTAATCGTAGCAGTAGCTGCTGGAATATATGGATGCAGCAGCACATCTGGAATGGAGGATAAGAAAAACCAACTGGCCGAATACAAAAAGCAGTTAGTAGAATTGAAAGCTAATATCGCTGCATTAGAGAAAGAAATTGCTGCAGAAGATCCTACTGCACTGGCTGATAAAAACACCAAAATACTGGTAGCCACGGCGCCAGTCACCAGGTCTGAATTCAGCCATGAAATAGAAATTCGTGGCTCGGTAGCTTCTAAGAAGAATGTGATGATCAGTGCTGAAACGATGGGCCGAATCCAATCGATTTCCGTGAAGGAAGGTCAGCATGTGAAAGCTGGACAGCTTTTGATCAAACTAAACGCTGATATTTTGGAAAACAATGTAGCCGAAGTGAAAACTCAACTAGAATTGGCTACGGCTGTATATGAGCGGCAGGCTAATCTATGGAAGCAAAACATCGGTACTGAAATTCAGTATTTGCAGGCTAAAAACAACAAGGAATCATTGGAGCGCAGGCTCTCTACCCTGAAGTCACAGCTCGATCAGGCTTATGTACGGGCGCCTTTTAGTGGGGTAGTGGATGATATACCGGTAAAAGTGGGAGAGATGGCACAGCCTGGCTTGCCATTGGTACGCGTGGTAAATCCACGAGAGATGTACATTTCGGCCGATGTGCCAGAGATATACCTTGGCAAGTTTGCTGTGGGAGATCCTGTTTCAGTATTTCTTCCAGTTCAGGACAAGACGCTGGAGTCTAAGGTGACAGCTCTGGGGCAGGTGGTCAATGAGCAAAATCGAACCTTTAAAATTGAGGTTTCACTGCCGACAGGTGTTAACGACTTTCGCCCCAATCAGGTGGCAGTGCTCCGCCTGACGGATTATAAAAATGAAGAAGCTATTACTTTGCCTACCAAGATTATCCAATCAGACACAGAAGGGAAGTTTGTCTTTGTGGCATCCAAAAAAGAAGGTAAGCAGGTAGCTAAAAAAGTGTATGTGAAACCAGGGAAGTCTTTTGAAAATAAAACAGAGATTTTGTCAGGGCTTAGTGGGAATGAGAAGGTTATCACCAACGGCTATAGAGATGTAAGTGAGGGCGTGGAGCTGTCATTTGCTAAAGCATCCTGATCACTTAAACTGCACACAACATGTCTGAAGATATAAAGCAAACGAACGAGTCTAAGGAAGATGCGCAAAAAGTGGATAAGCAGTTTTGGCTAACCACCTTTGCTCTGAATAACCGAAATACGGTTTATTTTCTGGCCCTACTCATAGTAGTGATGGGAGTGATTACCTACCAGGCGCTACCTAAGGATAGCTACCCGGAAATAGAACAGCCGATCGTATACGTCGGTACTCCCTATCCCGGAAACTCTCCTGTGGATATTGAAAACCTGGTAACACGTGAGATAGAAAAGGAACTCAACACGATCTCTGAAGTGGAAGAAATCAAGTCTACTTCAGTGCAGGATTATTCTACCATCATTGTGGAGTTTCAAGCCGACATGGCTATAGAAGATGCGCTGCAAAAAGCTAAAGATGCTGTGGATCGGGCTAAGCCCGAGTTGCCTTCTGATTTACCGCAGGATCCGAATGTCTTTGAAATGAATTTTTCCGAGTTTCCGATCATGAACATCAACCTGTCGGGAAACTACACCATCAATGAGCTTGAGGAATTTGCCGAGCTGATAGAAGATGAGGTGGAAAAGATCTCGGAGATCTCAAAGGTGGAAATCCGTGGGGTGGAAGAGAAGGAGGTGAAGATCCTGGTGAACCCGTATGAAATGGAAGCGCGCAATGTCACCTTTAATGACCTGTCAATGGCTGTGCGAGATGAAAACATCACCATGTCTGGAGGTAATATTCTGGCAGATGGTGTGCGCCGCTCTATACGGATTGTAGGAGAGTTTACAGATCCACAGCAAATGCTGGATATCGTAATCAAGCACGAGAAGGGCAATATTGTCTACCTCAAAGATGTAGCAGAAATAGAATTTGGCTATGTAGAGAAGGAGTCCTATGCCCGCCTGGCTCAGAAACCAGTGGTGTCTGTAGATATCATCAAGCGTAGTGGTGAAAACATGCTCCGAGCTACGGAAAAGATCGACGTGGTGATGAAAGACCTGGAAAGTCAGTTGCCTGATGATCTGGTGATCTCGCGTACCAATGACCAATCTACTTTTGTGAAAGAAATGGTGAGCTCCCTGGAGAATAACATCATTTCCGGAGTGATTTTGGTGGTTTTGGTATTGTTGTTTTTCCTGGGCACGCGAAACGCTTTGTTCGTGGGTATAGCCATACCATTATCCATGTTTATTGCATTCAACATCCTGGGAGCACTAGGAGTGACCGTCAACATGATGATCCTCTTTTCCCTTATTCTGGCACTTGGTATGCTGGTGGATAATGGTATTGTGGTGGTGGAAAACGTCTATCGATTGATGGAGGAGGGGTATTCGCCTCTTGCAGCTACTAAAAAAGGTGTTGGAGAGGTAGCTATGCCTATTATATCGTCTACAGCTACTACGCTGGCGGCGTTTTTGCCTTTGGCTCTATGGCCGGGGCTCATGGGCCAATTCATGAGTTACTTGCCCATGGGGGTGATGATTACTTTAGCATCTTCACTTTTTGTGGCATTGGTCATCAACCCGGTGTTGATTT
Source organism: Marinoscillum furvescens DSM 4134 (assembly GCF_003386095.1). GTDB lineage: Bacteria > Bacteroidota > Bacteroidia > Cytophagales > Cyclobacteriaceae > Marinoscillum > Marinoscillum furvescens. The sequence goes on along the minus strand of NZ_QREG01000002.1, from coordinate 308,254 downwards.
CTACCTTCATGAAGGTGGAAGGACCGAATCATCAAGTAAACAAGACCAAAATGTGGCGCAATGTAGCCATAGTGGTAGGATTGGGAGTATTGATCCTGCTACTCGGGGGTACTGCACTGGGTAATTTGCTGATCGTACTAGGGGTGATTATCGTCATTGATGTTTATGCATTGGCACCAATGGCCAAACGTTTTCAGGCGGGATTTTTACCACGCCTGGAAAACCTGTATTCCAGAGTCCTGACGTTTGCGCTGGCAGGTTGGAAACCTTATGTGTTTTTCTTCGGAACCGTAGGGCTGCTCATCTTTTCGTTTATGCTCATGAGTGCTTTTCCTCCGAAGGTGGTGTTTTTCCCCATCAACGAGCCGAAATATGTCAACGTGTTCATTGAACTTCCAATTGGTACAGATATCGAAACGACTAACCAATTTTCGAAGAAGATTGAAAAGCGAGTACAGGAGATTATAGAACCCTATGAGTTTTTGGTAGAGTCTGTGATAGCCAAAGTTGGAGAAGATACTGCAGACCCCAATGACCCAAGCGCATTTGGTCAGTCATCTACTCCCAACAAGGCACGGATCACCGTCAATTTTGAGGAGTTTAAAGACCGCCGCGATCCGGAAACTGGTGATTTTGTAATGACCAGTGATATAATGGAGGAAATTCGCTCGGGAATACCTGAGTATCCAGGTGTGGCCATTACTGTAGACAAAGATGCCAATGGACCTCCTGCTGGTAAACCGGTGAACATTGAAGTAGTGGGGCCGGATATCGCCAAGTTGATCGAGCTTACTGATGACATGAAAAAAGTCATCAATGAGTCAGGGATAGAAGGAATCGAAAAGTTGAAAACGGATCTGGAAACGGGTAAGCCTGAACTCATCGTGGACATAGACAGAGAAAAGGCACGTCGTTTTGGGCTTTCTACATCGCTAGTGGCACAGGAGGTACGTACCTCGCTTTTCGGAAGTGAAATCTCTAAGTTTAAAATGGGCGAGGATGATTACGATATCGAGGTGCGCCTGCAAGACAAATATCGCTATGATCTGGATGCTCTGATGAACAAGAGTATTACATTTAGAGATCAAACTACTGGTAAAATTCATCAGGTGCCTATCTCTTCAGTAGCAAATGCAGAGCTAAGTAGCACGTATGGATCTGTGAAACGTAAAGACCTTGATAGGATCATCACCATTTCGTCTAATGTACTGGGAGGTTACAACCCTACTGAGATCAACAACCAGATCAAGGAACTGCTGGCAGACTATGAAATGCCGCCAGGCTACACTTATAAGTTTGGTGGTGAGCAAGAGCAGCAGGCTGAGGAGATGGCGTTTCTAAGTCAGGCGTTGTTGCTAGCCGTATTCTTGATCTTCCTAATCATCGTATCTCAGTTCAATAAGATCACTACGCCGTTCATTATCATGACATCCGTACTGTTGAGTACTATCGGTGTATTTCTCGGTCTGGTGATATTTAATATGGATTTTGTGGTGATCATGACGATGATCGGTATCATCTCACTGGCAGGTATTGTGGTGAATAATGCTATCGTACTGATTGATTTTATTGAGTTGAGTAGAGAACGAAAACAAAGAGAATCTGGAGTGGATAAGCTGCCTTTCGAAGAAGTGGTTCAATCCATTGTAGATGCTGGTAAGACACGTTTGCGTCCTGTATTGCTTACGGCCATTACTACTATTTTGGGTTTACTGCCTTTGGCTGTAGGTATAAACATCGACTTCATTAAGCTCTTTACCATGTATGATGCTGATTTCTACATGGGAGGAGATAACGTGATCTTCTGGGGGCCAATGTCCTGGACCATCATCTTCGGACTTACGTTTGCCACCTTCCTTACACTGGTGATTGTACCAGTGATGTATCTCTTCTTTGCTAAGATTAATAGAAAATTAGGCATTAGTTAAACAATCCCATCTACGGCCCGGAACATTACCTCTTTCGGGCCGTTTTTGTTTCCATGAGTCGAATTTACTTCCTTGTTTTACTTATTGGTGTCTACCTGTTGCTCGACTGGTATATTTTCTATGCCATTCGGGGGCTGTGGTCAGCACAAGATATTTCAGCACGTAGAATATTTACTGCATGCTATTTTGGTGTGTCACTATTGTTGCTCGCTGGCCTCCTGATGTACAGCCGGCTGGATGCGTACCAGCACCTTAAGTCGTTCATTACTACAGCGTTTTTTATTACCCTGTTAGGTAAAATATTTGCATCACTCTTTCTGGTGGTAGATGATGCCAGAAGGTTTGTGGGGTACTTGTTAGATCAATGGCATCCAAAAAGCGAACCCATAGATACGTCCAGGTCCAGATTCTTAACACAATCGGCCGTAGTGGCTGGCACCCTCCCAATAGCGGTTTTTAGTTTTGGGGTGATCTCTGGTGCTCACGACTATCGGGTAAGGAGACGTACAGTCTATTTCAAAAATCTCCCCAAAGCATTTGATGGCTTGCGTGTGGTGCAGATTTCGGACATCCACACCGGGAGTTTTTTTAACAAAACTGCTGTAGCAGGCGGGGTGGATATGATCAATGATCAGAAGGCTGATATGGTGTTTTTCACCGGAGACCTGGTCAACAATAGGAGTGAAGAAGCACTACCATACCTGGATATTTTCAAGAAAATAAACGCACCTATGGGCGTGTATTCCACCATGGGAAACCATGACTATGGAGACTATACCGGTTGGAGCAGTGTGCAGGCAAAACAGGCCGATGTGCAGAAACTCAAGGAGATGCATGCCTATATGGGGTGGGATCTTTTGTTGAATGAAAACAGAGTGATAACGGAATCTGGAGAGCAGATCGCACTTTTGGGTGTCGAAAACTGGGGCGCAGGTCGTTTTTCAAAGTACGGTAACATGGAGCAGACGGTTGCGGGAGTGCAAGATCTTCCGTTCAAGTTGTTGCTGTCGCATGATCCCAGTCATTGGGATGCGCAGATTCGTCCTGAATATCCTGATGTAGACCTTATGCTTTCTGGACATACGCACGGTATGCAGTTTGGTGTGGAGATAGGTGATTTTAGGTGGAGCCCATCACAGTACCTCTATAAGCAATGGGCTGATCTCTATCAGCAAGGCAACCAGTACCTCTATGTAAATCGAGGATTTGGCTATCTGGGATATCCAGGGCGAGTCGGTATACTGCCAGAGATCACTGTGTTGGAGTTAAAGCGGGGTTAGTTTCATAGAGGGGCACCTCTATGCTTACCTGTAGACCTCCAGTTGGTTTGTTGTCAAAGCTTATATTGCCTTTTATCAGGTCAATTCTTCTTTTAATATTGTCTAATCCTATACCTGGAGACTGTCTCGACTTTTCAGATAAACCTTGTCCGTTATCAGAAACGATTACTTGCAGTTTTTGATTGCTTTGGCGGATAGCTACCACCGCCTGACTAGCTTTAGAATGTCTTATTACATTAGTAACAAGCTCCTGAATGGTCCTGTACAGGTGTGTTTTTATCTGCTCACTTACGGGAAATTCACCTCTTATGGACACGTCCGCCAGAAACCGAATGTTGGACGTTTCGTTCACTTGAGAAATGAGTTTGCCGATTAGATGGCCCAGATGATTTTCGGTTATGTTGGAGGAGGATAGGTTGTGAGAGATGTCGCGCACCTCGTTGCCAATATGGCGCAACATTCCTCGGAGTTCGAGTAGTTCATGGCGCAGGTTTTCATTATTCGATCTGTCGAGGTTTTGGACGAATATTTCCGCTGCTACCAGTTGCTGTACAATGCCATCGTGTAATTCCTGGGCGATTCGGTCTCGCTCCCGAATTTTAGCTTGTTGGATGAACAGGCCTGCGCTTACAGACTTGGATTTGGTTTGCGTTGAGCTGAGGGTTACAGACTGACAGGTACACGGTGTAAGCCGTGTTCGTTTGGTTTTTGATACGTTATCCATTTTTGCTGGTTGGGATTCTACAAAAAAAAATGATACGTCAAAAGTATTAGCTAGCGCGCTGCCAAGTATTAGTAGAATTACGCATTTTGCAAAACACGTATTATTACTACTCGCCTTTAGGTGAATTACCTACAAGAAGCATTTCTCCTTCAAGATCTTTTAGCTGAGGAAGATTTCAATTGTCGTTTTAAGCCCTCCGGATTTTTGGTTTTCCATCGAAAAGTAACCACCCAAATTGTATACTCTGTTTTTGATGTTTTTAATGCCTATGCCCTGGGGTATTGATTGCTCATCTATTCCTTTGCCATCATCCATGATTATGACCATGAGTGTGTTGTCGGTAATGATGGCCGACAGCAGGCAAGCAGAGGCCTGGGAGTGCTTGAGCACATTGGTGCACAGCTCCTGTATGCTGCGGTAGACGTTGGTTTTCAATTTGAGGTCAAACGCGGTGCTGAATTCAAAGCGTATGTCAGCCGAAAATTCGATGTTGCCCATAGAGTTGAGCTGGTTGATCAACCTTGTGATGAGTTCGGCAAGGCTGAGCTGCCGGGTATCTGCGCTGCTGAGGTTGTGGGAGAGGCTCCTTGTTTCGTTGGTTATTTTTGTCGCCAGATCATACAGTTTGTTGCTTTGATTTACCAGCTCCTGATTGTTTTCAGCTAGTTTGGGTAAGTTGTTGATAAACATTCCCAGTGCGGTCATTTGCTGCACTATGCCATCATGCAGCTCTTTGGCTATACGGTCTCGTTCGTGTTCTTCTGCAGCGATGGCATTTTCTAGTATGCGCTCCTGTATGCGTCTATTGTGCGTCACATCTTTCATTGAGCCAATCATCTTAATCGCTTTGTTTTGACCATTTCTTATGACAAATGCCCGATCTTCTACAAAGGCAATACTCCCGTCTTTTTTGAAGTAGCGATACTCTTCGGCCCAAAGGCTCTCACTATTACTTTCAATGTGTGACTGTAAGGATTTTAGCACCCTTAGTCGGTCATTCAAGTGTATGCGTTCTCTAAGCTGAGTGCTGGTGATTTTGATGTCGTCTACATAGCCATAAGCCTTCTGGTAACCATCTCCACGGCTTATTTCATCGGTTTCCAGGTTCCATTCCCATATGGCTTCATTAGAAGCCTTGCTAGCCAACTCGAATCGTTCGTTGCTAATGCGCAGTTGTTCTTTATGAGCTACTTCTTCCGTGATGTCCTGAGAATTGGCTACCAGTCCTTCCACAGTAGGATCGTTCAGCAGGTTGGTCATGGTGGTTTTAATCCACCTCCATTCTCCTTTACCATTTTTGAAGCGATAGGGAGGGAAAGTTACTCTGGATTGATGTTTTAGTTTTGTGAAGGCCTCCTTTGCTTTTTGTTGGTCCTCTCTATGAATGAAATGATAAGCCGAGTTACCCACCATATACTCAGGGTCTAACCCGAGTATTGTTTTAGAAGTAGGGCTCACATATAAATACTCTCCCTGTTGATTGAGCACTGTGATCATGTCTGAGCCTTCCTGAACGAGAGATTTAAAGCGCTTTTCACTTTGCTCAAGTGCCATTTCTCGTTTGATCTGGTCGGTTACGTCTATGGATAGCACGATGCGAGTATCAGCACCTCCCTGATCAAAGCTTGATCCCTTGATCAGTACGTCTATCAGCTCTCCGTTCTTTTTTTTATGTTTAAAAGCCTGACTTTGAGAAGCTCCGTTTTTTGCCTGGTCAATTGCTTTATACAACTTGCCCAATTCACTTCTTGGCCGCAAGTCTTCTATGGTCATGCTTAAAAATTCCTCTCTGGAGTATCCATAGTGTGCGATGGCTGCATTGTTTACATCCAGGATTTTTAGTGTTTTTAAGTTGTAGGTCCACATGGGTAGAGGACTCATGTTGAAAAGCCCCTGATATTTAATTTCAGAAGCCTTTAGCTGGTATTTAATCTTTGAACGCTCTACGGAATAGGAGATGGTTTTTTCCAAAATGGATGGAGAAAGCTCATCTTTCATTAGGTAATCTTCAGCTCCCATAGATAGGGTGTGGATTCCAAACTCCTGATCCCCATATCCTGTGAGTACGATCAAAGGAATATTGGGAGCAGCCTGCACAAATTTGGTGATAAGATGCTCACCCCTGCCATCTGGTAATGAAAGATCTAGCAACACTACATCTATGGCATGGTTTGGATTGTTAAGATAATCTAGAGCAGTAACGACACTATGAGCGTGGTGTACGTTTGATGAGAAGGCAGAAACATGGAGCAGGTGCTCTTTGATCAGAATGACATCACCAATATTGTCTTCTACCACTAAAATATTGAAGTTTTTTGGAGTGAATCCCTCGTAATTTGATGGGGTGTGGCTACTCTGAATTCTCGTATGTGCTTCCGAAATTTTCACATAGGAAAAATATGTCTGTTACTACTGATTAAATAGAATATTAGGTGGATAGCTGTTGATTCTAGTTGAATCTGATTGTTAATGCTGTTTAGGTAGCCATATGGTAAATGTGCTTCCTTCGTTGAGGGCGGTGGTTACATCTATTTTACCATTTAGGTTTTCCACAATTTTTTGACAAATAGCCAGGCCAATACCCGACCCCTGATTGGATTCATGTTGTGGTCCCCGCTGAAACAGTGCAAACATGCGACTTATATCGTCAGGATTCATCCCTACTCCATTGTCTTTAAGATTTATTTTTATATTGGTCTCACTTTCTTCTGTTGTGATCTTTACCTCAGGGGCAATGCCTTTTCTTTGATACTTCAGTGCATTGCCGATCAGGTTTTGGAATAATTGACGTATGGAAGTGGCTGGTGCTTCTATGGTTGGAAGTTTGTCCCAGATCAACTTACCATTGGATGCATGTATTTCTTTTCTGAAAAGCACTTCCATGTCAGACATCACCTGGTTGAGGTCTATGCGTTGGTGTTTTCTTGGAGTACGTCCTATGCGCGAATAGGCCAATAGGTCTTTGATTAGCTCTCGCATACGTGCTGCACCATCCACGGCAAAATCCACGTAAGAATTGGCTGTTTCGTTTAGCTCGGAAGCATACTTTTTCTTGAGCAGCTGAAGAAAACCTGTAATCATGCGCAAGGGTTCTTGCAGGTCATGTGAGGCCACATAGGCAAACTGTTCTAGTTCCATGTTGGATCTTTTGAGGGCTTCAGTTTGCTTTAGCAGTTGCTGATTCACCTGGCTTAGTTGTTTTTCTTGGGCCTTAAGCTCTGTGATATCTTGTAGTGCACCAATCATGCGAATTGGTTTGCCATTTAGATCCCGAAAGATATATCCTCGCTCCAGGATCTGAGCATAAGAGCCATCGGTGCGTTGGAGTTTATACTCTTGTTGCCATTGGTCATCATTAGATTGATAGAGGGCATGATTGAGGCTTTCTTCTGCCTTAGGTAAATCTTCAGGGTGGACAAATTTTGCCCATACGCTTAAAGGCTGTGGTGCTTTATGCCAGTCATGCCCTAGCTGGGTTTTGATGCTTTCATTCCATTCCAGAGTTTCAGAGGAGAAGTCCCAGTCATAGGTGATGTCGTTGGTGGCACGTTCTACCGCCTGGTATCTGTCATTAGATTTTCTAATGCGTTCTTCGGCGGCTTTTCGTTCACTGATGTCTGTGAGGATTCCGTAGGTGGCGATAAGTTCGCCATTATCATCAAAGACCGGCCCGGCATTGACATAAAAATCAATTGTTTTACCCTTGACGTTGATTAGCTCCAGATCTCCATCCCAATATTTTCCCTCACGAATGGAATACGATACTTTTTGGGCTACTTCTTCACTCTTGTAAATTCCACATGGACCTCCTGCTGCCTGCAAAGATTTTTCATCATAGCCTATGTGGTCTTTAAACGATTTGTTGCAATACAGTACCTGACCTTCATGGTCTGTAATCGTTACGGCGTTCAATGACTGATCGATGACTTTTTTAAATCTCCTGAGTTGGGTTTCTGTTTCTTTAGCTTGTGTGATGTCTTTGAAAAACACCGTTAAACCTTCATCTGAGGGGTAGAGGCGTGCTTCGAGCCATAGCGACGTTAATGGGTACCAGGCCTGGAAGTTTCGCGGCTTTCGGTCTTCCATAGCCGCACTTGTCGTGGTATAGAATGGGAGGTTGTTCTCTTTTAGCTGAGGGAAAACATCCCAAACATTTTTTTGAATCGCTTGTGACCTAATGGTATTGGTCATACGCTCAGCTGCGGCGTTCCAGTAGGTGATGGTGAAGTCTTTGTCCAATGAGAAAAACCCATCCTGTATACTCTCTACCAGATTCACAAATTGTGTTTTGGAGCTTTGAAGAGCTTCTTCATCTTGTTTTTGCCTGGTGATGTCTTGTATAGTACCTTCGGATTGCTTCAACTCTCCATCAACTATTCGAATGTTTCCTTTCAATTGATACCAGCGCACTAGGTCGTCTTGCAGTACCCTGAAGGCTTGATGAATGACGTGATCTCCATCGGTGAGTTGGTCAAACTTCTGGTGGAACCTGAGCTGGTCTTCGGGATGACAAAAGGAGAAGAGCTGATCTATAGTGGTGGAAGGTTTTAACTGAAAAGGGTGCCATAATGCCTGTGCTTCGGAGGACCAATTAAACTGTTTGGTGTGTTCGTCAAATGACCAATAACCAAGGTTGGCCATTTGAGCTGCAGTTTGGAGCTGCTTATTGGTGCGGAGCAGTTCATCTTCGGCTTGTTTTTCTTTAGTGAGGTCGAAGATTACCCCACGAACTATTCTATCACCACTTTCAGTTTGTTTGACACTCACCTGATCACGGACCCATATGTAGTGGCCATTTTTGTGCCTGATTCTGTATTCTAATATATGGTCTGTACCAGCCTTGATGTGATTTTCACACGAGGCTATCGTGGTGTTTCGGTCTCGCGGGTGGATGATGTTAGGCCAAAACTCACTGGAGCGGTACCATTCTTCAGGTTCGTATCCGAGTATTCTGACAGATTGTGGGCTAACGAATCTGAAGGATAGGGTGGTGGCATCTGCTTCCCAAATGATGGCATCCAGAGATGATATGAGCGTTTTAAATTGGTCGCTATTGGTTCTTAGTTGTTGATCAGATTGATGTTTGTCTGTGGTTTCACGGATGGAAATCACCGTGGCAAAAAGGTGGTCATTTGCATCAAACTGTGGCTGACGATGAATGTGATAAAATCTGGTGCCCTGGGGAGTGGGAATTTCCGTTTCGCCACTTACAGATTTCCCTTCCTCTAAGTCTGAGAAAATTTTGTTGAGTTCATCATGACGACTGTCAGGCGCGTACTCAAGGATGCTGTGATTTTCTTTCAGTCGAGTTTGAAATTTTTGATGGTAGGCGTCTTGGAGCAGTTCATTGACATAGACTATTTTGAATTCCTTGTTGAGGATGAGCAGACCATAAGCATTATCAGCAATTGTTTTATTTTTTTTGATAAAGCTCGAGTAGTCTTTTAGGGTAATTAAGGTTAGTTGGTTTTTGAGTGGTTTAAGGCTGATTTTTAAGAAGCAATCATCTGAGCTACCGAGGTGAATAGCGTATCTCATTAGGGGGAGATCTGTTGTTTGCTGGTTTCGGAAGGCATCCAAAAAGGCCAGGTTTCCAGGAGTGGGAGCATCGAAGGTGTCTGCTAGATGTTTTGGGGGGCTTGTACTTTTTGCAAACAGATTTTGGTATGATGTATTGCAATACAGGAGGTTGCCATCATCTGAGTATATTGCTTGAGGCACGGGAGACTGATCAATGACGCTCTGAAAAACTTCTGCATCCAGCATATCTTTTTTGGGCTTGAATGGTTAATTTGAACGGGTGGAGGGAATTGAACAGGACTCTACCAAACCTCCGGCAAATCCATAATAGAACAAGTATGAATATACAGGGTATTCGGCAGTTTCTTAAAGAAGATCTTTGGAAAATAAAGTTAACCAATCTCCCCAAAAGACAGGCGTTTTTATATCGGCAACTCCGTGTACTAATCATTACCGTATCTGAGTTTACCAAAGACAAGTGTGGGGAAAAGGCCTCGGCGCTTACATTTTTATCGGTACTTTCTATGGTGCCAGTACTGGCCATGGCAGTGGGTGTTGCTTCTATTTTTGGGTTGCGTGATTTTTTGGAGAGAGAACTGAAGAAGTTTCTGGGAGGTCAGGAAGAAGTGCTTGATCAAACATTGAAGTTTGCCGACAATATGCTCAGCAATTCGAGTGGTGGAGTGATAGCCGGTATCAGTGCGGTTTTTTTGGTGTATGCCGTATTGCGCCTACTCAATAATATCGAAGTAGCCTTCAACGACATTTGGAATACAAAGAAAGGAAGGTCGCTGAAAAGAAAGCTCACCGATTACATGTCGGTCATTTTACTGGGGCCATTGATATTGATTTTGTCCAGTTCTGCCACGGTATTTATCACCACCAGTATAGAGGAGCTTACTGAGAGTATCAGCCTGTTAGGCTTTTTTAGACCCATAATATTGTTTTTTGTCAAGCTGGTTCCTTACACCCTCATTTGGTTTTTGCTCTTCTTGATGTATGTGGTATTTCCTAATACAACAGTAAAAATAAAACCGGCGCTGATTGCTGGAGTACTGGCTGGTACGGCATATCAGCTCACACAGTTTGCCTGGGTAGAGGGGCAGGTTTACCTGGGTAAGTACAGTGTGATCTATGCTAGTTTGGCAGCATTGCCTCTATTTCTTATTTGGCTCCAGCTCAGCTGGACTATTTTGCTGTTTGGAGCAGAGTTTGCCTTTGCCTTGCAAAATGTGAGAAACTGGTCCTGGGATGACGATAGCCTCATTATGAATCACCGAAGTAAGCGCAAAATCACACTTTTGGTACTTCGCCATATTGTGCATCATTATAAAAATGAAGACTGTGCCATTGATTTTGAACAGCTTTGCATGGAAGTTAACATTCCCCGTAGGTTTGTGCGAGAAGTAGTAGATGATATGGAAAATGCTCGCCTCATCAATCGGGTACACGCTAATGACGATGTGGATCGCTACCAGCCAGCGTTGGATTACCACAAGATGGATGTCTTTTTAGTACTTGACAGGATGGATCGTATAGGTCTGGATCGGCTGCCACAAGAGGAAGAAAACGAAGGCTATACAACAGTAGATCAAGTAATGAATCAGCTGGATGAAGCGGTTAAGATTTCAGTAGCGAATAAGAAGATTGCTGATCTCTAACTTTTAGGTTGACGCTGCTTAAATGACCAGGTAAAGTCAAACTCGGAAACTACAGTGCCATCGGCCATTTGGCCAATGGTGTGGAAGGTGACCTGCTGTGCCTCGCCGGAGGTTATTGCCCTGTCCACTGCCTCGAAGGCCTTTTTGCCATCATTGCATGTGAAAAATACTCTGCCGGTAGCTTTCTTATGAAAAGTCGCCTTGAGATCTACGATAATAAAAGCTACAGAAGGAGAATGACCAGCTACCGCCAGCAGACATGGAGTGGCTGTAGAAAGCTCGGCAGCCATGCTCTGAACCGCAAAATAGATGCTTTGAAAAGGGTTCTTGTTTAAATATTTGAAGGGGACCGAGGTTACACATTTGTCGGCAGTAATCTCACGCAGACGCATACCTGCGATCAGTCCCATGGGTAGCTTAGCAAGCATAAAAAGCCCAAACTTCCAGGTGTTGGACACCTGGAGTTTGAGCTTTTGTTGTTTTTTATTGAGTGTAATCACGTTTTACCAAAATAGTCCGTAGAGCACCACCAATATAATGCAAATTGCGAATGCACCTATGTTGAAAGTAGGACTAGTTTTGAAAAGGTTCTTGGTGATGATGATGCCCTTCGGATTGTCTTCACCTTTGGCATCTATATAGCTGACTATGGCTATGATGATCATCGTAAACACGCAAGTCAGTCCCATTTGATTCATGAATGGAATCTCTGGGAATAGTTTGAAACCAGCTGCGATGGGGATGGATAGCAATGCACCCCAAATAGCTCCCTTGTTGGTGGTTTTTTTCCAGAAAAGACCCAATAAAAAGACACCCAGGATACCCGGACTTACGATACCAGTATACTCCTGAATAAACTGAAAAGCCTGATCGATGCCTCCCAGCAATGGAGCCATGATACACGCTATTACCAATGCTACACCTGCAGAAATTCTACCAACGGTCACCGTGGTTTTGTCATTCGCATTTTTATTGATGTATTGCTTGTAGATGTCCATCGTGAAGATGGTAGAAGTGGAGTTGAGCATGGATGCCAGTGAAGACACTATAGCAGCAGCAAGTGCAGCAAAGGCGATACCTTTCAGCCCAACCGGTAACAGTTGTAACAACCAGGGGTAAGCCTTGTCTGATTCACCCGGTCCTGGGATGTTGGACTGACCTAATTCTCCAAGACGAGCCATAATCTCTGGATCGTTGACCATCACATAGGCAGCTATACCTGGTACTACCACTATAAATGGGATCAGGAGTTTCAAGAAGGCGGCCATTACGATTCCTTTTTGTGCCTCTTTCAAGGACTTGGCGGCAAGCGTACGCTGGATGATGTACTGGTTAAAACCCCAATAATAAAGATTAGCTACCCACATGCCACCTATCAGCACCCAGATGCCTGGGAGGTTCATATATTCTGGGTTAGACTCGTCCAGTATCATGTGAAAGCGCTCAGGTACTGCATCCAGTACTTGCTTAAAACCTACGATCACCCCTTGACCGTCAGAAAGAGCATCCAGAGCCAGGTAGGTAGTGAGTAGACCACCCAGTACTAAAAATACGACTTGCACCACGTCAGTCCAGGCTACGGCGCTCAGCCCACCATATAGTGAGTAAGCAGCTGCAAACAGCGCAAGACCCAATACTCCGTACATCATAGGTACACCCAGGATGGTTTCTAGCGCTAGTGCTCCCAGGTAAAGCACACTGCTGAGGTTTACAAATACGTAAAGCCCAATCCAAAATACGGCAAGAATGGTTTTTAATTGAGTGCTGTACCGTTTTTCAACGAATTCAGGAATGGTGTACAGTCCTTTTTCAATGAAGATTGGTAGGAAATATTTTCCTACAATAATGAGTGTGATGGCAGCCATCCATTCATATGAGGCTATAGCCAAACCACTGGCAAAACCAGAGCCAGACATACCAATAAACTGTTCGGCAGAGATGTTGGCGGCAATCAATGAGGCACCAATAGCCCACCAGGGCAAAGACTTACTAGCCAAAAAGTAGTCCTCGGCATTTTTTTCGTGGCCTTTTTTGTCTCTGGATACGTAGAGCCCTATACCCACGATCAGCAAACAATAACCGACGAAAACGACGATATCAATAGTTGAAAAATCCATTTAGTGTAAACGTTTTAAAAAACTTAGCATTTATTAGACAAGCCTCAAACATAGCTAATTCAAGCAGTTTGTATTGTCATTACTCGCCATAAATTTGAGGGGTAAACGTTACTTTTTAGGGGGGATTTTTAAATGGGTAAAATTTTCTTTGGAGAAAGGCTAGTTTGCCAGTGCTGCTTGCAGTTCTTCTTCTTTTCTTTCCTGCGCAATGATTTTCTTTTTCTCTTGATTGAGAAAGAAAGTCTCCAGGGCGGATTCAAAAAACTTCAACCCCAGTGCGATTAGCCCTTTGATGATGAGTCCGAGGTATGGTATGGAAACATAAGATTCGATCATTTCTTCAAGGAAAAATTCCTCAGAAATAAACAGGACGATGGCCAGGGTAAACATAATGGTAGAGGCCTTTCTTCCTACTCTGGCTTGTACGAGTTGTTGGATGGTTTTCTCCAATTCCGTGTTTTTGAGCTTGATCTCATCATTTTGCTCCCGGATTTGGAGGTTGGCATTGTCTAGTTTTTTCTGAAGGCGATCAGATACCCTGGTGATTACCTTGGCCTGGGCCACGAGCTCTTCATAGTCGTCAGAGAAAGACTCCAGATCTTGCTTGTATATAGCATGGGTGTCTAATCGAGACCGGAAGTCTTTTAGCTTCTTTATTTCTTCATGATAGAGCTCTCTTGGTCCTTCCATACAGCCGGTTTGTTCCTCAGAATTCTTCTATTTCGAGAAAGTTAAACTCTAAATCTAACAAATCAGCATAATCTTCGCCTGCTTCCATCATATCCTCGTCATCTTCCTCGTAATACCAGTTGATAATGAGGTTTTTACCAGCTTCTTCTATTTTTCCTAGTCGTTTGAATACATCAAAAAGACATTTGGAAGAGCTCGTATTAAAATATTCAAATGAAAAGTTTGCCGTGAATTCATCATAATCGCTTTGGGCAAATTCATCTAATGAATCAATTACTTTTTGGTAAAAAAGAATGGAGTTTTCCGGGCTGGAACGTCCCTTGATCTCAAGTAACCCTTCTTCAGGATTGAAGTTGACTAATGGTGTAACCCGTGTTGGCTCTATAAATATCTTTTCCATAAGTGTATTCACAGCGTTTTCGCTTTACCTATATTTCTCTAGGTAATCTCACTTGCAATGTAAAGTAAGATACATTGTCAGTTACCGGTTGAAATTTATATCTTAATTTTTGTCCACCTGTTTTTCTAGCAATATCGATAAATCCTAGTCCACCAGTACCTTTATCCGAGAACTCTTGCTCTTTAAGCGCCTGCTTGTACAGTGCTCGGAGTTCGTCTGGCTCTACAGCATTGATATCATCCAGTCGCTTTTTCACTTCCTCAGTTTTCTCAGTAGGGATATAGTTACCCGTCTGTAAACTGTAAAATCTTTTGCGCGCAGCGATCAGGATCAATGCTGATCGGGAATCATAACTACTGATACGTATCTCATCTGAGTTCACTTCATCCAGATGATAATACAGGTTTTGGATACATTCAGTGGCCACATTGTAAAATTTCTTCTTTACTTTTCTGTTTTCCTCGAGTTCTTCCAGGCGTTCTTCCAGCGTAGCAATCATCGAAGTTACTAAGTCAAAGGTCAATTCCCCTTTGTACATCAAAATTATATTCTGGTCATATATATTTTTATAACTTCTTAGATAATCCATGCGATTTATTGTGATTATTCAATTTTGGAAAAGTAAAGACTATTTACGGATTTAACCAAATCTTTAAATGCTAAAATAGTAAATCGGTCAGTGTCAGACACTTATTGATTTTTGTGATGACCCCTGCGCTTATTGACTGCAATATAATGCTGATTGAGACTATTTTTATACCAAATAGCGATCATTTGAATGTCAGACAATTGTATGATTCTTGATTTCTATATAAAATGCATAAGAATTCAGGTAGGAACAGGAGGGATGATTCGGGGCGACTGGTAAACTGAAAACCATTGCGGCCGGGACCTGAAATTCCTTTTCCCACCTTAGATTTATTATATTACAATTGGATTATTCCTATATTTAGGGATTCATACAAAAACGTTACTATGACGTGTTTGTAGATTTAAGCGAATTTAACCAACCCATCAACTTAATATGTTAAAGAAGGACCTTTATGCTATAGCGTATGTGCTGACTGCTTTAATAGTGGCCGGTTCTGTTGCTTATTACGTCTTTGTGCTGCAAAAAGATGTAATCGACAATTTTAATGAAGACCCTGCGATAGTTCAGGTAGCAGCACGCCAGTCTACGCTAGGTCAACAAATCGTAAAAGCGGCTATCGGTATGGGATACTCCAAGACCGAACGCAACTTTTCTATCTTCCAGACAGAGCTGGGGCGGATCCTGCCCGAATGGCGCAAAGGCCATGAAGCACTGCTTTCAGGAAGTTCGGAAATGGGTATTTCAGCTCCGTCGCAGACTTCAGCCTATCTCACCTTGCAGGAGAACCTTAAGTTCTTTTACAATGAGATGAACATCAATGCGACCAACCTGATGGATGTGGTGTATACCAATAATGATACTGATATCAATGCGCTGGCTTTGCGTAGCTCCATCGAAACACTGATCAATACCATTAGAAAGTATCAGATTGCTACTGATGATATTACAGACTATTTCGTGGAGGAAGCTCAGTCTTACAAATCAGGTTATAGCCTTGTGGAAAAAATTGTATTCGGGTTTTTTGTTGGTTTCCTGATATTACAAGGACTTTTTGTTTTTAGACCTTTGGTAAAACTTGCCAGCGACAACTACCTCTCTGCAAACAAGGCATATGTAAAGGTGAAGAAATCTGAGGAGCAGCTGAAGATCAACTTCCAGAAACAAAAGTTGATTAACAAAAAGCTCTACCAGTCTCGAAAAGAACTCGAAGAAAAGAACACTAAACTACAAGAATCAGAGGCCAAGTTGCTCCGATCATCCGAAGAGCAAATACGAATCAACGAAAAGCTTATTTCTGCTCAGGATGAACTAAACCTGGCTTATAAGAAACTTCAGGATTCTGAAGAGGAAATCAGAGAGCTGGCAGATAAGCAGCTACAGGATAATGAGAAGCTCTTCCTTGCAGAGAAAAAGCTTAAAGAGACACTTAAGAAAGAGCAAGAGTCCAAAGAAGAGCTAAACAACGCACTGCAATCACTGAAAAGTGCTCAGTCGCAGTTGGTTCACTCTGAGAAAATGGCATCACTTGGTCAGCTTACGGCAGGTATTGCCCATGAGATCAACAACCCGATCAACTTCATTTCTAGTGGAATGGTATCCATAAAAATGTCCATAGAATCCCTGCGAGAAATTGCCGAAGAGTATTCGAGACTGGACGAAGGAGCTGATCCTGCTGAGGTAATCGAGAACGTGAAGGAGCTGAAAGAGGAGCATGAATATGAAGAAATCCTCGAAGAACTTGACGAATTGATCAAAGATGTAAACTACGGAGTAACCCGAACAATAGAAATCGTTAAAGGTCTGAGAGTATTCTCTAGACTTGATGAGGAAGAAGTGAAGTCTGCCAATGTGAATGAAAACATCGATGCTACACTTACTCTTCTAAGAAACAAGACGAAGAATCGCATCAAGGTATCCAAGTACTATGATGAAAACATGAATGACATAGAATGCTTCCCTGGTCAGCTAAACCAGGTATTTATGAACATTCTGAACAATGGTATCCAGGCGATTCCTGAGGATAATAAAGAAGGAGAACTTACCATCTACACTGAAGAGCTGGAAGATGAAGTGGTGATCCGGTTGAAAGATAATGGAGTCGGTATACCTGAAAAGATCAAAAACAGAATTTGGGAGCCATTCTTTACCACTAAAGCTGTGGGTGTAGGAACTGGATTAGGGATGTCCATTACTTATGGAATTATTGAAAAGCACGGTGGAAAGATTGAGTTTACCAGCGAGGAAAATCAGGGTACAGAATTTGTCATTACTTTGCCCAAAAAAGTAACCAGAGTAAAGCAATCTCAAGACAGTAAAGTAGCCGAAAGCAAGTAATATATCTCAAACTAACCGATCAATAGAAGAATTTAAGCAGCGATGGAAGAGATTCAAGATTCACCAGAGATATCAAGAGTTAAGAAGAGTAAAAAATACTCTTTATTATATGTGGACGATGAGACTACCAATCTCCGGGTCTTTAAGTCAAATTTCAGGAAATTTTTTAATGTTCATACCTGCGATAACCCTCTAGAGGCTATCGACATCCTGAAGGAAAATGATATACAGGTAATAGTCACCGATCAGCGAATGCCAGAAATGACCGGTACGGAACTCCTGGAGAAGATCTTGCCGGACTACCCGGATATGATCAAAATCATTCTTACGGGTTTTACGGATATAGAGGCGATCAAAGATGGGATTAACCGATGCGGGATCTACAAGTATATCACCAAGCCCTGGAACTTTGATGAAATGAAAGGGGTGCTCGATAGGGCTATGGAGACTTACCAACAGTCTCAGGATAGCGAAGAGCACATGAAAGAGCTTGAGGTGACCAATGTAGAATTGGAGCAGCGTGTGCGAGAGCGTACAGAGGAGCTGAAGAACATCAATAAGCGCCTTATTGACAGTATCAGGTATGCAGGATTGCTACAGCAGTCTATGCTGCCCAACGAACGCTACCTGAGCAGGATATTGGCTGACCACTTTGTGATGTATCGCAGTAAGTATCTCTTTAGCGAAGAGTTTATCTGGACTACCAGTTTGAATTTTCGCTCCGAGGACTACACGGTAGTGGCAGTAATTGAGTTTGATGGAAAAGGTATAGTGGGGTCGCTAAAAACCCTGATAGCTGATTCTATACTCAATGACCTCATACAGGACCGTAAGATTTTCCACTCAGGAGACATTATCAAAGAGCTTACACAAGAATTAGATGCTGCAGGTTCTAAGGAGCTTCAGTGTGATTTGAAGGTGTCAGTGGCATTGTTCGACAACAATGCACAGACTTTACAGTTTAGTGGTATCAATCAAGACATGATTATTTTCAATGGCAATGAAATGGTCGTACTTGAAGGAGAAACTGAGGAAAACATCGATGACCTTATGGCCGATCGAATTGCAATTGAACCAAATGCCACCTATTATATGTTTTCTAATGGCTATTACAACCAGGAGAATCAGGATGGCGTGAAGTTTTCTCAGGAGAAGTTTGAAGAGATGTTGAAGTCTGTTCAGGATAAACCGCTCGCTGAGCAGTATAAGTTTCTCAACCAAACAGTCGATGACTGGATAGGAGAGAGTGGCTTGACAGATGATATTTCAATTATTGGTTTTAGGTTGTAACAGGGGGTATATATGGCAGTAAAGGCAAGTAATTTTAAAAATTGGTGTACCGAAAACATTAGTCCACAGAGCTGGACACGTATCTGCTTGAAGTGCCTGGATCAGGTGCGTGATGCAGGTATGACCTTAAAGCAAATGGAAGAACTAGATCCGGATATAGATTTGCCACCGGAATTACTGACCTCTTTGAATGAAGCTCTGGAGGAGCTTTACGAAATGTCAGTAGATGAGTCATTGCTCATTAGGTACTAATCATAGTTTCACAAGGAAAATAAAAAAGGTCTGAATGTTGATTCAGACCTTTTTCTGTAGATGTGTATTTATATAAAAAGTGCCTGACCTCAATCAGGTCAGGAGGTATTTTTAAACTTCGACACCTATCACCACTACATCATCAGTCTGTGGTGAGTTTTTCTTCCAATCTTCAAATGCCAACTGGATTTGCTTTTGCTGTTCACCCATTGAAAGCATGCAGTGGGTTTCTAGCAATTGCTTAAAGTTTTTGCTCATAAACTTCTTGTCATTAGGTCCACCAAACTGATCCTGGAATCCATCAGAAGAAAGGTAGATCTTATCGCCATCCTCCAGCTGGATTTGTTCCTTGTTTAGTTTGTTGCCTACTTCCTTTTCATCGCCTTCTATTCCACCTATCATGTATTTTGGGCTCTTGTAGGTGGTGAGCTCCTGAGATCCTTTTTTGATAAGGTATAGAGGAATCCCTGCTCCTGAAAATTCCATGCTCAGGTCATCCAGGTTGATTACGCAGATACCAATTTCCAATCCATCCCGATTTTGATTGTCCTGATCGCGCTGCAACTCAAACTTAATAACCTTATCTAGCCGTGCTAATATTTTATTAGGGTCTACATAGTTTTGGTAATACACGATGTTGGTCAGCTGGTTGCTACCCATGATAGACATAATAGCTCCAGGCACTCCGTGACCAGTACAGTCTGCACAGGCTATGATGAGGTATTCATTGCGTCCCTGGCGGACACGCTCAAACCAGTAGAAGTCTCCACTTACTACGTCTTTTGGTCGATACATCACGAACGCATCCTTTACAAGTTTGTTCATCACCGAAAGGTCTGGCAGTATAGATCGCTGTATGCGCTGTGCATACACAATACTATCAGCTACTTGTTTGTTGGCATGTTCGAGTTGCTGCTTTTGAGTGGAAATTTCGTCTTTTTGGCTTTCGAGCTTCTCGTTTAGCTTTTTCTGCTCCTCCAGACGTTTGATTAGTACCTGGGAGGCATTTCTAAGCTGCTCGGCAAGTTTTCCCACTTCATCGTTAGAGTGTACCTTGATTTCTGCCTGTAAGTTACCCTGACCTATTTGCTCCGCTGCTTTGCTGAGTTTGATGATGGGCTTCACAAAGATGTTTGCCACCACTAGTGCAAGAACGATCGCCCCACCCAGCACCGAAAGGATCACCCAAAGGAGGTTTTCTTGTATTTGGTCTACAGTCTCCTGAATGCTCGCACTGATAAGTTCAGGTTGTTCGGTAGCCAGTGTTACTAGCTCATCGTGAAAGGCATTTTCCAGTTCCTGGTTGACAAAGAAATATAGTAGTGACGAAGTGAGCACTACCAAAGCCACACAAAGAAGCGTCAGTTTTGCGTAGATATTCATGAGATTTTTATTGAGTCCTTCAAACAAAAATAATGGTACTATTGAAAAATCAGACGGTTTATTCCTAACCAATTGAAGGCAAGCTAAGGGAATTTCACTGAACAACCTCAAAAAATGCCTTTCTAGTTTATTTATTCATCAGGAAGCTTTCTTGAAATTATAATATTTCGTTTTTTAGCAGTTGCAATGAGTTTTACCAGCCTTATCAAAGCCACAATAGTAGTGGTGTGCCTTTTCGGAAGCCGAATTGGGCAAGCACAGAATCTGTCTGTTTATCGCAGTGAAGCTGACGTAGATGAAACGGTCAATCGACTAGTGGCTGTTATCGAGCAGGATGCTGATTTGATATTTTTTGAAACCGTGCATCATGATGATATCGCTCGGGAACGTGGACTGAAGCTTGCGCCTACACGGAGTATTTTGTTTGAGGATCCAACGCTTACTACTCAACTGATCAATTGTCAGCAAACTGCAGCGCTAGATCTACCTCTTGAGATTCTCGTATGGGAGGAGCACGGAGACGTCTATATAGGGTTTGTCGATCCTAAGTTTATGAAGCGCCGTTTTATGATTACATCCTGCGACGATACCATACAAGCTCTTTCCAGATTGATGGTGAAAGTCACAATGGACGCTATTCGAAAGCTCTAGATTATTGGATGTCTAGAGGCAGTTCGTAGGTTAGGTTTTCCCAGTTAAATTTTAGTTTGTTCTTCGTTAACGAAAAAGTCATTCGCTCAGTAAATGTGCCTTGTTGAGGGATTACTTTGGTCCTAAAGGCGTCTTTAGAAGAGTCATAGTTGTACGCGCCCCACTGGTCCCACTCTCTATTGAAAATCAGAGTCCATGTAGTGTCAGTAGGAATCGTAAAGATGGCATATTTTCCAGGCGTAAGTGTGTTTCCCGCAAGCGTGATTGTGGTGTTGGTTGCCAGGTAGGTAGCTTTGTTGGCGCCGGTGCGCCAAATTTCTCCATAAGGGACCAGCTTACCCCAAATGGTGCGTTCTTTTACACCCGGACTGCTGTATTGGATGTGTATGAGCGCGTCATTCACTGCGAGTGTATCACTAGCAGGAGGAGAAGGTCGTTTTTCAGGCTTTCGAGTGCACCCTATCCCCAGCAGAAGTATGCTAGCCAGGAATATGAAAAAATAGTGTGATCTGAATTTGGACATTTTACGTTCTTAAACGGACACTTTGTAATTAGGTTGCTGACTTTAAGGTGCTGTAAATTAAGTATTTATAGGTGTGGGTATGTTTTTTGTTTATAACTAAGACAACCAAACTAACTAAATCGATGAGCATCATAGGGATAGAAATACCACAACTCAATGAAGATCAGGACATTGAGGTGGAAGTGCGAGTAAATGGGCTAAAAAAACAATACAACTATCGTGTTGAATTTTTCTACTGGGACGAATGCCCATACCCGACAGATGATCGGGCGGCATGCATTCGTCAGCTTGTAGCCAATTACGATCCGGAGTGGGATCTGGCCCATATCGGATTGCCAGGATCGGACTACATTCCCATTACTTTTCGCAAAAAACGTAACTCCTAAAACGGAAGATCATCATCTGATGAGAAATCTTCCTTCATCCACTCGTCAGATGCTGCAGGTGGTGGAGGTGCATCCGCTCCACCAGTTGGTGCTGCTGTGGACTTTTTTTCCAGTCTCCATGCTTGCAAGCTGTTGAAGTATTTGACCACTCCCTGCCGATCGGTCCATTTTCTGCCTTTGAGGTTAAATGATACGGTCATTTCATCCCCTACATTGAATGCATCCAGTTGTTGGCAGTTGTTTTGGATTAGTTCAAACTTTAGGAATTCAGGATATTGAGGGTTTTCGGCATATTCCACCACAAACTCTCGCTTCTTAAAACTCGCAGACACTTCCTGAGTGTCAGATTTCTCAATTAATTTGCCGTCTATTGTCATATCTAATTTTAAACTATTGCCCCAAATTTGCAGTTCACCCAATGGATATGAAAAGATCTAAGAAGATTTTTTTTGTGCTGGCAGCAATATTTCTGCTAATCATGCTCATCATCGGATATGATATGAGTACACGCACTACCTGGCCTGGAGCCAAAAAGAACCTAAAAGAGCGCATAGAGGAGAAAGTCAATGAGTGACAAGAATAAGGTAGATATTTCTAAGATTGACCTGGAAAAAGAACGCGAGAAAATAACCGATTTGCCCGGGCTAATCGAATTTGCTCATAATGTGGGTAGCGCACTGATCAAGTCTGAAGATAAAGGCGTGATCAAAGGGCAAGCCATGTCAGCTATGTATGCCCAAACTGATCAGCAGTTTGGTCAAATCTATGAGCAAATGGAGCTACTAATGAAGCAAGCCAATGAGCTCAGGAAAAGGATAGATGTGTCTGAACGAATTTACAGCTGCCAGCTAAATTTCAAACCAGTGATTGGAGAGATCTATCACCTCTATCAACGCGATGATGGTTCTGATTTTTTATCGATGATTGCTCCAAACGAATGGGGAAGAAGCCGCAAGTACAACGAGCTGGTGGCTACGGTGAAGCTCCTCCCTGATCACACCTGGGAAGTGCTAAATGCCCCCAATGATCTGTAATGCAGTGAGTGTGGTGACTGATAAGCTTCCTTAGTTGACGTCTTTGCGACAAAAAATATAAGGTTTTACAAACAAAAATGTGTTACTTATGTATCTACATGAAACCTGCGAGATATGAAGCCTTATGTTCCTTTCGTTTACTTGTTTGTCCTTATGCTTATTGGTGCTTGCTCTTCAGAGAAAGAAAGTGATCTGGTGGAGCCGGATGTAGATTGTAATGAATCAGACCTGATAGTGCAAGTGGTCTCCACCACGCCTCCGGGATGTACGGAGCCTGGTAGTGCTCAGGTTTCAGCTTCTGGAGGATCAGGAAGTATAACTTACAGTCTTGATGGTACGAACTTTCAGGAGTCTGGAGATTTTGAAGGGTTAGCTGCCGGAGAATACACTGTAACGGCAGTGGATGGGCAGGACTGTATGGCCACCGCTACTTTTACTATTAATCCTGCCAGTGGAGGTCTTGAGCTGTCTGTTGTGAGCAATACACCGGCTTCATGCGATGCTGCTAATGGTGAGGTAGCTTTGTCAGCTTCCGGAGGTGAGGGAGGCTATTCCTATCGGCTTGGTGATGGGGCTTTCGACGCGAGCAGTCAGTTTACGGGGCTAGCACCTGGTGCTTACACCTTTGCTGTAAAAGATGCTTCTGGGTGTACTGCAGAGCTAGAGGTGACGGTAGCAGCACAGGATAATGATCTTCAACTTACTATATCATCTTCAGAGCCTGCGGGATGTAAAACCACCGATGGCGCAGTAGTATTGAGCGCTACCGGTGGAGATGGTGCCTATCAATATCAGCAAGGCAGCAATGATTTGACGAACTCAGCAACTTTTTCGGGATTGGCAGCTGGTAGTTATACTTTCACAGTAGTGGATGGTAACGGATGTACAGCTACGGTTTCTACGGAGATTTCTAGCGGTGTTAGTCTGGCAGATGATGTGATGCCCATTATTACCAATAATTGCGCCGTGTCGGGGTGTCACGGAAACTCCAGGTCACCTCTACTCAATACAAAAGCCGAGGTGATAGCCAGTGCGTCTCGGATCAAAGCCAGAACAGGTGCGGGTACCATGCCTCCAGCAGGAAGACCGGACCTCACACAAGAGCAAATAGACCTGATATCCTGTTGGGTAGATGAAGGTGCTGACGATAATTAAAAGGATGCACGAAGAGTGGCAGAGATGTTTCTGCCTGGCGCACTGATCCCCGATGAGTAGGTTCTGTAATGCAGGTCTAAGATGTTTTCGATGCCTGCCTGTACAGTGAATGTTTCACTTAAGACATACTGCGACTTGATGTTAAGTGTCGCCCAGGCTGGGGATCCTTCGTCTGTATACAGGTGCGGCTTGTCGTCGATTTCACTAGAGGGAATTTGGGCTGCCGTTTTATGTAGGTTGTACATGCTGTAGAGCTCTGCCCTCAGTTTTTTGATTTGGTAGATCACGGCAGATCGCCCAAAGGCAGGAGGGACATGGCGTAAAGGTTCATTGGAGCCTGTCTCATATCCTTTACTCAAAGTAATACTAGAGGTAAATGCCAGTGATGGTGTGATTTCTGTCTTCACCTGGGCAGAAGCGCCATAGATTTTGGCTTGTTCTGCGTTTACCTGAGCACGTACTTCTTTGGTGTCTCCATCCAGCTCAATGGTATTAGAGCCATTTACTGTAAACTCACTTCTTACAATGGCGTCTGTGAGCATGCTGTGATAGCCTACCAGGTCTACATATACCTTGCCGATGCGTTGCTGTATGGCCAATTCCTGATTGTACGAATATTCTGGCTTAAGATTTGGGTTGGGCACTACCACTACATGGTCATCGACTTCAAAAACTTTACCTACGTCATCTACATTAGGGGCCCGGAAGCCAGTAGAAAGAAGTGCTTTGATGCGGGTGCTGGCCCAGGGGTTGAATATTACTCCGGCCATCCCATTTACTGCTTGATTCTGAAGGTCCAAATCTTCCTGAAGAAAGCTGCTTGCTGTGGCATCAGTAGTGCTTGCCTTAAGCCTCACATCACTATATCTAGCACCCATGTTTAGCACCCATCGTGGAGATGGTTTGTAGCTGAGGTTTGCATATGCTGCAGTGGTGATATAGGTACTTCCACCATCAGGGTATCGGCTGCTGGTTTCTGTTTTTTCACCTGTTATTAGGTTTTTACGATACCCAGAGCTCTGTACATCATTGAAGATAAAATCAACACCGTAGTAGAGGTTGGCTTTACCTATTTTCCTGTCCAGGTCTAGAGTGACATTGTAGAGGTCTACCGTTTCTGTGCGTGTTCGGAGCCTGTCATCTCCAAATTTTCGATCGTTTCTACTTTCTTCATACTGCTGGTATGCCAGAGTGACTTTTGCCTGGCTGTAAACAGCTGTAGGCTCAAATGTGCTAAACGTAAGGGTGTGCATGAGCCATTTTTGCGGCCCGTAGTACCAGTCTGCATAGATGAGCGAGTCTGAGTCTTCCTGTTTTTCTGTGAGCCGATCGTAACGCGGAATGTCTGAGGTGTTGCTATAGTAGAAACCGTATGCGATATCAGATTTGGCTCCTGTTTTTAGTCGTACTTTCTGAATGGTATTTAGCAGGTTGTAGCCGGAGTGTTTTTGTAGGTTTTTGTCTTTGTTGGTTACCAGAAAGTCTGCACCTCCAGCAGAGCGCACATAATGAGTACGTTCAAAGTGTCCTTTAAAGCCACTGGTTCGTTTACTTCCGGCTTTCAGGTCATCTAGCTGGGTATGGCTAATAGAGCCCATGTACGAAAACTTCTTGCCATAAACGCTAAAGTCGAGGTGGCCTGTTTTTTCATTGGCAGCACTGCCATATCGGGCCATAGCATTGCCGCGCACCTGTGGTTTGTCTAGTGTGGTGAACCTGGTGCCTTTTGTGTGAAAATCCATCACACCACCGAGCGCATCACTGCCATACATCACCGATCCGGGGCCATATATCACTTCAGCTCCCTCCAGGGCATTCGGGTCTATGTTAATGACGTTTTGCAGGTTGCCACTTCTAAAGATCGCGTTGTTTAAGCGCACACCATCTACTACGAGCAGTACTGAATTTGCCGCAAAGCCTCTGAGCATTGGTGACCCACCTCCAAGTTGGCTTTTTTGTACATATACCTGGCCGGTTTCGGCGAGTAGGTCGGCTGAGGTCTCAGGGTTTTGAAAACTCGCGGTTTTTGGGCTGATAGCCAAAATGTCCTGAGAAACTTCTCCTTTGTTTTGTTCCCATCTGTTGGCCGTTACCGTCACCTCATCGATAAGCAGAATTCGCTCCATTAGCTCTACGCGAAAATCTTTAACTATCAGTTCACTGTATGCCAACGAAGTGGATTGGTAAGCGGGATGTTGTAGGATGACAATACCCATGGCCGGGCACGCACTCAGATCAGCGGTGCCATCAGCGCTTGTGAGCGTACTAAAGCTTTGATTTTCGTGGTATATATATACGTTTTCAATGCTTTCACCGGTTGTTTCATCGATTACCTGCATCGTCTGAGCAATGCCGCATAGTGAACAAACAATCAGTGATACGGTAGAAATGTACTTCAAAAGGATATTCAATTAAATTTCTTTTCGGTTCCGCAAAAACCCTGCCGATACGACCTGGCGAAACTAAATAAAGCTTCAAGTATTTGCCAGTGATGCCGTGTAAAGATGATTGTCAGTTAGTGGTTTATAAGAGGGGTAAATTTACATTTGGTCCTACATTGCCACATTTAGAAAAGATATACGACTGAATTATGCCACTAGAACACATCTCTGACTATAAACGTCCGCCGCGCTATATGCTAAACGCCCATTGGGAAACCGTGATTCCAAGCATGTTTTTTAAAGTAAAAGGAGACTTTTACTCCCGAGAGCGTTTGGAGTTGGAGGATGGTGATTTTTTGGATCTCGATTGGATACGGGGAGGTAGTCATAAATGTATGATCATCACCCATGGCCTGGAAGGTGATAGTCAACGATTCTATGTAAAGCGAACGGCTCATTTTTTTAAAGCACAGGGATGGGATGTGCTGGCATGGAACTGCAGAAGTTGCAGTGGAGAAATGAATCGGCTACCCAGGTTTTATCACCATGGTGATACACCAGATTTGCATCGTGTAGTGCAGCATGTGCTGGGGAATGGCTATCAGCACGTAGTGCTCGCGGGGTATTCCATGGGAGGGAGTATGAGTTTGAAGTATCTGGGCGAAGCTCCGAGAGATCACCGGTTGAAGGGTGCAGTCACCTTTTCGGTGCCTTGTAACCTTAGAGATAGTGCTGTGCAACTGCAGGCTAGAGGGAATCGCATGTATGAGCAGCGCTTTCTGAAAAAACTAATAGAGAAAATAAAGCTGAAAGCTGAGCGGTTTGAGGAAGTAGATGCTTCTGGAGTAGATGAATTGCCAGACTTTGATGCGTTTCATGATCGGTATACAGCACCACTGCATGGATTTGCCGATAAGGATCATTTTTTTCGTGAGGCTACATGTGACCGGTACTTTGAAGGCTTAGATGTGCCTGTGCTGGTAGTGAATGCAGCCAATGATCCTATGCTGGGACAGGCATGTTATCCTAAGGCTTTTGCACAAGCCAGTGATTTGTTTCACCTGGAGATACCCAAGTATGGAGGACATGCCGGGTTTTCGATATGGCGCAAGCCTTACAGCTATATGGAGCTGAGGGCGCTTCGTTTTATTAAAGAGGTGCTAGCGCTTTAGTCTTTGGCTTCTGGAACAAATTTTAGTGCTGCCGAATTGATGCAATATCTAAGTCCGGTTGGTTCAGGGCCATCGGGGAAAACATGTCCAAGGTGTCCGTCACAACGCTCACAGTGCACTTCCGTACGTACCATGCCAAGACTTCTGTCGGATTCCGTGCCTACATTGGTAGTGTTGATCGGTTGGTAAAAACTGGGCCAACCTGTGCCAGATCGAAATTTGGTTTCTGATTTGAAAAGAGGTAGTCCACATCCAGCACAAGAATAGGTGCCGGTTTTTTTATTGTTCCATAGCTCACCGGTAAAGGCACGCTCAGTTCCCTGCTCGCGCAGCACATAATATTGCATGTCAGTGAGCTCGGCCTTCCACTCGGATTCCGTTTTTTCGATTTTTCCTATACTATCATTCTCTGTCTGTGCTTCTTTAGGTTGCTGTGCACAGGCCGAGAAAGCCAACAACATAGTATATCCAAGTGCTATTGTTTTTAAGTTCTTCATACGCTTCATCGTTTCATGGTTATAAACGAACTGACAGCAGTAGTTGGTTTTTAGAAACAACTATTTCATGATGTGATTGGCACCATCATGACTTTTGTGGGATTAATTTGAGAATCTTTTCAAGGCAAGATTGGCAACGTGCTCACCAATAGCTAGCGAAGAAGTGGCCGCTGGTGAAGGAGCATTTCCTACATTGATCACTTTTTCGCTTTCCAGTATCAAGAAGTCATCTATGAGTCCCCCGTCTTTGTCGCATGCCTGAGCTCTCACTCCAGACCCACCTGGCTCCAGGTCATTTTTTTGAATATCTGGTAGCAGCTCCTGCAGAGCTTTGGTAAATGCACTTTTAGAGTATGAGCGATAAAACTCTCCCAGGCCAGTTTTCCAATATTTTCCAGCGACTTTTCTAAACCCTTTCCATCCTAAACTCCCAGCCAGATCTTTGAGGCTGATGTCTGATTTGGTATACCCTTCTCTTTTGTAGGCTAGTACGGCGTTTGGGCCAGCCTCTATGCCACCGCCTATCATGCGTGTAAAATGAACGCCCAGGAAGGGGAAGTTGGGGTCAGGTACCGGATAGATGAGGTTTTTGACCAGGTGCTCTTTTTGTTCTTTGATTTTGTAATATTCACCTCTAAAGGGGATGATTCGGTAGTTGACGGGTACACCGGTGAGTTTGGCTATTTGGTCAGAAAACAATCCGGTGCAGTTGACCACCAGCCGGGTAGTGAGTGTCTGATGCTTGGTGGTGACCTGTATGAAACCCTTGTTTTCCGTGATGTCGAGTACTTTGTTGTCTGGGAAAATGTCGCCTCCGAAATGGCGTATTTTCTCGGCGTATTTGTACGCTACCTCTTTGTAGTCTATGATGCCCGTCTGTGGTACAAAAATCCCCTGAACTCCATTTGCATAGGGTTCATATTCTTTCAGTTCGTCACGCACCAGCTTTTTCAGGCCAGTGAGCCCGTTGTGTTGTCCACGATCATAAAGCATGTTTAGCGTGGGTAGCTGTTCTTCACGAGTGGCGACCACTATTTTTCCACACAGCTCGAATTTGATTTCTTCTTCTTCACAAAACTGTATCAGCTTATTGTACCCGTCCACACAGTTTTTGGCTTTGAGGCTTCCAGGTTTGTAGTACAGCCCTGAGTGGATCACACCGCTATTGTGACCGGTTTGGTGCATGGCCAGGTCTTTTTCTTTTTCCACCACTGCCACACGAAGTTTAGGGTTGCTTTCTTTGATTTTCAAAGCAGAAGCAAGCCCTACGATTCCACCACCTATTACGACTACATTGTACATGATTCGAGCATTGATGAGGTCGCAAATATGCTCAATTTGACTTATTCGTCGGTGCTGATGAGTTGAATTTTATTGGCAATGATGGCTTCATTTAGTGTCACTACATCATTTTTCATCAGAAGGTCCAGTTTACCTAATTCTTCGTCTATTCTGGCTCTGACTTCCTGGTAAAATTGTATAGCCTGCTCTGTAGGAGGGTAGTCTCCCATTGCAGTAAGGGAGGCCAGGTGGCCTAGCTTGTTGTTGAGTCGGATGGGGAAATTCAATGGATCTTGTCTGCTCTCATTTTTGGTCTGGTAAAGTGCTTTTTCTATGTTCGTCAGTTGCTCGCTGAGGCTGTCAGCCTGAGCAATCAGCGCCTGATGCTCTTGGGAGTTTAGGGCTGTTTTTACTGCCGCTATCCGATCGCGTACCGATCGGATATTTTGGATGGCCTGGTGCGTTTCAGAGAGTTTGTCTCGTACGCATATCAAAAAATCAAACTGTGCCTTCAGGTCTTCCACTGATGAGCTGTTTCGTGGATCTTTCATCAACTTCAGCTGCTGGGTTTGGATAGAGTTGCCCACAGCGAGTTCCACTTCATAGTTTCCGGGAGGAGCTACGGGACCCTTAGTGGTTGCCCACCACAGGATCATGCCGTCAAAAGTTTTGGCATCCGCATAGCGCATGTCCCACTGGAAAGTGTTGAACCCAGGAGAGATGGGTAGGCTTTCTTCCTGTTGGTCTTTGTTCGGAGCCGAGCTAAAGACCTTAATTACGTCTGTTCCTTTGCGAAATGTGAGACGAACGGTGTCTTTACCTGTCGTATCTTTTAGGTAAAAGTGCACCAATGCACCACCAGGGTGGTTGGTACCTGCTGTGAGTGAAGTTTTGCCACCTCCACCACCGAGGCGGTAAGTGTCCATTGATTTAAAGAGAAATGCGGTTGATTCGTTGACTTGTGCATTTAGGTGATGCAAAGGTGTAAGGTCATCAATCAGCCAGAATCCACGGCCCTGAGTGGAGGCTATGAGGTTGTTGTTTTTTAGGGCCAAATCAGTGATAGGCACTACTGGCAGGTTTTGCTGAAAGGCCGACCATGAGCTGCCTCCATCAAATGATATGTACATGCCAGATTCTGTTCCTGCATATAATAAGTCCTTACGCTCAGGGTCAGCGCGAAGTACACGCGTAAAATGCTCTTCGGGGATTCCTTTTGTGATTTTTTGCCATGTTTCACCATAGTCGTAGGACTTAAACAAGATCGGAGAATAGTCCCCAAGTTTGTATCGGGTGCCAGCCAGGTAGATGCCGCCTTTTCGGTGAGGATCTACTTCCAATGAATTGATCATGGTCCATTCTGGAAGGTCGGTTGGTGTGATGTTTGTCCAGTTTTTGCCACCATCCCGGGTAATGTGTACCAGGCCGTCATCTGATCCTGTGTAGATCACCTCTGGTTCGTGTAGCGACTCTACGGCCGCAAAGATGGTGCAGTAGTATTCCACTGAAGTATTGTCTTTGGTGATTGGACCACCTGAAGGCCCCAACCTGGATGGGTCATTTCGCGTAAGGTCCGGGCTGATCACCTCCCATGATTGTCCTTCGTTGTAGGTGACATGCAGGTGGTTAGATGCTGTATAGAGTTTCTTTGGGTCGTGTTTGGAAAAGAAAATCGGGAAATTCCATTGGAATCGGTATTTCATGCCTTCAGCACCCCAGCCCATTGGGTTGTCTGGCCATACATTGATAGCGCGTATTTCTTTGGTGCGGTGGTTGTAGCGTGTCAGAAAGCCATCGTAGCTACCGCCATAGACAATGTCATTGTCTGTAGGGTCCACGGCGAGGTGGGCGCTTTCGCCACCAGCAGTAGGTTCCCAATCTCGTTCTCCGATAAAAGTTCCATCTGTGCGGTGGGCTATTCGCAGTGTGGAGTTGTCTTGTTGGGCACCATATATGCGATATGGGAATGCATTGTCTGTAGTCACCCTATAGATCTGTGTCGTAGGTTGATTGTGGTAGGTGCTCCAGTTGGCGCCGGCATCAAAGCTCACCTGAGCACCACCATCGTCACCAATGATCATTCGGTTAGAATTCTCAGGAGCTATCCATAGGTCGTGGTGGTCACCATGTGGTGCTCTGGCAGATTCAAAAGTTTCTCCTCCATCTTTACTTACGTGATAGTCCACATTGAGTACATACACCTTGTCTTCATCCTGGGTGTCAGCATATATACGTGTGTAATACCAGGCTCTTTGGCGCAATGCCCGACTAGAATTGGTGAGCTTCCAGGTAGCTCCCCCGTCTTCAGATCGGTATACTCCTCCGTTTTCATTTTCTATGATAGCCCACACACGCTCGGCATTTAGGGGAGAGACTGCCACACCAGCTATTCCCCAGATCCCTTCAGGGAGTCCTTTGTTTGTAGAGATATTGGTCCAGGTTTCGCCTGCATCTGTGCTCTTCCAGAGGGCGGAGCCTTCACCTCCGCTTTCCAGGCTATATGGCGTTCGACGAATTCTCCAGGTGGTGGCATACAAGACGCGTGGGTTTGTAGGGTCCATACAAAGGTCTACAGCACCGGCATGTTGGTTGGCAAAAAGCACTTTATTCCAGGTATTTCCCCCGTCGGTAGATTTATAGACACCTCGCTCGGATGTAGGTTGGTACAGGTCACCCATCACAGCAGCATAGACTATGTTGGGATTTTTGGGGTGTATGCGAATCCTTGAAATGTGGCGGGATTTGGGCAGTCCGGCAGGTTTCCAGCTTTTTCCTGCGTCCAGAGATTTCCAAAGGCCATATCCGAAGGATACATTTCCTCTGACTGTTTTTTCACCGCCACCTACATAGATCACGTTTGGGTCCCAATCACTCACAGCTATGGCCCCAATGGAGCCTCCAAAGTAGCCATCGGAAATATTACTCCAGGTGTTGCCAGCGTCTGTAGTTTTCCAGATTCCACCGCCAGTAGCACCAAAATAGTACAGATTGGGCTGATCTGGTACGCCTGTGACTGCTGCGGAGCGTCCTCCGCGAAATGGCCCTACGTGTCGCCATTTGATGCCGTCTAAAAAGCTCTGCTTATAGCCGGTATCGGCTGACTGTTTTTTTGAGCGCTGGGCCGAGGAGTTTGCAAGGATGGTAAGAGAAAGACATGCCAGTAGGATAAACCGCAAATTCATAGGGTGTTTGAGTTAAGTTGTTTTTAAAGCTATATAAAGGCCCATCAGTACACAAAACTTTTATTCTGGATACGGTGTGGCGGGCGATTTGGTACCCTTGAAAAGCTACCTTTTATCACTTAAAAGAATTGCTTGATCGGTGTTTTCGTCCGCTTGTCAAGTAAGTTCGCGGCAGTGCAACAAAAGGAGGGCAATTCCTTTAAACCATAAGAATTCATTCAGATTTAGTAATCACCTATTTATGCAGAAAAGACAGTGGTTGATATTGGCAGTAGGGGCGGTAATTTTTGCCAGCGCCATAGGCATGTCAGTATTTTTTGCCGGACAAAAGGAAGCTCCGGAAACCAAGAAACCTAAGCTAGTAAAGAAATTCGTAAGCACTACATCAGTGACGTACGAAGACATTCAGACCTACATTACCGCTTTTGGGCGAGTAGAAACTGCTCAGTCCATCGACTTAATTTCAGAAGTATCTGGCCGTATGTATGAGGGCTCTGTGAGACTCAAAGAGGGGCAACGATTCAGAAAAGGGGCCTTACTCTTTTATATCGATGATAAGGAAGCTGCTCTGACGTTGAAATCTCAAAAAAGCAACTTTTTACGTGATCTGGCGGCTATTTTGCCCGACTTGAAGATAGATCATCCAAATAGCTATTCACAATGGGATGCTTATTTTAAAGCGGTAACGGTGGACAGTGATTTGCCCGAATTGCCAGAAGCCAAAACTGATAAGGAAAAGACCTTTTTAGCTACTCAGGGGATTTACTCTACTTTTTATACCATCAAAAGTGCTGAGGAGCGCCTCACCAAGTATCGCTATTATGCGCCATTTGACGGGAGTATCACCGCAGTGAATCAGGAGTCGGGGGCTTTTGTCAATCCTGGTACGAGTATAGGAACCATTATTAGAACAGGTCGCCATGAGCTGCGTGTAGCTGTAGAAAGCAAAGATATTCCATGGGTGCAAATGGGCACCTCTGTGGAGCTCTATTCGGCGGAGACTCAGCAGCGGTGGGCCGGCGAAGTGACTCGAATCAGTGATGTAGTCAATCAGAACACACAGTCTATAGATGTTTTTGTTTCTATCCAGCCGGGCAAAGAAAAAATATATGATGGACAGTTTATCCAGGCGGCCATTCCTGCAAGGAAAGTAGAGCAGGGAATGATCATACCCCGGCATGCCGTGTACAATGCGAATGAGGTATACGTCGTAGAAGATACCCTTCTAAAAATAAAAGAGGTGTTTGTGCACCGCACCATGGAGGAAAGTGTAGTGGTAAGTGGCTTGCCCGAGAATGCTGATCTGGTTGTGGAACCATTGATCAATGCCCACAATAATATGGTGGTGCACAAGCTGGAACAGAAAGATATCAACCTGGAAATGGGTGGATCAGAGGCTAAGCCCACATCACTGGGAGCCACCAATACTTCATCAAACTAATATTTAAGCTATGAGTATGATCAAAGGATTGGTAGCCTATTTTGTTAAATACCCTATTCTGGCAAATATTCTGATAGCTCTCACCCTTCTGGGCGGTATCGTGAGTTTTTTGAATACCAGGATGTCGTTTTTTCCTACCTCTAAAGATCGGGTGATCAATATAACTGTAGCCTACCCGGGCGCATCACCTGAGGAAATGGAGGAGGGTGTTACCACCAAAATAGAGGAGGCGCTGAAGTCTACAGCTGGGATTGATGAGATTAATTCTACTTCTTCGGAAAACAGTGCAAGCATTTCCATACTTACACTGGATAATTTTGATATCGATGAGATCTACACTGAAGTAAAAAATGCAGTGGATGGGATTTCGTCGTTTCCAGCAGGGGCTGAAAAACCCATCGTTTATAAGCAGCGTCAGCGATCTACAGCGCAATGGCTTGGGCTCACAGGGGATGTGAGTTTGAAAACACTCAAGGAATTTGCCGAAAGTATAGAGGATGAGCTGCTCGCTACAGGTGTGATTAGTCAGGTCAATGTTTCGGGTTTTCCTCCATTGGAAATCTCTATAGAGGTGAGTGAAGAAACGCTGCGACGATACAACCTGCGTTTTGATGAGGTAGTGGCCGCAGTGAGGCTCAACAACCGAGACATTTCGGCTGGGTCCGTAAAATCAAAAACTGAAGAGATTCTCATTCGCTCTAAAGCAAAAGAGACCGAAGCTGATCAGATCGGTGAGATAGTAGTCCGCAGTAATGCTGACGGCACCAAGTTGCTACTTCGGGATATTGCTGAGATAAAGGAGCAGTTTGCAGACCAACCAAGCAAGGCATTGCTAAATGGCGAACAGGCGGTGTTTTTGGAAGTGCGAAAACTTGAAACCGAGGATCTCACGGAGATCTCGGAAACAGTGTCGGCCTATGTGGAGAAATTTAATGAGCAAAACAGTGCGGTGCAGCTGACCACCACATGGGATTTTAACAATATGCTCAACCAACGTCTGGACTTGCTTACCTCCAATGGCCTGGTTGGGTTGCTATTGGTGCTGATTTCATTGGGCTTGTTTTTGAGTATTCGTCTGTCTATTTGGGTGGCTTGGGGGATCCCAGCCTCTTTCCTGGGGATGTTTATACTTGGATCGTTCGTGGGGCTTACTGTCAATATGATTTCCCTGTTTGGAATGATTCTGGTGATTGGTATTTTGGTGGATGATGGCATTGTTATCGCCGAGAATATCTATGCTCACTTTGAGAAGTCAAAGAACCCGATCCAGGCAGCAGTCCGGGGCACCCTGGAAGTTTTGCCGGCGGTATTCACCTCAGTGACTACTACCATCGTGGCTTTCTTGCCATTACTTTTCCTCACTGGCGGCTTTGAGTTTTTGAAGGATATGGCCTATGTGGTGATATTTAGCCTTGCGTTTTCTCTACTAGAGGCTTTCTTTATCCTGCCGGCCCACCTTGCCAGCAAGTCGGTGTTGAGTGTGAAAAAGGAAGACACGCGCAGCTTCAAGATTCGCAGTGCCATCAATGGCTTTATAGATTACTTACGGTACCAGCTTTATGGAAAGGCTCTGCAGTTTTGTATGAAATACCGAGCAGTTTCTTTAGCAATGCTATTTGGGTTTATTGCCATTATTGTTGGGCTGTTGGCAGGAGGTCAGATCAAAGCCACTTTCTTTCCACAGATACCTTTCAATAGCTTTAATATCAATATTTCGTTTAAGCCTGGTGAGCGTGAGCAAAAAGTGGAAGCCTACCTGGAGCGCTTCAATGAGGCCGTGTGGAAAGTGAACGATGACATGAAATCCGAGTTTGAGACAGATGAGGATATTGTTACTTATACCTTCACCAATGTTGGGTTTTCTGGAGATGGAGAGAGTGGTTCGCATGCCGGGAATGTGAATGTAATGTACGAGGAACTGGATAAATATGGCATCAATCAGTTTGACTTGATTGGGCGTATACGTAAAGAAATAGGTCCTGTGCCAGAGGCTGATAAGTTCAGTATTGGGGGTGGTAACCGCTGGGGTAAGCCTGTATCGGTTATGCTACTGGGAAAAAACTATGACGAGCTTCGGCAGGCAAAGGAATTTTTGAAAGCTGAGTTGGAAAATATTCCTGACCTCAAAGAAATTCAGGATAATGTTCCGATTGGTAGGAGAGAGATGCTTTTTGATCTACGACCAGAGGCGTACTTTCTGGGGCTTACTCATGACGACATTACCAGACAAATGCGTCAGGGCTTTTTTGGCGAAGAGGCGCAGCGTTTCATGAAAGGCAATGACGAACTGCGTGTGTGGGTACGTTATCCAGATGAGGATCGTAGTAGTATTGGTCAGCTGGAGGATATTAAAATCAAAACAGCAGATGGAAAATCCTTTCCACTGACACAGGTGGCGGACTATCAAATCGAAAGAGGAGTGTCTGGTATTCGTCATTACAACACTTCACGAGCTGTCACAGTAGAAGCCGACCTGCATGACCCATTTGCAGAAGTGCCGCCGATCATTTCCAAGATTCAAGACACCATCATACCCGAACTCAAGGCGAGGTTTCCATCAGTAAATGTGGACTATGGGGGGCAATCAAAAGAAAGTGCCCGTGCCGGACAGGAGATAGGATTGTATTTTGGGGGAGCATTTTTGCTGATATTCTTTATCCTGATGATCACTTTTAGGTCCTTTTACCAGGCCTTGCTGATTACGCTCATGATACCATTAGGCTGGTTTGGTGCCATGTTTGGGCACGGCGTGGAGTCCTGGATCAGTGGCAGGGAGCTGCCCGTGTCGCTACTCAGCGTCTGGGGTATGGTAGCACTCTCTGGCGTGATTATCAACGACGCAGTGGTGTTTTTATCCAAGTTTAATTCGCTGATCAAAGAAGAAGGGCAAAGCGTTTATCAAGCAGCATATAATGCAGGGATTGCCCGTTTTCGCGCAATTATGCTTACTTCACTCACTACCGTATTGGGGTTGTACCCGCTCATCAAGGAAACGAGCTTTCAGGCTCAGTTTCTTATTCCGATGGCCATATCAGTAGCGTATGGAGTATTGATAGGTACTTTTATTATTCTGCTTTTCTTCCCTGTGTTTATCCTTTTGTTCAATGATATTCGGAGGGCTATCGTATGGTTTTGGACTGGAGAAAAACCTAGTAGAGAAGAAGTAGAACGTGTGCTGCTCGATGAAAAGCGACTAGAAGAGTACCGAGAGTCTGCTTAATGATTAGAAGATATATAATGCAACAAACAATGATAAAATATAACGCTTTGATGGTGCTGATGGTGCTGGCCATAGCCGGACATGCACAGCAGGCACTTTCACTGTCTGATGCCATTACTCTGTGTTTAGAGAACAACTTTGATATCCGTATAGAGCGTCAAAATGTAAACATTGCAGAGAACAACAATAATTGGGGGCAAGCAGGATTGTTGCCGACAATTTCATTTGGGGTAAACCAAAACAATAATTTGTCTGACAATGTGAAAACAGCCTCACCATTTCAGCTGCAAGACATTACACTATCCAATTCTATCAACCCGGGTGTTACAATGGACTGGGTGCTGTTCGATGGGTTTAGGGTGATCACTACCCGAAGACGGTTGGATCAATTGGAAGCAGAAAGTGCAGGAAACGCATCGATAGTGATAACCAATGCACTGCAAACGGTAATACTTGGATATTATCTGGCTACATTGGAACAAGAGCGCCTTCAGGTCTATGAGCGTCAGTTGGCGCTGAGCAGTGACCGCTACGTATATGTGAAGACCAAACAGGAGCTAGGTAGTTCTGTTACTTCGGATGTGTTGCTGGAGGAGGGGAATTACCTGAGTGATTCGGTAAATTATGTAAATCAGGAGTTGGTGTTAAGGTCCGCCGTGCGTAACCTGAACTTGGTAATGGGAGTGCGTGATGTGGATACTGAGTACGTGTTTACTGACGATCTGAAGGAAGACTTTCCGTCCTATGAGTTGGGGGATTTACAGCAAAAAATGTTTGATGGGAATGTAGACTTGAAAAAGCAGTACATCTCTCAAAGCATACTGGGCTCAGATGTGGACCTGGCAAGAGCTGATCGCTACCCTACATTGACCATGAGTGCAGGGTATTCGCATACTAGAAGTAGAGTGGATTTAAGCCGAGCGTCTTTTCCACAAAGTGATGGCAGCAGTAGCCCTGGGCCAGAAGATCCTTTGAATGCTATTACAGATAATTACTTTGCGAATTTCCGACTGTCTTTTACCCTTTTCAACGGAGGGAAGATTAACCGAGCGATTAAAAATAGCATGGTGCGTGAGGATATAGGAAATATACGCATCGATCAAATGAAGACAACTCTTGACAGGGACCTGCGTCAGGCATATGATCGCTATCAGGTTAGGAAGCAGCTTTTTGATATCAATCAGCGGCTGGAGTCATCTGCTGCTACCAATCTGGACATCACGCAGGAAAAATTCAAAGGAGGTACGATCAATTCATTTGATTATCGAGTGGTTCAGAACAACCACCTCAATGCATCTATACAGAAATTGCAAGCAATCTATAACCTAATGGAGAGTAAAATCGAGCTCATGCGACTTACCGGAGGGCTGATTTCCAAACATGTAGATCAGTAGCGATCCCGAATGGTTTCCAGGAGTTTTTCCATTTCCAACTTCACATCAGTGACCGGGTGCGTGTAGTTGTTGTTCATGATCGAAAATATAAGCCATCGGCCTGAGCGGGTTTGAATGTATCCGCTCAGGCAGTGATTGTTGCTAAGTGTGCCGGTTTTTGCAAACACATAGGGTTGATCAGCGTCATACCAGTGTTTGATGGTGCCCGATACCCCTCCATTTGGGAAAATGTACTTGATAGATGCTTTGTCGGAGTGATTCAGGATTTTTTGAAGAAGCACAGCCATTACTCTGGGCGTCATTAAGTTATATCGCGACAGCCCCGATCCGTCCACCCAGCGAATGTCATCGGGGAGATTCCATATTTCGATAAGTGCTTTACTAAAGGCACTTATGTTGGTATATCCTCTCGATCTGGCCGTGGTGATTAAGAGTTGTTCGGCCAGGAAGTTGTCACTACGCTGCATCATGAGTGCCAGAGTGGGGAGGGTGGCCTGGTTGTAAAGAGTGTCAGCGTTATGTGATGGGGCATCTGTGCTGCTGCTTATCGTGATGTGAAGGGTGTCAGCTAGCAGGGTATGGAGTAATTCTTCGCTCCAGGCGAAAGGAATTTTTCGTTCAAAGGTAGACGTGTCGTACTCCATCCAGATATTGAAAAGGTTGTAATGCAAATCTCGATATACAAGACTGCCCGGGCGTTCTCCCACATACCTATTGACATAGTGATTGAAAAAAGATGGTACGATGTGTAGTGTGTCGGTACTGTAAATTCTTACTTCATTGCCATAGATCGGCATCCAACATCGCTCACTTTGAAAACTATACTGATAATCGTCCCAAGCCCATCCGGGACCAAATGGCTCCAGAATGCGATCGGGTAATGCTACAGACAGGTGGGGTGCCTGTGCAAGTTTTCTAATTACGGGCTGTTCGGGAAAATCTTGATGTAGAAAAGTAGGGTCACCGAAAGGTTGAATGCATACCGTGCTGTCAGGCATGAGGTAGGTAGATCCAAAAGGTAACGAGTCCTTTAGATGAGTGAGACAGGCCAGGGTGGTGAGTATTTTGGTGTTCGAAGCAGGTGTAAAATGCAACGCTTCATTTTGCTTTAGAAGTACTTCACCAGTGGTAGGATCGAGGAGGTAAAATCCCGTAAACTGATTGCTGAATATCGGGGAGGTCTTAAGGGTTCGCTTGACCTTTAGTGCACCCAGGGTTTGGTTGGCCGTTTTGCAGCTAAAGGATGTAGCTAAAAAAACACAAAATATTCCAATAACCTGAAAGTCTCGCATTGTAATCATGGGGCTAAAAATCGGCTTTTATTAAGAATATTTAAAGATTTTTCTGGTTTTTAGTCTGGAATAAAAGTTAGGCAATATTTTTTTTGTAATACTTTTATTTTTATTTTGGCAATGCCAATATGGAGTCATTTTTAATCCATTATTTTTCACCAAATGAGTATACTCGACCTAATCACGCTGCTGATTTTTCTTGCAGCAATTTTCACGCTGATTAACATCACGGCCTTGAAACTCCCAAGTACGATTGGGTTGATGGCCATCGCCTTAATGATGTCAGTATTTATTCTAATACTTGGTTATGCTTTTCCGGCTGTTACCAGAGGAGCGGAGCACATTGTAGAAGAATTCGACTTCAAGGAAGTACTTATGGGCGTCATGCTCAACTTCCTGCTATTTGCCGGTGCACTCTCGGTGAATTTGAAAAAGCTACTCGAAGAGCGAGTGCCTGTACTGGTACTTGCCACAGTAGGTACGCTCTTGTCCACATTTATTGTGGGTACACTAGTGTTTTATACCTTTCCCGTATTAGGAGTAGAGATTGATTACATTTATTGCCTGTTGTTTGGTGCGCTTATTTCGCCTACAGACCCTATTGCAGTACTTGCATTGATCAAGAAATTTGGGCTTTCAAAAAACCTGGAAATTAAGATTGCAGGTGAGTCGCTTTTCAATGATGGTGTAGGAGTAGTAGTTTTTCTAACTATCCTTGGTATTGCTCAGGCCAGTTTTGGGGGCGATGCTGCCGGGCATGGAGGTCACGGGGGCGGAGAGATTACCGCAGCGTCAGTGGCTCTGCTATTTGGCAAAGAAGTGATCGGAGGAGTGCTTCTAGGGGCTATTTTTGGTTTTCTAGGTTTCCGTTTGCTAAACTTTATCGACAATGATCATGTGGAGCTAGAAGTGCTCGTAACACTTACACTAGTGATGGTGGGGGGTAGAATCGCCGAACTGTTGCACGTGTCTGGTCCATTAGCCATGGTGGTAATGGGACTCTTTATTGGAAATGAAGGTAGAGACGAAAAACTTGCCAACGCCACTGGTGAATATGTGTTCAAGTTTTGGCACCTGCTCGATGAGGCACTCAATGCCATTTTGTTCATTCTGGTAGGGCTGGAGATGATTGTGATTGCCAACACGTTCTCGCCTAACAGTATCTTAATCGGTATCGCAGGAATTCTCATAGTTCTCACTGCTCGCTTTATTGGGGTGTCGGTGCCAATTAGTATCATGTCCTTTTTCAGAACTTTTGAGCCAAAAACCATTGCTATATTGACCTGGGGTGGTTTACGTGGAGGTATTTCTGTAGCTTTGGCCCTGTCTTTATCGGAGTTTACCTGGATAGAGCCAGTGATCAAGGAAACCATACTTTTTGCTACCTACTGTTGCGTAGTATTCTCGATTCTGGTGCAGGGACTTACGATGGGATTACTATTGAAAAAAAATTAACTGTAGCTTGATATATGAAAATTAGCATTGCTGAAGGACTGTATTTGATTGCACTTGATGACGAAGAAGGTAGACTTCTGGCGGCAGCAGAAAAATCAATTGTCCCTGGCTTGATCAGTGCGGCATTACTGGAGTTGCACTTATTGAAGAAAGTAGCAATCAAAGATAATGTGATTGAAGTGCTGGATCAAACAGGTACTGGAAACGGTATTCTAGACAATATCCTGAAAAAGGTAAAGTCTGGGGTTGGTTTGATTGATGCTGTGGAAAATCTGGCGCATACTTTCAAAGACATTCAAGAAGATCTGAATGAATTGCTGGTACAGCGAGGTATACTCAAAAAAGAGGCTACCAAGCTGATGTGGATTCCACTCTCTGAGCGAATGGACAATGCCAATTACGCGTTTGAGGCAGAAATTCGTAAGAGCTTACAGGCAATTGTGTTTAAAAGCGCTAAGCCGACCAATTCGTTCGTGATATTGATGTCTCTAATCTATGACTGCAACATCCTTGATGAGGTTTTTCGAGATAAGGATGAGCTGATAGATGCTGTGAAAGTGGCGAAAGATATTGTGAATTCGCCAGTGGTATCAGAAGACGTGTCGAAAGCACTGAAGGTGCTCAAGGCGCATTTTCAGAAGTAAGAAAAAACAATAAGACATAAAAAAAGCACGAGTGTTCGCTCGTGCTTTTTTTATGTCATAACTCTTTTAAAACAACTTATTCTTCTTCTGTATCACCCAGGGAGTTAGTCCTGCTGTCGCTTTTTAGGTTGTTTTGTTCTAGCTGGTTGAGCTCATCTTGCTCTATGTTTAGATAGCGCAGAAAGATTTCTTCAGTTTCTGCAGTGACATCCTCTACAGAGCGTCTACTCACAGCAGCTAGTGTTTTTATTTGTAGTTCCTGAATCGTGCGCATGTGGGCTAGAAGCGAGTCCTGCTTTTCCATAAGCTTGTTTGCTCTAAATGCCATAAACCCAAATCCCTCATGCGGGTTATTATTGTCTTTTTCCAAAATGAGGTATTCTATTCCATCTACAGTGATCTTGTCAAAGTGTACCATGATGTCTTCATGAATCTCACGAGGCTTAAATTGCTCGCCTTCATTGATGTCTCTGTTTTCACAGCCCATCATGGTAGCAAGGGCAGCCCCTGTTAGTATCAGTGATTTGAGGTGTTTCATGATTCTTTTTTCTGATCTCTGATGAAGCCTTCATTCACTGCAAATGTCTTCTTGAGCAGTTTAAAAGCTTTTCCGTTCATGATGATTATGAGGTAGTCGCCAGGAGCAATTTTAAGATCGCCATGAGGGTTTTTGATCAGGCGCTTATTACCGTATTTGTCACGCTTTGTGATACCAATCAAAATACTGTTGTATCGGCGCTTGAGATCAAAAAAAGCTTCCTGATAGGCTTTCCCAAGGTAGGGGTTTGAGGAGTTGACCAAAAACTGCTTCATGTCATAGTCCGAATCACCTTTTGCGAACGACATGATGGACTCACTATACGCAGCCACATCCGGCTCAAACATATAGGAAGCCAGTAGTTTGGAAGAGATTTCGTGTTTGGAAATCGTATTGGTTACCCCAGCGCTCACAAACGTGTTTTTTAGGTCTCCATTGTCCAGGGTTACTACGTATTCCAGGTCTGGAAATACCTTTTTTAGATTCAGGATATAGACCAGCTTTTCGGTATCGTCATCCAGGTTGACAAAGACAATGGACGACTGCTCGATGTTACTTTTCTTTAATAACTCAAATGCCGTAAAGTCAGAAAACAGAATGTAAATGTCACGAGAGTTGTAGTTGTCTTTGATGATGTCTATATGGTCTTT
Organism: Marinoscillum furvescens DSM 4134; assembly: GCF_003386095.1. Taxonomy (GTDB): domain Bacteria; phylum Bacteroidota; class Bacteroidia; order Cytophagales; family Cyclobacteriaceae; genus Marinoscillum; species Marinoscillum furvescens. The sequence goes on along the minus strand of NZ_QREG01000002.1, from coordinate 265,187 downwards.
GTTGTTGGTAATAACCGCTACTTGCTTGCCGACACCAATCAGCTGCTCTACGACCATTTTTCCAAATTCGTTCCATCCGATGATGACTGCATGCCCTTCAAAAGAGGTGCCATTGTAGCCAAGTTTTTTGTTTTCTTTAATAGTAGCCATAAGTGTAGTGAATTGACCGATCAACAAACCATAAATACCGATGCTCATGAGGATAAAAATGTAACCAATTGCCCTTCCGTATAAGGTGGCAGGGAAAAGGTCTCCATAACCCACAGTAGTAAGTGTGACGATAGAAAACCAAATCGCATTTTGATAATCCCGAATACCCGACTGAGTGCTGTCTTTCTCTACATAGATAAGAATGGTAATCAGTAGAAAGTAGACTAAAAAACCGGCGATGATTTCAAGAATAATCTTTAGCGTCTTATTCTTTGTAATTTCCTTTAGCATGTGATTGATGATACAAACCAACCAAATATAACTAAATCGTTGACTATGTAGTGAAAATCTTTATTTAATGTGATGTAGATGGTCTGAGAGATCGGATATGGTATGAATATTCAAAGAATCTGCCATGTTTCTGCGCATCATCAACGCGAAGGTGTTATTGAATCCGATGGGTTCCATCCACGTGATGTTATATTGATGCTGAAAGCCTTTTTTTACCCTTTGGTAGGTCTCTGAAGGTGTTGCATCGGGAGTGTATTTTTCGTCTAGAAGTACGAGTAAGCCTGTACCAGTATATTCTACATACATGTCTATTTCTTTTGCTTTGAGAGCTTCAAAGATGATTTTTGTTCCTCCAAAGCCTAAAATAAGTTTTGTCTGGAGATTGGTGTTGCCCTCAATCAGCTGGGCAAAGAGATGTGCCATGAGGTAGTTTTCCGTAAATGCTTTCGAACCAATCACTATGTGCGGAGAATCACTATGGCCGGCACCTTTGTGAGCTTGCAGTCCTTTTGACTGAAGAAAGTCAAAGGCGGCTGTTTGGAGATCGGTTTTGTTCTGATCTACCTCGTAGTTGAGCTCCACCATTTCATCATTGGTGATTTTTAGCATATTGATGACTTGCCGGAGTTGTGGGTGTAGTGTGAGCGTAGCATTGTTTACGATAGGAGCTGCTTCATAGGGAGGAAAGTATTGTTGGTCATCTTTGAGTAGTTTCAGGTCATAGGCCTTGATTCGCCCGTCTGTACTGAATCCATCGATCACATCTACCTTGCCTTCGTGCAATGCCTGATACATTAAGCCTATCTCCATTTCTTTGATGGTGAGCGGAAGGTTGTAGGTGCTGTCCAGTCTCACGAATCCATCTGCTCGTTCAATAAATTCAGAATTAAAACCAGCAGTCAAGGATGAAGTGGGGGATCTTTCAGGCCATAGTGAAACTGCTAGCCAAATAGCGGCAACAACGAATAAACCAATCCACAGCATTTTGCTTTTGTAATGACGCTGTACGAGACCTAAAAATGCATCCAGACTGATGGCCAGAAATGAGGCAGGTATGGCTCCTGCAAGGATCATTGGTGTGTTGTTGAGCGATATGCCCCGGAAAATTAACTGACCCAGACCTCCCGCACCAATAAAGGCGCATAGTGTGGCCACTCCTACATTGATTACAGTAGCAGTTTTGATGCCAGTAAGTATGGTAGGTAGGGCCAGCGGAAGTTCTACATAACGCAGGATTTGAGATCGGGTCATGCCCATGCCGATAGCTGCTTCTACGGCCGGCTTAGAGATGTTGGTGATGCCTATGTAGGTATTGCTCACGATAGGTAAAAGTGCATAGAGAAAGAGTGCTACCACCGCGGGTAGGGTGCCAATGCCGAGCAGGGGTAGCATGAAGCCCAATAACGCCAGGCTGGGGATGGTTTGAATGATCCCTACCAGCCCGAGAATACCTTTGGCCATCCAGGGTTTTCGGGTTATTAAAATACCTAGCGAGACACCTACAGCTGTTGCCAGCGCAATAGCTGTCAGGGTTATAAGTAAATGTTCCTCTGTTTGTAACAGAATTTCTTCCCTATGGTCCACTATATACTGCCAGGTGCTCATGAGTGGAAATTCAGGAATGCTTGCATAATTGCCAGTTTTTCAGTGCTTTTCAGTTCATCACTTTCCAGTGCATGAAATACGGTTTTGGTAGAGTGATGTCCAAGCTGATGGCAGGTAATCTGATGCATTTTTAGCAGCAGATGGTCGTTTTTTAGAAAATCAGCCACATGGTTGCTGGCAGGTTTTGTTAGCAGATTGATAGGTGTGTCAAATTGCATCAATTCACCATCGTGCAGGAGTGCAATCCGGTCGGCCAGTTTGAAAGCTTCAAAAACATCGTGAGTAACCATGATGATCGTTTTTGCTGCAAGGCCTTTGAGGTTTAGAAAGTCATCCTGCAACTGTATGCGGGTGATGTTGTCTAGCGCGCTGAACGGCTCGTCCATTAGGATGACTTGTGGGTTTGTGGCCAGCGCTCGAGCTATTCCCACACGCTGCTGCTGTCCGCCGCTGAGCTCATGTGGCATGCGATTGAGGTATTTTTCATGGAGTCCTACAAGCTCGATTAACTCTATTATAGTGTCCTGGCTGGCTGATCGGCCTGTTATCCGCAGAGGCATTGTGAGGTTTTCTTCTATACTAAGGTGGGGTAAAAGACCTACATCTTGTATCACATAGCCCATTTGTCTGCGGAGGATGTGAGGTTTTAGCGTGTCAATAGGAGTGCCCTGAAAACAAACCCTTCCATCATCCGGTTTCAGTAGCGCATTGAGGTGTTTGAGTAGGGTAGTTTTGCCTGAACCACTTTTCCCCAGGAGTGCCACCGTCTCACCCTCATGTATGTCCATTGAAATCCGCCGTAGTACGGGTTTCTGCTCAAAGGATTTTTGTACGTTTTCGAGCTGAATAATAGCCATAAATAGACAAGGAGCTAAGAGTAGTTTTTGTTAATTTTATTGATAAATCAATTTTATATTGCTTTCTTTATAAGGAAATATCAATTTATTTTATGAATTGATAATAAAATGTTAGATTCATTGATCTGAAATACTAGTAACTTTTTAACGATAACCCATGCAAAGACATACGTATGATTTTGGTGTAATTGGCAACTGTGCCTTTACTGCTCACATTCATAAAGATACCAACATCTCCTGGATGTGCTGGCCACGCTTTGATAGTAGCTTCATTTTCGGAGGATTGCTAGATCAGGAAAAGGGTGGTGAGTTTTCTGTGAAGCCTTTGGAAAGTGAGATGCAATCCAAACAGTACTATGTGGAGAATACGAATATATTGTGTACCGAAGTGACTAGCGAGACTGGGCGGTATAAGGTAACGGATTTTGCACCGAGGTTTTATCAGACGGATCGTTATTACCGTCCACTGATGATGATTCGAAAGATCGAACGGTTGGAGGGAAGTCCTAGAGTGGTGGTGAAATGTTCGCCGAGAGGTGATTACGGCAATACGGTGCCTGAGCCTTCCATGGGTAGCAATCACATTCGATTCTTAGGCCTGGAGGCGCATGTTCGGCTCACTACCAATATTTCTCTAAACTATGTAATCAATGAGGACAGCTTTGTGCTTAATGAAACCAAGTACATGGTGCTTACCTATGGTCCTCCTTTAGAAGCTTCACTAGAGGAAACTGTAGACTTGTTTTTATCCAAGACGAAGAATTACTGGAGAAACTGGGTCAAAACAGCAGCCATCGTTAATTTCTATCAGCGGGAAGCAATTCGCTCGGCACTGATTCTGAAAATACATCAGTACGAAGATACCGGAGCCATTATAGCTGCAGCTACTACCAGTTTGCCAGAGTCTCCCGGTAGCACGCGAAATTGGGACTACCGCTACTGCTGGATGCGGGATACCTTCTACACGCTCAACGCCTTCAATAATATTGGGCACTTTGAAGAGTCAGAAAAGTATTTTCATTACATCCTCAATACGACCATAGAAGAATCCGACCGGTATCAACCTTTGTATGGAATATCTGGTCAAAAAAAGCTGATCGAAAAGGAGATACCACTGGCTGGCTATCAGGGGAATCAACCAGTGAGAATAGGAAATGATGCTTACACTCACATACAAAATGACGTGTACGGACAGGTGCTGATTTCGCTGTTGCCACTTTATGAAGACAAGCGTATCATCTTTACCGAGCGGTTTGACTCTTCGGAGCTGATCATCAAAACGCTTGATATGATCGAGAAGACATTTGATGAGACCGATGCTGGTCTTTGGGAGTTTAGAAACTTGAGTCAGCATCACTGTTATACTTACTTATTTCACTGGGCGGGAAGTAGTGCTGCGGTGAAAATCGCGAAGGTGATCGGAGATCGTGCCATGGGCGAAAAGGCAGCCAAGCTGAAAGAACGCTCTGCGAAAATGATTGAGAAGTGTTATGTGCCTTCCAAAAAGGCTTACGCTCAGGCCAAAGGTGTGGACCGTATGGATGCAAGTACGCTACAATTGATCATGATGAACTATTTGGATGGTAATACACAAGCGGCTAAAGACCATCTGATCGGCTTGGAAAAAGAACTGCATGCTAAAGACGGATTGTTTTACCGCTACAAGCACCAGGATGATTTTGGTGAGCCTGAGACTACCTTCCTGATCTGTGCTTTCTGGTATGTAGAAGCCCTTGCTTGTGTAGGTAGACTGGATGAGGCTATCAAATATTTCGAGAATATCCTGTCGTACTCCAATCATGTAGGGCTGCTGAGTGAAGATGTAAAAGAAAGCGATGGCAGCATGTGGGGGAATTTCCCTCAGGCTTACAGCCATGTAGGCTTGCTCAATGCGGCCACTCGTATAGCTCGCAAGCTGGATAAACCAGATTTTCTTTAATTAATGCGGAGGTGAATAAAATAAAAGCCCCGGAATACGCAGCATTCCGGGGCTTTTTAGATTTTGATAACCTGAATTTTAAGTCAGGTCTTTGAGAATTTGTCTAATCTCTGTAAAGTCAGTCACACGATACTGTGCTGCAGAAGAAGTGCTGCCTACCTTGATGGTGAATGCCTCTGAAGGCATCGCCTTGAAGGTGTCTTCATCCGTCCAGTCGTCTCCACAGGCCATGATGAAATCGGCCTGGTGCTTATTGAGCCATACAGTCGCTGCTCTTCCTTTGTCGATCTCAGAGTTTTTGATTTCTACCACCTTGTTGCCTTCCAGTACTTTTAGGTTTTTGTCTACCGTGATGTACTTAAGGTGGCTGGTGAGCTCTCGGGTTCTGGCTTCACCCAGTCCAGTTTCTACTTTGCGGTAGTGCCATACCAGTGAGTAGTCTTTTTTCTCTACAAACGAACCCGGAGTACGGTCTACATACCCTTCCAGTACCTTCATGATGGCGTCTTTCCATCCGTCGTTTAGGTGGGTGAGGGTTTTGAATTCGCTGCCTTTTTCGCGGATCCATACGCCGTGCTCAGCGATGATTTCCAGGTCAAAGTCTGCTAGCCATTCTTCCAGGTTTTCTCTACCACGACCAGAGATGACCACTACTCTGTTTTTCTTGTCTTTGGTGAGCTTACTCAAAATGCTGCGAAGCTCTTTGTCAGGCTTTGTTTTCGTGGGGTCACTATGAAACCCAACCAGCGTGCCGTCATAGTCCAGAAAAATAAGTCGCTTTTTAGCTTTTTTGTAGTTTTCGGTGAGGGTTTGGCGAATGCCTTCATCTACGAGCTGTGTTTCCAGAGCCTTTTGCTCTGTTTTGATAAAGTTCAAACGCTCCATAAAGATGTTTACCCAATGATGAATGTTGTAGCGCTTGAGCGAATCCTGCATGACAGACATATGAGCGATTTGCTCTTTTTCTGGCATAGTCAGCGCACGTTTTATGGCGTCTACTAGTTCGTGTAAGTCGTTAGGGTTGATGAGGATGGCATCAGAGAGCTCTTTAGAAGCACCGGCCATCTCACTAAGGATTAGTACACCTTTTTGATCCAGCTTGCTGGCAATAAATTCTTTGCACACCAGGTTCATACCATCCCGCATAGGTGTGACCAGTGCCACATCGGCCATACGGTAAAATGCCGATAGCGCATGCAGTGGGAAGGACCTGTAGAAGTAGTGAATAGGGGTCCAGTTGAGGCGCGCATATTTACCATTGATACGGCCTACCAGAAGGTCTACTTCTTCTTTGAGTTCTTTGTATTTGCCTACCTGATCACGCGAAGGTACCACTACCATCAGCAAGGATACCTTTTCTCTGTACTCTGGGTTTTCATCCAAAAAGATCTCAAACGCTTTGAGGCGCTGTGGTATTCCTTTGGAGTAGTCCAGTCGGTCTATAGATAGGATCAGACGCTGCTCACCTACAGAAGTACGATAGCGTACTTCGCGAGCCAGAGTTTCTGGAGATGCAGCTGCCTGAGCGTACTTGTCATAGTCTATTCCCATTGGTAGGGCATCTACCATGACTTTTCGGTTGTCCACGTTGATTTGGCCATTGCTATTGCCAAGGCCTGCGAGTCTGTTTACAGAGGACAGGAAGTGGCGCATGTCGTCATAGGTGTGAAACGCCAGAAAATCGGCCCCTAGCATGCCGTTGAGTAGTTCACGTCTCCAGGGCAGTAGCCTGAATGACTCGTAAGATGGGAAAGGGATGTGCAGAAAAAAGCCGATACTGGCCTTCGGTGCAAATTCCCGAAGCATTTCAGGAAGGAGTAGGAGTTGGTAGTCGTGTACCCAGATGGTGTCGTCTGGTTCCAGTACTTCAGCTATTTCCTTCGCAAACTTACGATTTACTTTTTGATAGGCTTTCCACAGGCCATTGTCAAAGACAATGTATTGGTTGAAGTAGTGAAAGTTTGGCCACAGCGTTTCATTGCTGAAGCCCTCGTAAAAGTCTTCGATTTCATTGGCGGTGAGAAAGACCGGGCGCATGCTTTCTTTCTTGAGATTTTCTGTAATCTCCTGTCGGTGTTCTGTTTTCGAAACCGGAAGCCCGGGCCACCCGATCCAGATGTTGTCACCTTGTTTGTAAATGGAGCCCAGACCAGTAGCCAGTCCGCCCTCGCTGGGTTTGTAGGTGAATTCGTCCTTCTCCTGTGAGATTTTCACAGGTAGCCGGTTAGATACTATGATGGTTTTGGCCATAAATAAAAAGAATGGTTAGTTGCTAAATATACTACTCGCCCAGACCAATTGTTGGGTTGAAGTAGTATTTAATCCATTATTTTTCGGGCCGGGGTGTTACCCAAAACTATTGCGCAGCCTGATTTGAGTCAGTTTGCGTTTTGTGTCTAGCGGAAAGTCTCCTTTCATCATCCAGTCGTAAAAACTCGGCTCACGTTGCAATACCTCTGCTACAGGCTTGCCTCGGTGTTTGCCAAAGTTGAATACCTCCTGGTTTTTGTCATTGTAGACAATTCTGCCAGCCAGATCCACCATTTTCTTGTTGGTTAATGCATGTAGGGTGTTTACGTCGTTTTCAATGACGCCAAGTTCTTTACCGAGTAGGTCCACTACCTTCTCTCCGTTGTACTTTTCGATCTGCGAAAGTAAAACTTCGTAAGTAGCCTGAGTGTCTGCTAGTGCACTATGAGCACCTTCCAGGTCTTTGCCACAGTAAAATTTATAGGCCGCGGTAAGGTTGCGTTTTTCCATCAGGTGGAAAATCTTCTGTGCATCTACCAGTTTGCGGTTGTCTACATCGAATTCCACGTTGGCACGTAAAAATTCTTCCACGAGCATCGGCACGTCAAACTTCAAGATGTTGAAGCCGGCCAGGTCGCAGCCTTCCAGCCAGGTGGCTAGTGATTTGGCTACCTGCTTAAAAGTAGGTTCGTCTTTTACGTCTTCGTCGTAGATACCATGGATCAGGCTCACTTCTGTAGGGATGGGTATGGTGGGGTTGATCCGTCTGCACTTTTCTTCCACAGATCCATCAGGCATAACTTTGATAAGTGCCATCTCCACGATGCGATCTTGTGAGATGGTGGTGCCTGTAGTTTCAAGATCAAATACGACGAGTGGGTTTTTTAGTTTGAGTTGCATGGATTGGCTTTGCGTGTTGGAATTTGGGTGTTGTAGTATGTGAACGACAGTCGTGTGTTAGTAGTCTTTCAGTGCACTAAGTATTTGAGCATCGCTAATGCCTATGCGCTTAAGTACTGCCTGAACACCAGCCAGGTATTTTGGGAACTTTTCGTCACTTGTAGATACGGCCACAGCACCCGACCCAATATTAAAGGTAAATCCAGATGATGTCTTTGTGGATGGCAGAGCGGAATATTCAATGTTTTTCACATCTTCACGTTCTTTTTTACCGATGAGAGTGGCCATGTTGTCATCCACATTGAAAATAAAAGTACCCGCTTTAGGAAGACTATCTGCCAGTTTTTCATACTGAGCTACATAGGCATCTATGGTGTCGTATCCTTTGGGTAGTTTGTCTTTAATTCTATGAAGTAGAAGTATGTGGATGTCCAGCTGATGAAAGATGGCATCATCTCCGTCCAGCTCATCTCCGCCTTTTATAAATACTACCGGGGCATCAGTGAGTGTGTTGTCTGCGCCTACAGTAAAAAAATCAGCAGGTTTGTTCACGTGATCGAGTACAAACTTTACCAGTTCGAAAATTTCATCCACACCATTGGTGCCTCCTATGTAGATGCGTTGTTTATGCTTAATAAGGTCCGTGTTTATTTGCATGAGCGGTTTTTCTGATTGCTCCAAAAATAAGGGAAATTGGCTCGGCGGCAAATTTTTTTCAATGTGAATAACATGTCGATAACTTGTGAATGAACTGACTTATAAGGCGCTTCGTTGTGGATAACAAAGTGTGAAAATTTATATGACTTTAGCGAATTTCTTCAGCTCATCTCTTCGTAGGTTTGCCTTTGATTTTTAGTAAAAATTTGAATGGAAGGAAGCAACACATCAACCCTAAAAGCAACAAATAAGCCCCGCAGATCTCCGGTTTCGGATATCTCCCGACAGCTTGGAAAACTACCGCCACAGGCAATAGAGCTGGAAGAGGCAGTACTGGGGGCACTGATGCTGGAGCGTGATGCGCTGACCAACGTTATAGAGGTTTTAAAGCCTCAGAGCTTTTACAAGGATGCTCATCGGATGATTTTTGAAGCCATCGTCAAGCTGTTTAACAACAGTGAGCCTGTGGATATCAAGACGGTGGTGCATCAGCTAAGAAAAAATGGCCACCTGGAGTTGGTAGGAGGGGCATACTATGTGTCAGAGCTGACTACCAAAGTAAACTCAGCGGCCAATATCGAGTATCACGCACGGATCATTGCAGAGCAATCGATTAAGCGTGACCTGATTCAGATTTCTTCGGATATTCAGCATGACGCCTATGAAGATACTACAGATGTTTTCGATCTGTTAGACAAGGCACAGCAGTCGTTGTTTGATGTGTCTGAATCACATATTCGCAAAAACTTCGACAACATGAGTGCGCTGATGCATCAGGCCATTCAGGAGATCGAAGAACGTAAAAACCAAAGCGATGGACTTACGGGAATCCCGAGTGGTTTTACAGCGCTGGATCGCAATACTTCGGGATGGCAGCGTTCGGATTTGATTATCATAGCGGCACGTCCGGGTATGGGTAAGACTGCTTTTGTGGTGTCGGCCCTCCGAAATGCCGCAGTAGATTTTAATATACCGGTGGCCATATTCTCTCTGGAGATGTCCTCTGTACAGCTGGTACACAGGATGGTGTCTGGTGAGGCTGAGCTGGAGTCGGATAAGCTCCGAAAAGGGAACCTGGAAGCTTACGAATGGCAACAGCTCATCAGTAAAACCAGTAAGCTATCAGAAGCACCCATATTTATAGACGATACACCTGGTTTGAGTATCCTCGAACTGAGGGCCAAGGCACGTAGACTTGTAGCACAGCATGGTGTTTCCATTATTGTGATTGACTACTTGCAGCTCATGAGTGGCGAGAGCTCCAACAACGGTGGCAACCGTGAGCAGGAAATTGCTCAGATTTCGCGATCCCTGAAAATGATCGCTAAAGAACTGAATGTGCCGGTGATAGCCCTGTCGCAGCTTAGTCGTGCGGTAGAGACACGGGGAGGCGATAAGCGACCTCAGCTTTCGGATTTGAGGGAATCAGGATCTATAGAGCAGGATGCCGATATGGTAATGTTCCTCTACCGTCCGGAATATTACGGTATTACGCAAGACGAAAACGGAATGCCTATGCAGGGCACTGGAATCGTGATTATCGCTAAAAACCGTCATGGTAAACTGGAAGATGTTCCGTTGAAATTTATCGGTAAGTTTACCAAGTTTGAAGATTTGGATCAGCCGATGGGTGGCGATAACTATGGACAGACCTTTCCTCAAACTGGTGGCGGTGGCAATACAGACTTTACCATCACTCTTCCTAGCAAAGCCAACAAAAATGAAGGCGGCGGAGGTGGAGATGATGCTATGCCTTTTTAATTACTCTTAATTTTCTTTTCTGATCAAAACGAGACCTCTGTGCCTTTGGGCCGGAGGTTTTTTTCATTTGGAGCTTTCAGGCATTCTTGACAATTTTCCGCTACAACCCAAAAACAAACAGAGTATGCAAGGAATCATACTGTCAAACGAAACTAATGCACTTACCCTGGCTGAGCTCCCCAAGCCAACCTTGAAGCCTGGCCAGTGCCTGGTGAAGCTATCAGCTGCCGCTCTCAATCGCCGCGACTATTGGATATCTGTAGGTAAATACCCGGGCATACAACCTGAGGTGGTCCTCGGCTCTGATGGATGCGGGGTAGTAGTAGATGGGCCCGACACCTGGAAGGGTAAGACGGTGCTGATCAACCCAAATGTGAACTGGGGAGCAAGCGAACAACACCAATCATCAGACTATTCGGTGCTGGGCATGCCCACACAAGGTACGCTGGCGGAGTACATCGCTGTGGATGAAGATCGCCTAATGCAAAAGCCTGTTCACCTGTCAGATGAAGAGGGAGCTGCTTTGCCACTGGCAGGGCTTACGGCCTTTCGGGCGACATTCGTGAAAGCAAAAGTGACAGCCGGCAAAAAGGTGCTGGTTACAGGAGTAGGTGGTGGCGTGTCACAGATGGCTGCAGTGATGGCCATAGCTGCGGGAGCAGAAGTGTATGTGACATCAAGTAGCGAAGATAAGCTCAATAAAGCGCGCAAACTGGGCGCTACCGCGGGGTTTAACTACCAGGGAGCCGAGTGGGTAAAAGAAGCTAAATCCGTAGGTGGCTTTGATGCTATTGTGGATAGCGCGGGAGGTAATGCGCTCAATGATTACCTAAAGCTGATCAAACCTGGAGGAAAGATCGTGCATTATGGTAGTACCACTGGCAAGCCTCAAGAGCTAGACCTTTTCAGGCTTTTTTGGTCGCAGGCAAGCATCATTGGCTCTACAATGGGCAGTGATCGGGAGTTTGAGCAGATGGTGGCTTTTGTAGAAGAGCACCAGATCCGTCCAGCCATTGATGGTGTGTATGCTCTCAGTAGTGGGGTGGAGGCCATTGAGCGTATGGCCGATAGCAGTCAGTTTGGGAAAACAGTGATTCGAATGGAGGCATAAAAAAACGGCAGCCCTGCCAGGCTGCCGTCTCATCATTTTTGAATCAAAAAACACTTACGCGTTTATCTTGCCTACATAGTTGAGGTTTTCTTTGGGCTCACCCTGTAGGATTTCTTCATTGGCAAACTCACGGAACTTGTCAAAGTTTGTTTGAAACCTGCGAGCCAGCTCATTGGCTTTTTCATAAAATGCCTTGTCGTTTTTCCAGGTTTCTCTAGGACTCAGGATTTCGTTTGGCACCTCAGGGCAGGTGAGCGGCATCTCAGCTCCGAAGATGGAGTGTGTGCGATAGCCCACATTGTTGAGTACGCCAGAAAGTGCTGCTGATATCATAGCGCGTGTGTACTTTAGCTTGATCCTGGAGCCTACGCCATACGGTCCTCCGGTCCACCCTGTGTTTACCAGCCAGACGTTTACTTCATTTTCTTCCATTTTTTTACCCAGCATCTCTGCATAGCGTGTAGGGTGCAGTGGCATAAATGGTGCTCCGAAGCAAGCTGAGAAGACCGGTTGAGGCTCAGTAACTCCTGCCTCCGTACCGGCTACTTTAGAGGTGTAGCCAGAGATAAAGTGATACATGGCCTGCCCTTTAGATAGCTTTTGGATAGGAGGCATCACGCCAAAGGCATCACAGGTCAAGAAAAAGATGTTTTTAGGAATTCCCCCGATAGACGGGTTGATCATATTGCGAATGTGATCGATCGGGTAAGAAACTCGTGTGTTTTCCGTCACCTCCACATTGGTGTAGTCCACGGTACGCGTATTGGGGATAAATCGCGTGTTTTCCAGAATGGCACCATAGCGAATCGCATTCCAGATGTCAGGCTCGTTTTCTTCGGTCAGGTTGATGGCCTTGGCATAGCATCCACCCTCAAAGTTGAAGACATTTTTTTCGGTCCATCCGTGCTCGTCATCGCCGATCAGCAGACGATTAGGATCAGCAGAAAGCGTGGTTTTACCTGTGCCTGACAGACCAAAGAAGATAGCCGTATCACGCTCTTCTATTCCCATATTGGCTGAGCAGTGCATTGGCAAGACACCCTCCTGAGTAGGTAGAAGGAAGTTGAGTACCGAAAAGATGCCTTTTTTCATTTCACCTGAGTAGCCTGTCCCGCCTATGAGGATCATGCGTTTGGTGAAGTTGACAATGGCGAAGTTGCTTTGGCGCACGCCATCTGTTTCTGGATCTGCCTCAAATCCCGGGCAGCAGATGATGGTGAAGTTAGGCTCAAAATCTTCCAGCTTGTAATCCGGAGGCGTGATGAACATGTTGTAAGCAAAGAGGTTGTGCCATGCCATGGTGTTGATCACACGCAGCTTCAGCCGATGTGTTTTGTCTGCACCGGCATACGCATCGCGCACATAGACTTCTTTGTCTTCCAGGAAACCGATCATTTTGGTGTGAAGTCGGTCGAAATGTTCGGGTGAAATGGGAATGTTGATATCTCCCCACCATACATCGTCTTTGGTAAGGTCGTCCTTTACAATGAATCGATCTTTTGGAGACCTCCCGGTAAACTTGCCAGTGTCACACATGAGTGCGCCTGTATCTGTCAAATGACCTTCACCATTTCTCACGGCGATTTCGGTAAGTTCGGCCGCAGTGAGGTTCCAGTTTGCTTTTTTGACTTTGATCCCGGCAGACTCCAAACCGGCTTTTTGAGACTTCAATCCGTATTCTTGCATGCTATGGGTTTTTGAGGCCAAATGCCCGTGCATTTGGTAGTTATAGTTTAGTTGTTTTTAGTTTCAAAGTAGACCTTCAGACTATAAGGGGTGTGTCTTTAGGTTTGAAAACGTTTGCAAGGCGAAGTTAGACAGGATTGATTAAAAAAAAGAAAGAAAAGATGTGGAATGCACCAAAAGAAAGGCGGATGTAACATTGGGGCCTGCTATTTATCATTAATTAGTTATAATTGTCGGCTTTTAGCGGTGGGATCACCGGATGATTATATAACCCAATAAACCAACAGAATGAGTTCTGAAAAGACGTTTTTAGGCCACCCCAGAGGTCTGGCAACCTTGTTTTTCACAGAAATGTGGGAACGCTTTAGCTACTATGGCATGCGTGCCATCCTGATACTATTTATGACCACAGAAACCGCCCAACAGGGGCTGGGATTGGATGTGGAAACCTCCGCTGCGGTATACGGACTTTATACAGCTGCCGTTTATTTGCTTTCACTGCCTGGTGGATGGCTGGCCGACAATATTTTTGGTCAGCAGAAGTCTATCTGGTACGGAGGTATTTTGATCATGATTGGCCACTTGGTTTTGGCTATCCCTGGTCATCAGGAGATTTTTTTTACAGGACTGGCCTTTGTAGCCATCGGTACCGGCTTCCTTAAACCCAACATCAGCTCTATAGTAGGTGACCTCTACGGCGATGACAAAGGTGCGCGTCGTGACGCTGGCTTTTCGATCTTTTATATGGGCATCAATATCGGTTCGTTACTCGGACAGACCGTGGTGAGCTTCCTGGGAGAAAAGGTAGACTGGCACATGGGCTTTGGTGCTGCAGCTGTAGGAATGTTTTTAGGCCTGGTGCAGTACAAGCTTACTCAGGGTACATTAAAAGGTATTGGCGAAAAGCCTCAAAAACGGGTGAAACTCCCCGGTGAAAGAACAAGCAATACGTTTACATACTTACTCACTGTTGGAGCGATCGCCCTCATTTTTGCCTTGCAATACTTTGGAGTGGTAGATGTGACTACTGCTACAGGCATAGCCAAGAGTGTGGGCGTGCTGATAGTGGTCATTACGCTGGCTTATTTTGCAAATATTTTTATCGCTGGAGGCCTGGATGTGAAAGAGCGTAAGCAAGTTTTTGTGATCTTTTTGCTCTTTATTGGTGCTGCGATCTTTTGGGCTGGATTTGAGCAGGCAGGTTCCACACTCAACTTGTTTTCCAGAGACTATACAGACCGATTTATTTTTGGCTATGAGTTACCAGCCGGCTTGCTCCAAAACTTCAATCCATTTTTCATCATCGTATTATCACCTGTGTTTGGTGCGTTGTGGATCCGCCTTTCTGCCAAGGGACTCAACCCAAACACTCCAGTGAAATTTGGACTCGGACTTATTTCCATGGCGTTTGGTTTTCTCATTATGTACTTCGCTGCATTGATTGCCGCGCAGGGCGCCAAAGCTGGAATGGGCTGGTTGATTTTCACTTATTTATTTCATACCGCTGGTGAGCTTACGCTCAGCCCTGTGGGATTGAGTGCTACTACTAAACTGGCTCCGAGGAAGTACTATAGCCAAATGATGGGTATTTGGTTTGTGGCCACGGCTCTTGGAAACCTCATTGCCGGGTTGTTTGCCGGTGGTTTTGATCCGGAAAATGCGTCCGAGGTACCTAACCTGTTTATGTCTGTAGTGATGCTGGGTACTGGCGCTGGTATTATGTTTTTGATTTTCTCAGGCTTTATGAGAAAATGGATGGGTGACGTGAAGTAAATCCCTTGTCAATAGGATTTTTAAAGAGGCTGGCAGAAAAGCGTGATGGTCATACCATTTCAAATGTGCTTTTCTGCCAGCCTTTTTTTGTTTACCTGGAAAATATCACTCCAAAAGAAAGTTCGAGTCCTTCGAGTAGTATAGCTGCATTTTCGTCGGCCGAGGTGGTAAACGTTTGGCCATTTTTACTGCCGGTGTAGGTGCCTGAGAGTGGGGCTTCGGCAGACCCTTTTAGGTAAGAAGCCTGGGCCGTAAGCGATAGCTCACGGCTCCACGCGAAAGTGATCTCCAGTCCTCCTGTAAGGCCCTTGCCCAGCTTATTTTTCAGCGAGAAGTCTGTGTTTAGGCTCTCTGCCTGTTCGAATTCCCTATATCCCCGATCCAGGTTTCCTTCATTAAGCCGAGGGTTGATGTTCCACCAGAGAAAGCCACCGGCCAAAAATTTAAACTGCCAGTTTTTGACAGGGATGGTGAAAAACAGCTGACCGGGTACCAGTATAGCAAAATGGGGTCCAACCATTGGTTTGTCAGAGCTAAAAGGCAACTCCTCCATCCCCAGGCCGGGGATGCTGTACAGCGTGATGCCTGTCTGTAGACCGGCTTTTTCGCCAAAGCCTATTCCACGAATGCTAAAAGGACTAACAGGAGCCGACAGGTAGCCATTTTTGGGGAGGAGGTAAGAGAAGGATACTCCCTGGCTGAAGGTTAGAGTGCCCGCAAGGAGCATCATGCAGGTTAAAATCAATTTCATGTGTGTAAAGATGGAGGAAGCAAGATGCAACTGAAATAATGCCCGCTGAAAAAATTCATTGAATTTACTGGTAAACACCTATAAGGGGTGTGTGTAAAAACTGAGAAATATGTTAGACTTGTACTTTTATTCACACATAACAAATATTACAAGTATGCTTAACCAATCGAAATTAGTTTTCATCGCAATGTTCGTAATTGCCATTTTCACACTTTCATGTGAAGAAAGCGATGAAGTGACGCTGGCAGACTCGTCAGCAGAAGTAACAGTAGAAGGCAAGGTTTTTACTAAGCCAGACAGTGAAGTTGTTGGATACATAGAGTTTGAGTTTAATGATGAAAAATCCGTGACGATCAGCGCTGATCTCGTGAATGGTACCGACACTGTGTCTTTATATATATCGCTTCCTGAGCTCGCTGTGGGGACCTATACCAAAGCCGAGCATGCTGACGCTTACAGCATTTCTACCGATTTGGATAGTGCCGATTTTAGTACAAATGGCCCAGTCTTTGACTATGATGAAGATAAGACGGACTATACGCTACACATCACAGAAGTATCAGATGGCGTTGTTAAGGGAGATTTTACGGCTACCGTTCAGCAGTTTGCTCAAACCAACACCTTAAGTACCTCAGGTAAATTCGTGGCTGTTGATCTTTCTTCATTTCTGACTGGATCGTAATAGCAGATAACAAAACATAAACCAGGGGATAAAATTTACCCTTATACAAAAATGCCTGTCGCTTTCTTCATGCCGAAGTTAGAGACAGGCATTTTTTTAGCGACAAGTCGCTTCGCTTGTTCTAAAGTGCTCTTGTATTGCCTGTAGAGATTAGTAACCCTTTTTTGGGTTTATTCGCAGTAGAATTTATGCTCAATATGCATGCATGTCAGGCAAGCGCTTTTCCTACCAACTCTTTAACCTTTTCAGAGAGCGGGAGCTTAAGTGCGGCCTCATGACCTTTTTCGGACATTTTGCCCCACGTTTTTTGTAGGATGCTAATCATTTTTTCGTCGGTATGCTCCGCTGCAAAGTCATCGATGTAGTGCTCTAAAAATACCAGGCAAATGACATCTTCAAGGGTTTGAGCTTCTGGATCTTTGTTGAGGTTTTTTTTCATCAGCAGGTCTTTTACGTGCTGAATATCCTCTTTGGGGTAATGAGTACAAGTCATGAGGTCACCCACGATTTCTCCATGTTTCATCTTTAGCACGGTGCGCCATTTGAGGTAGCCTTTGCGGTCCATGGAGTAGCTTTCTCTTGGAATGGACCAACGTTTGATATGTTGTCCGCGAGCGGCTATTTGGAGTAACTCGGATGCTTCAGGCTCAAATTCGAGCAATTTATCTGTCATTCGTTGGCTATAGAGCAATTCCTTGGGGTATGCCTGACCATTGACTTCTTCTTGATTCGGGTCCTGGCCATTAATGGTGTCTATAGCGTCAATTACTTTTTGGAAAGCAGTACTTGTACTCATAGTATCATGTTAGTAGTTAGGTAAAATCCATGGCAAAGACAAAAAATGCCTCCTATGCCACCTGTGTAAAGGTAGTCTTTAGGAGGCATTTGATAAATAGGTTTACTTTTTCTGTCCCTGTGTAAGCTGTTTGGCCATGGCTGCTCCGATAAGGGATTCGAGTGGCGTACCACCTTTTTTGTCATCAGCTATGATCATGGTTTGAGGGAATTTGAGTTTTGCTAGCTCCGTAGCTACACCTACAGAGGTTTTGTATTCCCACTCGGCTTTTTCCTGTGGCGTAAGCCCTGCGGAAACGAGTTTGGCGTTTTCGTATGCTTTGGCGTCTGCAGTGACTTTTCGCTGTTGTGCTTTCAGTCGCTCGGTTTCCAGGGCAATGGCGGCCAGTTCTTTGTTGGTGCGCTCCTGTTTGAGTTTGGTTTCGATCGCTATGAGCTGCTTTACCTGTTCTTTTTCCTGAGTCACGCGCTCCTGGGCTTTGTCACGTTCCCCTTCAGCAATGATTCTGGTTTGAGCCGCCTTGGCCGTCTCTACTTTTTGTTGTTCTATCTGACGTTTAGCAGATTCATCGCGTTGGGCTTCCAGGCGTTTTTTAAAGGTCGGCTCTAATACTACATCATCTACAATCACCTGGGAGACGATGATGTTGTTTTCAGTGAGCTCATGAGGGATTCGTTTAGGAAAGCCATTTTCGATTACTTTTTCCACCGTGTAGCGGGTGCGAATCTCCTTGATGGTTCGTGCATCCACTTCCTGAATGGCATCATTGTACACCGTGTCTCTGTTTTCTATTTTGATCACAGCATAGGCTCCATCTTTGAGCTGCTCGTCCAGTGTTTGGCGAAAGCTCTGAGCTTCACCAGAGATGTAATCCTGCGCAGCATACATGTATCCAGTGTTGATGGCCTGCTCGCGTACCGTAGGAATGAGGGTGTTTTGTACGAGGTTTTCCATGCTTCGGTACTTGATAGCTAGCGCAATGAAATCCTCAGGGACAGTAGGTAGCTGAAACCTCCCGGAAAGCCGAACCTCGGCAGTTACCTGATCGATGAACCGAATCGGTATGGGTTTCATAGCACCTTCAATTTCTTTGCTGCTTTCACCACTATCGACCACTTTTACATCGATGTATTTTTGCCAGGAGATTACTTTGGCAAAACCTCTAAACTTGATGCCCTGATTCATGACCACATCGGTGTTTCCGGTGGGGTAGACCAAAAAGTACTGGTAGCCGGGTTCTGCCCAGAAAAACATGTAGGGAAGTAAAATGAAAATGAGCCCTAAAGTGCTAATCGCTAGCGATATGCGCTTGCTAAACATGAGTAAAAATGGAGGGGCTTTTTTGCGTACTCTTAGTTCGCCTTCAAACTCGTCAGTCTCCGCGAGGTTGGGCCGGAGAAAAAACATAAACAGCCCAAACAGGAGGGCGAGAATTCCAATGAATATCATGTGTAAAGTATTGGTTATTTAAGAATAGATTAGTTGCTTTCGTACTTGTCTAGAAATTCCTCATACTTCAATCTGAGGTCGTCTACTGAGTTGTTAAGAACACCTGTGTAGTAATACATTGCCAGGGCCATATTGGACTGATCCAGGGAGTTTTGATGGGCGAGAAAAGTGCCCACATTGCTAAAAAAGCTAGCAGCAAAATCAGTGTAAAACTGCTGGGTGTGGTAGATGTCAGCTGCGTCCAAAAGAAACTGCGGGTCTAAATCCTGTACCGCATTGCTACGCTGAGCTGCTTCCCAGGCCCCATGTGTGAGCAATTCGAAATGATAGAAAAATGGAACATAGGGAATGTCTTCACTATCGAGCTGTACTAAGGAGTCGAGGAGTACTGAGTATTCGCTGTTGTTGGTCAGCAATGAATCAGTTTTCAAATAGTTTTGATGACATTCGGATATGATGGCTTCCTTTAAAGCCGTTGCTGTGGCTTCATTGTCTAGCGACTGCTTGTAGGCATTTAGGCCCAGAGCGAGCAATACGGCGAACACCACCGAGACAAACTCGATGATAAGGTTAGGTATGGAGATTTTCATGATTTCCTAAAAATAAGAAAAGTCTGAAAATCGTCTAATAATTATTGCGTTAACTTCGATGAACATAGAGTCTCATCAAAAATTTGATAGTGATACAAAAAAAAAGGTCGATTCAGAACTGAATCGACCTTTTTTAAAATACTGAAGCGTTTTGATTACATCATGCCGCCCATGCCACCTGGCATTCCGCCACCTGGCATTCCAGCAGGAGCTGCTTCCTCTTCAGGGTGATCAGCTACTACGCACTCGGTAGTCAATAGGAGTGAAGCGATAGACGCAGCGTTCTCCAATGCCAGACGAGTAACTTTAGTAGGATCGATGATACCAGCTTTGAACATGTTTACATATTCGCCAGTAGCAGCGTTGAATCCGTAATCATCTTTGCCTTCTTTCACAGCGTTTACTACTACAGAAGCCTCACCACCGGCGTTTCCTACGATCGTTCTAAGAGGAGCCTGGATAGCGTTGAAGATGATTTTTACACCAGTAGTCTGGTCGATGTTGTCGAGTTTCAGCCCTTCGATGGCTTTGAGCGCTCTGATCAGTGCTACACCACCACCAGCTACGATACCTTCTTGTACTGCAGCTCTTGTAGCGTGTAGTGCATCATCCACACGGTCTTTTTTCTCTTTCATTTCTACTTCTGTAGCCGCACCTATGTAAAGGATAGCCACACCACCAGAAAGCTTAGCAAGACGCTCTTGTAGCTTTTCTTTGTCGTAATCAGAAGTAGTGTTCTCGATTTGAGATTTGATTTGGTTTACGCGTGCTTCGATATCTTCTTTTTTACCAGCACCGTTTACGATGGTAGTATTGTCTTTATCGATGTTGATTTTCTCAGCAGTACCGAGGTAATCAAGCGTAGCGTTTTCTAGTTTGTAGCCTCTTTCCTCAGAGATTACTGTACCGCCAGTAAGGATAGCGATATCCTCAAGCATTGCTTTTCTTCTGTCACCGAATCCTGGAGCTTTCACAGCAGCGATTTTCAGTGATCCTCTGATTTTGTTTACTACGAGCGTAGCAAGAGCTTCACCTTCTACATCTTCAGCGATGATCAAAAGTGGCTTGCCAGTCTGAGCAGTAGCTTCGAGGATAGGAAGCAATTCTTTCATGTTAGAAACCTTCTTGTCGTAGATCAAGATGTAAGGGTTTTCCAACTCAGCTTCCATTTTCTCGGTGTTGGTCACGAAGTAAGGAGAAAGGTAACCTCTGTCAAACTGCATACCTTCTACAGTTTTCACTTCAGTTTCAGTACCCTTTGCTTCTTCTACAGTGATCACACCGTCTTTACCTACTTTGTCCATTGCGTCAGCGATCATTTTACCGATCTCAGCGTCGTTGTTAGCAGATACAGAAGCTACCTGAGCGATTTCTTCGCTAGTAGAGATTTCTTTAGACTGAGTACGTAGGTTTTCTACTACTTTAGCCACCGCTTTGTCGATACCTCTTTTGAGGTCCATAGGGTTAGCACCAGCAGCTACGTTTTTGATACCGTGACCGAAGATCGCCTGAGTAAGCACGGTAGCAGTAGTAGTACCGTCTCCAGCGTCATCTGCAGTTTTAGAAGCCACTTCTTTTACAAGCTGAGCGCCCATGTTTTCGATAGGCTCCTTCAATTCGATTTCTTTTGCTACAGAAACACCATCTTTGGTTACTGTAGGTGCACCGAATTTCTTGTCAAGGATTACGTTTCGGCCTTTAGGTCCGAGGGTTACTTTTACTGCGTCTGCAAGGATGTCTACACCTTTCTTGATGCTATCTCTTGCGTCGGTATCGAAGAAAATATCTTTAGCCATAATTATTTCGATTTAAGATTTTTAAGAATTAGGTAATTCGGGTTATACGATTCCGTAAATGTCAGCTTCTTTCATGATCAAATACTCTTTACCATCTATAGACACTTCAGTGCCTGAGTATTTGCCATAAAGTACCTGGTCGCCCACTTTCACGTTGATAGGCTCGTCTTTCTTACCAGTACCAATAGCGACAACCTCACCTCGCTGAGGTTTTTCTTTTGCAGTGTCAGGAATGATGATACCTGATGCGGTTTTCTCTTCTGCTGCCGCAGGCTCTACCAGAACCCTATCAGCCAATGGTTTGAAATTAACTTTTGACATGTTCGTTGTTGTTATATGGTTAGTTAATTTGTTAAACTAATCTTTCGAATAGGCCTATGAGCATTTTATATGCCAAAGGGAGAAAAATGCCTGATTTTATTGTTTTGTCAGTAATTACCTGACAAAATATCAGTTTGGTAGTTGGTGTCTGTCAGTCTATCTGACAGTTTGCCATTTTGTGAATTGCTTATTAATTTTTTAGTGATAAAAAACACCACAGCGTATGACAAACTTGAAACATGACTGGCTCACAGATGGGATGATCGATTATGAGTATAAGAAGTATGTGTTGCTGGCTTATTTGCAAGACATACGAAAACGATTTGATGCCTCGGAGCTTTTTCCGTTTTTGTCAGACTTGATCATGCATTACCGCAATCTGCAGCAGGTTAAAGCCAACAAGGAGTTGTACTATGAGAACTTTCCCAAGTCTATCTCAAAGGCTGATTTTGAAAAGTT
Organism: Marinoscillum furvescens DSM 4134; assembly: GCF_003386095.1. GTDB lineage: Bacteria > Bacteroidota > Bacteroidia > Cytophagales > Cyclobacteriaceae > Marinoscillum > Marinoscillum furvescens. The sequence goes on along the minus strand of NZ_QREG01000002.1, from coordinate 243,363 downwards.
GCAGTTTACTTACAAGCGCATCATTCATGATGATGAAGTGATGGCCGAGATTGAGGAGATTATTGGGTTTGCGCTGCCTCAGCTAGAAGAAACGATAGAAGAGGGGAAGGAGCTCTATGACCTGGTGGAGGAGCATCTGGAGGTAGAAGAGGTGGGCTTATCGCCTATCTATAAGAATGAAGGGTATTTCCTGTTCAATCAGGATGCTGCTCGTGATGTGAAGGTGTACCGCTATCAGTTGTCGGTGTTTGAGCGGGCAGATGAGAAATACCGCGCTATGAATACCACGTTTGTAGCAGATGACTTTAAGGATATCAGCCGGACATTTGAGCAGATCAAGCTGGATCTGGTGCGGCGTTTTAAGGAATTGCCAAACCCGGCAACTTTTTGTGTGGTGAGTAAGCTAAAGTTCCCTTTGCCACAGACTGTACTGCCAGTGGCAAAGAGAATAATACTGCGTAAGCTTTCTACTGATTAGTTGGTAGAGTCACCCTCTAAGCCAAGATCCTCGATAGATCCGTCCTCAGCAGAAGGTTGTATGCTTTGCGAAGGAAGTACGGTGCCCTGAGCGTTTTCGATGTTGGGTGAAGAGAACTGTTGTGTGTTTTCAGTAATAAAAAAGTTTGTAGCCAAAGTCAGCACCAAAAGTGCTATGGCAAATCCCCACGTTAGTTTTTCCAGCAGGTCGCCGGTCTTTTTTACTCCCATGATCTGCTGGGTGCCACTTCCACCAAACTGGCTGGAAAGTCCTCCTCCTTTTGGGTTTTGTGCCAACACAACAAGGATCAGTAGCAAAGCTACGAGGATGATAATACTTACAATCAGCGCGTACATTCTATCTCTCTTTATTTAATTTTTTAATAACGTCGGCAAAGTAAACCGATTTTTCAGGAAATTTCACCATTAGTGCTTCATATATTTGAATGGCGCGCTCTATACTGCCTTGCTCCAGATAGATTTCGGCTAGATACTCTGAGGCTATGTCTGGGTGAAGTAGTGTGCTGTCTCCTGAAAGGTCCTCTTCGCTTTTCACAGGAGGCTTGGCCTGTGCGGGAGTGATCGATGGGTTTGTTTTGATAAAGTTGTCAATTATGGAGTTTTGATCAACTTTCGGACGCTCTCCTTTGTCTTCTTTTCCTTCGGTCTTATTGCCTTCGTCTTTCTTCGTAGCAGTTTTTTTACTGGCCGGCTTGGTTTTGCTGGTTTTCGAAGTGCTTTTCTTGGCTGCTGTGGACTTGGAAGCTGAAGATTTTGCTGTCGTAGATTTCTTGGTAGTAGCCTTTTTTGCAGTACTCGCTGAGGTAGACTTTTTACGACTTGTTCGTGCGGATCTCGATTCGGAAGCTTTTTTTACGGGTTCAGCATCCGATGTTTCTTCCTTTTTAGCCTTTGTTGATTTTGTTTCGCTAGTCTTGGCTTTGGTAGTGCTTGATTTAGCGGTTGCCTTTTTTGATTTTGAAGCGCTCGCTTTAGGTGTTTCTTTTTTAGCAGATTTAGTGGCAGGCTTGCTTGCTGCTTTTTCTTCGTCTTTGGCCTGGGGCTTATCTTTAGCTGTTTCCTTTTTAGCGGCTGCTTTTTTAGTCTCTCCAGCAGGTTTGTCCTTAGCGGCAGCTTTGGCTGTAGCTTTTTTTACGGCATTGGAAACGGCTTCTTCTTCGGCCAGCTGATCTTCTATTTCTTTTAGTTTGGCTCTGTTGGACTTGAGCTCTTCCAGGTCCTGATAGAGTTCATCTATGATATGATCTAGATCTGAAGGAGGTCCGGGCTCTGTAGAAACTATAGGAATGTCTACCTTTTTCGAAGCAGGTGGCTCTGCTTTGGTTTCCTGTTTTGCTTTCGGAGGAGTAGCTTCTTGTTTGGGGAGCTCCTCCTGTGGTGTTGGTTTCGGTTGCTTTTTGTCTTGTTTGGCAGGCACCACAGGGGGAGTGGTACTTTTCTTTATGGCTTTGCTGAGATCGCGCTCGTGATCTGCCTCATGTGATTCATGTACCTGGAGTGGGTTGAGAAAAATGAGCTCATCGTTGATGTAGCGTTTGAGCAGTGCACGGTCGGTAGCATAGATGGCAGCAGAGTTTATCCTGAGGCCAGCTTTTTTATTTTTTAGTTGCTTACTGGCTTTAGCTAGCAGCGTTCTTGCTCCCTGAAAATAAGGGTAAGCTTGGATAAGGTCTTCCAGTTCTGATAGCGATTGCTCGGTTACTTCTCCGGGTTTTCTCAGGTGTTCAACAAATTTCTGCTTATTCACGAGGAACTATTGAGTTGATTAAAATCTAAATTAAGAAAAATTACCAATTTGCCACAGAGGCATTGAAGATATCGAGAATGATCTGGTCAAATATCTCTTCGGAAAATTGTTGCTCTTCAGATGACAAATCTGTAGAGTTTTGGTCGTAATCAACAAAAAACGAAAACTTTCGCTCAAAGTCAAATTCATCGTCCTGTGTATTGATGTAGCTGGCAAAAACCGTGATGGTAATGCGCGACATGCTAGAAAAATCAGCCTGATCGTTGTTGCCGGATGCTGTGGCTGACACGGGTGTGATGGTATAGTCGGCAATATAGCCATCCAGCTGTAGGTCGCCATTTTCGTCTACCAGTGTCAGGCTTGTATTTTGTTGGTAGTAGTCTTTGATCATTTCCGTAAAGACTACACTCATATTGGACGGGCCTAGTGTGGCGTTGTTGTAAAACGTACCAATGGAGATCGTTTTTACGGTAGGCGAAATAGACGCTCCTGTGAAGCTATATACACCGCACCCTGTCAGTGAAAAGAGTAAAAGTAGGGCTATGCTATTAGTTATCGATCTCATATTGCTTGATTTTGCGATATAGTGTGCGCTCGGATATGCCCAAATCTCTGGCTGCATATTTACGCTTGTTATTGTTTTTCTGGAGTGCCATGATGATAAGTTCCTTTTCTTTCTTTTCTAGCGAAAGGGAGTCATCATCTTCCGTCTCGTGCGTGATATCTTCGATATCGTAGGTGTCTGTATCTTCTTCTGTTCGCTCCTTGCCGGTTTCCAACATGATTGGTTTTAGTGGGTTCGGCGTAGGCTCTTCACGAGGCTCTGATGGATATGCCGGCGGTGGGGCCGGGGTGTCCATGTCGTTAAACAAACGCTTATGCTGAGAGAGTATTTCACTTCGGGAGGTGTCTTCAGACAAAATCTGATGGATCAACCCCTTCATTTCAGACATGTCTCTTTTCATGTCGAACAGCACTTTGTAAAGTATGTCGCGCTCTGAAAAGTTTTTGTGCTCATCCGAGCCCTTTTCTCCACTAACCAGTGCCGGCAAATAACTGGTGGTCTTTGGAAGGTATTTGAGCAGGGTGTCAGCGTCTATTTGGTGGTCCATCTCCAGGACACTCATTTGCTCTACCAGGTTTTTGAGCTGCCTGATATTGCCTGGAAACCTAAACTTCATCAGCATTTCTTTTGCTGAGTCTGTGAGGCTTATGGGTTTGGTTCGGTAGTTGTCAGAAAAGTCGGTGGCAAACTTTCTAAACAGGAGCAATACATCTTCGCCGCGCTCTCGCAAAGGCGGCACCATGATGGGAACGGTATTTAGTCGGTAGTACAGGTCCTCTCTAAACTTGCCTTTTTCGATTGCTTCTGTGAGATCCACGTTGGTAGCGGCTATGATTCTCACATCGGTTTTGAGTACTTTGGAAGACCCTACTTTGATAAATTCTCCGTTTTCCAGCACGCGGAGTAGTCTGGCTTGAGTACTTACGGGCATTTCCCCGATTTCATCCAAGAAAATGGTGCCTCCATTAGTTACCTCAAAGTAGCCTTTTCGCGCTTCGTGAGCCCCAGTAAATGCTCCTTTTTCGTGACCAAATAGCTCGGAATCGATCGTGCCTTCAGGTATAGCTCCGCAGTTGATTGCTATAAACTGCCCGTGCTTGCGGTGTGATAAGCTGTGAATGATTTTGGAGAAAGACTCCTTACCGGCTCCGCTTTCGCCAGTGATCAGCACGCTCATGTCTGTAGGTGCCACCTGCATGGCTACCCGTATAGCATTGTTTAGCTTCGGAGAGTTGCCAATGATTTCAAATCGTTGTTTTACGGTTTGAATTTCTGAGTCTATCTTGTAGTCCATTTACTCTACGATTTCTCCGAAAAGGGTCGCTGCTGTACAGTCATGAATTTTAACGTTTACGTATTGACCCTTTTGTTGTCCTGTATTTTTGAAGATTACTACTTTATTGGCGGTATTTCTGCCTTGTAAGTCTTCATCTGAGCGCTTACTTGTTCCTTCTATCAGTACCTTAAAAGTTTTGCCGATATCTCGCTTGTTGCGCTCCAGGGAGTGCTCTTGCTGTTTGGCAATGATTTCCTGAAGTCTTCGTTTTTTTACTTCCAGAGGGATATCGTCTTCGTACTTTTTGGCAGCCAGTGTACCAGGTCGCTCGGAGTAGAAAAACATGTATGAAAAGTCGTATTTTACATAATCCATCAACGAGAGCGTATCCTGGTGCTCTTCCTCGGTTTCGGTACAAAAACCAGCAATCATGTCTGAGCTAATGCCGCAATCTTCCCCCAATATGTCTCGGATTGTATCCACACGGTTGATGTACCACTCACGGTCGTAGGTGCGGTTCATCAGTTCGAGTACTCTGCTGTTTCCACTTTGAGCAGGCAGGTGGATGTATTTACAGATGTTTTCGTATTGCTTCATGGTGTGCAATACCTCATCAGTGATGTCTTTTGGGTGGGAGGTGGAAAAGCGCACGCGCAAGTCCGGGCTTACTTTAGCTACCATCTCCAGTAGGTTGGCAAAGTTTACCACTTCATCAACTCCTTGTTTTTCGAGTCGGGCTTTGTTGTTTTCTTCTGCAGACCATTTGTAAGAATCCACGTTTTGGCCAAGTAGTGTTACTTCCCTGAATCCATTTTGAAACAATTCTTCTGCTTCTTTTACTATGGAGTGTGGGTCTCGGGAGCGTTCTCGTCCACGTGTGAAGGGCACCACACAGAAAGAGCACATGTTGTCACATCCACGCATGATAGAGATGAATGCCGTTACGCCGTTGGAGTTGAGGCGAACGGGTGAGATATCTGCATAGGTTTCCTCTCTAGAGAGGAACGTGTTCACTCCTTTTTCACCGTCTTCGGCTTGTTTTACGAGGTTAGGTAAGTCACGGTAGGCATCTGGCCCTACTACCAGGTCCACGATTTTTTCCTCTTCGAGTAGCTTTGCTTTGAGGCGTTCTGCCATACAGCCGAGGACCCCAATGGTGACTTCCGGACGATCTTCCTTGATTTTATTGAACTGTGTAAGTCGTTTCCTTACTGTTAGTTCGGCTTTCTCACGTATCGAGCAGGTGTTGAGCAGAATGACATCTGCCTTATCGAAAGAAGAAGTGGTATCAAAGCCCTCTTTCTGTAAAATGGATGTAACGATCTCACTGTCAGAAAAATTCATCTGACATCCATAGCTTTCTATGTATAGTTTTCGGGCCTGGTCGTTGTTGCTTTCTTTCGAAATTTTCACTCCACAACTCTCGTCTTGCTCTTCGGTCTTTTTGTCCAAAAGCTCAAGATCTGCTATCACCTGCGTCATATTCGAAGTAGTTTCAATTTTTAAGGAAAGGCAAAGATAAAATGAAATTTAAGACTGTGCCATTTTGGCAGTATTATCATTTGTCTTCTATGGGCACTTCCAGGTATATGCCTGCATTTACCGTGTTGTAAATGAACCGGTCTTTGGCTTTGTCCACTACGTTTGCTTCACTGTTGTAGGACAATTTCCAATCTGTGCGATCGATGTTAAACTTAGCTTCAATCACGTAACGCTTACTTTCTCTTTCGATTTTGGCCGGGAAGGAAATGTTTTTGGTGGTGCCACGCATGGTGAGATTTCCGCTGACGATGTGAGTGGGTGATGCTACCATAAATTCGCTCAGTTTTGCTGGAGCAAATTCAGAAGGGTACTGCTCCTGATCGGATGCTACCAATGTGGAGTCGTATGTGCTAATATCTGTCACCTCAAAGGAAGCAAAGGGATGTGCAGACTCATGAAAGAAATCATCTGACAGCAGATGCGTTTTAAGTTTTTGATTTTTATCAGGGTCTTCTATATCCATCACCTGTAGAGAGGAGATGTTTATTCGGATAAAGGCTGCTACAAGGGTGTCCTGATAGATAGAAACTGTACCTGAGTCGAGCGCGATAATGCCATTGTGCTGACCAGTAGGTTTGCTGCCAATCCAGGTAACTACTGAGTTGGTGGTGTCGATGGCCAGGTGATCAGCCAGCTCATGGATGCGCTGCACACGCTGAGCTTCTGTAGCTTCCAGGTTGTCTTTCGCTGGTTGGGTACATGATGCTACGGTGATAATCACCAAAGCGACAATAGATAATATTCGAATCATGGTTGTTGTTTTTGCTCGTGCGAAATTAAAGTTTGCGAGTGGTTGATTCGTGTTCTCGTTCACTTTTTTAGTGAAAACGATTACCTTAACGTCCTTGCAATTTATAAGGTTTTAAAAACGAAATGATATGGCCCTGATTAAATCTGTACGTGGAGAAAAACCAGTCTTTGGTAAGGACTGCTGGCTGGCGGATAATGCCACAGTGGTAGGAGAGGTGCAAATGGGAGATGACTGCACGGTGTGGTTTGGTGCTGTGGTGCGCGGCGATGTGAATTACATCAAAGTAGGAGATCGTACGAATATTCAGGACAATGCCACGATTCATGGCACGTTTGAAAAGGCACCGACGAATATAGGCAGTGACGTGTCTATAGGACACAATGCCATAGTGCATGGGTGCACACTGGAAGATGGTGTGCTGATAGGAATGGGTGCAATGGTGATGGACGGAGCTGTGGTGAAAAGTGGGGCTATAGTAGCAGCCGGAGCAGTGGTCTTAGAAGGCACTGTAGTAGAAGCCAATAGCATTTATGCAGGCGTGCCGGCTAAGAAAGTAAAGGAAGTGGATGGTAAGAATAAAGAGATGCTCAAAAGAATAGCAGGAAATTATTTGAAATACGCAAATTGGTTTAAAAATGAACAAGATCAATAAACCGGCACCCGCAGAGTATGCGCATTTTTATAGTGGGTATATATCGGAGGTAGGAGATGAGAACATACTGGCTTTCCTAAAGAAGCAGTCCAAAGAATTTGTTGAGTATATCAAACAAATTCCTGATGAGAAGCTTTTGTACAAATATGAAGCTGGCAAATGGAGTGTGGCAGAGGTGCTTGGGCACATCATCGATACGGAGCGTGTCATGGCGTACAGGGCGCTTCGGTTTGCCCGAGGTGACAAGGCGATATTGAGTGGTTATGATCAGGATGAATATGTAGCGGCAGGCCGGTTTGATGAACGATCACTCTCCTCACTGGTTGCCGAATTTGAAGGCTTGCGAGTTTCTAATCTGGAGTTTGCCCAAACACTGAATGAAGAAGAAAGTGTGCGAACTGGCGAGGCTAATGGAGCTGTGTTTTCAGTAAGAGCGCTACTTTATGTGATGGCCGGACATTTGCAGCATCATTGGGATATACTTCAGCAGCGATATTTAGATTGATATTATAGACTAAAACTCACTTAGATGAATTTTCTTGTAAGACTTTTGTTGTCCTCTTTAGCGGTTATTATCGTATCCTACCTACTTCCTGGCGTGTATATCGAGGGTTTTTTGGCGGCTGTTATCGTGGCGCTGATCCTTTCCCTCTTAAACCTCACCGTGAAGCCATTGTTAATCATCCTCACTATTCCGCTCACGGTTTTTACATTGGGGCTTTTCCTCCTTGTGATCAATGCGCTGATGATCCTTTTGGCTGATGTGATCGTTCCAGGCTTTGCCGTTACGGGGTTTTGGTGGGCACTACTCTTTAGTTTGTTGCTTTCACTTACCAATGCACTCCTTGCAGACCTGAGTGGCTCACGCAAGTAGCATCTAAAAATATACGGGGCACTCCGGATCCTTCTTATAGTTGTGCAGCTTGATGCGGTAGTTGACCAGTACTTCGTGTGATCCTGTGGTTTCAGTATTGATTTCACTCGTAGTGGCGTCATAAGCATAGCCAACGCGGAAGTTTTCATTAAGAATTAACTGGCCAATGAAGGTGATGTCGTTGGAGTTTCGGTAGCTGAGTCCTACATAAGCTATGTCTTCGAAGATGACTATGCCTGAAATATCATAAGCAATACGGTTTTGCTCCTGAATGCGAAGCAGCACTGAAGGACTCAACTTGATATTGGGAGCCACCGGGAAAATCACTCCACCGGTAGCATAGTAATACCTGCTTTCACGAGAGTCTGAGGCTAAGCCATCTTCATCTTCGAGAACAAGTGTTTTGTTTTCAAGTAGGTAGGGTACTGAAATGCCTGCATACATGTTTGGGTTGGCAAAGTAAACTCCGGTTCCAAAGTTTGGAGTAAACCGGTTTACCGTACCGCTGAAGTAGGGGTCGCTACTGTCAAAAACCTCTAATTCGGAGAAATCCGACCTGCGGCTATCAAACCCACCTTGCAGTCCCAAAGCCAGTATTCCAATTCCCGTTTTTATTTTATATGCATAGCTGCCATAAAGAGAATTGGTGACATGAGCACCGATTTGGTCATTGGCAGCATATAAACCTACACCTATGCGGTTTGACATGAATGAATTGTGTGCCGTGAGCGCGGTAAAAGTAGGAGCCCCATCTACGTTTAGCCACTGCCTTCTATGCACCGCAGTTACTGATAGGAGGTTCAAGCTTCCCGCATATGCAGGGTTGATGAGCAGTCCGTTAAACGGATAGGTAGAGGTAAGCGGACGCAGCTGGGCGAAGCTCGAAAAGCTTACCATAAGAATGCCTAATGTGAATATTAACTTTTTCATTTCTCACGCTTAATTTAACGAACTAACTCTAAATATCCCTGTACTACTTCAGATCCATCACCTTTATCGATAAAGTAGAAGTAGGTGCCAACTGGCAGATCCAATCCTGATCTTCCAATATTGTTCTGACCTTCAAATCTTCGGTCATTGTTGTTATAACCTTCGATTTCGTATACCAGCGATCCATCTCTGTTGTAGATACTTACTCTGTTGTTAGGGAAGTATTCCACACAATCGATCATGAGGTAATCGTTCTTACCATCACCGTTTGCTGATACGGCGTTGTAAATCTTGATAGAAGCTCCGATTACAAAATCTGCAGTGTATTCACATCCATTGTCAGCTGTGAAGGTAACTGACCAGTTTCCAGGTCTGGCATTGCCCAGCACTGGATCAGTGCTGTATTCAATACCATCTGGATCTATCCAGGATGCAGCAAGTATTTGATTGTTTTCTTCAAAGATGATGCGTGCACTACCTGTGAAGAGGTTGATCGAGTTGTCTGTATTTCTCAGACAGTTAGACATGGTCACATCGATGGTGAACGCAGGGTCTACAATTTCACCTCTTACTTCCACTGGCTTATCTGCAGATTCACATCCGGTAGCTATGTTCACGGCTCTTACAACATAGTTGATAGAGTCGAGTCCTTCTACTTCGCTACCTATGAAGGCTGGAGTAGTCATGTCAGTTTCAGCATACCATTCAAATCGATAGCCATCTGTTTCACCATTTACTCTGGCAAATGCTCTGCCGTTTGGCACGGAACAGTTGGTACGATGCTCAACTACCGTTACCGAAGGTAAACTTGGCAGAGCAATGGACTCGTCCATGATGAACTGCTGCATGGCTTCACATCCAGACTCCAGGTCGGTGGCCACTACAGTGTAAACACCCACTGCCAGACTGTCGATGTTATTGCCAGTATGAAGTACTGTACCAGTGGTGTCAGTACCAGCATACCAGTCAAACTGATAATTGAATATTGGTTTGGCTGTAAATCCAATAACAGCTCTACCGTTTGGTTGATCTTCGTAACAGATGGTAACGGTATTCAGAATGTCTACTCTGAAATCTGGTCTACTGCTTTCGGTTTCATCAGCCACTTCGGCAGTCAGGATATCTGACTGACAGTATGGATCCTCAGTATCTACCACATATAGTGTATAGGTACCATTGTTGAGGTTGGTCCAGGAAGTGCCTATATGATCAGCTTGCGCAGTATCCGGGTTGCTTTGTGCTCCCACATACCAGTAGAAGTTATAGCCACTCAGAGACTTCCCATCAGGAATATTGATAATCGTAGCTGCTAGTTGTCCATTAGGATCTTCACAATAGCGATTACCTTCAGAGGTGATTTTGATATCCAGTGGATCTGGGTAATCATCCTCCATGAAGTACGTAGCCTCAGCAGTACATCCTGTAGATAGATTGGTGACAGTTACTGTGTAATTGCCTCTTGCCAAACTATCAGCAGTGAAGTTGTTTGCTTCTACTACCGTACCATTTTCGTCTGTCCACTCAAAAGAGTAGGCTGTCGTATCCTGGCTATTGTCAGCAGATACTGTAAAGGTTCCATTTGGCCTTGACGGATCACAGTTTCTCTGATAAGTAAAGCCTTCCAGACGTACGACCGGTGGAGTCGTATTGTCTTCGATGGTCACTTGTCGGATTGGAGTGATACATCCTGTATTGACGTTGGTGCCTCTCACATAGTAAGTGCCTGGAGTGACGTCATATGCCGGAGTGGCCGAAGCACTTAACGCAGGGCTGGCACTATCCTGTACAGGAGTAGGGGACCCTACCGATGGATCGGTATCGTAGAAAGCAAAGGTATAATCACTCAAAGCTCCCGTGCTGACTCCTGTGATTTCAAACAATCCATCAGATGGTTGACACGTGGTTACATCCGCTTTGGTGAGGGTTGTGATTTCCGGCTCACTAGGCACATTTTCCAGAACAAACTCAGCCGTAGTGCTACAACCACTTAACGTGTCTATAACTTCAACGGAATAAGTCCCTGCATTGAGGCTCATCAGTGAGTCATTGTTTGTGCCTACGGTGTTTCCTGCACTATTTCTCCAGATGTAATTGTACCCTGTAGGGTTCTGCTGATTGTCAGGAATTGCTCGGAGTATACCATTGGCAGTGCCCGAACCATTACACGTAGAGTCGGCTTCCACTTGCACGATTTGAACTATCGGGTTGAATGGTTCATCGCTTACATTGAATGAAAGTGGAGCTGATGCGCACTGTGAGTCTGCGGATCTTGTAACGACTATGGTGTAAGGGTTGCCAGAAGCTCCCAGACCATCAATTTCTAGCGGAGTACTGGTATCAGTATCTGTCACTGTATTGCCACTAGCGTCAGTCACGCTTATGCTAAAGTCATTGACCATTGTAGTAGAGTCTGCCGTATTGCTCGCTTCGTACGTCGTGCCTGCATGTCGGATTTTCAGAATGTTGAACGTTCCGTTTTCACTAGTACAGAAAGCATTGTTGTTGACTTCATAACTAGTAATAGCAGGGTACTCTGGATCGTTGGTGATTCGTACAGTTTGCGTACTAACGCATCCAGTATTGTTAGCTGCATCATTGTTGATAATGCGCACAGTATAAACACTATCTGGTACATCCTGAAGTAATTCAGTAGAGTCACTCACTGCAAAGGTATTGCTCACTTCACTGCCAGCAGTAGCTGTGGTGCCAATGTACCACTGATAAGAATAGTTTCCTGCAGAAGGCACCGCTCCGTCGATAGAGAGGATTTCGGCACTTCCCTGTGCCACGTTACCACCACTACAGTTGGAGTTAGGCGTAATTTCAATGTCACCGATGATCGGGTTTTGTGATCGGTCATGAACTTCCACGTTGATGGAAGACGCAAAACAGCCCGTAGCATTCGACTCAATGGAAATGGTGTAGACGTCAGGCGAAAGGTCTGTAAGTGTTGCGCTTGCTCCAGATAGGGTAGGGCTATAAGGAGAAGTTTGTCCACTAATGGTAGATCCATTGGTAGCTGTTATGGTCCAGCTGAAGTCTCCCAGATCAGTTTGAGCTGTACCACCGATGGTGATATTGCTCGCATTAAGCGTGATCTGACCATTTCCTGGTGTTTGACAAGTAGTACTGTTGGTTACTTGTGTAACTGGAACATTCAATACAGGGAACTGTTGGTTCTCAATGATTTCAAATGTTCGCTGTGCAATACATCCAGCGTTCGGTGATGAAGTATTCACTTTTTGGATCACTAGTGTGTACTGACCAGTGGCCAGGCTATCTAGTGAAGTCCAGGAACTGGTGGTGTCTGCACTACCTCTGGTACCTCCATCGTTCGGGAAGATTTCATTTCCTGCATTGGTGGTGGTGCCACGATACCAGGTAAAGGTGTAGTCACTCAAAGTGGCTGCACTTCCATCTTCCTCTATGGATACATTTAGACTTCCTGTTCCGTCAGTGGCTGCATTGTTACAAAGCGTTGAAGCTGTTTTGCTACCAAAAATGATCTCAGGATTGATAGGAGAGTCCTCTATAAGAATCTCTATAGTAGAGCTCATCACACATCCAGTGATCAGGTTGGTGGCTTCTACAGAGTAGGTGCCAGCGGCCAGGCTATCCAGCCTGTCGTTGGTGCCACTTATGCTAGATATTCTTCCGTCATTTGGATCATTGAATGCAGAGCCATCTTTTTCCCAGCTAAAGCTGTAGTCTGCAATGCTAAATGGAGTGGCGTTATCCTCTGATACCCCTGTGATTTGAATGTATCCATTAGGGTTTTCACAGTTGTAGTTGTCATCAAAAGTTACCTGAGTAGAGAGGTCTATGGTCAACTGTGCCGGATCAGATGCTACTTCGAAAGTATTGGTATGGCTACATCCCAAATTGTCAGTACCAGAAACTTTCTCTACGATGACTGTGTACGATCCTGCACTTAAGCTATCCAATGATAGGATGTTGCCATCAACATATGCGCTACCTGCGTTGGCTTGACCGGAGTTACTACCAATGGCAGTAGATTCATCGGCTAAGAAGTTAGCATCTGTGGTGGTTCCAGCAGGCACTGAAGTGCCTCTATACCACTGTACAGTGTAGTCGCTGAGTGTAGCATCTGCACCATCTTCACGTATACGAAGGGTCAGTGATCCATCTCCAGTATAGCCATCTACGCCATTGACGCAGTAAGTATCAGCTGTGCGTGCGGTTTGCTGGATGACAGGTTCTACGCTTTCGTCAGTTATTTCAAATTCGAAATCTATAGAGGTAGAAGGACACCCTGTTGTATTGTTGCTGAAATTTAAGGTGTAAGTTCCTGCTTCCAGATTAGTGATCTGGTTAGATGTACTCGCAAGTGGACCTCCAGGCCCTGTCCAGCTAAAGGTGTAGTTTCCAATATTGGAACTCATGGCATAGATCACCCCATCTTCTCTGATCGTATCTATTCGTATCGTTCCATTTCCTGGTGAACAATTGGTGTTGTTGACCAGAACGTAATCATTTGATTCGATAGATAAAATAGGCTGATCGTTGATGACGTTGTAAGTAGCGATGATGTCACATCCTGCGTTTGGCGCGGTAGTTCCATCTTTCTGTATGTATACGGTATAGCTACCAAACTCGAGCGAGTCGAGCTGGGTGATGTCAGCTCCAATGTCTGCTGATCCTCTAGCCGCACCAGTGGTGTTGCCCTGGTTGTCGAACATGAAAGAAGCATCACCTGTGCCACCCGCAGGTCTGTTCGTGAATGCACCTCTGTACCATTCTACGGTGTAGTCTCCAAGGTTAGCAGCAGCACCCGCTTCGGTGATGTTTACATCGATGGTACCGTCACCGTTTTCATCGGCTCCGTCACAGAATGCATCAGCAGTTTTAGAAGCGAGCTGCACGACAGGGTCTACCTGTACATCGTCGATGGTTATTTCGACGGTAGCGACACTACAGCTAGTAGAAGTGTTGGTGATTGTAGCTGTGTATGTACCACCAACAAGCGCTGATATAGAGTCAGAAGCTACGCTGACGGTATGAGTAGCTGGACCACCCGCCCATGTTACCGAGTAGTTAGTGTTTGAAGCAAAGTCTACGAACGCACCATCCACTTCCACACCGAGTATTTTGATTGCTCCGTTCGGGTTGTCACAGTTTTGGTTGTCCATAGTGACTACCTGAGAGGCATCAGAAACATCTACCGAGAATGTAGGCTGATCGTTGATGATGTTGTAAGTAGCGATGATGTCACATCCTGCGTTTGGCGCGGTAGTTCCATCTTTCTGTATGTATACGGTATAGCTACCAAACTCGAGCGAGTCGAGCTGGGTGATGTCAGCTCCAATGTCTGCTGATCCTCTAGCCGCACCAGTGGTGTTGCCCTGGTTGTCGAACATGAAAGAAGCATCACCTGTGCCACCCGCAGGTCTGTTCGTGAATGCACCTCTGTACCATTCTACGGTGTAGTCTCCAAGGTTAGCAGCAGCACCCGCTTCGGTGATGTTTACATCGATGGTACCGTCACCGTTTTCATCGGCTCCGTCACAGAATGCATCAGCAGTTTTAGAAGCGAGTTGCACGACAGGGTCTACCTGTACATCGTCGATGGTGATGTCAATTAACTGAGAGCTTACACATTCAGTGGAATTGTTCGTGATTCTGAGTTTATAGGTGCCACCGGTAAGGTCATCAACACGATTGTCTGTCCCGGTGCCTGTACTACTTACCGTACCTGCAATGGCTGTAATTCCATCATTCTGGAACCATTCAAATGTATATCCAGCAACATTCTGATCAGCTCCATTTTCTTTAACGTCTAGTACTTCGATGTAACCATTTTCATTTGTACAGTTTTGGTTGTTTCTAAGATCTAGGTTGTCGGCAATTACTATTGTAGGACGAGAAATAACCTCATTGATGGAAACTGTGGCAACAACAGAACATGTGTTATTTGGTGTCGATCTGTCTATAACCTCTAAAGTGTAAGTACCTCCATCGATTCCATCCAATGTTGAAGCGTAATTTGCTGGAGCTGCTCCATTTAAGCTTCCTACAGCACCACTGATTGTTCCGGCATTTGTTAATGCCGTGCCTGAAGTACCGGTTCCAACATACCATTGATAGTCGTAATCTGTATTTAGGTCTGCATTGGAAATTTCGAAAGTTATAGAACCATTTCCTTCATTCGCATCCGGGTCACATGAAGTGTCATCTGAGGTAGAGGTAATAGATACTTGAGGTTCTGAGGTGTTGTCATCTATAATGATTTCAAATGCAGGAGTGGAGCAACCGTTAGACGATCTCGTTGCGATAACGTAATAAGTATTCGCAAAAGGGGATCCTGTAAGATTCATATTCGCTGTAGCCCCATTCCCAACAGTGGCAGTAACGTCATTGGAAGTGTTTCCTTTAAACCATTGGAAAGTGTAATCACTAGCTGTCTGACCAACGCTAGCCACTTCTATATCTCCATCATTGATCGTGACAGTACTAGCTGGTATGCCGTCACAGTTATTGTAATCAATCACTGTGGCATTAGTTATGAAATGTTGTTCCGGGTTATTCCCAATAGTGAATGATTGTGTTGTTGAACATCCATTCAGGTGGATTGCTCCAGCAGCATTGCTGTCTACTGTTGCGGTAGCACTTGAAGTTGTACCTGTGATTGTCTCCCCATCGGAGAAAGTCCCCGATGTAATGTAGATGTACATATCACTTCCAGAATTGTCAGTAATAATTACACCATGAGCACCTCCAGAAAATGTAACTCGCTCGCCATCATTAAATATCCCACTACCAGGAGTATAATTGATGTCGAAGGTTTCTAATGCTCTTTCAACGGTGACTGTGTAATCATCAGGGCTGAGTGAATCAGGTGTAGTGGATGTCGCGGTTTCAGTAAAGATGTCTTCAGAATAAACAGTTTGCCCATTTGAATCTCTTGTCCATGTAAAACGATAACCAGGTGGTTGTTGGTTGGTAGCCGGGTTGGCATTTTCATTGGGGTCTTCTACAATCGTAACAGCAAGCCGTCCATTTGCGCCAGATGCACTTATGTCGCAATTGGTATTATCGGTAATGGTGAAGGCATCAACTATCGGTTCATGGGCAAGATCAAGGATTTCTTCATCTAAAGAGGCTGCAGACCAGCACTCGAGTGTAGAGCCAGGTGAAAATGCAGGGTTTAGTTTTTCTCTTGCTACGGCAATATAAGGGCCTGCAGGGAGTCCTTCAAATATTGCTTCATCATCAGTATTAAGTATGTCAGATGTCGTAATTAATGCCCCATTACCATCTCGTATTTCACCATTCTGAGCATTATAGGTTACAGGAAATACTGATCCATTATAAGAGTAAGGCGCAGTTCTGTCTGCAGGAATACCCGTTCCAGCATAGAGATATAAAATGTACTCGGAGATATCATCTACATCACCATCTTGATATCCTGCATTTGTAGGGTCATCTGCAAGCCCAACTCTGGCAACTCCATTTTCCGGACATTGATCCACATTTTCAACAGTGATTGTTGTTGTAGTTTGTTGACCTGCATACCCTAGATTGTAATACTCCTGGTAACGACAGTTCGTGGTTTGATCAGTAACTACAATAGTGTAAACTCCAGAAACTACATCTTCAATCTGATTGTCTGAATATGTGCCTCCAATGGCATTGGTTGTTGTGGTAGTTACCGTAATAGGAGTACCAGGATTGGATGCTAATTCATCATTTGTTTGTAGTCCTGTACCAAAGGTTGAGTCAGCTGCAAAATTTTGAGCACCTTCATAAAATTCAAAAGCAAAAGAATGACCTGAAGGGTTAGAAGCTAATCTCACCTGGAATGTGCCAACACCTGAACAGTCACCTGGTAAGATGGAAACATTGAACTCCAAATCTGGAGCATTTGCCGAAACATTATCACCAATTGTTACTGTTTGAGACGCACTGACGCAACCACTTTGAGTTTCAGTAACTACAACCGTGTAGTCTCCAGCTGCCAAACCTGTGACAGTAGCGCTTGTAACTCCCGCTGGGTTGGAGTCATTCCCCGGGTCTGTACCATTTATTAATGCTGTCGTGGTTCCCACTCCATAGTACCATTGATAGGTAAATGTACCCGGTGCTGTAAATCCAGTAGGAGGACCTGCAGGGGAAAAAGAGATACTTTCCGTATCAACTGAAGCTGTTCCATCAGGGTCGTTACAGTTGTTTTGAGGAGTTGCGCTAGTTGTTATGTTGACAGTCGGAACGAATTCATCTACAGTTACTTGATCAGTAACGAAACAATTTGTCGCATCATCGATGAATTTAACCGTATAAGTTCCGTGTTTAAGGTTGTTTACTGTCGAAGTTGACGCTATTGGAGTTCCAATTGCACTAGTGCCGGCATACCATTCAAAACGTGGAGTAGTGGCACCTGCTGATGCACTGACGCTTACAATTCCATTGGGATTACCAGTATCGCAGCTAAAGTTGTCCTGATCTACTTGAGCTGTGACACTTAATCCACTTGGTGTTTCTGCAATTGTGAAAGTTTGCGGTGTAGAGTAACATCCTCTATCGGTATCTAGAATTCTCACTGTGTAATTTCCTGGATTGAGTCCTGAGATAGTGTTTGAACTTGCTCCCGAAACGTTTACACTTGCTGTTCCTGCTATTCCTTTTTGGGTAAATATATCATCAGAATTATCAAGTTCTTTAGAGCTATCAACACCGGATCCGTAGTACCATTCATACGAGTAATTACCAGACCCATTGGCAACAGTAATGTCAACTCCTCCATTTGGATATCCAGCATTTCCTGTACAAACGTCAACATCACTGATAGTACTGGCGGATATGGTAGGATTATCCGGAGCATCAGCAATGGTTACGGTAATCGCTGTGTCACATGCGTTAGCATTTGATGTTATTAACACTGTATATGTGCCTCCTGCAATGGCATTAATGGTGGAGTCAGTTTCGGTTGCAATGGCCGTTGTTGTGCTAGCTCCTTCATACCACTGGTAGGTATAATTCGCCGATGTGCCAGAAGTGGAAGGTGAAACTTCAATTAGCCCATTGAATGCTCCTGCGATACCATCATCGCACACGGTATTGTCATCTTGAGTTGTTACCGAGAACTCTGGTTTAGCAGGCACTTCATCGATGAATACGGTGTAAGGCTGCGTAGCACATCCCGAAGAGTTGTCAACGACTACTACGGTGTAGTCATCTGAAGCCAGAGCAGTAGCGAACGTTTCCGGTCCAGCGGAAGTAACGTCTACCGAATCAGTAGCAGTAGTGAGTACTGAAG
>NZ_QREG01000002.1:2723-225159 GCF_003386095.1 Marinoscillum furvescens DSM 4134 | reverse complement strand
ACTACTACGGTGTAGTCATCTGAAGCCAGAGCAGTAGCGAACGTTTCCGGTCCAGCGGAAGTAACGTCTACCGAATCAGTAGCAGTAGTGAGTACTGAAGTACCGATATAGTATTTGACGTTATAGTCGCCTAATCCACCGGCCGCATTGAGTGCAGTGATTCCAGCAGCTGTAAGTGTGATGGTGCCATTGTCGGAGTTACACGAAGTGTCGTCAGAGGCTGTGATATCTCCATCCAGATCGAATGAAGTGAATGTTGTATTGATTGCATCAGTGATGGAGACAGTGATGGTGGTATCACATCCATTACCTGCAGTATTGGTTATTTGTACGGTGTATGTACCCCCAGGTACCTCAGAGAGGACGTTGTTGTTTACGGTGTATGCAGTAGCCGGAGCAGAAGTGGAGTTTCCATCGAACCAAGCGTAGGAGTAATCAGTGATTGCCCCTGCTCCAGTGAGGTTAACGGTAATCTGTCCATTGAAGGAACCATCTGCCAGGTTTTCATCACAGACGGAGTTGTTTCTGGTGTCACCGGAAGCGATTGTAGCCGGCTCAAACTCCGGTTTAGCAGGCACTTCATCGATGAATACGGTGTAAGGCTGAGTCGCACATCCTGAAGAGTTGTCGACGACCACTACGGTGTAGTCATCTGAAGCCAGAGCAGTAGCGAACGTTTCCGGTCCAGCGGAAGTAACGTCTACCGAATCAGTAGCAGTAGTGAGTACTGAAGTACCGATATAGTATTTGACGTTATAGTCGCCTAATCCACCGGCCGCATTGAGTGCAGTGATTCCAGCAGCTGTAAGTGTGATGGTGCCATTGTCGGAGTTACACGAAGTGTCGTCAGTAGCGTCCAGGTCACCAGTTAGATCGAAGTTGTTAATCGTATTGGTATACTCATCAAGAATCGTATAGGTAAACGTCGTATCACATTTTGTCGTTTGGTCTTCCACTACGACGGTATAACTGCCACCAGGCAGGTTTCTGTAGACTCCTGGAGTGGAATCATCATAATTTGTTGGCCCACTGGTACCTGTGCCATCATACCAGGCAAAGGTAAAATTCGACAGGTCTGTATTTCCATCCTGTCTGGCCACGGTGATTTGCCCAGAGTATGCTCCTGCTATATTCACATCACATACGGCGTTGTTTTGGGTTCCCGTTCCATCAACCTCAAATTGCGGGCTAGAGGTGCTGTCTGCTACTTCAATGTTGACTAGGTCAGAAGTACAGCCTGTGTAGTTGTCCGTGACGTAGAAAGAGTATGAACCTGCAGCCAGACTATCAAAGACTCCAGCTGCATTAATTTCTATAGCTCCAGATGCGCCAGTTAGATATCCTTCATAAGTATACGGATCCATGTAGAATTCAACCCCATCAATGAAGTTTCCAACACTCGTACTACCTGTAGCCGTACTAATTGCGCGATACTCAAATCGCGTGAAGTATTGACCTGTTGGGACAGTATAAGTTCCTTCATACAATTCCCATCCCGAGTTGTCTGTACCTACTCTTGTGATTTCTGAGAGTGTACCTCCTGATGGGCCTATGTAAAGCCCTAACGAGTCCACACCGCTTCTACCTCTGTGAGCAAATCTCCATATCATTTCTACGCCTGGTTGCGTGTTGAGGTCAAAGTAAAGAGCTGCTGTTTGGTTTGCATTAATTTCTGCCCACTGGTCACCTTCATAGGCTGGGTGATTTCGAGCTGTATTCGAAGAATGCCAAATTTCTATTCGATCATCTGAGGCCGTAGTAGACCATCCAGAAATATCAGATTGATCAAACGTTTTTATTCTTCCTCCATTAAAAGATTGTTGGTGATTGGTAGCCGTAGTAATATGAGGGTTTTCAAAACTGCCATTGATGTTGTTTATTTCTACAGTTTGAGGGTTAGCGAGAATGTCAGATACATCTACAGATCCTCCAGGATTGGAAGGGTCACAACTCGTCGCAGCAGAAATGACAATTTTTGTGGTGTCGATTTGAAGTGGGTCCTCCTTGTCATCATTAATGTATACAGACACTAGTTCCGAACAGCCATTTGCGTCACTTGTCACTCGAACGGTATAGTATCCATAATCTAAACCTCCCAGGTGGTAAGGTTCATCATTTACAAGAAAAGCGTTGGAGTTAGCCGGACCAGGTAGCGTATCAGATTCATTGGTGTTATTGTTGCCCATGAACCATTCAAAAGTGTAACCAGAGGTGGTGCCAGCACCATCTCCATCAGCTATAGCGCGTCCATTTCCAATATTACACCCTGTGGTAGGTTCGTCTTCGGAAGCAGTAGCAGCTGGTTTGTTTTCATTAAGGTCAATTGTTACGGATAGAGTGTCGGATGTACAACCATTCGGAGCTGTAGAAACTACTTTGTATGTTCCGTCAATAAGTCCTGAAATGCTTTCGGTACTACTGCCTGAAATGGTGCCTCCATCTGTTACTTGTACTCCACTTGAATAGTACCATTCAAATGAATACCCAGCCCCTGATGGGCTTGAGACATTACTTCCATCGAATTCTAAATCTATGATAGCTGAGCCATCATAGCTCGAAGCATTACATCCAGTGTTTGCCGTTTTACTGTTTACAGTCAAAATAGGAACAATGGATGATTTGCTAATGGTAACACTTCTTTCGATCGTACATCCGGAATTGTCGTCTGTAACTCTCAGGTAGTAAGTATTATCTCCCTCTAGTCCCGACAACTCACTTATGGAGGCGGTTTCGGTGGACGTTAGAATGTTGCTAAAATCCGAAACATCTGACCATTCGAAGGTGTGTCCTGAGGTAGTAAGTCCACCAAGGCCATCATCCACACCTGCCTCAGCAATTCCATCTGCACCGGCCCCAGCTCCGCAGCCAGATTGTGGTTGCTGTTCGCGTATGGTTACCGAAATAGCAATTACAGAATCCTTGATCGAACGAGTGATAGGGGCACTGGTACAATTCGTAGCGTTTCTAGTAGCTACAAAGGTGTACTGACCTTCATCTATTCCGTTTAAGGTGCTGCCTGTTTCTCCTGAAATCAATGAATCTGTTTCAACAATTGATCCATAGTACCAGGTAAACGTATAATTTGAATTGGCATCAGGCATTTGAGCTGAAATAGATCCATTAGCTCCAACACAATAATTATTATTTCTCGTGGTGACACTACTTACTGTAGGTATCGAGGAGTTATCGTCTACTTCTTCATCATAGTAAGAAGAGCAAGTCAGATCGTTATTGATAACTTCTATGCGGTACTGCCCATCTTCCAGACCTGTAAAGGTGTGTCCCACACTTCCGTCAGTTACTGTTACATCGCTTCCTATCTGTGTGGTGCTGTTCCAGCCATCATAGATGCGGTAGGTATATCCGCCAGTTGGTTCTGCACCGCTGCTTGAAGAAGTTACGGCAATTTGACCGGACCCAGTGCCGTCACAGCCTGCATCGCTCGTAGGTGTGGTTACAATGGCAGGGAGGTCTTCAGCAGTACCTACCGATAGTGTGGCAGGAGTAGTAATACAACTGGTGGTTCCATCTTCTGCGGTTACGGTATAAAAGCCTTGATCCAGGCTAGAAAATACTCCACTCGTATTTTGGGCTAGCTGGGTAGAGGTAGAAAACCCTTCGTACAAGGTATAAGTATAGCTGCCTGCTGGGGTGATCAGTCCGGTAAGATCTATTGTTCCATTTGGATTGCTGGCGTCACAACTAGTGTTGTTAGTCACACCTGCTACTGGACAAGTGATCGTGGCGGTTTGAAAACTGATATTCGCACCGTCTTGCTGAAGTGATCCATCATGTCCGTTTCCAGTGATGTCTGGTACAGTGGTACCTGTAGTGGTTGAGGCAATGTTATTGAAGTCATAGTACGCTACCAAGCCAGCTTCTGTACCAGTCAATTCACCGCACATTGATTGGAAAATTTCAGATTGACTAAGTGCCCGGTCGTAGAATCGGACCTCATCTAGTTCACCTCCGAATTTCTTGGAGCTTGCATTATCACGCCCTAGATACATGTTGTTTCCAGTGTCTTTAATTACCCCACTTCCTACATGAGTGGTAGAGCCAATTTCTACTGCATTGACATAGAGTTTCATCTCGCCAGTGGCTGCATCCCAGGTGCCGGTTACAAAAGCCCAGCCAGTGGCACTATATCCACTATTGATTCGTCCTCTGGAGTTATCATCCGTTCGCAATACAAAAGCGAGCCCGTTATGATTGTCAGACCAAAGTAATACCTGATCTTCTCCAGTTGCTCCGGACGAAAATGTTCGCTCGTCATTGTTGTAGTTGGTAGTGGAAAAATTGGCCCAGTAACTGATGGTAACTGCTCCTGTAATGGGGTTTCCTGTACCAAAAAGCTGTGGTAGACTCACATAGGCATCCCGATCCATTACGATGGATTCGTCTGTATCCACAGGAGTACTTGCATTGAATTCTGGTTCGCTGTAATTATTCGTAATAAGTACGGTGTCAGTATCTGTACAACCATCTTTAGTAACCCTCACTGTATAAATACCTGCGGGTAGCCCTGATGCTCGCGAATCTCCATCCGAAAGACTACTTCCTGCAATGGCACCTGGAAGTCTGTTTTCAGCTGCGGTATTGTTGCCAGAAAACCATTCAAACGTGTACCCTGAAGTGGTACCTGCACCATCACCATCTGCCACGGCTACTCCTGTGAAGGTGTCACAAGATGAGTTTTCGGCGAACTGAGAAGCTACTGGTGTCGGTTGTGTTGAATTGTCAACGATCTGGATTTTAGTGGTGTCAGAATTACAAGAAGTAGATTGACTGATTGCTCTGACAATATAGTACCCTGTGGATAGTCCAGTAACGGTTGAGGTTGTGAAGTCAGCAGTCGGTTTGATACTTTCACCAATGTACCATTCAAAGTCATACCCAGTAGTAGAGCCTCCAACAGTAGCCGAAGCACTTCCTGTGCCCCCGCAACTTGTAATATTGGTAACTGCCACATCCGGGGCGGGAGGGACTACAAGAGGGGGATCTACGTTACCCGTAGAACTGTTCGTACACCCACTTACGGTTTCTTCTACTATTACGGTATATCCGCCCCCTTCTAATTGGTCAAGCGTATCTCCAGTTCCGATTACGGATAATAAGTCTGATCCTATGTACCAGTTGAATGAATAACCGGTAGTCAAAGTGTCTGCCGGGTCTCCATTAGCTAAAGTGTCTGTATAGGCAAATGCAGTAAGGATACCATCAGGATTCACACAATTGGTCTGCCCTTGAATTTGGTAAATTCCAACTAAAAATTGAGGCTGATCATTGCGATTGATTGTAACATCTAAAGTATCCGAATAACAATTTGCTGCGATGTTGTATCCTACTACTGAATAGGTGCCTTCAGCCATGGTGTTGTATTCCATGCCACTGTGTACGACTGTAGAGAAATCAGTGCCCTCATACCAGTCATACTGATAGCCATCTGCTTCAGTAAATTTTTGAGTCACCTCTGGGGTATCTCCTGTCACTCGGATATTGTCAATACCCATGATTTCGTCATTACCGGAAGTGATGATCGTAGCTTTCAATACCAGAGTGCTTCCAGTCCCAATGTTTAGGGAAGGCGATAGATATTCAAAAGCACCATACTCGTCGGCAAAGACTAATTCTGTACCGTCAAGAATGTACGTGAAGTAAATTCTATCCCTATAGCTAGAAGAGGAATAGTCACAGTTGCTGGTGGATAATAAATCCGCACTGAGTGTAACATTGGAGAATCCGGAGATGTCAATGGATTCGGAAGTCCATGTCACGGGACCTCTTTCCCAATATGAACCCGTATCATCACCTTCAAAAGCATTGTCTGACCAATGAGTGCCTACACCGTAGAAATCAGGGGTGTAGCCTGAGGTATGGGTAGATGTCCACTGGGAGTCACCTGAGTTATCAGATTTATCACCATAAGATAGATCACCAAAGTCTTCCAGCCATATAGTTTCAGTTCCGGCAGGAATGGTCCCTTCAAAGTAAGCTTCCGCTGCACCATTGTTGGGCTTAGCATCATCACATTTGGTATTATCGGCTAGTTTGTTGAGGGTTAATGAAAATGGGGTGTAGTCCACTGGAATGTTTCCAATGTTATTGCCTGATTCACATTCCACAATTCCAGCATTTGCTCCTTCAGTGATAGGAGGGGTCCCACCATAGTCGTTGACTGAAACGTATAAATCAAATGCTCCTCCTGATCCCTCCACGTCAAGGGTAATGGTTCTTGTTTCACCCACCTCCAGATTGGACAAACTGTGGTTTACTGTATTAAGTTTTGTAGACCCAGCTACTCTTGGGTCTCCATCATAAAATGTAACGGGTAGTGTACCAGCAATATCAGTATCTCCAGTGTTCGATATGTCAAAGGTTACTTCAAATCCTGCTTGAGGACAAACAGATGCCGTAGCACTCATGTTTCCAGCAAAATTGATGTCAGGTGAGACATATGATGGACAACCTGTAGAGTCGATTATTGTGGATTGGTTCAAAAAGCCGTTGAGCGGTCTAATATCCTTAGCCGTTCCTGTGTTACAATCTACTGTGCCAAATATCCGTGTGTGGTCCTGTTGAACCTGAGGGATGGTGAGATTGTCGTTTACGTTTACATTGAAATATGCATGTTGGTTCCAAACAGAACGAGAGGGTTGCCATACTTCTCCGTCGGCTTCAAATACCCGAACGTGTGAATAACGTGTGTTGGTCCAGGTGTTGGGAGAGTCAGAGTCATCGAAAAAACACGAGACACAAATTTCACTGGCACCATCGCCATCTACATCGGCCACTACCGGGTATTCACCAGCTGTTCGTGACCTACATGTTTTCGATTGAGCGGTGTTCTGATTTCCATTACCATCGATTACGATGAGCGTGTACTCACTACGATAGATGATTTCAGAGGCACCATCGCCGTTAAAGTCGAAAAGTGTACAGCCTGTAAACCCTGATGACTGCTCTTGAATGTCAATATCCCAGATTCTGTTCCAGTTCTCATCCAATGCCCATAGCTTTTTACCTGAAACAAAAACAGCATTCATCAGACCATCATTATCAATGTCAGCAATATTGATACGGCCAGCACCCCAGTGCCAGTCATTGCTCGGTCTATATTCTGAAACGCTACTGTTTGCTACATCCCAGAAGTATACTGCTGTTTTGTTACTTCGCTCTGCAGGCAACATGATGTCCAGATTGCCATCCAAATTGTAATCTGCTGCAGAAATGGTCGCACGTTGATTGCCGTAGTAAACCACAAAGTCTATGGTGCTTCCATAGTCAGTTGAAATGTTTCGTTGACTTGTAAGAGTTCCTGCAGACAGGTTTACAGCATAAATGTTTTTACCTGTCACCAGTTCAAGACCAGCACAGTCAGCACAGTCAGAATCAGGAAGTACGTCTATAGCAAGTGCCCCGTAGGCAATATCATCTTCCCAGTCGCCACCGCCAGCTACCAATGTGGTGCCATCCAGGGCATTTTTAATTTCATCGCGGTAATAAACTTCTGGAGTTCCGTCTTGATCAAAATCAGCTAAACCTGGAGTACCCAGGCCAGATTGAGTTGCGTTGGAAGACCATTGCAATACACCTTCACAATTGTAGGCAGATATTTGAGTTCCTGATTCTGCAGTTACGAAAATCCACGCGCATTCCGAGTCGTCTACATTTCCTACTGCTGGATTGTAATGTGGTGTGAAATTGGTTCCTGAAGTATTTTCTGTGGGCTGGTTCCATACTTCTGCTCCTGTAGCTCCATCCAGTACCCATAGTCTTTGGTTGAGGTGATTGATGGTGATAACTTCGGGGATACCATTATCATCCAGATCGGCTACCATCGGGGTGCCGTAACTATCGGCAGTTTGATCAGCAGAGGACCATTGCTCTACCATCGCAAATGCAGGGGCGGTACTGGGTTCTTCAAAACATACCACCGAATTACCTACATAATGGTCATCGCAGGAAGTTGAGTTATAACATTCCGAATCGTAACAATCAACCAGTCCGTCTCCATCATTGTCAATACCATCCGCACAGTTTTCCTGTCCAAATGATAGCAATGGAGTCATTACAGTAATTATTAACAGTAGTACTCGTCCCCGAAAACTTTTCATAATTAAGCAAGAAGGTGATAAACTATCCATACATACCAATTAAATGGCTCAAGTAACCCATCTGGCAATGTACCTAAACAGGTAATAAACCCAAAGATTTAATCGATGAAGCCAATGAACGAACTAAATTACAGCATAACTATATCAATAAAAAATTGAATTATTTTAATTCATCTCTCTTAGAGAAGTGAAATCCTCTATTCGAATTGTAATAATTCCGTGATTAATTATCGGTGTCATTATGCTTCATTATGGCTGGTATCATTTAATTAAACCTTAGAATAAAAATATTTATATTTTTTCTGTTTGAAACTAATTTGGTGTCAACCCGAACAATGCACAACCTAACGGGATGAAAAACTTAGCGGGCCAACATAATGGTACCTGTAGAGCTATCCGCTCCATCATCACATTTTAAGATGTAATAGTAAACTCCTTCGGGGACTGGCGATGTGCCGTTATCAATATTGCCATTCCACACACAATTGTCTACAAATGGAGCTTCAGCTTTCAGTACATGACTACCTTTTTGATCAAGGATAAAGATTGTGCATCCAGTGAGGCTTTCGGAATTTAATATTTCCCAACATTCATAGCCAATACCATCTCCATTTGGCGAGAAGGATTTTCTCGGTATTAAACCCGGTGATACAATTGTAATTTGTGAGGTGTTAGTACATCCCTCGGTATCAGTACCAGTTACTGTGACCGTCGTGTATTGGCTTCTTGGATATACATCGATCATTTCTCCACTGGTGGAGCTTATCACTTCTTCAGGTGACCAGGTAAAGTCGGTTCCATTAGAAACTTGCAAAGTCACCTCGGCCGTACGATCATCAAGTGTAATGGTATCGTTTACTATTTGAGCATCAGGCGATGAAAAAGTAAACCCAGCATTGGCCAGGTTGGACACAGTAATCACAGTGGCGTCTACCACGCAGCCAAGGTCTGTGGTCACATCTATGGTCACATCTGTGGAGCTGGACTTTGGAGCCGTACCTATTTTAGCCGAATTGGTGGTGCTGACTACATCCCCATCTACCGTCCACTCGTAAGCCAGGTAGTTTGTAGGCAAAGAAAGGGTCAGAGAATCTTCCGGACATTTTTGAGTTGTGGATGGGTCAGGAGTGAGTGCTGCAGCTATTTCGTCGTTGGAAGGTAAGGCTGCGATTTCTACAGTTTTTTGGGTCGTGCTTTCACAGCTGTTGACATTACTATATCCAGTAGTGAGAGTCACGGTGTATGAGCCATCTGTAGTGTACGTATGATTAGCTGTTTCTGTGTCAGCAGTATTGCCATCTCCAAAGTCCCAGGAATAAGTGAGCTCACCATTCGGATCACTTGTGCTGCCACTGCCATCAAAACTTATTTCTGCATTGACACAGATTTCATCTTCGGAGGCAATATTTCCAACAGGTAGTTCCACGGCTGTAAGCGCAATTGCCCCACTCGTTTTGCTACAACTTGTAGCGTTACTGGTCAATGTGACGGTATAAGACCCGCTAGCATTGGCCGTAAAGGTATTCGCGGTTTCGCCTGTTAGGTCAGTACCATCTTTATGCCACTGATAGCTGTAGCCATCATAGTCGGGCACTATCAGGTTTATCGTACTATTTGCACAAAATGTAGTAGACGCTGAACTTGCAATTACTACTGATGGTGGTTCGTCTATGGCAACGGTAAGTGCG
Organism: Marinoscillum furvescens DSM 4134; assembly: GCF_003386095.1. Lineage (GTDB taxonomy): Bacteria > Bacteroidota > Bacteroidia > Cytophagales > Cyclobacteriaceae > Marinoscillum > Marinoscillum furvescens. The sequence goes on along the minus strand of NZ_QREG01000002.1, from coordinate 215,354 downwards.
GGACTTTCTGCACTGGTACAGCTTCCTGATGTAAAAGTTCGTACGGTGTAGTTTCCTGCATCTGCAGACGATACATCACTAAACTCGAGCGTATTTGTAGTAGTGGTTATCTGGTCACCAGAAGGAGTTACCCAGTAGTATTCGTCAGCAGTAGCGGTAGAGGCCGTAAGTGTGAAGCTGTCTCCAGAGCAGATGGTTCCGGAGGCAGAATTGGAGATGGATGGAGTGGGAGGGGGCGTCCCTCCGGTTAGGCTAAATACCTGAGAAGATGCCTCAGAACATGAGCCATCATTGGCTGCAGTAGTGACCTGAACAGTGGCGGTCTCACCACTAGTAACGGTAACCTGTACTTCCTGACCACTTCCCGTTATGTTGCCATTGCCAGATGTGATGGCCCACGAATAGGTAGCATTTCTGGTGTTGGTGGCACGTAAAGTAATGGGTTCGTTTAGGCAAAACGTCAAATCCTCAGGGAGTATTTTTGACACTGTACAGTTTTGGTTGAGCATCACCAGCAGTGACCCTGTGGCTGTTTCTCCAGTGTTGTTGGTGGTAATAACGTCCGGTTTGGCATCTCCATCTATATCTGCTAACTCAATGTTGCGGTTATCTGGAGTAGCACTAAATGTAGAAGAGGTGAAGGCTATAGAGCCATTGCTGGTAGTGTTTTCTAGCACGTAGATGTCTGCCGAAAGTGTCGCCACAGACAGGTCTACCTTGCCATCACCATTCAGATCTCCACTGGCCACAGACCATGGTCGTTGTACAGATAATGTGGTGGGGCTGTTGTCAAAAGTGATTTCTATACCTGATGTAGTGTTCTCGAAAATGTCTACATCGTTTTTAAGGTTGTTGGTGGTGATGATTTCTGGTTTGAAATCACCATCTATATCTACTAGAGAGACATTTGTTCGTTGATTGGAATCGTTTATAGTACTTGCCTGAATAAAATTAAAACTTCCGGGAGAGCTTTGATTTCGAATGACAAAAACGGATGAATTCGGGATGTTTAGTGCTACAGCCGCAATGTCTGGTAAACCATCATTGTTCAGGTCACCAATTTCTATGGATGCGGCATTGTCAGCACCTGAAACGGTAATTGATTCAGGGCTTGATGCAAAGGATAAAGTGCCTCCTGTGGTCGTGTTTTGATAGATAAATATAGAGTTGTCGTTTTCAGATCCAATGATGAGGTCACTTTTCCCATCCAGGTCCATATCTGCTATTTTGATTTTACGTGGGTTTCGTGGCACCGATGCGGAAAGATTGGGCAATCTAAATTCCAGTACCTTGGTAAACGATATGCCTGCTGTACCATTGTTTTGATACACCTTCACATGTTGTGGAGCACTTCCTGAAAAGGAGGTAGCCACCAGGTCAGGGAGCCCATCTCCGTTAAGGTCGCCACATTCTACGCTAATAGTAGGAGATACATTGTCTAGCGAACTTTTACTAAATGAGGCCTGATTACCAAAGGTGGTCAGGTTGTTGAAGATGCTGATATTTCTGTTGTTGAAGTTGGCAACGGCGGCATCTAATTTACCATTGTCATTAAAATCACAAACACAAACGTCGTAGGTTCCCTGCTCACTTGTGGTAGTACTTCTTTTTACAAATTTGCTGGCGTCTAGCGCATCACCAGAGTAACTAAGCATGAAAGGCTGTCCAGAAGCTCCTGCTAGACCATTGGAGGTGTTGACAACTCTAACAGGACCGAAGGTGGCTGTATTCGTTACGGTTACCTGCAGCTGGTTTTCTGCTGCAGAGGTAACGGTTGCCTTACCATTTCCAAAAAAGACAGAAACATTTGCCACATTGGTGGGAAAGTTAGCTCCATTGATGAAGATAGTTTCATCTACGGTAGCACTGTATTTGTCCAGACTCACCACTATTGGTTTTTGCGCTAGCGCTATACTGAACAATCCCAGGAATAATGCTGAATAGATATATTTCATGTTATTCATTCACCTTTAGTACCCACACATCGGAGAGGCCACTTCTATTTCTAATTCTGTTTTTCTCGCTATTGGCTTTCGAAAGACTATCTGACTGATATATGACAACATAGTAATAGCCTCTGGCAGTAAGGAAGCCCACTTTGGTGTCGTGGAAGCCTCTTTGAAACAGGCGGTCACTTTCGTCTTCGGCATTTTCAAAACTTTCGAACACACCTGCCACTACATAATTACCTGCAGGAAGTTCCAGCATATGTCCTCCGCGTCTCACTTCTAGATGCTCATCAGATTCTACTAATTCTTCAGGCGTTCTAAAGTCATCAGTAAGCGATACGTCACCCTTGGCTTCTTCCTCATCACGGGTTTCTTGTTGTGGCTTTTCTTCCGCTATTACTTCTGCAGGTTCTTCTATTGCCTCTGCAGGTTTTTCTTCTACAGGCTCAGGCTCCTGAATCACTGGCTCCTGTGCTTGTTCTGGCTCTGTTTCGGCGGGTTCTTCAGCTACAGGGTCTGCTGTGATTCGTATTTTGGCATCTTTTAGCTCTTTAGCCACCGCTGGATTGTGATCTATAGTCTCAGCTTCTGATTCCGTGAGGATTTCATCCCATATAATCAGTGTTTCTTTTTCGCCTCCATCGATGGTGCGTACCCATTTGATCCCTGCTTCTTTGGTGCCATCTGGCTTGGTTCTGATCAGTGGCTCCTCGTCCGGGTTAGCGATTTCATACACTTCTTCTGTAGCTCCGGGAGGTGGAGGTGGTAGCCAGCTGAAGACTACTTCTTTTTCTCCTTTTTCGTTTACCCGATCAAACTTTATACCGCGTTCTTTTTCACCAAACTTATTGATTCGTACCACGGGCTCATTTTCTTGCTCGTAGTTCCAGTTGGTTGCTTTTTTGGTTTCGTCAACAGGTTTGGCTCCACCTAGCAGACTACCCAGATCGTCCTCATCAGTTTCTTGCGCTGCTTGTCGGCTTCTTTGAAGAGCTTGTAGCTGCTTTTGGCGCTCCAACTCCGCCTCGCGTGCTCGCTGCTCAGCAGATTTACGGTGCGATTTGATAAAAGAAGATACGTGTTCGGCATGTTCTTTCCGTGTTCCAAGGTGGTAGCCAATGTGGATTTCATGCGAAGGGCCAGCGAGCGAAGCGGTAGTGGGGTTCCCGTACTGATAAGCATATCCGACCCCAATTTTCTCCATAAATTTTGCTCCCAAAAGCCCTACAAACCCTGCATCCTGACGGTATCCACCGCCTACCCACACGATGTGAAGCAAGTGAAGAATTACGGTTGCCTCGAGCTGGTCAGGTAGGTGTTTGTTGTATCTGTATAGCAAGTGCGGCTCTATAGCCATGTCATCGCCCAGGTGTCCACGGTAGTTCATTTTGAGCAACACATGGTTTTGAGGTTTGAAACTAAACTCTGGAGATGTTTCTGCTGTGTAAAATTCGTTTTCAAAAAGCTTAGGCAATGCCAATCCCACATTGAAGTGTCCAAAGTGGTAGGCCATACCTACATCACCTATCAGAAAGGAACTGTTGTTGAGGTCAAGGAAAGCCAGATCGTTTGGTTCCACTCTGTCAAAGTCAATGGAGTTGGTTCCGGCACCCAAAGACATTCCAAATCTAAAGAAGTGCTCTCGGTCTATGCTGATCAGGTATCCTGCGGTGACTTTTCCACCACTTTGTTGATAGGCACCTGTTTGCTCGCTGTAAGCCATCACGCCAAATGAAAGACCACCTTTGAGCGGTACGTGAAAGTTGGCATTGTACGTGGTGGGAGCCCCGTCAATGTTCATCCAGTCTTTTTTATAGGTTGCAAAAATCACTGAATGCCCCTCTACACCTGCAAATGCCGGATTGTAGATATAGGGGTTCATGAAAAATTGATTGTAAACCTTCGGGACCTGTTGAGCTGAAACCGACAATGGCAGCCAACCAACCAAAAGTATCCAAAGAAATTGTCTCATACACCTAACGTACATTGTTTGACGATGATCTGGATGACCAGCCTTGATACAGACAAGTTCCAAATCTATTAATAAGGCTAAAATATTAAATAATTGTGGGATTTGTTTTAAAAGATGTTGTGAAAACCATAATTGCACTGGATAGATTGAATTGGATTCAATTTGGATTTTTTGGTGTTTTGCCTTTGAATCTGCTTCTAGTTCTTCGTATTATTACATTCTATACATGACTATCTAATGGTAATGAGACTAAAACTCCTGATCATTTTATTTGGGTTATTCGCAGGGTGGAGTGCCTCAGCGCAATATTGGTTTGGACCAAAAGGAGGGGCCAATTACAATATTTTTAAGTATCAGGATGATGATTACCTGGATTCTTTTCGTGTGGATCCTACTTACAGCTTTGAGGTAGGTGCCGTGATGATCTATCAGGCTACCGAACGGTTTTCTGTACAGGGAGAACTTTTTTATGAACGTGCCAGAAAAGAACTTAACGGGGATCGTAACTCTACTGTAAATGTGAGAAGCTCTACAGCCAACTCATTTATCTCTGCACCAGTTTTATTTCGAATCAGCTTTGGGCGTGAGCCGGTGCATTACTATTTGAGTGGTGGGCCAAAAGTACGCTACTGGCTTGGTGGAAGTGGTCATGTCAATCTTGATGATTTTGATGAATTCGGTCTGGAGCAGCCAAGGTGGTCTAAGCTGGTTTTTGATCAGAGCAAGTCGAAAATGTCTGACAATATTTACGCGGTGCCTGATGCCAATCGATTGCAGTTTGCACTGGTTTTGGGTGGAGGTGCTTACTTAGATTTGCGGTTTGGCGGCAGGCTCTTGATGGATTTAAAATACACTTTTGGTCATTCGAACATGGGCTTTGATGATAACCCTGATTTCGAGTTTGGAGGTACAGGGTACAAAGAGCTGTTTTCTTATCGTAACCATACGATATCTGCTACACTTGCTTATCTGTTCGAATACGATGTGAAGCTCCAGAGCAAAGGTATGAGTACGATAAAGGAGTCTAATAAAACGCGAAGAAAGAAAAAGAAATAATTGCTAGACACTTTTCTTAGATTTTGGTTGACTTCTTATGCTGAAAATAGCGTGGGCTAAAAACTACAACCATCCACTGCCACCAAATCATCGGTTTCCGATGATAAAGTATGATTTGCTTCGCGAGCAGCTACTCTACGAAGGCACAGTTGCAGAAGAGAATTTTTTCACACCAGAGCTTATCGACCGTCAGGTAGTATTGGCCACTCATAATGAGGACTATGTGGAAAAATTACACCAATTACGCCTATCCAGGTCTGAAGTACGCCGTACAGGTTTCCCACTTTCTTATTCGCTAGTAGAGCGAGAGCTGCTGATTACCAGTGGTACGGTTAGATGCACTCAGTTCGCATTGGATTACGGCATATCTATGAATATTGCCGGTGGGACACATCATGCATTTACTGATCGGGGTGAAGGTTTTTGCTTGCTTAACGATCAAGCTGTGGCGGCAAACTACCTGCTGGCGAACAGGTTAGCTTCTAAAATTTTGATTATTGACCTGGACGTGCATCAGGGAAATGGTACGGCAGAGATATTCGGAAAAGAACCCAATGTGTTTACCTTCAGTATGCATGGTGTTAATAATTATCCCTTACATAAAGAAAAATCTGATTTAGATGTTGAGCTAAATGATGGAACCACAGATGATGAATACCTTTTCATCTTGCAGAAACATTTGAAAATATTACTAAAAAGATTGACTCCTGATTTTGTGTTTTTCCAATCTGGAGTAGATGTGTTGTCATCGGACAAGCTTGGTCGGTTGGGGTTGACCTTAAATGGATGCAAACAGCGAGATTATTTTGTATTGGATACGTTGCAAAAAGCAGGAATTCCTGTAGTAGTAACCATGGGAGGGGGGTATTCGAGTAAGCTAAGCCATATTATAGAAGCGCATGCTAATACCTACCGGGCAGCTCAAGAACTATTTTTTTAGTGATTGGTGGTTAACTATTTAGGGTAGGAGGCCTCACCTAAATATGGTATTCTTTGTATTTTCCGAAGGTAAAGCACTCTCTTTCCGGTGAATCTCATTACTTTTACTTAACCAGCCCTAGACAAGGAACCTATTCTTTGAACAGATATAGGTTGAATACCATTATTTTTATCGGTATTTTTAAAAAGAGATAAAACTGGGCAATTGTGATTAAATCGTTTTTAGCATTCCTTGGAGGGGAACCCGGAGAGGAAAAACCCATGTTGCTTTTGTTAGGTATGGGCTTCTTTATGGGGATTTTCCTCGCTACCTATCAGGTAGGGTCTGAGTCGTTATTTTTGGACGTACTCGGGGAACCATACCTTGATGTTGCCTTCTTTGCTGCAGGAGGAGCAGGTATAATATCTACGCTGCTTTTTGTCTACCTACAAAAGCGTGTGAATTACTCAACGCTCATTGTCACCAATTTGTTTTTGATATTCCTGTTTATGGCAGGTATGCGGGCAGCTTTTGAGCTGACCAACTACGATAGCGATGCTGGAGGATTTCAGATTTTGCCATTCACAATGTTTGTGATGATTGGGCCCATTAGTGCGATTACTCTTTTAGGGTTTTGGGGGTTGTTTGGACGTATGTTTGACCTGAGGGCATCCAAACGTATCATAGGCGGAATAGATACTGGTGCACTTACGGCTACAATCATTGCTTTTTTCTCCATTCCGTTTATTACCCAGCTTCCATTTATTGATGACACCTATGATCTGCTTTTTGTTTCAGCTATTTCGTCGTTTGGTGTGCTGTTTTTTACCATTTGGATCATCAAAGATTTTAATGTAGACAAGGCTACAAAGCAGGAAAAAACCGATACTGAAAAACCCAAAGAAGTGAGCTTCTTTGACCTGATGAAGGACCCATACCTTCGAATGCTATCGCTGTTTTTGATTTTTTCGATGGGGGCAAGTGTATTTGTGGATTATACTTTCTATTCGGCCACAGAGATCATGTATCCCGACGAAGACGAATTGACAAATTTCTTGTCATTCTTTAGTGGGACAGTGATGATCATGAGTTTTCTGATCCAAAGTTTTGTCAATGATATCATTATTGGAAGGTTCGGTCTGAAAGTAGCCTTGATGACTATGCCTTTGATTTTGATACTCTTTACAGTAGGGGGCATTATTTCTGGGCATATTTTCGGATATGAAATCAAAACAGAAGAGTTTATTCTGTTTTTTATGTTTACCGCCTGTGCCAAAGCCTTTACCGCTTCCCTAAAAGATGCTTTGGAAAGTCCAGCCTTTAAACTTTTCTTCCTTCCTATTGACATCAAAATCCGCTTCGATATTCAAACGCGAATAGAAGGGGTTATCAATGAGTTGGCCACATTGGTGGCAGGTGCTGCTCAGATAGGTCTCGGGTTGTTGGTGTTTTTTGAACTTATTCACTTTTCTTACTTTGTCTTAGGGCTCGCAGGAATGGTCGTTTTCCTATCTGGAAAGCTATTTAATCAGTACAAGGTTACGCTTAAAAAGACTTTGGAAGATCAGAAGCGACTACTGAAGGGAGAGGGTAAACGCAACGAGCACAATACTACTCGTGTGATAAAAGCTGAAATAGAGTCATCTGATCCTGAAAAAATCATCAATGGCCTACGTATTCTGGAGCGCTTAGAGCCAATTCAGTTTGAGTTTACATTACTAGACCTGTTGGGCAGCCGGCATGGGCGCATTCGTGAGTATGCCTATAAAAAACTGGATGAATACCTGGTATTTGAAGCACTGGATATCATCAAGAAAGAACTAAAAACCGAAGGGAATGAGGCGGTGTTAGCTGTTGCAAACCAGTGTGTTGCTAATCTGGAAGAAGCAGCCAACTTTAAGCTAAATGATACGAGTATACGGCAGCTAATCCGCTCTACGGAGTACAAAAATCGTATTAAAGGCGCCAGATTACTGGTAAAGTCTGTCGAGGATAAGCACCTGCCGTACATGTTGGAGCTTCTTAGAGATATCAACCCAGAGGTGAGAATAGCAGCTATGACGGCTGCCGGTAAAATGAAGCGCCCTGAAATATGGCCAATTCTTGTAGAGAACTTACACTTGGCGACATATGGAAATGCAGCCATGTCTGCACTCACGCATTCAGGAGAGAGTGGCTTTCATACTATTGATACTTCTTTTTACAAAACAGGGCAGTACAAAGAGACCATGCTCAGAATTGTTCAGTTGCTGGGTCGTGTAGGAGGTAGGTCTGCCACTGACTTGCTGTGGAAAAAAATCGATTTTCCGGATAAACGAATCGTATCTGAAATTTTGCTGTCGTTGAGTTACATAGGCTTTGAAGCACGTGATTTTCAGGCTGCCCGAATTAAAATCGCCGTAGAATCCGAAATAGGGGATATCGCCTGGAACATCAAAGCACTACTAGACATACCCGAGGAGGATGATGTAGATGTAATGATTCGGGAGGCATTTAGAGAAGAGGATAAGAAAAATTACGATAACATCTTTATGCTCTTGAGCATGATTTATGATCCTCAAAGTGTAATGCTTGTTCGCGAGAATATAGAAGATGGTACCACCGACAGTATCACGTTTGCCGTGGAAATGCTGGATATATTTATAGAAGAGGAGTTGAAGCCCAAACTAATACCAGTACTGGACGAGCTAAAAGTGGATGAACGATTGGCCAAGCTTCAAAATTTCTTCCCTCCTGAGCATTTTGAATCTTACTATGATTTGCTGCTGCAAATCATCAACAGGGATTATAATAGAATAAATCGCTATACCAAAGCCCTGGCTTTTTATAAGATCAGTAGAATGCCCGAAAGTAAGGTGACTGCAGATTTGATTGCCAATTTGTTTAACCCAGACCCATTGCTGTTACAGACTGCAGCATTTACCATATACTCTATAGATCAAGCGGCCTATCACCAACACACCAAACGCCTTAAGCCAAATGTGAAGAAAGAGTTGGATAAGGCAATAGTTCCTCCGGTATTTAGAGGTGAGAATGAAGACTATCATCATAAACTGTTGTTGATTCAGCGCGTGTTGATTTTGAAAGAAATCAAAGAGTTTAAGCGTATATCTGGTGAGCTTATAACCTACATAGCAGAGCAACTAGATGAAATTCGAGTGCCAGAGGGGACTACCCTGATAGAGCAGGGAGAAACAGGTAATGCTCCTATGTACATTGTGGTGGAAGGTGCAGTAGATGTATATCAAAAAGACACCTTAATATTAGAAAAAAACAGATGTGATTTGATTGGCCATGAGTTGGTTTTAGAGTCGTCATCTTTTGATTATACAGCGCTAGCCAGAGGTACATGTACACTATTGGTATTGAGGAAAGAAGAGCTATTAGATTTGATGTCTAAACACATCGAAATCGTAGAGTCCTACCTCGATATTCTGAATAGAAGAGAGTTTGATCAGGAAGAAGAGGAAGAAATTGCAGATATCCTTCTGAGCGTTTAGAAATTAGAATTACTGCCTAACCAAATAATAATGGAGTTTAAAAAAGAGATACTGTTGTGCTTCTCGGAAGAAGATAACCAACCAATAGAAGGGGGTCTGAAAGGTTGGGTATCCAATTTCCATAAATTCTTATCTACACTGCTGTTTCAAATATCTAAGGATAGCCCTGAAGTCATTTTGGTGTCAGAATCGAATTACGAACAATTTTCTTTAGAAGACGCTGCAGCAGTGATTTTGGTCTGCACCCCCCAATTGATGAAGAACCAGGCATTGATTGACAAAATAGATCAACAGACCAAAGAGTTGAAAAGAAACAATCAGCTGGTAGTAAAAGGTGTGCCTAGGGTATTTAAGGTGCACAAAGCACCATTTATAGAAGATGCTTACTTGCCTAGCCTCGAAGACGTGATCTCTTATGACTTTTACATGATAGACCCACTGTCTGGTGAAGCACAGGAGTTTAAGCGATTTTTTGGAAGTGATGCAGAGCGCTCCTACTGGATGAAACTCGTGGACATGGCATATGATATCAATGAGATATTGTCTGAGACTGTGAGTACTACCCACGAAGAAAAAGAAGACGCTATACCTCGCGAAAAAACAGTATATCTGGCCAGTACAGGTGTGGATATGGTCATACAGCGAGACATAATAAAACGTGAACTCATACGGCATGGGTATAAAGTACTGCCTCAACACACGCTGGCAAAAGACGTGACTCAGCTAGAGCAAATGATCAAAGATGATTTGCATAAATGCAGGTTGTCTATTCACCTTATAGGTGAAGATTATGGCTATAAGCCAAAAGGCTCGGATCTTTCAGTAGTAGATATTCAAAACCGAATTGCTTCAGACCACACCTATGAAATGGTGGAGTACAATAAAGGCGCTGAAGAACCCAAGCCATTCAGTCGATTGATTTGGGTATCACCTGATTTGAAAAATGTAACAGAGCGACAGAAGATATTTATTGAAGACCTAAAGAGTGATGCAGCCGCATTAGAAGAAGCAGAAGTGCTTCAGATTACGCTACAAGAGCTAAAGTCCATTATTCGTGAAGAATTGGTGACTGGAGGGCGATTCCAGAAGGTAAAACGTGATATCGAAGGTTATGATCAGTTAGATGATGCAGGTAATAAAGTTATTTACCTCATCCAGGATAAGAGTGACCTCAAGCAAACAGATCCACTTAAGCGCTTTTTAGAAAACGCTGGATTTAAGGTGGTCCAGCCAAGTTATGAAGGCGATTTGGTGGATATCAGGTATGTTCATCAAGAAAATCTTCGTAGATGCGATGCTTCCATCATCTACTTTGGTAATGCCAAGGAGGCCTGGATCAAAACAAAATTGCAAGACCTTCTAAAAGCGCCGGGTTTTGGGCGACAGAAAAAAATGCAGGCAAAAGCTGTCTACTTTGATGGACAGAAAGATGTGGACTTGAACCACTATAAGAAAAACAATGCCCTGGTGCTGGGCAACAATGGAGGCTTTAAGCCTGAGCACCTCAAACCTTTTCTAACCAAACTAGAAAACTAATGAGTGAAAAAGATGTAAAACTCGAGCAAGGTCAGGATATCGTAGATATCACTGAGCTGATCAACCCATTTCCAGGGTTACGGCCATTTGGAATTGAAGAGGGGCATCTGTTCTTCGGTCGTGAAGGACAAAGTGATGAGGTGCTGGTAAAGCTTGCAGAAAACAAATTTGTAGGTATACTCGGAGCTTCTGGTTCTGGTAAATCTTCCTTTATGTATTGCGGACTTGTTCCTAGTTTGGTAGGAGGGTTTATGACCGATGCTGGATCAAACTGGCGTGTGGTGGTGGCTCGTCCCGGAGGAGGGCCGATAGACAACCTGGCAGAAGCCCTGTTGATCAAAGATCAGGAATATTCCAACCTGTCTGAAGAGGATAAGCTGATCAAGAAAACCATTCTCGGTACCGTTTTACGAAGTAGCTCTCTAGGTTTGGTAGAGGTAGTAAAACAGCTCAAAACGGATAAAGATCAAAACATTTTGGTGGTCATTGACCAGTTTGAAGAGCTCTTTAGATTTAGAAAGCTTGAGGCAGCTACATCTGACATGGATGAGTCTTCAGCCTTTGTCAATTTGCTGCTAGAAGCCATACATCAGTACGAAGAGCCTATCTACGTGGCGCTAACCATGCGTTCGGATTTTATCGGGGAGTGTGCCAAGTTTCCTGATCTTACGCAGATGATCAATGATTCCCACTATTTGATTCCTCAAATGACCAGAGATCAAAAGCGAATGGCGATAGAAGGCCCTGTAGCCGTGGGAGGGGGTAAAATAGCACCAAGACTCACCCAGCAGCTACTCAATGATGTGGGGGATAACCCAGATCAGCTGCCCATTCTCCAGCATGCCCTCATGCGTACCTGGAGCAACTGGGTAGATACACGTAAGACTGGTGAGTCCATGGACCTTCGGCATTACAATGCCATAGGTACACTAAAAGAAGCCCTCTCTCAGCATGCCAATGAGGCCTACGACTCGCTATCAAAGCGTGAAAAAGAAATATGTGAGGTGATGTTTAAGTCACTGACCGAGCGAGGTAGTGAAAACCAGGGAATAAGAAGGCCCACTAAGCTAGGTACCATAGCCACTATTGCTGGTGTCTCTGAAGATGAAGTGACCCGCGTAGTGGAGAAATTTCGTGAGCCTGGCAGGTCGTTGCTTATGCCTCCTTATGGTGTGAAACTAGAGTCCGACACGGTTATAGATATTTCGCATGAAAGCTTGATGCGTATTTGGGACAGACTAAAGCGCTGGTTGGACGAGGAGTCGAAAGCTGCTGAAATGTATCTGAAGCTATCAGAGGCTGCAGAGCGTTTTCAGGAAGGGAAAGCCTCTTTATGGAAAATGCCTGATTTGCAATTAGCCATAAACTGGCGAGAAGAAAACAGACCAACATTGGTCTGGGGCCAACGCTACAATCCGGCCTTCGAACGCACGATGGTCTTTCTGGAAACCTCCGAAAAAGCCTATGTAACCGAACAGCGCAATAAAGAACTGCTTCAAAAACGACAGGTAAGACGCATGCGAATGAGTGCGATCTTTCTTGGAGGTGCTGCGCTGATTAGTTTGTTTTTTGTGGTATTTGGTCAGATCAAAGCAAACGAAGCTGAGAAAAACCTTATCGTAGCAGAAGACAACCTAAAGGCTGCTCAAATCGCGGAGGCCAACGCCAAGCGGCAGGAGGAATTGGCAGAGCAGTCTGCTGCACGTGCAGTAGAGGAGGCAGCGAGGGCTGATGAGCAAGCTAAGCTCGCCGGCATAGAAGCAGAAAAAGCTCGACTTGCCTCCATTCAAGCTGAACAACGAGCAGAAGAAGCTCGTCAAGCTCAAGCAGCGGCAGAAAAAGCGCAGGCTGAAGCTCAAACGAACCTGGAGTTGGCTGACGAGCAACGAAAGAAAGCAGAAGAACAGACACTTCTGGCGCAGCAGGCAAGAGATCGCGCTGAAAATTTGAGGATGCAGTCTGTTTCCCAATCTATGGCCGTAAAGGCGGATAATATTCCAGAGCGAGAGCTTAAGGCGGTGGTGGCCAAGCAAGCCTATGATTTTTACAAGAAGTACGGAGACCCGAACAAACCCTACAACGGTGATATCTATGCGGGTATTTATTCTGGATTAGTAGGGGTGCTGAGCGATTATGAAGTTGATGACAATGGTGAAAAAGTATACTTAAATAATGGAGATTCTGTCTTAAATCAGTTTCATGGACATCTGCCTGTTACCAACGAAACTACTGGAGAGGAACGCGTAGTTGCTGTTCGTTCGGTGGTCTTTTCAGCTGACGGAGACCGAATGTATTCGGCAGGTAGCGACGGCCGACTATTGATGTGGAACATGACGAATGGCCAAAGAAATTACACTGAAATTTATAACAAGAATCATGTCAACCGGGTGGTAAACGTGAGTCCTAACGAGCGCTATTTGGCGCTGGGTACAGACGATAACCACATTCTCGTGATTGACCTGAAAAAGCGTGACCAGGAACCAATGGAGATCGATGGACACGTGGGTGGTACGATCTATGATTTGGTGTTTTTACCGGACAACCAATCTTTCATAAGTACTGGTGCTGATCGTCGTATTCTCATGCACTCTTTGCGAAATAAACAAACAGTGGTGATCGCCCAGACTAGCGACAAGGCAAAAACCCTCGCTATCTCACCTGATGGCGGTATGTTGGCAGCCGCTGGAGACAATGGAGATGTAATGATCATTGATCTAAATGATGAAGATTTCGCTTCGAGAAATATTTATCGAAAAAATGGAGCCGCTGTTCATGCTCTTCACTTTAGTCATAGTGGTAATAAGCTGGCTTTTGGAGATGATAACGGTGATTTGATTATCTGGGATTTGGAAGCTAAGAAACGTTGGGGACCTACGCTAACAGGCTTCACTTCTCCAATTTCTGATGTGCACTTTAGCCCCGATGATCAGTTAATAGCTGCTACAAGCAAAGACAAAACAGCTAGAATGTGGGATATGAATAATATCTATGATTTGCCTACGGTGTTTGATGATCATCGCGATTGGGTTTGGTCACTAGATTTTCACCCCGATGGAAAGCGTTTTGCTACAGGTTCTGCTGACGGATTTATTCGTCTTTTTGAAACATTACCAGACGCATATGCAGATCGGATTTGCGGATTAGTGACTAGAAATATGTCAGATACAGAATGGAGACAGTATGTAGGGGATCCTGAGCAGATTCCTTATGAACTCACCTGTGAGGGATTGCCTAAAGGCCAAGAAATCGAATAATTATGAAACCAACCTACCTAGCCATATTGATAGCCGCTTTGATGATGGCCTCTATAACCACTTATGGTCAAAGCTGTACGCAAAGGCTCAACGATGCTGAAGATGACTATGAGGCCGGTCGTTTGAGTGCTATACCTGATAAGATAGAGCGTTGTTTGGAAAGTGAGCAGTTTTCCAAAGAAGAAGCTGTGCGTGCCCGTAGACTACTTACTCTGGTCTATATTTTTACTGACCAGGAGGCCAAAGCTGAGGGGGCACTCATCAACTTGCTGAAAGAAGACCCTGAACACAGGCTTAATCCTCAGGTAGATCCTGCTGAATTGTTCTTTCTTTATGACCAGTTTAGGACTGCCCCCATATTTAGGATTGCTTTTCGAGCGGGGATAAATAGTTCGTCTCCAAACATTATAGAGCGGTATGGGACCTTTAATTTACATACCCATTCCAACTTTCACAATGGTAAAGACCGAGAGGGGAATGACTCCTATGTGGTAGAGGGGGATTCTTCATCTAATGATTACAATAGTCTAAGTGGGCTAGGTTTCGGTTTTCAGGGTGAAATTCTATTTGAGTCACATTTGGGCAAAGGCGTTGAGCTTGGCATTGGGCCACAACTCAGGTTGTCTCAGTACAATACCGATTCCTATGTCAATCAGCCTGACCTAAATTCTTCTTTGACCAATCAACAGTTGAACATACGCCTTCCGGTGTTATTTAGGTATACTTTAAATTATGACAACCGTGACCAGAAATGGTTGCCATACGTCTTTTTAGGAGGCGCGTTTGACTACTTGCTTACTGCTAAATATACAGAGGCAAATAGAGCAGGAGGTACGGCTTACTCTATTAGTTCTAGTGATCTGATTGCCAGCAATCAGGTGAACCAATACAACTATTCTTTTTTCGGAGGAGTCGGAACAAAAATGCGGGTAGGTACCCACTTTTTGACTTTTGAATTGAGGTACGACATGAGTCAGCTGAATTACATTAATGGTGAAAATCGATACCAAAATGATGAATCTACTTTTGACCTTGCCTTTGTGGAGCCAGACCTGTCTCTGAACTTTTTATCAGTGACGCTGGGCTATACCCTTTCTGTTTACCAACCGAAAAAGTTAACCAAATAACCTATGTCTTTTAAACCAACCATATACCTCTTAGCATTCTTGAGTCTCTGTGCGGGATGTGGTCTTACTGAAGATGACAATCCGTCACCAGAGGATGTGTTTGTGAAATTTTACGGGCGTGGAAGTAACGAGGCAGTGGACTTACAACGCACCAGTACGGGAGATGTAATCATTTTGGCCAAAAACCAACTGGAAGATGGTGATGCTGATTTTTACCTTGTTAAGGTGGATGAAGCTGGAAATGAGGTTGATTCTCGCATTCTTGATGGTAGTGACGGGTCTGAAGATCAACCCAAAAAGATCAAAGCTGTAGGTAATGATGAGTTTTTGATTGTGGGTCAAATGAGTACCGAAACGGGTATTCATGGTATTTGGGCGCGTATCAATGTGAATTTGGAAGTGGTCAGCAGTGCTGAAAGCGGCTCAGAATTTTTCAATGTAATTGATAGTGTGGAAGCGGTGGATATAATTGCTACCACAGAAGATGATGGCATAGCCAAATATGTGATCATTGGTCATTCAAGAAAAATCTATTCATCTGATATTATCCGAAATGGCAATTATCAAATTATACTCACCAAAGAGGATGATGAGGATAGTACCTATTGGGTAAAGTCTCACGGGTTTAGCGGAAACGAGTTTGGGCTTGCGCTCTTTGAAACCCCCCAAAGAGGTATCTTGGCTGTGGGTGAAGCATCCGAAGGAAGCAATCGTGGAGTGTATGTGTTTGAAACGAATAGATATGGAACCAACGATCAGGGCGGAGATGTGTACAATGCGTCGAGCGCGACATCTGGTGAAGGAGCATCGCCTTCAGCTGATGATATACCTCTTGGAGTAGCCGAAACTTCCTTAGGGTATTCTATTGTGGGCAGTACTTTGGATCAAAACGGTCGGCAGGTGGGCTTTCATATAGCCGTGAATGCGAGTGGTCAACAACTAGAAAATAAGACCTTCATTCTACAAAATGATTACAACCTGGCCTGCCAGGCCATAGATGTGGCTGAGACAGCCTATGGCGAACTAATGGTCACGGGAAGTATTCCAGTTTTTGCTCCTACAGGAGATGGTGCTGGAGTTAACAAACTAGAGCAAGTCTTTGTCAGTAGACTTCATCGACTTTCTGGAAGAATAGTAGGAGGCGATCAAAACTATGGAACTACCGTAGGAAATGATCGTGGAAATGCCGTCTTGGCATTGCCCGGAGGAGATGTTCTGGTAGCTACTACTATTGATTTTGGTAGTGGCACCAAAATGGTCGGGTTACTCAGACTCAACAGATACGGAGAATTAAAAGATTAGTCAAGTTCTTAAGAATCAGTGATTTAATTGTGGCTGATTCTTAATAGAAATATTTGAAGAACATTTTAGATTTTTACTTAAAGGTTTGAAACCGCCAAGTATATGAAACGAATCATCCTAACCTTAACAGTATTTATAGCAGGAACGCTTTGGCTTCATGCACAATGTACGACATCTCATGGGCCCAGCGGAGTTACAGATGCATTCCCGACTACTGCAATTGGGCAAAGTTTTGAGGTCTCCTGTGGTGGGGACCTAAACAGTATTGGTGTCATTACCGGTGGCGAGACCAATCTTACCTTGACAGTATATGCTGGAGAAGGAACTGCTGGAAGCAATCTTGGGTCATTGAATTCGATAAATCTAGGCACTTCAGCCAACGATACAGACTATCAGGTGGTGGATGTGTCTTCACTTGGAATCTCTTTATCTGCATCAACACGGTATACTTTCTATTTTAACGGTACTTTTACTGGGACCTGGAGAGCTAATCCTACAAATACTTATGCAGATGGAGGGCTATATATGGATGGTTCTGCCGTTCCAGGTGACTTGCTCTTCGAGGTAGGAGTTTTGGCTCCAAATACCGCACCTACGGTTTCTTTAGACAACTCCACTCTAGCCTACACAGAAAATGCCGCAGCCACTCTGATCGATCCTTTAGGAACGGTATCTGACCCTGATGGAGACGCAGATTGGGATGGGGGTACACTTTCTGTTCAGATTACGGCTAACAACGAGGCGAGTGATGAACTAAGCATTGATGATCAGGATGCAGATGGTACTACCATCACCATTAGCGCTATCGATATATTGGCTAATGGTACAGATGTAGGAGACCTAAATGAAGCTGGTGGAATAGTTAACAATGGTGCTATACTCACAGTGACTTTTGATCCAGATGCGACCAATGCAATAGTGCAAGAGGTATTGCAATCGTTTCGTTATCGAAATACTTCTGATGATCCTTCTGAGTTAGATAGAACTATCACCGTAATAGCCACGGATAACAGTATTGAGTCTACTAATGATACACGTACAGTATCTGTGACAGCTGTCAATGATGCTCCGACCATAAGTGGATCGGCGAGTATGACTTCCATTTTGGAAGATGAAACGAACAGTTCAGGAACACCGATAAAGTCCATTCTGACTAGTTTGAATGCCACATATACGGATCCAGATGGACCTGGAGCTGGAATTGCCATTGTCGGAGTGGACGAAACGAATGGTTCGTGGGAATACACAACTGACGGATCTGTGTGGAATGCACTTACTGGTGTCAATATCAACAATGCCCTACTTCTAGATAGTATAGGGGCTGTAAATGCAGTAAGATTTGTTCCCAATAGTGATTACAACGGAAATTCAGGAAATATCTCATTCCATGCCTGGGACATAAGTGCTGGTTCGGATGGAAGTACTGGAGTAGATATTAGCACCAATGGAGGTGCTACAGCGTATAGTTCTTCGGCAGCTACGGCAAGTCTTACCGTTACAGCTGTGAATGATGAGCCTTCCTTTAGTTTGGCTGGAAATGTAACGGTTACGGAAAATGTGGGGCTCCAGACTGTTAATGGGTTTGCGTCAAGTATCAGTGATGGAGACGGAAATACTCAATCGTTGACATTTAATGTTTCGAATGATCATGCGAGTTTGTTTTCTACAGCTCCGGCAATAAATAGTACATCCGGTGATTTGACATTTACACCTTCAGCAGGTAAGTGGGGTTGGGCGACTGTGACCGTTTCTCTATCAGACAATGGAGGAACGGCCAATGGTGGTGACAACCAGTCTCCAGATCAGACATTCAAAATATTCGTGACCCCAGATGATATTGTGATCAATGAAGCTGATCCAACAGACACCGGTGGTGACCCGCAAGTAACAGGAGAGTTTGTGGAATTATATTCCGCAGTTGGAGGATTGGAAATGGATAGTCTGGTCCTGGTATTGTTTAATGGATCTGGGAGTGTTAGCTATAAGGATGAAGACTTAGACGGTTATTTTGCTGACGCTAATGGCTACCTGGTCATTGGGGATGCGGGGGTAACCAATCTTGACCTGGACTGGGGGAGTACCTCTCTACAAAACGGATCAGATGCGATAGCGCTATACGTAGGCAATGGATCAGATTTTGTTAATGGTGATCCAGTTAGGCTTGATGGGTTGGTAGATGTTTTGGTATATGGATCGGCAGATACAGATCGATCAAATTTGGAGGCTGCTTTTGGTGGAGTGACAGGTGTAGATGAAGCGGCAAATGCGGATGCAGCGAATGAGTCTCTGGGAAGAAATCCAAATGCAACTGGAGGTTTTGTTGCAGCTACACCTACACCGGGAGCTCCAAACGATAACGATTACCCCACAGCAGTAAATATTGATACTGCGGTTTCGGTTGGTAACAATGCCCTGGTCATCAATACAGCAGCACTAAAATACTCCGATACTCAGCCTTTGCAATACATCATACTGAGTAATGTATCGGTTCCTTCTGATTCTCTCTTTCTTGATAATGGGACCCTTTCCAACAACGGGCATCGTGAAGCGGATGAAAAAATATTGGCGGACGGTGACACAATCACAAAAACAGAATTGGATGCAGGATACCTTACTTATGTCAGTACAAATGCCGCGGGTACAGAGCAGTTTGATTTTAATGTGCATGATGGTTTTACCCCTTCCCTCGATTCTTACACTGTCACCTTGTATTCGGTGGAAAATGCATTGGATTTTGATGGGGTAGATGATTTTGCTTATATACCGAATAATGCTACCCTGCAGCCGGGAACAGGTGGGTTTACCATAGAGTTTTGGTTTAAATCGAACTATTCCGGCACTATTCCTAATCAGAATAAATTTCTAATATCAAATTATGGACAGGGCACATCAGCTGGTGGAAATGAACTTGATCTCTATAGATTTTACTTTTCCGCAGACAACCAATCGCTAATATTTAATTTGCGTGATAATGCTGGAAATGAAGATAACTTAACAAGTGTACAAAGTAATCTTTTGGATGATAATTGGCACCATGTTGCTGGGGTAAGAGATGTTACTCAAGGCATAATAGCGTTATATGTTGATGGTATAAGAAGCACAATTCCTTTAACGGCTGTGGGCAATATCATTACCGATAATGATCTGATTTTGGGAGGAAGCGAACATCCTTCAGGTGGTCCTCAAGATTTTTGGAGTGGTAGCTTGGATGAAATAAAATATTGGTCATCCGAAAGGTCTGCTGACGAGGTTAGATCAAACGCTTCCATGAGCATGTCTAACCCTGTTTCTGTTCCATCTCTGGAATTATATCTGGATATGAACGTTGGAAAACCTGGACTTACCAATAATGGTTATACGGTCATTCCTGATCGTTCGGCAAGTTCTATTAATGCTAATCTTGATGCTTCCTTTGGACTCTCGGGTACATCTTCTAACTGGGTAGCATCTGCTGCATTTTCAAGTTCTGCGGCCACTCTGGGCAATGTATCAGTATTTGATGCTTCGGATAATCCAATAGCTGACAATGCTACATTTAGCTTTAAAAACATACCCTATGGTACGACCACCGATACCACATTTACGATAGTCAATGAAGGCTTAGGTGATTTGGTGCTGAATGTACCCGCGCTTACTCATGATACTACCTATGCCTTTATAGCACCGTATGGTGCAGCCACCAATGTGGCTCCTAATGATAGCATTGACCTGACGGTACGGTTTGCACCGGATACTGCAGTGAATTATACCGATGTTGTAACACTGGGTTCTAACGATGCAGACAGTCCTTATGTCATCAACCTTACGGGAGATGGTTTAGATGAAGTGCCACCTGTATTTGAAAATAGCACCCCAGCTGTTTCAGCCATTAGTGCGTCGGGTTTCACGCTATCAGTGGATTTAGATGAGCCTGGCACGATTTATTATGTAGTAGTGGCAGATGGAGATTCTCCTCCAGATACCGCACAGGTAAAGGCAGGAAACAATGCCAGCGGATCAGCAGCTTTTGCAAGTGGGTCTCAAGCAGTGAGTACGGGGAATTTCGATCATGATTTTACCGTGTCAGGCTTAACAGCAGATACCAATTACGATATATATGTATTTGCTGAGGATGATGAAAACCCAGCTAATGGGGCTGCATCACCAAATGGCCCAACAAATGTGCGAACGGCAGGGAATGGAGCGTCAGTAACAGCTGTTGCTTCATCGGAGGCGGGCTTTTTCAATAGCTCCACTTACAATGGAGCAAGCGGAAGTCTTACCACTTCGAATGCAATAAAAGTCTTTGAGTTTGTAGTGACCGATGATGCCGGAGACTTATTGCCAACAGTTGTTAGTTCTGTAGATCTCAAAATGTATGAAGGAGCGGTGGCAGACTTAAAAGCAGTTGGGCTTTACGAAGGTTCTTCATTCATTGCGGAGGCTACGTTTAACCCGGCAGACTCTATTGCCACTTTGAATATTTCAGGTAATCTGACGATCACTGATGGTAATACAGCCAATGTTTCTGTCTATGTTTCTTTAGAAACTGCTGGTGACGGACAATTTGGATTTACAGTAGATGATGTAGGTCAACCTGGTGTAGGTACTTCAGTCATCGGAACCGTAAATGCCACATCATCCACCGCAGGTGATGAAAATACGGTAGATAATACGCCGCCTCAAGTAAATGAACTCGTCATTTATGATACAGACGTACCAGGAGATGGTTTTATCGATCGAATTGATATTGTTTTCAGTGAGATTATAGACACTGATGATGGGTTTGCTCCGGTACTTTTAGATTTAGGTAATCTTCTGATGCCTGACTCCACTCAGATTAATTCTGGGGTGATAAGCGACCCAGATTTGTCTTCTAACACCGTATCCATTACAGGTATTACAGATCAGATAGCGATTAATACAGGAGCAGGTGAAACCAAGATTGACAATATTGATGGGCTGTGGAAAGATCGCGCTGGAAACTTGCTGACAGTTGCAGGGGATGATAGTGAAACGGTGAACGATCAGGCTGCACCTATTTTGGCGAGTTCTTTTCCTCCGGACAATTCACAGAGTTTTAATCCCACCGCCGATATCGTGCTTGTATTTTCTGAGGACATTCAGGTTGGTGGATCTGGTACTCGAGAAATCGTCTTAAGAAAATTAACGCCATCCGTAACCATCGTCGATACATACAACTTATCGCCTCTAGATACGGAGGTGACCATAATTAGTGATTCAGTCATAATCAACCCTGCTGCTGATCTGGAAACACTTGCTGAATATTCCATTCAAATTTCCGCTGATGCGATAGACGAACTTGGAAACCCCACGCTTTCTTATGATGGTATTTCTAATAATACAGATCTGAACTTCATAGCTAATAACATCCAGCCTCAGGTGTGCGATGCTCATGATTACAGACTTGACGAAGAGTCGGGAAATAATTATAACGGTAAATTGAGTCCATCTGCATGTAATAATTCACCAGACAGTATTAGCAGTTTGGCTACAACGGAAGCGAATGCTGTTAGCGTATTTTATTTCAATATTTTGGAGGGATCTACTTCGACAAATAGCAGTAACCCGACTCAAATCAATCAAATCACAATAGAAAATGGAAATGCTGTGGACTGGACTAGAGTTTTTGCAGGAGCCCAGATTATTGATCAGGACGGAAGATCAGTAAATCATACAGCGATTAATAACAATAGTATCGTCTTCTCTGGAATTCCTGCCAGCAATAATGGTGATTTGGGATATATCGTTCAAAACTCTGATAGGGAATATGCTTTAAGAGTTTGGCTTAGAACAGATATGCCGGATTCTGCTTCTATTGATAATACAGAATTTTCATTTCAAGTGAACCGAGGAAGTTTTGGTACACCAAACAAAGGGGTCGAGCGTGTGCTCAATGCATCAGGGACGGCCTTCGCCAATTCTGATAATTATGTAACAAGTCCCAACATCGTCTTAGATGTAGACGCCACGCAATATGGGTTTGCTCAACACCCTACAGCCACGGAAGCCAGACAGGTCATGTCTCCCGCGGTAGTTGTGGAAGCGCAAGATGTGAATGGTAACAGAGATGTAGATTATGTTGCTTCAGAGACGATAACAGTTAATACGACAGGCACGTCTCTCCAGGGGACGCCCCAAACATCAGGGACGTTTTCCAATGGTACCTCAACAGTAAGTGATATTATTTTTTCGTCTACTGAAACGTCTGAAACCTTAGGAACTACTGGAGGTAGCCTGGCGAATACCGTGGCAAGTGATCCCTTTAACATTACCTGTGATGTGACTCCTCCGGACGTGACTGCTAGCGCTATTCAAATCACAACAACGGGTAGTGGTCCTGGAGAAATATTTGTGATTGGAGATGTAATCACTGCAACCTACGATAACAAAACAGGAGGAAATAAAAACAATGACATCAAGCATGTGGAATTTGATTTCAGTGCTTTCGAAGGTGGTAGTGTGATTGATGCTACCCCATCTGATAGTGTGTATGAAGCGTCCTACACCATCACAGCAGGTACTATTGATGCAGGATCAAATCTCAATGTAACCGTGATCGTGCATGATGACGCAGATGCTGCAGCGGGTTGTGCCGTAAGCAACAATGCATCTGCCGTGGGAGGCGATAATGAGGCAATGGACAATAAACGTCCCGAAATTAGTGTATTCAATCCATTAGATGACGCTACAGGAGTTGCTACTAACTCTGATATTGTACTGACCTTTTCTGAAGATGTAACTGCCAGTTTTGGTGAGATATCCATGGTAGGTACAGTGGCCTCAAACCTGCAGTCCTTCACCGCAGATAATTCTAGTGTTGTGAGTATTTCTAACAACGTCGTGACGATCAGCGCTCCAAATGCTTTCGCAGGTAGTGAGACTTACGACATGTTTATAGATACTAATTCCTTTTTGGATGCTAATGGCAATGCCTTTGGAGGTATTAGTTCCGCTGGAGTATACAACTTCACCACGGATGTAGATGATGTTGGCCCAGAGTTGACCATTACGATCGAAGAGCCTACCAATGGATCTACGTCAGTTACAAGTGACAATAAACTCACCTTCAATCTGGCCTTCAATGAGGAGGTAGTCAATTTCAATAAATTTAGAATAGGTATCACCGAAGATCTGGCATCTACCCCTTCATTTTCTATATCTCAGGTAAATAGTAAGACATACAGGGTTCAGGTAGATAATTTAGTTGGGGATGGAACGGTTCAGTTTACCGTTGATAATGGCCCTGGAAGTAACCCAACTGATACCATTAAAGATGCGGCTGGAAACAAATTCATTGGTCCGGAGAACTCTTCAATAATTACAATAGACCAAACGGCACCAGTACTTACTGTAAATGCTTTAAGCACCAACGATGCCTCTCCGGCATTGACAGGTACTATTCAAGAGAATCTGACAGTGCTGGTCACGCTGAATGGGAAAACAGATACAGCAGTAGTATCGGGAACTGGCCCTTATACATGGGAGGTTCCAGACAATACAATAGATGATCTGGTTACCGAAGGTAATTATACCATTCAAGCTACAGCAACGGATGCCGCTGGTAATCAAGGGATAGCTACAAATAACCTTCGATTTGATCAAACACCTCCTCAAATTTCAGGAGTATATTTCTTTGATACGGAGGCCACCCCTGATGGAAACATAGATGAAGTATTGATAATATTTACAGAAGCCATTGAAGATGCTACCGTAGATGTAAATGATTTTGTGTTCAGTGGTGCGTCTTCTGCATCTGTGGCTAGCGTAATAGACCATAGGTTTGCTGCCAGTGATGATCCCGATGATAGTTGGGTGACATTTGATTTGGTAGGTTACACAGGTACTGCTACTTCCAATGTGGATTATATACAACCATCATCAGGAGGACTTGCAGATCTAGTAGGGAACTTATTAGATACTGCTGAAACAAATACAGAAATAGATTATGCAGATCCATTGGTAAAAACGACCCACCAATACGATACGGATGGTGATGGTGATTTGGACGAAATCGTTATTGAGTTTACTGAAGGAGTGCGATATGTTTCAGCCGATGTTTCATCTTATAATGTCGTAGGGAGTAGTTCTACAAGTTTTGTTTCGCATACCACGGCAAGCAATATAAAAGATCAGGGTTCTCTTGATGAGTTTCTAACCTTATCTGTAGATGTATCCGGTACAGATACTACCAGAGTAGACTATGATGCTTCTACTCCAACCAAGGATGCTTCTACCCGATCTAATAACGCACCAGCATATGCTGACATTCCAGCGCTTGATCTTGCTGTACCGGTTGTGACAGGGGTAAGTTCCGCTCATTCAGATCCTGATACGTTGATTATAGGTGAATCTATTGTAATAGATGTGACTTTTAGTGAAGATGTGGATGTGACGGGAATACCTACGTTGACACTCGAAACAGGTGCAACTGATGAAGTATTGAATTATTCATCAGGAACGGGTACGTCTGTCTTGTCATTTAATTATACAGTGCAGGCCGGAAATGAAAGCGATCACCTGGACTATGTTGCCACGAATTCTTTAGTAATCAATCCTTCCAGTTCAATCACCATTGAGGATCAATCTGCTAATACTAACGAGGCAGATGTTTCATTACCTTCTCCAGGTGCGGCAGCTTCCTTGTCTGGGAACAAACAGCTTAGAGTAGATGGGGTCGTACCTACAATCGTAAGAGCAGGTCAATTTGACACCAACGGAGATGGATATCTGGATGAGATTGTTTTAGAGTTTTCGGAAGGAGTTTCACCAAACACTATTGATGTTAATGATTTTATACTAGATGGTGGAGCGGAAACTGTGTTAGGTGTATTTACTTGGGATAATGCTGCATTTGATGATGATTTGTCTGATACAGATATTTATGTAACCCTGGATGTATATATAGAAGGAACGGATACTGTATCTGTTGCATATGATGCTTCAGCAGGGGCTGATACTGTTGTTACGGACCTTGCGGGTAACCCTGCAGCAAACGATAGCTATATTGAGCCCATTGATTTGGCAAGCCCCGTATTCCTTGCAGCATACTTTTTTGATACAGATTCGGATGGGGATGTAGATGAAATTGCTTTTCAGTTTAGCGAGGAGATAGATGAGACAACCGTTGAAGAAAGCGATTTTACGCTAGCAGATGGCTCAATCATTGGGCTTGCCCTCAATGACGATGGGGGATTTGATTATGTTCAAAATATCCTGGACGCCACGGACGAAGATGAGTATGCGACATTAGAGGTACTGATCGATGGTACCTATCCGGCCGAAATAACTTATAACAGGTTTGCCGGTGGAGCTGATGAGATAACAGATATGGCAGATAATGACGCACCTAATGATAATGGGATTTTTCACGTTGATGCGGCACCTCCATTGTTATTAAATGCTTATCAATTAGATGTAAACGATAATGGACACATTGATGAAATTGTCATAGAGCTTAGTGAACCGCAAACTTCAGGAGGAGTTGCCGCAGACTTTACTGTAAATGGGGTTACTCCTGATAACGTATTGAATGTGCGAAGTTCTAATGGGTTGGATTTAACAGCTACAGATGAATTTATAACCATACTTGACAGTGTAGTTGGAACAGCTGTAGCTCAAATAGCATATTTAGGGTCTGGCTCCATAGAAGATGAAGATTCAAACGCTGCATTGGGAAATGCTGACATAAATGCGGTGGATGGAGCTGTGCCACAGGTTATGGCAGTCACATCTTCAGTGGCGAATGGTTTGTATAAAAACGGAGACGTAATAGGAATTAAAATTGCGCTAAGTGAAGATGTGGAGGTTAACACTGGTAGTGGAACTCCAACAATTCGATTAGAGACTGGAAATACTGATCAATCGGTGGCTTTTACCTCGGTAACTGGTGATACGCTCTTGTTTAATTACACGGTAGAAGTTGGCGACAATAGTGCTGACCTGAACTATACGGGTACTGGAGCATTACTATTGAATGGAGGAGTTATTCAAGATACGTCAGGCAATAATGCCAATATTACTTTGCCTGGATTAGTATCAGCCAATTCACTTGGAACGTTGAAAGATTTAGAAATTGATGGTGTTTTGCCGGAAATCTTAACGGCTTATCAATTCGATACTGATGCTAATGGCGATATAGATGAAATTGTATTGGAGCTAAGTGAAGAAGTGGATGAAAATTCTGTGACCATTAGTAATTTCGGAATCGGGGGTAGTGGTTCCAGTATTAATGGTGTGTTGCTGAGTGGTCCAGCGAATAATACTTTAGATGCCAACGATGCGGATGAATATGTCACTTTGGACGTATCTGTTTCAGGTACATCACTCGTTACACTTTCATACAATAATGGACCTTTCACTCTGGCGGATGTAGCTGGAAACATTGCTCCATCAGATGTCTCGCTCACTACTAGTGATGAAGCCCCTCCAGTTGTAATGGAGGTAACGTCTTCTGTAGCAGATACTGCATACAATGCTGGAGATGTGATTCCTATCATAGTCAACTTTAGTGAGTTTGTTACAGTTGACGAGAGTGGTGGTAAACCAATTCTGAATCTGGCTACGGGTGGAGCAGGGCAAAATGTAAATCTAACCAGCGGATCCGGTACCAGTTCTCTGACTTTTAATTATACGGTGCAACCAGGCAACAATTCACTGGATTTGAATTACTCCAATACTTCTAGTCTTACCTTGCCTGGTGTTTCCACGATAAAAGATCAATCTGCTAACGGTAACGATGCTTTGCTCACGCTTCCGGGAATAGCCGCAGATTCTTCTTTGGCAGGAAGTAAGAATATCGTCATAGATACGGATAACCCTGCAATCACAACCCTCACAATTAGTAACGGTACATTCAAAGGGGTAGATCCTCATAACTCAGGGGGAGATACAGCGGATGATATTGTGATCAGCATGGATTTCAATGATGATTTAGGTTCGGCTCCTTCAGTGATCATGAGGAGTGGAGGCTTTTTTATGAAAAATGCCATTGATGTAGCGAAAGTAGGCGGACTGAATGATCAGTGGACGGCAACTATAACGGTTGATCGGGATGATGTAAACGGTCCGGTAACTTTTGAGATCAATTATCAGGATAAAGCTGGCAATTCAGGAACTGAATTAACGGAAGCTGATGCGGTAGGGGCAGCTGTTATCGACAATACGAATCCAATAGTGACTTTTAGTGTCGTTGACAACCCAACCAATGAAGATCCATTTACTGTTTCAGCACAATTCAGTGAGGGAATAGAGGATCTTGCTTTAGGCGACTTGAGTATAGTTGGAGGTAATGGCTCAATTTCCAATTTAACTGCTACTTCGGCAGCTGGAGATGAATACACCTTCATAGTCGATCCTGACAACAACCAAACCGCAACAGTCATTGTAAGAATGGCGGATGAAGGTGTTGTGGATTCTGTTGGTAACACGATTCAAACTACTGACTTTACGATCAACTTCGATGATGTCGCACCGATATTAACCTATAGCAGTACCCTATTTGGTCGAGACCTTACAGTGAATGTCAGTCAATCAGAAAAAGGAGTAATTTATTATGCCTTGGTGCCAGACGGTACTTCTGTGGATAGTTTAGAGGTTCAAGGAGAAGCCCGAACCGGAGGAGTAATCACAGGAGCGATACAAGCAGATAGTGTTATTGCTACGGCGGGAGTTACTTATCTGATTGAGTTGACGTTACCTGCGGATACTACTGATTATGATTTTTATCTGGTATCTCAAGACGAAATTAATCCAGATTATAACCTATCTGCTCCAGAGTTAATAAATGTCAAATCTGGAGGGGTGTTGGTCACAGCTCCTTACATTACAGATGTATGTTTGGAGGGGGATTATTATGCTTTGGGTGATATTGTCATCACAGAATCCATACCAACTGATTTTGTGGGGTCTAATGCTAATAGAAACCTAAGATTAGAGCTTCCTGATATTGATGGAGATGGAATTGCGGATTTTGAGTTCAATACTTCAACTGGTTCGGTAACGGATAATGGAGGAGACGTGTCTGCAATAGGAATTAGCTATGTAGGAACCTCTGTACTTTCTGTAACTTATAATAATGCGAACAGTACTTCTGCTCTTGATGTGCTTACAATTTCAGGAATTCAAATTGCTGCTACAGGCGCAAGTGCACAGTTGGATACTTTAAAGCGTTCTGGTGGAAATGGAAATATTTACCTGGCTAATGACGGGGATGGAACTGTTTTTGCAAGATTTGAAACTGTGGCTCCTTACGATAAACTGTCGATAGTTACTTCAGAGCCTGCTACTTTTAGTGCTCCCTATCTTTTCGAAAATGATAGTACAGTGCGTGGTGATGTCCGAGGCAATGACGTAGTGGTATATGATAAAAGGGAGGTTGAGACCACAAATACACCATTCGTGATCGGACTTCCGAGTCTAGGTGATGAGGTTACGATATACTCCGATGCAAGCTTGAGTACTCAAGTAGCTAATTATGTGGCTATCAGTACAGAAGATCGATATATCCCAACATTACTTGATCTGGGATTAGTTACTCCTACAGATACTCTTGCGGGAATCAATACGTTTTGGGTAACAACTACAGACGGCAATAGCTGTGAAAGTGAAGCTATTAAATATTCAGTTGCGATCATTCGTTATGAAAATAGCGAAGGGAAGACAGGGTTTGCTGTAAATAATAGTTCTGGTACAACGCTTAAATTTTCCAATCCAGCTGACCATTCGGTCATTGTGACAGGAAATGGGTTAACTGGATTTCAAGCAGATGATGACTTCACTGAACCTGTAGAGGATGGTTATTCATTCAAATTTATTCCATCAGCTGCTGGACAGGGCTTTACCACAGTAAGTTACCAGTTAACCAACAGCGAAGGTGTTGCAGCGAGTTATGAAGTAGAATTTTTAGTGATAGAATCTGATCGTGTATTATCTGCAGGCCAGGATCTAAACTACTGTAATTATGATCAGGCTGTTACTTTCAATGTGGTATCACCTTTTGGAATAGATCATGCCGATGTAGCTGATGACTCGGATCCTGATTTTAAAACGATTAGGGTGTATCTATATGATTCTATCAACAGTACCAGGGGAACTGAGGTGACTTCTACCGTACTTACATCAATTCCTGCTAAAGTTGCGGGACAGCCCAATGACACCACCGGCTGGGTGTTTGATCCAGGTACGTTAGATAGCGAGTTGGCGAGTAAATATGGTCAGGCTTTGTTGTTTGTGTACGTGATAGAAGATGAAAATACAGGCAATGAAACCGAACTGGCGGAGGAAGTAGTAGATATCTACCGTACACCTACAGTGAGTATCACCAATGTTGATCCTTACTATTGTAATGACGGTTCTGCCGTGACTATTGAGTCGCAAGTGATATCGGCAGAAGGCACAGAAACGTTAACATTGAGTGATTATTACCGCATTTCAGTGGGTGTAGATACCACTGCAGTCTCGGGTGCAAATTTTGACCCTAGTAACCTGAGTTTCGGTGACTACCGGTTGATGTACATTTCCCCAGAGCGTACAGAAGCAAACTGTTTAGATACGGCTTATGTAAATCTTGAGATTTTAGAAAAACCGGCAGTGCCAACATTGTCACTTACAGGCTATGATCTAATAGGAGGACAGGAGTCGGGTTCTGATAACTACTTGTTTGAATATGCAGAAGGGGAATCCGTTTTGGACATTACTGCAGAATTTGCAGGAGGTACTCCCGATGATCAAATGTTGGAGTGGTATTCAGATCCACTGGGGCAGGTTCAGATTTCTACGAATGTAGAAGGGACCAGTGTGACGGCTTATGGTGAGACGTTTAATAAGTCTGAAACTTTGAAGGCCCAGGATCAACTGTTTGGAGGGTCTACGCCAGCAGGTCGCACTAATAAAACAGTATACCTTGCACAGTACGATTATGTCAAACTCAATGGAGCGGATTATGAAGGATGTAGATCTGATATAATAAAAATCGATGTAAAAAGTTATGCTATTCCTGATCAGCCTTCCGTTGATATAAGTACGATCAGTAGCTCAAATCCTCGTGAAGTTGAGGATAGTGATAACCTTGGTTTGGATGATGGGGCCTATGTATATGAGTATTGTGCAGATGCAGGTACAGAGGCGTCTGTTCGAGATATTGTAATGAGTACTGGGCTGTCTACTGAGGCAAATGAGGAGTCCTACTGGACGATCTATGATTCGGATGGTAGTACGGCCATTAAAACCTTCACGGTGAATACCATTGATGTCACAGTTGATTCTTTGTTAAACTTTGCACCGCTTGCAGATTCTTCCAAGACATTCTATATCTCAAGAACTGATTTTGACAATGATGTCAATAACAATCCTAATATCCTCGCAGACCCTCCGTTTAATGGAGTGGAAAGTGAAAAGAGACCATTCAAAATCAGTGTACATGCTTTCCCTGATGCGCTAGAAGTTTATGATCTAAGTGATGCTTATGATAATGCCGGAGTAGCGACCTATTACAGGTGTTTTGGGGATGAGCTGCCGGACCTTAGACCTCCTGGAGCTGCTGGTACAATTTACCAGTGGTACAAAGACGATGGCTCTGGTAACCCTGATTATGCAAATCCAATTGCAGTTGCAGGAAATGACGGTAGATCAGCAACTCAAGTAGAGCTGGAAGCTGCCTACGCCACAGATACCTTTGATACACCGGGCACATATGTTTATTATATCACACAGCGAACCGACAGAAACGAAGCTTCTGGATTCTTAGGGTGTGAAAGTGATCCGCTAAAAATTGAGATCAAGACATATGAAGATCCGAAAAATCTAACTTTTGATGATTCAGGGGCACAAGAGCTCGAAGTGAGCTATTGTGTAGGCGATCTGGGAGATGTGAAATTCCCGATTACAGGTAACCCTAATTCGAAATTTGTTTACTACAGTGCTTCTGCGTCCAAAGTGAAGACGAGTTCGGCTGTGAGCTTATTTGGTGGGGAAATCGATGCTGATGGAAATGCAGATGTGACGGCTGCAGCATTGTTGATTACAAATGCTGGGCAGGGTACTTACCATTTTCTGGTTTCTCAGATCAACAATGTAAACCCTGATGGCGCTGAAGATCGCTCTGGCAATACATTTGAAGGATGTGAAAGCGAACTTGAGGACATGGCCTTCCTCACAGTACACGTCTATGATATTCCTGTAAGTCCGACTACCTCTACTGTGCAGTATTTTTACTGTGAAGGAGACCCAATAGCAGATATAACTGTAAATGGAGAAGTAGGAGCTAGATACAACTGGTGGGATGAAGACAATAACCTGGTGTATGATGAGACGCCAACTGGGAATAGTTCAGTAGCTACCGCTGCGGACCTTGGCCTAACTGCTGCAGGGGATTATACCTTCAAGGTGACTCAAACACAGGATATTGGAGCTGGCGTAGCTACTTTTGAAGGCTGTACGAGCGACTTTGTGGAAATTAATGTGACGATCTATGAAGTGCCAGTAGGCCCTGTAGTTGAGGAGGTAGCTCCTCAGTGTAATGTGGATGTTACCACTACCTCTACAGTGATTAGGTACTCAGGAGTAAGTACTCCTGCAGGGACTACATCTTCCTTTAAGTTCCTGGATGCTGACCTCAATGAGCAGCAGGAAGTAACTGCAAGTGATCCTACCGATGTGTCTACTTTTAACATATCAGCTGTAAAAGGCATGGTGGATGACGGATTCATAGGGGACACAACGATTTACGTGCAGCAGATTACCTATACTCAAAGTGGTTTTGAAGGTTGTAGCAGCCCAGCTACTCCAGTCACAATTACCGTAGAGCCTATTCCTGTGTTTGCAAGAGGTGGTGAGATTACTAAAATTCAAGCTTGTGATAACGGGCAAATGGTCATTGAAGTGGAGTTAGCAAATCTTTTAGTTGATTCTGCGGACTTTACATGGAAAGGCGGAAGAACAGAGGCGGAAGCTGCTGCCAATGTGATCAATGGCAATCAAATGAAAATAAGTGATCGGGTAGTTCAGTATTCATTCTCGGCGAGTTCTTTTGAACCTGGTAACAACTACTTTATCGTAGAGGTATCGGATAAAAACAGACCGGATGGCCTACAAGGTTGTGTAGCGAGCACTGGTCAGGAAATAGAGATTGGTACTACTCCTCAGCCGAAATTTAGATGGTCAGGTATTACGGAGGGAAATCCAACTACTTTCCAATTCGCAGATAATAATAACACGACTTCCAACACCTATCGAATCGACAGTGTGACACTTGAGATTCCAGCACTTGGAGTAATACAAGGCTTGACTAAAAGTGAGTTGTCAGTAACTCGGTCAAACATTGGTTCGATGGAGTACACCTTTGCAAATGCCGGAACCTATGAAGTGCAGGTTACTTTCCTTTCCAATTCATTGTGTGATTCTACAGTTACACGATTCGTAACCATACTAGATCACATCGTTTGGAGCGGTGATATTGCCTATGATTTCGAAAGTGGAGCATCTGGTTGGGTCGTAGACTCACTGGTTTACTCTACTTCTGACGCGGAACTAGGGTACTCAAACCGCACCGATCTTGCCTGGCAGGTAGGTACTGAGGACGTTGATTATTCAGTAGGAGCAGATCAAGAGGTAGGAATAAATGCCTCACAATATTGGGCTACAGGTTTAGGTACTAGTTACCTGGCCGATGAAGACGCCTGGGTGCTTAGTCCTTCGTTTGATTTGTCTGCAATGGAGCAACCTACAATAGGGTTTGATTTTGCAGCGGATCTGGCATTTACAGATGGTGTAGCGGTTCAATATACATTGGATGATGGCGCTACGTGGAAGCTGTTAGGTGATTATGATGCTTCTACGGCTACTGCCTCTGGTAAAAACTGGTATACTACCGAGCAGCTAAACAAAGCACCAGGGATACAACAGTTTAATGTTACTGCTGATGGATGGAGTGACGATTCACCGTGGGTGATTGCAGCTCATCGTATTAATGAGCCGATTGAAAACCTTGGTCAAATACGCTTTAGGTTTGCATTGGCCTCTACGGCTGGTACCAAGGAAGATCAACAGGGCAACGCCCTCAATGGGTTTGCATTTGATAACTTCACGATATACAACAAGGATAAATTTGTGCTGATTGAGCAGTTTTCTGAACTGGGAGATGCCCGAAGTATTGCTGCAAATGACTCGATATCTAGTCGTGTAAATAGTGAAATTGAACGAGATGCCATTTGGTTGAATTACTACCCTAGACTGAGTGATGTAGAAGATCCGATTAGCCAAAGAAATCTTGGTGACCCAGGTGCCCGTTCTGTTTACTATGGGGTAGACCAGGGTCCAACAACAGTACTTACTGGTAAAACAGTCTTCAATGCAGCTAATACCGCTGAAAGCCAGCAACCAGGATGGAATGTCAATCAATACAATGGAATATCTCTGGATGCAGCTTTATTCGAAATTGGTGATATCAACATTTCAGGAGATCCATATACGGTAAATATTAGCACTAGCTTTACTTCTAAGGTGAAGTTGCCAGCCGGTAGTGAAGTGTCATTCCGTTTTGCGATTATCGAGCGTGAAATTACCGATCAGTCAATACTTGATTTGAATGGAGGTAAGCCACTATACAACGTACTACGTAAGATGCTACCAAGCTCTGGTGGGCTGACATACGTAGGTGCAGTTTCAGAAGGACAAAGTGTGTTCTTTGGTGATTCAGAGGAGGTGAGTGTCTCCTGGGAAGTGTCTGATGTTTTTGATCCGGGTCAGCTAGCTGTAGTCGTTTTTGTACAGGTGGACAATACTACATCTGAGCTTCCGGAAGTTAGAAACCGACTGATATTGCAGTCTGGCTATGCCGAAATCACTGGCAAAGAACTGCCTACCGTGACTAGCGTGGCGAATAGGCTTGACAACATTGATAACTTTACAATCTATCCAAACCCTGCAAACAAGCGCTTCAGTGTGCAGTTTGAAAAGAGTCCTGGACAGTCTATGAAATGGGTGCTGTATGATCAGGTAGGCCGTGAGGCGTTATTCGGATTTGTGAAGCCAGGTGAATTAGAAATTGAAATAACCTCGAAAGAACTGCCAAGTGGAGTGTATATGATTCACTTCTTCTCGGATGATGAGCAGTGGCAGCCGCAACGACTAATTATCGTTCACTAATAGAGGGTGGCACACAAAAAAGCCCGGTTGATTCAAATCAGCCGGGCTTTTTTATATGCTATACTTTAGTGCTTTTGTGGCGGGCATTCAATGATATCGGTTCATCAGAATACCAACCTTGAAACTATTCAATATGAAGGTGATGCACGTGATCGCGAATGTGGTCCAAACGCTTGGTAATGTGTTTGATAAACTTATTTAGCTCTGTCTCCACCATGTATATTTTTCCATCATACGAGTTGGCGCCAATGTCATTTCTTAGCTCTTCACTGTGTGACTCTATCTCAGATCGGGTTTTACACTCCTCATGAAGAAAGTGAATAAACGTCTTCATGCTATATTCTTCCTCGAACGTCTCGATTTCTTTGAGCGTTTTTTTGATCTCTCGAGTTTTGTTGAAGCGTGAGGCTTTCACTAACCGCTTGTAAAGCACAGAATCGTAATGGTGGATGTCCTCCAGTAATTCTATGAGCTCAAAACGATATGCTTTATCTACACAGAAGTTAGTTAGGCCTTCATAGTCTTTTAAGTTTTCAGCTTCAAGGTCCCAGGCATAAGTTAGCTTATCGATAGTGGCACCAAGAGACTCTTCTGCGTCTTGTGCATGAACAGATGAAACTGTCAGGGTTGAGAATATAAATAGAAATAATTGTATTTTTCTCATTTTTGTAAGTTTGAAATACAACAATGCAAAATTCAGTCCAGTTTTTGCATTGTGAAAAAATGTTGTATGAATGTGGCCTATGGCCGCTTCAATGGGAATTGAGCTGCAGACCAGCCGTTGATACCCGTATTCAATTCGATGATTTTGGTAAACCCAAAAGCCTCTAGTCTGCTTGCTGCTCGCTTGCTCCTGCCTCCACTGGCACAGTATATTGCTACAGCTTTATCCTTATTTAGTGTCTCTATTTGAACACTGAAGTTTTTAGAGGTGACATCCATATTGACAGCCCCGTCTATATAGCCGGTTGCGAATTCTCTAGGAGTCCTGACATCTATCAGTTGTAACTCCTCATCCTGCAGGTACGTGTTAAACTCCTCGGGAGTTACAGACTCTACTCTCGATGCTGCACTCTCTTTACTCTGCTGAGACGAACATGCGGCCACTACCCATAGTAGTGTCAGGGAAATGATGTTTGTAGCTTTCACGATCTTGGAGGCGTTATTCTTACAAGAAGGTCTTCCAGTCCGTTTAGCCGGATTTCGTACATGGTATTTAGTAGCATGCCTAACTTACCTTCAGGAAATCCTTTGGATTTAAACCAAACCAGATAGTTTTCAGGTAGTTTACAAATGGGCATGCCTTTGTACTTACCAAAAGGCATTTTAAATGATTTTAATTCGATCAGGATTGATGGGTCCATCATGGTATATTGCTGGTTAATTATCGCTGTTGTAAAATAAGGCCTAGTTTTTGTACCACCAGTCCTCAAGAATGTAAATATGATGAAAATATTGAATCTGGCATTTTTTCTGACCGTCTTATCGACGAAAGTTGTGTTTGGACAACAGTATGTAAATCAAGATTTTGCTTTAGGGGAAGAAATACGTTTTAAGATTTCGTATGGGTGGTTTGCCTTAGGGGAAGCTAGCATGAGCCTGGGCGATAGTTTGGTGGAAGTAGACGGCCAGCACTATTATCAGAATACCATCCAGGCAGGTACTGTAGGATTGTTTAGCTGGCTAGCTGGTATAGAAAATTCTTATTCAGGCCTGGTGAATGTGGATAATTACAAAACGATCAAGTCTGAAAAACATATCAATGACCGAAAAGGGAAAGAAGACCAATGGAATGTGTTTGACTACAAACGCATGGATACTGATGTGAAAGTGGTGAAACAACGAGATGGAGACAGTAAGCTGAAATCTTTCACGGTAGGCCTCACAGCGGATACTTATGACCTGCATGGGACGTATATGTATTTGCGTAGCAAACTTTGGTCAGGATTTGAACCAGGCGATTCACTACTATTGAAGACTTATTGGGTGGATAAGCTCTATGATTTTGGAATGGAATACGGGGGAGTGGACAAAATAAAGTTTGACGGCAAAAAAGTAATCACCCACAAATTCTACGGCTTGTTTCCTGTATCAGGTACTTTTCCAAAGGAGAAAGCTGTAGAAGTATGGATCCTGGAGCGAGACGGCATGGGGATTCCCGTTCGCATAGAGGCGGAAATGAAAATAGGTAAGGTGCGCTGTGAACTGAAAGAGTATAAGGTGAGAGGCCAGCGCTTAATTTCGTCAAAGTGAACATAATTTTCCCTGATTGATTTTTTGAAACTGACCGATTAGTCTCACAGAAGAGCCGATAAGCTTTCCTTGAAAGGCACCACCTCTTTTGCTCAGCTGCTGCGCTGTAAGGTGTGACCTGTTGAGAACCTGACTCCAATAAGGCATAAGTATCGCATGTGATGAACCTGTAGCATGATCTTCCAACTGCTGTACATGCGGCACGAGCGTTCTGCTGACAAAATCCATTTCGCTACCCGGTGCAGTGACTACATATCCAAAAATATCTGAAGACCTCAATAGCTCAAAGTTCGGACGCATATTGCGGACTTCTGTTTCTGAGTTTGCCACTACTAGATGCTTGTTGGCTGTTTTGTAAAACGCTTCCACAGGTATGCCCAGGGCTTTTGGTAAGTACTCTGGTATTTCCAGGGCGTGCTCCGTGGGGATAGGCTTTAAATCTGTGAAACAGGAAGTTTGGTTGTGTTTTCCTCCACTGATTTTACCAGAAGAATAGTGCATCTCGAAGTTGTCTGCTTGCAGGAAATCCATAGCGTAGGCGACTGCTGCCATGGCGCCATGTCCGCATAGTTTTATTTCACTGTCGGGTGCAAACCACCGCACTTTCCATGTGTCTTCTTCTTTCCAAAGAAAAGTAGTGGCGGGCTGTGCCAGATCTGCAGCTATTTGTTGCAATTGAGTCTCTGGAGTGTCCGAAGGTATTCGCACTACTGTGCTCACATTACCATACAAGCCTTTTTTGAGATCAGTAAACACACGATATGAAGCAAAGTCGTAGGCACCCATTATTTCAGTTTATTTTGTTGATTGTAAAACTTGATTCGTTCATTTAGCACTTTAAAGTCCAGTTTGCCCTGTGCATTTACTAAATGATCTGCTATAGCCAGGGCTTTGGCCATTCTGCTTTTTGTGCTTTTTACTTGAGTAACTAAATAAATCAAGTTTCGTTGCTTGCCAGGTGTTAGGTTGTGAAAATAATCATTTGTCAGAGGGTCCTGATTAAGCATTTCACTCAGTTCTTCGGGCATCTCCATGCCATAGGTAGATTCGTCTTTTTGAAGCTCCACGGTGAGCGCAGTACCTACCACAAGATTTAATTTTTGGGTAAACTTCTTACTAACTAATATATAATCATATGCAGCACTATGCATGATGCCAAACTGGTGGCCTGGGCTGCCGTTGATAGAGCCCATTACCCTTTTCCAGCCTTGTGCTCGGATTTGCTCCTTTATATCTGCGGGGATGGGAATGTGTAGGCTATAAACTTTGGCTGATGGCCCTGTAAACTGAGCAAGGGATGAAGTGAATTTCATGCGATTGAATTTATGGTGGCAATAAGGGGACTGGTTGCTTCGTTGGTTTAAAACAAAAGCAATTTATTCATTTTAAAAACAGGTGATATGAAGCAGAAAGGAAGAGGGGAGAGCCCCAAGCACGAAAGCCTTGGAACATTTCTTTTGAAATTAATCCATCGCAAAATTGGTATTGTAAAACCATAAAAGTGGGCAGTTTCTAAAACTGCCCCAGATCTTCACACGTCAGACAAGCATTCGCATAGCTGTCATAAGCGTCATAAGCCGGCCCCGGGCGTCCTGCCAGTGTGATGATTTTATCCAGCCTTACTTGCATTTTATCCACATTCAGGTACTCATCCTGCTTACCTGTGAGGGTTCCCAGTACTCCTGATGCTACTTCTATGGTATCTTTAGGTCCGAAATAATGTATTTTCACTGGTTTGTTTAGTGCTTTCACCTTACCAATGAGATCTTCAAAGTCAGGGTCTACGGGTAAATATGCATCTTGATAGTCCATGGCTATAAATTTAATGATTGATAGTTACATTAATCTGCTGCACTAATCACCAAATTTACTTAAGTTTCGGGGCTCTTGCCCCTGGAGCGGAATATTGATAGTTTAAAAGAGAAACCTAACCATGATAACTGAAGTACAGCGTAAAAAACTGGCGCACTTTTTTGAGCTTCTAGACTCCCATAAAAATGGATTTTTGCACGTAGATGATTTTTCGGAAATCGCAGAACGTATCCGAATGGGAATAGGGTATGAAGCTGGAGGTGAAAAACATAAATTTTTGGCTGAAAAATCAACACGGTTTTTTCATGCTTTCCTCAATGCTATACCACATAATGGAAACCAGGTCATCACCAAAGAGGAATGGGTGAACTTCGTGGAGGAGGAAATCATCTCCAAAGGGAATGAAGAGGTGCTGGAAGAGTTTAAAGAATTTATTATTGGTTTTCTGTTTGACTTGTTTGATGAAAACCATGATGGGTACATATCCACTGATGAGTTCGTAGATATGTTTGTTGTCTACGGAATAGATATTAAGTATTCTGCAAAGTCTTTCTTAAAGCTGGATCTCAATAAGGATGATAAGCTTTCGCGTAATGAGTTGCTACACGCGTTTGAGGTGTTCTTACTGTCAGATGATCCGTCTCAGCCAGGTAACTGGATCTTTGGCAATTGGGAATAAACCTACAGCGCCTCTGTTAGCGCTATCCAAAGAAAAGTGAGGGTGGTTAGCCACTGAATCCAATATAGACTGGAGGTAAGCTGGACTTTCAAAAGTTTGTTGTCCGAACTTTTGAGTCTGGCGCCTCTCTTGATGTAAGACGTAGTATTGTTGGGGTCGTAAGAGGTTTTCATAATGTTATACACGTTGAAATAGTAGTATAACATGATAAAACTGAATATTGTTGGGAAAGTATTCTGTAATTGGCTTATTAGAGGTTGAAAAGTCCGCTAACCAGCATCAGAATCATGATAGACCATTGAATCCACAGCAGAGCCTTTTCCAATCCTTGCTTTTGTGTGGACGTGAGCTTCCAATCGTTCTGAGAATGCTTCACAGTAGTTTCCTTAGAATATTGGACGAAAGGCCTGCTTGATATGGTTTTTTGAGAAGGTTTCATTGGAAAGAAACTGATTAAATGAATTTGTCTATAGATTCTATGATATGACCAAGCGCAATAACGAGCACAGATAAAATAGCATTTGTCTTTATTTTATTGACTTCTTTTTTTGATAAGAAAAAGCCAATGGACGATTGTACGGGGGCGTGTTGTTTAGCTGTTTGTTTCATTTTAATTGTTGTTTAATTGAAATTGATAATGCTAAGATGTTTGTTCTTTTCTCAAAATGGGAGTAAAAGTCGATGATTGGCAGGTAGAATTCGGTAGACGCTAAATATGCTCGATAAGCAGGTTGTATTGAACGAAAGTAAGCCTGTATTGTATTATGAGGTGATGAAAGTAGCTGCGCGGTGCTTTTATCTTCACGTGTCCTCCGAAAGTTGTGAAAAGTGCTGTGGGGCCGCCCAGGTGGGGCCGCCCAGGCAGGGCTGCCCAAGTCAGGACTCTTCCACGGAAATGCCTGCGGCAGAATTTGAGACCAACTGATTACAAGTCAGTGGCTCTGTAGAACCACCCTGTCCGCGCGCATTTGCAATGCGTGCACAAACCTTGGCATGCAAAGCTGTCTACTCAATTATTTCTATATCTACTAAACTCTTTATGCCAGCATAATCTCAGATCGAACTGTTTTTTTATTACTTATTTTCTTCCCTTCCCATTCTAGTCAGCAGCTTAAATACTGACATTACGATCGCGATGCAATCGCGCTCGATCGGGGCTGGTCAAACCAGTTTAGATTTCAAAAGCGTAGAGAGGGCAGATAAAGCAAAATGTATGTAAACAAAAAAAGCACTTCCGAATTAACGAAAGTGCTTTAGTGTGATGTGATTTCTTGCGACCAGCCAGGTGGGGCCGCCCAGTTGCGATCGGCTAGGTGCGACAGGCTAGATGGGGCTGCTCAAGCCAGGGCTCTTCCGCAGGGGTGCCGGGTCAAACCATAGCTCAGTGTGTTTAATTGTGCCTTTGTTTGTAAGGGTCTGTCCTTTTACTGATTGCATTTAGCTTTCAATAATTAGTTTATGAGGCCCTACTTTTCCATTGATGAAAAGTAGCAAAAATCTAGGGCCGAATTCATTTCTTAACGCTTTTCCAAATGAAAATCAGCAAATAAATAAACTCGCATTTTCGTTTCCGTAATGATTTTGATATTTGACATATGCTCAGACAGTATTTATTTGTAATCTGATTTTCATCCGGAAAACCTAAAATGAACTAAGGCCCGTCCCTCTTTAAATCCAATTTCACCACAGATTTTCAGATAGATCCGTTTTAAAGGTGGAGAGAGGGCAGATAAAGCAAAATGTATGTAAACAAAAAAAGCACTTTCGAATTAACGAAAGTGCTTTAATATGATGTGATTCCTCGGGGCCGCCAAGGTGGGGCTGCCCAGGTGGGGCCGCCAAGGCCAGGACTCTTCCTCGGGAATGCC
Organism: Marinoscillum furvescens DSM 4134; assembly: GCF_003386095.1. Taxonomy (GTDB): domain Bacteria; phylum Bacteroidota; class Bacteroidia; order Cytophagales; family Cyclobacteriaceae; genus Marinoscillum; species Marinoscillum furvescens. The sequence goes on along the minus strand of NZ_QREG01000002.1, from coordinate 173,983 downwards.
TGCGGCAGAACCTGGAACCTACTGCTTAGTAGAAATTATTCTATCCAGTTGAGCTATGGAGCTGCCGACTGGTCAAGCCAGTTTAGGTTTTAAAGGTGGAGAGAGGGCAGATAAAGCAAAATGTATGAAAACAAAAAAAAAGCACTTACAAAATATTTATTGTAAGTGCTTAATAACTAAGTGATTCCTCGGGGCCGCCTAGGTGCGACCGGCTAGGTGAGGCTGCCCAAGCCAGGACTCTTCCTCGGGAATGCCTGCGGCAGAACCTGTAACCTACTGCTTAGGAGGAATTATTCTATCCAGTTGAGCTATGGAGCTGCCGACTGGTCAAGCCAGTTTAGGTTTTAAAAGTGGAGAGAGGGCAGATAAAGCAAAATGTATGTAAACAAAAAAAGCACTTACAAAATATTTATTGTAAGTGCTTGATAACTAAGTGATTCCACCAGGACTCGAACCTGGAACCTACTGCTTAGAAGGCAGTTGCTCTATCCAGTTGAGCTATGGAACCGCCGACTGGTCAAACCAGTTTAGATTTTAAAAGCGGAGAGAGGGGGATTCGAACCCCCGGTACGGTTTCCCGCACGCATGTTTAGCAAACATGTGGTTTCAGCCACTCACCCACCTCTCCGTGAGTTTTCACTCTGAATTATCTTTAAAAATAAAGCTATTCTTCTTGATTTATTCGACAAAAGACGATCTCTTTCGTCACCCTTTCGGCCTGCTGACCCTGAAAAGGACTGCAAATATAGTATTTCGTTTTAAAAATGCTAACCCTTGCATCCTAAAAATATCCACATATCTCTGATCCTTAAATTTCGTTAAATGAAACTGCGTCAAATTGGGCAATATCACCCGCTTATGTATTTTTGGGCCGCTTATGAATTGGGCTTACAGCATCGACACATTCGAAATTATTCTATTAGTGCTTTTTGCACTCTTTTATCTGCTATACGTCATCCGACTGGCGCGGATAAAAGCTAAACTTAATATCCCTATCAGCAAGTGGCTGATCAAGTTTTCCATACGATCGCTATATGTGGCACTGATCATCGCCGCACTGTTGGGGCCATCTTTTGGCGAGACCAAGCGTGAGATCAAATCTGTAGGTAAAGACATCTTTGTATGCGTAGACCTGTCGGAATCCATGAATGCCTTTGATGTACAGCCTACCCGACTGGAAAAGGTCAAATTTGAACTCAAAAACATCGTGGAGGCTTTTAGCTCCGACCGCATTGGGCTGATCATGTTTTCCAACGAAGCCTTTATGCAGTGCCCACTTACTTATGACAACAATGCCCTCAACCTGTTTATACAGGCACTAAGTACGAATCTGGTGCCCAATAGCGGAACGGATTTTGGTCCGCCTTTGCGCATGGCGCTCAAAAAACTCACCAGCGAAGAATCCTCGGTAACACAACAAAAATCGAAAATCATCGTGCTTATCAGTGATGGTGAGGATTTTGGTGAGGAAACCGAAACTGAAGAGATAGAAAGCAGTGGCATCAAACTCTTTACGCTGGGCGTAGGTACGGAAAGAGGAAGTAAGATTCAGACGCGAAGAGGTTTTAAGAAAAACAATAAGGGCGAGGAAGTGGTGAGCCGCCTCAATGATCGGTCTTTGAAAAAGGTGGCGTCTGATACTGGTGGTAAATACTTTGAGATCAATGCTTCGCGCAATGATGTGGAGCGCCTGATCAACTCTATCAACGACATAGAAGGGGAGCTTCGTGACGCTAAGCAGCTAGACTCCAAAGACAACAAATACTTTTATTTCCTCATTTTGGCACTGGTGCTGATGCTATGTGATGCCATGATAGGTGTGAAAGTGATACGAATCTAAAAAGATGTGGGTATGAAAAAGCTTTTGATACTTTTGGTACTGCTCGGATCTACCGATCCTGTGGAGATATCGCGCCAAAACAAGCTGAAGTCAAAGGCTGAAACGGCTTTTGAGCATGGACAGTATGAGGTAGCTCGCAACAACTACCGCACGCTGTACGACTCCATGGGGGTGGAGGACCCGGCCATAGCGCTAAACCTAGCGCACAGCTACTATGCACTGGGAGATACGGCCAATGCCAAGCTCAAATACCAGTCGGTAACATCGTACAACAACAGAAAACTTAAGTCCATAGCCTATCAGCAGCTGGGTGTGATGGCTAAGACTCCCCAAACCCTCAACGAATCCCTACAGTACCTCAAAGCAGCACTCAAAGCCGACCCTACCAATGAAGGTGCACGCTATGACTATGAGGTGGTGAAAAAACTGCTCGATCAGCAACAGGAAAACCAACAGGACCAGCAAAATCAGGATCAGGAGAACCAGGACCAACAAAACGAAGATCAGCAGAACCAGGATCAGGAGAATCAAGATCAGCAAAACGAGGACCAGCAGGATCAACAAAACGAAGAGCAGCAAAATCAGGATCAGCAAGACCAGGGTGAGCAGAGTGACGAGCAGCAGGATCAGGAACAGCAGCAGCAAGACCAGCAGGAGGGAGAAGACGGTGAGCAGAGCGACGAGCAACAGCAGCAGCCTCAGGAAGGAGAGGAGCAGGAAGGCGAAGAGCAGGAAAACCAAAACATGAGCACCAAGGAAAAACTGCAGGAGATGAACATCAGCGAGGAAAAGGCGCGCATGATCCTGGAGGCGATGAAAAACAACGAGGTGCAATACATTCAGCAGCAGCGTAGGCGCCCTACCAAACAGCAGGATAGCGGAAAGCCCGATTGGTGATCCCCTTTTGCAAACAAAAGTCCACCCCTGCTTATTTAGTACATAGCTGCGTTTTTTGATCGAAAACCAGCAACTTTGAAGGACAACCAAAGTATGCCAGCAGGCTATTGGTTAGTTTTGAACTTTAGAACAACATAAAACCCCAAATAATCAAATGGAAGAAGTGTATATCGTAGCGGCCGTTCGCACCCCGATCGGTAGTTTTGGAGGAAGTCTCGCAGGATTTACGGCTGTGGAGCTTGGCAGCAAAGCCATCAAAGGAGCTTTGGAAAAGTCCGGTGTGGGTGGAGCTCAAGTCAATGAAGTCTTTATGGGCAATGTGGTGTCGGCCGGACTGGGCCAGGCGCCTGCCAGACAAGCCGCCATAGGCGCAGGGCTTGGTCATAATGTACCTTGCACTACGGTCAACAAGGTGTGTTCGTCGGGAATGAAAACGGTCATGTTTGGCGCTCAGTCCATCATGCTGGGCATCAACGACGTGGTAGTAGCCGGCGGCATGGAGAGCATGTCCAACATCCCTTACTATGTGCCCAAGGCTCGGTTTGGCTACAAGTTTGGTAATGCCCAAATGCTGGACGGTCTCATGCACGATGGCCTCTGGGAGGTGTACAATGGCTTTCCTATGGGGAGCTGTGCAGACAACACGGCCAAAGAAATGAACATCTCCCGCGAGGAGCAGGACCAATATGCCATCAATAGCTACCAGCGCGTAGCTGCTGCCACAGAGCAGGGCAAGTTTAAAGACGAAATCATCCCCGTAGAAATCCCTCAGCGCAAGGGCGATCCCATCGTGATGGACGCTGATGAGGAGTATAAAAACGTAAACTTTGAGAAGATCCCCGGCCTTCGTCCGGTATTTAATAAAGACGGTACGGTCACGGCTGCCAATGCCTCTACCATCAATGATGGTGCTGCGGCACTGGTACTGGTAAGCAAAAAGAAACTTGACGAGCTCGGACTAAAGCCACTTGCCAAAATCCGCGGCTTTGCGGATGCGGCGCAGGAGCCTATCTGGTTTACTACGGCACCTTCGGAGGCCATCCCCAGAGCGATGAAGCATGCAAGCGTAGCGAAGGGCGATGTAGACTTTTACGAAATCAATGAGGCCTTTTCGGTAGTGGCGCTTGCCAACAATCAAAAACTCGGGCTGGATGCTGACAAGGTAAATGTAAACGGTGGCGCTGTGGCTTTAGGACACCCGCTGGGTACCTCCGGAGCGCGCATCATCACTACGCTCACTTCGGTGCTTTCACAAAACAACGGCACCATAGGCGTGGCGGGCATCTGCAACGGTGGCGGTGGCGCCTCGGCCATCGTGATTGAGCGACTGTAAACCGATCGCCAGACTTTAACGAGTAATTGTGCTCACTCACCGAGTACGGTGAGTTGCCAGCCACTGGCACATTACTTTAGCCTTAAGAATCCGTGGTTGGGAAATATAAAGGATTCTTGGTTGGGAATTGAAAAGCCTGTTTGGAACGCAAACAGGCTTTTTTTATGCACTGGAGTCAGGCGGGGCAGTTTCACTGCACTTTAAGTTTGTTCTTATTCAGGTCCTCTTGATGTCAGGCTTCGAAAAGCCGTTTAATCTCCGTTTTTTCATTTTTTACTTAGTTGCCAGGGCTATTTTTTCTACATGGGACTGTTTATCAGTCTTTTGTGTAGCTCGGGCGTTCTTCTGAGGCAAGTTCACATATTGCATTGAATGGTTTGATGAGACTTTAAAACCTTGTAGTTTAGTTGGTACAAGACGGATATAGTTCATAAGTGTCAGATATTAAAGAGGTTATGGGTAATTGGGCCAGACCAAAGGGAGTATGGTATTCACCTTTTGACAAGTACAGAACTAGACTCTTGTTCATAGCCGGAGAAGAATTTGACCTAAACGTTACCTAAAAAGAAGTAAGGCATTAAGAATTAAATTTTTAAACAATGAAAAAATCGTATTTACTCACGTTACTGATTTTAATAATCAGTTTTTCTTGTCAGGAGCAGGAAAATGCAATTGAACCAACTATTGACTATGAAGCTTTTTCATCTGAATTAAAATCTAACCTTAATCAGATAGCGACTCAAATGAGAAGCAATCAAAGTGACTTTTCTAATGCTGAGATGGTCAGCAAGATTGCTTCAGGTATGTTGCAAATGAATTACAAGAATGATCAAAGAATTCTTGAAACTTTCAGTAATGGGTATTCAAGATCGGCTTCAATAGTAGGTCTACACACCAATGCTCGAATTAGTTCAGAACAAATTTACTTTTCAGAATTCGATTATAATTTGATAACAAAGGTTAACGACCTCTGGGTGAGCTCGTCTAGTCCTACACACTATAAAAACCAACTAACAGAGTTATTAGAAGAAGTCGATCTGGCTGACGTTGAAATAAATGAGAAAGAACAGGCAATAATCTATTTAACCTCTCAACTTGTAGCTGTAGATTTCATTATTGATAACTACGATCTTATCAGTCCCCTTGAAGTGAAGTCTAATGGTAGGTCTGCTCAGGATAATTGCCAGCCTTCTAAACCTGAGTGTGAAGAGAGTTGGTGGGATTCTTGGGGTAAGTGCGCGGTTGGCACCGTAGGTGGAGCCGGCACGGGACTGCTTGCCGGTGGTGCCGCAGGTTCTCTAATTCCATTTATAGGTACTACCGCTGGAGCAGTTGTAGGAGCCATTTCAGGAGGTTTAACTGGAGCTGCAACTTTTTGCGGTGCAGGTGGAAGTGGGTGTGGACAACCTAAATGCCCTGAATATGAATGCTTACCGTGCACATAAGACAATTCCAATGGTTAATAAAAAGAAAAAGCAAATAGTTGCACGCCTGTTATCTTTACTTCCATTAATCTTTATGATGGTATGGTCGGCAAAGATTTTTAACGAATACTTGAACTGTAATTGCTATGGTTGGAGGTTTTATGCTTCATTTACTGGAGCTACTGTATTTTGGTTTCTGGGAATTTTTGCTCTCGCTTATGTGATCAAATTATACAAAGCCCATGACAATAGATAAAAATGAATGCGCCTACTTTCTTCGTAGAAAATAAGAAGACAGTCGAAGCGTCCTGGTCTTTGGCCTGTGTGGACGCACTCATTTTATCAAGGCGTCATAGATAATAACTCTTCATGGCGCAGATATTTATAAGGTTCACTGGAACGCACTCAGATTATGACAATATTGATGCGAATACGATTTGAATTGATGAATATTAAAGAGATCAAACAGACGAAGATTATGAACTGGCCTTAGCCAGGCTGGAAGAAATATTTCATGCGCCCGCCGACACTAAAGAAGGCGATGAGGCAGAGGTGCTTTCTATACTCATAGAAAAGTATGAAGATGATCACTATCCGATTGCAAGCCCTGATCCAATTGAAGCTATCAAATTCAGAATGGAACAGCTGGACATGAAAAAGAAGGATTTGGCAGAGATAATTGGATATAAGAGTCGTGTCACAGAAGTATTGACTCGCAAAAGAAAGTTGACACTTAAAATGATCCGGAACTTACACGAGAAACTCAAAATTCCATACGAGTCGTTATTAACGGAATACTGAAGTTTTCGTTTACGCATATATCCTAAGCAAAATATTTTAGGAGTTGTTCATTAGCCGAACCGGCCAGACCTACCTTCACTCACCTGTTGTTTTAACACCTAAAAGAAAACCCCGGGTTACCAGTTCATGGTTATTGGTATTAATCAAATAAATATTAAAATAATACCATAAATTAACTATGAAACACACCGCCATTCTTTTACTCATCATTTTACCGTTTATTGTTCAGGCCCAGTTTGAAGGGCGATCGATCACCGTCTATGGCTCTGCCACCACAGAGGTAGCACCGGATGAGATTTACCTACATGTACACTTTGCGCGCTATGAGCGGCTCAAGCAAGAGGAGCTGGAGGAGCGACAGGCAGCCATCGCTCGTGTGCTGCAGTCCTGGAAAATCAAGGAGGAAGACATTGCCATACTGGAGATAGACGCTTCTCGCGGCAGCTACAGTGGCAATGGCAACAAGGTACGCTTGTCCAAAAGCATAGAGATTCGCAGAAACACACCCGATGGGCTTACCGACCTGATGCTGGATCTGCTAGAGGCAGGTGTAGCCACGGTGGAGATCGCCAAGTTGGAGTACACCAGTCTGGACAGCATGAAGCTGGAAGTGACCAAAATGGCCATGCACAATGCGCGTAAGAAAGCAGAGATCATGGCAGCCAGTCAGGGTGAAGCGCTCGGTCAGACCATCCTCATTCGAGAAAGTGAAAACAGCCAGCCATACGAGTCATATTCCACAGACCCCATGGTGATCAGGAGAGGGCTAGAGTATACCGGAGCAGTCAGCCGTGCAGTGAGCAGTGCCGATGTGCCAGAGGGATTACGCAAAATTCCCGTGACCGTGGATGTGAAAGTGATCTATGCGCTAGAGCACCCCAATGGGTAGGAGGGGAGCTTTATAAGGTACTGTCACTCCTTGTGAATTAGCCGATGGCCCCTGCTGGAGTTGTCTCCAGCAGGCCACAATTACCGACATATTGCATTAAGTGGTTTGGCACGACTTCAAAATCTGGTAGTTTAGTGGGGAGCAATGCCGGTATGGTGTATGTATGCATTATGCATGGTTGTTACCCACATAGATCAAAATGAAAATACAGCTACATAATATATTGATCGTTCTATACTTTACGATTGTTACATTCTCATGTAACAATATAGAATCAAAAGTATCAAATGATGAGATTGAAAAGCCTGATTTAGTATATGAAGGTTCTAAAACCGAAAAAGATGTAATCCTTGTTTCTGACATACAAAGTATCGGACCGGCCTTAGAAAGTTCAAGTATTGGTATTGACCCTTTAATGGATAATTGGGCAAATCTTCCATTATTAACGGATACCCTTATGATGAAACTAAAATTTGATTACTCTGATGGGAATCCCATTAAATTACACTCCTATAAAATATCTAATGATAGCTTGTTCTTCATAATAACAGTTCATGAGTTTGTAGATATGGAAAAAGCTAGCCATGTAGGCAAATTGACTGTCATAAAAAACAATAAGCTATTAGGAACCATTGATGTAGCATCATTTAGTGAGTTATATTCACAACGAATATCATATTCGATTTTTGATTCAGATAAAAAGTTAAGATATCAACTTCAAGTTTACCCTGAACCAGAAGAAGTTGGGGAATTAAATACGACTATAGACTCTATTTTGATTTTAACCAAATTCATAGATCTTGAAACACTGTCTATTCTAGAATCCTCAGAAAACTGGGAAGAATTAAATTAAATAAAGTGGGTAACAAATACCAAAAGACGCTGATAGGGCATATGTCTCAGCGCTTTCTACTTTTCTTTCTGCCACTCGGAAAAATGATTGTGGAACGTGCTGCATTTGAACCGTTGTGAGTTGGAACCAGAATTGCTACTTTAGTGCCATTAATAAAGCTCGGGCCACACAGCATTTTACCTGAGCGTTAGAGAGCGTACAATCATACCGCCAAATGAGCATGAAACATTCTGAAGAACACTACAAACTCTACTTTGGGAAAAAGGCAGACTACTATTTAGACGTAGTGAAGGATTTTGAATCTGGCAAGAAAGTGGTTTTTAACATTTTCTCATTCTTTTTTGGACTATTTTGGATGCTATACAGAAAACTCTATATTCCAATTTTAGTCGTCGCAATTCTTCTTTTTGTTGAAGTTATCATCGAACAATTGATTTTAACGGCAATGAACGCCTCAAGTGGAACGGAGACATTAGTTGACAGGCTATCAATGATTGCTTGGGGAACTCTTTTGGGCTTGTTCGGAAATCGAATTTATATAGGACAGGCTAATCGAAAAATTACCAAAATCAAATCGTTGAACCTTTCCGAAGAAGAAACTAATAAAAAAATTGAAATATCTGGTGGGACGACCTTACTTCCACATCTAATTATCGTAGTGCTAATTATCATCCTAATAATTCTTGGGCAACAAGGCTATTTTGAATAAACGCTCTCCAATAATATGTATGAAGGCATGTGCATGAGTGCTTTCTACATTCTGCATCGGAACTCGACCGTTTCGTAAGCCCGCCAAGATAATTTTATACTGCTTGGCGACTCTCGCAGGAGTTTTTCATCGTTCTTGGTGCGACGCATTCTGATACTTTGGAAGCACTGGCAGATACTCTATTTTAGTATGCCATGAGACCTTAGATATCCAAAATTGATGGGGCAGAGGTCATACAAAGGAAAGATTATGAAGCAATTAGCAAGAGTAGTAGGCACAGTCGGACTCTCATCAGTCATTATCCTGGTGACTTCACTGCTTGTATTTGGCTTTGCGAATGACAACTTTAGTTTCTTAAACGATTTCATTAGTGAACTGGGCGCTAGGGGAGAGCCTTACGCATTTTGGTTTAATCTGGTTACTTTCGTGTTGGTTGGTTTGCTGCTTTTTGTATTTGGTCTTAGCTATGGACTTTTACTGAATGACAAGGTTTTGTCTTTTCTGCTATCACTGTTTGGATTAGGGTTTGGCTTTACGGCCATACCTGTTGATTTACAATTGGCAGATGCTCCTGTATCCAAGGCACACGTCCTTGCTATCTGTCTGGGGTTGGCATTTTGGATGTTTGGCCTCTCACGTCTGGGGTATAGCCAAAGAATAGCAAAAAGGACTAGAAATATGGCTAATTGCTCCGCAGTATTCCTGTTGATTGCAATAATCGGATTCGTGCTGGGAGCCTGGTCAATGCCCATTACTCACCGCTTGATTTTTGCTGTAGTGTTTGGGTGGATAGCTATCACGTCAGTACAATTGATCATTTCTGAAAAGCATATTACACCTAAGCGTTCTGTTTAGGTCTTTCAGTCTACACGAGCCACGGGTAGCTTAGTTGGGGTGCAGTGCCGGTATGAAGCATTGTACTCAGTTGTTAGAGTCGACATATCTCAACAGCATAGAATTCGTTAACTTTATATCATGACGATCGAACAGAAAAAGATATCGCTTATCAACTGGATTACGAACTTGGAAGATGAAGTAATCCTGGATCAAATTGCAGGTATACAGAAATTATCATTGGATGACCTTCCACCAGCAATTGTTGAGCTATTGAGTATCGCTGATGCAGAACCGGAAGAGAACCTGACTACCCATACTTCTGTCCGAGATATTCTGAAATGAAAGAAGTTCGTTGGACTGAAACTGCCTCCATCCACTCACTCAAAAGCCCCTACACCACACTCACTCTTTCAACCGCTCCAGCTCCAGCCCGAAATCATGTTGTAGGTCTTCGGGAAGTTTTTTGAGGAGCTTTTCAATAGCTTGTAGCTGGCGGATGTACAGGTTTTTGAGCACCGTGCTGCGGTTGATACTCGGCGAAAAGGCTTTCATCTGCTCGCAGAAATAGAGAAGGAGTTCCACTTCAGTATCTTTGCGCTGGCTATAGCGGATGTACTTTTTGGTGTTGCGAAGAATTTTGCGGATGCTCTTTTTGATGAAGTAATAGCTTGTGGTATTGATGTCGGCAAAGTCCTCTTCTATGTCCAGCTTGACCATGCGCACATAGCCTGCCTCATCACCAGCTTCGTAGAGCAGATAGGTGAGGAGCTCCTTGTTTTCTTTTTTAAACTTCGCCAGCCGGAGGCATAGCTCGCGCAGTTCTTCGGTTGACTTGAGTGCAAGCTCGCGTTTGATTTCACTGATGGTTGCTGGTTTCATAGGTTCAGGTTTTCCCGCAAGGCAATGTTAAGCTTCCCGAAAGGATTCTGCGATCAATTCAAACGATTTTAGCCGATCTTCCTTCGGGCAAGCCATGTTGGTGAGCATGAGTTCGTCGGCCTCAAACTTTTCCGCCAATGCGGTGAGCTGAGTTTTTACCTCATGGGGTGTGCCGGATACCACCCGGCCCTGATGCTTGCCCAGTATGTCCTGCTCGCGCTGGGTAAACTCATACGCCATGATCTCCTCATAAGGATGTGCCGTGTGCATGTCGCCCCGGTTCATTTGCAAAAACATAAAATCTACGTATTTGCGCATCGCTGCTGCTTTTTCAGATGTTTCACCACACAGGGCTACGATGGAGAGCATCACACGTGGTTGCTCAAAAGCCGCTGATGGTTGAAACTCGTTTTTATAGGTCTCCACAATAGACGGGTGAGCAAAGCCATTGATGAAGCGGGCTACGGCCAGTCCATGGCCAAGTTTGGCGGCTATGGAGCTACTGCCCCCACTGGAGCTAAGGATCCACTGCTCCGGAGTACCTGGAGCCTGAGGCATGGCGTAGATGGGGCCTTTGTCGGTGCCTATGCTATCGGTGAAAAAGTGACCCAGGTGCTGAAGCTGCTGCAAGTAATCGGCCTCCTGGAAGGTATTAGCGGGGTTGAGCAGGCGGGCGGCGATCTGATCACCACCAGGAGCGCGTCCCATGCCCAGATCTATGCGTCCGGGGTATAGGGTTTCCAGCATGCGGAAATCTTCCGCCACCTTGTAAGCACTATGGTTGGGGAGCATGATGCCGCCAGACCCTATACGTATGGACTGGCTATGAGCCGCCAGGTAGGCCATCAGGACAGGGGGCGTGCTGCCGGCTACTCGTGGCGAGTTGTGGTGTTCGGATACCCAAAAGCGCCTGTAGCCTAGTCGCTCTCCTAGTTGGAGTGTCTCCAGCGTTTCTTGTAGTGCGTCGGTAGAGGTGTAGCTGTGGTGGACGATGGACTGATCCAGTATGCCGAGTTGCATAGTATTTTAGTTAGACTTCATCTACCTAACGAAGCATAAAGTAAAGAGTTGGTAAAATAAAGGATTGTCCCTGCAAAAGGAAAGAAGCATTCGACTTGTCCCAATCAAGCAACCGTGGCTTCCTGACCATTGAAGCTGATGCGATCACCGGTACGAACTTTTTTGCGGACTCGCGTTTCTACTTCATCGTTTACCGTTACCAGGCCTTCCGAGATGTGTATTTTGGCTTCTCCGCCGGAACCTACCCAGTTGAGGACCTTGAGCAGGTCATTGAGTTGGATATAGTCTTCATCGGGTCTGAGGGTAAATTTTTCCATAAGGGCAAAGTTAACAGTCGGCAGGTGATTTAGTAGCCAAATCGCTTGAGCTTAAGCTCATTGTTTCTCCAGTCTTTTTCTACTTTCACCATGGTCTCCAGGTGTATTTGTTTGCCAAAAAACTCCTCCAGGTCCTTGCGTGCTGCAATGCCCAGGTTTTTGATGGCTTCCCCTTTTTTGCCAATGATGATGCCTTTTTGGCTATTGCGTTCCACATAGATTTCGGCCGATATGCGGATGATCTGTTCATCTTCTTTGAAGGAAGACACCACCACCTCAGAGCTGTAGGGGATCTCCTGCTTGTACTGCATAAAGATCTTTTCGCGAATGATCTCAGAAGTGATAAACCGCTCCGATTTGTCGGTAAGCTCATCTTCAGGGAAGTAGGGTGGGTGGTTGGGCAGGTGCGAAAGGATTTGCTCCTCCAGCTCGGCCAGTCCCATTTTTTCCAATGCGGATACGGCGATAGGCTCCACCCAGGGAAGCTGTTCTTTCCAGTAGGTGATTTTATCCGTAAGCTGAGAGCCTTTGTTGAGATCCACTTTGTTGATCACAAAGAGCACAGGCACCCCGGATTTTTTGGCCATTTCGACCCAGGTATTGTCCTGGTGTTTTTCGCCCAGCTCCACCATGTAGAGGATCACGTCGGCATCTTCCAGTGAGCGCTTCACGAAAGTCATCATGCGTTCATGGAGCGGATAGCTGGGGTCTAGCGTGCCCGGCGTATCGGAGTAGACGATCTGGTGGTCGTCGGTGGTGATGATCCCAAATATCCGGTGACGGGTAGTCTGGGCACGCTTGCTGATGATGGATAGTTTTTCGCCGGTGAGGGCATTCATCAGGGTGGACTTGCCCACGTTGGGTTTGCCCATGATCGTTACAAATCCTGCCTTAAAATTGTTGCTGTCATTCATTTGGGGTGCAAGTTCGCAAAATCTGAGCAAACCTGCACCCAGTACCTGTTAAAGCGTAAACCCATAAGTTTGATTATTAATCTCGGTTAAAGCTTGTCAATAACTGTGCACATCTTCTTAACGGTCATGGATCAACTCAGAAACTTGGAGAGAACAGGATTTACAGAAAGACGGGCCTTAGTTCATTTTAGGTTTTCCGATTGGAAATCAGGTTACAAATAAATATTGTCTGAGCATTTGCTCAACATAAAAATCTTTTTGGGAACGAAAATGCGAGTTTATTTATTTGCTGATTTTCAATTGGAAAAGCGTTAAGAAATGAACTCAGCCCTTGATTTTTGCTCCTTTTCATCAAAGGAAAAGGAGGGGTGAAATACTCCATAACATGCTTTGTTGAAAGCTATTAGCAACGAGTGAGGGTAGAGCCTTACTGATAAAGTTACTATTGAACTTTCTAAAGCAAGTATAAAGAAATAGTGTTTGATTCACGATCATCAAACGCTGTACCAGCTCGAAACCAGGGGCAAGTTGGCAAACCTGCACCCAGTACCTGTTAAAGCGTGAACCCATAAGTTTTGATAAAGTCTCTTGGACGGCTATCCATGAAATAGCGAAAATCTTTGATCAGGTGAGATTGGTCGTAGTAGCCAGATTTAAAAGTGAGTTGTGTGAGGTTGAGCGTATCCTGATACTGCCGATAGTAGTTGATGAAATTTTGCATTTTTTCCACTTTGCAAAACTCCTTTGGCGTCAGTCCCACGTGTTTGAAAAAATGCTGCTCCAAAAATGACTTGCTCACTTCCAGCAGCGTTAGGAGTTCTTTCACCTTGATCTCGCCTCGAGTGTCGCGGGCATAAAAAACCGCCTGCTGGATCACCGCATCCTCTGCCAGGGTGGAGTCTGCTACCAGCTCCACAGTAAATCGCTGCAGCTCACCGGCATCTTTGAGTTGCAGGTCCAAAATGTGGATCAGATCGCGCTCTTCCAGTTCATTATCTCCAAATACCATTCGGGAGAGTTCCGGGTGCACTTTTACAGAGACATAGGAGAGGTTTTCGGCATAGAGGATCACTCCCTTGCTGCGGCAGGCAGAGATCATCACCTGGCCGGTGTCCAGTGTGAGCTCACGCACAGAGCCAATCATCCGGCGTGTAATTGGGCTCCCTGTACATAGTAGAAGTTCTACGTAGTTGTCTGGAAAAAGCGCTACGCGTTTTGGCTGGCCAGCATAGTGAAACTGGTTGATGGATGCCACAGGTGTGGACTTTGAAGCTAGTTGAGGAAAAATCATAGTCCTGAGTTTTTTCCTCTTTAAGACGGATCGGTTGGCTGTTTACCTATGTATTTTGGCCTGCTGATGTAAACAAACCGGATGATTAAGTAAACATTCGTGATTGTTTACAACCTTTTTAGGTCGGCAACTAAGGGTTTTGCTAAGTGGCTTGTTTTACTTGTCTTCGAAACTCCGTGGGTGAGGTTCCGGTTACCCGTTTGAAGGCTTTGTAAAAAGACACCTTGTTAGCAAACCCGACCATTTCGGCGATAGCATCGACGGTAAAGTGGCTGTGGCTGTCATCGGTTAGGAGGCATTTGGCTTCTTTGATACGCCAGCGATTGATGTAGGCGTTGAAATTTTCACAAGCGATGGTGTTGATGGCCGAGGATACTTCCCGCTCAGAGAGATGAACCCCCCGGGCCACCCGATCCAGTTTTAGGGCCGGGTCCAGAAAACGCTTATCGCTCTTTATCCAGTGATCAATTTTCCGAAAGGCCGCCTCTTTTTCATTGAGCAGCTCTACTTCATCTGCGATGATTACAGGCTTTCGTTTTCTCAATAGAAATACCAGTAGTCCTCCGGCAAGCAGGAGTGATGTAAGTAAAAATAATATTCCGCTAAAATCCATTTCGCAAACAAAATAAGCCCTCAATATCAACTTCGACCAAATTCTTTTTTACAAGTTTTCGGTTTGCACTCTTTTTTACAATTCCTTCGGCAGCATAAACCCTTACTTCGTGGTACCTCTTTATATTTAACTGTTTTGAAATAAGGCCACTTGTCTTTGTCAGTGGTCTTATTTGTTTGTAGGTGGTTATTCACATCGGATGCTTCTCCTGTCGTTCGTTACCCTTATCCCCTGAGGCCTTCTTTTTTACAATTATTCGATTTTTCTCTCCCCTAAGATTACACTGATAAATACAGTGTTAAACCAAATCATAATCTATGAGAAAACTACTACTACTGGCATGTACCCTCATGCTGTCGGGCATCTTGTATGCTCAGGAACGTACCGTTTCCGGGAAAGTAGTGGGCGACGATGGCGAAGCCCTTCCTGGAGTAAACGTGGTGATAAAGGGATCTACTCAGGGGACCATTACAGACCTGGACGGAAACTACCGGCTGGCTGTACCCGCTGATATAGACCCGGTTATTGTTTTTTCCTTTATTGGCATGCAAGCCAAAGAGGTGGAGCTCGGTCAGCGCTCTGTGTTGGATGTTACGCTGGAGCAGGACGTGCAGCAGCTCACAGAGGTGGTGGTGACCGCTTTTGGAGTGGAGCGTGACAAAAAAGCGCTGGGTTATGCCGTGCAGGAGTTCAACTCCGACGAGCTCACCAAAAGTCAGGAGCGTAGTGTGATCAATTCCTTGCAGGGAAAAGTAGCAGGGGTGCAGATCACAGGCGCATCCGGGGCACCGGGAGCCAGTACCAACATCGTCTTGCGGGGCACATCTTCGCTCACAGGTAGCAATCAGGCCTTGTTTGTGGTGGATGGCGTGCCCATCAACAACGTGCAAAACAACAGTGGCGGGGTGCTTACCGGAGCTGTAGATGGTGGAAATAGCGCCAATGACATCAACCCCGAAGACATCAAATCCATTTCCATACTGAAAGGCGCCTCAGCAGCGGCGCTCTATGGGTCTCGGGCTGCAAATGGCGTGGTGATCATCACCACAAAGAAAGGAGCCAATACCGGCGGCCAGGTGAGTGTGGATTACAACACCTCACTGACTTATGAGCGCGTGCTGATGCTGCCCGAGTTGCAAAACGAGTTTGGCCAGGGGCAGCAAGGAGACAACCTGGGATTTCTGAACGATCAGGAGAGCTGGGGAGATCGGTTTGATGGCTCCGAGCGACCCTATGGTATAGCGATAGGCGATCCGAGTAGCCCGTTTTTCAATACCCAACGCACCAAGATCTATGAGGCATTGCCGGACAATATTCGGGAGTTTTGGAAGATCGGAAGGACCTGGCAAAACAGCGTCGCATTGAGTGGAGGTAGCGAAAATGCTTCCTTCAGGCTCTCGCTTTCGGACCTTAGCCAAAGTGGCGTGGTGCCCAATGCCGAGCTGAGGCGGAACACAGTTGCCCTATCGGGTTCCACCAAAGTGAATGATAAGCTGGATTTTACCGGAAGTGTCAACTACATCAAGCAAAACAGCGACCTGGCCATCAACGGGCAGGGTGGGGAGTCTCCCTACAATCAGGTGCTACAGACCAGCCGCTCGATGAGTATCATCGAGCAGCGAGACCTATCCAATCCGTACAACAGTGTGGATTGGTTCTATACGCCGTTTATCCAAAATCCATATTACAACCTGTTCAACGACTCCTATGTGAAAAACATGGACCGGATCTATGGCAGTTTTGCAATCAACTACAAACCTGTAGAAAACCTCACCCTGACCACACGTGTCGGCTCTGATGTGATCTCTGATGACCGCAAGCGCGTAAAGGAGCGTAGGATTGCCTCGGCCATTAGCCCGAATGGATCTGCAGATGAGCCGGGCTTTATCCGCGATGAAGCCTATACTGATCGGCAGCTGGATGCCAACTTCATAGCAAGCTATAATTATGACATCAATCAGGACTTTAATGTGAATGCGCTGGTTGGCTACAATTTCAATCAAAGAGATGGTAGAGATTTCACCGCTTCGGTGGATCAGACGTCCATTCCTGATTTCAACAACATCAGTAATGGGGCGGTAAACCCGACTGTAACAGAAACGAGCTACAAGCGCCGGCTGATGGGCGTTTATGGACAGCTAGATGTATCCTTTAGAAATTTCGTCTTTTTGGGAGCCACCTATCGCAACGACTGGTCTTCTACCTTGCCACTGGAGAATAATTCATTTGGATATCCTGGAGTAAATACGAGTATTGTACTTACGGATGCTTTTGATTTTGGAATTAGCGATATCCTGTCGTTTTGGAAGATCCGAGCGAGTTATGCAGAGGTGGGTAATGATGCGCCTACCTACCTGACGTCCTCGGTGTTTTTTGCACCGCAAGGCACGACCAATGCCATTCAGGGCAATTTCGGAAGGGTGGACTTTCCGATCAACGGAGTGCCTGGATTTACGGAAGGTAACCGCATAGGCAATCCGGGTTTGAAACCTGAGCTCAGCAAGGAATATGAAGTGGGAACGGATCTGCGACTCTTTAATGGACGCATCAATCTGGACATGGCCTACTTCCACAAAACCTCTCAGGATCAGATCGTGATCGCACAGGCTGCACCCTCTTCTGGGTTTTCCTCACAGGTCATCAATGCAGGAACGATCGAAAACAAAGGGTGGGAAGTTCTTTTGGCTACCACGCCAATCAAAATCAATGACTTCTCCTGGGGCTTGTCGGTCAACTATACCAAGATCAATAATATGATCACAGATTTGCCCTCAGGGGAAATCACGATAGGTACCGGCCTGCTCAACTATCAGCTGAAGGCTATCGAAGGGCAGCCCTATGGGGTGTTTGAAGCGCCTACTGCGCTGCGCACCGATGATGGTAGGCTGATTGTAGACGGCAATGGACTCCCACAGCAGGCACCAGATCCTGCCAGGTTTGGTACCGTGCAGCCAGATTGGCTAGGGGGCATTACTACCACACTGAGGTACAAAAGCCTGACGTTTTCTGCAACGATAGACCACCGGCAGGGAGGGAAAGTTTACTCACGTACCATTGGTCAGATCTACTTCAATGGCACCGCTGTGGAAACGGGATTCAATAACAGGGAGCGCTTTATTATCCCGTTTTCTGTAGTGGATGATGGCGAAGGCAATTTTGTGCCCAATACTTCCGTGCTCACCTATAGCAGTAACAATATCCGGCAGTACTGGAATCAGATCAATAACTATGGCGAATACCTGATCATCGACGGCACGTTTACCAAGTTGCGGGAGATGACTTTGTCTTACCGGCTGCCCAAGGCCCTGCTGGCTCAGGTGCCGTTCAAGGAGGTCAATGTCAGCGTATTTGGCAGAAACCTGTGGATTCATACCCCGGATGACAATACCTACATAGACCCGGAAGTCAATTCCTTCACAGGGGGCAACCAAAATGTAGGAAACCTAACCGGTTTTGAGTTTGGAACGGTGCCAAGCACCAGTACCTACGGCATCCGTTTGCGAATCACCCTTTAAATGAAATCATGATGAAAAAGATATATTTCAAAGCACTATTGGTTTTGGCATTGATAGGAGGGAGTACGAGTGCATGTGATGATGCACTGGATATCAATGAGTCTCCAAACAGTCCTTCGGGATCTACTACGGCCTTTACTTTGCCGGTGGCTCAAACCACCCTTGCATACATGCTCAACCTCGACCTTGGTATCATGACTGGTTTTTTGAGTCAGTATTGGACCCAGGCTTATCAGGCAGCACAGTATCAGGTCTATGATCAGTATAACTACAATGGAAATCAAACGTCTACGGCCTGGCTGCATGCTTATGCGTGGGTGTTGGAGGACCTCAACTATGTAGAGCAGAAAGCTCTGGAAGATGGTACGCCCAACTATGCGGCTATTGCCAGGCTGCTCTCGGTGTATACTTATCAGGTCATTGTGGATGTCTGGGATAGCGCCCCATATTCGGAAGCGCTCGGAGGCAAAAGCGGCAACCTTAATCCGGTGTATGAAGATGGACAGACCATCTATGACGGCCTGATTGCGGATATCGACGAGGCACTGGAGTTGATCAACCCCGGAGCGATGGCCATCACCCCTGGAGCAGATGACTTTCTGTATGGAGGCGATATGGCGGCATGGGTACGCTTTGCCAACACTCTCAAGCTGCGCATCTATATGCGCCAGTCTGAAGCCCGACCTTCAGTGGCAGAGCAGGGAATCGATGCCCTCTACGCCGCAGGAGCGGAGTTTGTAGGACTTGGTGATGATGCCATGGTGCCCTTCCCCGGAGGGTCCAACAATGAAAACCCGCTCTATAGAGGTGAGATCTCCCCGAATGGGCTGGGGGGTGTCAACCTTAATGGAAGTGCGGCGATCATTCAGCGGTTGGTAGATAACAATGATCCACGAGTGGATTTCTTCTTCGATCCGGCAGAAACAGGAACGTTTGCAGGCGCTCAGGTAGGCATCCCACAAGGGGAAGGTACCACGCAGCTAGGCAGTCAGCCACAGACCGACAATTCAGTGCCTAGTAGCACAAATGTCATTGCGCCAAATTCACCTGTTTACCTGATGACGGCCTCCGAAAGTTTGTTTTTGCAGGCTGAAGCGGCAGAGCGCGGCTGGGGTACGGGAGATGCCGAGCAACTTTATAATGCCGCAGTTACCGAGTCATTTCGGTTTACCGGATTTGCTGCGGATGCAAATTCCTTCTTGAATGGAGCCTATGAATATCCCGCCACCAGTGCGGAACGGCTGGAAACCATCGCTACTCAGAAGTGGTATGCCCTCTGTGGTATCATGAATGTAGAAGCGTGGGCGGAGCTCCGAAGAGCCGATTACCTGGACCTTTCACCATCGGTGGCAGGTACGGGAGCTTCACTCAATGGAAGCACTTTTCCGCAAAGGGCACTCTATCCGTCTTCCGAAATCTCAACGAACACCAACTCATTGCCCAATGGCAACATCGGTGATCCAGTATGGTGGAATAAATAACTGAAGCATATGAAACATTTAAAAACATATACAATACGGTTGTTGCTGCTAGTGGTAACGGCCTGTTTAGGAGTCTCATGTGAGTATTTCGAAGCTCCTGAAACTACGCTTAAGGTACAGACGGGCGAAATACTCTTTCCAAGCATTACCCTGAATGGGGAACAATATGTGACGTTTGAGGCGGGTACGATTAGTAGCTATGATGATCCGGGTGTAGTGGCTACTCTGGGATCAGAAGACGTGTCAGATCAGGTAGTGGTCTCGGGCAATGTGGATGTGAACACCGCAGGCGTATATCCGGTGGTTTATAGCATTACCACGATCAATTCGCTGGATCAGGAAAGTACCGTGACGGCCAGCCGGTTTGTAAACGTGACTTCCGAGGATGTAACCACTACAGATCTATCGGGATCTTATTTGGGTACGGGTTTTAGCAGTGCACCTACTCCAAAGCCCGTGACCCAGGTAGCGCCGGGATGGTACCGTGTGACGGATATCCTGGGTAGCGGCAATGGCATAGTGGCCACTTTCGCTCACAATGGCGGAAATGCGCTGATTATGCCCGATCAACCTGGACCTTTCGGTAATGTAAACACCACTGCGGACGGTACCTATGCCAACCTAACCCTAACAGGGTTTGAATGGACGGTATTCATCGGCTGCTGTGGAAATTTTGGACCCATAACCTGGACAAAGCAATGAAAACGAATCATAAACTATTCTACATACTAGCGGCGGTGCTGCTTACATTGGCTACCAGCTGCGTGACCGGCAATGACGACAATGCGGTGTTGCGTGAGCATGAGGAGGCTTTTGCCAAAACTGCTCGAGTGACAGATCTGAAAATCAATGGGGTGGCCATTTCGAGGGACAGTCTTTCGCATTGGCGCTATGTGATGGTAGATCCGGGCGATGTGTTGACGGTTTCCGCCACACTGATAACCGGAAAGGGCGCAGACGAGGCGAGTCTACAAGTAAGCGAATACTTGTATAGTACGAGCACACCGTTTGGACTCAGCTCCGATGATGATGCAGATTACAAGCTACTCGAGTCTATGAGTTTTGGAGCTGGGAGCGAAGCAGTTTCGCTGACCATTACCGTCCCTGAGCAAGATGCCGATGGAGAGGATTTTCACTCTGGAGATCACATCAACTATGCTTTTTGGAGTTGGAATGATCTGCAGGGCTATGGATACAATGATTTCTCTGTGGAGATTAAATAAGTATTTACTCACGACGTTTACCTGGAGGTCACTCGTCGAGTGACCTCTTTTTTTACAGGGTAATTCGAGCTAGATACTGGTCGGTTTCTTCCGTGTGAAGAATCTCGAGTTGCATACCTGCCTGGCGCACATAGGTAGCGAGTGTCTTCTGATCTACATAGAGCCAGTCAAACCATTCGCCCATTTCGCCTTTGTATTCGTAGCAATACCGTACTTCACCGTAATACCCTTTGGGTCGATCTACACCACATTCATACAAATAGCTGATGTCTGATGAATCGATCAGCAGCTGACCACCCGGCCGTAGCAGTGACTTACACTTGCGTAAAAATGGTGTGAGTCCTTGTAGTGTACCCGCTAGCCCCAGACCATTCATGAGTACCAACACGGTATCGTAGGTGGCTGAGTGTTCCTGATAGTTTTGGTCGATTACTTTGGTCACTCCTGATTGCTTCATCACCTCTATACAGCCTGGGGAGTTTTCCAGGGCGGTGACATCAAAGCCTCGAGACTCCAGGATTAGCGCATGGGCACCTGCTCCTGCACCCAGGTCGAGGACGCTTCCCTTTGCTTCGATCAGCGCGAGGTGTTCCAGTACGCTCAGATCTTCTTCTTCTCTGAAAAATACTTCCACAGACATTTCCTCCGGATCGTCATAAGAGTTGTGCAATACTAAGGGGTGGGTGGTTTGATTGCGGTAGTAATCCCGGATGGCTTGGCCGTGTAAATCTTTCAATGGAATCTTTTCTGGCAAAGATAAAGTAGAAAGGCGAAGTGGGGTGTCGTTGTGTAAGAAGTTGATTTACCGATAATTAGGTATTTGTAGGGGTACCTGATTTCGGTATATTGCTACATCATTATCACCAATTCTGCCATATTATGAGAAATGCCATCCTAACAATGTTGACCTTGGGAGTGCTTTGCGTAAATGCCCAAAACCTGCCCTAAAAGTATGAAAAACAAGAAGTTAAACGCCCCGAAGCTTATCAAATACCCCTAAAAGGTGAGACAATAGAAGAAACGAGCGAGCCTAAAGCATCGACTACTGCTTCAGCTCTCATCGAAAAGCAGGCGGCAAAAAAGAAGGAATCAACTGCTCCCACGTTTGAGCAGATGATCCAGGACTTTTACGATAGACATGAAATTGACCCTACTATCCGGCAGGCTCAGCAGCCATCCAAAGTAGGCCAGCTCAAGGCCGAGTCTCAGGACACTCCGGCCAAAACGGAAGAAATCGCGCCGGAGTATCGGGAAATGGAGGAGCTCTACCGACATAAGATTAATGTTCATGAGCAAAACTTAAAAGAACAAGAAGCAGCTATTTCAGGCTTGCACGCCGTAGACGGTAAGGAATTTGCTTCCGTGAAGCGTACCGAGAAAAAGGTGGAGCATCCACCTATTGACTATAAAACGCTATCGAATCAGCCTGAGCAGGTGCGTCAGCCTGTAGAAGAGCGGGCACGACAGGAACGTATCGCCACGATCAAGGCTCAGTCGTGGGAGCAACCCACGTATATGTTGGCTGCAGGAGATAGTATGTCGTATGATGATTCGCTGGCACTGGTAGCTATATATGATGCCCTTGATGGTGATTTTTGGAATGACAATTCAGGCTGGAAAACAGGGCCTGTCAATACCTGGTATGGAGTGGATTTGACACCATACGTTTACCAAATTAACGATACTACGTTTGGCAATGTGTATCACGTCACCAGTTTGCATCTCAGCGATAACAACCTAAACGGAATGCTGCCACCTGAGCTCTGTGATCTGGATTCTGTGCGGAACCTCCACATGGGTTATAATATGATCACTGGTGCGATTCCTGATAGTATCGGCAACCTTTCCAAGGTTACCACATTTGATCTGGGAGGTAACTTCATAGACTTTGTACCTGCATCAATTGGGATGATGTCAGACATGACCGGGTTTCACTTGTGGAACCGCGAAATTGATGATTTTGGAAATTTTATTTCTGATGGTATTTATGAGTTGCCCGTAGATTTTTGGGGACTTTCACAATTAAGGTATCTGGATTTGGGGGGCAATAGCCTTTCTGATATTTCATTTGAGATTCAGAATTTGGATTCCCTCCGCATGTTGCAACTATGGGGCAATGAATTGTCAAGTGTTCCTGCCGAAATTGGGAATTTAAGTGCGTTGGAATCTCTCGGGTTAGGTGGAAATTACATTTCGTTTATTCCTACTGAGTTTGGTCAGCTTACCAAGCTGAAATGGCTAAACGTGGAATACAATGACTTGGTAGAATTGCCTGCGGAATTGTCCAATCTTACTGAACTGGTGGAATTGAATGTTTCAGGGAACATGTTATCGTCATTTCCAGATCTTTCAGTCTACACTAAGTTGGAGGGGCTGTATTTCTGGGATTGTGGGATTTCTGCTCCATTTTCTCAGCTTTTGGTGTCGGACAGTCTAAGACACATTGATTTTTGGAATAATAATATTTTCGGGACACTCACAGGAGTAGGGAGTCTTACAAACCTGGAGTCGCTGGCAGCAGGTAGAAATATGCTCGAAGGGGACATTCCGGCAGAATTAGCCAACTGTCAAAAACTTTACAACCTGAGCCTGGAAAACAATCAGTTTACTAGTATTGACCCTGCAGTCTTAGAGCTGCCTATGTTGACTAGAGTAGATGTCGGAGAAAATCAACTATCGGGTGAGTTTTCGGTAGGTACTGGTAGTTCTAGTTTGATGTGGCTGTCCCTTCATGATAATTTTTTCAGTAGCATTAGCGGAAGTTTAGGCAATCTGCCAATGCTGGAATATTTTCACGCAGGCAACAACAACTTTGAAGGGCCTATCCCAGAAGCTTTGGGGGATAACCTAAACCTACGGGAGATCCATATATATGGCAATTCATTTACGGGCACCATTCCCGAGTCTTTTGGGCAGCTGGAGCTACTGTTGTCGTTGGGGGTAGGGAGTAACCTGCTTTCGGGTACTTTGCCAGACACGCTTGGCAACCTGATAAACCTTCAGAGTATCTATCTGGACAACAACCAGTTTGAGGGAGATATCCCTGCTTCTTTGGCGAACCTTACGCAACTAAGACATATCGGTATCGAGAACAATCACTTCACTGGCTTGCCAGACTGGAGTGGATTGTATCAGCTGGAGACGTTTAGAGCTTTTGAGAATGCGCTAAATTTTGGTGATCTGGAGCCGCTGATGCAAACACCGGCTTATGATTTTCAGGTTGATCCTCAGTATCCGATTGGTGGAGATTTTATTCAAACCACTATTGGTGCTACGGTGACGCTGGATGCGTCGATCGGTGGTTCAGCCAATAATTATCAGTGGTACCAAAACGGGAATTACCTGGAAGGGGCAAATGATGGTCAGTTGGTTATAGAATCCGTGGATATAGATTCTGCGGGTACCTTCTGGTGTGTGATATGGAACGATTCGGTTTCAAGCGTTACAGGACTGCATATCTACTCGGGCAATTTTGATGTATGGTTTTCGGCGCCTGTTTCGGTCCAGGATTCGTTGGCTTTGGTGGAAATCTATGATGCTACAGATGGTCCTTATTGGAATGAAGCACAAAACTGGCTGACCACTCCTGTAGTGATGTGGGAGGGCGTTCACTTGAAAGATACACGCGTTTATAAGCTGGATTTATTTAATAAAAACCTGGTTGGGGGTATCCCCCCAGTTATTGGTGATCTGGATGGGTTGGAATGGCTTTCACTTTGGAACAACCCCGAGATTGGTTATTTGCCAGGAGAGCTGTATGGCCTTCCAAAGCTTCATTACATGGATTTGGACAACACAGGTCTGGAGCGCCTTTCGCCGGCTATCGGACAGATGGATGTTTTAGATTCAATCTATCTTGGTAGAAATCCGTTTTCAGGGAGAATACCCCAAGAACTTTTTAATGCTACCAAGCTTCAGGCGTTGGGGCTGTATTCGACTAACTTCCAGGGCTCAGTGCCGGAAGAAATCGGACAATTGCAGGACTTAAGAGCGCTTTGGCTGTCAGACAACCCAAATATGACAGGTAATCTGCCAGTGGCCATGTCCACGCTAGACAGCTTGAAATTTCTCAATATTGGCAGCACAGCTTTCACAGGGGGAATCGAAAATCTTCCGACTACAAGTTTTACTGGTTTTTATGCTTACGGCAGTCCAATGGATCTCAGCGCATTGCCGCTCAATGATAATTTGGAAGCGTTAAACATCGGAGCCAATCCAAATTATCAGGGTCAGGTGCCGTCATTTGTATGGCAATATTCGAATTTGCGTACCCTGTCTATGAACAGCCTGAGCCTTACCGAAATTCCTACGGAGATTGCCAGCCTGGACAGCCTTCGGACTTTGCATCTCGGATTTAACCAAATTTCCAGCATTGCTAATCTTCCTGATTCATTAATTCACTTACATCTTGGAGGCAATATGCTGTCTGGTGTTTTGCCGGCACTCCCAGAATCTATCGAGCGTATTTATGTCTATGGCAATGAGCTAACTGATGTTTCAAGTATACTTGATTTGCCGAAGCTGTCCACGGTTTCTCTGGGTGACAACTATCTTGACTTTGTAGACTTGGGCCCATTCTTCGAGATGTGGCAAAATGGGCTTATCAATCTGCATGCCTGGGGTATGAAGTCTTTTGGTTCTGGTGGACTGCTCACAGCTTCGGTAGGAGATACGGTGACGATCACCATGGACGTGCAGTTGGATTCGGCTTCCTATATAGAATGGTATGTCAATGGAAACTGGATAGATTCAGTGACTACCAATCAGCTGGTTTTGCCAAACGTTACCAACCCAGAGTCGGATGCATATATTGAGGCATATGTAAGACATGACATTATTAGTGACTGGTTAGGGATAAATCTAGACCTCAATCCTATCAATTTCCAGGTTGTAGAATCTATTCCTAGTGCCGACTCTACAGCACTCTATGCATTCTATCAGGCACTTGAGGCAGATCCTAATTCCTATTTGCCATATGGCTGGGGCGAGGGTCCTGTAGAAAGTTGGGAGGGCGTATTTGCCTATGGAGGTAGAATTGTTGGGCTGGATTATCATGGATACACGTCAGTGCCATTACCAGCAGCAGAGCTGGCGGCTCTACCTGACCTTGAATTTTTGAACCTGTCAGGGGCAGGATTTACCGGAACTTTAGATCCTGCCATATTTGGTTTGTCCACACTGTATGGGCTGTACCTTGATAATAACCATTTGGAAGGCGAGATTGATGCTTCCATAGCAAACCTTGTGAACCTGGGTAGTCTGGATCTGAGTTACAACCAGCTATATGGGCAACTGCCAGCCGAGTTTGGAAACCTCTCTGCTTTGACCAGTCTGAGTATTCATGGCAACCAGTTTGAGGGCAGTATTCCTGCGGGTCTAGCCAATAATGATTTCGGATGGTTCAATATCTCTTACAACAGATTTGACGACTTGCCTGATAGCATTATCAATGCCATCCGCTATTCAGGAGTGGATTTAACGTTCAATAATTTCACCTTTGAGGAGTTGCTGAACACCCTTGGTAACGAAGTGCAGAATAATCAGGGATTCGGCTTGCAGTCACCGACACGTCTACTGACATGGACAGGTAGTGCAAATATTGGAGATACAGTCACACTGCATGCAGAGCGGCTCCATCCGGATGATGAGTTTTATTGGTACAAAAAGGATAAGTATAGCCATCAATTTAACCCGTACTTCTTCGAGATAGCCTACACAGGAACTGATTCTTTGCTCACGTTCGAGATTACCGAAGATTTTGATCAGACAAGCTATTTAGTAGCCGTACGAAATCCGAACTATCGATATGGTGATCAGGAATTTTTGAGTAATCATGCCGTAGTGACTCCTCATGCTCATCGGTTTGCTACGCGTCAGGAGTCTGCTCAAATACCGCCAGGAACGGCAGGAAGCATGACTGGCGCTGTAGGCTTGCCTGATCTACCACCGAATGTGTGGCCGTGGTGGGCTACTACCAACTGGTGGAGAAACGGCTCAGAGCCAGCTATGGATACGCTGAGGCTGTTTTATGACAATGATCCTATTCCGATTAACTATGTGAGGTTGCACTCCGCAAACGAGCTGTTCGTATGGCAGATGATTCTGAAAGGAGCAGGGGGTGAGGAGGCTTCATTTAATATTGGTCGAGAAATCTATTATTACGACAATGAAATCACCTTCACTAAAACTTCATTTGCAGTCAGGGAAGTACTGTTACAAGTAACTACTGGGTCAGTAGATGCTGTAGAAATAGGTGATACAGGTAGTGGAGTATTGCCACCTGTACTTTCCGATGAATACACTTCTATCAATGAGAATGGACTATTTATCGAAGTGATGAACCCATCACTTGCAGACTACATACGCATTGAGCGAAGTATTGATGGTACCAACTTCAATGTGATAGACAGTATCTACTATCGAGGATGGTACTTTGATGAAGTACAGCCAGGTACTTATTATTATAGGGCACAGGCGGTATACTCTTCTCAAGGAATCTCTTCAGCCTATTCGAATGTACTGCAGACTGGAAACTGTATTCCTAATTTCCCGGATGATAAAGTTTGGAAAGGGGTGAGTTCGGCTCAATATATGGACTCCACTTATACTGGTGTGCGAGAGGAGATCATCATAGCTCCTGTAGAATGGGGAGAATACGGTCGTTATTTTATCAGTGACATTACGGCAGGATGGTATGATATGTTTTTCTACCATGAAGAAGGCGCTGAGTTTGTACAAAAGTGTGACTCCTTTAAGACACACCCACATCACAGCATGGTAAGTAGGTTTAGGATGGAATATACCTCAGATACTTTGTATATAGATTGGCACGATGACGGAAATGGGATCCATGGTTTATCCAAACTCTACGTGATTGGAGAGCAGGAGGGTGGATTTGGTACGTCTCGTCCAAATGCACCTGAGGAAGTGATTGCAGAATTGCAAAGCAGCAGTCAGGTACAGGTTCATTGGGAAGGTGGCAGTGCTCTAGAAAGTTATATTGTACAGCGTAGCGTCAGTTCAGGCACGGTCTTCACTACCGTTGATACGGTAGGTCAGGGTGAGTTCTTTTACAACGATGTGAATGCTTTGGATGGTCAAAATTATTTCTACAGGGTCATTGCATCCAATAGTCAGGGTGAGAGTTACCCATCTATTGATGTGAGTTTGAAGCATCAGCAACCAATTTTTGAGCCAGTACAAAACGAAGTAACTACCGACATTACCCGTACTAGTTATGGAGGTGCATGGGGTGATTTTGATCGAGACGGAGATGACGACCTCTATGTGTCAAATGCTTTTGAGCTAGCTGCTAACTTTTTGTACGAAAACAATGGAGATGGAACTTTCACTAAAGTAAAAGGAACTGTGGCCACTACTGAGATTGGCTTTACCCGAACTGCTGTTTGGGGAGACTATGATAATGATGGATTTCTAGACCTGTTTGTGCCGGGTAGCAGGGATTACGGCGATCGCGTGTACCGCAATACTGGAAGTAGAAGTTTTGAAATTACCAACACCGTCGTATCTGATACCAGGCACGACTGGAGCCCATCTGAAGCAGGAGTGTGGGTAGATGTCGAAAATGATGGAGACCTGGATTTGGTTACCTCCAATGGATTTGTTTTTACCAATGATGGCTCGGGAGCATTAGCACTGGGAGATACCCTCGAAACTCCTCTAGGACCACTCACTGCCCACGAAAATTACTTTTGGACCATCAGCAATGTGGATGTAAACAATGATGGTTTTCAGGACATTTATATCACTTCAAACGCCGAAAATATGCTCTTTATCAACGATGGGGCAGGCGGATACATGTATGAGTCTAACGTGATATCTAATGCTGAAATAGGTAGCAGAGGCTATACCTGGGGTGATTTTAATAATGACGGTCAAGTGGATTTGATCACAGGTGAATGGCGAAATGGTAGTCTTGGACTTTATGTGAATCTAGGCAACCTGGATTTTGGATTTGTGCCAGTGAACGAGCTAATTATGCTGACTGATCTTACTGATGATAATTCAGAAGGCGCTGAATCGGACCTCTTTTTCGGACGAGGAATCACCACGCTGGATTACGATAACGATGGTTGGCTAGATATCATCTGGACCATTGAGGATCGTGCTTATTTGGGATTGAATCAAGGAAACTTGAGGTTTTTGCCGATTATGGAAGATGAGCAAGCATTCCCAATTACCAACAGGTTCTCTCATATTTCTGTGGCAGATATCAATAACGATGGCTTTCAGGATGTCTTTTTACCTAACCAGCGTTTTGATGGGCATAATTTTGTTTATCTAAACAATGGCAATAGCAACAACTGGATCACAGTGAAACTGAAAGGCATCGAATCGAATAGTTACGGTATCGGTGCCAGGGTATGGGTGAAAGCCAATGGTAGTTGGCAAAACCAAACGGTGGTTACACAAAATGGTATCAGTAGTGGAAACAGTCTCGATACAGAGTTTGGACTAGGGTCGGCCATTCAGGCGGATAGTATTACGGTACAGTGGCCATCAGGACTCGTTACCCACGCGGTGGATGTGGCCGCTAATCAGCAGTTTACCATGGTAGAGGTGCCCGAAGCGAGCGGACCTACTGTAAATGAACTAGATTCGGCCGTATTGGCGATTCTCTATGATTCGCTGGATGGTGTGAACTGGGAGCGCCAGCAGGGCTGGAAGGTAGAGTCTCCACTCACCTGGGATGGAACCGTGTTCAATAAAGATGGACGTCTGGTATCACTCATTTTGAATGATAATGGGCTCAAGGGTCAAATTCCGGATACCATTACGAGCCTTTCTGCATTGAAAATTTTGGATCTTAGTGGAAACGAACTTACCGGAACGCTACCTGCTCAAATGGGAGCCATGACCGAGTTGGTAAACATCTCCATGAATGACAACATGCTGGAAGGAACGATTCCGGCAACTGTAGGTACACTTGCAAAGCTGGAAAACCTTGACCTTTTCAATAACAACTTTCAGGGTGAACTTCCCAGAACATTCAGCGGGTTGGTTGCCTTGAGGCAGTTTGAGATACAAAACAATGGGTTTATTGGATTTGTGCCAGCTGAGATTGGTACTCTGGCCAATCTTCAGATTTTACGATTGGATCACAATGACTTTGAAGGACCACTGCCAGCAGGTCTGGGTGGTATGAGTAGTTTAAGGATCTTGAGCTTAAACAATAACCATTTCACCGAAAGCTTACCGGCAGAGCTGAGTCAGCTAAGCGAGCTGCTGGAGCTTCATGCTCAAAACAATGAGTTTACAGGAACATTGCCTGCAGCACTTAGTGGCTTGACAGGGATAGAGTATATAGATATCTCCAACAACCAAATAGAAGGTTCGTTGGCACCTTTGGCGGATTTGGACACCATTCGCTACCTAAATGTGGATCATAACAACCTGGTGGATCTATCTGATCTGTTTGATAATTCTGCGGATACGATCTTTGCGCGCTACAATTCCTTTGATTTTGGAGATTTTGAGCGTAACGATTACCTCATTTCCTCAGGCAGGCTTCTGGTAAGCCCTCAAGATTCCCTTTACATGCGTATCGATAGCCTTCATGAGGTGGGGCAGTTTATTGAGATTGTGCGATCAGTGGAGGGTGCCTTCAACTCCTACAGTTGGACTTTGAATGGAGAGCCGGCAGATTCAGTAGATGGACTGGATATATTTGAGGATATCATAACCATTACGAATCCAGATACCCCGCAACAAGGGGAGTATGTGCTGACGGTGACTAATTCGGAATATCCGGGAATGAAGTTGGTGACCCGACCATTTAACCTCAAGTTGTCTTCGTTGGAGCGAGACAAACAGGCCTTGTTGGAATTTATAGCAGCCGTAGACACCAGAGCGGTAAAATATGCACCTTCTGGATGGTCGGAGGAAAGTGAACTGACGAGCGACTGGGAAGGTGTAACAGTGACGAATGACCGTGTGACAGAATTGTCATTACCCGCAGTGATCGATACCGACCTAAGCGATGGAGATCAAAGTAGAATTCTTGATGGTAAAGTGCCTCTATCTTTTGTCGATTTGAGCGGATTGGAGACACTAAACTTAAAAGACAATTTCTTAAGGTCATTCCCCAATATCTCCAACTGGCCAAGCGTAGCAAGTGTAGATATTAGCAATAACCGACTCGCATTTAGAGATATCGTACCCAATGTGGGACTTGGAGAGGCTATCGTGTATGCTCCTCAGCGCAGGTATGATGTCACGATCAATGACACCACGGCTGCCGGTCAGGATTATGTGGTGAGTATCAATATGTCGGGCACGGGTCTGCAGTATCAGTGGAAATTCGGGCAATTTATACCTGGTCAAATGTTCAACAACAATGTGGTAGATATTCCGAATGCCAACTCCAGACGTTATTTCATTGAGAATATCGATTATGCTAAGATGGGAACGTATCGCGTGGAGATCACACACCCACAAGTTCCCGGGCTGACCATCACCAGTCGTAACCGTAACATATGGGCAGATACCGAAATCGCGGGTACGGTATACGCTGATGGTAGCGGTACGCTATTGACAGATGGAGAGGTGATTCTCTATCGTCAGACCCCTGAAGGTCCGTATGTGGCAGAGGACACCACCCTTCTGGATGGAGCTGGGTTTTACTCCTTTGAAGATGTGGTGCTGGGGGATTTTATTGCTCAGACCAGGCCAGACAGATCCATATTCCCTAATACTATTCCTACTTATTATGAAAAGGCGGAGTTCTACGACAGTGCAACCACACTAGAAGTGCGAAGCAAAATAGAAGGGATAGATATTGAAATGATCTTTTATGTAGAGCCAGAGCCAGAGCCAACTGGAGCTGATTTTGAAGGGTTCGTGGAAACGACTATCACAGATACTTTGGTGGATGAGGAGGCAAGAATAAATGCTCGTCGTAAGGTGAAAAGGGCTGGTTGCTCTATGAGGAGGTTTGTACGTAGAGGCAGATCTGGACAGGAAGATGGTACTTATGAACTATATGCATATGTGGAGTCCGATGATGAAGGAAGGTTTAATTTCACGGACATTGAGGAGGGTACTTACAGACTTTACATAGAATACCCTGGAGTGCCGATGGATACCAGCTCGGCAGTAGAGTTTGTAGTCGGTGGAGATCGTGAAAACCAGCTCTTCCAGATTAGTGCGGTAATCACCGAAGATGGGATACAGGTGGAGTCTGAGGAGGTGCTATTTAGCCTAAAGCCTTACATCAAGGACGTAGTACTATACCCTAACCCTACAACGGATGTGCTGTACGCTGATTTTCTGGTCTATCGTAAGTTGAATGATTTGAAGATGAACGTGTTGGATGCTCGTGGACTCAAGCTATTTGAACTGCCATTAGCACATCAGCAGGGGACACATCAAGCCAAAATAGATCTGACGAACTATACCACAGGTGTTTATTTCCTTGAGTTTACAGATGAAGCGGGAACCTTCCGCCATCAGATAAAGGTTAGTAAAGAATAACGTCTGATGATTCACGATCAGGAAAATGCTGCCTCTGACCTGGTCAGGGAGCAGCATTTTTTTTATACACTACCAGTTATCGGGCGATTTAGGTCATTCAGCGATGCGACGTATCCTTAGAACGAGAATGTCCTAGCTAAGACCTGATAAGCCACCATCTTTGAATCAGGTTTTTTCATAGTGAATGACTTGCCTCTAAGATTGGTTAGGTTAGGTGAAAAAAATAGAGGTAAGTAAAAATGCTCCGAAGTTTCTTCGGAGCATTTTTTTTGCCCTTTCCTTATTTTTTGGTGGGGTGCAACTATGACATCTATCCTGTAGGGTTATTGCCCGGATAATAATGTGTGAATTAGAAGAATGTACATTCTTCTTGAGCATGGCTACATGTTCGTCAATGTTTTGATATCAAGACAAATGCCCCCCAATTGAAGGGGTTAGTGTAGATTTTCCTAAATACCTTTTGTGCTTCAAAAAACGACCCTTGTACGTCCTCGGTTTTCATCAGAAAACCATAAAACAATCGCATAAAGTCTATCGTAGCATCATCGTCTACCTTCACCAGGGAGATTACCAGGTTTTCTGCGCCTGCCGTGAGAATGGCTCTCTGAAGTCCATAGACGCCTTCACCATTTTCTACTTCTCCCAGACCTGTTTCACATGCAGACAAGACAACCAGCAAGGTTTCGTGCAAATCCATGTTCATGGCTTCATAAGCTGTAAGCTTTCCATCTTCGTTCTTGTTGGCCGTTAAGT
This sequence comes from Marinoscillum furvescens DSM 4134, assembly GCF_003386095.1. Classification (GTDB taxonomy): domain Bacteria; phylum Bacteroidota; class Bacteroidia; order Cytophagales; family Cyclobacteriaceae; genus Marinoscillum; species Marinoscillum furvescens. The sequence goes on along the minus strand of NZ_QREG01000002.1, from coordinate 140,901 downwards.
AAATACCACTATTTACAAGAGGTTGGTCAGGGTTGTCTTGTGTGAAAAAGCCATGAGTCGCTACATGGATAATTCCGGGACTGCTTAGAATTTTAAACGTACGTTCATCTGCCTCATTATTGATCAATGCTTGTGACCTCCATTGCCAGGCTTTCATGATTTTGGTGAGTTCTAAAGCTTCTTTCTCAGCTCCCGGAAGAGCATCCAGATCTGCCTCGCTGTGGGCACTGAAATCTGGATTGCCAAAGATCAGGGCATTTTTTGAAAACTGATCCTTTCTTCTTTCGGTCAGGTCTTTACCACTTGTGATTCGTACTATTTGGTATTTGTCAATGACATGTTCCTGATTGGTGACATCATACAGCACCTGTGGGTTGAGTTCATGCCATGCACCATCAGCAGCAAAGTAAATGTGATTTATGTCGGTTAAGTGCTGATCAATTGGTTTCCACAACAGGTCATAAGATTGGTTGTTACTGATATTGTATTTGAGCGTATTTCTGTAATAGCTAAACGCCTTTTCAAAGTCCACTTCAGGAGCCCAGTCGATGGTTTCCAGAAGCCCATTTGGTTTGATGACAAAGCAAACATAACGCGTATTGGAAGTGAAGCCCTGTGTCACTCCAGAGCTATCCAGACGTAATTCGTATGGCTGATAGCCGATGATTTCTACGACAGCTTGTCCCTTTTCAAGTACTCCTGAAATTTCGCGCCAACTTGTAGACCATTTCTGAGCCCGGTTGCCATAGAAGCGGTTGATTTTTTGAGCGATGCGTTTTTCTATGTCGTAGTATTCTGATTCCAGGTCATGTATGGAGATGTTTTGAGCTTCTCGCTCAGCCTTTGTCATTAAGTAGACTTTGGCAAGTTTGACCGTTTGTCTTCTCCATAAAAAATACAGCCCATTTAAAATCGGGTCATTAAGTTCGGCCAAAGCACGACGGGTTTTGTCTGAAGCGTAAAACAATATGCTCTTGGTACTAATGGTATGATTAAGGGCTTTTTCTGCCCAAATGCCATTCAGTCGGTTTTTCTGAAATGCCAATGACGAAAATCTTCGAAGGTTGTACTTGATTTGCTTAAAGGCTAAGGCACGTTGGGCATCTGTCAGTACTGGCAATACTTTTTTGATGTGTTTGATATTGATCACCAGCGCACTGTCAAAAGACATTAGAGCGGCCGTGGTGTCACCCAGAGAAAGCTGCATGAGTCCAAGGTCGTCCATGTTTTTGGCTAACTCGTGATGATGTTCCCCCAGTGAGTTAAGTTTGATTTTTGCAGATTGTTCGGTCAGTTTGAGGGCCATTTCGCGATAGCCCATTTCAGCGTATACATGCGCCAGGTTGGTCATGCTGGTAGCTACCTTGGGGTGATTACTTCCGTAGAGGTTTTTATCCAAATCCAGTACTCTGGTATATAAAGAAAGAGCCACATCATTAAGTCCTCGTTGATATTCTGTGGCTGCCAGGTTGCTAAGGGTGTTCACATAGTCCTGATGTAGTGTGCCAAACTTTGATGCAAAGTAGTCAGCAGCTTCTTTGAAGCAACGCTCAGCGTCGAGTAGTCGGCCTTGTCTGAGATAGATGGCTCCGAGGTTGTTGAGGCCATAGGGGCGCACCATTGGGTATTTCACACCGATGGCTATTAGCTCTTCAAAATATTCTGAGGACTTGATCAGGTCATTGATGCGAAAATATAGATTGCCCAGGTTGTTGAGAGATTCTACAAGTAAAAGTGTGTCTGTGGGAAAATTCATTTTCTTAAAATGAATGTTGCTCAGTAGGTTGCTTTCAGAATCTGGAAGGTTACCATTTTCCAGGAGCAGCTTGCCCATTCGGTCCACCGCACGCGCATGAAGAAACGGATGATTGGATCTCAAGATGGAAATGGCTCTTTTGAGGTCCCGGTCAGCTTCTGAGTAGTTGCCTATAAGGGTGAGCAGTGAGCCGGATTCGATCAGAACACTGCCTTTTACTGAGTCACTGACCTGAGAGTTTTCTGCCAGCTTTTTTGCTTCATTGAGTTTGTCAAGGCTTTGGTCTAGCCAGCCCATTTCTTTAAAAAATATCCCAGCTTTTACCAGGTGGTTTAGGTAGGCCTTATTTTCCCAGGTGTGAGCATTCAATACATCAAAACCCAGATTTAGATAAGTGCTGGCCTGGCCATATTTTCTGTTGGTTCGGTAATAATCGAACAGATGATTGTAATAGGGAAGCATCTCAATGTCCAGACTATCAGACTTCTTGAGTTGAAGTTTTGTGGCCATTTCAAAGGCATAGAGTGCACGCTTCTGAATGTCGAGGTGCTGGTAGATAAGCGCCGCATTGTTGTATGTTTGAGGATAACCGATATCCAGTTCGCAAGAATTGGAGTCTAACAGTGCGACGAGCTGGTCAAGTAGCTGTGATGTTTTAACAATATCAGTATCCTGGGCTTCTTTGGCAGCTTCGAGTATTGCCAGGCAGTCCTGAGCATGAGTAAAGAGCGTGCCACTGCACCATAGAATCCCTGCAATAATCAGTTTGAGCTTCATCACTATTTTTAATGAATTGTTTATAAATCTACGTTTTGAGTAGTGTTGGTGGATGAGCTTCTCGTTCAGTCGGGCAGATCACACGGCTAGCCGGTCTATATTTCGTTAGGTGGTTTATTGGTTTTCAAACCAGATTTTATGCAGGACGAGTCCAGATGCTGGCACAGGGTGTAGGGTGGTAGGTGGTGGAGCTCCTTGCAGTGTATTTTGAAAGTCTTCTAACGTCCATTCTTCCTTTCCTACCAGGATCAACGCACCCATCATAAGCCTCACCTGGTATCGCATAAATCCAGCCGACTTTACTCTGTATATGAATGAGTTAACGCCTGATGCGCTTAGCCAACCGGAGTTGTTAGGTTCAATAGAGGATAGCAGAATTTCCCTTGTGAGGATGGTACCTTCACCTGGTTTCTTTACAAAGTGCTGGAAGTTATGCGTGCCTTCATACAGTGCAGCAGCTTCGCTCATTTTACCCAGGTTGAGGTATGTGCCAAATGCCTGTGTGAACGGCGCTGTAAAGGGGTGAGGTTTTTCGCCAAATGAAAACCCATAGCGGTATTCTTTGACTTTGGTATGTTGGATGATGTTGAAAGATGCATCCGTTTTTTGTACAGACAGGCCCCGAATGTCGGCAGGCAAGTTGTGATTAAATACCGTTAGAAAATCATCGGCAATAGGGCGCTCTACGAATAGTTCGAAAGCATAATCTTCGGCGGAAACTTTTGCGTCCGTACGCCCACACCCAAGGGTTTTGTAGGCATCGTTTTCCAGTGCATAAGCAAGGGTTTTGTCCACCATTTCATGGACACTCTTTACGTCAGGTTGCTTTTGCCAGCCATGATAGCGAAACCCCAAAAATTGAATGCGAACTATGTAAAAATGCTTCCAGCGACCCATTAATTAGCTTTTATAAATTACAAAGCTAGCAGAACTGTGCTTCCTGATTCTCCGGAAAGGTCATTTTCTAGTCATATTCCAGGTAATTCCAAGATAAAATTCCCGTCCATGGATGGGAGAGTAGGCATATGCTGTATCGAAGTTGTCGCTAAATCCAGGGTTGGCACCAGGGTCATTGAATCCTACAAGAGGAGACCATGGCTGTATGTAATCGAAGATGTTTTGAATGCCTCCATAGACTGAAAATCCGTTATTTAGTTCCTTTTGCACTTGAAGGTTGTGTATGGAAAAAGCCTCAGATAGAGTAGGTCTGGGGTTGGGTTGTGGCTCGCCTTGCTCATTGAGGTCGTACACTTCGGGTAGTGCCATAGGCCCTGTGAGCCGAGCTGTGTAAGCTACTGTAGTTTTCCAGGGGCGGTGATTGTAGTTGGCGGTAAACACTCCAGACCACCGAGGCGAAAATTCTATGGCACGCTTCCGGCCGTTTTCTGTTTCACTTACATCCTGAAAGTTCATACCCAGGTTGGCGCTCAGTGGTATGTTTAGTTGGTGTTGTATATTTATACCTATCCCTTTACTAGTGGCGTGTCCGTCACTGTTTTCATAGGTGATTTGCTCTGGCTGGTCGTAGTTTGGTGTGATTTTATTGCTAAAATACGTGTAATAAGCATCTATATCCACCATGCCTTGTCCATTCCATAGGGTGTATACGTGGTTGATATTCATGGAGTAGTTGAAGGATTCTTCAGGGTTAAGTTTTTCGGCGATCACTACTTCTCGTTGGCCGGTGACGAAGGCATGGTCTTCAGTAAACAGATTGACTATGCGAAACCCGGTACCAAAGTTGGCTCTTAATGTAGTCCATTTATCAGCTTTGAGCTTGGCATTGAGGCGTGGTGCCAATATGGGTCCATGATCTCTGTAATGATCCAGGCGTATTCCTCCCAGCAGGCTAAACCTATCTGTGAGAGCCCATTCATCCTGAGCGAAGACTCCTGGAATATATTGCCGATCAGCCCCCTCAGTGGTGGCTACGGTATTATCGTCATAAGTCTGTAGTCTATTGGTTAGTCCAGAGATCACCTGGTGGTTGCCAAAAGTGTTGTTCCAAACGAGGTTGGTAAACACGATGTTTTGCGAGGCCTGATAGTAGTCCGCACCATAATAGCTGTCCTGACTGTGGGTACTTGCCGAAAAATCGAGTTTGAGGTTTGCGATATATGGTAGTTCGTAGGTTCCAAATGCTTCAAACCTGTTGGTGTAGATGCTTTCACCGTATACCGAGCTGCTGCCGCGTAATTGACGATAGTTACGGTCGTTCAAAAATTCCTGAACCCCATTTCTGCGGTCTTCGTAATAGTATTTTGCCGAAAAGGTAAACTGCTTTCCAGATTTTCGGTGAATGTTCCATTTGCTGAAAAGCGAAATGCGATCCATATTGACATTGTCACTAAACCCATCAGCATTGCGATCATCAAAATCGTTGATATATGCGAAATTGGCACCAATAAATCCAGAGTGTTTTCCGATTTTCGGTGCGAAGGCCAGGTTTCCAAATGATTCCATGTGTGAGGTACCCATCAAGTCTATGGAGAATAGTGGCTGTCTGGAAGGGTCTTTAGTAATGATATTGATAACTCCCGCTACCGCTTCTGATCCATATAAAGTGGAGCTTGGGCCTTTTATGACTTCAAATCGATCAATGATCATGCTGGGTATGCCATTAAGTCCATATACGGAAGCGAGGTTGCCATAAATTGGAGATCCATCCATCAAGACTGCCGTATAAGGGCCAGGAAGTCCGTTTATAGAAATACTATTGGTGAAACATACCCCGCAGGCAGTTACCTCCTGTATGCCATTGACTAGAGAAATACCTTCTACCAAACTGCTGGCAGCTGTGGGGAGATAAGTGTTGAGATGTGTGGACGTCACTACATCTATTTTTACGGGTGATTGCGATACAAACGTGGGGTTCATGGTGCCGGTTACCACCACTTCATCTATTGTAAGTGTGCTTTCTTGAAGTGCTATTTCGACGGAAGTAGTGCCGGGCAAGCTCACCTTTTCTACATGAGGCTTGTAGCCAATAAAGCGAACCTCCATTTCGTAAGCCCCATTGGGTAGATTGTCGAATGCAAATTCACCTTTTTCATTGGTAATGGTGGCATGCGAGGTTTTGAGCAGCTGTACAGTAGCGCCAGGGATGGTGCCATCAGTGCCCTTAATTGTTCCTTCAATGTTGTTTTGGGCCCAAAGTATTGACGGGGTGAGGCAAATTAAAAATAGGAATTTCTTCATTGCATTCGTCTATTGTGGTCCTAATTAAATGGTTAAGTAATACAAATCTATTAATTAGGTTTAACACAAACAAAATTTAGATTAATCTAAAAATTAGCGAAAGCTAAAGTGTAGGTGAAAAGCGAATGTTTAAAGCCTTACTGGTCAGATACTTCGGTGATCTTTATGCGAACAGCATGATTTTGAGGTTGAATGTCCTTGGCATAGATTTCACCATACTGTTGGGTGATTTCGGCACCAAAATAGAAGATGATGGACGAATAGAAGAACCAGAGCAACACGATGACTATTGATCCTGCAGCACCGTAGAGATCAGCGAGTCCACTGCTGCCCAGCAATGCGCCAATGATGAACTTGCCTATGGTAAAAAGTGCGGCAGTAATCAATGCGCCAATCCAGGTGACGTGCCATTTGATTCGAGCATCTGGTAAAAACCTGTAAATAAGTGCAAAAATAAGAGTTGCTACTCCAAATGAGACGATCAAATGCAAGGACCGAATGAGAATGACCGTCGCAGTAGGAAAAGTAGCGCTTAGGTAGTCATCTAACAGGGAGATGCCGGCATCTAATAGTAAGGTAATGAGCATGATCAGCCCGATGCTTAGCAGCAGTCCAAAGGATAGCGTTCGGTCTTTTAAGGTTTGCAAGAGGTTGTTTTGAGGCTTGCTACGTACTCGCCAGATGTAGTTGATGGCGTTTTGCACTACATGAAAAAGCGTGGTGCTGATGCCTATAAAGATTCCGATTCCCACGAGACTTCTCACCAGTGATTGATCTTTTGATTTGCCTGAGCTTTCTATGAGCATCTGTATGTACTCACGGCCTTGAGGGCCAATCATCGCTTCGGTTTGCGCCAGTACTTTTTCGGTGACAAGGTTTTGGTCTATTAGCATGCCTGCCATGTTGGTCATTATGATGACGATGGGTGCCACGGCCAATAACATAAAAAATGCTGTGGTACCCGAAAGTCTAATCGGATCGTCTTTGATGTATTTAGTGATGGCTTTGCGTACCAAAAGGAGAATGGACCGATAGGAATGTTTCATGAAAATCAACGCTTTGTTGAGGTAATAATGGCTCCGCACTACATTTTGTTTTGATTTTCAGAGAAACAAAAAAGGCATTCGGAAGCCCGAATGCCTATCTTTTATTAGGGTAGTCTGATATCAGACTGTTCGTTCTTTGTCGAATCGCTCCAGGTAGTCTGCTACCCGTCTCACAAACATGCCGCCAAGTGCCCCGTCTACCACGCGGTGATCATAGCTATGCGACAGGAACATCTTATGACGGATGCCGATGAAGTCTCCCTGAGGAGTTTCTACTACAGCAGGTTTTTTCACTATAGCTCCCAATGCCATAATACCCACTTGCGGTTGCATAATGATGGGAGTCCCCATTACATTTCCAAATGACCCTACGTTAGACACCGTATACGTGCCGCCTTGCAGGTCGTCTGGCTTCAGTTTGTTTTCTCGGGCTTTTCGAGCCAACTCATTTACTTTTTGAGTAAGCCCCACGAGGTTGAGCTGGTCTGCGTCATGGATCACAGGTACAATGAGGTTTCCTGTGGGTAGAGCCACCGCCATACCTATGTTGATGTGTTTTTTACGAATGATTCGATTGCCATCTACCTGTACATTGATCATTGGGTAGTCCTTGATGGCTTTTACCACTGCCTCTATCATAATGGGCGTAAATGTCAGTATCTGGCCATCACGCTCCTTGAAGACACCCTTCATTTTGTTTCTCCATTGTACCATCTCTGATACATCCGCCTCCACAAATGAGGTAACGTGTGGTGATATTTGCTTGGATGCCAACATGCGATCAGCAATCATTTTACGCATGCGGTCCATCTCAATGATTTCGTCTTCACCACTGATGGTGGCTGGTACTCCTTCCATTTTAGGAACGGATGTCTGCGCTGTTTGGCCGTTAGTAGTAGCGGTAGATGGGGCAGTAGTCCCGCTTTTCTTTTGGTCTACATAAGCCAGGATGTCTTTTTTGGTTACTCGGCCGTCCTTGCCAGATCCTTGCAGTGCTTCTAGCTCTGCCACGGTCACACCTTCTTCCTTAGCTATATTTCTGACCAAAGGTGAAAAGAACTTGTCGCCGGATTTGGCAGGTATAGGCTCATCACTTACCGTTGATATGGCATTTTCTACCAACTGCTCAGCAGCTTTTACGGGTTCTTTTTCAGGGTCTGGAGTGGAGCTAGGCGCTTCAGTGGACGCTTCACCTGTTGTTTCTATTCGTGCTATCGGCTTGCCAACTTCTACTACATCTCCTTCTTGCGCCAGGATTTCTTTGAGTACACCAGCGTGAGATGCTGGGATATCCGTGTCTACCTTGTCAGTAGCCACTTCCAGCAGTGATTCTTCCTCTTCTATTGTATCGCCTACTTGCTTAAGCCAGGAAAGTACAGTTCCTTCCATTACACTTTCGCCCATTTTAGGCATTACCATTTCCACTAAAGCCATAGAATATTTTGTTAGATGTTCATTTTTGGGTTACACAAAGATAAATAATTCCGCTAATTGCTGAAAAAGTGAATTCTAAACATATTTAAAGCACTAAGTGCGCTTAATTTAATATTGAGTACTCTGCTCTTGGAAAAATTAAATTTTTTAGCTGTCGTTTTTTGCGAGTCAGAATATGCTATCCATACGGTACCTACAGGTTTTTCTTCGGTGCCTCCATCGGGGCCAGCAATGCCACTAATGGCCAGTCCTACTTCCGTGTTGAACTGTGCTCTTATGTTTTTTGCCATTTGCAAAACCACCTCTTCGCTCACTGCCCCATGCTGCTCCAAAGTTTGGGAATCTACACCCAACATACCTTCTTTGATCTCATTGGCATAGGAGACGAGGCTGCCTTTGAAGTAGGCAGAACTCCCGGGTATAGACGTGACCATGTGTGATAAATACCCCCCGGTGCAGCTTTCTGCAATGGCCAGAGTTTTTTCGTTTTGGATAAGTTTCTGGCCTATTACACTTTCAATTTCATCATTATCATATCCATACACATATTGCTCAATCAGGGGGAGTACCCGTTCCACCTGTTGGTTGGTTTCCGCTCGAAGTGAGTCTTTGTCATTACCCATGGTAGTGATACGCAGTTTTACCTGGCCGGGGCTGGGTAAGTATGCGAGCTTCATATGAGGGGGTAGGGCAGCCTCCCAGTCTGCTATTTTATCAGCTAGAGTGGATTCTGCTATGCCGATGGTCTTTATGATGCGGTGGTGTATCACTCCTCCTACAAATTTTTGCTTGAGCCTTGGAAGGATGATTTCGTCCATCATGGTTTTCATTTCGTAGGGCACGCCAGGCATGGAGACAAAGATGGTGTTGCGCTCGTCAAACCACATGCCGGGAGCTGTACCCATTCTATTGGTGATTTTTGTGCAGTTGGCGGGTAGTTCTGCTTGTTGGCGGTTGGCTTCTGTAAGTTCACGTCCTGCTTTTTTGAAAAATTCAGTAACATCTGCCAGTGCCGACTCGTTGAGGATACAGCTCACGTTGAAATACCTGGCCAAAAGTGGTTTGGTAAGATCATCCTTGGTGGGGCCCAGGCCTCCGGTAATGAGTACAATATCTGATCGGTCTTCGCTCTCCTGAAACGCTTTGAGAATTTCACTTTCGTCATCAGCTACAGTTATTCTTCGCTTTACTTTGATGCCGATTTCATCCATGCGGCCGCTGATCCAGTGTGCGTTGGTGTCGAGTGTTTGACCGTAAAGTAATTCGTCTCCGATGGAGATTATGTCTGCGTATGTGGGCATTATTTAAGAACTGAATTTTTACTTTTAAAATTATGGGTTATTCCCTTAGATTTAGGTAATCAACCCGCTAATAAATCTGGAAATTTATGCGACTTGTTTCTTTCATATTGGTACTGATCATGATAAGTGCCTGCACGGTGCAGCAAATTCAACAAACACTGGATGATTATCTGGATAGTGAACAGCTAACCACCGAGCAAGTAGCAGCAGGGCTAAAGCAAGCACTGGAAGTGGGCATCAGCAAAGGGGCCAATAATGCCGCTCAGCTGGATGGATATTGGAAAAATCCTGCGATTAGAATTCCTTTTCCACCGGATGTGGTAAAAGTAGAAAATAAACTCCGGGATATTGGTCTGGGAGCACAGGTGGATAAGTTTTTGAAAACGCTCAACAGAGGAGCAGAGGAGGCAGCCAAAGAAGCGAAACCGATTATTGTATCAGCGATACGATCCATGACAATCCAGGATGCCTGGAATATTTTAAAAGGCAGTGACGATGCAGCTACTCAATATTTAAAGCAAAAAACTTCAGATCAATTGAGGGCCAGGTTTAAACCTGTAATTAGCCAGGCATTGAAAAAGACCAATGCTACGAAATATTATAGTGATATTGTTGAAACTTATAACAAGATACCTTTTACGGATGATGTGGATCCTGATTTGGAGAACTATGCAACATCCCAGGCACTAGACGGACTGTTTAAGCTAGTGGCTGAGGAGGAAAAGAAGATTCGTCAGGATCCTGTGGCACGCACCACGGAGCTACTCAAAAAGGTTTTCGCCCAACAAGACTAACTTACACCCTTACTCCCAACTATATGATGACTTCCCTGCAAAAACGAAAACTAGCCCATTATTTCAATGTTCTTGATTTTGATAAAAATGGAGTGCTAGAACGTGATGACTTTATCAATATCGGTGAAAACCTGTGTGTGCTATGGGGGTTTCGTGAAGGTACCGAGGCATATACTGCTTGTTTGCATCGCTGTGAAGGTACCTGGAAGGATTTCTGTGATTTTATGGGAAAACCATATGATAGCACTGCTACCATGGAGGAGTGGCTAGAGTTTGCCGATAAGGTAATTGTCAATGGAGATGAAGAACTCTATGAACGCCATATCAATAAGCTTGCGAAAGAAATTATTGGCTTTTTTGATACCAATCAGGATGGATATATCTCGCTAAATGAATATGTGGACCTTTTTATGGCTTATAGGATTGAGATTCGCTATTCGGCAAAGGCTTTTACTAAACTGGACTTAGATCACGATGATTATATCAGCGCTGACGAGCTGCTTTCGGCCATACGGGAGTTTTTCCGTAGCGATGATGAAAATGCCAAAGGAAACTGGCTGTTTGGATTTTGGGAGTCTAATTCAAACTAATCAGCAGTCCAAACTTCCCCCTCTTCTGGTATGATGAATTCAGACTGAGGAATTTGGTGCGCTGCAAGTGAAAGAATCAAATCTTCTTCTGCTTTGCCCTGTCCCTCGTCTGCAAGGGGAAAGGTGCCAAAGTGCATGGCGATGCTCTGACGCGAACGCACATCTTGATGAACTTTAATGGCTTCTTCGGGAGAGATATGCACGGGCGACATAAACCACTGAGGCATATAGGCTCCAATGGGGATGAGCGATACGTCCATCGGGCCTTCTTTCTTGCCTATTTCTTTAAACAACGGGGCATAGCCACTATCTCCTGCAAAATAGATTTTTTTGATACCATCACTGATCACATATCCAGCCCAGAGTGTCTGGTCACGATCAAACATGCCTCTACCGCTAAAGTGCTGTGCAGGTACTGCTTTTATTTCCATTCCGATGTGGGCAGATTGCCACCAGTCGAGCTCTATGGTGTTTTCAATATTGAGCTGAGCCAAATGCTTTTTTACTCCCAGGGGCACTACGAATACCGGCGCAAATTCCTTTTGAATTCTTTTGATCGATGGGATATCCAGATGGTCATAGTGATTGTGACTAATCAATACAGCATCTATAGGGGGGAGGTCTTCGAAGCGTATGCCCGGGGGACGCATGCGCTGAGGACCTGCAAAACTTACAGGACTACAGCGCTCGCTCCATATCGGATCAGTAAGTATGTTGAGATCGTTCCACTGAATGAGAAAAGTGCTGTGATTGACAAATGTGATCCGCATTTGGTCAGAGCTGCTTACGGGTGCTTCTCCCTGTGTAGTTTCGTAGTTTTTAGCCCATGGCCCCTGGTCGCGTTTGATGATCCATTGGAGTACAGCTGCAAACCCTCTGGCTTTGGCTCCACTCTTGTTTCTAAATTGTTTGCCATCAAAATGAGGTGTGGCTGGCCCTTGATGACCTGGGGTAGAAAAACTCCAGCCAATGAGCAAAATGCCCCCTGCAAGCAGCAGGAATATCACAAAAATCCACAGAAGCATACTTCTTCGCACTATTAGGTTAACGCCACGAAGATAACCAAGTTTTTTCGAAGGGAATTTAGCGAATAACCAGGCGTTTGGTGGAAGTGATTCCGTTATTGGAAACTCTTACGATGTATACGCCAGCTTGTACTTGGTCTGTAAGTTCTATTTGGCCGTTTTCAAAACGATGGTTAACGACCTGTCCACGTGTGGAATAAACTGCGATTTGAGCGTCCATATTGAGGCCAGTAATTGAAACATGCTCATATGGAGAAATAACCGAAGGGAACATTTTCCACTCATTCTTAGCTGACTGCACGTTGAATTCAATCACTTTCGCTTCAAAAACTTCTCTGTATCCATCGTAATCGTTGCTGATCAGGCGGTAGTAGTTAATGCCTGATAGAGGCGCTTCATCAGTCCAGGTATAGGCTACAGGTTGTGAAGTGGTGCCATTGCCTGCTAGTGTGGCTATCGTTTCAAAATCCCCATCGGCGCTGGCTCGTTGAATCTCGAAATATTCAAAGTTTATTTCGGATAGTGTTGTCCATGATAGTAGAATGGTATTCTGCTGAGCTGTCAGTTCGAAACTTCCTAGTGTAATGGGTAGTGTAGAATTATCGGTACACTCACCTGATCCACATCCTGTAAATGTAGGAGAGGTGCCACCTCCAGAGTTGTCTATCCCTCCAGAGATAGTGTTGCCTGTTTCATCGGAGGTGATGGTGCCTTTATTTACAATTTCTTTTGATACACTTATAGAACTGCCATTTTGAAGGTCCAAATTAGATTGAGGTCCGAGCTCTACGGTATCATTAGTACTGGTAAAACTTCCTCCGTCCAGTGTAGTAGTTCCTTTGCCTTTGATCTCCAGTTTACCTTCTGATGTCACACTTCCACGGATGATCAGTGTGCCATTATTGGTAATGCTTCCATCCATTTGAGATATATCTCCATTGATGATCAATGTACATGAAGTACAGATGGTAATGTTACCTTCCACTGTGTTGATATTACCATCTATTGTTAGTTCTCCACCGCCTTTAATCTCAATATTGCCTTCAATAGTTCCAATATTGGACGACAGTATGCCACAGTCTCCGTTTTTGATTTCTACGCCATCTTCTACGTTGTTTTCGACTGTTCCTCCAGAGCAACCGGGAATGGAAGTAGCATGCAGCTGGGAGCCAAATGCTAGTATTAACAGCAGGGTAATCAAAGTGATATGTTGGGAAGAAGTTTTCATGTGGTGAAATCAGGTTCTAACTTTAACTTGGACAATTCTTGAGAAAAACGGTCAATAAGGCTAATACCCTACTAGGTTGACTTAAGAATTTGCGTATTACATACGTAATGGCTCTTTCTTATGGATGTAGAATAGAAACCTGTTGCTTGCTAGTTTGGAAAATGGGACGGACCTGAATATGGCGGTTCAGTGCAGTGGAAGCAATGCGCTAGTTAGTGAGGATGATTTTTTGTAGCTGGAGGGTGCCTGATGCCGGAGCGTCAAGTACAAGCAAATATACGCCTTTTTGCAATTGCGACAAATTTATTTTCGCTAAGTCGTTGATATCCCATGAGTTAATCTTTTGACCGTCTAGTGTGAATAAGGTGGCTTTGGTCGGTTCATTTACCTGGATGGTCAGCGTGTTTTGGGTGGGATTGGGGTAGATCACAGTCTGCCCGAGAGAGCTGCTCAATGGATCTTCTTGAGAGAGGTCATTGCGGACCACCAACTTCTTTTGTGCAGTGACGGAGCATCCGTGGATTGTTTTGGCAACAGCCGAAACAGTATAGTCCCCTTCCTGATCAAAAAACACTTTCGGTGAAGGGTGTGTGTCTAAAAAGATGCTGTCTAGATACCACGCAATTTGAGCTAACTCCACTCCCTGCGAGCTAAGTGTAATAGTTTGCTGCTGGGAAAGGATTAAAGTGTCGGGATCTAAAGCAATATCAAATGCAGTATCGTGTAAACCAATAGCTACCATAACAGGATCTGAAGGCAATATACTGTCCAGCCCTACTACATAAAGCAATGTGTCTGCTGCTGTCGAGGTGAGGGTCATAGTATTGCCTTTTTGTAAAAGCCGGGTGAGTGCAGCATCCGCATAAAATCCAAAAGCTGACCCACCTTCGGGGACAATGGTCACTGAGTCTTCCGGACATACATCGATGGAGGCAGGTAGTGTCGGAGTAGGGGACTTCCGGAAGTTGATGGTGCGCTGTAAGGTGTCGCTACAGCCGGTCTTATTGCTAGCTATCAGTTGTATCTGGAATGGGTCGGGAGTAGCCTCTATGATGAGCGTATCTTTATGGTGTGTGTTGCCTTCCAAAACCCACGTTGAGTTGGTTGCATTGGTAGCAGTAGCTATAAAGAGGGCCTCATGAGCTGTAGAGTTGGGGTTGGGTAGATAGGTGAAGGATGCTTTTATGGTAGTGATATTCAGGGAGACCTCCTGTTTTAAACTCTCATAACCGTTTTGGAGGTTAGTAAAATAAAGCACCGTATCACTGCTCAGTGGACCTACTGTTAGCTCGGCTCCGGATATTATCGGGTTCGTTTGTTGTAAATCCGTGTACAGAGCGATATGATCGGTGTTGCTGGCGACTATTGTCACCTCTTCTCCAGCACATACGCTAGGAGCCTCGATCACCGGTTTGGCAGGGCGGTTGGCCACGTGGAGGGTTTTGCTCAATGTACCAGTACAACCTTGATCGTTGGTCACTGTAAGCGTAATGCTGTAGGTGCCCGGCTCGGAGTAATTTACTGCAGGGTTTTGAATACTCGATTGAATGCCATTGCCAAAGTCCCACGTCCAGGTATTGGCCTCAAAACTTAAGTCTGTGAATTGAACGCGATTCACATCATGGTCTAAGTACAAAGTATCTGTGGATATTTTGAAATCAGCTACATCATCTACGAGCTGAACAACTAGCTTTTGAACTTCCGTTGGGTAGTTGTCTATGTTTACGGCGTAAAACACGGTATCACTAGTGATCTCGCCGGTGTGGAGTGTGTCATTTTCTTCTAAAAAATGCTCACGGTTAGGATCCGAGTAAAACCGGAAGAGGTCACCTGAAGCAGGGTCTATCTCTAAAGATGCACCCGAACAACTCGTAAAATATTCTAAAACAGGTGGAGACTGCCGAAAGGTAGAATAGGCATTTCTGGCGTTATCTAGCTGCGTTTTTAGGTCCGAAGGTGATTTTCCAATGGCGACCAGAAAAGTCATTTTTACATCTGTAGCTGGTGCGAGTGATACAGTAGGGCTGGCCAGGAGTGCTGCTACATCATTTCCAGCGTCTGATCCGGCACTGTCGAATTGTGTTTGGTAGGTGAGCGAGTGTTTTATACTATCGTTGAAAAACGCCACGTCAGGGTTGCTGCCTCCCAGGTCCAATGCCTGATAAGCTCCAGGGGTAGTTTGAAAATACTCCATACCAGCAAAAAGGGAGCTGTCACTGGTAAGTCCAATTAGCCGATGGG
This sequence comes from Marinoscillum furvescens DSM 4134, assembly GCF_003386095.1. Taxonomy (GTDB): domain Bacteria; phylum Bacteroidota; class Bacteroidia; order Cytophagales; family Cyclobacteriaceae; genus Marinoscillum; species Marinoscillum furvescens. Next base: position 125,511 of record NZ_QREG01000002.1, on the reverse strand, counting down.
TGGTGCTGTCAAAATAGCAATGGTTGAGGTTGGTATTTTTTAGTCTCCAGTCCATGTATAGTGCTCCGCGAAGGCTGTCTATGGTAGATTCACCAGTATTGATCACCCTGTATTCATAAATTAAGTAGCTGCTAGCATCATTGATGATGGTGCGCTGGTCTACTGTGATGCCAATTGCTGCTGCAGAAGAGTCATCTGAAAATGTACTAATAGCCAAATGGTCTGCTGATTCCCGAGCAGTAAGTTTTATTGGGTTGATCGCAATAAAATCTCTATCTCTACTGGTAGAGGGGCCTGGTAAGTTGTCAGATACATGTTGTCCATCTGTTGAGAACAGTACTCCCATATTTGCTGCAACAATGTGATTTTCGTAGATCATGCCATTCCCTTCAGAAAACCCTTCATTGACATACCCGATGTTTCCATCACTGGTTAGGGATACGCTTACTTCGCCGTTTGATAACTCCACCAAATCGGAGTTGGTAGTGAGTTCAAAATAATGGGAATCACTATAGTTACCGTCCTGAATCTCCATTTTGACCGTAATGGAATGACGGCTTGGTGTGTTTTCTGCTAGAGCAAAGAGCTTTTCGGTAATAAATTGCTCACCAAGCATTTCCATATTTCCAATGGTTATTTCATCCTTAATGAAGGATACGTATTCTGAGCTCGAGCTAAATCGCAGCCTAAGGTCAGAAGTTGGCATGAGGTAGTTGGTAAGCTTAAAAGCAAAAGTGATAGAGTCTCCATAAAAAGCATTCGGGCCACTGCCATTGGAATATGAGAAGTCTGAAACCCGAACAGCCTTTACAGAGTCGGCTGATAACGCCTGAAACATGTCTAGTCGTCCATAGCCCAGCATGCCTTCAAAATCAGCATTAGGCGTGACATCATACACTGGGTGGGAAGTAGATCGGATGCGTTCCATCACCTGCAGGGCATTCAGCTCTGGATAGATATGTCTCACCAGTGCAGCCGCACCTGCTACCATTGGAGCACTATAGCTGGTGCCCTGGTCGGTAGCATATCCATTGTCTTTAAACGTGGAGTAGATATTGCTGCCAGGTGCCATGAGGTCTACGTCATAATTGTAGCTGGTAAATCCGGCTTTGCTGTCATCGTTATTGCTGGCCGCTACGGAGAGCACGTGATCGTAGCTGGCGGGGTAGAAGCGGTTGTTGCCCGGAGTATTGCCTGCTGCGGCCACTATTACCACGTCTTTTTCTACTGCCGCGTAGGTGATAATGTCCTGTGCAGCCTGATTGTAAGAGTCCATGGAGCCCCAGGATAAGTTGATGACGTCATAGCCCAGATCTGCGGCATAGACGATGGCTTCATAGCTTCCTCCCGAAAAGTTGTCCGCAGAGCGGAATATTTTCAAAGCGGCAATTTTGGAATGGAATCCCACGCCTGCAATTCCGATTTCATTGTCCGTTTCGGCTGCAGCTACACCGCCTACACGATTGCCATGAAAGCTTTTGTCTGCCTGTGGGTCATTGTCTTCATCGGCAAAGTCATATCCACGATAGTCATCAATGTAGCCATTGTTGTCATCATCTATGCCATTGATAGGGTCCGCTTCATTGAGGATGATTTTGTCATCGATATCTTCATGTGTGAAGTCGATGCCCGAATCTATGATGCCAATCACAATGGTACTGTCACCACGAGAAATGTTCCACGCATCATAGGCATTGATGATCTCCAGATAATCCTGATCTCCATTGCCGGCAGATGGGTCATTGGGGATATAGAGCTGCTTTTCTTGAAAAACAGGTTCCGCATAAATTACATTGCCATAAGCCTCCAGCTCGTTACAGAAAGCTAATATGTCTTTCTGTTTGCTCACTTCTATTTTGTACAGTCCGTCGAGTACCGATGAGCTTTGTCGCAAAGTAGTGCTGCGCTTTCTAAGAGGCGTATAGTTCAGGATTTCCTGATCAGAAAGACTAAATGTAGGAGCAGACCTACGACTACTACTAGTGCTTTCAGTAGGTGCTAGCTTTACATAAGCTACTCCCGCTACGGGATTTGCTTTTTGGCCAAACAGACCTAAACCAACCAGGCATAGGACGATATATAGCGATAGACTTTTCAAACGATTAGGTCACAGCGGCTTTACGTATTACTTTGGAAAAGAGCCTGGGCAAGAATCGTTTGAGGTAGATGCCTGCCACTTCTTTTACCCCTCCAATGTAGACTTCTTCTTTGTTCTTTTCAATGGCTTGAATGATTTTTTTGGCACATGCTTCAGGAGAAAGGCCCTGATCCTGAGCATCGTCCATTTTGTTTTGTTGGCTGCCATCGCCCATCAAGGCATTCAGGCTGATTTGAGTGCGAACGTAGCCCGGAAGGATTATGCTTACTCGAAGGCCATCATCGTGGTGTTCGGCGCGAAGCGCATCATAAAAACCATGCAGTGCGTGTTTGGAGGCTGCATACGATGATCTGAGTGGTGTGCTGATGATTCCTGTGGCGGATGTGATTACGACTTGATGGCCAAACTTTCTATTTACCATGCCCGGCAACAACGCCTTGGTGAGTGCAATGGTGCCAAAGTAGTTGACTTCCATGATTTTGCGGTCTACTTCCAGCTGGGTGTTGATTACCTTGTCACGCTGGCTGATTCCTCCACAGTTGATCAGGATATCTACCTGTCCAAAGAGCGATTCTGCCTCTTTGGCTTTTTGCCCTATGGCAAAACTGTCACTCAGGTCCAGCGAAAGTATGCGGATATTTTCCTGATTCGCACAGTTGCCTTTTACCCGCTCAAGCTCTTCCTTTCGTCTTGCTGACAAGATCAATCTGGCGCCTTTGGCTGCCAGCTCATAGGCTAGTGCCTCGCCTATACCAGAAGAGGCACCGGTGATCATTACCACATTGTTGCTAATCTTAGTCATTGTTCTTTTTTGCATTTTGTACTTCTACAAACACCCAGATCGTATAGATGCCCAATCCCGTACCAAGTGGCACATTGATCAGGGACAGACAGCCAGAAGCCATGAGCCAGTTGAGGCCCCATTTTTTACCATTGAGCAGGGCAAATCCACCTATCACTGAAGGCAGAGGAATCAAAAAGAGTAAAATGAAAAATAAAGCCCTAACAAAGTTGATTGCCAGTTCGGTGATCATAGCTGCATCGGCATCTGCCTCGGCTATCTCGGCCATGATGAACGGCAGGAAAGTGTTGACTAGCAGTGCTCCCAAAAGGAATAATAAAATGTGGAGGCTTCCGTACACAATGTGCAGGATGCTGAGGAGGCGTTTGTGAGTGTCCATGGCTTACTTTTTCTTGTATATTACGAAATCAAAAGCAAATTGGTGACGATCGTCCGCCGGGTGATGCTTTCGTGAGACCTCCTGCCATTGCCTTTTGTCAAACTCTGGAAAGATAGTGTCGCCGTTGAAGGTAGCATCTATTTCGGTGAGGTAAATGATTTCTGCCACATCCAGGCCCAGTTTGTAGATCTCACCACCTCCTATGATAAAGGCTTCTGGTTCCCCATTCTTTTTGGCTATTTCCAGTGCTTCCTCCAGGCTGTTGACTACTTCGGCTCCCGGAGCATCGTAACTGTCGTTTCTCGTGATCACGATGTTTGGGCGATTCGGTAGGGGCTTAAATCGAGGCGGTAGTGATTCAAAATTTTTACGCCCCATGATCACGTGGTGGCCTTCCGTAGTGTCTTTAAAGTATTTGAAATCGTCAGGCAGGTGCCAGGGGATGTCATTGTCTTTCCCGATGGTGCGGTTGATTCCCATGGCCGCTATCATAGATATTTTCATAATCGATTAGCTATTTTTTAGTTGATAACCGCGGAGGAAGTCTTCGGTTTTCATTCTTTTCTTTCCCTGTAGCTGAACCTCGGTTAGGCGCAGTGCACCATCGGCGGTTTTTACATCAAGAAAGGACTTTCCATCAGTCTCAAACGTACCTGGTACACTGGAATAGTTGGCGGTAGATTTTACTGCTCCATAAATTTTGAAGGTTAGTTCATCCAATGTTGTCCAGGCAGCAGGGTAGGGACTCAGGCCACGAGTGAAATTTCGGATGGTCTCAGTATCCTGACTCCAATTGATTTCGCAATCTTCCCGGAAAATCTTGGGCGCATGTTTTTCTTTTTCTGGCAGTATTTGAGGTTTTAGATCTACCTCTCCTTTACTGATAGCTTCCACTGATTTTACGATCAAGTCAGCGCCTTTGTGCATGAGCCTTTCGTAAAGGCTGCCGACCGTATCATCTGGGTGGATCGGTTCTTTTTCCTGAAAGAGGATGTTTCCCGTATCGATTTCATGCTTGAGCTTAAAGGTGGTCACGCCGGTTTCCTTTTCGCCATTGATGATGGCCCAGTTGATCGGTGCGGCACCTCGGTAGTCGGGGAGGAGTGAAGCATGGAGGTTGTATGAGCCCAAAGGCGGCATGTTCCAAACCGCTTCAGGTAGCATACGGAACGCCACGACTATCTGGAGGTCTGCCTCATAGCTTTTTAACTCTTCCAAAAACTCAGGAGCCTTAAGGTTGGTAGGCTGAAGTATAGGCAGGTCTTGTGACACGGCATAGTCTTTTACTGGAGAGGTGCCCAGTTTTTTGCCACGACCCTTGGGCTTATCCGGTGCGGTGATCACCGCCACAACCTGATAGCCATTTTCTACTAGTTTTTGTAGCCCGGGTACAGCAAACTCCGGGGTACCCATAAAGATGATTCTGAGTTTTTTGTCCATTGGGGCAAAACTAGTGCTTTAGGATTATTTCAAAAGCAATGTATTCTTCGGAAGAGTGAAAATCCCTCCGGCTATCACCTAATGAGGCTGATAGCCGGAGAAATAGTGCTATTCTATGGTTAGTGTTTCACGATTTTTACCTGATGGTTTCCGTAGTTGTTGGAAAGGCTGAGTAGGTATACCCCCGAGGGCAAACCTGCCATTCCAAGCTGGTATTTACTCGAGAAAATACCACTACTAATTTTCTTACCACTTACGTCTCGCAACTCAAAATGAGTAGGCTCCGGTCCCGGTGTTCGGATGTTGAGGTAGTTGTTTGCCGGGTTGGGGTATAGAGTGATTTCTTTCCAGTAGTTGTTTCCTAATACTATGAGGTCCAGGGCAATGACCGATTCGTTGTTGCCTTCAGATTCTTCTTCGATGAGGTTTTCTTCATCAGCAACAGCAATAACAAAATACGCTCCAGGTTCCAGGCTCTGGGTTAGCGAGATGTTTGCAGAAAGTATTTGGTCTGTTTTGGAAGCCAGTGCAGTGCTGTTGAATGCATGCAGCTGGGTATCACTACTAGAAACCACATTGTCTTTGGATAAGTAAAGCGTGATAGTTGCGGCTTCATCCAGGTCAGCAAACCCATCGTTAGTGACTTTTACAGAAACGGCAAGTTCGTCTAAAACTTGCTCAGCACTGAGGATTTCCGCCATAAGGTCGGGTTTATAAACTTCTGTTTCGTAGGCGAGTGTCCATCCATCACTACGCTCGGTATTGTTGGTGATAAATTCTACTACCACTTCTGCAGCATCTACGGTGATGTCTGAAGGCAGCGCGGTGCCACTTAGTTCAGCTATTGGAGTGTTAAGGTTGTTGCCATCGTAGATGTTTACAAAATCCGCGGATTTTTCCGTGTCAAATTCGCTAAATGAAAGAGTGATAGATCGGGCATTTTTGGGTGCTATGGACCAGGAGCAGTTTCGATTGTTGAGGTACATAGCTGAGCCACTGCCATCAGTGATGGTGCCCTCTAGCTCTGTCAGTGTATTGTCGCCCGTGCAAGATTGCTGCACATAGAAGGTTTTCGAAGTTGTATTGTCCTTTTCATTGGTCTCTTCGATATCTTCATCCACATCTAGTGTTACCGAGATGGTATGTTCTCCTTCGCTCAGCTGTCCCAACGAAAAGTCGTAGCTGTACCAGATGGCATTGGTATTGATCTGCTCGTCCCAACTTTCAGTGCCTACCACTTCATCATCTAATTGAATCTCTACATTGAAAGCTGCGCTCAAATCACTAACTCCTGAATTGATTAGGGCGTAGGCCAATAACGCATCATCGTTGATAGATAAATCTACATTGGTGCCAAATGCCTCTGCTTCCGTATATAGTGTGATCTCATCGTCCCATCCTTGAGGTACTACAGCTGCCAGGTTGGGTACGTTAGTGTCTGGGGTTGCAGTGATCATAGCAGTGACAGTTTTGGTGTCTGTACCACCACTTTGATTACTTACTTGTAGGGTTACATCAAACTGACCCGGGTCCTGGTATGTCACTACAGGGTTTTGCTCGGAAGAGGTTTCGGGCGTGCCTCCTTCAAAGGTCCAGGACCAGGAAGTAGGACTTCCTGTAGACATGTCTGTAAAGGTTACCTGATCTCCAGAGAAGACTGATGTAGAAGATGCCGTGAAGCTGGCAGTAAGTGATTCTTCAGTGGAAAAGCCGGAGCTGGAAAATAGCCCTCGGCCATGGGTAGCGGCTATGACCTCATGATCTGACGACCGTATTTGTAGCATGTCTACCCTTACATTAGCGAGTCCTTCATTAGAAGGTAACCAGTTAGGGGCAGTAGTGTCGAAGTTGGTAGACCGCCAAATACCCAGCTCAGTAGCGAGTATCACTTCATCGTAGTTGTTGGGGTTGTACAGCGCCCAGCGAATAGGCATGTCTGGCAGGTCTCCTTCCTTACTGCTCCAGGAGTTGCCTCCGTCTTTGGATTCATACAGAGAATTGACACCATAGTTGGAAAAAACCACCAGAAGGTGCTCTTCTGATTGTCCCATAGCTATACAGTTGATATAACCGTCGGGAAAGTTATTGCCCGTGATGTTGGTCGTAGTTGCATTCTCATCCGCGTGGGTGATCTTGTAAAGACTACCTGCCCCGGTACCTACGAACAGGGTGGTGCTAGTGGTGGTGTAAGGTGACACGGTGAGGGCAGAGGCCATGTCAGACATGTTCGCTGCCAGGTCATTTCTGGATACATTACCTGTTTTGATACCCGTAAAGCGGCCAACTTTAGAGCTGCTTACCGCCGTGTAGAGTATGCCCTGATGGCTGTCATATGCTGCAGGGTTGATAAATCGACCGCTGTTTTCATCGTAGACAAATTCGTTAAAAGTGGCTCCACCATTTGTGGAGAGGTAGTAGGCGTTCTGAACGTAGGAGGTGATTTGAATGTCTCCATTGGTTTGGTCGATGAAGCAATAGGCACCATCACCACCCGTAGGCTCGGTGGTATTTCCAAATCCCGGTAAGGTGAATTTTTGCGTGCCATTATCTTGTGATCCGGCTAGAAAATAATCTTTTCCAGCTTCAGGGTGAATAGCTGCCGCATAAAACTGGGTGACGTTATAGTTTTTATTTCTGTTGGTAAATGATGGAGTAGAGCCTGTCATGTTTGTGCTCAGGTCTATACCGCCATCATGGCCAAAGAGGACATCTGTGGAGGAGCCAGGTTTAAAAACGACAGCATGCTGATCGGCGTGTACGTATGGAAAACCAAAGCCTCCATACCAATGGGACAGTTGAGTCCAGCTGGCTCCGGCATCTGTGCTTTTAAACAAATCGATACCTCCAACGATGAGGGTGTTGGCATCATTTGGGTCTACTGCCGCTATCAGATCATACCAGGCCTGCCCTCGGGAGAAATCATCCGCGGCAATGTCATCGTCTGCGTCAATTGGTTTAGAAACTGCCTGCCAGGTGTCGCCACCATCGGTGGATTTTATGATTTCTTTCACCTGACCGCTACCCTCTACCAGTGCATAAACGGTGTTGGCATCAGAGGGTGCACATGCTAATTCCATTCGTGAGGCATTGCTCCTTTGGGTTTTGATTTCCCAGTTCTGTCCATCGGTAGAGTACAGGATGGTGCCACCTCCACCATTGAAAGAGTTTTCGATAGAGCCTACCCATAAGTTGTTGTTAGCATCTAGTTCAATGTCTGAGGCAGAGTAAGCAATATAACCATTCGCTATAGGTAGTACTTGTGATACTGTAAGTCCGCCATCAGTGGACCTGAGCAGCCCATCGAGCGCATCGTGCCACTTTCCTTGGTAGTAATAGTCACGACATCCAAAGTAAAGGACGCTTGAGCCGTTTTCATTTCTTACTACCAGGTCAAGCACAAAGTAATAGTTGGCTGTAGCACTGAGCTGCTTCCATGTCTGTCCTGCATCGGTGGACTTCCATATGCCGGCCCCACGGCTGGCACCGGCGTATCCCTCTCCAGTGCCTACATAGAAGGTTTTGGGGTCGTTTGGGTCAGCTGCTATACAAGTGATGGCCAGGTTGCCCCAAAAATCATCTACCTTTTGCCATCCTTCATTTACGTCATAAATGTCAGTGTTGTACCAAAGCCCACCAGAGACTCCTCCGGCCCATACTTTTTTACCTGATGCATCATTGGGGTCCCACATGATGGCGCGAGTACGTCCACCTACCTTGCTGGGGCCTCTCTCTATCCATGGGTGTTCGCTGCTACCCGTTCTGGCTTTCGCCTGTGCATCAAAATGCTTCTTTATTTGTGCTCGGGCTTCATAAAGTCTTTCGGGAGCTGGGCGTTTTAGCGCTGGGTCCAGCGTCATCAGGAAGTTTTGTTCCCATGCCAAATCCGGGCGATCCCGCTTGGGTATATTGTTTACTTCGGCTACCGATCTATTGTTGGGATGAAACTCGTGATTGGTAATAAAGTCAGCAAACGACCTGTCATGGTCATGGGTAGTAAATACAAAATAGCCCAGCAGCACAGTGCCGAGGGCCAGAGTAGTCATTAGGCGGCGTTTCATATGTGAGTTTTTGATTCTATAAAGGTAGCATGCTGTGCTACTTGTAATTTTTACTATCTGTTTTTTCAAAATTGGTGACCTCTATGGTCACGGATTTATCATTGAATAGGAGCTCTATTTGTCCAGATTTTGGATTTTCTGTTCGGTAATTAGGGGTGGGGTTATTGATCATTGGCTGGTCTTTGCTTCGCTGATTGGCAGAGCGGTTCTCGGATAGGAATACCGTAAGTACATTTTCGGCTTTTGATACCTTATCTACTGGGATTGTATTGCCATCGATCGTTGCAGAAAGCACTTCGTAGGATGCTCCATCCGGGATTTCAAAACTGATTTCATAATTGGTGCCACCCACACCAGCTATGCCTCCTGTCCAGTTGTACCAGATGGCCTTTTGCAGGGCCGCTTGTTCATTGCCGGATTTAGTTGTTTTGCAGGAGAAAGCTAGTAAGGAAGTAAGCGCCATTGCGCACATTAGGATGTTTTTCATTCGTTGTTTATTTGAGGTATATAAATTGGATTTTCAAATTAGGAAGAATCACTTGCTTTCCAATGGATAGAGCAGGTAATTACGTCGCATCACGTTGTAAGCAGAGAGGTCTTCTTGCCAGGTAGCTCTAATTTCATCTTCTGACATACCTGCAGCTATTTGCTTTTGGAGCTGATCAGTACCGGCCAGTTTTGGAAAGTAGGCATTGAAGTATTCAATTTCTTTAGCACTAAGGGTTTGGTGAAAATCGAGGATGTATTTCAAGGTGAAAGCATAAGTAGGGGCAGTGCTTGTAAGGTCAACTCCAAAACACTTTTGACCTTCCAGCGGAGGGTATTTGCTGCCAGCGTTAGGTGTAGGGGTGAATGTAAATGACGTGCTATCATATGCCGGATGTCCTATCACCTGAAAAGGCCAATCAGTGCCACGACCAATGGACACCACCGTGCCTTCGAAGAGTGCTAAGGAAGGATATAGTGCAATGCTGAGGTCATTGGGTAGGTTGGGCGAGGGCCGTACTGGTAAAGAATAAGGCTGATCATGACTCCAATTAGTGACCGGGATTACTTCAAGATTGCAAGCCAGACCGGATTCCAGCCAGCCTTCGCCATTGATCATCTGAGCCAGCTCCCCCAAGGTGAGCCCATGCACAAGTGGAATGGGATGTAGACCTACGAAGGATTTAAATTGTTCATCAAGCATGGGACCATCCACATAGCTGCCGTTGGGATTGGGGCGGTCCAGTACAATCACGGGTACGTCCAGTCGAGCACAGGCATCCATTAGATAGGTCATGGTGCTGGCATAGGTATAAAAGCGAACCCCTACATCCTGAATGTCCACAATCAGTACATCCAGGTCTGAGATTTGCTCATCGGTTGGCTTGCGGTTTTTTCCGTAAAGGGAAGCCAGTTCAAATTTGTCAGATTGTTCGTTATCGATTTTTTCACCGTCTGGTTTATTGCCTTTAAAGCCATGCTCTGGACTAAAAACGCGTTTGATGTTGACTCCAAGAGCAAGCAAGCTGTCGGTGAGGTGCGTTTCACCTATTAGCGATGTGTGGTTGACAAATAGCCCCACTTGCCGATCCTTCAGTTGAGGAAGGTAGCGGTCCATTTGATCTGCTCCGGTGAGCAATTGATTGGTGGGTTTTTGAGAGTTGCAGCCGATGATCAGCAGCAAAAAGATTAAGTTTAAAAAGTGTCTCACGATATATATGATTTAATATTGCGCTGATCAAAAATAAGCATATTTGAATCTTCCGTATTTCATAGCCAAGCGAATCACAAAAAATGATGCCGGATCGTTTTCTACGGTCATCAATAAAATTGCCGTAGTAAGCATTGCTGTGGCTTTGGCAGCACTGCTGTGTACGTTTATGATCCTCCGTGGCTTTGAAGATACCATCAAGCAAAAAATTTATAGTTTTAGTGGTCACCTGATTGTCAGCAAATACACGCTTTCCACTTCATTTGAACAAACAGCCATTATAGCGGAGGATTCGCTGCTGGAAAACATCGCAGCGTTGCCAGGCGTGGATTACCTGCAGACTTATGCGTACAAGGCGGGATTGCTGAAGACCGGCGAGGAGGTGCAGGGTGTGATTGTGAAAGGGCTTGATCGGCATTTTGATACCACTGCCTTTGCTATTCACATGCGCGAAGGCTATTTTCCTCAATTTCCAGAAAAAGGATATGGTACTGAAGTGGCCATTAGTCAGAAGATTGCCAAATATCTGAGGTTGGGAGTAGGAGATGAGGTGTTGGTGTTTTTTGTGCAAGACCCGCCTCGCTGGCGAAAGCTAAAAATCACTGGGATTTACGAAACTGGTTTGGAAGACTTTGACGAGAAGGTGGTGCTTGGCGACATCAACCTCGTCCGCCGCATCAATGGCTGGGGGCAGACGACTGTAGGCGGAATAGAGGTGTTTTTGGATAATCCTGACCATATGGATGAAGCCGAAACGCTCGTTTTTGAGAATACAGGCTCTGATCTGTATGTAGACAAGGTCAGTGACAAATACGTTCAGATATTTGACTGGCTACGATTGGTAAATCGCAATGTGGTCATCTTTTTCACACTGGTCCTGTTTGTGGCTGCATTCAATATGGTGTCTATTTTGCTCATCCTCATCATGGAGCGTACGCACATGGTAGGCACCCTCAAAGCCCTGGGAGCGGCCAATCGTTTTTTGAGACGTATATTCTTTTTCAATGGCCTCAACCTGATCCTCAAAGGAATTTTTTGGGGAAACTTGTTTGGTTTGGGGTTTTGTCTTGTGCAAAAGTACCTCAAACTGATACCGCTAGATCCGGCCAACTACTACATGAATCATGTGCCTATCAACTTCGACTTGCTGGCCGTGCTGTGGATCAATTTGTTTGTAGTAGGAATTACAGCAGTGGCACTATTTATACCCCTTGGGGTGATCTCTCGCATTAAGCCTATCCGGGCTATTCGCTTTGACTAAGGCGGTAGGGCTGGTATTTTCTAAACAAGCTTCGGATTTTCATTTCCAACACCCCAAATACGGCTTCTTTAAAGATGCCTTTTGACATTTTGGAGCTGCCTTTGGCTCGTTCGGTAAAAATAATCGGAACCTCCACAATCTTAAAGCCGTGCTTCCATGCGGTAAATTTCATTTCTATCTGAAAGGCATAGCCGATAAATCGGATTTTTTCGGGATCGATGGTTTCCAGTACTTTGCGACTGTAGCATTTAAATCCTGCGGTGGTGTCCATCACTGGTATGCCCGTAACCAGGCGCACATAGATGCTCGCAAAGTAAGACATTAGCACCCGGCCCATAGGCCAGTTCACCACGTTTACTCCTTTGATATAGCGAGAACCTATAGATAAGTCCGCCCCCTGATCTACACAGGCCCGATAGAGCTGGATGAGGTCGTTGGGATTGTGCGAAAAGTCCGCATCCATTTCAAAAATATAATCGTATCCATTTTCCAGAGCAAACTGAAACCCTCGAATGTAGGCAGTGCCCAGGCCTAGTTTGCCCTCCCGTTGAATAAGGTGTAGGCGCCCTTCATATTGCTGCTGTAGTTCTTGCACAATCTGAGCGGTGCCATCAGGAGAGCCGTCATCCACAATCAACAGCTCAAATGGAACGGAAAGCCCCATTACCGCAGCAGTGATTTCGCGGATGTTTTCGCTTTCATTGTAGGTGGGTATGATTACAAGGTTTCTATGCACAGTATTCTATTGGGAAAAGACACTTCGGACTTGTGAAAATAACAGGTAGGCGTCAATTCACAAAACATTGCCGCCTACCGCAAATAAAACAAGTTTCTGTTCAGGTTAGTCTTTTGCGTACCCCAATATTTTCATCATGGCGTCACTTTTTTGCTCTTCAGCAAAAAGCTCGGACGAAAGCTGCCCATTTTCGTCTTTGCTGATGATGATGTGCTTGGGTGCAGGTATGAGACAGTGCTGTATGCCGCCATACCCGCCGAGGCTCTCCTGATAGGCTCCCGTGTGGAAAAAGCCAAAATACAGCGTTTCTTCATCGTCTATACGCGGCAAGAATACCTCTCCGATGTGGGCTTCACTATCGTAGTAGTCCTGACTATCGCATGTTAGCCCTCCGATGTTTACTCTATGGTGAGGGTTGTCCCAATGATTGACGGGGAGCATGATAAACTTTTCGTTGAGTCCCCATACGTCTGGCATATGGGTGATAAAGGAGCCATCCATCATGTACCACAGCTCCTTGTCGTTTTGTAGTTTTTGATCGAGTACTGAGTACAGTGTAGCACCACTTTCACCCACAGTAAACGAACCAAATTCCGTGACAATGTTCGGTACGGGTACGTGATTTTTCTGACAGATCCATTTGATGTTGCTGACGATTTGTTCAGCCATGTAGGAGTAGTCATACTCAAAGCCTAGTGAGTTTTTAATTGGAAATCCACCACCGATATCTACCGTATCCAGATCCGGACAGATCTTTTTTAGCTCACAGTATTTGTAGATAAACCTGCTCAGCTCGCTCCAATAGTACGCCGTGTCTTTAATGCCTGTATTGATGAAAAAGTGAAGCATTTTCAGTCGCGCTTTGGTGCCAGCGATCATTTCCTTGTAGTGTGGCACTATATCGTGGTAGCGTATACCCAGTCTGGAGGTATAAAAAGCAAAGTTTGGCTCCTCATCTGCAGCTATGCGAATGCCTACTTTGAAATCTTTTTTTACGTTTTCGTGGTAATACTGCAGCTCGTTGAGGTTATCGAGTACAGGAATTGTATTGTTAAACCCATCGTTGATCAGATCGGCGATGTATTGGACATAGAGCGGTCGCTTGTAGCCATTGCAAACGACCATTTTGTTTTTATCTATCAGCCCCGATGCATGCAAATGTCGGACGATAGGAATGTCGTAGGCTGATGACGTTTCTATATGGATGTCGTTTTTCAGTGCTTCGGCCAGTACAAACTGAAAATGCGATGACTTGGTACAGTAGCAGTACGTGTAGCTGCCTTCGTAATTGTGCTTTTTGATGGCATCACCAAATATCTGCTTGGCAAACTGAATGTTCTCACTGATCTTAGGTAGATAGGTGAGCTTAAGAGGGGTGCCATACTGACGGATAATTTCCATCAGGTCTACATCATGAAATTTGAGCTGGTCATTCTCCACACGAAACTCTTTCGTTGGAAAATAGAAGGTTTGTTCTATAAGGTCTGAGTAACTCTTCATCGATTCCGAATCACACTGTTGTAAAAGCCGCAATGTTCACAAAAAAAAGACAAATGCAAGTGATAGTTGGTTTAATATTTTGAGGCTTATAAATATTGAAATGATCGCGTACTTTTGCGCTCTGATTTTTAACCCAAATTACCCCATGATTAAGCTCAATATAAAAGACGAGATGTCTCCGCTGGAAGCTGTAGTGCTCGGTACGGCCAAAAGCTGCGGAGGTACGCCAAAACTCGAGGAGGCTTACGATCCGAAATCGGCAGAACACATCAAAGCAGGGACTTACCCTAAGGAAGAAGATATGGTCCAGGAGATGGAGGCTTTCAATGCTGTGTTTGAAAAACACGGTGTGACCGTCTACCGCCCTGAACTGATGACCGATATCAATCAGATTTTCACGCGTGATATTGCATTTGTGATTGAGGATTACCTGTTCAAATCCAATATCCTGCCAGACAGGGTGCCCGAGCTGGAAGCTATTGGTTATATTCTAGAGAAGATCGCTCCAGGCAAAGTGATTACCCCGCCGGAGGAGGTTCACATAGAAGGTGGAGATGTGATGATACATGGTGAACACATCTTTATCGGCACTTACAAAGGCGAAGATTACCCAGATTACATCACCGCCCGCACCAACCTCGAAGGGGTGCAGTTCCTCAAAGAGTTTTTTCCGAATAAAATCGTCAAAGAGTTTGATCTGGCTAAATCCAATACAGTGGCAGAAGACAATGCTCTGCACCTTGATTGTTGTTTTCAGCCTGTAGGTGAGGGCAAAGCCATCATTCATAGGGAAGGATTCCGACAAGAAAAGGACTATCAGTACCTGGTGGAGCTGTTTGGTGAAGAGAACCTTTTTCATATCACCAAGCACGAGATGTACGACATGATGAGCAATATTTTCAGCATTGCACCAGATGTAGTGGTGAGCGAGCGAAACTTTACGCGTCTAAATGACTGGCTGAGGTCTCAGGGAATCACCGTGGAGGAAATACCCTATGCGGAAATCGCCAAACAGGAAGGCCTGTTGAGATGTTCTACTTTACCACTGAGAAGAAAATGAAACAAATCACTGATACCCTGATGATGATCCGTCCGGTGGCGTTTCACCGCAACGAGCAGACGGCAGTCAACAACTATTACCAAAAAACAATGGAAGGGCTTTCTCAAGAGCAAATTCAAGGGCAGGCACTATATGAATTTGATGAGTTTGTGCGCAAGCTCAGAGCCGAAGGTGTGGAGGTGCTGGTGTTTGACGATACACGCCAGCCGGCTACTCCAGATTCTATTTTTCCTAACAACTGGGTGAGCTTTCACGAAGATGGCCGCCTCATGCTGTATCCGATGTTTGCCGAAAACCGACGGCTGGAGCGTCGTGATGACCTAATAGAGGCTATCAAAAGCCACAGAAAGGTGGGAGGAGTGGCTAGTTTCACCGAATGGGAAAATCACGGAAAGTACCTCGAAGGCACCGGAAGTTTAATCCTGGACAGGCAAAACAAAATAGCCTATGCGGCTATCTCAGAGCGTACCAATCCTGAAGTACTTACAGATTTCAAAAAGCGTACTGGATACGATGTGGTGGCTTTTACGGCAAACCAAACCGTAAATGGTGAGCGACTACCTATCTATCATACCAATGTGATGATGTGTCTGGGTGAGGAGTTTGCGCTGGTTTGTGCGCAGAGTATTGATGATGAGCTGGAGAAAAAACGCCTCATACATAGCTTTGAGACCACCGGCAAAGAAGTGATTTTCATTACGGAGGAGCAAAAGGAACGATTTGCCGGGAATATGCTACAGGTAGCTGGCAAGGATGGTAATAAGCTGGTGGTTATGTCTGAGTCTGCCTATAAGTCTCTTAATGAAGATCAGAAATCACAGCTTTCCAAACATGGGAAACTGCTCTACAGCTCACTAGATACGATCGAAGCCCTGGGAGGTGGTAGTGCGCGCTGTATGATGGCAGAAGTCTTTTTGCCAAAGAAATAACTGGATTTAGGAGTCCTGATTGTGAGGAGTTGGGATCCAAAAGGGGCGGTTGCCAGATTGGAAGGAATAAAAATGCCGCGCTATTTTCACAAAAAAGGAAAATTCGCTGGTTAAGTCCGATTGAAAAGAGATTTTTGTGGACTAATTCCGAAAAGCGAACAAAATTTTCATGAGTACCATAGATTCAGCCTTAAAAACCGAGATTGTCAAAGCCTTTCAACAGCTGTTTGATTTTGAACTTTCGGTAGATAGTTTTTCCCTACAGCCTACGCGCAAAGAGTTTGAAGGGACACACACGTTGGTGGTATTTCCTTACCTGAAACAAACCAGAAAAAGCCCTGAGGAGTCGGGTAAAATGATTGGAGAATACCTCAAAGAATCTTCTGATCTGGTGGCCGACTACAATGTAGTGAAGGGCTTTCTCAACCTGTCGGTAGCCGAGTCAGCGTGGATTGGCGTGCTGAATGAGATAGCTCAGAACGAAAATTTTGGAGACTTTCCAGCACGAGGACAAAAAGTGATGGTGGAGTTTAGCTCTCCCAATACGAATAAGCCATTGCACCTGGGGCACCTGAGAAACAACTTTCTGGGAGATGCCGTGTCGCGCATTTTGGAGGCCAACGGATTCGAGGTGATGAAGGTCAACCTGGTCAATGACCGGGGGATTCATATTTGCAAATCCATGCTGGCCTATCAGCTTTTTGGAGCGGGCGAAACGCCCGAATCATCAGGCGTGAAAGGTGATCACCTCATAGGGAAGTATTACGTGCGGTTCGATCAGGAATATAAGCGAGAAATTGAAGGCCTGGTGCATCAGGGCATGGAGGCAGAAGAAGCCAAAAAACAGGCTCCCCTCATGCTGCAGGCCCAGGAGATGCTCAAAAAGTGGGAAGACGGTGATGAAGAAGTGGTCGCTCTTTGGAAAAAAATGAACGGCTGGGTGTTTGATGGATTCGATGCCAGCTACCAAACCATGGGCATCGATTTTGATAAAATCTATTACGAGTCCGATACCTATCTGCTGGGCAAAGACATCATCGAAGAAGGACTGGGTAGTGAGGTGTTTTTCAAAAAAGAAGACGGCTCTGTATGGGTAGATCTCACCAAAGAGAAGCTGGACGAAAAACTGGTGCTCCGTGGTGATGGTACGTCGGTTTACATCACTCAGGATATGGGTACTTGCGACTTGAAGCATCAGGATTTTCCTTTCGAAAAGTCCGTGTATGTGGTGGGCAATGAGCAGGATTACCACTTCAAGGTGCTTTTTTCTATCATGAAAAAACTTGGTAGAGACTATGCTGATGGGCTTTATCACCTTTCTTATGGCATGGTAGACCTGCCATCCGGCAAAATGAAATCGCGTGAAGGAACTGTGGTAGATGCAGATGACCTGATGCAGGAGATGTTTGATACTGCCGAAAAGCAAACGCGCGAGCTGGGTAAAATCGAAGGGCTGACAGAAGATGAGGCTCAGGAGCTGTATCGTACTCTAGGTTTGGGGGCACTCAAGTACTTCTTATTGAAAGTGGATCCGAAAAAGCGCATGCTTTTTAACCCGCAGGAGTCTATCGAGTTTCAGGGTAACACGGGACCGTTTATACAATACACCCACGCACGGATTTCGGCGATCTTGCGTAGAGCAAAAGGCCTTGACGTGAGTACAAAATTTGACCCTGCTAAAATCACCTCACTGCTGCCGAAAGAGCTAGAGCTTATTCATAAGCTGACCGAATACACCAAAACAGTGGACCTGGCTGCCGAGGAGTACTCTCCAGCGCTGATAGCACAGTATGTCTATGAGTTGGCCAAAACTTACAATGGCTTCTATCAGGATGTACCTATCTTCAACGAAGACAACAAAGAAGCGGTGAAGTTTAGAGTTGCTCTTTCACAGTCGGTAGCGCGTCTCATTCGCAAAAGCATGCTGTTGCTCGGAATACATGTCCCTGAAAGAATGTAAGCATGGAGTTAAAAGCTTGGATTCAGGCCTTTAGGCTGCGCACGCTTCCTCTGGCATTTTCTTCAATTTTTTTGGGGAGCTTCCTGGCTTCTAGTCAGGGTATGTTTGATGGTGTCATACTGGCCTGGAGCCTGATCACGACATTATTTCTGCAGGTGCTTTCCAATCTGGCCAATGACTATGGTGATGCCACCTCAGGTGTAGATGGAGACCAGCGCACCGGACCGAAGCGTACGGTTTCAGCGGGTCTTATTTCCAAAAAGGCAATGAAACGAGCGCTAATTGTGTTTTCGGTTTTGTCATTAGCATCAGGATTTTACCTTACGTTTTTGGCCTTTGGTGACCAGTGGGCACAGGTGAGTGTTTTTGTGGTGTTGGGTATAGCTGCAGTAGCTGCGGCCATTAAGTACACGGTAGGCAAAAACCCATATGGCTATGCAGGATTTGGAGATTTTTTTGTTTTGTTGTTTTTTGGTTTTGTGGGCGTAGGAGGGAGCTATTACCTCTATACCCACGCACTGGATTGGGCAGTGCTTTTGCCTGCAGCATCTTGCGGATTATTGGCTGTAGGTGTGCTCAATGTCAACAATATCCGTGATATCGAATCGGATCAACTGTCTGGGAAATACAGCATTCCTGTGCGAATTGGGCGAGCAGCGGCTGTTTGGTATCAGTGGTTGCTTCTGGCGCTGGCGGTTGTCTGTATGGTGGTGTTTTTTATGATCCAGCGTGCGAGTTGGGAGTCCTATGTGTTTTTGCTGTGTTTGCCACTATTAGGGCGCAATGCCTGGGCAGTAAAAACCAAAACCACTTCTAATGAGTTAGATCCATACCTGAAGCAGCTTGCACTTACTACGCTTCTCTTTGTGCTGTTAGTAGGTCTGGGCTTGTATTTGGGATAATTTTTACGTGGCGTTTTTGATCCCGCTTTTGCTTATATTAGGATCACACAAAACCAAAATTTAACTCGTATCATGAATCGTATCCTCGTACCTTACGACTTTTCTGAGGTGGCACACCATGCCCTCAACTTCGCGTCAGACATTGCACAAAAACTCTCCGGCACCAAAATCACCGTTTTCAACGTGATCGAACAGCCCGGCCCGGAGACATTTAAAACCATGGGCGTGACCAATCCGGACCCCATGGAAAACCTGTATATCAAGAAAATGATCGATACGGTGGAGGCTAAGATGAATGACCTCATGTCGGACCCCACCTACAAATCCATAGACCTGAGCTACAAAATTGTTTTAGGAAACCCCTTCAAAGAACTTGCTCAGGAGATCGATACAGAAAAGATCGAGCTTGTAGTGATGGGTACCTCAGGGGCATCAGGTGCTGAAGAGTTTTTCGTAGGCTCCAATGCCGAGCGCATGGTTCGCTATGCCAAATGCCCGGTGATCACCTTGAATGGTCCGGCCAGTACCGACGGTATCAATGACATTGTAATGGCTTCAAACTTTCAAGAAGTGCCTAAGGGGTTTGTAGACAAGGTGAAAGCGTTGCAGCAGGTTTTCGGTGCTAAACTGCGACTGGTAAAAATCAATACACCTGCAAGTTTTACCTCTACCCGTCATGACCGTAAGCAGATGGAAGCTTTTATTGAAGAGTTTGGTATACAAAACTGTACTTACGAGAGCTACAACTACTCCAATGAAGAAGATGGCGTGATTGCCTATGCCGAAGATATATCCGCAGATATGATTGCTATCGGTACACGCCAACGAAGAGGCATTGGACACTTCCTGGCGGGAAGCATCGCCGAAGATGTGGTAAACCATGCCAAGCGGCCAGTCTGGACTTACGGGCTAGAAGAGGAGGAATAAATACTAAACATCAAAAATCTCGGAATTTTCTCCGGGATTTTTCATTTTCTAGTACGTATGACGAACAAACAGTATGAAGGATGCTGTCACTGCAAAAGATTGTTCTATTCAATTAAGATTTCTTTTACTGTAAGGTTGACATTATAAAGTTTTCGGTTTTACATTTGTCGCGAAGATTCAAACATATGAAACTAGCACTGCATCATCATCTACATCATCATTGCTCTTAAGCACAAGCCCTCCCCGGGACACGAGCATATTGCACGCTATAGTTCATATTACACTCTTACTTTACTCATTTTCCTTTTATGTCAAATCTCAAAGTAGCCGTACAGAAATCAGGCAGACTAAGCGAAGACTCATTGAAGCTCTTCAAAGAATGTGGTATTAAGTTTAACAATGGAGCCAAAAAGCTCAAAGCTCAATCCTCCAATTTCCCAATCGAATTTCTCTTTCTTCGGGATGACGATATCCCCGGGTATGTAGAAGACGGCATAGCCGATATCGGTATAGTGGGGCAAAACGTGCAGGATGAGTACCAAAAAGAAGTGGACGTAGTGAAGCATCTGGGCTTTTCTAAGTGCCGCCTTTCGTTGGCTGTGCCTCGTGAGGTGGATTACTCAGGCATTCAGTACTTCGAAGGTAAAAACCTGGCCACTTCATATCCCACCATTCTAAAGAATTACCTCAAGGATCAAGGAGTAAATGCAGAAGTGCACATGATCAGTGGATCAGTGGAGATTGCACCTGGCATTGGTTTGGCCGAAGGTATCTGCGATATCGTAAGCTCAGGCAGTACATTGCTCAGCAATGGCCTCAAAGAGGTAGAAACCGTCATGAAGTCGGAGGCAGTGATGGTGGCCTACAAGCAAATGAGTGATGACAAGAAGGCATTGCTCGATCAGCTGATTTTCCGAATCAATTCGGTGCTGGAAGGTAAAAACAATAAATATGTACTGCTCAACGCGCCCAATGCGTCTTTAGATAGAATCATTGACCTCTTACCTGGTATGCGCAGCCCTACAGTGCTTCCTTTGGCTCAAGAGGGGTGGAGCAGCATTCATTCGGTGATCAACGAAGATGATTTCTGGGGCAATATTGAAAAACTACGTGAGGCAGGAGCAGAAGGTATTCTGGTGGTGCCTATCGAAAAAATGATTCAATGATTAAAATATACGAAAACCCAGCATCCAACGAGCTGGCGCAAATCTTACAGCGGCCTTCGTATGACTTTTCAAAAATTGAAAAGATCGTGAAGCCAATATTGGAAAAGGTGCAGCGTGGTGGTGATAAGGCGTTGCGTAAACTGGCACTGGAGTATGATCATGTGGAGCTGGATGATCTTTGGGTTACAGAAGAGGAGTTTGAAGCCGCAAGTGGTCAGGTGCAGGATACGCTCAAAGAGTCCATTCAGATCGCCTACCAAAACATCAGGAAGTTTCATGAGGCTCAGCTTCAGGCACCTACCGTGATGGAGGTAATGCCCGGTGTGACGTGTAGCCGCAGACAAGTGCCTATCGAAAAGGTGGGGCTGTATGTGCCTGGCGGATCGGCACCTTTATTCTCCACTGTTCTGATGTTGGCCGTGCCTGCACAGATAGCCGGATGTCACGAAGTGATCATCTCTTCACCTACCAATAGGCTGGGGCAAATCAACCCAGTGGTATTGTACACGGCACAGCTAGTGGGCGTAAAGCGTGTGCTCAAACTGGGCGGTGCGCAGGCCATAGCTGCGATGGGGTACGGTACAGACACGGTACCCAAAGTGGATAAGATTTTTGGTCCGGGTAATCAGTACGTTACCGTAGCTAAGCAAATGCTGGCCAAGCAGGATGTAGCCATCGATATGCCGGCTGGCCCATCGGAGGTAATGGTGGTGGTAGACAAAAACTCCAACGCCGCTTATGCTGCTTCAGACCTGTTGGCACAAGCAGAGCATGGTCCTGATAGCCAGGTGGTACTGGTGTCTACCAGCAAAAAGAAGGCTGAAGAAGTGAATGCCGAAGTGGAGGCTCAGCTTTCGAAGTTAAGTAGGAAGAAAATCGCCGAAAAGGCTTTGGGAGAAAGCTCCATAATAGTTGTTGAGGGCAGAAAAGAAGTATTGAACATCATCAATAGTTATGGCCCTGAACACCTCATCATCAGCACAGAAAAGGCTGAGAAACTGGCAGAAAAAGTGATTAGTGCTGGATCTGTGTTTGTGGGAGAGTACACACCAGAATCTGCCGGCGATTATGCCTCTGGTACCAACCACACACTGCCCACCAATGGATGGGCCAAATCCTATAGCGGAGTGTCAGTGGATAGTTTTGTAAAAAACATAACCTACCAGCGCATCACACAGGAAGGACTGATGCTTTTAGGTCCTACTGTGGAGCGTATGGCTGAAGCCGAGCTGCTAGACGGTCACAAGAATGCGGTAACTGTTAGACTAAATAAAATTCGGGAAGATGGAATCTCTGGAAAACTTAGTAAGGAGTCACCTGAGGACGGTGAAAGCATACTCTTCCGCAAGGGATGAGTTTGAAGGAGAGGCAGAAGTCTTTCTGGATGCCAATGAAAATGCGTTGGGCTCGGCCGCTTCAGGACACTTTAACAGATATCCAGACCCGCACCACAAAGCCTTAAAGGAGCGGTGGAGTGCACTCAAAGGGGTAGGCCAGGAGCGTATATTTTTTGGCAATGGTAGTGATGAACCCATCGATTTATTGATTCGCCTTTTTTGCGAACCAGGCAAAGATTACATCATTACTTTGCCACCCACCTATGGGATGTACAAAGTGAGTGCGTCCATCAATGCCGTGGAGAATAAGCTGGTGCCACTCACGCCAGATTTTGAGCTGGACATGCCTGCACTTACTTCTGCATGGGATGAGCACGCTAAGCTGCTGTTTCTCTGTTCTCCGAACAACCCCAGTGGGAACTTGCTCAGGCGACAAGATATGCATGAGCTGATCAAATCATTTCCAGGAATAGTGGTGGTAGATGAAGCGTATATTGATTTTTCGCCCGAAGCTAGCTGGATCGATGAATTGGAAAAGTACCCCAACCTGGTGGTACTACAGACGCTGAGTAAGGCGTGGGGAATGGCAGGTATCCGTGTGGGGGTAGCTATGGGCGATCCTTATGTGATAGCCATGTTGGAAAAAATCAAACCTCCTTATAATCTGAGTCTTGCCAATCAGCAGCTCGCACTGGAGGCCATGGCCAATCACGAAAAGCAAAAAAATCATGTACAGACCCTGCTCGCCGAGCGCGAAAAACTAATCCACGCATTGGAGGGTGTAGAGCAGGTGCGAAAGATCGTACCAAGTGCAGCAAATTTTCTATTGGTGGAATTTGATCGTGCGGATGAGCTGTTTCATTTCATGATAGAGCGCGGGGTGATTGTGCGAAATCGTACGCGTGAGCTGCACTGCGAAGGCTGTCTGCGTGTAACAGTAGGTACTTCAGCAGAAAACCAACGTTTCTTGACATTAGTCAATGATTTTTACGCTTAGTAAACGCTAGAAAAGAACTTTTAGATACTTAAACCATAAGAAATAGCATGCGTCCAGTTTTATTCATAGATAGAGATGGTACTATCAATCATGAGACAGAAGATGAGCAGATAGACCACATTGACAAAGTAAGTTTTTTGGCTGATGTGTTTTTCTACCTGAGAAAAATACAGGCAGAGAGCAATTATGTGCTGGCTATGGTTACCAACCAGGATGGGCTGGGTACCGATTCGTTTCCTGAAGATACCTTTTGGCCAGTGCACAACCTGATCATGCGCACCCTCGAAAGCCAGGGCATCAAGTTTGATACGGTGCACATCGATGAGCATTTTCCTGCAGACAACCACCCCAACCGCAAGCCGGGTACTGGTATGCTTACTGAGTACCTAAAGGGAGATTATGACCTGAAAAACAGCTTTGTGCTGGGAGATCGCACTACAGATGTTCAGCTTGCCAGAAATATTGGATGCCAGGCTATCCATATTGCTGATGAAGCAGTGACTGATGCGGAGCTCACCACCAGCAGTTGGAAAGAAATCTATGAATACCTAATCCTGAAGCCACGAAAAGCTGCTGTGAAGCGTACTACCAAAGAGACGGATATCGACATAGAAGTGAACCTGGATGGTGCCGGCAAAACGGACATAGCTACCGGGCTTGGGTTCTTTGACCACATGCTGGATCAGCTGGGCAAACACGGTGGAATCGACCTCACGGTAAAAGTGAAAGGTGACTTGCACATAGATGAGCACCATACCATCGAAGATACAGCACTGGCCCTGGGCGAGTGCTTTTTAAAGGCGTTGGGAGATAAGAAAGGCATCAATCGTTATGGCTTTTTGTTGCCGATGGACGATGTACTCGCACAGGTGGCAATCGATTTTGGCGGTAGACCTTGGATGGTATGGGATGCAGAATTCAAAAGAGAAAAAATAGGAGAGATGCCAACTGAAATGTTCATGCATTTTTTCAAGTCCTTTTCAGATACTTCCAAAAGCAATCTGAACATCATGGCGGAAGGGGACAATGAGCATCATAAGATAGAGGGCATCTTCAAAGCCTGGGCCAAGGCCATCAAAATGGCTGTAAAGCGCAACCCTGAGGAGATGAGCAGTCTGCCAAGTACAAAGGGTGTCTTGTAGGCACATACCTTTTAATGATAAGTAACATAAAACCCGCTTCGTGCGGGTTTTTTTGTGCGCTATCATCTGTAGGTCATTAGCGGTGTGTAAGATTTTTATTATGATTAAATGCAATATAGTTGCATTAAAATAATTGATTTGTTAAATATGCAACACTGTTGCAATAGTAAGGTGAAGCCAATTACCTTTTACAAGTGTTGGCATACATTTTAATTCAAATCAATTATGAAAACCAACAAAGAAGTCCTCATCAATCAAATTCTTGCTGACAAAGCACAGCGTGCGGTAGGTGGTTCACATTGCAGTAACTGTGGTCACTGCACTAACACCCTTTAATATGTTTTTGAGCGGCAGCACCTCAAGTGTTGCCGCTATTCATAATCTATCAGCTATGATGCAGCCAGATCCCAACCAATTAGAAGATTTGTTGAGTTACGAAAATGAGGACATGCTGTCGCGTTTCACTGACATGTATGCGATGAATGAAAGTGAGGCCCAGGAAATCATGCAGGAGACCTTAAAATTTATCTATATCAGTCAGATTCCGGGGACTTTCATTCCAGATGATCTGCTCATTATCGATGAAATGTGGCACAACATGATCTTATTCACTCCCCAGTATCATGAATTTAGTGAGCGGTATTTTCAGCGATATTTTCATCACATTCCTGCTAGTAAGGCAGAAAAACAAGAGAGGAAAAAGCAATTAGCCGTGGATGCTGATACAGCACGGCAAAATTACCTGAAGAAACTAGAAGTATTGATTTCAATAACCTATGACCATTTGGGCGAACAGACAGTGAAAAAATGGTTTCAGGAATACCCTGAGAAATACAGTAAAGAGCGAATTAAAGCATTGAGGAAGTAGCCATGAGTATTTTTCCCAAACGTGCACTGCCTGGGCAGACGGTTACGATTCACTGGAATTTTAATATATCGCATCTCTCGGATGTGCACATATGCCCATGGGTGCGTATTGGTGTCAAATCTCCCACTGGGCATGTCACCATGCTTTTCGAAGGACATGTATTGGGCATACCTACACCTGCCAACGCTCCTGATAAACCATCAAATCAACTAAAGTACCTTAATAAGAACCTTCCTTTACTGATCATTGCAGAATACCTAAGTGGTCAGCACTCACCTGAAAAGCTGGCAGGTATTCTACAAAACATACAGTCTGGGCGACATTATTATTTCCCTTACACCTTGCCCGATGATGCTCCGTTGGGCAGGTATACGCTGGTGTCAGAGGTCTACAATGGTGGGGAGGTACGCCATTCCAAAACCGCCCAGGATGATTTCTTCTTTGTAGAAAATGTGAGCCTCAAAGACATTCATACCTCGCCAGAGGGGAAAATAGCTACAGTGGTGAATCACTCCCCAGAGCCCACACCGGTAAAAATTGTGGCCTGCTCGTATTTAAAACGGGAACAGCTGGAAACGGATGTACAGGTGTTTGAACTCGCAGGCTTCGAAGAAAAGAAGATTCTGCTCTTAAAGCCGTACAACTACCTGCTGTACAATGAAGAACGCAAAGTGGTTCCACTTCAGGAATCTGCAAAATGCTTCGTCCGCAATCAGCAAGTGAGTCAGCTGCTAAAGCAAAATGGAGACATGTTTTTGCTCAATGGTAATAAGGATGGGTATAGGCTGACTGCTGCCGCTGCTGAGCTTTGGAAAAAAGCCGATGGTATGCTTACTGATTCTCATCTTTCTGATCCACAACTGAAGGTCCTGGAAGAACTGCAAGCCGAAGGGTTGATACAAGAATTGAAACTCTGAAAGTAGACCGTTCGTCCACTGTTTCTGCCAACTATAAAAAGGAGCGAAGAAACTATAATGCAATTATGTTGCAATTAATTATAATGACTATACTTGCAATCAAGTTGCATAAAAGAGAATGAAAGCAAGAATCCCAACCATCTTTCTTTTAATCATCACCTCTCACTGGGGGTATAGTCAGTCTTCGTCACTAGCTGGCCAAGTGCTTGATGAAACAGGAGAGGTCGTGCCCGGAGCGTTTGTTCAGTTGCAGTCTGATGAAGCGACCACTTCCGATAATGATGGTTTTTTTGAATTTACCAACATACAGCCGGGGGAATATCTACTACAGGTGAGCTTCTTGGGGTACAAGGCTTATGTACAAGCTGTGAACCTAAAGCCTGGAGAAAGTATGTCCACTCGAGTTGTTTTGCATGAAGCGCCTACTGAGCTGCGTACAGTCACTGTTTCTGGAAAATCTATCAATGCAGAGCTGAAAGAAAGTGTTGCATCCATTTCGTTGATTGATGCCAAAGCGCTGCACAGTCGCTCTGTCAATGCCCCCGATTTACTCAATTCTGTGCCAGGTGTACGTGTCAGACAAAGCGGAGGCATGGGGAATGATACTGAGGTGTCTATTCAGGGCCTCACAGGCAATCAGGTTAAAATGTTTGTGGATGGCATTCCTATGGATCTTTTGTTTCCAGTGGATGAGCTAGGGTTTGGACCATCTTTGGCCATGCTGCCTGTAAACCACCTCGAACGTATGGAGGTCTATAAAGGGGCCGTACCTGTATCACTTGGCTCCGATGCACTTGGTGGAGCCATAAACATTGTAACACGAAAAGAATTTCAAGATTTTATAGAAGTTACAGCTGCCCATAGCTCTTTTAATACCTGGCAAACCACCCTTAGTGCTGCCAAACGATGGGATTCTGGAGTGAGATTGGCGGTGAGCACTTACTTTGCTTCCTCGGAGAACGACTATCGACTCGATGAAGTAAAAATAATTAATGACTTTGGAAACCCAGAAATCATTTCGGCTACCAAATTTCACGACCGTTTTCGAAATCATTTGATAAAGGGAGAGTTGGGCCTGCTCAATAAAAAGTGGGCAGATGAGGTGAAGGTCAGTTTTGTAGCAGCGGGGCTATACGATGAGATCCAACATAATTTTGAAATGCGCCAACCCTATGGGAAGGCCTTAAATCTGGCGAGCAGTTATAGTTCGGCTATCCAATATGAAAAGGCTGAGCTGATAGATAGGTTAGATGTAAGTATATACCTGGGGTTAAACAAGATTCGCACAGCTTTTATAGATACTACCAGTAATATCTACGACTGGCAAGGGAAGGTAATCGGGACCAAATCCTACGGTGGCGAGATCACCACGTCGCAAAACGACCTACAGTATAATGGCGAGAATATAGCCAGTCGTGTCAACTTAACTTACAAATTATCTCCAACTTCTAAGGTGGTATTCAATGCCATGGCGAGCCGGTTTAATAGAAAGGGAACAGACCCTATAGCAGCGACTTTTTATGGTGAGGATTATTTCAAGCTGCCTGTGCGTATCGAAAAACTGGTAAGCGGCCTGAGTTTAGAGCAGAAGTTCTTTAAAGGGCAATTGACTTCTGCGTCAGCGGTAAAGGCCTATCATTATCGGTCAGAAGGGTTTGCCATAGAAAATGACGAACCTTCGGTAATAGCTCAGGAGAGGTTTCAGCCTGGGATAAGCCAGTTGGTCAAGTGGAACGCAAGCAGATACCTACTGACAAAAGCATCCTATGAATACGCCACCAGGATGCCTGGTAGGGTAGAGTCACTAGGAGATTTTAGCTCAGCTATCAATGCTAATCCGGCATTGAAGCCAGAAACAAGTCACAATGTAAATGTTGGTGGGCGCTATAAAAGGAATCTTTGGAGCGTAGAGTTAAACGGATTTTACCGTAAGGTTAGAGATATCATCATACTACAAGCGGTACCGCCACCGGTACTGAGTAAGTATGAAAACCTACTTCGTGTCAAAATTGCTGGGGTGGAAAGTCAGTTGAGTTTCACACCGTTTGAATGGCTCTCAGTAAGCACCAGCATGACCTACCAGGATATTAGAAATCAATCAGAGAAAGCCAGTGCCGGGGTGAGCAGCGATAGGTATTTGGGAGCCCGGTTGCCCAACAGACCCTATCTCTTTGGTCATGGAGAGGTGCAATCTCGTTTTGATGACTTGTTTCGGAGCCATGATAAGTTACAGGCCTGGTGGTCAGTTAATTATGTAGAGGAATTTTTCCGCTACTGGGAAATAGACGGCCGAAAGGAGGATAAGCTAACAGTGCCAAGCCAATGGGTGCAGCATATCGGTTTGGCGTACACAGGAGCAGCAGATCAGCTCACGCTATCATTGGAAGTTCAGAATCTTTTTGATGTGTTGGCTTACGACAACTTTCGAGTACAAAAGCCAGGTAGGTCGTTTCACGTCAAAGTAAAATATCATATCACAAAACCTTAATAATTCAATCGTTCAATTATGAAAAAGCCAATGCTCAATTTTTTCAATTCGGGGAGAATCTTGTTGTCTCTGTTCGTTTCACTATGCCTGGTACTGGCCTCCTGTCAGGAAGATGATGGTCCCGATCCCGACGCTCCTGTCATCGATGTTGCTGGTGAGTTGGCGGTGAGAGGTGGTGAGCACCTGGAAGTGTCGTTTACGGTTGCAGTACCTGGAGGCATAGCAGACCTGGAAGTGACCGCTAGTGCAGGAGAAGTCACTATAGATAATTCCGACGATATTTTGGGAGCTACAAGTGGAGAAGTTCTGGTTGGTTATGAGCCTTCATCAGCTACGTCAGGCTATCAAACCATTACACTTACTGTTACTGATGAGCTGGGAAATGAATCCAGCCTGGACGCTGAGGTGGAAGTCTTTTTGCCTGTTTCCTTTGGTATGGCTCTGGTGTCGGGTGCGGGTGACGTCACTACTACTTTTCTCAATGGGGTAGTAGATATCAACTCTGAAACTGTAAGTAACAGTAATAGCACAGAATTGGCTCAGTATGCGGCTTTGTTTTCAGACGGAAAGGCTATGTATACGGCCGGGTTTGGAGCTCCTGCTACCATGGGTAAGTACGAGTTCAATAGTGCAGGGGAAGCAGAACTCACTCAGGAAATAATTGTGCCCGGAGCCAATTCATTTTCCTCAGTGCTGATAGTAGATGAGCAAACGGGATATGCCACCGTAGGTGGAGGTCTGGCTCGGGCTGTTCAGTTTAGCCCTGCAGACATGCGAATCACAGGAGAAATTGACCTTTCGGAAGCTGGCGATGGACTGTTCTATTCGGACATGATTATTCGTGACCAGACACTTTTTATCGCACTCAATGATTTTGGTAGTAGTGGGGAAGCTAAAGTGGCGGTAGTGGACCTGCAAACTAATACCTTGCAGAAGGTAATCACTGATGATCGTACAGCCACCTTGTTTGGCACATTGCCGTCATCCATCATGGCAAGTGATGCTAATGGAGATATCTACATACAGGCATCTGGACTATTTAGCGGAAAGCCCAGTGGTATACTGAGAATCAATGCGGGAGAAACAGCGTTTGATCCTGATTATTTTTTCAACCTCACCGATCAGGTAGGCGGATCCTGTTTCGGCCTTTACCTTATCGGTGGAGTAGCTTTTACGGCATTGTCCGAAAATGATGACAACTGGTTCGGTTTCGATGGTGATAAGCCTTCATTTAGCTATCGAAAGCTTGATCTTACCACCTCTACAGATCAAGGTGCCTTAGATGCTGCACTGCCCAATACCTTTGCTGGTTCGCGGACACTTTTCTTTGTGCAAGTATCTGATGATGAGGTATTTTTTCCAATAGCGGGTAGTGATGAAGATGCACTTTATAGCTATTCACTTTCCACTGGGGATGTGACCAAAAAGACCACCAGCACTAGTGGATATGTAACTGGACTGGTACAGGTTTACTAATACATAAGGCTATGCTCGAAGCTACAGATCTTACAAAAAGCTACGGAAATTTTACTGCCTTGAAAGGGCTCAATCTTTCGGTTAAGGAAGGGGAGATTTTTTGTTTGCTTGGTGCGAATGGCGCTGGAAAATCCACTACTATCAACTTGTTTCTGAATTTTATAGCACCTAGCTCAGGTACTGCGAAAATTCAGTCTATGGACGTGTCGAAACATGCACAGGATACCCGGCAACTGCTGTCCTATATTCCTGAAAACCTGAAGCTGTATCCAAATCTGACTGGGATTGAAAACCTCGATTTCTTTTGTGGACTCGGAGGGCGTACGCATACCAAAGACCAGTTAGAGGATTTACTCATTCAGTCAGGCTTGCAGCGGGATTTTATTCATCAGCGGGTGAGCAAGTATTCTAAAGGCATGCGCCAAAAAGTGGGAATAGCTTTGGCGCGTGCGCGAGATGCCAGGGTTCTTTTGCTCGATGAGCCTACTTCCGGACTCGACCCAAAAGCGAGTAATGAGTTTTCTGAGCTGCTACTAGAGCTCAAAAATAAAGGTGTGGCCACACTTATGGCTACTCATGACTTGTTTCGGGCCAAAGACACCGGCACACATATTGGCATCATGAAAGAAGGTACGTTGATCGAGCAGTTTGAATCTGACGAAGTGAGCTTCCAGGATTTGGAGAAGTTATACCTCAAACACATGCACAACTAATGTCTGTAATCGGAACTATTGCCAGAAAGGAGGTTTTGGTTGCACTTCGAGAGCGACGCGTGTTGGTACTGGGTGCTATCGTATGGGTGCTGTTAGCTGTGGCGGGAGTTACAGGTTATTTGGTCTATGCACAGCAGCACTCGGCTATAGTACAGACTCAGCAGGAGAAAAGACAGGAGTGGCTGGAGCAAGGTGACAAGCACCCTCACATAGCAGCACATTATGGGACTTATGTATTCAAGCCAAAGACACTTTTGAGTTTGTTTGATTTTGGTTTGGATGCCTATACGGGTACTTCGGTTTATTTAGAAGCTCATTATCAGCATGAGTTTATGTTTCGTCCGGCACAGGACCACAGTAGTTTGATCAGGTTTGGAGAGCTCAGCCTCGCATTGGTGCTGCAAGTACTGGTGCCTCTGCTTATAATTTTTATGAGTTTTCATACCATTACTCAAGAGCGTGAGACGGGTACACTCCGGCTGCTAATTAGTCAGGGGGTTACGTTTCAGCAAATTACATGGGGAAAGCTGCTTGCTCATGGATTTTTGCTTTTGAGCATACTCTTACCCGTGGTGGTAGGATTGATCATTATGGCATTTTTGAGTGATGCTCAGGCTAAGATGACAGACCTGGGACTAAGGAGTATACTACTCATAGTGAGTTATACGATTTACCTGTTCTTTTTTCTGATGCTCAGTATTTGGGTGTCATTGCGCTCTTCTTCGGGGAGAAATGCGCTGCTGGTATTGCTGTCTTGCTGGATCATACTGACTGTGCTCATGCCAAAAACTGTGGCCAATGTGAGTGAAAGGATTTATGAAATTCCTTCCATGCGCGAGTTTAGAGCAGCCATAGCAGAAGATAAAGCGCACGGGCTCCACGGAAAGTCTACAAAATCTGAACGTCAGGAAAAACTAAAACAGCGCTACCTGGAGGAATATCAGGTAGACGATGTGCAGCAGCTTCCCTTCAACTTCGAAGGGATCAGCATGCAGGCTGGTGAGGATTTTGGAAATAGAATTTATGACCATCATCAAGAGCGTTTGCGGCAGCTTTTTTATCGTCAAAACCACCTGGCAAGCATTGCGAGTTTGTTAAACCCATTTTTGGCCATCAGACACTTGTCTATGGCAATGGCCGGTACGGACCTGCACACATTTATTCATTTTGAAAATGAGGTGGAGCACTATCGCAGGGAGCTGGTGCGTCGAATGAACCATGATATGGCTCAAAATTCAACGTATGGAAAGTTCTTTGAATATAAGGCAGGGCGAGACCTGTGGGATGAAATAGAAGATTTTACCTACCAAACTCCGGGAGTATGGCAAGTGGTCCAGTACTACAAGCTCGAACTGATCTCGCTGCTTGCCTGGGTGATAGTGCTGTGTGTGCTCGTGTATTATTCCAACCGAAAAATGAAACCAATAAATGAATAGGGCGACACGAAAAATAATCCAATACGAATGGAAAGTGTTCATTCGTAATCGATTCCAGCTGCTCATGTTGGGGGTCCTGTTTTTGTTTGGTCTGTATGCTATTTATCATGGTCAAGCCGAAATAATTGATCAGCGCGATACTATAAATGCCGTGATGAAACTGGAGCAGTCCGAATTTGATGCATATAAGTCCAGTTTTACGGAAGAGTTGAAAACATTGGAGCAGGAGCAAACGCATGATGTAGCATCACGCCCTGCATATGCATGGTACAGACATGGGTATCATGCTGTTTTACCACCTCATGACTTTGCAGCATTGGCTATTGGCCAGCGTGACCTGTATCGGTATTACTATCGGCTCACTGCAATGAGTTTGTATTATCAGCTTTTTGAAAATGAGTTAGCAAACCCTGGAAATTTACTTACTGGAAATTTTGACCTGGCTTTTGTGCTGGTTTATCTTTTTCCACTACTGATTATAGCATTTGGTTATGGCCTTTATGCTTCAGACAAGGAGCATGGCATCCTTGCGCTCTTAAAGGTGCAAGCAACGAGTGTTCATAAGGTTCTATTGATTCGGATGCTTTGCTATTTCACACTTGTGGTAGGGCTTGGTCTCTTGCTATCTATTATTGGCTTATACACTTCTGGAAACCCGTTGCAGTCACAAAACTGGTTGCCTGCGCTGGTTTGGTTGGTGTGTGTGATCGTATATTGTGCCTTTTGGTTTGGGTTGTTGTTTGCCATAGTCAGCTTTCGCAAAAGCTCTTCTTTTAATGCGATAGCTGCTGTAGGTTGTTGGTTGTTGTTTTTGATTATAGTCCCTGCCGTCTTAAACGTTATAGTGACTACACGCTACCCGCTAAACAGTGTAGCACTGGCTGATCTGACTCGCAGAACGGGGCTGGAAAATGAAGATGATAAAGAGGAAGCGCTGGCCGTGATCAATGAGTTTTTGGAACACAAACCTGAGCTTGCAAAAAGTGATAGTGCGCTTGAAGAAAATCTCCTGCCTAAAGCTTACGCTGCGTTTACATCCTTAAAAGATATTCATCATCGGCAAGAAGTAGATGCGTATTATGAGGGGGTAATCAGACGTCAGCAGTGGGCGGCTAACTATCTATGGCTTAGTCCGGCGGCCTATATGCAGGAAGTTTTGGTGAAAGTGGTGGATACAGACCTGGGGCAGTTTCTCCATTTTCAGGACCAGTTGGTCTCTTTTCATCAGCAAATCAGTGACTTTTATTTTAGTCGTCTGTTTCAAAACAGGCCTATTTCCAGGGAAGACTATGAGCAACTGCCTGTTTTTTCTATGGTGCAAAATGGTAATAAATGGTTTCCTATTTTTAAAGGCATATTTACCATAGCCTGTGCGGCCATTCTGGTGTTTTCTATCGGGTTTGTCAAATTCAAAAAAGAGGAGTGTTTATGAAAAATTGTCTCCTTTTATTTGGGTTGCTAGGCATTGCTTTCCTATCTAAAAGTCAGCATGCTCAGAATTTTTCACCACCAGAAAATCCACAAAATGTTTATGCAGAGCCGATCAACAGTCCTGTAAAAATTGACGGTAAACTTAGTGAGCCGGTTTGGAATCACGCTCAGATAATTCGTGATTTCTTCCGAATCGAACCAAGACAAGGCGGAGATTATCAGTTTGAGACGGAGGTAAAACTGCTGTTTGATCATAAAAATCTTTATCTGGGAGTGTATTGTAGAGACTCTCTTGGCAAAGACGGTGTTCGGGTGCAAGACCTTCGAAGAGATTTTGTATGGGGTGAAAATGATGTTTTTGGGATTCAGTTAGATCCGCAAAACCTGAAACAATATTGCGTAGCCTTTCAGGCCACTCCGTATGGTAATCAACGAGACCTTCAAAACTTCAACGATAGCCATACAGATGTAAATTGGAATGCGCTCTGGAGTGTTCGCACTCATCAGACCGATACAGGATATTTTGCGGAATTTGCTATACCCTTCAAGTCTATAAGGTATGAGCAAGCAGCTCATCCGGATTCGGTTACCTGGGGAGTGACATTTACGCGTATGGCGCGCAGAGCTTATGAGCAAACAGTATTTCCAGCTATTCCACAGTCTTTCTCGCCTTATCGCATGACCTATGCCGCGCAGCTCAAAGGCCTGAAACTACCTGCACCCAGTGCAAATGTGCGTGTAGAGCCTTACTTGCTATATCAGCAAGAGCAGGTAAAAAGTGATGGACAGACTAATGCTGATGGAGATGTAAAGTTTGGCGGAGATGTGAAATGGGCAATTAATCCCCGTTCGGTGCTAGATCTTACCTTCAACACGGATTTTGCACAGGCAGACGTGGACCGGGCAGTGAATAACCTGGAGCGTTTCAATATTTTCTTTCCCGAACGAAGGCAGTTTTTCCTGGAAAACTCTGGTCTATGGGCTGGAGCGGGGGATTATTCAGTGATTCCGTTCTTTAGCCGCACTATTGGCTTGCAGGGTGATTTCAATGCTGAGCCCGCAAAAATAGATGCAGGGGTGAGGTATACGCAGCGGGATGACAAACGCTCAGTAGCCGGTTTGTATATACATCAGTCAGCTACCGAAAATAGTCCTGCGGCCAGCTTTGCAGTAGGCAGGTATTTGCAGAGCTACGCTAAAGAAAATAATGTAGGAGTGATGCTTACCCACAGGTTAGATGAAGCATCTGATGAGCTGGGTACCTCCCAAAGCAATAACACCACACTGACTGTGGATGGGCTGATAAGGCCCAAAAGTGAGCTCACATTTTCGTATCTACTGTCAGGCTCGCGTGACAATTCAAATGATACGCTTGGATTGGCTGGTAAAGTATTCGCCAGTTACAATGCCAATAGATTTTATCTTGGGTGGCTCACCAATTTTGTGACAAAAGATTACAGTCCTGATATGGGATTTGTATTCCAAAAAAATGTGATCTGGCATAACCCCGGAGGGTACTACATTTTCAGGCCAAAACACATTTCGTGGATTCGGAGGTTTGATCCAGGAGCATTTTTTAATTATTACCATGACGCCAATGATCCCGGAAACTTCCAGCAGGCGAGTATATATTTGTTTCCAATCTATTTGATTTTTACAGATGGAAGTTTTTTTGAGTATGCGCTTTACCCCACATGGCAAAACATCAATTTCAATTTTGCACCTTTAGGCATACCCATAGCTCAGGATAGCTATTACTACACCAGACATCAGGTCACGTACAATACGGATCAGTCCAAGTCATTTTCGATATCTGGAAAACTAAGCTGGGGAGGCTTTTACAATGGAAAACGACTGACTGTGACTGGAGGCGTTCGGTATGCCCCCATACCACATGTGGCATTTACTGCTTCTCATGAGTATAACAACCTTCAGGATCTGGGGGAGTCATTTCAAAACTTAAAGACAAATTTGACAACACTTGGTGCACGATTTGCCTTGAACCCCCGAATTCAGTTGTCAGCTTTTTATCAGTACAACTCATTCGACAAACAAGGGAGGTGGAATGTTAGAGGTAGTTGGGAGTACCGTCCTTTATCGTTCGTTTATCTGGTATTCAATGATACCAACGCTGAACTGCTTGAAGGAAACTACCGCCAACAACAAGTCATCGGTAAAATCACCTTTCTGAAGCAATTTTAAGATGAAAGACTTAAGATTGCTGAGCGATTCTCCTTTCAGGCTCCTTTTACGTCTTTCGGTACCAGGTATGCTTGGTATGTTGGTCTTATCCATTAATTCCCTTGTTGACGCTGTTTATCTGGGGAACTTGCTTAGTGCTGAAGCTTTTGCTGGCGTGTCATTGGTGTTCCCGTTTACACTGATAGTGAGCAGTTTTACTGGTTTGCTAGCGGTGGGGTTTTCATCTATGCTTAGCCGAGCCATAGGTAGAGGCGATGTGCCTTCTCAAGAGAAGATTTTACCAAACCTCATCGTCTCGTCCTGTATTTGTTCGGGGTTGGTGATGGCTGTTGGGTACTGCTTTGCGGGAGAAATAATGGATGCGATGGGCGCTCAGGGTGTTGTTAGGCAGTTTGGGGTAGCTTACCTCGAAACTTATGCTTGTGGGGTCTTTTTTAGTGTCTTTGGGCTATCGGCCAATGCCCTCATACGTGCTGAGGGTAAGATGAAACAAGCTATGATGTTTACTGTGGTTGCTGTGGCTATCAATCTTGTACTTACTCCATTTTTTATCACTACGCTAAATATGGGAGTGGAGGGAGCGGCCTGGAGTAGTATCGTTGCGATGTTAGTGTATTCGGCTGGTACTTATGCTTACTTTTTATGTGGCAAAGCCCTGTTTTCGGTGGGGAAAGTAGCTATAAGCCTGGATCGTGAGGTGATGATGGAAGTGGCCAAAGTTGGAGTTTCTTCCTTGCTGCTTCAGCTAGCCAATGTACTTCGACAGTTCGTGGTTTTCCGATTTGTTACCTGGTATGGAAGTGCTCATGATTTGATCGTGTTTAGTGCTGCATATCGACTGTTTTCCTTTGTTGCCGTTCCAGTTTTGGGCATAATGCAGCCCCTCCAACCTGTAATCGGAGTAAACTTCGGGGCAGGAGAATGGCAGAGGTGTTTGCAGGCGCTAAAAGTCTTTCAAGGTGTAGGGGTTCTTTTTGCTTGTTTGCTTATTACACCCATATTGCTATTTCCATCCTGGTTCGTAGGATTGTTGATTCCTGACATAATTTTGATGGCTGGAGAGCGCACAGTCGTGAGAGTCATCTTTGGAGTATTGCCTTTTTTACCATTGGCCTCCAGCGCTATTATATACTTTCAGGCCGTTGGCCAAAGTAAAATAGCAAGCTTTTTGCCTGTTGGCAGGCAGGTGATACTATTCTTGCCGTTTGTTGCCTTGCTGGCTGCTACAGGAGTATGGGGAAGTTTTGGTATCTACTATATGCTTGGTTTGGAAAACGTTATCTACGCGCTATTGGCAGTATGGATACTTCGCAGGGAGGCCAGGGCCTATACTTCTTACTCTTTTTCTTAACCTATAGTTTACAGGCTACCAGGTGATGGACATGCCAGTGCTTGCTGTCACCAGAAATTGTTTTTCCAGTTTTATTTACTTCTTTGTGTGCTGCTATTCTGAAACCCCTGAATAGCTGTTCTATAGCCATAGTATCGTGAAAGATCATGCTTGGGTTGGGTGCCCAGTCGTCTTCAGGACCAAAAAAGTGCCCTGCAAAGTAACCGCCCTGGACCAGACTGGAGGTAATAGTATCCCAGAGTTGATCAAAATGAGCGGGATTGCAAAATGGTAAGGAGAAAGACGCATTGATCAAATCAGCGGGTGGTAATGTTTCGAGTGCTTCAAAGGTGGTGCATCTTGTAGTTAGAGAGGGGAGTGGCGCAGGCAGCTGCTGAACCAGGTGTTGGATGATTTTTGCTTCTTGATCTATTGCTAATACTTGCCAGCCTTGCTGAATTAAGGCCATTGTATCACTCCCACTACCACATCCCAGATCTATTGCTCGTTTACTAGTATTTTCAGTTTGTGATTTTAGTAATTCAAGTGCCTTGGTAAGGGTAGCGGCTGGAGGTGTGGACTTGCCATTAAAAAGCTCCACATGTTCGTTCCACGATCTTTTCATATTACACGGTATGTGTAATACGAATTTACAGGAACTTCGCCACAATCTGAGGGAATGATAGAAACAAAAAAAGCTCGCATTGCTGCGAGCTTTTTAGTAGCGAGGGGGGGAGTCGAACCCCCGACCTCCGGGTTATGAATCCGACGCTCTAACCATCTGAGCTACCTCGCCAAATTTCATTTTTCAATATTTTCCTGGCTAAGACCTCCGGGTTAAGACACTACGCGTGCCGATCCGACGCTCTAACCATTTATTAGCATCCTTTCGATGCTTTTTTTAGCGTTTGGCGATTTTTCAAATCATCCGTCTGAGTTTACCTACCGCAGGTAGGCTACCTCGCCAAATTTCATTTTTCAATATTTTCCTGGCTAAGACCTCCGGGTTATGACACTACGCGTGCCGATCCGACGCTCTAACCATTTATTAGCACCCATTTGATGCTTTTTTTTTAGCATTTGGCGATTTTTCAAATCATCTGTCTGAGTTTACCTACCGCAGGTAGGCTACCTCGCCAAATTTCCTTCTTACAATATTTTCCTGGCTAAGACCTCCGGGTTATGACACTACGCGTGCCGATCCGACGCTCTAACCATTTCCAACTTTGTTGCCAGAGAATTAAATAAATGGCTCAAAAAGCTGGGCGAAATTACATGGTATTTTCTTTTTTGGTGCCAATCCTCAAGATGAATTTTTTAGTAATATTTACCAGAAGTATTTCATCCAACAATCGACCTTCCTGGTGGAAAAGTTCTTGCACCAATTTTTCTTACCTAGAATCTCAATTTCTTGAATATAATCCACTTTCATTGACTATATTCCGCCTGAAAAACTTCTTTTTTCAGCTCTCAATTTCAGCTCCGAAACCCCGTTTGGGGCTCGCTGCCTTTCAAAAGAGGTGCAAATGTAAGAAGATTTCTTTTTTATCATAGCATATTGATGATTTCAATTTTTTTTTTACCTTATCCTAAAATTCCTCACCTATGCCGAAAGAAAAATTTATAGGAGAATATCCGATTAACGCATCTAAGAAAATGCTTTATCCATACTTCAGTACAGCTTCAGGCCTTGCCCAGTGGTTTGCTGATGATGTCAATATCAACGAGGATAAAGTGTTTACTTTTTTGTGGGATGGAGATGAGAATAAGGCGAAGATGGTGTCTAGCCGTACCAACTCTCACGTACGCTTTGAGTTTTTGGATGAAGAAGGTCAGTCAGAAGATGACGACCCTACCTACCTGGAATTTAAGCTTGATATGAATGAGCTTACTCAGGAGGTTTTTATTCGTGTGACTGACTACAGCGATATGGATCGGGAAGAGCAACAAGAGCTCTATGATAGCTTGATTCATGATCTAAAGGAAATTGTAGGAGGATAAACTTCTCCCGGGTTATTTGCGTATTCCTTTGAGGATTTCTTTTCATATTTGCGGGGTTTATGCGAAAGCTCGATACGTTAATTCTAAAAGCATTTTTTGGGCCATTTGTACTCACTACAGTGGTAGCCACCTTTGTGCTACTCATACAGTACATGCTCAAATACTTCGACGATTTTGTCGGTAAAAACCTCGGTTTCGATGTGTTCGCGGAGCTGCTGACTTATTTTAGTCTCAACATGCTCCAGGCGGCACTCCCCTTAGGGGTGTTGGTGTCTTCACTGATGACCTTCGGAAACCTGGGGGAAAATTTCGAACTAACCGCCATCAAAAGTGCAGGCATATCTTTGGTGAGAGCCCTGCGGCCTATATTCTTTTTTGTCATCATACTCACATTCGCGGCGTTTCAGTTTATGAACCATGTGGTGCCTGCCGCCAACCTAAAAGCCTACAGCTTGCTGTATGATATCAAGCATAAGAAGCCAGCATTGGACATTAAAGAAGGGGTGTTTTACAATGGCATACCAGACTACAGCATCAAAGTAAAAGAAAAGCTTAGCGATAATAAGACGCTGAAAGATGTTTTGATCTATGACCATACTGATGGTAAAGGCAACAATCGGGTAATTCTGGCAGATTCTAGTAGAATGTTTATGATGTACAATGACAAGTACCTCAAGCTAGAACTGTACGATGGCAACTATTACAGTGAAGAGTCCAAACCTCGAGAACCCGTTGATCAGTTTTATCGGACGAAATTTAACCGGATGGATATGGTGTTCAACCTATCCTCTTTTGACCTGAAAAGAACGAAAGAAGAGTTGTTTCAAAACAACCGGCAGATGAAAAATATTTCTGAGCTGACGGTAGATATAGATTCCCTCGGGCGCTCTATTTACACTTCGAAGCAAGGATTTATTACCAACGCCCGCGGCTTCTTTTCATATCACTTAAAGGAATCTGAGCTAAAGGTGCCTAATGCTCCACCGGCCAAAGAAGAAGTGAAGGCGGATACCACCGAGCAGTCTGTTGTAGAGGCTTCTATGTTAAGTTTTTTGACTCAAAACCCCGTTCAAAAGAAACTTGCGAAGGACCCGGAAGGCGCTGGAATGCGACTACAGGCAAAACTGCCCAGTACTGAGCTGAAGGTAATCAAAGACGATCAGGACAGTACACTTACAGCGATAGATGCAGATTCATTAGCAAATGGTGTGGTGCTGGGCAAGCCAAAGCTGGACACTATGAGTTGGGAGTACTTGCACAGCACACTTGCCAAGCGGAAAATAGATGTGTTACAGACGGCAAAAAATCAGGCACAGAATGTGAAAGTAAACCTTACCTCAGTGGTGTCTAGAGTGAAAAACCTGGAAAAAGACCATCGAAGGTGGATCATCGAGAAATGGAAAAAGTACAGTCAGGCATTTGCCTGTATTGTGATGTTTCTGATAGGGGCTCCTTTAGGAGCTATCATCAAAAAAGGGGGGTTGGGTGTGCCTGTCATCGTATCTATCTTATTCTTTTTGGTCTTTTACATAATTGGGATCATTTGTGAAAAGTCTGCAAAAGAAGGAGTAATGGACCCAGTTTTGGCAGTGTGGGTGGCCGACCTGGCTTTGTTGCCCATAGGTTTGTTCTTTTTAAGGCAGGCAAGAATCGACGCTCGTTTGTTTGATACCGACTTTTATAACGTTTGGATAGATAAACTCAAAACGAGGTTTTCGAAAAAATAATCACATTATTGTATTTATATACAATCCCGGCTAAATTTGCGCTTTGATTTTAAGGGATAATTAAGAGAAAACAACAGAGAATGTATTTAACGAAGGAAAAGAAAGAAGAATTCTTCACCAAATACGGTAGCGGTAAAGAAGATACTGGTTCATCAGAAGGACAGATCGCGCTTTTTACCCACCGTATCAACCACCTCACGGAACATCTCAAACAAAACAAACAAGACCACTCTACACGTCTTGGCTTGATGAAATTGGTTGGTAAAAGAAGAAGATTGCTCGACTACTTGTACAATAAAGATATCGAGCGATACAGAAAAATCATCGCGGAACTAGGTATCCGTAAGTAATTTTAAGGACAATTTTAAGGGGGAATTCAACTCAGGATTCCCTTTTTTTATCTCAGGCGCCTGGTCAAGACAGTAATTATATGGGGCTCCTGAAAACACATCATTATTTAATACACAACATTTATGAAGCCTCAATACACGGTTAAGAAACTGGCACTGGCTGATGGTAGAGAAATCTCTATCGAGACAGGTCGCCTGGCAAAACAAGCTGATGGCTCTGTAGTAGTACGCATGGGTGATACCATGATTCTAGCTACAGTGGTTTCCAGCAAAGAAGCTAAAGAAGGAGTTGACTTCCTTCCCCTATCTGTAGACTATCAGGAGAAATTTGCTGCAGCAGGAAAAATCCCTGGTGGGTTTTTGAAAAGAGAAGGTAAACTCTCTGATTATGAAGTGCTGATCTGCCGTTTGGTAGATAGAGCCCTTAGGCCTTTGTTCCCGTCTGATTATCATGCGGATACTCAGGTAATGCTATCACTTATCTCTGCCGATGCTAATGTAATGCCAGATGCACTAGCAGCATTGGCGGCATCTGCAGCTCTTAGTGTGTCGGATATTCC
This sequence comes from Marinoscillum furvescens DSM 4134, assembly GCF_003386095.1. Classification (GTDB taxonomy): domain Bacteria; phylum Bacteroidota; class Bacteroidia; order Cytophagales; family Cyclobacteriaceae; genus Marinoscillum; species Marinoscillum furvescens. Next base: position 83,622 of record NZ_QREG01000002.1, on the reverse strand, counting down.
GTTTGATGGACCTATCTCAGAAGTACGCACAGTGAAGGTGGGAGACGAATACATCGTTAACCCTTCACCTACTCAAATGGAAGAAGCTACCCTTGATCTGATCGTTGCTGGTACTCTAGACAACATCATGATGGTAGAAGGTGAGTCTAAAGAAGTTTCTGAAGAGGAAATGCTTGAAGCTATTCAGGTTGCTCATGAAGCGATCAAAGTACAGTGTCAGGCACAGGTGGAGCTTGCTGAGGAAGTAGGCGCTACCACAAAGCGTGAGTACGATCACGAGCCATCTGATGAAGAGCTTAGAGCCAAGATTCAGGAGCATTGCTACCAGGCATGCTATGATATAGCTAAGAAAGGAAGTGCCAATAAGACCGAAAGAAGCGAAGCTTTTGACGCGGTAAAAGAGTCATTCCTGGCGCAATACAGCGAGGAGGAATTGGAAGAACTCGATGGCTTTCTGGTAGGAAAGTATTTCAAAGAAGTACAGAAAAACGCAGTAAGAAACTGTGTTTTAGATACCAAGAAACGTCTGGATGGACGTGATTTGGAAGAAATCAGACCTATCTGGAGTGAAGTAGACGTGTTGCCATCAGCGCACGGTTCTGCGGTGTTTACACGTGGTGAAACGCAATCATTGACTACTGTAACGCTTGGTTCTAAAATGGACGAGCAGATGATCGACGGTGCGATGATCTCTGGATACAATAAATTTATTCTACACTACAACTTCCCAGGGTTTTCTACTGGCGAAGTAAGACCAAACAGAGGTCCGGGTAGACGTGAAGTAGGACATGGAAACCTTGCTATGCGTGCATTGAAACCTATGATTCCTACTGATGATAACCCATATACCATACGTGTGGTGTCTGATATCCTGGAGTCTAATGGTTCGTCATCTATGGCAACTGTATGCGCCGGCTCTTTGGCTATGATGGACGCAGGTATTAACCTGAAAAGCCCGGTGTCGGGTATAGCTATGGGGATGATCTCTGATAGCGAAACTGGACGATACGCAGTGCTGTCTGATATCCTTGGAGATGAGGATCACCTTGGTGATATGGACTTCAAAGTAACAGGTACTGACAAAGGAATTACCGCTTGTCAGATGGACATAAAAATCGATGGTCTGTCATACGATGTGTTGAAAGAAGCCCTTGCTCAGGCAAACAGAGGTAGAGCTCACATCCTTAACGAGATGAACAAGACCCTCTCTGCGCCAAGAGAAGAGATGAAAGACAATGCGCCTAGACTGGTACAGATCAATATCGAGCGTGATATGATCGGTGCGGTAATCGGACCTGGAGGTAAAATCGTTCAGGAAATCCAACGTGAGTCTGGTGCTACTGTGACCATCGAAGAAACTGAAAAGGGTGGCATGGTAAGTGTTTTTGCTGCTGACAAGAGTTCACTAGATGATGCTGTAGGTAGAATCAAAGCAATCGTAGCTGTGCCGGAAGTAGGCGAAGTGTACGAAGGCAAGGTGAAAGCCATCATGCCATTCGGTGCTTTTGTGGAAATACTACCTGGAAAAGACGGACTACTCCATATCTCAGAGATCAAATGGGAGCGTGTAGAAAACGTGGAAGAAATCCTTGAGGTAGGTGAGGAAATCAAAGTGAAGCTTATCGAAATCGACAAAAAAACGGGTAAATACCGATTGTCACGAAAAGTTTTACTTCCTAAACCGGAGAAAGCAAAATAAAGCTGATTAAATTTATTGGCGATAGCTGTGTCTTTTTAGGCACAGCTTTACAAAACATCGCCATAAATGAGACAGTTAAAAATTAGTAAGCAGATTACGAATCGGGAGAGTGAATCTCTCGATAAGTATTTGCAAGAAATCGGAAAAGTAGAACTTATCACCGCCGAGCAGGAGGTGGAGTTGGCTAAACGCATCAAAGAAGGCGATCAGCTGGCTCTGGATAAGCTGACCAAAGCAAACTTACGCTTTGTGGTTTCTGTAGCCAAACAGTACCAAAACCAGGGGCTTACGTTGGGAGATCTAATCAACGAAGGCAATCTCGGGTTGATCAAAGCCGCCCAGCGTTTTGATGAAACCAGGGGGTTTAAATTTATCTCCTATGCAGTTTGGTGGATTAGGCAATCCATACTTCAGGCATTGGCTGAGCAGTCTCGAATCGTTCGACTTCCGCTCAATCGTGTAGGTTCACTTAATAAGATTTCCAAAGCATTTTCGGAGCTTGAGCAGAAGTTTGAGCGTGAGCCATCTCCAGTGGAAATGGCCGAAATGCTTGAAGTGTCAGAGGATGAAGTCATTGACACTATAAAAATTTCAGGAAGACATATTTCAATGGATGCTCCTTTCGCCGGAGGCGAAGAGAGTACGCTATTGGATGTACTGGAAAGTGATGATGATACGCCACCAGACAATGTGCTGCTGTGTGACTCGCTCCGGCGTGAAGTACAGCGTGTATTGGCTACACTCACCACTCGTGAGTCTGATGTGGTAGCCTTGTATTTTGGGCTCAATGGTCGTCAGGCACTCACTCTGGAGGAAATAGGAGAGAAATTTCAACTTACCAGAGAGCGTGTTCGCCAAATCAAAGAAAAGGCAATTCGCAGGCTGCGCAATACTTCCAGGTCAAAATCACTCAAAACCTATCTCGGATAGTAATCTGGAAGACACTCTGGATTTTTGTTGGAGATAATTGAGACCTTTTGTCTTTCTGAACGTTGGTTATAGAGGTTTGAAATTTGAGTAAGATATAATGGCAAACGAAAAAGTAAAAGTTCTAATTATCGGATCAGGTCCTGCGGGATTTACTGCGGCAGTTTATGCTGCCCGGGCAGGTATGAAACCCGTACTCTATCAAGGAGGTCAGCCAGGTGGGCAGTTGACTATCACTACTGATGTAGAAAACTATCCCGGATATCCAGAAGGTGTCATGGGGCCTCAGATGATGGTGGATTTTCAAAAACAGGCTGAGCGTTTTGGAACAGATATTCGCAGTGGAATGGTGACCGGAGTAGATTTCTCCGGATGGCCACACAAAGTGACGGTAGATAACAAAACAGAAATCGAAGCGGAGGCTGTTATCATTTCTACAGGCGCATCAGCTAAATGGCTAGGCTTGGAAAGCGAGCAGCGGCTCAACGGGAAAGGTGTTTCCGCATGTGCGGTATGCGACGGCTTCTTTTTTAGAGGTCAGGATGTAGCTATCGTAGGAGCAGGAGATACTGCTGCAGAAGAAGCTACTTATCTTTCTAAGCTGGTAAATAAAGTGTATATGCTCGTAAGGCGTGATGAAATGCGTGCGAGTAAGATCATGCAACAGCGAGTAGCTAACTCACCTAATATCGAGGTGCTTTGGAATACTGAGACTGTAGAAGTTTTGGGTGACGAAGAAGTGAGTGGTGTGCGTCTAAAAGACACCGTGACCGGAGAAGAGCGCGAGCTAGATGTGCAGGGCTTCTTTGTGGCGATTGGTCACAAACCAAACACGGACATTTTCAAAGATTATCTGGATATGGATGAGGCTGGATATATCAAAACGATCCCAGGCACTTCTAAAACTAATATCCCTGGAGTTTTTGCTACAGGTGATGCACAAGATAAGATCTATCGCCAGGCAGTGACTGCTGCAGGCAGCGGCTGTATGGGCGCTCTTGATGCTGAGAAGTTTATCGCAGAAAAAGAAGTGGAGTTGCAAGAGGCTGCACTTTAATAGATATTGTCCCTAAAATCAAAAATCAAATTGGTCCCGACGTGTTCGGGACCTTTTTTATTACAGGTTGTTTGAGATCTGCTCATTATTTTAAATGGATCAGGAAAACGAAATGGAGCAACAAAAAATCAATATTTTAGCCATTGCGGCACATCCGGATGATGTGGAGTTGTCCTGTGCGGGTACCCTAATCAGTCACCTCGATCGGGGCTATACTACGGGCATAATTGACCTCACTCAGGGTGAGTTGGGTACCAGAGGTACTCCAGCCCAACGACAGGAGGAAGCTCAAGCAGCAGCTGAAATTATGGGGCTATCAGTACGTGAGAATATGGGTTTTCGTGATTCATTTTTTGTGAATGATGAGTCGCATCAATTGGCCTTAGTGGAGAAAATCAGAAAATATCAGCCAGATGTTGTTCTTACCAATGCTACTTATGATCGACACCCCGATCATGGCAAAGGTGCACAGCTCGTGGAAGAAGCTTGTTTCAAAGCGGGTCTGAAGATGGTGAAAACCACAGATGAGAACGGTGATGAGCAAGCAGCCTGGCGCCCCAAAAAGCTATACTTTGCTATCCAGAGTGTGTCACAAAATCCTGACTTTTTTGTAGACATCAGCGAGGCTCATGCCAAAAAGATGGAAGCCATCCGAGCCTATAAATCTCAGTTTTATAATCCTGAAAGTAATGAACCTCAGACTTATATTTCAAAGCCTGAATTTATGCAGATGATAGAAGCCAGAGCAATAGAATATGGCCATAGGATAGGAGTGAGGTTTGCTGAGGGGTTTACTACAAAGCAGTTTCTTGGCGTTAAAGACCTGTATCACCTGATCTGATAATTGGCTGTACGATCATATGCTCTGAGCGTGGCAAGTTGTTGTTCGGCGGGCTGTTTGTGAAGATTGAGCTTTGTTTGCTTCCCCAGCCATTCTAGCGCTTCTTGTAGTGCCACGTTAGGGTAGTGATGATCCCGGGCAAAGTGAATGTATTTTAATACTTTAAATCCATCCCACCAGGCATAATAGCGTTGCCTAAAGTTTTCAAAACTTCCTGATTGATTAATAATCTTATCAAGTTCTTCTTGAAAATTGGAGGCTTGTAGGAAGTCATCCAGACAAACTGAAACCTTATCTAGTTGAGAAGCCGGTGCTGTAAACCAGCTTTGCAAGTCCTCGTTGATCGGTGACAAACACTCGTAGACTTTCGGGTTGTAGGTTTCGTACTGTGCGGTTTTTAAGATTTTATCTATTGCGTGGCCAGTGCCAAAGGGTACACGGTCTGAGGTGCGGTCAGAAGGATAGATCGTTGTGCCATTGATTTCACCCATGCCGCCCAATGGGGCCATTTTGTGCAGAAAATAAAAATCTTCCCCGGCTTTTCGGGTATTCATTCCCCCTTGCTTTTGGTAAGCTTTGCTAGTGACCGTGATGCAGGACCCTAGCGTATGGATGGCATGAGGATACGCAATCACCCTTAGTGCATTTACATAATACCTCAGGTGGAGCTCGTATTGCACGATTTCATGATGGTGTGGGCCGTTGAGTGTGTGTTCGTAGTGAAGGTGGCCTACGAGACGATCTTTTCGCTGGAAATAGCTGTGGATTGCTTCCAGGTAATTGGGAGCGCACAGACAATCGGCATCATAGCAGACAATGATTCCGTCTTTGTTGTGCTTTTCAAAAAAACGGGCAGCTTCATCCATGCCAATTTTACGGGCAAGTCCTACACCCGCCTTTTTTGGGGGGAGTTTTAGCCGGACAACAAGCTGCTGAAACTTTTGATCGATAGCATCGGCAGCTTGTTGTGCGTGATCATTGGTGGCTACAATGGAAGGTGAGGCATTTTCAGGTTCGTTGATAACCACCAACACACAGGCTTTTTCCTTGGGGAAAGAACAAGCGTGTAGTGATGCCAGTGCTCTGTCCAGGTGTTTTTCCGCGAATGCGGGTAGCACTACTATAAGCTCTACGGCCGAATTTATTTTTTCATTGTGGTGAATAGTGGGTGAGGCATAGCGCTCCAGGTAGATGTTTTTGCTCATGGTGAGAGACGCTGTTTAGACCAGTTGTTATCAGAGTCTGATGAGTAATAGATACGATCATGCAGCCTGCTAGGGCGTCCCTGCCAAAACTCTATACTGTTTGGGATGACACGATATCCGCCCCAAAAATCGGGGAGAGGTATTTTGCCGTCCTTAAATTTTTCCTTGATTTCGTTAAGCTTTTGCTCCAAAATACCCCGCGAAGTGATGATTTTACTTTGGTGTGATACCCATGCGCCCAGTTGGCTGCCGCTAGGTCTGCTGGTGAAGTATTTTAACGATTCGGCAGTACTTACTTTTTCGGCTCTTCCAGTGATGATCACCTGGCGCTCTAGCTGATACCAGGGAAATAACAAGGAGACCTGATTGTTTTCACTGATTTGCTGTGCCTTTTTACTAGAATAGTTGGTGTAAAAGACAAAGCCTTTTTCATCAAAAGCTTTTAATAAAACAGTACGCTGGGTCGTGTATCCTTTTAGATCAGCAGTACTTAGCACCATGGCATTTGGTTCAGTGATTTCACTTTTTTGGGCTTCTTCAAACCATTTCAGAAACTGCTCTATGGGGGAGCTGCTGGTAGAGTCCAGATCTAGTGAGGCCTTACTGTATTCGTTTCGCAGAGATGCTATGTCCAGACTCATGCTTATTTAAATTTACGTGGAGTAATAAGGTTTAAAATTGTTTTATTTGTTTTTGAACCAAAGTTATAGATTCGCTAAAAACCTCAACGCTTACTGAGCGCGAAAAGAAGAGGGATTTTAATATAGAAAGAGGATTTTATGAAGTTGAGAATTGATTTGGCTGTAGACAGCAGTAAGGAATGGATAGATACCGTGATGGCAGATTTTGATGAGTTTCTAAAGGATCATGCCAATTGTGAGCGAAAAGCTTCGGCGATGGCTATGAGCTTTGTAGCCAAGTATCCCGATCGTCTGGAAATCATTCCCGAACTGATTGATACTGCAGTAGAAGAGTTGGAACATTTTCGTTCTGTGTATGAAATCATGGAATCCAGAGGTATTCAGCTGACTCATGAGATAGGTCAGGATATCTATGTAAAGCAGCTGTTGGACAAATGCCGCAGTGGTAGAGAAGAACGCTTTATGGATCGCCTGCTGCTGGCATCTCTTGTAGAAACACGTGGTGCCGAGCGCTTTCGCATGGTATATGAAGCGTTGGAGGATCCAGATTTAAAACAATTTTACCATCAGTTGTGGGCATCGGAGGCCAAACACGGCGAAGTATTTGTGAAGATGGCTCTCAACTATTTCGACGAATCGGCGGTCTATAAAAGACTAGAGGAGATGACTGCTGATGAAGCTGTTGTTTTGAATAGTTTACCACTAAAACCCGCCCTGCACTAATGGATTATTTTGCAACAGATAAATTGATAGCTCCAGAAAGAGGTGATTTGCTGATTTCTGAGCCTTATTTGCCGGACCCAAACTTTGAGCGAACAGTCATTTTGCTGTGTGAGCATGATGAAAACGGCTCTTTTGGCTTTGTGCTCAACAAAAAAGCACAAACTTCACTGCCAGACCTTGTGGAAGAAGCAGAAGGGTTTGACTCTGAGGTCTTTGTGGGAGGCCCTGTGCAGCAGAATACATTGCACTTTTTGCACCATACACCAGCCACGTTGAAAGGTGATAAGGAAATTGTAGATGGCGTTTACTGGGGGATAGATTTTGAAGGATTGTTGTCTGCCATCAATACGCATCAGTTGGAAAAAGATCGAGTGAAATTCTTTATTGGGTACTCTGGATGGTCTCCGGGGCAGCTGATGGAAGAACTGGAAGCAAAAAGCTGGATAGTTTACAAAAAGGCCACGCCAGAATTGGTATTTAATAGAAACCCTGACGAGCTTTGGCAAGAGGCCCTCAAAAGCATGGGGGGTAAATACCGCGTAATTTCTAATTATCCGACTGATCCACGACTGAATTAGTATCGGGTATTTATTAATTTTATAGTTTGTTGCCAACATAGAAGATATCGTAACGATGGAGGATAAGGAAAATAAAGTGACTGAGAATCTGGAAACCAAAGAAACTCAGGAGGATGTTCAGCCCCAGGCTGAATCAACGGAAGAAGCTAAACCACAGGAAGCAGCATCTGCACCAGCTGAAGAACCAGAAGAACCCACTGAAGAGGTGAGTGCTCAATCTGAAAAGGAATCCGCAGAAGGCGAAGCTACCGAAGAAGAGAGTGATGATCATGATGATCACGACAGTGAGGAACAGAAACTGTTGGAGACATTAGACTTTCACGACCCAAGTAAGCAGGAGCTCTTCGATGCCCTCAAAAAGTTTGAGAGTGTAGAAAATATGCGGGTAGTGGATAAGGCACTCAAAGAAATCCGACCTCATTACGATAAAATATACGACAAGGAGCGTGAAGCTGCCTTGGAGGCATTTGTGGCCATAGAAGGCAATGACTCTGCTGATTTTGATTTCAAAGGAGAGGCGATCGATACAGAGTTTTTTGACCTGTACGAAAAACTAAGGTCTAAAAAGTCAAAGTTTTTTGCTCAACTAGAGAAAACCAAGGATGAAAACCTTGCTAAAAAAGAAGATTTACTGGAGCGTCTTCGTGAGCTAGTAGATGGTGAAGAAAGTACAGCATCTATCAATGCCCTAAAAGAGCTGCAAAACGAATGGAAATCTATAGGGCAGGTGCCTGGGGCACACGTGAAGACGCTGTGGGCCAACTACAACGCACTGATCGACCGTTTCTATGATCACAGAAGTATTTACTTCGAATTGAAGGAGCTGGATCGTAAAAAGAATTTGGAGTCCAAACTAGAACTCTGTGCCAAAGCCGAGGCGTTGGATGAGCTTGAAAATCTAAAAGATGCGATTTTCCAACTCAATGAGCTTCATGAGGAATTTAAACATATAGGCCCCATCCCTAAGGATGATCAGGAACCGGTTTGGCAACGCTTCAAAGCTGCATCTGACAAGATCTACGCGAAGCGGAAAGATTATTTCGAACACTTAAAGAAGGACCTGGCCGAAAACGCAGAGAAAAAGCAGGCGCTTGGAGATGAAGCCAGCGATTTTGCAACATTTAATTCTGATCGCATTACCGAATGGAACTCCAAGACCAAGGAGATTCTTGAGTTGCAAAAGCGTTGGGATAAGATAGGGGGGCTTCCACGAGATCGGGCAAAGGACATCAACAAGCATTTCTGGTCAAATTTCAAGCAATTTTTTGCTAATAAGAGTGCTTTCTTTAAAACCCTGGAAGGTCAGCGTGAGGAAAATCTTAAAAAGAAACAAGAGCTGCTAGCCAAAGCAGAAGAGCTGAAGGAAAGCGAAGAGTTTGATAAAACGGCCAACGAACTTAAGAAACTACAAAGTCAGTGGCGTGAGATAGGTCCGGTGCCAGAAAAATTCAGAAATGAGGTGTACAAGGAGTTTAAAGCAGCTTGTGATCATTTCTTTGAGCGCAGAAGGGCCAAGCACAATGACCGCAACAAGGAGTTTGAAGTAAACCTGAAAAAGAAGGAAGATATCTGCTCTGCACTAGAGGCGTATATCAACTCCGAAACCATTGAGCTGGATCAGGTGTATGATTTGTTGGATCAGTATGCTGCGATCGGTTTTGTGCCTCGCAATGCCATCAAAAAGATGCATGCTCGATATGATGAGATTACCAACAAGCTTATCGCACTTGAAGACCTGACAGACAGTCAGCGTAGTGACCTGGAGATGCATGTGCAGGTGAGCAAGCTGAAGAATAGCCCTCATAGTGGACAAAAGATTCATCGTAAGGAAGGAGCTATCAAGCGAAAGATATCCAATATCGAAAACGATATTGCTACCTGGAAAACGAATATGGAGTTTTTTGCTGCGAGTAAAAATGCAGAACAGCTCAAAGACGATTTCAAAGATAAAATCGCACGTGCGGAACAAGAACTAGAGGACTTGAAGAAGCAATTGGACGTGTTAAATGAAATTTGATTTTTTTTCTTGAGTGTCTTTGCATTTTTGAAATGTAAGATTACATTTGCACTCGCTTTTACACAGAGCAACAATGACACAGCGATGGTTTATCGCTTGTTAGGCCTCCATACCTGCCTTGCCGGCAGGCAGGGCTCAGCAGCTGAGCGGTGATACGCACAGCGATTTCTTAACGAAGAAAATGCTGAATCCTGAAAGCGGAAAATATAATTGAAGCCTCCATAGCTCAGCTGGCCAGAGCAACTGACTTGTAATCAGTAGGTCGTTGGTTCGAATCCGACTGGGGGCTCATAAGGAAAACACTTCTAAGCAATTGGGAGTGTTTTTTTGTTTTAAGGCGTTTGCCGAACCAACGACCAGTCGTTTGGTTCTGCCGCAGGCATTCCTGTGGAAGAATCCGACTGGGGGCTCATAAGGAAAACACTTCTAAGCAATTGGGAGTGTTTTTTTGTTTTAAGGCGTTTACCGAACCAACGACCAGTCGTTTGGTTCTGCCGCAGGCATTCCTGTGGAAGAATCCGACTGGGGGCTCATAAGGGAAACACTTCTAAGAAATTGGGAGTGTTTTTTTTGTTTAAGACGATTACCGAACCAACGACCATCGTTGGTTCTGCCACGGGCATTCCTGCGGAAGAATCCGACTGGGGGCTCATTAAGGAAACACTTCTAAGCAATTGGGAGTGTTTTTTTTATTTTAAGGCGTTTACCGAACCAAACGACCGGTCGTTTGGTTCTGCCGCAGGCATTCCTACGGAAGAATCCGACTGGGGGCTCATAAGGGAAACACTTCTAAGCAATTGGGAGTGTTTTTTGTTTTACGGCGTTTACCGAACCAACGACCATCGTTGGTTTTTCCGTGAATTAGACCAATAGCATTACTGTCAGCGTCCGACAGTTGTGCGATCAATTCTTGCCCTTTCTACTTCTGTAACGACAATCCACACCCTATAAGCTAGGATAGCATACTATTTATTTTAGCGTATCATCACATTTTTATGCTAAATATCACTTCATACCTATGACGATAAAAGGAAGTTTCCTCCATATAGTGTCCTGTTTTTTGCTGCTAGTTTGCCTGCTGACGGTCACCACTTTGCCAGCACAAGTGCAATTAACGATTACTGATGAGCCAGTGGGAACGCTCGACGACCGGGTGTTTGGTCATTTTTTTGAAAAATGCAATTGGTCAGGGGAGTCTGGTGCAGACCTGGCGTGGGATGTGAAAGCCAATACCTTTCGGAGTGATGTAGTAGACTTAATGGACTCCCTGAAGGTGACCATTGTGAGGTTTCCCGGCGGTACCGATGTGGATGCTTACTTTTGGACAGAGCTCATAGACAATGCTCCTGATAGAGATAGTCCGCAGCGGCCGCCCTATGACGGCCGCAATGGGGTGGTGGTATCCAATAATGAGCTCGGGCTTGATGAGTTTCTGGAGCTTTCTGAGCAATTAGACTTTGAGCCCCTTTTGGTTACCAACCTAAAACTTGCGCTATTTGATAGTGTTTCTATCATGCAAGGTGCTGAATATGCTGCTGCCCTGTTGGCTTACTGCAATGGCCAGCTCTCTGACCATCTGCCTCCAAAATATGAACAATATGTTCTTTTGCGAATGAAAAATGGCAGACAAGCACCTTACAACGTCCGCTATTTTCAGATTGGGAATGAACTCAACTGGTTTGATGTGGACGAGGGCCTACGGTACAACCAATCACCATTGCCAGCTGATATAGAGGAAAACTATGTGAAAACAGTCACTCAATACCTTCAGGAAATGAAGCGTGTAGATCCGGGCATTGAGCTCATATTAGAAGGAAGTACACGGGGGTTTGCTGCGCCGGCACTACAGCATTTCCAAGGTCAGTTCAGCTACCTGGCGCACCACATCTACCACCCGTGGGAGATGAGGGCTTTTTACAATGCTGAGGGTGAGGAGGTAGCACTATCGCAAGAGGAACTTTATTATGCCTGGATCGCATTGCCGGGAATCAATCCCTCCACCGGATTTTCGGAAATCATCAATACGGATTTTGAGTATTTGAAAGAGGCCGGCGTGCAAGTCGCCATTACCGAATGGAATTGGAATGGATGGTTAGCATTAAAAAACAATCAGGTGCAGGAGGAGCAGTTGGTAGAGTCCCTCCATGCCAAAGGCCTTGGGGCCGCTGGGTTTTTACATGCTTTTATGCGTGCAAGCGATCACATCAAAATCGCTAATCAATCGATGCTCGTGGGCAACAGCTGGGACATCAACAGCATCCGCATCGATGATGCCACAAAGGAGCCCGAGTTGTTCCCATCAGGTATGGTGACGGGGCTTTACTCCCGGTATCACGGAAATGTGGTACTGAAAAGTGAGTTGTCAAACAATCAATTTTACACGCAACCATACAAGGTAAGCGGTGTTTTGCCTGCAGAGCGGGTGGCTCTTGTAGATTTGATAGTCACGGCAGATGACAAGCAGGTATACATTCATGCCATCAACCGGCATTTTGACAAAAAGATTGCATTGGCAATCCAATTTGACGCGATGGACCTTGGCAATTCGTATACTCACCATTCCATTAGCGGGGATGCCTCCCAAAGGAAAAGTACGCTATGGGGCAGTGCTGTTGGTCAGTTAGACGCAGGCCAGCAAGTCACGCTCTTACCTCAATCTGTAAACGTACTGGTTTTTGATCGAGAGAAGTAAAAATAGCACGACTTCAGCATTCAATCGGTTAGGCAACATTTGGTTATTGGGTTGAAATTCAGCAAATTGGTGAAAGTCCTACCTAAACCCGAGTGAAATATTCTGGCTTTTTAGCCCGAATATGGCTCCCAAATGTTGTTCAGATGAAAGTTTCTTCCTTATACGACTATTCTGAATCGTCACATCTCGTGAATGGCGAAAAGATTCCAATTAAAGATGAGTCTGTTATTTGGAAAAAGTTTTTGCATGGAGATGAAGAAAGCCTGATTTACATCTATCATCATTATGCCAATCATCTCTATAATTATGGGTGCCAGCTCGTAAGGCAAAAGGAATTAGTCACTGACACCATTCAAGAGCTATTTTTTGATCTTATTGATCGGCGAGATCGACTGTCGGAAGTAAAATCGATCAAAGGATATTTATTCGTTTCCTTACGCAGGCGATTGCTTCGGCAGGCAAAGCGTGAGGAGCGCATGTGGCTGCAGGGCGAGCATGAAGAAATGTTCGAAATCAGCCTTGCCGGTTTAGCCATGGCATCTACCAGCGAAGACCGGTCTGAAGACTATGCCTTACTCGAAAAGCACCTCAACGAGCTGCCTGTTCAGCAAAAGGAAGCCTTGTTACTTTATTTTTACGAAGGCCTCAGCTATGCAGAAATAGCTGAAATCATGGATATCAAAGTGAAATCTGCACGGGCCCTTACCTACCGGGCGTTAGAATCTCTTCAGAAGCGATTAGCCCCATTCAAAGACACACTTGTTTTACTCTTGTTGCTGAGATCAGCGTCACTTTAAATTGTAAAATTGATCAAATGCAAAGCTTATTTGCTGTGTTTTTTGGTGTATTTGTAGCTTTTTGAAAAATAAATCAAAAAAAAGTAAAAATAGGTATGGTCATTTCGGGGAGTGCTGTCTCTATAGCACCAAATACCCGGTACTATGACAAACGCTTCAAACGATACCTTTCTTGATTTGCTCCAAAATGAGCACTTTATCAAGTGGGTGACCCAGCCCAGCCCAGAGTCCGATCACTATTGGGCACGTTGGATAGAGCAGGATCCAGGCAGGGGAAGGATTGTAGCTAAAGCCAAAAATGTTATTCAGGCCACCAGCTATAAGCACCAGTACCAAATGCCGGAGGAAACTTATGGCACATTGCTCACCAGCGTGGTGGCTCACCATCGCCATAAGCACACCAACCCAGGGAAGGAAGCGAATACCAAAAAAGTATGGCTCGCTGCTGCTGCGGCACTGGCTATTTTGGTATGTGCCACTCTCGTACTCGTTTACGTTTTGCCGACGAGAAATTCTGATATAGCCCAACTTCAGCGCCAACACGTGGTAAAGGAAACGCTTAAAGGCCAAAAGTTAAGAGTAAAACTACCAGATGGTACACGGGTGATCCTGAATGCAGAAAGCAAGCTGACATATGAGCAGCCATTTGGGGCAAAACGAAATGTTTTTCTTACAGGGGAGGCGTTTTTTGATGTGACCAGAGACGAACAAAAGCCTTTTCTGGTCCATGCATCCAATATCACCACACGGGTGTTGGGTACCTCATTCAACGTAAGAAGTTATCCAGAAGAGGTAGTAGAATCTGTAGCGGTGGTGACCGGAAAAGTGGAGGTTAGTGGAGGCGCTGGAAGCGCTGCTACGCTCTTACCTGCCCAGCAAGCCATTCTACGCGCACCTGAAAGCGCCATAAAGGTTGCTAACTTTCATTATGATCAGGTGATTGGTTGGAAAGATGGGTTGATGGTATTTAACAATACACCAATAGCTGAGGTATTTGAAAGATTAGAGCAATGGTATGGGGTAAGTTTTGAACTACCGAACGGAATGCCAGAAGGGGCATATACAGGCCGCTACCAAAATGCATCACTTGAAAAAATACTACAAGGTGTGGGCGTGACTTCACGCTTTGCTTATAAGATAGAAGATAAACGTGTAATTATAACCAAAAACTGATGGAAGAGATGATGACCCCAGATACCGGATAGCCCGGAACAAATGATGCCGGAAAACCGGCACCAGATGTATGTGTATTGCATTTCAAAGTTTGGCGACCCAAAATCCAATACACGCATTTAGCCAACCTTATTGTTAACTAAACATGTAAAATTAATGAAAAATTATGTACTGAATGACCTAATCAGGATGTCAAGGTTTGTACTCATACTCATGATAATCCAGACTGTTTCGGCAAGTCTGCTCCTGGCGTCTGAGACCAAAGCTCAGGGAAAGAGCCTTTACGAAATAGAATTGTCTGTTTCGGTGAAAGAAGCCACTGTGCTTGAAGTATTGGGCATCTTAGAGGAAAAAACTCCTTTTCATTTTTCCTTTAACAATGACCTGATAGATACTCAAAAAAGTTTGAGTTTGCATGCCAAAAAGCGCCCGCTAGGCAAAGTGCTGGAAGAAATTTCTGTGAAAACTTCCTTGCGCTTTAAGCGAGTAGATGACAATATTCACATCTATCCTAAAGATGATTCTCATGAAACCGTAGAGGAAGGCATTTCACCAGATACTGAAGTGTCTGGCACAGTGCATGATGCAGACGGTGAACCTTTGCCAGGTGCTACGGTACTCGAAAAAGGTACCACTAATGGCACCATTACTGATCTGGAAGGGAAATTTCAGCTTAGTGTATCAGGTCCGGAGGCAGTCATCGTGATTTCATTTGTAGGGTTTAACCCTCAGGAGGTAGCCTTAGCAGGTCGCTCTGAGGTTTCCGTCACACTGTATGCTGACCTTTCGTCTCTGGAAGAGGTTGTTGTAACTGCATTTGGAATTGAAAAAGACGCCAAAACACTGACCTACTCATCACAGAATATAGACTCTGAGACAATTACTAAAGGCGCTCAGCCAAACTTGGTAAATTCGTTGCAGGGAAAAATCGCTGGTGTTAGTGTAAATCAGGGTAGTGGGCAGCCTGGAGGGGGGCTCAATAATGTGCTCATCCGGGGGCAGAATAGCTTTGGTGGTAGTAACAAGCCCTTATTTATCATAGATGGTGCTCGTGGTGATGCAGATAATTTGGACCCATCTCAAATCGAATCGATCAATGTACTAAAAGGAGGAGCTGCTGCTGCTCTCTATGGTGTGGCAGCGAATAATGGAGTGATCGTGGTGACGACCAAACGCGGTAAAGGAGCGGATATCGGGTCCACAAAAATTACTTTCAATACCAATTATACGGTTGATCGGATAGCGGTTACACCAGACTTTCAGAAAACGTATGCTCAGGGCAGTAATGGGGCATTTTCTCAAACCAGTGGTCTCAACTATGGTCCGCGAATGGATACCCTGGGCGCTTATACGCTAGATCATGTGGGAGGCGAGGTTCAGCCCCAATTTTATGATGCTTATGAAGCTTTCTTTAGAAATGGGCACACGCTAAACACCAGTGTAAATTTGGAACAACGGGGCCAATCCAGCAATGTCAATATTGGGTTTGCCTACACCAATCAAGACGGTATTGTACCGAATACCTACATGAAGCGGTATAACCTAAATGTTTCTGGTGATTTGTATCTCACGGATAAGTTGACAGTAGGAACACTGGTATCACTCATTCATCGCGAGGTAAGAAGTATAGATCAAGGGCCGGCAAGCGACACCAATCCTTTGGCGTTGATTAATTCCAAACCTGCCTCTTACGATCTTGGAGGTATTTCACAGCATATGCTTGGGGAGCCATATAGCCCTACAGGGTGGAGAAACTTTCCAAATAACATTTGGATGGCCAATAACCGTTATAATGATAATACGCAGATCAATGTCCTCGGTAATGCCTATTTGCGATATGATTTTGCTGAGTGGCTGGACTTTCAAGTAAGGTTCGGTTTCAACTCAGCCGCCGACAATGGAGTTATTGTTCGAGAGAAATATAATTTGCACTATGGAGTCAATACGCTGACTAACAATGGTTACATATCAGAGTTTAACAGCAACCAGATTCAATACAACTCTTTTGCCGGATTAACATTTAAGAAACAGCTTTTTACGGGATTCAACGCTCGCATTATGGTAGGTAATGAATTTATCCATGATGACGGAATCAACCAATTCACGGCTCTAAATGGAGGAATGCTGGTGGCTGGATTGCACAAAGCAAGCAACACCGATGGTGACGTGATAGGTAGGGCCACCACCCATGACGGTCGCCGTAGAAACGTAGGCTTTCTTGCCAATGCGGATTTCAATTATAATGACGCTTTTTTCCTAAATGGAGCCATTCGCTCTGATTACTTATCGAATATGCCAGAAGGAAACCGTACGTTTAATTATGGCAATATTGGGGCAGGTGTGGTATTTACGGAAGTGCTAGATCTCAATGAAAGTATTTTAAATTTCGGTAAGATCGCTTTGAATTACTCTGAAGTGGGACAACAGCCATCCAATACCTTCATACAGCAGGCCACCTTTAATCCTGTGGTGTCCTTTAATGGAAACTGGCACAGTGTATTACCTTCCAGACCTACGGCTTCCAATTCTGGTCAACGAATTGTCGCATCAGATTTACGCCCAGTTAATACAAAAGGAATGGAATATAATCTGGCCCTTGGTTTCCTAAATGATCGAATCAATTTTAATTACACCTATTTTGATACACGAACCGAAGATCAGATCATTGAGCGACAGCTACCTGCTTCTACTACTGCGTCCTCCATTTTAGAAAATGCCGCTACCGTAGAAAGTAATGGACATGAAATTTCGTTGACAGTAGCTCCGATAGTGACTAATGGTTTTCGCTGGGATTTGACCACCAATTTTACTTCCTATAACAATGTAGTTACTGAAATCACCTCAGAAGGAGTAGAAACGGATGATGAAACAGGTGTGAAGAGGCTCGCTTACAATGAATCTGGTTTTAATGGAATGTCGCTGGTAGTGGAAGAAGGCAGGCGGTTTCCAGCGCTCAGAGGTCGAGTCTACGCACGAGATGATCAAGGCCGTATCATCGTAGATAGCTCCACTGGGATACCTCTCACTTCCATAACCCCACAAACTTATGCAGAGGCGCCTATTGATTTTGAAATGTCATTTATCAATCGGTTTACTTACAAGTTTGTGTCGCTTTCCGCTCAGATTGACTGGAGAAAAGGTGGAAATCAATTTTCAGGACCAAATCGATTAGGAGGACGTTTAGGAACATTTGCTTTTACTGAAGATCGAGAAACGGAAGTAGTGATAGATGGGGTCAAAGGCAGTGTCGTAGATGGGGAGATTGTATCTACCGGCGAGGCTAACGATATAGCGATCGTTAAAGGTCAGGCATATTTTGATGCCCCCTGGAGAGGTGGCGTAGATGGCAACAATGAGTTTTACACTTATGAGACGTCTTTTGTGCGATTACGTGAACTGCGGTTGGATTTTGACCTTACGAAGGTGGTTGATGTACCGCTGTTTTCGGGTATTTCGGCATACATCGTGGGGAGAAACTTGCTACTCATCACGGACTACCCGAATTCAGATCCGGAAAACCTGAGACAGACCGAAGGCGAGACATTCGGTATCGAGTACAGTACTTATCCGGTGACCAAGAGCTTTGGTGGAGGCTTAAAGCTTGTTTTTTAACCAACTAAATGTAAATGCCTGAAGTAATGAGTTCAATCATTCGACATCATGATCACCTGAAGGATGAATGTTTGGCTCATGACTTCAATGTCTTACTTCGGCACGCATTATAAAATATTAACGACATGAATTCGATCAATAAAAATATCATCAAATCCATTCTGATACTTAGTATGAGCACTTTTGGATGGAGCTGTAGTGATGAAGTGCTCAATGAAATAGATACGGATCCAAACGCACTCAACCCGCAGCAGGTCCTGCCGGTCAATGTATGGGTCGCTGCATCCGAGCGCCTGGTGACCAATGTTATGGGTAATACTTCAGCTGTGGCAGCCGCTACATTTTCGGAGCTACTGTCAAACTCCACCAACAATGGTTATCGAGCAGACTTTACAGCTACTCCTACATGGGTACAGATGTACTATACACTCAATGATTTTGAGCAAATCATCACCCGTGCTGAAGCGAATGAAAGTTGGAATTTTGCAGGGTGTGCAAAGGTGCTGAAAGCCTATACTCTGGCAGTCGCAACTGATTTGTTTGGAGATATCCCTTATTCTGAAACGGGTAAGCCTACTCAGATTCAAAACCCTAAAGTTGATACCCAGGAAGCAATTTATGCAGAAGTATTGGCTTTGCTAGAAGGTGGAATTGCAGATTTAGGAAAAGGTGCTGAGGATGATTTTGCTGGTGTAGATCAGTTTTATGGAGGAAATATTGGACTTTGGCTCAAAACTGCTTACGGACTGAAGGCACGATACTTAAATCGGCTGAGTAATAGAAGCGATCATGATGATCAGATCATTGCCGCGCTGGCGTCAGCTTATCAGAGCAATGATGACAATTTGGTCTTTTCAGGTTACAGCGAAAATAACCGAAATCCAATCGGCAATCTAAATGCGGACCTGGTAGTTCATAGTACATTTGTGAACACGCTTCTCCAATTTGAAAACGGTGATAGTGTTACCGATCCACGTGCCGAAATATGGATGACACTTCATGATAATACCTATAAAGGCGCTATAGGTTTTGCAGAGTCTGGGGGGCTTTACAATGACTTTTCGGCTCCAAAAGCACCCTTCTTTGGGCCAGCTGCTCCTATGCCGCTGTTAACTTTTAGTGAGTTGAAATTTATAGAGGCTGAGACACTGCTCCGACAGGGCAATACCGTAGCGTCCAATGATGCCTATGAAGCTGCTGTTACCGCGTCTATGAACTCATTTGGGGTAGACGCAGCAGCTATTGCCACCTTTGCAGCTGCTTCGGAAGTTTTTCCTGGTGCGAGCGCCTTAGCATTAGAGGATATCATGAGACAAAAGTTTTTGTCATTCTTTGTGTATCAAGGCATAGAAGCCTACAATGATATTCGGCGAACGGGTATACCTGCAAATCAGGAAGAACAACCTGTAAAGTTCCCATTGCCTAATAGCGAGGCGGATATCAATAGCAATTTAGAAGGGCAAACATTTACAAGCCTAACGAATGCAGATAAAGTTTGGTGGGCAAAATAGCTCATACCGCGGGTGACAAGAGCTAGTTTTTGTCACCCACGATATCCCAAATCCAAAATTCATTTAATCACAAAATTTCAACGGATGAACTCTTCTAGTTTTTCTGCCTACACCTGTAGTGCTGATGATTTGAAGCACTATCAGGAGCATGGATATGTCGTGCTCAGAACTGTGTTTTCTTCAACTCTGGCTCAGGATATTAAATCAGACATTGATCATATCATGTCTGTCATCGGGCTGGGGCATACAAAACTGCGGCAAACGCAGCAGTACCTCAAAGGCTCCACATTGGATGCTTACATCAATAGCCAACTCCTAAAAAGCATTGCTAGTCAACTGATGGGAGGTGAGGCTACGATGTATTTACCTTTCTCGGCCGTGAAAAGCGGTGGAGGAGGAGGTAAGTTTCATTTTCATCAGGACAATCAATACACAACTTTCGAAGGACCAGGCATCAATATATGGGCCCCTTTTGTCACTACCTCTGAGAAAAACGGTGCTTTGCAGGTGGTTCCCGGATCGCACAAAATGGGAGACTTGCAAGCGGTAAATGCAGGTGAAGGTGATCATCACCTTACACTCGATTTTGAGCCTGAAGACTTCCAGGTGCTCGACATGGAGCCAGGAGATGTGGTCGCATTTGACAGATTGACAGTGCATGGTAGCGGTCCAAACGATACGAACGACAATCGAGTGGCCTATGCGGTACAATTTCATCGCAATGATGTAATAGCTGAGGTAAATGGCCAGCGTGTGAAACTATTGGATCATCCCAGATGGACAGACATCCATGGAGTGACTCAGATCCAGGCAGATGAGGTGAGTGGGCGAGATGGCCATTAAGAGTTAAATGATCAGTGTCGATAAAAACCAGTGAAATGAATTTTTACGCTACAGTATGGGGATTTCATGATCGAAAGCCAGAGTCTTTTTTACGCCTGGTGAAAGAAAGCGGCTATAAGGGTATAGAAACTTCAGTGCCAACATGGAGTAAGTTAAATATTGAGTTACGACAACTTCTCGATTACTATGAGTTGCAGCTGGTGGCTCAGGTGGCCATACCCTGGAATGCCCCCTCTATGCATTTCGATGAATACAAATCGCTTTATCAGCGTAAACTTGCTGAATTGGAAGAGTTGATGCCCATATTCGTCAACGCTCAAACAGGGAAGGATTACTTCACTTTCGACCAAAACTGTGAGTTGCTGGAAATGGCAGCAGAATGGTCTGAGCGCTCAGGAATAACACTCGTGCACGAGACTCATAGGGGCAAGTTTTCATTCGCGCCGTTTGCAACTCAACCTTATTTGGAGAAGTACCCCGAGTTGCGTTTGGCGGGTGACTTTTCGCACTGGGCGTGCGTCTGTGAGTCATGGCTACACGACCAGTCGGAAGCACTGAAGCTGGCATTTTCACGCACCGATCATCTGCATTTGCGGGTAGGCCACCGGCATGGTCCTCAGGTAGTGGATCCTTTCTTACCCGAAAACGAGGAAGCCCTACGCGTACACATGGAATGGTGGAGTCAGGTTCTACACCTCAAGGGACAAAACCTTACCCTCACCCCGGAGTTTGGGCCAGCACCATACATGGCACAAGTGCCTTTTACAGGGCAGCCGTTGGCTGATCAATGGGAGCTCAATTTGAAGATGAAAGAGGCGGTAAGTATGCTGCCTCTCTCCGACTTGAAACGGACTAATTCAGAAAAAACCTTACAGTGAATAAAGAAGCCTTTATCAGCTAAGAAATAGAAAAAGATACATTCGAAGCACTTAAAAATGAACTGGAAAACAACTTTTAGACTGCTCCCAATTTTAATGCTGGTGGCAGGAGCATGTAGCAAGGTCCGGCGACCAATGCAATTGCCTGACCCGCACACCTTCACCTATGAGGGCAATGCCATCGAAGGGCTGGAGACCGATACGCGTACGGATCCCGGTACCATTACGGCCAATGTCAAAGACACAGGATATCGGGGTATCTGGGATCATAACCAACCGCTCGATAACGAGTACAAATACAAGTACAGTGGAGGACTGGCTACCTATACAGCCAAGCATCGCCCACTTGCCATCTACAGTCCTGAGGCCCAAAAGACATTTTTCACTTACGGAGGAGCAGCACCCTCAAACAATGAACGCCTCTGGCACATGGTTTCCTACTTTGACCACAAAACGGGTACCGTTCCACGCCCTACCATCTTGCTGGACAAGCTGACAGGCGATGCACATGACAACCCGGTCATCTCGATAGATGATGACGGCTATATCTGGATATTTAGTACAGCGCATGGCAGCTGGCGACCGGCGTATATCCACAAAAGCAAGAAACCTTACTCCATCGATTCGTTCGAGCTGATTCGTCCGGTAAAAATGGAAAATGGGCAAGAAGTACCGATGGATAACTTTTCCTATTTTCAGCCATGGCATCTAAAATACCGAGGGTTTTTGGCCTTCTTCAGCAGCTATTCGGATGCAGGCGGCACCATTGTGGGACCACATGGCAACCCCGCACAGCGTACGTTAGTCTTTGCGACAAGCAAAAACGGAAGCGCATGGTCTGAGTGGCAGACCATCGGAGCCATAGGAGAAGGACACTACCCCATCAGTACACAAAACGGAGAAAAGGCCGGGGTGGCGTTTAACTACCACCCACGGAAGAAACTACCTGAGCAGGGACTCAACTACCGCACCAACCTCTACTATATGGAGACAGATGATTTTGGCAATAGCTGGAAAACAGTGGGAGGTCAGCCATTAGAAACGCCACTAACAGACGTCAACAGCCCGGCGCTGGTCAAGGCCTACGAAGCGGATAGTTTGCTGGTCTACATGAAAGACATGGTGTACGATGCAGCTGGTAATCCTGCAATCCTGTACCTCACCAGTAGAGGCTATGAGTCAGGTCCTGACAATGATCCCCGTACCTGGCGGCTGGCCAAATGGAATGGTGAGAAGTGGCTGCACTCGCAGATCACTACTTCAGACCACAACTACGACATGGGCTCCATCTACACCGAACGCGAGGACCGATGGGTGGTGATGGCACCGACACTTAAGGGCGCACAGGCATACAATCCGGGAGGAGAAGTAGGCATGTATGTGAGTACCGACCAGGGCGAGTCCTGGCAGCTCGAACGAGCGCTCACATCGGGCAGTGCATACAACCACACGTATGTCCGCAAACCATTGAATGCGCATCCAGACTTTTATGCCTTTTGGGCAGATGGCCATGCGCGGGAAGTATCAAAAAGCAGGCTTTACTATGCCGACAAACAAGGCAGTGTATATGGCCTGCCGGAGTATATGGAAGATGATGAGGCCAAACCTCAGAAATTGTTGGAAGACCCACTAGACCAAACCCCGATTGCAAATGAAAACTAATCCATTCGATCTGAGCGGTCAATTGGCAGTAGTGACCGGCTGCAAGCGAGGAATAGGTAAGGCTATGGCCCTTGCCCTGGCAGAAGCAGGCGCAGATATCATTGGGGTCTCGGCCACTTTGCAGCCTGATGATGAGGTGGCTCGGCAAGTGTGCGCACTGGGCAGGCGATTTGATGCTTACAGCTGTGATTTTAATGAACGGGCAGGTCTACAACAGTTCATAGCACAACTGCGAGCAGCTCACGATACACCGCATATTTTGCTCAACAATGCGGGCACTATCCGGCGTGCTGCAGCAGCAGACCATCCAGATGCCTACTGGGGCGAGGTGATCGATGTAAACCTCAACGCCCCATTTATCCTCGCCAGAGAAATCGGCAAGGACATGCTGGAGCGAGGAAGTGGCAAAATCATATTTACCGCATCCTTGCTCACCTTTCAGGGAGGCATCACCGTGCCCGGATATGCCGCGAGCAAGGGCGCAATCGGTCAGTTGACCAAAGCCCTGGCCAATGAATGGGCCGACAAAGGGCTGAATGTGAACGCTTTAGCACCAGGCTACATCGCCACGGATAATACCGAGGCACTGCGAAAAGACACGCTACGCAACGGCGCCATACTGGAGCGTATACCTCAGGGCAGGTGGGGACAACCGACAGACCTGGCAGGGCCGGTGGTATTCCTGTCCTCCAGAGCATCAGATTATATCAACGGAACCATCCTTACAGTAGATGGAGGATGGATGGGAAGATAAAGGGAATTATGAGCACTACACAGACAAAAGCAAAAGACAGTCATACCCGCATGGGTGAGGTTTATCACCAGATGATGGCTGAAACCAACCGGCTGGATCAGCTGCCAGACCACAGGAGTGTAAAGGCACTGCTCTTGCAGATCGCTGATCGGGTAGTGGATGCTACAAGTTTTGATTTTGAATCCAAATCAGGGGAACGAATTGCGGAGTTGTCGGCAGACATGAAAGCTGTCAAAATTCGCAGTGGCTTCAACGATTGGAAATACTGGAATGGGGTCATTCACCTGGCGTTTTTAGAACTGGCAGAGCGATTTAAGGCACCCAGTTATCAGGAGTACGTTTTGGCCAATTACGAATTTACTTTTCGTAATCAGGCGTTTTTCGAGCAGCAATATGTATCAGGCAACCACTCCGGGAGCATGCACCAGTTTTTCAGGCTGGATCGCCTGGACGACTGTGGAGCCATGGATGCCGGTCTCATCGCAGCCAGTCAGCTAAAGCATACGAAAACCTTCGAATCACGGCTGGAGCGTGTCACCCAGTACATTACCAAACAACAGGACAGACTTCCCGATGGCACCTTTAGTCGCACCTGCGAGGGCAGGCGCAGCGTGTGGGCCGATGACGCTTACATGAGCATTCCTTTTTTGGTGCGTAGGTGGCAACAAACGGGAGAGGATGCACTGCTGGAGGATGCGGTGCAAATGGCGCTCCATACCCATAAGCATCTTTTTGAGGAATCGAAAGGCCTGTACTATCACTGCTACTATCCCGATCTGGGGGTAAATGGGGTAGCCCACTGGGGGCGGGCCAATGGATGGGTGGCGATGGCTTATACAGAGTTGTTGAAGGCATTGCCCAAGACTCATCCTGATCGAGATCAGTTGCTGAGCAATTTTAACCGCCACCTAACAGGTCTGACTCGCTATCAGGATGCTGGAGGCATGTGGCATCAGCTTTTGGATAAGCAGGACAGCTTCCTGGAGTCTTCCGGGACAGCCATGTTTTGCTATGCCATGGCCGTAGCCATTCACCAGGGGTGGTTGGACAACTTATATACGCCGGTAGTGATTGCTGCCTGGCAGGGACTTACCGACCAGATCAGAGCCGATGGCACTGTAGATGGTATCAGCCTGGGCTTCAACCTGCGCACAGACTTGCCCTTCTATTACCGGATACCACCAGTCCCAGACGACCCCCATGGAATAGGTGCGGTTTTGATGGCCGGCATGGCCATGCTAGACCTGGAGCCTTTTGATCCCTGGGTTTGGAAGTAGGGGAGTATAGATATAAAATGAACGCATAAAGAAATGTCCTTTAGTTAAGCAAATTTTCAGAATAAACATCTCCCTACACCCTCTTTGAAGAGGGAGTGTAGGAGCTTAACTAAAAGACATTGAATAAAGAAAGTTTCAATGTACGGATTAGACATTACAGATATCATCGTGATTGCATGCTATTTCATTAGCATGATAGCCATTGGCATATGGTCTATGCGCCGGATCCGCGGGCAAGAGGATTACTTTATGGGCGGCAGACGGTTTGGTAAGCTCATTCAGGTTTTTGCAGCCTTTGGTCAGGCCACCTCATCAGATAGTGGTCCTTCGGTGGCCACCACCACATACAACAATGGAGCCGCAGGGGTATGGAGTGCCTTGTTGATGCTTTTTGCTACACCATTTTTTTGGTTTACAGGAGTCTGGTACAGGCGCTTGCGCATCGTTACCATGGGTGATTTTTTCAAAGAGCGATTTGGCAGCCAGTCACTGGCGGCGACCTATGCGATGATCTCCAGTGTGGGGCTCATGATCCTACTGTCGATAGGGCTGATCAGCATCACCAAAACAGTCATGGTAATGACTGCTAAAGACGCGCAAGAGCTTACCGTGGCAGAGCGTGCGGAATACGAGCAGGCTGAGCGGCTGGATGTCCTACAGTTGAGAGATTATAGCGCTTTGTCTTCCAGTGAGCGGGAGGAGTTGGACCGACTTACCGCCCTGAAACCGTCGAAAATTTTCTCACATATTAGCAAAGAAGGGCTGATTTTTTCCATCGTCATTATCGTATGCCTCTATGCCATCACAGGAGGGTTGGAAGCCGCGCTGATCAGTGACCTGATCCAGGGTATTTTCATCATCATTCTTTCTTTTATGCTGGTGCCATTTGCCTTTTCGGAGATCAACGACCGTTTCGGTGGCAGTGGTATGATGCAGGCCTTTACGCATCTGCACGAACAGCTTCCTGCTTCTTTTTTCGAGGTGTTTGGTTCGCCAAGTACGATTGATTTCACATGGTATTACATAGGAGCGGTGGCCTTTATGGCGCTGATCAACGTGTCGGCACAGGCCAATCATTTTGTGACCCCCGGAGCAGCTAGCAATGAGTACGCCGCTAGATTTGGCCTCACGTTCGGTAGCTACCTCAAGCGGTTTACCACGGTACTGTGGGGACTAACTGCACTGGCCGCTGTACTCTTGTTTGGCCAGGAGATCGCCGATCCGGACTTGCTTTGGGGCTATGCCTCTATGCAGCTGCTCGGCCCGCTAAATGTCGGGCTTGTAGGCCTGATGATAGCCGCACTCATGGCAGCTCTCATGTCTACGGCAGATATGCTGATGATCACCACCTCGGCATTGCTCACCCAGAATGTGTACCGCTCGCTGATCAGGCATCGATCGGAGCAGCACTACCTCAACGTAGGACGCGTGCTGGGTGGTGTGGTAGTGATCGGTGCGGCACTGATGAGCATATATAGTGACAGCATCCTTGGGCAGCTCAAGTTGTGGTGGGAGTTTGGCGTGATTTTCTCCAGTGCATTTTGGCTGGGCATACTGTGGCGCAAGGCCAATGCTCGGGCAGCCTGGGTAACGATCGGTGCATCATTGTCACTGTTTTTTCTCCTGCCCATAGTGCTCACCAGTATGGTTCCCTCCCTGCGCACCCATGAGGCACTGACGCTTCGCACCCGTCCGGTGGTGACCGAGCGGGTCTACACCGCCAATCAGGCAGATGTAAACCAGCGAAGCGAGCAGATAGCTCAGTGGAAGTGTCAGGGAGCGCCACCAGCAGCACTGGCAGTCGGTCAGACGTTTACAAAGACCTATCAGCTACCACGAAAGTCCATATTCTGGACATCAGGAGTGGAGCTTGCCGAGGACGGGCTGCTGCATGGACATGGGCTGCTGAGCCTGGAGTTGGTCTTGTTGCAGCGTATTGGCTTTGATTTAACAGAAAACTCATACGCGCTCAATGAAACGATTCGTGTACTGATCCGCACGCTATTTCCATTTGCATTACTGATTTTGCTCAGCTACCGATTCAGTCAATCATCAAAAGAGAAAGCCGGTCTGGATGCCTTTTTTGTAAAAATGAAAACGCCGGTACAGGAAGATCCTGAGGCCGACCAAAAAGCCATCCATTCGGCTAGCCAAAATCCAAATCAGTTTACCAGCAGGCTTATGTTTCCGAACACGGATTGGGAGATATTAAAGTGGAATAAAACCGACACGGTTGGGTTTATACTGGCTTTGCTCGTGGTGGTGGCCATTATTGGCTTCTTGTACCTGGTGGTAAATATCGGGAGCTAGCAGGATAGAGATCTAAAATTTTTAACACAATAGAAAATGACCTTTAAAGTACGCTACACACATCATCCGAACGATTTTAAGTCCTATGACACGGCTCAGCTTCGTGGGGAGTTTCTGGTGACCGATCTGGTGGAGTCAGGAAAGACCCACATGGTGTACTCGCATTACGATCGGCTGATCATGGGATGTGCGGTACCTACCACAAGCCCCCTGGAGCTAGGAGTGGACCCATTTATGGCTGTGGACTATCACCTGCAGAAGCGAGAAGTCGGGATCATCAACCTGGGAGGCCCCGGTGTGGTGACGGTGGATAATGAGGTGTATATCCTAAAGAATAGAGACTCCCTGTACGTGGGTCAGGGGGCGAAAAATGTGAGTTTTACTTCGGAAGATGCCGGGCAGCCAGCCAAATTCTATTTCAATTCGGCAGCTGCCCACAAACCCTTGCCAACCAAACTTATTCGTATCGAAGACTCACCTTTCATTGAGTTGGGGTCAGTGGAGGAGAACAGCAAGCGCAGGCTCTACCAGCCCATCACCTACCTGGCCGTGGAAACCTGCCAGCTGATGATGGGCATCACAGAGCCGGCGCCTGGGGCTGCCTGGAATACGATGCCCCCTCACATTCATGAGTTGCGGATGGAGGTGTACTTCTATTTTGATATCCCCGAAGACCGACAGGTATGCCATATCATGGGCACTCAGTCAGAGACCCGCAACCTCTGGATTGGCAACGAGCAGGCCGTGATCTCCCCGCCATGGTCTATGCACTGTGCTGCAGGCACTTCGCCCTATGCGTTCGTCTGGGGTATGGCAGGTGATGACAGCCCCATAGAGTCAATACCCATCAGAAAATTGAAGTGATGTTTTTAAAAATAAACCGTTAGACTATGAAGCCTCTAAAACATAAGACATTACTAATTATGGCGATTATTTCCGTGATGAGTACGTTGCGGATAGCATCTCTTCATGCGCAGGAGCTAATCGTGTCATCAACTGGTTCTGGTACCCGCTGTAATGAGAATGAACCTTGCAGCCTCGATTATGCAGTTTCGCTACTCCCCAATCTGGCAGGTGAAGATCAAACTCAGGATATTCATGTCCGATTGTTGGAAGGAAGGTATATCCTCAACAGACCTCTACATCTCAGTGAGCGCCACAGCGGAGGCAATGGCCATCGTGTGGTCTTCAGTGCTGCACCCGGAGCCTACCCAGTGATTTCCGGAGGTATGCAGGTAGAGGGCTGGAAAATCTATAGTGCGGAGCTCAATATCTGGAAAGCTCAGTTGCCACAGGGAACCGATAGTCGCCAGTTTTTTGTAAATGGTAAGCGTGCTATTCGTGCACGCAGTGTAGGAGGTTTGCACGGAGTAGAACGTATGAAATTCAGAAGAACCGATCATCCCTACCGTGATGATCAGGGCTTTGTAAACATGGGTTTTATCACTACATGGGCCGATATGGCCCGGTGGAAAAATAAACAAGACATTGAGTTCGTCTTTAAACGCAACTGGACCAACCCACGCGCCCATGTAGATTCAATCTTTTCCTTCGGTAGCGGATTGGCAAAAGTGTACATGAAAAACCCGGAATACTTTTGGGTCACCAACAAAGGCATGTCTTCACCAATAGACGGGCCGTGGTACATCGAAAACGCCTACGAACTGTTAGACGATCCCGGGGAGTTTTACCTGGATAAATCTACCAGCGAAATCTACTACCTGCCACGTGAAGGCGAAGAGATGAGCGAGGTGGCAGCGATACTTCCTTTGCAGGAAACGCTCATCCGCATAGCCGGGGCCAGCCTCGATGAACGCGCAACAAATATCACCTTTCAAGGCATTACTTTTCAACATACTACCTGGCTCCACCCGAGTAGAAATGGCTTTCCTGATGCACAAAATGGTGTGCTCAGGGAGCGGTTTTTGGTAGACGGAAGTACTTACATGGGCGAAACCAAGACGTATACGGATTACCCGAAGTACATCGAATACCTTGACCCCAATGGAGCCGTGGTGATCAAAAATGCTACCGGTATCCATTTCGAGGGGTGTGCCTTTAATCAGCTCGGCTACATCGGCATACTTACCCTGGACGGTACTCAACAGTGCCGTATTATAGGAAATCGCTTTACGGACATTTCGCACACGGCTATCCAGCTCGGAGACGATTACAACAGGGGGGACCGGGAGGACTTTTACCCTTCTGATGAGCGTCTGCTGCAGCAGGGGCATGTGGTGACCAACAACTACATCCATGATGTGGCCAAAGAATACTGCTCAGCCAGCGGTATAGGGGCGGCCTACCCGGTAGACCTCACCATAGCGCACAATGAGATCGGTAACTTGCCGTACTCGGGCCTCCATATCGGTTGGGGATGGGAGTATGTAGGCGGCAATGTTGCGGATAAGACTGGAGGTATTTCCACGGATGGCCCGACTCCTACACGCAATGTGACGGTCAATAACAATTTAATCTTCGATGTGACAAGGGAAGTTTATGACGGTGGGCACATCTATACGCTGGGCCTTACCAGCGGGCCTAGCCTGATCCGTGATAATTACCTAAAAAACCTTTTTAATCCGTATGGATCTATTTACCCCGATGAAGGCTCAGACAATTACCACATTACCAACAACGTGACCGACGGTGGCTCGAGATGGTTGCATGTCAACAGCCTTGGTGCTAATGCGATCGATAGCACTTATACCAATATTTCTGAGGAGCGGATACGACCTGGATCTCAGACCGTGGCTACCCATACGTTTCAGGATGCTGTAGAAACTGAAGCTGCAAAAGAAATCCGACTTAATGCCGGACTTGAGCAACCCTATCACCACCTCAGAGAGGGGATTCAAAATAGACCCAATTAGGAATCATCAGGTCTAAATACAGACCTTGAAGAATGATGAATGCTCTCGGACTAACCCATGCATATTAACCAACAAACCATATAAAGATGATGAACCAACAACTAAAAGTGATGATGCTTGGCATTTGCATAGCGCTGGCAAACGCAGCTATGGGCCAAACGTACTACGTAGATCCCATCAATGGGAGCGATGGCAACAGCGGCACCTCTTCTGGTGCAGCTTTTGAAACCTTGACCAAAGCCAAAACCACTGTAAATGCCAACAATAATAATATGTCTGGCGATATTACGGTCTACCTGATGAATGGTGTGCACACCCAAACTTCAACACTCAATTTTGATGCAGAGGACGGTGGTACTAATGGTCACAAAGTGATTTACAAAGCACTTTCGGGACACTCTCCAGTGATTAGTGGCCATAAAAAGCTTACTGGGTGGACACTGTACGATGCTTCCAAAAACATCTACAGGACGTCATGCTCGGAAAACTTCAGAACACTTTACGTAAATTATATCCGTGCAATTAGAGCCCGCCACCCAAACCGAACGAGTGACGTAGATTTCGGTCCGTACTACACCATGCAGGGAGCTAATACCAGTACAGAGAAATATAAAATCCTGAAAAGTGACTGGGATGCCAAAGCCGCCAGTGCTAACAAAAGTGCCATGGAAATAGTGGTGAAGCGCCACTGGATTCATGACAATGCCCTCTTTGACAATGCTTCCATAGACGGTAGCTTTGTTTGGGTACAGCCCAAAGACATTTACAGAGATAAGCTCTTCAACAAAAACTCATCGTATTACAACTTTGGATACTATTTTGAAAATTCCTACGATTTTGTAGATGCCGAAGGTGAGTGGTTTTTGGATACCATCAATGACTACATCTATTACAAGCCACGTGCTGGAGAAAACATGAGCACCGTATCTATTTCTCACCCCAACCTGACGCATGTAATTAAAATCGAAGGTACCTCATCAAGCCCAGTCAAAAACTTGCAATTTGAAGGGATCACTATCCAGTATTCGAAATGGACACGTCCGTCAGAAATAGGTCTTGCAGCCACTCAGGGTGTGCAACCCTATGAGATCAGCGGACAGGGGACCACACGAAGCAAAGACGACCTCAACTATACTCAGGGAATGGTCAAAGTGATTTATGCTGAAGGGCTTACTTTCAAAGATTGTACATTTAGGCGTGCTGGAGCTACAGCCCTTCAGTTGTTTTCTGGCTGTGATGACATAGACATTCAGGGAAATGAGTTTGTGGATATCGGTGCCAATGGAATAGAAGTAGGTGCAGACAAAACCAAGAACCCTTCGCTTTCACTACAGTGTAATGATGTGCATATCTGGAACAATGAAATTCATAAAGTAGGCCAACAGTATACGAATGGCGATGGTATTCAGGCACATTTTATCGAAGGACTAATTGTTGATCACAATGAGATTTACGATTGCCCATATTCAGGGATGGATATTGGTAACCAAAACACCACCTATGAGGACAATGGAATGGCTAATAACCGGATCAGGTACAATAGGATCTATGATACCAATCAGCTGCATGATGATGGTGGTGGTATCTACACCCTGGCAAGGCAGTATGCTAGCTATATTTATAAAAACTATGTATCAGATGTTATCAACAATGGGGTGACCGGTACCTACACTACCGCTGGTATTTATATGGATAACTATACGGAGTTTTATACTACCGATCAGAATGTCATATCAAATACTACGATTTTTATACATGAGCAAACAGGCATCGGGGCGCGCAACAATGAAATTACCAATAATGTAAGCTCCAATAGTGCTATTCAAAACAACTCGGGAATCAGTGCAGGATATGTTCCGGCAAACGTGATATTGGGCACGGGACAGACACAGGCTGAAAACCTCGACCTGATGGGATATACAGTGGAAGCAGCTCAGGGGCGAATCATGGCCAACACGGTCAACTATGGATCGGCTCAGGGGCGTTTTACCGGAACCTCCGGATCTTATGACCTGGAGATCCGCTATGGAGATGAGCCTGACGGAGCTTCTTCGTTCAGAGTATTCGTAAACAGCAGTTTAGTGGATAGCTGGACCGCCAACCAGTATACAGGCGGCAGCACCATCGATTGGCGTACGCGTACCATTAGCAACGTCACAATCAATAATGGAGACTACATCAGACTGGAGAGCAATGTGAATACCGGTGAAATGGGGCGCTATGACTGGTTGGATATCACGGCATCTTCAGGTGGAGGTGGGAGTCCGGTGACACACAATCAAAAATACTATATCGAAAATCGGCAGTATGGCCGCTATATGAAAATGTCTACATCCACGGCAAACAATGTCGTGACGTCAGGCTACCAAAATGAATATAGCGAATGGACGGCACTGGATCAGGGTGACGGCACCTGGGCCTTTCAAAATACATGGGACAGTCGCTATATGAAGCGATCTACTACCAGTTCTAACGGTATAGTTTCCTCATGCTGCATCACCGCAGACAGCAAGTGGTATGTAGAAGATACGGGTGATGGGACGCACTACAGGCTACGGGTATCCAACTCTTCTAATATGTATGCCGACGCTGATGACTCGTCTACAGGCTGGAATACGAACATTACCAGTGGCACGAGTGGTAACGATAAGCAATGGGAGTTTGTAAGCTCCACAGGGTCTCGTCAGACAACTACTATGGAGCCTGCTTTCCAATTAAATATTTATCCAAATCCAGTGCAGGATGCATTGACTGTACAACTTGAAGAGAGTGGCAGTATAGAAATAACTGACCTGAGCGGAAAACCTTTCAGGAAGTTGGAGGCGCAGAAGGGTGTCAACGAAATAGTGCTTACGAGCCTGCCTAATGGCATTTATGTCGTAACCGTCAAATCAGACAAAGGATGCCTCACCCAGCGCATTTTGAAACAATAGCCAATTGTGAGTAAAAGAGCGTTTGCAGGTAAATGACCTCTTAATCCAATCAAATGAACGTACGGAGCCAGTCACAAATAGAATGGCTGGTTCCGATGCTTTTTTAGGGCTTGAATATGCTTTTTTAATTTAAAATAACTTAGAAGATGTTAACAAGGATTGTGTTTTTTCTGGTGTTTGTACCGCTGTTTTGTTGGGCTCAACCCTCCCAAAAAGTCATTTTTGGTTGCTATGCAGAAGATTTAGAAGCATTTGAAGCTTTTGCCACCAGAGCTCGTGAGTCTGGAGCTACACACATTGTACTCACTGCTGAGGATCTTCCCTGGGCTCGCTGGCAGTATGACACACCTGGAGATCCCTATCCGGCCTGGGCCATTTCCAATGTAGGCCTACTCAAAATCGCCACGCCGGACGTGATCAAGCCGCACATCCCACAAGACTATGCGGAGGAAGTCTTGGGCATCCTGGAAGCTCGCTGCAAAGTACTTCGCAAGCTGGGGCTGAAAGCCGCTTTTACCACCTTTGAGCCGCAGATGTTGCCCGAGTCGGTGTATGAGGAGTACCCCATGTGGCGAGGGCCACAAGTAGAGCACCCTCTGCGAGCCATCGCTCCACGCTTCACCCCGGCAGTAGAGCACCCGGAGGTGCAGCAGCTCTATACTGAGTCCATCAAAATATTACTCAAAAGGTGTCCTGAAATCGAGATTATCTCCCTGCATACCAACGACTCAGGTACAGGCATGAGCTGGAGCCAGGGGCTCTATCCGGGAGCTAATGGCAATACCCTGTATCAGGATCAGCCGATGCATACTCGGTACTTTGCCTTTTTCAATGCTATACAGCAAGGGGCCAAAGAAATGGGCAGCACCATAGAAATAGATGCCGAGTGGGTACGTGAGCAAAACCCGGAATACATCGCTCAGCAACTTAAGCCGGGCATGGCGCTGAAAAATCTGGAAGGACCAGATGCTACCAAATACAAGAACACGGTAGGTTTCCTGCTGGATTACGACTATGTCTTTTATCCGGTCAGGGGAATCCCTTTTCCTGTTCGCTTCCTCACTGAACTGCAGCAGGCAGCAGAAAACCCTGCACCCCGGCTATTTGTACTAATGGGTGACCGGTTCAATACAGACCTTTATTTTGACCTTTATGATCGCTTTCAGGAGCAGTCTACCACCACTTACCTGTCGCGCATGAACATGCTGCGGACACTGGCAGCACAAGAAGTGGGAGAGGCTCACGCAGATCATTTACTAGACGTATGGCGCAACCTCTATGAAGCCCACACCCATCAGTGGCAGTACAATCAGGGGGGCTATTGGTTTTACATCGGATCGGTGCACCAGCGCTGGCTTACCCGGCCGTTCGTGCCGTTTCCAGAGGAGCTCACCAAAGAAGAGGTCAGTTACTACCGGCCCTATCTGTTTCAGGCCCGTTCGGAGGAGCGCGCACAGTCACTGGCAGAGATTCAGTCCACCTATTTTTTCGAGGGATTCGGAGGGCATTTTCTCAATGACCGGATTCTGCAACACCTAAAGGGGTATATAGGTACGGCACGCGAAAACCTACAGGTGATCATCGATGCGGAGGCGGGTGACGCTGGGAAACTACAGCTTTTAGACAAAAGGCTGCATGCCTTTGAGTGCATCGTCAACAACTGCATCCACGCGGTGAGCTACCAGTACTTTGTAGATGTAAGCAAGGAGTGGAACCTGAAGCATCGCCCCATGGAGCGCCTTTGGCACTACCTGAGTGTGCCCGAGCGCACGCGTATGATGGCCATAGCCCGTCAGGAGCTGGACAATGCAGCTACCCTCATCGAGTTGCTGGAGTCTACTGAGGAGCCGATTTTACATCTGGCAGATACCAAAGCAGAGGAAGACATTCGTATCCTGGGTCCTGATTTGGTGGCACAACTCCGAAAAAAAATGAAACTGATGATCGCACACTGGGAGGATCATGAGCGACTATTTGTAGAAGACTAATGACCAGACTAATGAAGATGTCTATCCAAGTTTGGTGCGCTTGCGTGTGGAGTCTGCTGTTCGCAGTAGGATGCGAGACCAGCAAGGCTCCCGATGCACCCATCCTGATAAGCGAGCAGGGGGGAGATCGGGCTACTGCTTACATTATGAGTAACAAAATCGTGAGCAGAGGAGAAAACAAGCTCATAACCTGGCTCGGCGCAGATAAAGTGAACCAATGGGCACTCATAGACCCCAATGGGGTCATAATAGAGCAAGGGAGTGTAGGTGACGCCAGGCCAGATAATCATTGTGGAGCCACGCTAACCAAGGCTCCAGATGGTACCATACATATGGTGTTGGGTGGTCACTGGTCTGCTATGGATCATTACCTGCTAGCCGCGCAATCCGAAACCATCGCGTGGACTAAGGTCAGTACACTTGAAGCCTACAGCACCTATCCGGCTTTGGTGGCTGGTAGCAATGGCGAACTCCACCTTACCTACCGGGAGACCATAGACGAGTACGCTGGTAGATGGGAGCTTCACCACAGGAAGTATGAACCTGAGAATGGCTGGTCAGAACCCAATGTGCTGATCAGATCCCCTCAAAAAGGATATATCTATTGGACCAACTCACTTGCTTTGGATCCGGATGGGGAAATACTTCATTTGGTTTTTGCATCCGTGTTTGCTGACAGCCTGGGCAATATAAATCATGGAGCGGGTCATATCTATAGTGCAGATGGAGGTGCCAGTTGGAAGCAGTTTGACAGGAAGGAAAAACTTGATTTCCCCGTATATTCTTCAGATTTACAGCTCTTTACCACTGACAAAAGTACTGCCGTACTAACCCCGGCAGACACTACTGCCCTTAACCGCCCCGGCCCTTCACATTACCGCTACTTTCAGTTGATGCTTTCCAATCTGCAGGTAGATTCAGAAGAGAATCCTGCAGTGGTGGTGCAAAACCTGTCTACTGGTGATGTGGATTTTTATCACCACAAACCCAACGGCTGGGAGACTACTCCACTGACGCAGCTGATCCCCAAAGGCAAACGGGCACATCCTCAGTCGACCCTATCCCTAGATCAGTCCGGTCAGTTTCATATCATTTTGCAAATAGCCGATGATACAGGTAAATCCATTATTCCCTATGGAGATCCCTCTACGGAATTGTTTTGGGTGAGCTTGGAAAATGGAGAAGTGCAGACGCTGAGCGTGCCAAAGGTTGTAGCAGAAACCGCAGGTGCCTCCTGGCAACCTGCGCTTGAGCATGGCTTCTGGTTTGAGCGTCCACGGACACCGGCGCTATTATTTACCAAAGGAGAAAACGGCGGAGGCTTTAGCCACAATGACAATGCCCTGCGAGCTGATGTGTATTATTATTTGGAATAACCTACTCAGTAGCTGACGTGGTAGTTCGAATCTTGATTTATCGGGCCGTAACGATTAAGTGATTGGGTCATTTTCATGATTGTAAGTCCAGTTTCAATTACATTCCTTAACTCATTTTTCTATTTTTTTAGATATGAACGATTTACTCCCGGCAGTGCTTGCCATTTTGCCACTCTTTGTAGTTGCCGTTTTGATCGTGGGTTTTAAATGGTCGGCTGCTCGAGTGATGCCACTAGGCCTTTTGTTGGTTGTGCTTATAGCATGGAGTTACTGGCAGATGCCTGCCGATACAGTAGCTGCGAGTATCGTGCAGGGCCTTTTCATTACATTTGATATACTGTGGATTATTTTCGGCGCCCTGGTGCTGCTCAACATGCTAGTACAAAGCGGAGCTATGGATGCCATCCGGCAGGGATTTGTACATCTCAGTCCGGATTATCGAGTGCAGACCATTATCATAGCATGGCTTTTTGGCTCATTTCTCGAAGCGGCTTCAGGGTTTGGCACTCCGGCAGCCATAGTGGCACCACTTCTAGTCTCCA
The DNA here is from genome assembly GCF_003386095.1 of Marinoscillum furvescens DSM 4134. Taxonomy (GTDB): domain Bacteria; phylum Bacteroidota; class Bacteroidia; order Cytophagales; family Cyclobacteriaceae; genus Marinoscillum; species Marinoscillum furvescens. Next base: position 46,713 of record NZ_QREG01000002.1, on the reverse strand, counting down.
TAGGTTTCCCGGTAGGGGCAGCACTGGTGGTGGCCATGATGACCATGAGTACGGCAGTGACTTTTGGCGCCATAGGTACACCGATCCTGGTAGGCGTGACGGGAGGAGTAAAACTTCCGCCCGGAGAGCTACCTGTCTTTTTGCAAGAAGTCACCAACCACGCCGCCTTGTTGCACATGCTTATTGGTACTTTGATGCCCTTTTTGATGGTGACCATGATCAACCGATTTTATAACCGCTTAGCAAGCTGGCGCAGTAGTGTGGAAATACTTCCCTATGCGGTAATATGTGGTCTTTGTTTTACCGTTCCTTATTATATAACGGTTCGATTACTTGGTCCTGAGTTTCCTTCTTTACTGGGAGCAGGGGTAGGTCTGTTACTGGCTGTTGCGCTGACGAAATCTGGAATATTACTTCCCAAAAGTCCACTGACTTTTAAGGAAAACCCGCAAGTCTCTGAATTTTCTGGCAATCGAAATTTGATAAAGGCATGGGCTCCGTATCTTGTGATGACCCTATTGCTGGTGCTTTCGAGAATACCTCAATTTGGGGTTGGGGCCTACTTGAAAGGGCTTTCCTTAAAATGGGCTGGAATCTTTGGTTCGGAAATCGCGGCCAGTACCAGTCCTTTGTACCTGCCCGGTACCTTTATGCTGCTTGCCGCAATTTTAACGGTGTTGTTGTATCGGGTAAACGCTCAAAGAGTCTATTCTGCCATTCAAACATCCTTTGGTTCACTACTGAAAGCCTCGGTGGTATTGGTGTTTACTTTGCCTTTGGTCAGGGTCTACATCAATTCTGACTAAAATGGCAGTAAGTTGTCCTCCATGCCAATAGTCGCTGCAGAAGCCATGGCTAGTTGGGCTGGAGTGATGTGGGAGTTTTTCGCACCCGCCGTGGGCGCGCTCGGTGCGTTCATTGCCGGGAGCAACACCATTAGCAATTTAACTTTCTCTCAATTCCAATATACCATGGCCATGCAGACCGGCTTGAATCCAGCCTGGGTGGTAGCCTTGCAGGCCGTTGGTGCAGCGGCTGGAAATATGATTGCCATTCATAATGTGGTAGCGGCTTCAGCCACTGTGGGATTGAGCGGAGTGGAGGGCCAGACCATTCGCAAAACGATCATCCCAACGATATACTATATATTGGCCACCGGGGTGTTGGGGATTGTCATTGGTGCGTTGACCTCATAAGCAGACAACTGCTCAAAAGTTTTTTGCATCAAAGAAAATGGGGACCAAATAAAAAATCCCCCCGCTTTTTTGGATAAAACAGCACGGGTCAACGCCTATTTTTATGGATTAGTCAATTTACCCCCTTTGTTCAATGTAATTTTTCACGATTGATCTTAGTGCTATACCGGACATTTGAACCGTAAATGTTCAAGCTATTTTTTCACTAATTATGTATCAAATGTCAAGACTGATATTGTTTGTAGGATTGGCCGTTGCAGTGTGGTCATGCACTGCGCCCATGGCAAAAGAAGTAACTAACGAAGAAGAAATTACTTATGAACCCACCTGGGAATCTCTGGCGCGCCACAATGCCGCCCCCGAGTGGTTCAAAGACTCCAAATTTGGCATCTACTTTCACTGGGGCGTATACAGCGTACCGGCGTTTGGCTCGGAGTGGTATCCGTATAGGTTGTATAGGACTGATGCCTTTCCGGAGTACAAGCAGTATCACGAAAAGAAATATGGTAAGTTAGAAGAATTCGGCTATCACGATTTTATCCCGATGTTTAAAGCGGAACAGTTTGATGCCGAGGACTGGGCAGAATTGTTTAAGAAATCCGGAGCTCAGTTTGCCGGACCTGTCGCCCAGCACCATGATGGCTTTGCCATGTGGGACAGTGAAATCAACCCGTGGAATGCTGCAGACATGGGACCTCAAAAAGACATTACTGGCGAGATGCTGGCAGCTTTGAAGAAGCGAGGCTTGAAAACCATTACGTCGTTTCATCACGCTCGATTACGCCAAAGGCATGAAGGAAATCCTGAAAAATGGGATACCTACAACAGCCATTTCGCCTACCACCCAGACTATCCTACATCCTCCGAAGATCCGGACCTTCGTAAGTTTTATGGCAACATGCCTCAAGAGGAATTTGACCAGTACTGGCTAGATCAGGTGAATGAAGTAGTGGACAAATACTCTCCAGATATGCTATGGTACGACGTGTGGCTCAATCATGTGTCAGAGGACAAAATCAAGGAGATGGCTGCTTATTACCTCAATCACACTCAAAAAACGGGGCAAGAGGGCGTGCTCATTGCCAAACACGATGACCTTCCAAAGACCATGAGTGTTCTGGATATTGAGCAAGGTGGTAAGAAAGATGTATCTGATGAAGTATGGATGACCGATGTGACGATTAGTGACAAAGGCAGCTGGTGCTTCACCGAAGGACAGGTGTATAAAACGCCTGAAATGATCGTGCGAAACATGATCGACGTGTGGAGTAAGAATGGAGTGGTGTTGTTTAATATTTCACCGAAAGCAGACGGTACGATCAATAAAGAACAGCGTGATATCCTATTGAGCATTGGAGAGTGGATGGATGTCTATGGTGAGGCTGTCTATGGCACAGTGCCTTTTCATACTTACGGTTTTGGCATGGCCAAAGCAGCAGATGGCAAACACGGCGGACAGTCGGCTAAGGTGGAGTATTCTGCCAGCGATGTGCGATTTACTTGTTCCAAAGACAAAAAATCCATGTACGTTTTCCTTTTGGGTAAACCGGAAGCGGGCAAGGAAGTGAAATTAAAACTCAACGACATTGGCTTTGGGCCGGCCAGCCCTGTGAAGCAAATCACTGAGCTGAAATCTGGAAAACCTGTGGTTTGGGAGAAAACGGAGCGATATTACACGTTTACTGTGCCAAACACTGAGCTTAGCCCAATTGCCAACGTTTTTAAAATGGAGCTGGAATAAACAGTTCTCATGGGGTGCAGGGTCCTTTTGGGGTAATAGGACCCTGTTTTTTTATTGGTTTGATGAATAATTGATTTGATTAAATGACAGCTTTCAAAAGAGTCTTGTTTGCCTTTACCATTATTCTTTCAGGGTTTTCTGTTTGGGCACAATATGAGCCCGGCGAAAACTTCGACAAGGATTGGCTTTTTTACAATGATGAAAACCCTAACGGGCAACAACCTGAACTGGATGACTCTAAGTGGCGACAAGTTAATTTGCCCCACGACTGGGCCATCGAAGGTCCATTTAGTAGCGAATACAACGCCCGCTATGGAGGGTTGCCAATACACGGCACAGGTTGGTACCGCAAGCATTTTACCATGCCTGCCACTGCAAAAGGTAAAGTCGTTCGACTAGAGTTTGAAGGAGCCATGTACAATGCGCATGTGTGGGTGAATGGAAATTTGGTAGGGAATAGACCTTACGGTTACATTGGATTTGAATTTGATATTTCGGAGTACCTCAAATATGATGGCTCTGACAATGTAGTGGCTGTAAGGCTCACACCGCAGGATCTTTCATCACGATGGTACCCTGGTGCGGGTATTTACCGATCAGTATGGTTAAAAATCGATAATCCGGTATATGTAGACCAATGGGGTACCTATATCACAACACCCACCGCCACTCCCGAGAAGGCTACCGTTCAGATAGAAACAAACGTGGTAAATAAGTCTGCAGATAATCAGCAGATTACAGTAACGCATGAGTATCTGGATCCCTCAGGGACAAAAGTAGGCTCAGCCAAGGAGGATCTGGAAATACCTGCAGGGCAAACGGGCACGTCCGCACTATATACCATTATTGAATCCCCAAAACTGTGGGATTTAGATGCACCACATTTGTACACTGCCGTGACCACTCTTACTGTAGATGGACAAGTGACGGATACCTATAGATCTACATTTGGTATTCGGTCTATACGCTATACACGTGATGCCTTCTATCTCAATGAAAAACAGGTGCGCTTCAATGGGGTGTGCCTGCATCATGACAATGGAGCCCTAGGAGCTGCGGTATACCGACGAGCCGACGAGCGTAAACTTCAAATAATGAAAGAAATGGGTGTCAATGCCATTAGAACGAGTCACAACCCTCCATCCCGAACATTTTTGGAACTGTGTGATGAGCTCGGCTTACTGGTGCAAGACGAAGCTTTTGATGTGTGGAAAATGGAGAAAGTGCCCAATGGCTATAACCTGTTCTTTGAGGAGTGGGGAGAGCTTGATCTCAAAGATATGATTGTGCGTGACCGCAATCACCCGTCCATCGTGATGTGGAGTATCGGGAATGAGATCATCGAACAGCGAGATAAAAAGAATGGTTGGACTGTAGCCAAAAAATTGCATGATGTCTGCCGGGCAACGGACCCTACCAGGCCCACATCTGTAGGGCTCAATTACTATCCGGCTCCTTATGACAACAACATGGCTCAGCAGGTAGATGTCGTGGGCATGAACTACAAGCCTAGTAGGTACAGCGAGGTGCGCTCAAACTATCCGGGTTTGCCTATTTACGGCTCTGAAACCAGTAGCTGTACAAGTAGCCGTGGGGTGTATCATTTGCCTATCGAAAAGTACAAAACACACCCGTCTCTACAAGTGACGAGCTACGACCTGATTGGTCCAGGGTGGGCCTATCCTCCAGATATTGAGTTTCACTTTCAGGAAAAGAACCCTTATGTCATGGGAGAGTTTATCTGGACAGGATTTGATTACCTGGGAGAGCCTACGCCTTATGGGGGACGAGACAACTCCACCAATGGCTATTGGAACGATGACTGGCCCGCACGCAGTTCATATTTTGGCGCAGTGGATCTTTGCGGTTTCCCGAAAGATCGGTTTTATCTGTATCAAAGCCAGTGGACCGAAAAGCCCATGATTCACCTATTGCCTCACTGGAACTGGGCAGGTATGGAAGGCGAAAATATTCCGGTTTATGCATATACAAACTGTGATGAAGCAGAGCTGTTTCTGAATGGTAAATCGCTGGGCCGCAAAGTAAAAGGCGTAGACAAAACGACCATTCTTATCGATTTCTTTCGCTATGAGCCAAAGACCTTCGAGTCACCTTACAGACTCAGCTGGGAAGTGCCATATGAGGCTGGTGAGCTAAAAGTTGTAGGCTACAAAGATGGCCGCCAGGTAAGTGAAAAAGTTATCCGCACAGCTGGGAAGCCTGCAAAAGTGCGCCTTTCGGTGGATAGAAATCGCATAGCTGCGGATGGGAGAGACTTAGCGTATGTAACTGTGCGCATAGAAGACAAGGACGGCAACTTGTGCCCCAATGCTGACAATCTTGTCACATTTGATGTTCGTGGTGCGGGTAAGTTGATCGCTGTGGACAATGGTAATGCTGCTACCCTGGAGTCATTCCAGGATACCAAACGAAAGGCCTTCAGTGGAATGGCCCTGGCTATCCTAAACTCAGGAGAAAAGGCAGGTACTATCACACTAACAGCAAAATCAAAAGGGTTAAAAGGAGCAAAAATCCAGGTGCAAACCGAGTAGGGGACTTAGGTGCTTTCTCTTATGATGAGCTCCGGGTCTATGATGATTTTTTCATTTTCCAGAGGTTCTTTTTTCTCAATGACAGCTAGCAGCTTTTGGGCGGCTAGCTGTCCCATTTTTTCTCCAGCATGTTTTACCGTACTGAGCTGTGGAGTCATGTGGGTAGCTACTGGCTCATCCGAAAAGCCCATTACTGCCACGTCTTCAGGTACTCTTTTGCCGTGTTTCTGGAGTACGTTCACTGAGTAGTTGGCCGCATAGTCATTAAATACAAAAATTGCGTCCAGGTCAGGGTAATCTTTCAGGGCTTTCGTTATAAAAGTCTCTATTGCGGCTGGCTCAAACTTGTAGTATAGAATTAACGCTTCATTTACATTCATACCAGCATCTTTCAGGGCATCCATATAGCCGTATAGCCTGTTGTTGCTATTGTTTAGATTAATGCTGGCTGTTATGTGGGCAATTTGTTTTCTGCCTCGCTGGATGAGATGCTGCACAGCATTGTAGGCGGCCTGATAGTCATTGGTTACCACTTTTGGGATGGGTAAAAAATTGGCCACCCGGTCATAAAATACGAGCGGAACTTCTTGTTTGATGAGGTGCGAAAAGTGATCAAACTTGTCGGTAGTCATCGTTATAGCTGCCAGAATACCGTCCACACGATACCGGAGACACCGCTCCACAGCCATGGTTTCGGATTCTAATTGTTCTTTGGTATCAAAAAGTACAAGTGCATAATCTTTATCAGCCAGGACTTCTTGCATGCCCTGTACTACACGAGCAAAGAAATGAATGCTCAAGTCAGGTACGATAATGCCAATAAGACGGCTGCTGCTACTTCTAAAAGAGTGAGCATTGATATTGGCCTGGTAGCCAAGTTCGCCAGCCAGTTTTCTTACTTTTTCTTTGGTTTTGGCACTGATACGTGGGTGGTCACTAAGGGCGCGCGACACTGTGGAATGCGACATCCCTAGTTGCTTTGCTATTTCTTTTATGGTGATGTACTTGGCCATATCACAGTGTGTGCACTTGTGTGCACAGCAATTATAAGTAGATTAAGTTGAGATTCACACCATAGTCTGGCTAAATATGTAGTGCTCTTAGGAGAGAAAAAGTGAAATATGGAACAAAATCAAGTATTACATATAGATGCCAGGGACAATGTGTGGGTAGCTCTAAAAGAGCTGTCTCCTGGCACTGTAACCTATCAGGGGCGATCTCTGGAGGTACGTGAGCCGATAGCACAAAAGCATAAAGTATTGCTCGCGGATCTGAAAAAAGGGGAGCAAGTAATCATGTATGGGGTGCCCGTAGGTGTAGTGCTCAAAAATCTCCCGGCAGGATCCTTACTCACCATCGAAAATACCAAACATTATGCGGAGCCTCTAGCTCTGGAAAACCGACAGCCTTATAGCTGGACACCTCCAGCAGTGAGTAAGTGGAAAGAAAGGACTTTTAACGGGTACCACCGAGGAGATGGAAAAGTAGGTACTGCAAATTATTGGTTGTTCGTGCCTTTGGTGTTTTGTGAAAACAGAAACCTAAAGGTAATAGAGGAGGCGTTGGTCAAGCAGCTTGGATACTACAAGCCCAATCAATACGAAAGTCTTGTAAGTGAGGTGCTTTCGGGTACTCAATCCCAGACTACCTACGCTACGGACAGAGTATTTGAAAATATCGACGGTATCAAATTTTTGTATCACCACGGAGGATGTGGCGGTACGCGACAAGATGCCGAAACATTGCTGCGATTATTGGCGGGCTATGTGCACCATCCCAATGTTGCTGGTGCTACAGTTTTGAGTTTGGGATGCCAGCATGCGCAGGCCGATTGGTTTCAATCTATCCAAAAAGAGCTATATCCTAATAGCGAGAAGCCTGTGCTTTATTTTGAGCAGCAGCAGATGGCCTCAGAAGATGCGCTGATCTCTGCAGCCATTACACAGACACTTGACGCCCTTAAGGAAGCCAATGAAATAGAACGAAAACCTGCAACATTGGATAAGCTAGTAGTAGGGCTTGAGTGTGGTGGATCTGACGGGTTTTCGGGCATTTCAGCCAATCCCGTCCTGGGTTATGTCTCGGATGTACTTGTTACCCTCAAAGCGTCGACCATTCTCAGTGAATTCCCAGAGCTGAATGGTGTAGAGCAAAACATCATCAACCGATGCGAAACGCAGGAACTAGCAGAGAAGTTTGTGAGGATACAGCGCGCATATGAGCAAAATGCACAAGCTGTAGGAAGTGGGTTTGATATGAATCCTTCACCTGGCAATATCAAGGATGGACTCATCACAGATGCCATCAAATCTGCTGGTGCAGCCAAAAAAGGTGGCGCGGCTCCTATTTCAGATATACTGGACTATACCGAGCCAGTGACCAAACCTGGTTTAAACTTACTGTGTACTCCGGGCAATGATGTGGAGTCTACTACAGGGTTGGCAGGATCTGGCGCAAATGTTATTTTATTCACTACAGGGCTGGGCACACCTACAGGAAACCCTGTGACTCCCGTGATCAAGGTAGCTAGTAATACCAAACTGGCAGAGCGTATGCATGACATCATAGACGTAAACACCGGAGGTGTGATCGAGGGTACGCAATCCATAGAGGATGCTGCTGAGGTCATGTTAGAAAAAATTATCAGTGTGGCTAGCGGAGAGCTTTCCAAAGCCATGCAATTAGAACAAAACGATTTTATCCCCTGGAAAAGAGGGGTTTCACTTTAAAAATATTCCATAGAAGAGCTATGCAAACATTTGATTTATCAGGCAAAACAGCCATCATCACGGGAGGGGCAAGTGGTATAGGAAAGGCGATAGCTACCAAGCTAGCACAGCATGGTGCACATGCTATCATTTTGGATGTAAACGAAGAGAATGCCAAAGAGCTGAGCGAAGCAATAGCCAAAGATGGAGGTAAATCCAGCTATGGTGTATGTGACATTACCAATGCTGATCATGTAGCCGAAACATTTACTCAGCTATTGGGAGATAGCTCACTGGACATCCTGATTAACAATGCGGGTATAGCGCATATCGGCAACCTTCTCCAAACGACTGGTGAAGATCTGGATAAGGTATATCAGGTAAATGTAAAAGGCGCATTTCACTGTGCCCAGGAAGCAGTAAAGCGCATGGAAACTACCGGAGGTGGTAGTATCATCAATGTATCTTCCATAGCCGCACATGTAGGCATAGCAGATCGTTTGGCTTATTCCATGAGCAAAGGCGCTATTCATGCCTTGTCATTGTCCATAGCTCGCGATTTTCTGGATAAGAACATTCGCTGCAATACCGTGTCACCAGCACGTGTGCATACACCGTTTGTAGACGGATTTATTGCTAAAAACTATGCCGGACAGGAAGAAGAGATTTTTGACAAGCTGTCAAAATCTCAGCCGATCGGTAGAATGGGCAAGCCGGAGGAAGTGGGTGCTCTCGTGCTGTATCTTTGTGCCGATGAAGCGTCATTTATCACAGGTAGCGACTTTCCTATCGATGGCGGGTTTGTAACATTAAATAACTAACACAAGAACTAATAGATATGAAATTAATTCGATTTGGAGCTTTCGGTGAAGAAAAACCGGGGATAGAACTTGATGGAAAAAAATATGATGTAAGTCATCTGGTGGCTGATTATGATGAGGACTTTTTTGCCAATGATGGCCTGAAAAAGCTTGAAGAAATTGCCAGCAATGACCTGCCGGAAATCCCTGCTGATGCACGTCTGGGAGCACCTGTGAAACGCCCAGGTAAAATCATTTGTATTGGGTTAAATTACAGAAAGCACGCAGCAGAAAGTGGTATGGAAGTGCCCAAGGAGCCGGTAGTATTTTTCAAGGCTACTTCTTCTATAGTAGGGCCTAATGATCAGGTAATAATTCCTAAAAACAGTGAAAAAACTGACTGGGAAGTGGAGCTTGGTGTAGTGATTGGCAAGCGGGCCAACTATGTGAGCAAAGAAGAAGCGCTCGATTATGTGGCAGGTTATGTGGTGCATAATGACGTGAGTGAGCGTGCTTTTCAGCTGGAGCGCGGAGGACAGTGGGTGAAAGGCAAAAGTGCAGATACGTTTGCGCCACTAGGGCCATACCTGGTTACCAAAGATGAAGTAGCTGATCCCAACAACCTAAACCTGTGGCTGAAGCTAAACGGCGAAAAGGTGCAGGATGGAAATACCAATGATTTCATTTTCAATGTGCAGGAAGTCATTGCGCACTTGTCCGAATTTATGAGTCTGATGCCTGGAGATATTATCTCTACAGGTACACCAGAAGGTGTAGGCTTTGGATTTAAGCCACCAAAGTATCTCAAAGAGGGTGATGTAATAGAGCTAGGCATCGAAGGTCTGGGTGAAGCCAGACAAGAAGTAGTGGCCTACAAAGGATAATTCTCATGATTGACGCTCATCAGCATTTTTGGAAGTTTGACCCTGTTCGCGATAGCTGGATAGATGACTCCATGCAGGTCTTAAAGCGGGATTTTATGCCTGAAGACCTGCATCCGCTGATGGTGGAAAATGGAGTGGAAGGCTGTGTGGCCGTACAGGCGGATCAGTCGTTAACAGAAACTAAGTTTTTGCTAGACTTAGCAGAAAAACACGCCTTTGTAAGTGGTGTGGTCGGTTGGGTGGATTTGATGTCCAGAGATCTGGCAGGAACGCTGGACATCTTCACCACCTCTTCTTACTTAAAAGGTTTCCGACATATTCTTCAGGCAGAAAATGAGGGCTTTATGTTGCAGCCATCATTTATTCAGGGATTAAAAACCCTGAGCACCAGCGGATATACTTACGATTTATTGATTTACGAAAACCAGCTGGACGAAGCTTTACGCTTAGTCCGTCAGCTGCCGGACCTGCCAGTAGTTGTTGATCATTTGGCCAAACCAGCCATAGCGCATCACCAGGGGGAGGACCTCCATCATTGGAAGGCTAAAATGAAAGCAATGGCAACACATGAAAATGTGATGGTGAAGCTTTCAGGAATGGTGACAGAGGCCAACTGGACAAACTGGACTTATGAGCAATTAAAGCCCTACATGGAGGTGGTTTTGGACTGCTTCTCACCAGAGCGAGTAATGTTTGGCTCGGATTGGCCGGTATGCACACTGGCAGCCAGTTACCATCAGGTCGTGGAGCACATCAAACGCTTTTGTCAGGAGCTGAGTGATACCGAGAGCGCACAAATCCTCGGACTAAACGCAAAGAAATTTTACAATTTATAATAGTGTAATGGAGCTGAAATTAAAAGATAAGGTATTCATCGTGACCGGTGGTGCCAAAGGAATTGGTAGAGCCATCACGGAAGAACTGGCTCAGGAAGGGGGCATACCTGTCATAGTAGGAAGGTCCCAAAAGGAGGCTGATGAACTCTCAGAAACCATTGCCGCTAAAGGTGGTAAAAGCCTGGTGGTCAATGCAGTGTTGGGACAATCGGATATTTGTAAATCCATTGTTGATCAGACGGTAGAGGCATTTGGCAGAATAGACGGTGTGGTCAACAACGCCGGAGTAAACGATGGTGTGGGACTTATTGAGGGCAACCCTGATGCCTTTAAAAACTCGGTGACTACCAACCTTACGCACTACTACGACCTGGTACATTATGCCATCAAATACCTGATCGAATCCAAAGGGGCCATTGTAAACGTAAGCTCTAAAACGGCACTTACTGGTCAGGGAGGTACATCTGGCTACGCTGCCAGCAAAGGTGCCCAGTTGGCACTTACTCGCGAGTGGGCTGTAGAGCTCGCCGAGCATGGCGTACGTGTAAATGCCATTGTACCAGCCGAAGTGATGACCCCCCAATATCAACGTTGGATTGATTCTTTTGAAGATAAAGAACGAAGCCTGGAAGTGATCACTAGTCGTATCCCGCTTGGAAAGCGCATGACTACATCTGAGGAGATTGCAGCCATGACCGTCTTTTTACTTTCTGATCGCAGTGGTCATACTACCGGACAGTGGCTATATGTAGACGGGGGCTATGTTCACCTTGACAGGGCGATGGCCTAAAAACCTCACTTAGATTTCCATCAGTACCTTCACTATGAAAAGATATTGTTTTGCACTCGACCTAAAGAACGACCCTGAGCTAATCGCAAAGTACATTGAGCATCACGAGCAGGTGTGGCCGGAAATAGTGGACTCTATTCGGAATTCGGGCATCACCTCGATGGAGATTTATCATGTAGCCACCAGACTGTTTATGATCATGGAAACAAACGAATCGTTTTCATTTGAGCAAAAAGCTGCTGCCGACGCTGCCAACGAAACCGTGCAAAAGTGGGAAGAGCTTATGGATAACTACCAGGAGCGTTTGCCCTTTGCCAGGCCAAATGAAAAATGGGTGCTGATGAATAAAATATTTGAACTATGAGTAAATGGAACTATAATACCAACTACCCAGGCATCGATGACCTCATCAAAGGAGCCAAACGAAAAATTCCTCGCTTTGCATTTGAGTATTTGGATGGCGGATGCAACGAAGATGTCAACCTGCATCGAAACACTGAAGAATTGCGTGAAGTACGGCTGGTACCTCAATACCTGAGTAAGCACACGCATTCAGACATGGCTACTGAGTTGTTTGGTCATGTGTACGATGCGCCTTTTGGTATAGCTCCTGTTGGGTTGCAGGGCCTTATGTGGCCTAAAGCACCAGAGATTTTGGCCAAGGCGTCACTGGAGCACAACGTCCCTTTTATACTCAGTACGGTGACCACCATGAGTATCGAAAAGGCGAGTGAGCTCACCGAGGGTAGGGCGTGGTTCCAGTTGTATCACCCGGCAGAAAACCGCCTACGCGATGATATCCTCAAACGGGCGGAAGCTGCTGACTGTCCGGTGTTGGTATTGCTTTGTGATGTACCCACATTTGGCTTTAGGCCACGAGACATCCGCAATGGCCTGGCCATGCCGCCAAAAATGACCTTGCAAAACATTTTGCAAATCATGGGTAAGCCAGAGTGGGCGTTGCGTACCCTCATCAACGGACAGCCAAACTTTGAAAACTTGAAACCATACATGCCGAAGGGGCTGGACCTGAGGCAGTTGGGACTCTTCATGAACCAAACCTTTTCCGGTAGGCTCAACGAAGAGAAGATCAAGCCTATCCGAGATATGTGGAAAGGTAAGATAGTACTGAAAGGTGTGGCGAGCGAAGCAGACACCGAGCGCGCTATACGTTTAGGTTTGGACGGTATTATAGTTTCCAATCACGGCGGAAGGCAACTTGACGCTGGAGAGTCTACAGTAGCACCACTAGCGCGTATAGCTGAGAAATACGGCGATCAGATCAAAGTAATGATGGATAGCGGCGTACGTAGTGGTCCGGATATCGCTAGAAGTATGGCTGCAGGTGCCGCGTTTACCTTTTTGGGGCGGACGTTTATGTATAGCGTGGCTGCCTTGGGTAGCAAAGGAGGTGATCATGCTATCGGGTTGCTAAAAACCCAACTGCAGCAAGTGATGGAGCAACTCTGCTGTGAAAAGGTAGGGGACCTTCCGGGCTGCAATCTGATAAATGCACAGTCTTAATGCTGCAAATAGACTCAGGGTTTAAATAGCTAATGATTCTACTTGCCGCCATTCGTTATTTTATTAGTGATATTGGAGTGAATAAAGTGATTGATTGGGAATATGTAAAAAATGCAGGTATAACGGGTGGGTAAATTGAGAAAATTATAACTGAGAAAATTCATTCTGGCATGTTATATTTGGTCATCCACCTATCCTATTTTAATCATTTACTGGCTCCGGCGAAGGGTTGTGTTGACGTTTTACAAATGTGAGTGAATTGATGATGAAGCCTGTATTTTGCGTTATTTTATCTGTGTTTGGATGGATTACTGCGTTTGCGCAGTATGAAAACCTGAAGTTCGAAAACTTTTCTACGCTGGAGGGACTCTCTAGCAGTACCTGTCTGGAAATCTTCGAAGACTCTGAAGGGTACTTGTGGTTTGGTACCATCAATGGCCTGAATAAATACGATGGGTACGACTTCAAAATTTATCGACCCATGCCTGGCGATCGGGAGTCCATCAGCTCTAACCGCATATTGTCCATTGAAGAAGATCGGGAAGGTCATATCTGGGTAGGCACTGGCAATGGTCTCAATATGTACAACCCACTTACGGATAAGTTTGCCAGAATCAGACTAAAGCAAGTCAAAGGAGGCCTGGAGGTAGCTATCAACGACCTGGAGTATGACTCCCTGGAAAACAAGCTTTGGGTAGCTACTGATCAGGGGCTGTATCTGCTGTATCTCAAAGATGAAGTGAATATCTCCTATGAGATGCAAAAGTACACCTACCTGAAAGGTGAGCAGATAGCTCAGCTAGAATGGGATAAAAGTGGTGATTTGTGGGCGGCAGGCTATGGACCCAACATCTTTCGCTATGACCAATCTTCAAACAGCTTTTCGGTTGTAAAACACCAACTACCAGAGGAGCTTATCCTCAATCATTTGCCCCAGCTATTGATGCTGGACAGCAAAGGGAATTTTCTGATAGGCAATAACCTGGAGGCGCTCTCGTACTGGGACAGGGAGGCCGATGAGATCAGACTTGTAAAAATCACTTCCCAAAAGATACCGATCAATGACCTTCATTGTGATAAAAATGGAATAACCTGGGTGTCTACGGGAGGTTTTGGTCTTTACCTGTTGGATGAAAATATGTCGCTCCTGCAGCACATTACGCACAATCCTCAGGATCCTTTTTCCTTACCCAATAACCAGCCATCTAGGGTTACTGAAGACCGGGATGGCATCTACTGGATTTCTACCTACAACCGGGGGATATGTAAGCTGTCCTTGGAGAAATCTACCTTTCGTCACATACGCTACGAGTCAGGCAACCCCATGAGCCTAAGCTCGGAAATTGCCCAGTCCGTGCTGGTGGATGAGCATGAAAATATCTGGATAGGAACAGATGGTGGAGGACTCAACTTATGGCGAGACGGGGCCAAAAAAATTGAGTATTTCACTGAAGAAAACGGAGCCATCAATTCAAACAAGGTTGTCTACCTGGCGCAGGGAGATGGAAATAAAATATGGGTTTGTACCTGGGATGGTGGGCTTAGCCTTTTTGACCCTGCCACGGGCACCAGCAGAGTCTTTCTTCATGATCCCAATGACCCAACTACCATTGGTCAGAATACCGCTTCATGCGCGGCTGCCGATGCACAAGGAAGAACCTGGCTAGGTACCAATACCGCCGGTATCAATGTCTATGTACCTAAAGAAGATCGTTTTTATAGGTTTCCTGCATCAGAAGAAAGTGGTATCCAAAACAACATGATCGTTGGCATGATGGTAGACCGCAGCAACCGACTGCTGATTGGAGCTCGAAATGGTTTGCAGGTTGTAGATATCAACGCCATAGACGAATTAACATCGGGGATGAAACTGCCCATGGTGGATGTTTCCAAATCTGGCCTGGAAGGCTTTCGCGTGACACATATCACTCAGGCAGCAGACGGTACTTTTTGGCTCGGTACAGATCAGGGATTGTATCACATTACCAACGAGCTGGAGTTGGTTAGGTCTTATACTACCAGCGATGGACTCATCAATAACCTGGTAGTGGGAGTGGTGGCCTATGACGAAAACACCATTTGGATGACCTCTAAAGGAGGACTTTCGAGGTTGGATGTTCCTTCCGGAAAAATCAAAAATTTTAATGTTCAGGATGGAATTCAGGGGTCCGAATTCCAAAGCAAGTCTGTAGACCTGACACCCTCCGGGCATATACTCGCAGGAGGGATCAATGGGCTCAATATTTTTGATCCCCGTCAAATAGCCGATAAAAATAAGACGGTCAGTCCCCGACTCACGGCGCTCAAGATTCATAATCAGGAAATCCATGTGGGGGACACACTCTCTGACCGTGTTGTACTTTCAACCAGTCTGGAAGAAACCGAAAAAATTAAACTTTACTATGATGAAGGGTTCATTCAGTTTGATTTTGTGGCGCTTAATTATTCCAACCCAAATCGTGTGTCTTATGCACACCGTATGGTGGGAATTAGCGATGAATGGGTACACATTCAAAACGGACGCAGTGCTGGCTATTCAAACCTTACGGCAGGGGACTACACCTTTGAGGTAATGGCAGCATTGGATGGAGACTGGGATGCTGCGGGTATCACTACCATCAATCTGGAGGTGTTGCCACCACCGTGGAAATCCTGGTGGGCTTACATGATATACCTTACATTCTTTGTGGTGGTGGTTTGGCAGGGTTTCCGGTTTTACGCCTATCGGATCAACGAAGAGCGTGCGCACGAACTAGACCAGATGAAATTGCGCTTCTTTATGAATGTGAGTCATGAGTTTCGTACACCGCTTACACTTATTCTCAATCCGGTAGACAAACTGCTAAGTAGCTATGACAACCCTGAAGTGGTCAAAAGTTCGGCGTTAGTCATACAGCGAAGTGCGCGCAAACTACTGAATTTGGTAAATCAGCTGCTCGATTTCAGAAAACTTGACATGGGACAGGCGCCATTAGATCCTGTAAAAGGAGATATCATAAAGTTTACTGAAGACATCCATAGATTCTTTACAGAACTGGCCAACTCCCGATCCATCAAGTTTGATTTGATTACCAACCGGGAATCATATTTCATGTGGTTTGATCCAGATAAGCTGGAAAAAATACTAGGAAACTTGCTTTCAAACGCCATTAAGTTTACCGGTGATGGGGGCAAGATTTCACTGGAAATAAATATTGGCACCAAAAGAGGAACCAGCGTTGATGTACTAGAGATCATTGTTCGTGATTCTGGTATAGGATTGAAAAAAGATCAGTTAGAGGCGGTATTTAATCGATTTTTCCACGTAGACAACACCATGACTGGCACGGGCATAGGGTTACACTATACCAAAAGTCTGGTAGAGCAGCATGGAGGTGAGATCACTGCGGAAAGTGAGTATGGGGAGGGGAGCACCTTCACGGTGAGTATCCCTACAGAAAATGCCGCGCTGGATATAGCCCTTAAGTCGAATCAGGGCGTTCGCAAGGAAATCAATGATTTTGATCAAAACAGCCTGCTTTCACTCGAATATGACCTGGCAATATCTGCGCAGGACGATGTGGACGAAGAAGTAGATGGAGGAGGAGCCGTGCAGACAGTGCTCATCGTGGAAGACAACAACGAACTGCGCGTGCACCTGAAGAATGAACTAGGCAGTCTTTACCGCATCAAAGGGGCAAGCAATGGGAAAGAAGGTCTGGAAAAAGCAAGAAAGTTTTTTCCAGATATCATCATTAGTGATGTGATGATGCCTGAGATGGACGGGTTCGAAATGTGCAGTGAGCTAAAAGGTGACCCTGAAACCAGTCACATTCCGATCATACTGCTGACTGCCCGCAGCCTGGAAGAAGATCGTGCCGAGGGCTATAGCATAGGAGCTGATGCTTACCTTCCCAAGCCTTTTAACATCACCGTACTCAAAGTGCGAATCAAAAACCTCTTGCAAGCCAAGCGCAAGATGCGAGAGAAGTTCATGAAGCAAACCAATATCCTGCCGAGTAGTGAAGTGACTACAAACACTTTAGATGAGCAGTTTTTGGACAAGGCTACCCAGGTAGTATTGGATAATATCAGCGATTCGGACTTCAACCTCAAGCAAATGCTGGATGCAGTAGGGGTGAGTCGTTCGCATTTCTACCGCAAGATCCAATCGCTCACTGGACAAAATCCAAGTCATTTTATTCGGTCGGTTCGCCTCAAATATGCCGCGGAGCTGCTCAAACAGCATAATTGTACCATCAAAGAAGTGGCCTTCAAATCTGGATTTAATTCCACAGCTTACTTCTCCAAAACCTTTAGAGAACTGTTCGAAATGACTCCTAACGAGTTTATGGAGTCCAACAAGGGAAAATAAAACTCATCGAGTTTAAAACATGGCTCAGAGTTAGCTAGAAGGCCACTTTGAGCCATGAGTTTACCCAAATGGATCATAAGTCATAGCCTCCGCTTGCCCGCTTACTTACCATTGTAGACAGGTAATTATCGTCTCAGAGCGATTTTCACCTATTAGTTCTACAGAGCTTCTAAAGAGGAGCAAAACTTAAAGTAAAAGGTGTTTAGTGAAATATTCTCAACCTAATCGCCTGTTGGACAACTTAAAAAAACGATGTATGATGAAAATGAAACTATTCATTTTTCTGATGGCCTTAGGGCTATCTAGTCTGGCACTCGCTCAGCAAACTGTTAGCGGTAAAGTGCTTGATGAAACTGGTGAGGGCCTTCCGGGTGCCACCATTATGGAAAAAGGTACTACCAATGGAACAACCACGGACATTGACGGTGCCTTTCGCTTGACCACCCAGGGTGAAGATCCTGTGCTGGTAGTATCATTTGTGGGATATACAGCTCAAGAGGTTACTGTAGGTTCCCGAGCTGTTATTGAGGTTTCGCTAGAAGCAGACGTAGCCAGCCTCGAAGAAGTAGTAGTGGTAGGATATGGTGAGCAGTCTAAGCAAACCCTCTCTGGTGCTGTAGAGGTAGTGAAAGACGAGGCATTCCAAAGCCAGGCCGTAAACAGCCCGGTACAATCACTACAAGGTCAAACTCCTGGACTTTTGGTAACTAGAAATACAGGACGTCCTGGATTTTCTGGAAGTGGTGAGAGCTCAGGGGATGTAACCATTCGTGGTGTGACCTCTATCAACGGTGGGTCTGTGACCTATGTAATCGATGGTGTGATCTCCAGCAAAACGGAGTTTTACAACATGAACCCGGATGATATAGCGTCCGTATCGGTACTGAAAGATGGTGCGGCAGCTATCTACGGATCCAGAGCTGCAAATGGAGTAATTGTAATTACTACCAAGCAAGGTTCTGGTAAAATGTCTGTTGAGTATAGCGGAAGCTTCCGAAAGAAGAAAATCGGTATCCGTCCTCCGGCTCCTACTATGGCTGAATACGGAGCTACCTATCTGGATGCTGTAAGAGCAGAAGGAAGAACCGACGAAGAAGGGAATGAAATCTTTGTATATAAGCAGTGGGGTTCTGAGCAGACATTGATCGATATGTCTCAGGGGCTTGGACAAATTTATTCTACTGCTGTAGCAGGATGGGGATATGACGGGGATGTATACCTCGGCCCGGCCAACAGATTTGATGAACTGTATGGTGATGCTTTTTCACAGCAGCACACGATCTCTATTTCGGGTTCTACCGAAAAAACTAAATACCGTCTTTCTGGGAATTTCTCTGATGACATGGGTGCGCTCAAGGTGGCCTATGATGGTATGAAACAATATACCTTCCGTTTAAACCTCGATCAGCAGGTAAATGATTGGATGAAAGTAGATGTAGGTATTTCACATCAAAACATCCAAAAAGAAGGCCCATCTACTGGGTTTAGCTGGAAAGCTATAGGAAACGATCCTCCGATCTTCCCTGCATACAACCCATACGGACAGTACTATGCCAACTTTGGTATTGGTAACCGAAATGCAACAGGAGAGCTTGCAGATGGTGGAAGAGAATCATCAAACAACAACATCACCAAATTAAACCTTGGTGTTACTGCCAACATTCTTGAAGGATTGGATTTCAGATTCCTCGCTTCTATCAGAAGCACGGACAACCAGTACCAAAAGTACATATTGGAAGTGCCGCTTTACACCTGGGACGGTGACTATGTGCAAAGCGCAAACCCGAATCCGAGTATCGAAGAAAGAAGTAATCACGGCCTTTATGAGTTGTACAACAGTTACCTAACCTACTCCAAGACGATAGGTGCCGGTCACAACTTTAAGATCATGGGCGGTATCACTGCTGAGCTTTCACGCTCAAGACAGCTGCAGGTGAAGCGCCAAAACATTGAAAACCTGGGCGTATACAATGTATTCCTGGCCAATGGTGAGGTAACTGTAGGCTCTGGAAACTCTGGTAACAACAACAGAAACTGGGGCTTCTATTCGTACATGAGTAGATTTAACTATGACTATCAGGGCAAATACCTGGTAGAGCTTTTAGGTAGATCAGATGCATCTTCAAGATTTGCAGATGGTTACAAGTGGCAGAGCTACTACTCCGCTTCTGGAGGATGGGTACTTACCGAGGAAAGCTTCCTGAGAGGCAACCCGGTGCTCAACTTCCTAAAACTGAAAGCCAGCTACGCTCAGATGGGTAGTACTGCAGGTATCGGAAACCACGAGTACATCTCTACCATCGGTTTCGGACAAACAGTCTTCGGCTACAGCCCGAGTTTCCACCCTACCGCAAGAGTAGGCGCCATCACTACCAACCAGTTTACCTGGGAACGTATCAGCATGTCCAACTTCGGTACAGAGTTCTCGATGTTGAACCACAGACTTACAGGTTCATTTGATTACTTCATCAAAGACAACCCGAACATGCTGGCGTCTAAAAACTACTGGGCACTGCTTGGTGGTCAGGCTCCAAACGAAAACATCGGACATCTCAGAACCAAAGGATGGGAAGCTGTATTGGGCTGGAAAGACCGAGTTGGTGATGTAGAATACAATGTTTCTGTAAATATGGGTGATGCTCGCAATGAGCTACTAGCGCTCGAAGGTGCTGAGAAATGGGTGCCAGGTCTTAACTCGCCTGGCAGCGGTAACATGCGTGTTGGCTACCCGCTAAACTCTTACTGGATGTATGAAACCGACGGTTTCTTCCCAGATCAGGCAGCTGTAGATGCATTTTATGAAGAATATGCTGGAGGAGAAGTGCCTACAGGCAACTCTAAACTGCGCCCTGGTGATGTAATCAAAGTAGACCTTGACAAAAACGGAGAAATCCGTGCTACATCAGATGAAGGTGGAGACCTTAAATACATGGGAGATGCTGCGCCTCATTACTACTTCGGTATCAATACTGGCTTGAAGTGGAAAGGCTTTGACTTCACTGCCAACTTCAATGGCGTGCTGAAGCAAAACATTCAGCGAGTAGGTCACCTGGCGTATCCTTTCAGAGCGCACTGGGCCAACATCACACCTCAGTTTTTGGGTAAAACCTGGACTGAAGAAAACCCTGACGCTGACTATCCAAGAGCTACTACCGATGCTCGCAGATCTAGCTACAACTGGGCCAATAACGATTACAGACTTCAAAACAACGCTTACATCCGCTTGAAGACGTTGATCGTGGGATACACCATCCCTAAGAGTGTCACTAGCAAAATCAAGTTTGAAAACGTAAGAGTGTACTTCGCAGGAAATGACCTGTGGGAGGCTACCAGCCTGGATGACGGTTACGATCCGGAAATGGGTACCAGTGGTACGTCAGTATATCCTTTCATGAGATCTTATGCTCTGGGTATTAGTGCTAAGTTTTAAGAACATATGAGACTAAGAAAAATGAAAAATATAAGAAATATAGCGTTGGCTGGCGTGCTAGCATTAGCAGCCGGCTGTCAGGACCGATTTATTGATCTTGATCCTCAGGATTCGATAACCGAGGCAGTCTATTTTACTACACCTGAGCATTTTGAGTATGCTTCCAATCAGCTACATACCAACCTGGTAGGCTGGAGCGCAATCAAAGGAGCAGGACTTCCGAATGAATACCGTACAGCCTTTGCTGACTGGATGGATTTTGGCACAGACCTCACTGCCCTTGCGCAGGACGAAGGTCGTGGTACACTGACTGTATCTAATTCAGATCCTTATTGGAAGAGTCACTACTACTTCCTGAGAGATGCCAACATGATCATCAAAAAAGGAGAAGAATACACTGGCGACCAGTCAGAAATAGCGCCTTACCTCGCTACAGGTTACTTCTTCAGAGCATACCACCACTATGAGTTGCTTACGCGATTCGGTGGAGTACCACTTGCATTGCAGGTATATGATTTGGATGATGAGTTGCTGCATACAGGTGTGCGAAACAGCCGATACGAAGTAGTGGCGCAGATCGTTGCGGACCTGGATGCCGCTATCGAAAACCTGCCTTTCGAAGCTGAAATCAGCGATGGAGAAAAAGGTAAAATCAGCAAAGAAGGAGCAAAAGCCCTCAAGGCGAGACTGATGCTTTTTGAAGCTACCTGGGAGAAGTATGTAGGTACTACTACCGATGGTGATGGCGTAACAGTAGGTGCCGGTTCGGCTAAGCCCGAAGGCTATCCTTCTATCGATGAGATGCTTAGCACGGCGATCGAGCTGGCTACAGATGTGATCGATAATGGCCCTTACGAACTGTGGAACCATAACGATGAGCTCAACAACATGAGTAATTATTACCTGTTTAATATCGATGGGGATGGCTCAAACCCGGCTGGACTTACCAAGTCTTCAAACCGCGAGTTTATCATTCAGGGAATCTACGATTTTGACTTGCGTAGATCAGGTGGAAACATCAGCCACGTAGTGCAGGGACGTATTGCTCCTAGTAGAAAAATGCTCGACATGTTCTTGTGTAGAGACGGTCTTCCGATTTCTCAGTCTTCACAGTTTCAAGGGTATAACACTGTGTATGATGAACTGCAAAATAGAGACTTTAGAATGCAGTCTTACTTTGGAAACATACCTGAGAATGGTTCACCAGCTCTCAATGCTCAGTCTGGCTCCAATGCCGGTGTGGGTATACAGGCACAAAAGCACAAGGCTTTCGACTACCCGAATTACCGGGCACAGGGTCAGGAGTCCCAAAACTTCCCGTATATGAGACTAGCAGAATTGCTATTGATTTATGCGGAGGCGAAGTTTGAGCGTGATGGGTCACTGAGTGATGCAGACCTCAACTACTCGATCAACAAGACTAGAGAAAGAGCTGGAATAGCTCCACTAACCAATGCACTGGTGACTGCCAATGGACTGGACATGCTGGAGGAGATCCGCAGAGAGCGTACTATCGAGCTGTATGCAGAAAACAGCCGTTACCTCGACCTTAAGCGTTGGGCTATTGCGGAGGAAGTATTGAGTGAAACCATCTATGGTCCGGTGATCGAAGGTACCGTGTATGAGACGGATGCCAGCCTTTACAGTCCTGACTATTATCTATTCCCGGCAGAGGAGATCACAGTAGGTGACGGTTCTCAGCTCGAGACTGTGGTGTTGGATCATCATTCAGTGAGAAACTTTACCAGAAAGAATTACTTGTTTTCCATTCCTTTGGAGGCACTGCAACTCACTTCTGAGCTGCTGCAAAATCCTGAGTGGTAATTGTTTGACTCAAATTTTAAAGGAAAAAACATGAAGAACATTTCAATAAAGAATATGGTAACCGGCATCTTTATGGTGCTGGTTGCAGGAATATACGTTGGGTGTGGGTTTGAGCCTGAAATGCCCAAAGTACGCGAGTATCCAGAAATAGCTATTGCTGACTTTTCACCAAAATCAGGTAAGCCAAATACACTGGTGACGATCACTGGTTCCAATTTTGGTGATTTTGATAAAGCAGCTACCGTAACCTTTGGTGGAGTAGAGGCCACAGGGATCGAAAGCATTGCTGATGAGGAGATTCAGGTGCGAGTGCCTCAGGGTGCAGTATCTGGAGAAGTTAAAGTTAAGGTGTGGACGCACGAAAAGTCTTTCGGCGAAGATGCTTTCACGGTGTTGCCTAGCGCAGCTATTGATTCTATCTCACCAGAATCGGGTGCTCCGGGTGGAACAATGACCATTTATGGCCAAAACTTTGGTACGGTAAAAGAAGACGTTTCAGTGGAGTTTACCGGAATCGATGCACCTGTAAGTGCTACGGTACTTACTGTAGCAGACACAAAAATCGAAGTGGAGATTCCAGTGGGCGGTATCACAGGTGCCATTACGCTTAATGTGGAGCCTGAAACCATTGCAGGACCTACGTTTACGTATCCATTTGTTGGAGTAGATGAGGGATTTTCTTCTGATGATGGAAACTGGAAACCTCAGCAAGGTGGAACGGCCACCGTGGCTGACGGCCGTCTGACGGTTGCTTTTGCCGATGGTACCAAATCGTCTACACTACAGTCTGAAAGCTATGTAGCTATCGCTGCAAGTTCATTCCCTTACCTGGCCATTCGTATGACCAGATTAGGTGATTTTGATTTGTCTTTGGTTTCAGAGTTTGGAGTATTTGGTGGCGATGTAAATCAGTACACTGGTATACTTCATGGCAACGTATTCTACTGGGACCTCACTACGGCAGGTTTTGTGGATGACAGTGGAAATACGACTACCATGTCTATGGACGATCCTACATTCTTCGAGAGCCTTGGCTTCAAAATAGAAAACAGATCTAACGAGACGGAGTATAGCGTAGACTACATCATCTCTGCCGAAACCATGGAACTGCTCGAAGAGCACGTAGAAAACAATCTGGATGCTGGTGAACACTATTACGAGTTTGACCTGGAAACAACTGATCCGCTATTGTTGGATTGGACAGATCACCAGTCGGACGGTGAAGTGCAGGAAGATGGTAAAGTGATCATCACCAAACCTGCAGGAACCAATAGAGCAGGCTTTTATCACATGTTCCGCTATACCAGTCCTGGTACCAACGGTGCTCAGCCTGGAGATCCTGGATACCGTGAGCCATGGGTATATAGCCCTGAGTATCCGATCTATGCAATCCGTCTGGTAGACAAGCCTGAATCAGGAGTGTTCCGCAGATACTTTAGAGACGTAAAAGGTGAAAACGGTGGACACCAAATCCGAGATACGGGAGAGGAAACAGCTAATTATCTGGACGATGGCAAGATTCTTTACTGGGATTGCTCGAGCCCGGCACATGGTGAGTACGCTGACCCTGCTGACTTCAATGAAGATGGCCTGATCGTGTGGGATAGCTTTGGCTTCCAGTGGAATACGCTTCCTCAAGAAGATATCGATAGAGAAATCGTTTGGGGAGCCGATTGGGTGAGAACATTCAAAACAGTAGAAGACCTCAAAGCCTTCGCTGAAAATCACTAAGATTGGTTAGTGAGTTTTAATAACTGAATTGCAAAAAAGGGTGAGGTGTATAGACTTCACCCTTTTTTGGTGTTTAGTACGAGTTTAAAGATTTGGAATTGAAAATGGAGAATATGAAGCGATTGTACGGATTGATTATTTACACGGCATTGATGCTGGTGGGACTGGGAGCCACCGCTCAGGTTACGGTAAATTCGCTGGAAGAACTGCAGCCCTATCTAAAGGAAAGCAATACACACGTAAAAATGGCACCCGGTACCTATACCATTACGGTAGAAGATATCGAAAACGACAAGTATACGTCTACCACACATGTTGGTGGAGCGCATGTAAAAGTGTTGTTATTGTTTCAGGGCAACAACAGTACTTATGATTTTACAGACGTTACCCTCAAAATCCAAACTGGAGTATTCAAAGCATTTGGCGGTTATGAAGTGCGGGAAATACAGGTAATAGGCAATGACAATGTCTTGAAAAACCTGACCATGATCGATGATGGCTCGGTAGATGATGCTCCGGCCAAGCGAGCTCAAAACATTTGTTTGGATGGCGCACGAAACCGCATCGAAGGTTTTCATGTAACCATCAAAGGGTCTTACCCATATGGCTATGGTGATGTTTTCGGTAAAGGCGGAAAATCAGTGATCGGTCACCGCAAACACAGTGCATGCCTGGTGCGAGGGGAGTCCAATCACGTGAAAAACTGTACGTTTATTCACAAATCCTACGGACACTGTATCTTCATGCAGGCTGCTAGCAACCCGATCATTGAAGGCTGCTACGTGGAAGGTGAAGTGAGATCTACAGATGACATGTTGCTGGAAGAAGGCACAGGTTCCCCAGCTGACAAAGTGGACTTTATGACGGTATGGGGCTATCGCTTGCCAGCGGGCTATATGCTGAGTCTTGGCGAGGCGGGCATCCGTGCTTACAATGCCGGCCGTACCATCATAGATAGTGTAGAATACCAAAGAGGGACATCAAACCCCACGGTAAAAAACTGTACGATCAAATACATGCGAACAGGCGTAACACTAGCGCATGCTTCCGGTACCAAATATGTAGATGGGTGTACGGCTATTGCCTGTGAAAACGGCTTTTCGATAGGAAGTGGCACGGTGACCAACTGTAGTGCAGACGTGGTATATGGTCCTGTTTACAAAAGCACTTACGACTCAGACAAAAATTACAATGCTGAGATTACCATTCTGCCGCCTAGTGAAGAATATTACAATGGTGCAGGTGTAGTGGCGTACGTCGGTGGTAGTGGTCACAACCTGGTGTTTAAAGGCAATCCGGAAGACGCCAACCCAGATCTAAAAATACAATTTGGTGGGTTTTTGAAAAACATCCGACTGCTGGAGGGAAGCAACCCTTCGCAAAACAACCATTCACCTACCAATGTGACAATCCAAAACCTTACCGGCTACCCGGTGGAGCTTACCAGTGATAGTGACAACATATCCGGGCAGTCTTGTGGTACCATCACAGACAATGGACAAAACAATTCAGTAAAACTGGTTTCCTGTGACACAGCCTGCATCAACGAAGTAGGTGTGGAGCTACCCACTCTGGCCACCTCAGGCATCAACTACCAACTCTATCAGGGCGACTGGAGCACGCTGCCTGACCTTCAGGATGAGGAGCCTGTGGCTTCAGGTCTTGTAGCGGACTTGTCACACTCTGCAGCAGACAGCATGGCGGCTTTTGCTGTGGTGTTCAATGGCTATGTGCATGCACCAGCCACAGGTCGTTATACCTTTTACATCAACTCCGATGATGCTGCAGCACTCACCATAGGAGACGAAGAAGTGATCCTGAGTGAAAGTGCAAGTTCTTTGGCTGAAGTTTCGGGTGAAATATGCCTGGAAGCAGGCTACCATCAGCTGGAAGTGGTACAAGTACAAAAAAATGGTGATGCTACCTTCGAAGTGTCTTATGAAAGCAACGCTCTTGCCAAAACAGCACTGACCGTTTATGGAATCCCATTTGAGGACATCCCAAACCTTGCCTATATGCGCGAAACGGCACAATCTTCTACAGCGCACGGTGGTGTGTCATCGCGGGCAGTAGACGGCAATACAGACGGAGCGTACTCGAAAAACTCAGTGACGCACACCAGTGATCAGCGCAATGCCTGGTGGAAAGTCTACTTAGATAAAGATTACACTCTGGGGCAAATCAAAATATACAACCGTACGGATGCCTGCTGTGCTGATCGCCTGGCTAATTTCAATGTGAGTATCATGAAAGCAAACGGCGAAATTACCTTTAGCCAAAACATAGAAGCACTGGACGGGGCTTCGCTCACACTGGATGCACAGGGGAGCAAAGGAAGCTTGGTAAAAGTAGAGCTCAACGAATCCGGACAGCTGACATTGGCAGAAGTAGAAGTGTTTGCTGGAGAAGCTCCCAGTGATGGGGGTGCTTATCAGATGGTGAAGCGCAGTGCTAAGTTTTATGCCATAGATGGTGGGTCATATGACGCTTCGGCTGGATTCTCCGTACAGCTTCACAAGGTTTCCAATCATGAAAATCGTACCTGGATAGAACTGCCCAGACCAGGAGGCTATTACGCTTACCAAAAAGCAAACACCAACCTGTGCCTGGATGGAGGCACAGGAACAGAAAGCGGTACAGACCTTACTCTGGAGCCATGTAGTGAGGAAGCTCCAGGTCAGCAGTGGGTGAAAATGGTGCGAGGTGATGACTATTACACGCTATTGCGCAAAGACTCTGAGCTAGTCATCGATGCAGGTGATGGCCGACTGAATGGGGACAATGTATACCTGGACTACCTGAACCTTGCCAGCGAAAACCAACAATGGAGGTTTGATAACGCAGACACCACAGATTTGGAGTCAGATTTTATTATCTTAAATACCAGTGCACTGTCCGTGCAGGTATATCCCAATCCTGTGGTGGGTACGCTGACCATCGATCAGTCGTCAGCCACTTTGAGCTCATGGAAAATTCAAAACCTGGGCGGAAAAGTTCTCCTGGAAAAACCACTTCCACAGCATAGCAAGCAGGTCGCTATTGACCTGTCATGGTTAGCTCCGGGAGTCTACATGATTACTTTGCAAGGACCGGAAACCATGGAGAGCTTCAAAGTGATTAAGAAATAGCTTAGCTTAACCGGTATTTATCAATACCTGTGAATATAGTGCGCCTGGCAATGTGTGGGTAGTCAGTTGGTGAGTCAGCGATATGAATCATAATTCATCCTTCGCGAATCATAATTGATATACATTGCCAGGCGCTTATTCGATATTGCGATCATAAATTTTCCCAACGATTGATAGAATATATGACTCGAATTTTTTGCCTGTTAGTAGTAATGCTGGGCAGCATTTCGCTCACAGCCCAATCCAATACGAATCACCCGGTACTCTATACCAGTACAGAAAACCGGGAGGAGTTGATCGAAAAAATACAAAACGAATCTTGGGCCAGGCAGAGCTGGGAGGCCCTACTGGAAGAAATCAACCCCCACGTAGACAGACATCAGTCAGATCCTGAATGGATCGTATCGCGGCTTGCCATGTACTGGAAAGATGGTGAACGCTACACCCAGTGCTACATCGCCGGGCAGGATTGGGACTATGGCGAGGGTAACGCTCCCGTGCCCACGGTACGGCTACCGGGCATGCGCAAGTGGAACGACTACTACAATGGGCCGCTCGAAGACCGCACCCCATACAATGAAACGGGAGACATGTGGGGCGTAAGCCGATCATCCGGAGACCCTACACCAGTGCTGGTGCCTTACAAGGAATCCGGTCACATGATCCGCCAAAACAACATGGAGATATTGAAGCTGGCAGAAAAAGCAGCCTTTGCCTACTTCATCACGAAGGAAGAAAAATATGCCAAATTCTCTTCTGATATCCTTTGGACCTGGCTGCTGGGCACCTACTACATGGAGCCACCGCTAGATCCTTCAGAGTCTACCAAAGGTCCTGGAGGCTATGCCCCAGGTGGCATTATGGGCTACTATGATTATGAAGTCATCCACGATGATCGTCAGGAGCCGGCAGCCAAGGCCTACGACTTTTTGCATGATTACATGAATGCCAATCCGCATGCCCATTTGCAGCAGTTGGACATGTCTGCCACGGACCTGGCAGGTACTGTATTTAAACGATTTATCGAAATAGGACTGGTGCGCGGTGGTGCCAAAGGCAACTGGAACGTCAACCGCTACCGACACATCATCCCGAGCATTCTCGTACTGGAGTCCAATGACTATTATGAAGATGGTAAAGGGCGCGAACACTACATTCCTTACTACACCGAGATTTCGCGCAAGCACCATGCGGCCCTCCCTAAAATCATCGAAAACTACGACAAAGACACGGGGCTTTGGCCCGAATCACCGGGCTATGCTTCGGGTATGATTGGTGCCTTGCTGGAGATGGCTATGCCGCTCTACCGCGCTGGGGTTAACACTATCGGTGACAATCCCATGATCCAAAAAGCAGCCATGGCCAATCTGGGCTGGCTGGATGCGCGAGGCAATCTGGTGGTGTTTGGCGATATGCGTGGAGGTCCTCTGGACTTTGAAGTGTTTGAGCGTTTGCTTACCTACTACCGATGGGAAGGGAATGACGCAGATGCCGCAAAGATTGAAGCAGTGATCAATAAGGGCATCCGCTCTGGTCAGTACGATCGCAACGAAGCAAGCTGGGAAGATCTCATTCTCAACCAATCTTTACAAACTGATAACAGCACACTGCCCTACAACAGAGCTGCATACTCACCCTTTCATCGTCACCTCATCATGCGCAATGGCAATGATGAGAATAATGGCATGATGTTTACCCTCTATGGAGGCATGAAAGGAAGCCACCTCTCCGCCAATGGGCTTGCCTGGCAGTTTTACGGCAAAGGCTGGGCACTCGCTCCTGATGGTGCCGGATATGAGTCTTACTGGACACCAGACATGCACTACTATAGCGGTCCCGTAGCCAGCAATACCATCGTTCAGGGTTATGCCAAAGGGGAGATTACCATCAACGCCATGGACCCGGAAGTGCCTAAAGGACAGTTTTACAACGATGTGGTGATTAACGAAAACTGCTCGTTTGCCGATGTTTCTGCAGATGAAAAACGTAGGTTGATTGCCATGATTCGCACATCGCCTTCTTCTGGCTATTATGTGGACATATTCCGGTCAGATCTCGAAGAAAACGACTACCTGCACCACAACCTGGGAGATGAAATGGTGCTGATGGATGAAACCGGGCAGCCGCTGCAATTGGCCGACGCGGATATTGCCAACCCTCCACACGATGCGTATTCGTTCTTCGAAAACATTCGTGCTACAGCGCATCAGGGGGACTTTCAGGCTATCTGGACCATCAACAAGGTGAGCCCAGCACTGAACTCCTATATGTGGATGGCTGGCCAAAAAGGGCGTACCCTCTACCAGATGGAGGCACCGCATACCACGCTACGTCACGACGTAACGCCCGGGCAGGTCAACAAAGCACCGCAGACCACACCTACCTTGCTGGTAAGACAGACGGACAACAATGGCGCTGAAAATCCTTTTGTAGCGGTATTTGAAGCCTATGAGGGTAAGGAGAAATCGGTAGAATCCATAGAAAAACTAAACCTGCATGACGATCTCGTAAGCCTTCGGGTAAAATCGGGTAACTCAACGCAGCTGATCTACAACGCTACTGAGGATGCTGTCTTTAAGACAGGCAAGTCCGGTGAATTTCAGGGCGTATTTGGAGTGATTTCACTAAAAGGGGAGGACCTGGAGTATTTGTATCTGGGCCATGGCCAAAAACTCAAGCATGACAAAGTGAGCCTGGAAGCGGTATCAGGAAGCGTAAGTGCCTCTCTGCGTTTTGAAGGAGATCAGGTATACTACAGCGCCGACCAGCCTGTAATCATTCGATTGAAAAAAGGAAAAGCGAAAACCTATCCTGCAGGAAATGATGTGCTCCTCGATTAATACGATAAAGATGCTAATGATACGATTGAAAGGAATTCTGTTTCAGGTAGTATTACTGGCGGTGGCCATGCTCGGCACCAGCTGCCAGGAAGAGGCCAGGCGTCCAAACTTTCTTTTTGTACTGGTGGATGACCAATCGCCGTATGATTTGCAGGTATACAATGCCAAATCCATTTTGGAAACCCCAGTGATCGACAGACTGGCTCGTGAAGGAATGGTGTTTGAAAGTGCACGACACATGGGGAGTATGAACGGAGCAGTGTGCACACCATCACGGCACATGATCATGACCGGGCGCACCCTTTGGCACCTGCCACCTAGTGCGGAGTTTCAAAAGCAAACGGACTTCCATCCGCTGGACACTATGAGCATGCCCGCTATTTTCAACCGGGCGGGCTACAGTACCATGCGTACCTGCAAGGCCAACAACTCGTATCCGGGAGCCAACCGCCAGTTTTCGATCATCAAAGACAAAACCAAACGCGGTGGTACAGCTGAGACAGGCAGTGCCTGGCATGCCGAGCAGGTGCTGGACTATTTAGGCCAGCGAGCGTCTGCTCAGCAAAAAGATCCGTTTTTTATTTATTTGGGATTTTCACACCCACATGATCCACGGAATGGTACACCGGAGCTACTGGAGAAATATGGCGCTACCAATGAGGTGACCAAAGACACGGTGCCGCCGCTCCATCCAAAGCAGCCTGCGATACCAGAAAACTACTTGTCGGCGCATCCTTTTCACCACGGACACCCCAACCTGCGAGATGAAGACCGGGTAAAAGGGGTTTGGAAGCGCAGAGACGAAAACACCATTCGCAATGAGCTGGGACGGGAGTTTGCGTGCTCAGAAAACATTGACATTCAGCTGGGAAGGGTACTGGATCGGCTGGAAGCCATGGGCGAGCTGGACAATACCTACATCATCTATACGTCAGACCATGGCATGGCCATCGGGAGGCATGGCCTTCAGGGCAAGCAAAACCTGTATGAGCACACGTGGCGGGTGCCTTTTATCGTAAAGGGCCCGGGCGTACAGGCTGGCAAGCGGGTGGCGGGCAACATCTACCTGCTAGATGTGCTGCCTACGCTATGTGAGCTGGCGGGCATTCGTGTGCCGGAGACCGTAGAGGGCCAGAGCTTCAAGCCGGTGCTGACCGGTGAGCAGCAAGTCATTCGTGACGTGCAGTATGCCGTGTACTGCGGTGGTACCAAGCCGGGCATGCGCACCGTGCGAAAAGGGGACTGGAAGCTCATCAAATACGATGTGCTGGACGGTGCAGTGCAGGAAACGCAGCTGTTTAACTTGGCTGAAAATCCGCTGGAGTATCTTCCAGAACACCAGAAAGAAGAAGAGTTGCTCACAGACCTGGCCGAAAATCCGAAATATGCAAATCAGCTGGCCGAGATGGAGGCTTTGCTACTGGAGCAAATGAAACTGCACGACGATCCCTACAGACTTTGGAACCAAACACAGGCAAAAAACTGATGCAAAAAGCGATGAACAAAACCATGTGCGTATTGACGGCAGTGATGCTATTAATGGTGGCATGTACGCCAAAAGCTGCAGAGCAAAAAGTGGTAAAAGTCTACCCCGCGCCAGAAGGAATTGAGCAGTCTACGGCCTATGCCGTAACGGCTAATGGGCAAGTGGTACCCGTATACCAAACCAAAATACCACCGAAAAGCCCGATCCCACGGCTCAATCACTCGCGATCCGAATTTGGCTTTGCTTCTTATGCGTCGTTTGATATGAATGGAAAAGTAATGGTAACGGTCACCTATCCGGAGCAAGTTCAGGAAGTGAAAGTGTTGCCTACATCCTATGGTATTGTGCCTGAGGTAGAGGGAAAGCAAATTACACTTACGCTGGAAAAGCCACGTCAACTGACCATAGAAGTAAATGGTGACTGGCACGAATCGCTCCATATTTTCGCCAATCCATTCGAGGAGAACATCCCGAATCCTGACGATCCGAATGTGGTGTATTTCGGACCGGGTGTACATGATGTGACGCATGTGGCAGTGGAAGATGGTACTACGGTTTATATTGCCGGGGGTGCCTACCTGCGCTGTGGTACAGCTACCGATGAACAGGAGCTGGAGCATTTGATCGGCCAAAACCAACGTCCGCCTACCTTTTTGCTGGAAGGCAAAAACATCACCGTGAGAGGTCGTGGTATCATTGATCAATCGGGGATCCACAAGAAAAAGCGGCGCTATACCATTTTTGCTCAGCACACTCAAAACCTGAAAATTGAAGGCGTAACAATCGTAGATCCCAGCCACTGGACCATCCCGATCCAGGCATCAGAAGACATTCATGTAGACAATGTGAAAATCATCGGCTGGCGTGGAAACTCTGACGGAGTAGATCTCTCCAATAGCCGCAATGCTTTGGTGGAAAACTGCTTTATGCGAACGCTGGACGATGCGGTGGTGATCAAGTCTTTTGACGGCAAAGGAGCCGTGCGCAACATCCACACCCGTAAATGTGTGGTGTGGAACGAGTTGGCACATGCGTTTAGCATCGGTGCGGAAATTCACGAAGATGTGACCAACGTACGCTTCGAGGACTGTGACGTGATCCACGATGTGGGGCGCGAAACGGCGCTGCGGGTTTATCATTGCGATGATGCCATGATCCGGGATGTGTATTTTGAAAACATCCGGGTAGAAGAAGCGCGCAGACTGATATCTTGCTGGATCGGGAAGACCCGCTGGACAGAATCAGTGGAACGGGGAAATGTGCGCAATGTGGTGTTTAAAGATATTTTTGCCACCTCAGCACCGATAGATACCACGCTCACGGGATTTCAGGATGGGCCTGACTGGAAACCCTACATCATCCGTGACCATGCCAGCATGTTGCTCACGGGCTTTGATGCTACGCACACCGTAGAGGGTGTGGTTTTTGATAATGTGGTGCTGGATGGAAAAGTAGTGGAGGCTGATCAGGTGAAGGCCAATGAGTTTGTAAAAAACATTGAATTCAAGTAGAGTAGAAACGACTAAGTAGTGAAAATGAAAATGTTTAGAATAGGAATATTGCTGGTGTGGGCCATGGCATTTGTGGCTTGCCAGGAGGGCAACGAGCAACCCAATATCGTAGTGATACTATGTGATGACCTGGGCTATGGAGACCTGTCATCTTATGGACACCCCGTGATCCAAACGCCCAATCTGGATCAGCTGGCTGAAGAAGGAATGAAATTTACCAGCTTTTACTCAGCAGCACCGGTGTGTTCTCCGTCCAGAGCAGGACTTCTTACGGGCAGGAGCCCAAATCGTGCGGGGATTTATGACTTTATACCCGGACCAAAGAAAACCGAAAACCTAAGGTACATGGTGCACCTGCAGGCTCATGAAGAAACGATCCCGGCAAGGCTGAAATCCGTAGGCTATGCCACGTGTCTTTCCGGGAAGTGGCACTGCAGCTCGTATTTCAATCAACCTGAAAAGCAACCGACACCCGATCACTTTGGCTTTGACCACTGGTTTGCCACGCACAACAACGCCGCACCCAGCCACGAAAACCCTAAGAACTTTGTGCGGAATGGCGAAGATGTAGGGGAGATCGAAGGCTACAGCTGCCAGATTGTGGTAGATGAGGCACTCAGCTGGCTACAGCAGCAAAAGAAAGAGCAACCATTTTACCTTCAGGTTACTTTTCATGAGCCACACGAGCCAGTAGCTTCTCCGCAGGATCTGGTAGACAAATACCGTCCACAGGCCAGCACACTGGAAGAAGCGGAATACTTCGCCAATGTAGAAAATGTAGACCTGGCCGTAGGCCGTTTGGTGGATTACCTCAAAGCGCAGCATGGAGGCAACACCCTGATTGTGTTTACTTCCGACAATGGTCCGGAAACGCTCATGCGCTATCACAGGGCCAAGCGATCCTACGGCTCGCCGGGAGACTTGCGTGGCATGAAGCTTTGGACGTACGAGGCGGGCTTTCGTGTGCCGGGCATCATCAGCTGGCTAGGAAAATCGTTACCGAAAGGTACCTCAGAAGCGGTGGTGTCATCGCTGGACTTCATGCCTACCTTCTGTGAGTTGGCGGGTGCCGAGCTGCCCAGCCGCACGCTGGATGGTGAGTCTATTGTACCGCTATTAGAGGCTAAAGATTACAACCGCGAAAAGCCTTTGG
Organism: Marinoscillum furvescens DSM 4134; assembly: GCF_003386095.1. Taxonomy (GTDB): domain Bacteria; phylum Bacteroidota; class Bacteroidia; order Cytophagales; family Cyclobacteriaceae; genus Marinoscillum; species Marinoscillum furvescens. The sequence goes on along the minus strand of NZ_QREG01000002.1, from coordinate 12,225 downwards.
TGTGGGCTTTTTACAATGCCCTCAACGAGCATCGGGTGGCCATGCGTGATGGTGACTGGAAAATCCTCGCTCGCCTGAAGACGGACACGAGCTACTTGCAGCGCTATACCAACGTGTACCCCGGAAACATCAATACCATCAAAGAAGCAGATTTGGTGGATTTTGAGCTGTATAAACTCACCGCCGACATCAGCGAAAGCGAAAATCTGGCTAATAAAAACCCGGAAAAACTGACGGCCATGAAGCAGCTACTGATAAGTGAATATGATGCCCTGCTAGCGGGAAGTCATGTATGGACTGAAAACGAATGAACAAAAGAAAGCGAAGCATGAAGCGCTATTGGATACAAAAAATGGTTTTGGCCGTGGGAGTGATGGCCTGCAGCACCCCTGCGGTTGGGCAAGACTGGGTGATCGCTACACAAACCGAGTGGCAGGAGCAGGCGGCCAACACCACTAACCTGACTTTTGAAAACGGTGCGGCGGTGCCTACAGCCCGGAAGGCTACTTACACCAGCAGGCTCAAGCGGTTTGCTACGAAGCGGGCTGCCAGCGAAATCGTGGTGGAGCAGTCGCCCGTATGGCAAAACTGGCAGCCGGTGGCCAACATCGGGCCCTCCAACCTGGGAGATGCGCCCATCATGCTGCGCACCAAAGCAGGCGACTACTGGATGTTTGGGCGCTACCAATTTCCAAAAGGAAAGAAAAAGGAAGACTTTGAAGGTAAGCCAGTCACCCTCGAAGGGTATGACGTGCCGCTCAAAACCACGCCTTTTCCGGAGCAGTACGATGCGCCGGGCGGGCTCAATCCTTCGCTGGGAGGCTACCACGCGTGGCAGAGCAAAGACCTGAAAACCTGGGTGCACCATGGCCCCGTATCGGAATATGCTTCACGCTGGATGACCTCTGCAGAGTATGTAGACGGCAAGTTTTACCTCTACTATGACTTTCCCAATGATCAGGATCCACACCTCTACATCGATGAGGACCTGACCGATGGAAAGCCTGGCGAAAACATCGGTATGGCTTTTTGGGATCCCTCTCACGGTTCTGACTGTGCCATCATCCGGGATATGCAAGGCAAGTTTCATCTTATATTGGAAGACTGGTCACCCATCGATGCGTCCAAAAACGGGTGGGATTCTCCACTGGCCATGCATGCGGTGGGCACCAAAGGGTATGGCGATTTCGAGATTCTGGACCCTCCCGTGGACGAGCGCACCACACCTACGGGTGAGTTTGCCGAATATCCACACCCGCACTGGCACGCAGAGGCGCCGGATCGCTTTCCCGCCAGGGAAGCTAAAGAGGATGTCCCTCAGCATAGGATTAAAAAGGGCCAGAAGCGCGCTTTTGGAAAGTATGAAATACACGAGCCCGCTCAGCATGCTTTCGGCGACTGGGCGGCTATCTCCATCGGAGGGCAGTATTATTTGTTTGGGGATATTGATCCGGCAGAGGGGCATGGCAACAAGGACATGAGCGTGGCATGGTTTACCTCATCGGATATCAACGAGCCTTTTACCTTTTGTGGAAACATCGGTCAGGGGCATCCCGATCCGGATATCATGTTCGCAGAAGGCCAGTTTTACCTGGCCACACAGCAAAGCCTGGATTTTGTGAGCCCGGGACCATGGGTGGAAAATGTAGACATCCGCGTAGGCATAGATACGGATAACGACGGGCTGGCTGACTACTGGTCGGCGTGGAAACCTGTGAAAGAATCCTACGATTACGTAGAGGGTTTTTCGAAGCAAGTAGCCAAAACACCCGCCCGCCTGGACCTAAGCAACCTGCCCGAAGGCTACGGATTCCAGTTTGAAGTAATGATCACGGATGCTACCGAAAACGATTCCAAACCCATCATAGAAAAAATCACTTTATCGTTTTAGTCAAAACCAAAAAAAGCAATGACACCTTATTCAACGCTGAGAACAAAATTTTGTACACTGACTGTGAGCCTGGTAGCCCTTTTTGCCATAGGCTGCCAAGAGCAAAAAGAGGCACGGATCATCCAGCTTACGGATGACCTGAAAGTGAAAGCGGAGCTGATTCATAGTGACGATTTTTCGGAAGGCATCTCCAACTGGAAAGTGGAGCAAATGCCCAAAGGGAGCGTGTACCATAAGGATGGAAAACTGGAGGTAAATGACTGGCGTGGGTGTACGGTGTGGTTTAAAGAAAAGCTGGAGGGGCCCATCATGATCGAATACGATGCGGTGGTGCTTCAGGATACTACCAAGAGCGAGGAAGAAGACGGTATCTATGACCGGGCATCGGATCTCAACTGCTTTTGGATGGCTACTGATAGCGAAAACCCGGACAACCTTTTTGCCAACTCCGAAAGCCGGTCTGGGAAGTTTACCAATTACAATTCGCTGAGCTTGTACTACACGGGCATGGGTGGGCACTTCAATACCAAGACCCGCTTTAGAAGGTACTCTGGTAATGGCGAAAAGCCGCTGCTCCCGGAACATGACCTTTCTGATCCTAAATACCTGATCACCCCAAACCAGCTCAAGCAAATTCGCCTGGTGGCCTACGATGGTGTCATTCAGTACTACCGAAACGGCGAGCTGATCTACGATTATCGTGACCCCAACCCTTATACCGAAGGCCACTTTGGGCTACGAACCGTCCACAACCACATGACCCTGGACAACTTTAAAGTGTACCGTCTGACGAAAGTAGACGAGTAAACATTTATCGAGTTTAACACCATTCACATGAAACCTAACTGGAAAAACCTGTGTGCTGCTGTTGGCATTTGTATGTTGATGGCGCTCAGCGCCTGTGGGCAATCTTACTCACTGAAGTATAATAAGGGCCAAAATGGGCTTACTATTTACCATGACAGCCTCACCATAGAGCTTACCGTGATGAATGAAGCCATCATTCATGTGACTAAAACGCCACAAAGGGGTACTGAGTCCAAGCTGCCCGACTATGTAACGGTGCTGGAGCCACAGGACGTGGCGTGGGAGGTGACCGAATCTGCCGATGCGCTCACCCTGGCTACTTCCAAAATGAAAGTGGTGGTGAACAGCGCTGGGATCATTCGGTATGCGGACGCTGATGGTAATGAGCTGCTCGCCGAAACCCGGGAGCAGACTTACATAGTACCGGGTGCTGAGGGCAATGACGTGTCGCAGGCATTTGTGGCAGGAGAGGAGGCACTGTATGGACTGGGACAGTTTCAGAGCGGCATTATGAACTGGAAAAATGTACCCATTCGCTTGCAGCAGTACAACCAGGAGATCGCGATTCCCTTTTTGGTGTCTACCAAAGGATATGGAATCTATTGGCACAACTACAGCCTGACGGATATCAACGAACCTCAGCATGAGATACAGTTTGCTACCAAAGCAGAAGTAGCTACGGGAGGCGAGGAGCAGGTGGTACCCGAGGGAGGTGAAAAAGAAAATGTGGCAGCCTATGCCAGCAAAGAAGCCGAGAAAAAGAACATCCGCGAAACGACTTTTACACCCGAGAAAACAGGAGAATACACCTTTCTGGCTTTGAGTGACAATGACGGTCGTATGCGTGGGGAGATCATCGTGAGCATAGATGGCGATGAGGTGATCAACTACTCTACCATCTGGATGCCGAGAAGGTATTCGGGTAGGAAATACCTCAAAGGAGGCAAAACCTATAAAGTGGTTTTTCAAAACAGTGGTGCCAGGATTCCCGGCCGGCTTTTTTACAATGAGCCGGATTACAACAAAACCGTCTTTAGCAGTGCTGTGGGCAGCAGCATCGACTATTATTTTATTGCCGGAGAAAACCCTGGTGAGGTTATTGCCCAAAATCACGTGCTGACGGGGCAAACGCCACTGTTTCCCAAGAAAGCTTATGGCTTCTGGCAGTGTAGAGAGCGGTATCACAATCAGGCGGAGCTATTGGAAAATGCCCGCGAAATGCGCAATAGAGAAATCCCTGTAGACTACATCGTACAGGATTGGTTTTACTGGCCCAAGGGCACCAAAGGACCGGAGTGGGATCGCAACAAATACCCGGATGCACAGGCGATGGTCAAAGAAGTGAACGACCTGAACATGAAGCTGATGGTATCCGTTTGGCCAGAGGTGAAAAACAAAGGGCTGGAAGAAAAATATGCGCTCACCAAAATACCGAGCAGCAATTACATCGATATCTATGATGAAGGTGTGGCGGATCGGTTTTACCAGATGCTGAGTGACTCCATGTTTCAGTGGGGGGTAAGCTCCATCTGGCTGGATGGTACCGAGCCGGAAGGTGTGAAAGACGCAAAAGCCATGACAGCAGTGGGGCCATTTGAAGTGGTGCACAACACCTATTCGCTGGAGGTGACCCGTGCGGTATATGAAGGCAGGCGGGCAGAGTTTCCAGAAGAGCGGGTATTTAATCTGACTCGTTCGGCATATGCTGGGCAGCAGCGCTATGGGGCTACGTCCTGGTCGGGCGACACGGAGGCCTCCTGGGAGCAGCTGGAAGAGCAAATAGCCGCCGGCCTCAACTTCACCATGGCGGGCGTACCCTACTGGACGCATGATATCGGTGGGTTTTTTAGAGATTCAAAGTCCATCAACAACCTCTTTGACAGCCAGTATACCAACCCGGAGTTTATTGAGCTGCTCACACGCTGGTTTCAATTTGGCACCTTTAGCCCTATTTTCAGAATCCATGGCTATGTGTCGGAGACCGAAATCTGGCGATACAATGAGGCGTTTGAAAACACCGCACGCAAGTTTATCGACCTGCGCTACCAGCTCATGCCCTACATCTACTCGCAGGCATGGCAGATCACACAAAATGGCCGTCAGCTGATGGCTCCGCTGGCTTACCACTATCCGGACGATCCCAATACCTGGGCTGTCAAAGATCAGTTTTTCTTTGGTGAGTCGCTGCTGGTAGGTGTAGTGACAGAATATCAGGAGCGTGAAAAAGCGCTGTATTTGCCGGCTGGCAGCTGGTACAACTACTGGACTGGCGAGCAGGTATCGGGTGCGCAAAACATTACTGTGGATGCACCTCTGGACGAAACCCCACTTTTTGTGAAAGCGGGCTCCATTGTGCCATTTGGCCCGAAGGTGCAGTATGCCACTCAGAAGACAGACGCACCTACCACACTCAAAATCTATCCGGGAGCGGATGCCACATTTACGCTGTACTATGACGACAACCTGAGCTATGCTTATGAGCAAGGGGCTTTTTCAGAAATAGCGCTTTCGTATGACGAAACTAAAAAAGCGTTGACCATCCAAAAAGGTGCGGGTGACTACCTGGACCTGGCTCAGGCGCCAATGACGTTTGAGGTAGAAATGATCGGAGGCACTACTAAAACGGTAGACTTCCAGGGTGACGCCCTGACTGTGGCATTTGATTAGGAGCTGGTAGGGGGGATGGCTTGGGTCATCCCAAAGTGGAGGTAAACACTCGTGCATTGAGGTCTTACACTCGTACATTAAGGTCTTACACTCGTGCATTAAGGTCTTACACCCGTGCAATTGAGTTTTACACTGGTGCAATTGAGTTTTACACCCATGCAATCGTCTTTTACACTGGTGCAATTGACTTTTACACCCATGCAATTGACTTTTACATCCGTGCAATCGGCTTTTACACCCGTACAATTGACTTTAACACCCGTGCAATTGAGTTTTACACTCGTGCATGGACCCGTCCTAAAATTACTTGACAGGTTTTTACTTAATTCTAATAATGGTTTACAATGATAAATGATAATCCTAATTGCACTTTACCTGGATTACATTAATCCCAGGTGAAGTATACAAGGCCGGGTTTGGTCCTGCTTTGGTTTAATAGTTTAGGTACTTGCAATTGTTCAAAAACCATTACCTTCGAAGGGTACAATAGGTTATAGTGTATAAATGCATTATTATTTGGATGTTATCTGGCATCAGCGCAATGAAAAATTTCATCACTTTACTGATTCTTTTGCTTTCTACGTGTAGCATATATGCACAAGATGAAGATACAACTGAATTGGATAAACTCTTTGTAGAATTAGATTCTCTCTTACCATCAGATACTTTCTCTGTCTCTGAGACATACGTGGAAACCACTCCCCAGTTTCCAGGCGGTCAAGTAGCATTTTACAAATACCTGCTGAAAAACTTAAATTATCCAATTGCCGCTAGAACTGCCGGTATTGAAGGGAAAGTAATTGTATCTTTTGAAATTCTCACTGATGAACTGTTAACGAAAACTCAGTAACTGTTGTAAAGTCATCCAGCGAACTCCTTAACAAAGAGGCTATTCGACTTATAAAGAAATCGCCAACTTGGATTCCTGCAACAATTGCACGAGAAGGTGAAAAACCTAGGCTAATCGAATCAAAAATCTCTGTACCGATACCTTTTCGCTTAGGGAATTAAGGACGACAGATAACATTGGATAGAGACGAATGGCCTTTATACTACTTTCGAGCCATTTTATCTGCAACTTGACCACTAAGTCAGCCCTGGGAAAGGGAGTGTTTATCTGCTGAGTGAGTTACGCAGGATGGGTGACTTTCTGAACGCAGTGCCACTTACACACTTTGGAAGCACCGGCATATTCATTAGTTTTATCGGAACTTGCTAGGCTCGGGGCGCACTCCTGCTAGCTTGGCGTTAGATTTAATTTCTACCACTCATGATGTATAGACCTGAAGAATTTTATCATGGGTTTCAAGTAAGCCATTTTGATTATAAACAGCTGAACAATAGGTTTCTACTCAACTTACCTGATGAAGAAATCAAAAAGCTAATTCAACCTGTTGTAAATGGGTCAAAAGAAGAATTTTTACGGAGTGTCAAGGGCGACATTAGGCTAACTTTCCTATTGTCAATTGAAACTCTTTTTGAATTAATATTTAGCCTTTTGCCCAATGAAAAAAATCAAATCAATGATGCGACGCTAATATATCGACTGGTAGAGAAGAAGCCATATTATGAAGAAATCAGAAAATTCAACAAGAAAGAAAAAAGTAAACTTGATTGGCTTAAAAAAAACATCAACTTCAATAATGGTCGAAAAGCACCTTTCTTGCGTCATATTTTTTATTTCGGCTTATGGAAAGATGAGATAGTTGAGTCCGTTGAGAAAAGCTTACCAGTCATTGAAGATGCTCTAAGAATACTCGCTCAGGAACTGTCAAATAGAGAAGAATTGAACAGTTATAAGCATGGACTAAGGAGCATTCCATTTATGAAAAGTCTGATTCTGGCGGAACCTGAAACTTTTAAAGAAAAGATTAAATTCGACATGGACGATTCTGTCACTATTTACAGCCACAACAAGAAAACTGGTGTCAGAGAATTTTTAACAAAACAGTTTGACCCTGAAAGAGATATGGCTCTAACTCATGTTGCATCTAATTTGATCAACAATATTATACAGCCAAGAAAGACTCTACTCAAAAAAGGAAAACCTGAGGACACTCTTCCTATAATCTTCTTTTTTGATGAAGACTTGAAGAAAGCTAATGAAGCACATGTGCGAATGCAAGATTTTAGATATACGATAACTCCAATTGATGAAAAATAAATCTAACATGCCCTATCCTCCGTTCCCGCCATGCTTTGCATGGTGGTTTAATTGGACAGAGATAGTTATTTTAGGTTCCTATGAGTAGGAATTATAAGTTTCAAAATCCTGAAGGATGGTATTTTGTGAGTTTCGCCACAGTTTATTGGTTGAGCGTTTTTACCAGAAGAATCTACAAAGATTGTATTGTTGAACATTTAAAATTTTGTATTGAAGAAAAAGGAATGGTGCTGGGAGCCTGGATCATTATGAGCAACCATATTCACCTGATATTCTCTGCTAAGGAAAATAACCCGCAAAGGTTGCTTCAAAGCTTTAAAAGCTCAACAGCAAAAGAACTGATTGAACTCATCAAAAGGCATCCGCAAGAAAGTAAAAGGGAAAGATACATTTGGTTTATGGAGTTGGCAGCAAAAAGAAATGCTACAACTCAGAACAAAATGCAGTTCTGGCAGCATCACAACAAGCCTATTGAACTGTGGAGCAATAAAGCGATCCAAAAGAATTTAGACTACTTACATTATAATCCTGTGGAATCTGGAGAGGTAGCAGAGCCGGAGCATTATCTTTATAGTTCAGCGATTGATTATGTTGGAGGAAAGGGAATGCTAGAGGTTAATTTAATGGTGTGAGCCAGTCGCTTACCACCATGCGAAGCATGGCGGTAACAAGGTTACAAGGGGATGTTCGCACTGAAGTTTGTAAAGTGGCAGTTGGCGCATTCGTGCTAGCGACTATTATCGGCTTTCTTTTTCTTAGTTCGTTCTTGGTAGATGTAGATTCCAAATGCAGCCCAGCATGCTATAGTTAGAAAAGCAAAGGAGTTCATATCGCGTGTTCGCTTATACTTCATCCACTCAAATTTGAAGAGTGTCTCTCCGTTCGAGTCAATTCGATATAAGTCTTCAGCTTTCAACATTGAGAACATTGCTTCATCATGGTCTAAATGGTAAATTGTTGCCGTTGTTCCAATTGGCAATTTTTCAAAGAGTTCATCGAACCTGTATTCAAAACGGTCATAGATTCGAAATTCTTCATCACTGTCGGAAAGCTTTATTTTGAGGTTGTGTTCAGTTCTGCTGAATCTTCCAATTGTTTCTTCAGCTGCGATCCAGATATTGGATACGGTCCCAGTTGATTTTTGGAATTCAGAAAGTTCAAGGTTGTTTACGTAGACTAGTCCGAAAAATCGCCATGTGAAAATTGCTCCGAAGATTGGTATTAGAAAGCGAATCAAGAAACTAGTTTTGCCAGTTTCGTTCCATATGTACTTAAGCCACTTGATCATGATTGTACTGGGCAGGGATTGCCGATAACAAATTAGCGTTTAAATCCACGTTAATCCAAGATAGGCTGGAGATTAATTCTTAGGAAGCGGATTAATGTGATTTAAACGAGTGTTGGACGATGCCACAGGTGGCTATGGGCATAGTATTGAATAGAATAGTACCCTCCGTTCCCGCCATGCTTTGCATGGTGGTTTAATTGGACAGAGATTGTTATTTTAGGTTCCTATGAGTAGGAATTATAAGTTTCAAAATCCTGATGGATAGTATTTCGTGAGTTTCGCCACAGTTTTTTGGTTGAGCGTTTTTACCAGAAGAATCTACAAAGATTGTATTGTTGAACATTTAAAATTTTGTATTGAAGCAAAAGGAATGGTGTTGGGAGCCCGGATCATTATGAGCAACCATATTCACCTGATATTCTCTGCTAAGGAAAATAACCCGCAAAGGTTGCTACAAAGCTTTAAAAGCTCAACAGCAAAAGAACTGGTTGAACTCATCAAAAGGCATCCACAAGAAAGTAAAAGGGAAAGATACATTTGGTTTATGGAGTTGGCAGCAAAAAGAAATGCTACAACTCAGAACAAAATGCAGTTCTGGCAGCATCACAACAAGCCTATTGAACTGTGGAGCAATAAAGCGATCCAAAAGAATTTAGACTACTTACATTATAATCCTGTGGAATCC
>NZ_QREG01000002.1:0-2624 GCF_003386095.1 Marinoscillum furvescens DSM 4134 | reverse complement strand
CAGTTCTGGCAGCATCACAACAAGCCTATTGAACTGTGGAGCAATAAAGCGATCCAAAAGAATTTAGACTACTTACATTATAATCCTGTGGAATCCGGAGAGGTAGCAGAGCCGGAGCATTATCTTTATAGTTCAGCGATAGATTATGCTGGAGGAAAGGGAATGCTAGAGGTTAATTTAATGGTGTGAGCCGGTCGCTTACCACCATGCGAAGCATGGCGGTAACAAGGGGATGAATTCACCTAATGAGATATTTACCTTGCCTCTTTTTTTTCAGAATATATGCGTATCCATAGCAAGTCAATATCAATGTAAACCACGGGATAAAAAACAAATATTCTAGGACACCAAGTATGAGCAATATGAAATCAATTAAAAATCCTGGAACTGCGAAGAGAGGAATCCAACCGCTCGTCCAAAATCCTTTACTTACTGACAAATAAGAAATAACTGGCTGAAGGTAAAGCTGTTTTTGAACGTTTAAACTTTTAGTTTCACCTTGAAAAAATGTCAATAAAAAATTGATATACTTTTTCAAATTTTCTTGTTGTACTTGAGCAGCGTGTCCTTTATAGGTACTCATAATCCCGCACAATTGCTCTAAACTACGAAATTCTATTAAGCTCAAGGTTTCCTCATCAAATTGTTCCTTCAATCTTAGTAAGTCTTTATTAAACATAATTTTGGGTTTCCCGGCTTTTTCAAAAGTATTACTTAATTCCATTTTCTGGGTCTGTTCCACTTGCAAATGACAACCTACCATTCTTAGGTACTCCACTCAAAATCCATCGGATGTTAGCGCAGACTCAGAGAAAAGGACCTCCATCGATACATTAGACATTCTCGTGTCAGTGAGAGGGTGAAACTGATAAGCTGAGAGGAGGGCAGGCGTCACAGACGCGCCCTGTAGGGCATGCACAATGGCTCACTGCCTACATTCGTTCATACACTTTGAGATGTCTTTCCAGGTGATTAATTCTATGTTATGTTGCTCCAGAATTATTTTATTCTTTTGATCGGAGAAAAAGTCAAAATCAATTTGTCTCCACTCTGAACCAAAATTGGGATGATTTACGGTAATACCCCGCATTTCCTGATCATCAAATGCTGGGTGAATTAAGATAATATTGACTCCAGATGTGAGGTTTTCCAAAACAGAACCATAGTAGTTTGTAAGTCTACCATTCTCGAAATATTTGAATTCACCAACAAAAGCGTTTTCAATCAGGAAATCACCTTCTTGTATATTGGATTTAGGGTCAAGACCAACCATATTCATTAATTGCTCGCTCATTAAAACAGGGAGATTATATTTAGCTCCCAGGCCACGGTATATGTCAAAGAAATCTGGCTTTGCCCCGACGCTATACATATGTGAATCCAAATGACTTGGGGTTAATCCAAACCCTAAGGCTTTTTCAACTTGAGCTTCAAGCTCTTTCTCTACTTCAGCCGGCACCGAATATTTCATCAGCTGCTCCCTCTTTTTGAAAAAATGTCCATTTTTATCCACTAAACTGGGGACTTCTGAAAGAGGTGAAACAGGACCAAATTTGTAATTCTCCCATTCACAGGTCATGGTTAAATGAATTCCATGGTCAAACTGAGGATTATTTTTGGCAAAAACTGCCATTTCATAAAACCAGGGGCATGGTACCATTATACTATACGAATTGACGAGCCCGTTTTTCAGCGCTTGGATGGTAGCAATGTTTTCTGAATGAGAGAGTCCCGCGTCATCCGCATGTATGATTAGCAATTTGGAGTTTTCTGGAAATCCTAGTTTTTGCGCAATATTCACTTTCATGTAGAGTCTGCGGAGTTTGTTAGTTGTGCATAATTCCCGAGTATGTAGACCGGTGCGCCTTTTCCGTTTCACGCTCTTCTAAGGTAATGGTTTTTGAGAAAGTAGCGAAGGTCTTGGGTCCCGGGCCACTTCCAGTTAATCAGATTTGGCGGGCTTACCTTCACTTGGCAATGATCCGTCCGCACTCGGCAATCATTTATCCGCTCCCGACAATCATCCGTCCGTATGCGGCAAACACTCATTCGCTCTCGACAATCATCCATCCGCATCTGGCAATCACTCATCCGCTCTCGGCAACAACCCATCCGCACGAGAAAATCACTCATCCGCTCACGGCAAACACCCATCCGCACCTGGCAACTATTCATCCGCATCCGGCAATCATCCATCCGCTCGCGGCAATCACTCATCCGCACGAGAAAAACATTCGTCCGCGTGTATTGGCGCACGCATGCCGGGTGTGACTCATAAACAAGGGTGAAAATGCTCTGAGAGGAAGGCAACAGTCACAGACGCTCGCCGAACGCGCGCCAACCGGGGGTATTATGTGAAAATGGGTGTAGAGCTGGAATTCTATACCTTTTTTCAATTGATCAGATAAGGTGTAAAGGCAGCGCGACAGTCCGAAATACACAGCTCCGTCTATGCCAACTCTCGCAAGTCTACAGGCACTACGCGGGACACGCCCTGCTCGATCATGGTAATGCCATAGATCACGTCGGTCCTGTTTTCCGCGCTGGGTCAGTCAGTTTGAAAGCCGAACATTTTCATTAGTTGCTTTTGCGGTTCTCCTTCTGTGAAGATCACGCTTTGGATG
>NZ_QREG01000001.1 GCF_003386095.1 Marinoscillum furvescens DSM 4134 | reverse complement strand
CTGATGGTACTGCAGTAAAATGTGGGAGAGTAAGTCGTTGCCAGTCTTTATCAAAGGGTAGTTCTTAATTGAGCTACCCTTTTTTTATGCGCTAGAGTTAAATCTTGAGGCCATATACGTACAACAAGTGAAGCATTACTTTAGTAAATATCTGGGTGTTTGCTGGGTCTGTGGCAGCGCTGATGGTAGACTGGGCGTCCCCCTGCAGTAAAGTGTGGGAGAGTAAGGCTACGTGCCTTGATCGTTGCTAGGTTTTATCAAGGGTAGTTCTTAATTGATCTATCCTTTTTTTGCACCAGGGTTAAATCTTGTAGCGATGCACACAGAACAAGTGAAAGATTACTCTAGTATCTAGCTGGGTGGTTGCTAGGGGCTGTGCCAAAGCAGATGGTAAACTAGGCGTCCCCCTGCAGTAAAATGTGGGAGAGTAAGGCTAGTTGTTCCAGGTTATGCGCACCGGGCTACACGTCCTGTTCATTTCCATTCTTTATCAAAGAAAAATTCTTAATTGAGTTACCCTTTTTTTAAACACCAGGGTTAAATCTTGTTGCGATACACACAGAACAAGTAAACGATTGCTCTAGTATCAGCTGGGTAGTTGCTGGGTCTGTGGCAGCGCTGATGGTAATCTGGGCGTCCCCTTGCAGTAATATGTGGGAAAGTAAGGCTATGTGGCCCGAGCTATGTTTTCTGGGCTTCGCGCCCCGATCCTTACTAGACTTTATAAGAAAAAATAATTGAGCTACCCTTTTTTTATGCGCTAGAGTTAAATCTTGTTGCGATATACACAGAACAAGTAAAAGATTACTCTAATATCTAGTTGGGTGGTTGCTTGGGGCTGTGCCAGCATTGGTGGTAGACTAAGCGTCCCCCTGCAATAAAATGTGGGAGAGTAAGGCTACGTGCCTTGATCGTTGCTAGTTTTTATCAAAGATGAATTCTTATTGAGCTACCCTTTTACTATGCGCTAGAATTAAAAGTTTAAGCGATACACCTTTGAATACAGCTGGGTGGTTGCTCGCGGCTGTGTCAGCACTGATTGTAGACTTGGCGTCCCCCTGCAGTGAAATGTGGGAGAGTAAGGCTACGTGCCCGGTTTACGCTCCCAGGCTATGAGTGGTAGGCTATGCTTGCCGATCGAATCTAGCCTTATCAAAGAAAAATTCTTATAAGAGCTACTCATTTTTTATGCGCTAGGGTTAAATCTTGTTGCGATACACACAAAACAAGTGAAATAATATTCTAGTATCTAGCAGGGTGGTTGCTTAGGGCTATGCCAGTACTGATGGTAGACTGGGCGTCCCACTGTAATAAAATGTGGGAGATTAAGGCTGGCAGGCATGGACTATACGCCTGGGTATTTGTGATAGGAAATACGCTTTGATCGTAACTAGTTGCTAAGTAGTAAGCTTGATCTCCTAGTTTGATAGCGAAGTACCTGAACAGAGTGATAGGTACTTAAGGAACGGTTAGTTATAGGCTCAAATGACAATTTGGGAATGTACCTAACGAAAAAAGCCACTTCATGAGATGAAGTGGCTTTGCTTTAAAATGAATTTTATATTAATCTTTTTTCTTAGACGATGAGCTACCTTTTTTGCCAGTGCCGGCTATTGAAGATCTCATGTCTGTGTCGGCCTCTATGTTTTGGAACTTGTAGTAGTCCATCACGCCAAGGTTGCCGCTTCTAAAGGCTTCTGCTAAGGCTTTAGGAACTTCTGCTTCAGCAAGAATTACTTTGGCACGTGCTTCTTGTGCTTTGGCAACCATTTCTTGTTCTTCGGCAACAGCCATCGCTCGTCTCTCTTCAGCTTTAGCTTCAGCTACTTTGAGGTCTGCAGAAGCCTGGTCTGTTTGTAGTTTGGCTCCGATATTAGCCCCTACATCTACATCTGCTATGTCAATAGATAGTATCTCAAACGCTGTACCAGCGTCAAGTCCACGTTGTAATACGAGCTTTGAAATTTTATCAGGGTTTTCAAGAACGTCTTTGTGACTAGCAGCCGAACCAATAGAAGTCACAATGCCTTCACCTACACGGGCAAGAATAGTATCTTCACCAGCCCCTCCGACGAGCTGCTGAATATTTGCGCGAACGGTAACACGTGCTTTTGCGACAAGCTGAATGCCATCAGCGGCAACAGCGGCAACAGATGGAGTATTGATTACTTTAGGGTTTACCGAAATCTGAACTGCCTCAAAAACATCACGGCCTGCCAGGTCTATGGCAGTGGCTTGTTTAAAGGTAAGGTTGATATTAGCTTTGTCAGCGGAGATTAATGCTTTGATTACCTGTGGTACATTACCACCTGCCAAATAGTGAGTTTCTAGTTCTTGAGTTTTAAGTGGTCTGGGTTGCCCGTCTATGGTTTCTTCACGAATCATGAGGCCTGCTTTTGTTGCTGTAATCAGTGAGTTTACGATAACAGAAGGCGGAACCTTTCGGATTCGCATGAAAACCAACTCTAATAGTCCTACTCTTACATTCGAAAACTGAGCGGTAATCCACAGGTTTACAGGAACGAAATAGAGAAAGACAAAAAAGGCAATGATGCCCGCGAAAATGATAAGTATAATAGTAATGCTTCCCATTGTGAAATTTGATTAATTAATAGGTTCTACGGTAATTCGGTTGTTTACTATTCGGGATATTTTCACCTCGATGCCTTCGTCAATCCATGAACCATTGGATTTAACTTCGACAATATGATTTTGAAATTCGGCTTTCCCGAAAGGTTTCAATGAAGAAATTGTTTTGCCTTCATCGCCTATTGAAAGTTTGTGTTTGAGGTCGTTTGATTTGCCAGAGCTGACATCCTTGAGTGAAAGCTTTTGCCAGGCATTGCTTCTAAAAGAAAGTATTACTGCTGCCATGCCACTGATAGCCGCCACGGCAAGAAATATATTGCCTGTAGTGCTCCCAAAGTAATCGTAGCACAGATACACGGAAAATCCAGAAACAACAAACCCGGCGATACCTACTATGGTAGTGCCGGGCACGAAGATCACTTCAATAACAATGAGTGCTATCCCAAAAATGAGTAAACCGATTACAGTGATCCAATCCATTCTACTAATATGCCTTTGCAAATAAGACGCGTTGCGTAGAGGGTTTTCCAGAGTAAATGCATGTGCCCTCTTCTTTTTCGGAATTTAGTGGAATACAACGAATAGTTGCTTTTGTTTCCTGTTTAATTTTTTCTTCCGTTTCCGATGTGCCGTCCCAATGTGCGTAAATGAATCCTCCGTCTTTTTTGAGCAATTCTTTGAATTCTTCGTAAGTGTCTACTTTGTGAGTGTTTTCCTGCTCAAATGACTTGGCCTTATTGTGGATGTTTTCCTGTATTTCTTGAAGGAGTTTTTCCACAAAACCCACCGTATCAGACTGCTGAACGAATTGTTTTTCTTTGGTGTCTCTTCGGGCGATTTCTACTGTGCCTTTTTGAAGATCTTTCGGTCCGATGGCTATTCTAACTGGCACGCCTTTAAGCTCATATTCGGCAAATTTCCAACCGGGTTTATGAGTGTCTCTCTTGTCAAACTGAACAGAGATGTTTTTCGATCTAAGCTCCGATGCAAATTTCTCAGCAACTTCAGAAATAGCTGCTAACTCTTCATCTTTGCGGTAAATCGGCACAATCACTACTTGTATAGGTGCCAGGTTTGGAGGAAGTACCAGACCATCATCATCTGAATGCGCCATGATGAGTGCACCCATTAAGCGAGTAGATACACCCCATGAAGTTCCCCATACAAATTCTTCTTTACCTTCTTTATTTGCAAACTTTACATCGAATGCTTTTGCGAAATTTTGTCCAAGAAAATGGGATGTTCCGGCCTGTAGCGCTTTTCCATCTTGCATCATAGCTTCTATGCAGTATGTTTCTACTGCTCCTGCAAATCGCTCATTCGCTGTTTTTACTCCTTTGGTAACAGGTAGCGCCATGAAGTTTTCTACGAAATCTGCATAGACGTTAAGCATTTGCTCGGTTTCTTCTATGGCTTCATTTTTAGTAGCATGAGCGGTGTGGCCTTCCTGCCAGAGAAATTCTGCGGTGCGTAGGAATAGTCTGGTGCGCATTTCCCATCGTACCACATTTGCCCATTGGTTGATCAGTAGTGGAAGATCACGGTAGGACTGGATCCAGTTTTTGTAGCTATCCCAGATCACTGTTTCTGATGTGGGACGTACGATAAGTTCTTCTTCGAGTTTAGCATCAGGATCTACTACCACACCGCCGTTTTCCTCATCATTTTTTAAGCGATAGTGGGTGACTACTGCACACTCTTTGGCAAAGCCTTCTACATGATCTGCTTCGCGGCTGAAGAATGATTTCGGGATAAAAAGCGGAAAATATGCGTTGGAGTGACCGGTGTCCTTGAACATTTTGTCAAGGGTTTGTTGCATCTTTTCCCAGATAGCAAATCCATATGGTTTTATGACCATACAGCCTCGTACGGGCGAATTTTCTGCTAAGCCTGCTTTTTTTACTAACTCATTGTACCACAGAGAATAGTCCTCAGACCTACTTGGAATTGCTTTGCTCATGCTATATTTAATGTTTTGGTATAGATATTGCTAAATCTTAATAGAATTTGGCTCACAAATATAGCCGGAGCAGCCGGAAACTTTGAGCAGGATTCTGTTGTAATATTAACAAAAGGAGGAATTATGAAAGCATTTGCCACACTCATGAAACGCACTAGCCTGGTAGTTTTGGGCTTTGGCTCCCTACAGGTAATGGGACAGGAGTACGATGATTTGTACTTTACAAAAAATGACCGAAAGGAAGTGGCACATGAGGCATCTGCTTCCAATCCCAGCAAAGAGACTTATCAGTCTTTTAGAAATAACAATTACTCAGAGAACTACTCTACTCACGAAGTAAACCCTGAGTACATAGCTCGCTATCAGTCGCAGGGCGACTATCAGTCAACGAATGAGTATACAGGAGAGCTAGATGAAAACGCTAATTACAGCGAACCAACGCTTTCTAATATTTCATACTTTCCGGAAGATTATCAGGAAGAAAACACAGGAACTACTATCATCAATAATTACTATCAGGATTCAAGGTTTAATAACCGGGGCTGGAACAACAATCCTCGTTGGGGATTCAATAATAGCTTTTGGTGTGATCCATGGTATAGTGGATGGAATATTTCATTTGGCTGGGGGGTAGGATCTGTGTGGTATAATGACCCCTGGTATAATCCATATTTTAGGTCTACCTGGTGGCCGAATACTTTCTATGGTGCTATGTATCCTTATGGAGATCCTCTTTACTATGGATTCGGAGGATTTAGAGGTTATCGATGGAATCGGTTTAACTATGCATATTCTGCGGGCTTCTATGATGGTATGTACTTTGGAGGGTATAACTACTACAACAGAGACAGGTTAGCAGATTCGCGTACGATCACGAGAGGCGCTCGCTACTCCAGAGGTGGACAAGTGGTGAGCAATAATAACAGAACTACACGTACGAGGGCTACATCAGCTTCAGGTACGAATGTCTCTAATAATTCCCGTGGAAGAAAGGACTATTCAAGGACTCAAAATGAATATTTTAGCAGGTCCAGGTCTTCCGCATCTACGAGCAACTCTCGTGTAGCAACTAGCTCTCGAAGTTCTAATAATCGAAGTGGAAATACTTCTTATTCTCGTTCCAGATCTTCATCAAGCCTGAGTCGAAATGGTACATCTAGCAACTCTAGAAGGTATAGTAGCTCTGGGGTTTCCAGAAGTACGCGTTCGTCTGGTTCTAGTTCTTACAGTCGCAGTAGTTCGTCGAGTAAAAGAACATATAGCACTCCTTCGAGAAGCTCTTCTAGTTCGTACTCCTCTGGTAGGAGCAGGTCTAGTAGTTTCTCTTCTGGTAGCTCTTCTAGCAGGAGTTCGTCCTCATACTCCAGGTCTAGTAGTAGCTCATCCAGATCTAGTGGTAGCTCTTCTCGAAGTAGAAGTAGCAGCAGTTCGTCAAGATCAAGGTCTGGTGGCCGGTAGGCAATAACCTGAAGGCCTGGTTAACGTAGCATCATTATATAGTTAAACGAGAAAAACTATGAACAAAATCATCATCATGATATTGGCTGGGATTGGTGTGCTTTTATTAGAAGTATCAGCCCAGTCCGATGCAGCCCTTGGGTATTACAAAGATGTGCTTCTCTTAGGGCAGGGAGGTTCTAGTTATGGCGGATCAGCACGTATGCAGGCCATCGGTGCTCAGTCCGCTTTAGGTGCAGACCTGAGTTCGGCTATGGCCAACCCGGCAGGCCTGGGCTTTTTTAATAGAAGTGTGGTTTCTTTTACACCTAGTGTTAATTTTCAAACAGCTGATGCGACGTACATTGGGCAAAGTAATACTACGTTTCGTAACAGTTTTAACTTTTCAAATATGGGTGTGGCTTTCAACACCAATAAAGGAGAGTACACCAATGAAAAATTTAAAGGGGGCACTTTCTCGATTACATTTCATCGGGTGAATACCTTTAATAGCGAACTGTTTTATAGTGGTCGAAACCCCAATAATTCCGTCACGGATAGTTTTGTGGAAGATTTGAATGCTGGTTTTGAGGGAGGCCAATTAGATTATGCTTTTGGTCAGTTTTTGGTGGAAAATGCTGATGGCTATGTATATGATATTAACCCAGGAGCACAGAGTTATATTTATCCTGAAGGTGATTTTGATGGGTACACCTCACTAGTAGGCTCCCGAAGTGTAGATCAGTATATGCCACGGCAGACCGAAAAAATCGTTAGATCAGGTGGTCAAAATGTATTGAACTTTGCCTGGGGTGGAAATTTTGATGATAAGGTGTATTTCGGAGGGGGGATTGGATTCGAATCAGTAAACTATTCAGAAAAGAAGACTTATCAGGAAAATGACTTCAGGGATCAGAACGGTGATCCTGATGACTTGCTGTACGGTATAGAAATAGTGGATGAGTTGCGAATAGAGGGAAGTGGAATAGGTTTTACAGGAGGATTTATTGTGCGACCAGCAGCATTCATGACTGTTGGTGTAAGTTACAAATCACCCGTTTATTACAGTTTGAATGATGAGAGCGGATTTACGTTTAGTACTGACTATAATGAGAATTATAGCTATTATGATGGGACGAATAGCGAGGGTGATTCATTGTACTATGATCTAGGGTATTTTAGTGAGTCCAGTGATCTGTTGACATCACAATATAACATCCGCACACCAGCAAAAGTCACAACAGGCTTAGCGTTTTTTATTGGTAAGTCAGGCTTTATTAGTGCTGATTTGGATTTTGTGGATTATGCAAGTGCACAAATTAGGTCTAGTGACTTCACCACTATAGGAGACAATCAAGCTATTCGGGATGTCTACCAAAATACAGTGAACTATCGTGTAGGTGGGGAGTATCGATTTGATATATTTCGACTAAGAGCAGGGTATGCAGGCTATGGAGATCCGTTTTCGGACTCAGATGTTGATGGTAGCTCTAAACAGCTTTCGTTTGGTGCGGGAATAAGAACCCGAGATTACTTCATTGATTTTTCTGTGGTAAACAGAAAAAGTCAAATGCAAATAGCTCCATACTTTGTATCTGAGGACACTCCCCAGGCAGCAGTAGATAGCAAAATGGCTACGATTTCAGCCACTGTAGGGTTTAACTTTTAGTGTTAAACCCGTACGGTAGCGTAGAGATTCTTTGAGATGTCTTTGTCCATTGACAATTACTGCTAGCTATTTTCAAGCTCCTGAGCTAGCCGCTTTGGATCTCGATGACTCAACGTGATTTTAGCTTTTTGATATACCGGAAGCCGTTGGTTTAGTAGCTCTTTCACCCTTTTTTCTGTATCACCCACCATCAGTGGTCGGTGATCTTTGGGGGCTAACCTTTTGATGAGTACAGATTCTTCAGCCTCCAGATATACAGTAGTCCCGTGTGCATTCATGTATTCCAGGCCGTCGTGATAACAGGGGGTGCCACCTCCGGTGGAAATGATCACTTCTTCTTGAGATTCGGTAATAATTCGCAGCATGCGGGCTTCCGCCTGTCGGAAATACTCCTCGCCTTCCTGTTCAAAAATGTCTGATATGGTACGCTCTTCCGCTTCTTCGATTTCTTTGTCCAGATCTATCAATGGGCAAATCAGCTCTTCTTCCAGTATGCGACCAAAATGAGATTTGCCAGATCCTGGCATGCCTATTAAGTAAATTCGTCCGTAAGATTTCAATACAGTAGTTGGTTGATTTCAGATACTTCAGGGGTGTCATTGTGGTGCCACTTGCCTCGCACGGTGCCGTTTGAAAGCAGTATTACCCCCGGGTTGGACCTCACCATGGTTTTGAGTACAGTAGCATCTGCATAAAAATAGGGCGCTGCGAGCTGCACTTCATGCCTGAAGCGCTCATATTGCTCATACCCAGATGCAGTTAGCACCCATGGTTCGGCTGTCTTTACATTGTTTACAAGGGCGGTGATGTCTTCTATGTTGTTTTTCGATGCCTTGTCAGCATTATAGATGATGATCAGCAGCTTATTGCCTTGCATCAGTTGGTCGGTAAAGTCTCCATCATCATTCCAGATGCTCAGGTCAGTTATTTTAGGTTGAGCCTCTGGGTTAACCAGGTTCATAGATTTGAACTCATAGGTTTTGTCTGACGGATATTGCTCGAAAGTGTACTCTTTACCGTCTTTTTCCATGATGTACTCATACTTTAGTTCCTCGGAAGGCTCCATGAGTGATGGTAAGTGGTTGCCCACGGCGTAGGCCCTAAAGTCGATAAAAGGCAAATGGCGAACGGCATAGTTTGCCAATAGTGTGAAGACGATTGTAGAGCCAATGATTTTTACGTACCCAAATTTTTCTGAAAACCAGCTGCCGTATTGATGCCTGTTGATAAATATGCCTATGATAAGTATGAGTAGAATAATGTCCTTATAAAAAGACTCCCAAGGGGTGAGTTTGATTGCATCTCCAAAGCACCCACAGTCGGTTACTTTGTTGAAATATGCTGAGTAAAAAGTAAGGAAAGTGAAAAACACGATCATTAATAGCAGCGCCCAGGCTGTTCGGGGCATTTTAAATCCAATGATCAGCGCTATACCGAGCACTACCTCCAGAACGCTAAGGAGTATTGCTAAAAACAGTGATGCAGGAATAAACCACTCAAAGAAAGGGGCGAAATCATAAGCGAATACTTCGAAATATTCTTTTAGCTTGATAGCTGTCCCTGCGGGATCGTTGATTTTAATTATTCCAGAAAAAATGAATAATCCTCCTACGAGGTATCGGGCTAATTCGTAAAAGATGCGCATTGGGAATGGTTATTTATACTTCTTTCAATTTGATCATGCAAAATACCGAGTAGTTGATGATGTCCTGATAGTTGGCATCTACACCTTCCGATATGATCGTTTTACCTGCATTGTCTTCAATTTGTTTCACGCGAAAGAGTTTCATTAAGATGATGTCTGTCATCGAACTTACGCGCATTTCTCGCCAGGCCTCTCCATAGTCATGGTTTTTATTGGTGAGCAGCTGAAGGGTGTCTTCAGCTGCTTTGTCGTATTTAGGCTCCAGAAGTTCGTAGCTTATTTCCATGGGGTCTTCTGGGGTGAGTTGCATTTGGATGAGTGCCATGATGCAATAGTTGATGATACCGATAAACTCAGACTGAATATCGTCACCTACTTTTTGCTCACCTTTTTCCTGGATAGACCTGATGCGTTGAGCTTTGATGTAGATTTGGTCTGTAATGGATGGCAGCCTCAGTATCCTCCAGGCAGTACCGTAATCTTTGGTTTTCTTTTCGAAAATTTCTTTGCATGATGCGATAATTTCGCGGTATTGCTCAATAGTGCTTGCCTTCAATTTCTAATCTGAGTTTATATTGTACGTATGGCTGACAAATCTAACACATTGCATCTTCAAAAGTCCATAAACGTGGCGGGGAACCTGCTGGACCTGGCTACCCCCAGAGTGATGGGGATACTGAATGTCACACCAGACTCATTTTATGCAGGCAGTAGAAAGCAAGAGCTATCAGCTGTATTGGGCAGCGCTGAACAGATGCTTATAGACGGAGCTACGTTTTTAGATGTTGGTGGATACTCCTCACGGCCCGGGGCATCAAACATTTCGGAAGGTGAAGAGCTTGATAGAATGGTGCCTGTGATCGATGCTTTGAGTAAGGAATTTCCAGAGGCCATATTGTCGGCAGATACATTTCGTGCCAAGGTAGCTCGCCTTGCAGTGGATGCGGGAGCACATGTGGTAAACGACATCTCGGCAGGATGTATGGACGATCGGATGCTGGCCACAGTAGGGGAGTTGGGGGTGCCATATATCGCAATGCACATGCGCGGTACCCCTCAGACCATGAACGCGAATACGGAATATGACGATTTGCTGAAAGAAATCATGGCATATTTTGCCGAACGGCTGGCTGCAGCACGGCTGGCAGGAATCAAAGATGTGATCATCGATCCGGGGTTTGGTTTTGCAAAAAAAGCGACCCAAAGTTTTGAATTGCTGCAAAAGCTGGATCATTTGGCTTATCTGGAGTGTCCGGTATTGGTGGGAGTTTCACGTAAGTCTATGATTTATAAAACATTAAATATTTCAGCCAATGAAGCTTTAAATGGTACAACTGTACTAAATACAGTAGCTTTGGGGCGAGGAGCATCTATCCTTCGCGTACATGACGTAAAGGAAGCTGTAGAAGCAGTAAAATTAGTAAATCAATTATCAGTTTGATATTAGGATTCAATATCGGGTTTTTAGAAATAGACTGGGTTGATATCATTGATATCTTCTTCGTTTCGGTATTGCTGTACCAGGTGTACAAGCTGATGAAAGGTAGTGTTGCTATCAAGATCTTTATTGGTTTCTTGGTACTTTACCTCATCTATTTGGTGGTAAATGCTGCCCAAATGGAGCTGCTCAGTAATATTTTAGGGCAGTTTATGGGAGTGGGAGTTTTGGCCGCTATCATTCTTTTTCAGCAAGAAATTAGAAAGTTCCTACTATTACTTGGTCGCACGCCGGTATTTGCCGAAGGTGACTTGCTGGAAAACTTCAAGCGACTTTGGAAAAGTAACACAGGGTATAGTAAGGCAGATATCACTCCACTGATAGAGGCAGCTAAGACACTGGGAGGAACGAATACGGGGGCGTTGATAGTGCTGTCCAAAAATTCTGAGTTGAAATTCTATGCCGAGTCAGGCGATCGTATCGATGCAGTGATTTCCAAGCGACTGTTGATGGCTATTTTCAATAAATACAGCCCGCTTCATGATGGAGCAGTAATCATTCATGACAACAAAATTGTGGCGGCCCGCTGTATATTGCCTGTAACCGAGCGAGACGTTCCTGCTCAGTTTGGTCTGCGCCACAGGGCGGGTATTGGCATGTCAGAAAATACAGATACGCTGGTGATTGTAGTTTCTGAAGAAACCGGTCAGCTGTCGACCATGCGCAATGGTGAGATTTTTCATAATCTGTCTACTCAGGAGCTGAGAAAGAAGATCAACGAATACCTCTACGAAGAAAGTTTTGAGCCGACCTCTTCTACAGATAATGTGCTTAAGAAGGCCAAAAAAGAAGGCTCTTCTAAGAAAGAAGAGCCTAAAAAGTCTGGAAAGAAAGAAGGTTCTAAGGAATCGATTCAGGCTAGCTGATTACTCCAAGTTCCTTGCCTACTTCCGTAAATGCAGTTATTGCTTGGTCTAAGTGTGACTGGTCGTGTACTGCAGACATTTGCACGCGAATTCGAGCCTGCCCTTTTGGTACTACCGGGAAGTAAAATCCAATCACATAAATTCCTTTTTCTAAAAGTTTGGCTGCCATTTTTTGAGAAAGCACTGCATCGTAAAGCATGATTGGTACGATGGCATGATCTCCAGGTTTGATGTCAAAGCCAGCTTCTGTCATTTTTGCACGGAAGTATTTGGTATTAGCCTCTAGCTTATCTCTCAGCTCTGTGGTTTCGGATAGCATGTCGATCACGGCAATAGAAGCTCCTACTATGGACGGAGCCAGTGTGTTGCTAAACAAGTACGGCCGTGAGCGCTGACGCAGCACTTCTATGATTTCTTTTTTGCCGGATGTAAACCCACCGGAAGCGCCTCCCAGGGCCTTGCCCAGTGTGCCAGTAATGATGTCCACTTTGTCCATACAGTTGCGGTACTCATGTACGCCGCGTCCTGTTTTGCCCATAAAGCCAGTGGAGTGGCATTCGTCGGTCATGACTACTGCGTCATATTTTTCAGCCAGCTCGCATATTTTGTCCAGTTGCGCCACGGTGCCGTCCATAGAAAACACGCCATCTGTTACAATGACTTTTACCTTGGCATCAGAAGCTTCCTGAAGTTTGGCTTCCAGGTCGGCCATGTCGTTGTGCTGGTAGCGGTAGCGAGCAGCTTTACAAAGACGTACGCCATCTATGATCGATGCGTGATTGAGTGCATCGGAGATGATGGCGTCTTCAGGGCCTAGCATAGGCTCAAAGACCCCACCATTGGCGTCAAACGCAGCAGCGTAAAGGATCGTGTCCTCTGTCCCTAGAAATTCGGATATTTTGCGCTCTAGCTCTTTATGAATGTCCTGTGTGCCACAGATAAATCGAACCGAAGACATGCCAAACCCGTGGGTGTCGATCGTTTTTTTGGCAGCTTCTACCACGCGCGGGTGAGAGGAGAGGCCCAGATAGTTGTTGGCACAGAAGTTTATGACCTCACTGCCATCCTGAAGTTTGATGACGGCATCCTGAGGCGTAGTGATGATGCGTTCTTCCTTAAATAATCCAGCCTCTTTTATATCGTTGATTTCGTTTTCGAGCTTGGTTTTAAGTGATTTGTACATGTTGTTTATTTTTTCGGGTTTTGCTTGATTATTTAGATGCTTTTGGTTTTCGGACTACTCGGGGTTTAGCTGCCTTCGGTTTAGAGGTCGCCGTGGTTTCAGGTGCCTGTTCTAATTTGTACAGATGCCTAAGCTTGTTGATCAAAAACAGCTTTTGCGCAGTAAAACTATTGGGGTGCATTTGCGAAAAATGCTCCTCGAATTCACAAAATCGCCCGGGTTCTTGCGCTGCGAAGCGCTCTGCGTCGATCTTTTTGCCGATGAGATAAGTCCTTAAGTCCATTTGGGAAACAAATTTAGAAGGAATGCCGATTATAGTATAAGGGAAAGCTCAAATTACTACTTTTGCCCCAAACACATTACCCCACCCAATTATGAATAAAGTACTTGTAATAGGTGCCTGCGGGCAGCTAGGTACGGAGTTAACCCTAAAGCTCCGTGATCTGTTTGGTGTAGACAATGTCATAGCCTCAGATCTGCGAGATCCTGCCGAACTCATTGCAGATGGACCCTACGAGCGTTTGGATGTGATGGATAAAGAATCTCTGGATCTCATTATAGATCAATATCAAATCACTGAAATTTATCATTTGGCGGCTATTTTGTCTGCAAAGGGTGAGCAAGCGCCTAAAATGGCCTGGGATCTCAACATGAACAGCTTGCTCAATGTGCTGGAGGCTGGTCGCAAAGGTGTGAAGAAAATTTACTGGCCTAGTTCTATAGCGGTGTTTGGTCCGGACACACCCTCCAATCAAACACCTCAGCATACGGTCATGAATCCCAATACTGTATATGGCATCAGTAAGCTGGCCGGTGAGCGATGGTGCGAATACTATCATCAAAAATATGGTGTAGATGTGCGCTCGCTTAGGTATCCCGGATTGATTGGGTACAAAGCACAGCCAGGTGGAGGTACTACAGACTATGCTGTTGATATCTTTTGGAAGGCAATCATGGATGGCTCCTATGAGTGTTTTTTGCGTGCAGACGCCAAGCTGCCCATGATGTATATGGACGATGCGGTGAAGGCTACTGTGGAGTTGATGCAGGCGGATGCAGACAAAGTCACCGTGCGCTCAAGTTACAATGTGTCCGCTATGAGCTTTTCTCCTGAAATGATCTATGAAGCCATATGCAAGCGGTATCCTGATTTTAAGATAACCTATACCCCTGATTTTCGTCAGGAGATAGCGGACAGCTGGCCCAATAGTATAGACGATTCGCAAGCGCGAAAAGACTGGGGGTGGCAGCATGATTTTGACCTGGATCAGTTGGTAGGAACCATGCTTGATAACCTCGAGGCAATTTTGGTTAGTGCCAAATAAAGCATATTAAAAGTGGGGATTTGGCAAAGATGCTTCTGAATCGATGCGTAAATCACCCCTTATTTCGGAAAATGTTTGAAATAATCTGATTTTTAATTTTTCTTTCGAGTTCATAAGAAATCATCGACTCTATGGCAGACTTGCAAAATCTTTCGCTGGCAACAGATGGAAGTATTCTGACTATTACAATAAACAGGGAAAGTAAACTCAATGCGCTGAATACCGCTACTTTGGCAGAGCTGAAGGAAGTCATTCAGTCTGTATATGATGACAAGGAAATAAGTGGAGTGATCCTCACCGGAGCAGGTGAAAAGGCCTTTGCGGCAGGTGCAGACATTGGAGAGTTTTCAGAGCTCAATGAAATGAATGCGCGAAAGTTTGCCGAAGAAGGGCAAGAGGTCTTTCAGTTGATTGAAAACTCTCATACACCAGTTATCGCAGTGGTAAATGGATTTGCCCTGGGGGGAGGCTGTGAACTCGCTATGGCATGCCACATGCGTGTGGCATCTGCAAATGCACGATTGGGGCAGCCTGAAGTAAATCTGGGGATTTTGCCAGGTTATGGAGGTACGCAGCGTCTGACTCAGCTGATAGGCAAGGGCCGAGCATTTGAATACCTCATGACCGGAGATATGATGGACGCTAATCAGGCTCAGTCGTTTGGTCTGGTGAACTACACGGAGGTAGACAAAGAAGCGGCTATGGCCAAGGCCAATGAAATACTGGCCAAAATAAGTGCTAAGGCTCCTATCGCCATAGGTCTGGTGGTAGACTGTGTAAACGCCGTTTATAACCACGATGAAAACGGCTATCAGACAGAGGCCAATGCTTTTGCTCGATGCTGCGGAACAGACGACTTCAAGGAAGGGGCTTCGGCTTTTATGGAAAAACGCACGCCAGAGTTTAAAGGCGAGTAAGTGGGTCAACTTAAACAGCTTGCAGGTCAAACCGTAATCTACGGAGCCAGCAGCATTCTTGGTAGACTACTCAATTACCTGCTGGTGCCGCTTTATACAGCGGTATTTGCAGTGGCTGAATACGGGGTAGTTACCGAGCTATATGCCATCGTGGCTTTTCTCAATGTGATTTACACCTATGGTTTTGAAACAGCCTATTTTCGGTTTGCGTCAAAAAGCGAAACGCCCTCTCATTATTTCAATGTTGCTCAGACTTCACTGATTCTCACTTCAGTTGTTCTAAGTGCATTATTAGCGCTTTTTTCAGCAGATATAGCTGAGGCTCTGGAGTATCCTGGTAGAGGGCATCTGGTGACTTGGCTGGCGATCATCATGGCGGTAGATGCTGTGGTAGTGGTGCCGTTTGCCAAACTCAGACTACAAAGCAAAGCTGTAAAGTTTGCCGGACTGAAGCTGATGAATATTAGTGCCAATATCGGCCTGAACCTATTTTTTTTGGTTTTTTGCCCCTGGTGGCTCTCGATGTTTCCAGATTCTATTGTAAGGTGGATTTACAATGAGCAGCTGGGAGTGGGGTACGTTTTTCTATCCAATCTGCTGGCCAATGCGCTGTATCTCCCATTTTTTGGCAGGGCATTTCTTCAGGTACGCTTTGCACTGGGTGCTGAGTGGAAACGGATGCTTTCATATGCTCTACCACTGATGGTGATGGGCTTGGCTGGAGTGACGAATGAAATGTTCTCCAGAGTATTACTAAAATATTGGCTGCCAGAAGGCTTCTATCCGGCCTATACCAATCAGGAGATTCTCGGGATTTTTGGCGGGTGTTATAAGCTGTCAGTTTTTATGACCCTGGCGATTCAAGCCTTTCGTTATGCGTTTGAGCCATTCTTTTTCTCCAAATCTGGAGATGCCCAGAGTCCTCAGCTTTTTGCTCGGGTGATGCACGGATTTGTGATTTTTGGTGCCTTTAGCTGGATGCTGATTTCCATTTTTTTACCTGAAGTCGCTCCCATACTGCTGCGCAAGCCGAGCTACCTCACGGCGCTGGAGATAGTGCCTTTGCTGTTGGGCGGAGGTTTGTTTTTAGGCATCTATTACAATCTGTCTGTGTGGTACAAGCTCACGGATAAGACCAAATATGGAGCCTGGATCACCGTGCTGGGTGCGGTGCTTACATTGCTTTTAAATTTTATATTGATACCTGTGCTGGGCTACATGGGCAGTGCCTGGACCACATTGGCGGTGTATTTCGTTATGGTAGTGGTTAGTTATTATTTAGGGCAAAGGCACTATCCGATTCCATACTTTACCGGGAAGGGGCTATTTTACATAGCTTTGGCTGGGCTTTCCATTATGCCGTTTTATTTTTGCGCGCTTAGCGGCCCCTCTAAGTATTTCACAGCCACGGCGTTATTGCTGCTGTTTGTGGGAGTGGTGTGGTGGCTAGATCTACGAAAAGGAACTTTGCTTAAAAAACAACTATAAAACTTATGAACTTAATAGTGCCTATGGCTGGCAAAGGCAAACGCTTGCGCCCGCATACACTTACTGTACCAAAGCCCTTAATCCCCATTGCTGGAAAACCGATTGTACAGCGACTGGTAGAAGATATTGCTGCTGTGACTCCAGAGCCCATTGAGAAGATAGGGTTTGTAGTAGGAGATTTTGGTGAGGAAACCGAAAAAGAACTGCTGCAAATAGCCGAAGCAGTAGGAGCCAGGGGGTATATTTTTTATCAAGAGGAGGCTTTGGGTACTGCTCATGCAGTACATTGTGCCCGAGAGATTATGCAGGGCAAGGTGACCGTGGCATTTTCGGATACTTTGTTTAAGGCTAACTTTAAACTCAATACGGAAGACGGAGGCATTATTTGGGTAAAACAAGTGGATGACCCGAGCGCTTATGGAGTAGTGAACCTGGATCAGGATGGAGTCATTACAGAGTTTGTAGAGAAGCCAAAAGAGCCTGTTTCAGCCCTGGCTATCATAGGTATATATTATTTCAAAGAAGGAGAAAAGCTTCGTGAGCAGCTAGATTATATAATAGACAATGACGTGCGTGCTGGTGGCGAATACCAGCTCACTACTGCCCTGGAAAATCTAAAGCAGGACGGGGTGAAGTTTACCACTGGTGCGGTAGACGCGTGGTTAGATTGTGGAAATAAACGTGTAACCGTGGAGTCAAACAGTCGGTACCTTGGATTTCTTGGAAAGAATATCATTTCTGAGTCTGCCATCGTTAAAGATAGCGTGGTGATTCCTCCGGTATTTATTGGCGACGGTGTGGAGGTTACAAACTCGGTCATCGGCCCTGGGGTATCTTTAGGTGCTGGTTCTAAGGTGTCAGATAGCCGCATTCAGGATGCGTTGATACAATCAGACAGTACGTTAAAAGGTGTGAATCTACAAAACTCGATGATTGGTAACCACGTTAACATGGAGTCTGCCCCAGAGGACGTAAGTCTTGGGGATTTTTCGGAATGGAAGAAATGATGGGATGAGAATAGCCTGCTTAGTCATATTGCTACTCTTTGCCAGCCTCGCTGAGGCGCAAAGAAAAAAGTCAAAGAAAGAAAAATTTGAGCCTTTGGATGTCACGGAGCTTTCTGAAAGTGATGCCCTGAAGCTCGAAATGATCCTGATAGATGCTGAGCGGGAGCATATTCTAGAAAATTACTACAAAGCTCTGGAGCTTTTTAAGGAAGCTTTGGAGATAGACCCCAGCAATGCGGTGGTCAATTTTAAAATCGCTGAAATTCTTACTAAGAATGGAGATAGCCAGCTCGCACTGCCTTATGCCACAAAAGCCATGCAGCTTGATGGGGGTAATAAATATTATTTGCTGCTAGCTGCAGAGGTTCAGAAATCGCTTTCCAATTATGAGGAAGCCGCCCGGATTTATCAGCAAATGATAGACCATATTCCGGGTACAGAGACTTATTTGTTTGACCTGGCGATCATTTATCAGTATCAGGGACAAAACGAAAAAGCGCTGGCGACCTACCGCCGTGCGGAGGAAGTGTTTGGCATGAACGAAATGGTGCTTCGCGAAAAGCAGAAGATCTACTTGAAAGACAAAGATTTCGATGCTTTGATTGCCGATTGGGACAAGCTCATTGGTGAAAACCCGGGGCAGGACCGCTATATCATTGAACTGTGCGAGTTTTTGATCGCCAACAATCGTTTGGAAGAAGCTAAAGAAAGACTGCAGACTCTCAACAACAGCAAGCATGCAGATTTGCTTTTAAGTGAAATAGCACTGCTGGAAGGCGATACCCCTCGTGCCATTAACCTGGCCATGAGCACATTCGATTCACCGAAGGTGGACTATAAAGCCAAACTTTCGGTTCTCAATAACTTTCTCGACTATGTGGTGACTCCAGAGGAGTTTGCGGCGATTACTGAGTTGACAAAGAAAATGGTGTCGCAGTACCCTGAGCAATATGAAGTGCTGGCATTTTCTGGGGATGTAATGTTTCGCCTAGAGCAAAAGGAAGAGGCCCGTGACTACTACCTTCGTGCTGTGAGCATTGATCCGGGGAATTTTGGTGTATGGCAAAATATTCTAAATCTGGAAGCATCACTCAATCAGTACGACAGTGTGATTGTTCACGCGGAAACAGCCTTAGAGTATTTCCCGAATCAGGCAGCGCTGTATTACTTTGCAGGCACTGGATATCTGATCAAAAAGGATTATCGTAAATCCGTACAAATTCTGGATCAGGGAAAAAGATTTGCCACTGAGCCTGGCTTGCTCACGATATTCTATGGGCAGATGGGTGATGCTTACAATAGCATGAAGCAATATGAAAAATCCTACGCTGCCTATGAGCAGGCGCTCAAAGCAAATCCCGACAATGACCATGTGCTGAATAATTACAGCTATTTCCTCAGCCTCAGAGAGGAAAAAATGGAAAAGGCTCTGGCAATGTCCACGAGGTTGGTT
Organism: Marinoscillum furvescens DSM 4134; assembly: GCF_003386095.1. Taxonomy (GTDB): domain Bacteria; phylum Bacteroidota; class Bacteroidia; order Cytophagales; family Cyclobacteriaceae; genus Marinoscillum; species Marinoscillum furvescens. Next base: position 557,849 of record NZ_QREG01000001.1, on the reverse strand, counting down.
GAGGCTCACCCTGAAAACCCTACCTATCTGGATACGCATGGATGGGTGCTTTATACACTAGGTAAATTCGAAGAAGCTTTAGTTTATTTGCGAAAAGCTGCCAACATGCAAGAAGATGGTACAGTGATAGAACACTACGGTGATGTGCTCTTTCAACTTGGCAAAATAGATGAGGCGGTAGCACAATGGAAGCGTGCACTACAGACCAATGAGGCTTCTAAACAGATAGAAAAGAAAATTGCAGACAGAAAATTGTATGAGTAGTCTGGTGAGGACTTTGCTGGTGCTGACGGTAGTTTTGCTGGCAGGTTGTAATAAGAAGTTGTCGGATATCTTTGATAGAAATGGCAAGACACTCGTGGTAGACGATGTAGAGTTCGACTACTTGTCGGCCAAAGCTAAAATTGACTTTGAGTCAGAAAAAAATAGCCTTTCTGGGAGTGCTAATATTCGCATTCAGCGGGACAGTGTCATTTGGATGTCTTTGTCTCCCGGGCTAGGCATAGAAGTGGCCCGTGTGCTAATCACCACGGATTCCGTGGCGGTTATCGATAAAGTAAATAAGCAGTACATGCAGTACCACTTTGCGGATCTTAGTGAAAAATTTGACTTTGAGCTCAACTATCAGCTGGTGCAGTCTGCCATCCTGGGCAACCTCATTTATCCGTATGACAAAGAACGAGTCGTACGCTCACCACAGGCATACACCTACCGGCAACAGCACGGTCCATTTGCGTTTGAAAACTTTATAGGTGCTAAGACCATGAAGCTGGAAAAGGTACAGGTGCGGGATACAGTTTCTAATAATTCATTTTCTGTAAATTACAGTGATTTTCAGCTGGTAGAGGAGGAAGTCTTCCCTTATCAGATCATGGCCAAGCTGACTACTAGTAAAGAAAAAGGCAACACCGAAGTGCAGATTGCCTACAAGCAGACGTCCATCGAAAAGAAACCATTGAAATTTCCGTTTAATGTGCCACAGCGATATGAGCGTAAATAGTTGGTGTAAAGCCCTGGGGCTGCTATTGCTCATTTTTTCAACTTCCTTACATGCACAAAAGACCAAGTCTCAGCTAGAGCAGGAGAAGCGTGAAAACCTGAGCAAGATAGCTGAGGCGGAAAAAATTCTCAGTGACACTGAATCGGAGAAGAAGGCAACGCTTGGTCAGTTGCGGGCACTCAATCAACAGATAGCTGCACGTGAAGGGCTTATAAGCTCACTAAATCAGGAGATATCCTTGCTAGACGGTGAAATTTCCGACCTCAATATTATCGTAAGAGCATTGCAAGCCGACTTGAAGCGTCTTAAGGAAGAATATGCGGCCATGATTTACAGCAGCTATAAGGCAAATCAGGGATATTCCAAACTCACCTTTCTATTTTCTGCGCGTACGTTTAACCAGCTTTTTATGAGACTAAAGTACCTGGAGCAGTATGCAGATGCTCGGAAAATACAAGTGCGGCAGATTGAAGAAGTGAGCCGGGAGCTCGAAGATCAGCGGGGCAAAGTGGAGATAAAAAGAGCGGAGCAAAGAACTTTGCTCGATCAGCAGCTAGCAGAAAACAGGAAACTCATTCGCCTCAAATCCAAACAGAGCAACCTGGTACAGGAGCTAACCAAGAAAGAAAAAGAACTACAAAAAGAACTGGCCAACAGGAAAAAGGCAGTGGAGCGTCTGGACAATCTAATCGCAGAAATTGTGAGAAAAGAACTGGAGCGGTCCAAGACCCTGTCGTCTAGTGCCATTGCAGATGAGGAGGAGGTTTCAGCATCTTTTGAGGCCAATAAAAACAAACTGGCCTGGCCGGTGAGTTCGGGCTTTATTTCTTCTAAGTTTGGCAAACATCCGCACCCGGTAATGAAAGGAATCATCCAGGACAACCCTGGAGTGGACATTCAAACTCAAAAGGGTGAGCAGGTAAAAAGTGTGTACGATGGCAAGGTGATTCAGATCGCTTATGTGCCAGGCATGTACAATGTGGTCATCTTACAGCATGGTGAATACTATACCGTATATTCGAGGCTCAGGGAGGTCAATGTGAAGAAAGGCAACGTGGTTAAGAAAGATCAGGCCATAGGCTCAGTGCATACAGATAAGGACGGAGTTTCCGAAGTTCATTTTGAAGTTTGGAAAAACTACGCCAAACTTGATCCAGAAAAATGGCTTTCTCCGAAATGATTTTTTCGTAGGAACGTTTTATAGCTATCTTTGAAAATATTTTAAAAGCAATCAATTATGAATACGGTGTTAGCATTTGGAATGCCAGGTGGATGGGAATTGATCGTGATCATTTTGTTCGTGATCATCTTTTTCGGAGCGAAGAAAATACCTGAAATCGCCAGAGGCATGGGTAAAGGCATTCGTGAATTTAAAGATGCTACCAAAGAGATCAAGACTGAAATAGACGAAAGCGCTAAATCCACTTCTTCAGACGACTCTAAAAAGAACTAAAGTTTGCGTTCTCACTCCTCCTTTGCTGAAATCAGCCGGCAGCTTACTGACGGTTCGCTTACCTGCGTCCAGGTAGTAGAGCATTACCTGCAAAATATCCGGGCTAAAAACTCTGAGCTCAATGCCTTATTGTCTGTATATGATGAGGAGGCTTTAGAGCGAGCAGCTCTGGTAGATGGTAAATTGCAAGCTGGCTCAGCCGGCAAACTTGCCGGTATGGTAGTTTCTATCAAAGACGTCCTATGTTATCAGGATCATCCCTTGCAGTGTGGGTCAGAAATCCTCAATGGATTCGAGTCTCAGTTTAACGCTACAGCAGTTCAGCGTTTGCTGGATGAAGACGCTATCATCATAGGTCGCAATAATTGTGATGAGTTTGCAATGGGTTCCTCTAACGAGAATTCGGCATTTGGTCCCGTACGCAATGCCGATAATCCCAACAGAGTGCCCGGAGGGTCATCAGGAGGATCTGCAGTAGCAGTTCAGGCGGATATGTGTGCGGTATCACTAGGCACGGACACCGGTGGAAGTGTACGTCAGCCGGCCTCATTTTGCGGCATTCTAGGGCTGAAACCTACTTACAGTCGCATTTCTCGTCATGGCCTGGCGGCATATGCCAGCACGTTTGACACCATAGGGGTATTTGCACATCATGTAGCAGATATGGCCCTCGTTATGGAAGTAATCGCCGGTGAAGACGCTAATGACAGCACTGTGTCACGACAGGTCGTACCAGCCTATTCGCAGCAGCTAGAGGTTTCGAGCAAAAAGAAAATTGCCTATATCAAAGAGACCATCGATAACGATGCGCTTAATGGAGATGTGAAAGAAGCATTTCTTTCTAAAATTGAAGCACTCAAGGCAGATGGTCATACTGTAGAGGAGGTTTCATTTCCACTCATGGAGTATGCCCTTCCTACTTACTACATTCTTACCACTGCTGAGGCTAGTTCAAACTTGTCTCGCTATGATGGTGTGCGCTTTGGGCACCGGAGTACAGAAGCTAAAAACCTGGAAGAGATGTATAAAAAATCTCGTGCCGAAGGTTTTGGTGAGGAGGTACTTAAGAGAATACTGCTAGGAACGGCAGTGTTATCTGCAAGCTATCATGATGCCTATTATCTCAAGGCACAAAAGGTGCGCCGCATGATCCAAAGTGCGCTAAATGAACTTTTGGAGAATTATGATTTTGTGGCCATGCCAACAGCGCCAACCACGGCGTTTGAGCTCGGCGCCAAAACAGAAAACTCCATGGAAATGTACCTTGCTGACTTGTTTACCGTACAAGCTTCAGTAGCAGGGGTGCCAGCTATTTCTGTGCCTGTGGGTAGAGATCAGGATGGCATGTCCATAGGACTGCAGCTGATCACTAAGGCATTTGATGAAGCTAAGCTGTTAGCCTTCAGCAATTACCTTTTGGAAAATTAATCTGACAGTTTTCGTGTTATGACAGGTATGAAACAAATACTCTCAGGAGTTTTGGTGCTTATCGGTATCGCAGCGAATGCTCAGCGTCCGGATATCGCCTACGATTACATCCCTGACTTCACCTACGAAGAAATAGGGGCTCGAATCGATAGTATTGAAGGTGAAGTGCCGCTTGGCTACAATGAAAAGGTTAAGGCCTTTATCGATTACTTCACGATTCGTGATCGAGCCTATACTCGAAATGTGCTGAGTAAAATTGATTTGTATTTTCCCATTTTTGAGGAAACTCTGGCCAAATATGACCTGCCTGACGAACTCAAGTACCTCTCCATCGTGGAGTCAGGTTTGCGAGCCAACGCCATCTCACATGCCAACGCTGTAGGACTATGGCAGTTTATGTCTTCTACGGGCAAGATGTATGGATTGAAGAATGACTGGTACCTGGACGATCGTATGGATCCCTTTGCTTCCACAGATGCCGCTGCAAGGCATTTGCGGGACCTTCATAGCATGTTTAACGACTGGGAGTTAGCACTGGCAGCATACAATTGTGGCCCAGGCAACGTCCGCAAAGCAATTCGCAGAAGTGGTTATAAAAAGAAATTTTGGGACATTTACCGATACCTACCTCGCGAAACCAGGTCGTATGTGCCTCAGTTTGTTGCCATCATGTACACCGTAAATTATGCTGCGGAGCACAACCTCCTTCCAGAACATAAGGAAATAATGCCCCGGTTTGATACGGTTATGGTCAGCCAGTACTTTCATTTGGAGACTTTTGCTCGTCAGCTCAACGTCTGCCTGGATGACTTGCTTGCATTAAACCCAAACATCAAGCGAGGGGCATTGCCTGAGGGCACCAAAAATTTTGCGCTACGTATTCCTGCCGACCTGAAAGATACTATAGTGGCCAATCGGGCGGTGTTGTACGATACTGCCGGTAGAGTGGGAAAGGCTCAACTAGAATATCTGGCAAGAAACACCCCGGGTAGTACCTATGGCCGAATCAAACAAATCTATCGCGTTCGGAGTGGCGATGTGCTGGGCACCATCGCACAGCGTTATCATGTGCGAGTCTCAGACCTTCGTGCCTGGAACAACATTCGTGGCAACATGATAAGAGTAGGCCAAAGGCTCAATGTCTGGGTGATGCCTACCTACAGTAGCAGTACCAAAGACCTCTACACTTCCTCAGCAAGAGATGTCAATAAGCCCAAACCATTGCCCGGGCAGAAGGTATACTATGTGCAGCCAGGCGATACACTGTGGGATATTGCCAACAAATACGCTGGCCTATCTATAGAGCAGCTCAAATCCCTGAACAACCTGAAGGGCAATACCATAAAGCCGGGTCAGCAACTTATCATATCTTCACAGTAAATTCGTTGGTATTAAAGTTGCCTTTAATAACCTTTACGAACAAACCCAGAATTGCCATGAGAATTACATTCCTGCTGACTGTTTTTTGTCTGTCCACTCTAATTGCCTGTAAAAGCACAACCGATAAAGTCAAAAAAGATTTTATGCCGTTGGCGCGTGGTGAGGCTGATGAAATAATCCTGGTGATCGACTCGGCGCACTGGGCCACAGATCTGGGGGATCAGATGCGAGACATGTACCGCCAGTACATGCGTGGCCTGCCACAGGATGAGCCAAAGTTTTCCCTCAACAAGGTAAACCCGAGAAAGTTGAATGACGTCTTCAAGCATGCCAAAAACATGATCTTTGTCATGACGCTTGATAAAAAAGGCCTCGAAAGCACTACGATTAGAGAGTACTTTACGGACAATTCGCTGAAAATGATCCAACAGGACAGTTCGTTGTTTTATACTGTTCGTAGAGATGAGTTTGCCAAAGGCCAAATAGTCTTGTATTTGTTTGGACAGAATGAAGAGCAACTGCTGGAAAAGATAAAAGACAACAGGTCTCGTCTAATCGAGCTGTTTGAGTCTGCCGTGAGGCAGCGTACAAGGGAAAAAGTCCTTGCCAAATCTAAAGATCAGCTTGAAAAAGCTATCGCAGAGGACCATGCTTACACGATGGAGATTCCGTTTGGTTATGATCTGGCCAAAAACCTGAAGGACTTTGTATGGCTTAGAAAACTTGAAAAAGAATCCGAACTCAACATTATAATTCATGAACGACCGTATAATGATCGAGGAGTTTTTAATAAGGTAGACGAACTGAGAGATGAAATCACATCCACGTACTTGCGCGATTCAGAAAAACCTCAACTTCACATTGCCAGACAGCAGGTAGTGCCGATTTTCACAGAAAGAGTTACTTTCAATGACCGATTTGCAGTAGAAGCCAGAGGGCTATGGAAAGTAAGTGACAATTCGGCGGGAGGACCCTATGTGAGCTATACTGTGGTGGATGAGGCAAGTCAGACGCTTTATTATGTGGAGGGCTATGTTTACAATCCTGCCGGAAAGAAAAAACAATTGATACGCGAAGTAGAAGCGATCATTTCTACATTTAAAATAGATTCAAACACTCAGGAAAACCCATCCTGAATAAAACAATAAAACCCTAACCTTATGTGTGCTAAAGTTAGAAGAAAGGAAGCACTGGACTTTCATGAGGCCCGTCCGGCCGGTAAAATCGAAGTAACCCCAACAAAACCCCTTAGCAGTCAGCATGACCTGGCATTGGCCTATTCACCGGGAGTGGCAGAGCCCTGCAAAGACATAGCGGAGGACAGAGAAAAAGTATATCGCTATACAGCTAAAGGTAATCTCGTAGGAGTAATCTCCAATGGTACAGCCGTGCTAGGTCTGGGAAACATTGGGCCTGAAGCCTCCAAACCAGTGATGGAGGGCAAAGGTGTGCTGTTTAAGAAATTTGCAGGCATCGATGTGTTTGACATAGAGATAGATGAAACCGACCCGGATAAATTCATTGAAATCGTAAAAAGCCTGGAGCCTACCTTTGGAGGTATCAACCTTGAGGACATCAAGGCGCCTGAAAGTTTCAAGATCGAGCGTGAGCTGCGGGAGAAAATGAATATCCCAGTGATGCACGATGATCAGCACGGTACGGCCATCATTTCATCTGCGGCCCTCATCAACGCACTGGAGATCAACGGCAAGAAGATAGAGGAGGTAAAGGTAGTGGTGAGTGGTGCAGGTGCAGCAGCTATAGCATGTGCGGACCTGTATGTGTCTATGGGAGTCACCAAAGAAAACATCCTGATGACTGATAGCAAGGGAGTCATCAAAAAATCTCGAGGAAATCTGGACGAAACGAAAGCGCGATACGCTACTGATCGTGAGGATGTGGATACGCTCGAGGATGCCATGCAAGATGCAGATGTGTTTTTAGGCCTTTCTATAGGAAATATCTTAAAGCCTGAATCTTTAAAGAAAATGGCTAAAGACCCTATTGTTTTTGCGCTTTCTAACCCAGACCCGGAAATAGCCTATGATTTGGCTATGGAAACGCGCGATGACATTATCATGGCAACAGGTCGATCAGATCATCCCAATCAGGTAAACAACGTCTTAGGTTTTCCATACATCTTCAGAGGAGCACTGGACGTACGTGCCACAGCCATCAATGAAGAAATGAAGTTGGCTGCTGTAAATGCCATAGCTGACCTGGCCAAGCAGGCAGTGCCAGAGATGGTGCTAAAAGCCTATGGTCAGAGAAATATTAAGTTTAGTAAAGAATACCTCATCCCAAAGCCACTGGATCCGAGGCTGATCACTACCATCTCGCCGGCAGTAGCCAAAGCAGCTATAGATACCGGAGTGGCGCGCAATACCATCGAGGACTGGGAGCAGTACAAGCTGGAGCTAGAAGAGCGCATCGGTATCGATCAGCGCTTGATTTCACGGATCATTACTCGTGCACGGAGAAACCCTAAGCGAGTGGTTTTTGCTGAGTCTGATGATGTGAATATCCTAAAAGCTGCTCAGCTGTCATTGGATGAAGGTGTGGCTATTCCTATTCTATTAGGAAAAATAGACGTGATCAATCAGCTCATTGAAGAGCATGAGCTAGACGGTCTGCGCGATTGTAAGATGATAGATCCTTATCTGGAGCCGGAAAAGGTAGAAGAGTTTGCAGAGGCCTTTTTTGAAAAGCGTCAGCGCAAAGGAGTTACTCTCAAAATGGCACGCAAGTCCATGATGAGAAGCCGGAACCATTTCGGCTGCATGATGGTAGAAAAAGGTGAGGCAGATGCTTTTATCTCTGGGCTTTCCAATGATTACCCAAAAACGATCCTTCCAGCCCTTCAGATCATCGGAGTAGAGCCAGGCGTGAATCGGGTTGGAGGAATGTATATCATCAGCAATTCCAAAGGCAATTTCTTTTTTGCTGATACTACCGTAAACCTAAACCCTACAGCAGAAGAGCTTGTAGACATCATAGGTCTCACCGCACGAGTGGTTCGATTTTTTGATACAGAGCCGCGCATGGCCATGCTTTCGTACTCCAACTTTGGGTCCGCCCGAGGGGAGGTGCCTGAAAAGGCTGCCAAAGCCGTAAAGCTTGCCAAAGAAAAGTGGCCAGATCTGGTGATCGATGGAGACATTCAGGCCAATGCTGCATTGAATAAAGACTTCTTAAAAGAAAATTATCCTTTCAGCGAGCTAGCCGAAAATCCCGCCAATACCCTTATCTTTCCTGATCTGGATTCTGGCAACATCGCTTACAAGCTGCTAATGGAGCTAGGAGGAGCTGAAGCTATCGGTCCGGTCCTAATGGGGATGAACAAGTCAGTACATGTGCTGCAGGTAGGTAGTGGTGTACGCGACATCTTCAATATGGTGGCCATAGCCGTAGTGGATGCACAGCTCAATGAGAAAAGAGAAAACTCAGCAAAATGATTAATTACCTTGAGGGGAAGCTGGTAGTAAAAGACCCAACGTATGTCGTAGTGGACATCAACGGGTTGGGCTATGAAGCCAAGATCAGCTTAAGTACATATTCCGCATTAAAAGACAAGGATAAAGCTAAAGTGTATACGCATCTTCATGTCAAGGAAGATGCGCATACCTTATTTGGGTTTAGTGAGGAATCCGAAAAGAAACGTTTTTTGGATCTGGTATCCATCTCTGGTGTAGGGCCCAGTACGGGGCTCATGATCCTTTCTTCTTTGTCTCCAGAAGAACTGCAACGTGCCATTCTGAGTGAAGACGTAAAAACCATTCAAGGTGTAAAAGGTATCGGTCTGAAGACCGCCCAACGAATTGTCCTGGAGCTAAAGGACAAAATGAAAAAAGAAGGTCTGCTAGACAAGCAAGTAGAAATTGCGGCTGTAGCTAACAATACATTGCGCGATGAGGCGTTATCCGCTTTAACCACTCTGGGAATAAGTAAGCCCGCAGCGGAAAAAAGTATTGATATTATTTTGAAACAACAGGGCCAGCAAATTAAACTTGAGGACCTAATAAAACTCGCTCTAAAACGAGCCTGACCGACAAGAGTATTTGAAGAGTAGAACTTACATACAACTACTGGTAGGTGTAGTGTTGTGTTGTGTCTGGTGTGCCATAGCCAGCCCGTCCCTGCATGCCATGCCTTTGCTCATCATACAGCAGCAAACCGCTCCTCAGGATACGGTGCCCCAAGACACCATTCCACCCTATGAGCCTACAAAGACTCCTACGTATCAACCGTCCTATAGGTTTGGAGATCCCTTTTCTAATCGATCCAGCCCTTCGCCACTACAGTTATCTGACCCCTCTTCAGTAGATCTTCAGGTAGAGTTCGACTCCTCCGTGAATTACAATGTATATGAGCGCATCGGTGATGTGAATTTCCGGCCGGTCACCACTATGAGCTTTGAAGAGTACGACGCTTACAATGATCAAGCCATCACTAAAGAATATTTCAAAGAACGTTCGTCTGGCCTGGATGGAGAAAGTGCCGTCAGTGGTCGTAGCTTAATACCACGACTTTATATCAGCCCGATTTTTGATCGTTTGTTTGGCGGAAGCTATGTAGACATACAGCCCAATGGCTTTGTAAACCTGGACTTTGGCGGTCGTTTTCAGCGAGTAGACAACCCTGCAATTCCCATTCGCCAGCAGCGCAATGGAGGATTTAATTTTGATCAGCAGATTTCACTTAATCTGGTAGGGAAAATAGGGGAAAAGCTTGCCGTCACAGCCAATTTTGACAACAACAATACCTTCGATTTTCAAAACAACCTCAAGGTAGAATATACCGGGTACGAGGAGGATATCGTCAAAAAGATTGAAATAGGTAATGTGAGCATGCCCGTGACCAATAGCCTCATGACCGGGGCCCAGTCACTTTTTGGAGTTAAGACCCAATTGCAATTCGGGAAGCTATTTCTCACAGGAGTAATGTCGCGGCAGCAGGGTAAAAGTGATGTGATAACCATAGAAAGTGGCTTTCAGGGGAAAGAATTTGAAGTGAGGGCCAGTAATTACGATGAGAATCGGCATTTCTTCCTATCTCACTTTTTCAGAAACAACTATGAAGGCTGGTTGCAAAACCTTCCTCAAGTGACCTCCGGAGTAAATATCACCCGTGTGGAAGCCTATGTGATCAACCGTAACAACGATACCCGAACCACTCGTGAGGTGCTAGGGTTGATGGATTTGGGTGAAGGTAATAGAATCTACCGCAAGGGCAATCCCTATGTTGGTTCTGGGAAGGGTAGGGTGCCAACGGACAATAGCGCCAATGAACTCTTCGCGTCGCTTAAGTCTGATGGCAGGTTACGCCAAAATGATCAGGTGACCAATATTCTGGAACAAGAGTGGGGATTTGTCAATAGCACAGACTTTGTAAAGAAAGGAACAGCTCGTAGACTGGAGGATGATGAGTTTGTCTACCATGATCGACTAGGCTATATCACGCTTTTGCGAAAGCTTCAAAATGATGAAATGCTTGCGGTGGCTTATGAGTATTCGTACAATGGTCAGGTGTATACCGTGGGAGAGCTCTCCGAAGAATATTCAGCCTTATCAGACGATCAGGTGGTTTTCTTGAAATTGCTGCGCCCGGATAAGATCAATACCATGGTGCCTACCTGGGACCTGATGATGAAAAACATCTATAACCTCAATGCCAGCCAAATAGAGCGGGATGGGTTTACACTCAGGATTCACTACCGTGATGATGCCACAGGTATAGACAACCCCTCTTTGCATGAAGGCCGGCAGACAAAAGACAAGCCACTCATAGAACTTCTGGGACTCGATCAGCTCAATCAGAACAACGATAAACAGCGTGATGGAAACTTTGACTTTATAGAAGGACTTACCATTGATAAGCGCAACGGAAATGTGATATTCCCTGTGCTGGAGCCTTTCGGTTCCACGCTGGAGAGTTACTTCGAACCCGGTGAAGTAGCACTCAAAGAAAAATATGTGTACGACACCCTCTACCGTACCACCAGAGCTGATGCGGAGCAGGTGGCTTCTAAGAATAAATTTTTTATTCTGGGTAAGTTCAACTCAGGATCTTCCAGTGAAATAGCCCTTCCAGGCATCAATATCGCCGAAAATTCTGTGGTGGTTACGGCTGGGAACACACCGCTCACCGAAGGGTTGGACTATACTGTGGACTATAACCTGGGCCGAGTACGGATTCTCAATGATGGGATTTTGAGCTCTGGTAAAACGATCAATATTGCTTACGAGAAAGCTGATTTGTTCAATTTTCAGTCGAGGTGGCTGTATGGTGTGCGAGCAGATTATCAATTTAGCGAACGCTTCAATATTGGGGCCACCCTACTACACCTCAACGAACAGCCGGGAGGAGTGTCCAGATTTGCTATTGGGGATGAACCTACGAAGAACACAAAATACGGCTTTGATATCAACTTTCAGGATGAGGTGCCTTTCCTCACAAAGGCAATGGATTTTTTACCGCTGGTTAGTACCAAAGCTCCATCTTCCATCACCTTCAATGCTGAGTTTGCTCAGATGCGACCGGGTACTTCCAATCTGGTAGACGGGAAAGGGACTTCCTACATCGATGATTTTGAGAGCGCAGTTACACCTATCAACCTGATGGGATGGGCAGGCTGGAAGCTGGGTGCTACACCAGAGACGGTTAATGATCAGTATGGAGCAAAAGAGACAGGTCGTCGTTCCAATTACAATAAAGCCAAGATCGCCTGGTACTCCGTAGATATATCGGTTTTTTATAGAAGTGGAGGAAGCCGGAGGCCAGAAAACATCTCGGAAGATGAGCTGGAAAATAACTACGTGCGGCCTGTCATGCCTCAGGAAATCTTTCGCCAGCGTGACAACAACCAAATCGTAACTCCTGAAAATATTTTTGATATCGCCTACTTTCCGCGAGAGCGTGGGCAGTACAATTTCAATCCCGATCTGGAGTATGACCCTACGCTCACAGATGAGGGACTCCTAAAAAATCCAAGAGCTAATTTCGGTGCTATCTCAAGAGCGATCACCAATGAAGTGGATTTTGATAAGACTAACGTAGAGTATCTCGAATTTTGGATGATGGACCCATTCACGGATGTAGTGAATGATGGGATTTTCAATGAGCAAAACACCACAGGAGGAGAGCTGATTTTTAACCTTGGAAGCATCTCTGAAGATGTGATTCCTGATGGACGCCATGCGTTTGAAAGCGGTCTGCCTGCAGATGGTGATACTACCCAGGTCATCCCCAATGAGTGGGGGCGTGTGCCGTCAGAACCATTTTTGACTAACTATTTTGAAAACTCAGCAGCAGCACGAGCTAATCAGGATGTGGGGCTTGAAGGGCTCACAGATGAAGATGAGCGTAGTTACTTTCAGGATTTCCTGAACCAAATCCCGCAATCGGCACGAGCAGCCATGGAGCAGGATCCCTCTGCAGATAACTTTCGCTACTTTCTGGGAAGTGATTATGATGCGCAGGATGCAGGTATCCTCGAGCGGTACAAAAATTTCAATGGGCTGGACGGCAACTCCCCGGTAAATTCCGGGAACAGCATCATTCAGGCATCTACTACTACACCAGACAATGAGGATCTTAATCAGGACAATACTATTTCCGACCTGGAGGAATACTACGAGTACAAATTAGACCTACGGCCAGACAAGCTTGTAGTCGGAGAGAATCATATCGTAGATATTCAGGAAGGGATCAATGGTGCTAACTGGTACCTTTTCCGTATTCCGATCCGAAATCCTGATCGGGTATATGGCGGTATAAGTGGGTTTAAGACCATCCGATACTTAAGAATGTACCTCACGGATTTTTCTCAACCAGTGGTGCTGCGAATGGGTAAATTTCAACTTGTAGGTAGTCAGTGGAGAAAATACCAGGAAGCCCTCAACTCTCCAGGGTTGAATGAAATTCCTGAAACCTCCTATTCCGATTTTAATGTGTCGGTAGTCAATGTGGAAGAAAACAGTACCGGGGATTACCCTTATGTAGTACCACCGGGAATCAATCGAGACCGAGACAACACCACCATCGTTAACCGTCGTGTAAACGAGCAATCTTTACAGATTTGTGTGGCTGACCTGGAAGAAAACGATGCTCGTGCGGTATTCAAAAATGTGACAATAGACCTGATCAACTACGGCAGACTACAGATGTTTTTGCATGCACAGGCGCACAACTACAAAGCCCTGGCAGATGATGAGGTTTATGGGTTTGTGCGATTTGGTACGGATCATACAGAAAACTACTATGAAATAGAAGTGCCACTAAAAGTGACGCCACCCGGAGCTAATGGTGCCAGTGAGGTGTGGCCAGAGCTCAATGAAATCGACGTATCCATTAATGAACTGCTTGGGATCAAATCTGAGCGGAATCGTGCCAACTTCAACGAGCGTATACCTTATACCACCATGTCCAACGACCGGCGGTATCGCTTTACGGTAAAAGGGCGCCCAGATATTAGTTCGGTACAGGTTCTGATGATCGGGGTGCGCAATCCTGAGTCTGAAGATCGGTCGCCGAAATCAGTATGCCTCTGGGCCAATGAACTTCGCGTGACAGACTTTGATTCCAACAAAGGCTGGGCGGCCAATGCACGCCTAAGTACAAAACTGGCCGACGTGGCCACCATCAATGCATCTACGCGGTATACTTCTATAGGCTTTGGAAACTTGCAGCAGACCATCCAGCAGCGCACCCGCTATGAGATGACACAGTATGACTTGTCTGCCAATGTAAACGTGGATAAGTTTCTGTTGCCAGAAAAAACCGGTCTGAAAGTGCCGATGTTCGTGAGCTTGGAGCGCTCAAGAAAAATCCCTCAGTTTGATCCTCTGGATCCTGATATTCCTCTCGAAGCATCATTAGAAGCTTTCGACTCGCCCGAAGAGCGAGATCAATACCGTAGAATTGTAGAGGAGCGGTCAGAGCGGCGTAGTATCAACTTTACCAACGTTCGAAAAGAAAAAGTAAATCAAGATGCCAACCGTCACTTCTTCGATATAGAAAACCTTTCGTTTTCTTACGCATACAGTGATGTGACCACCAGCAATGTCAATACAGAAACTTATTTGCAAAAAAGTGTAAGTGCGGGTGTGGGGTACAATTACTCGCCGCAGCCATTGGTGATAGAGCCATTTGCGAAAGGCGAGCTTTTTAGTAGTCCTTACTTAAAGTTGATCAAAGACCTTAACCTTTCTTTGCTGCCCAATAGCGTTTCGGTACGTGGTGATCTCAATCGTAACTTCAGGATGACACGTCTGTATGATGACGAGCTCAACCCAATGTATGGAGATGAGTATTACGAAAGGCTTTTTACTTTCAACAGAAACTACAGCTTGCGCTGGAACCTCTTCAAAAGCCTAAACCTCGACTACAGCGCCAGAGCCAATGCGGTAATAGATGAGATCGAAGACAGCACTCCAATAGAAGGGGATATCGACTCTCAGGAGGAAAGGCAGTATATCTGGGAGGAAATCAAAAGCCTGGGAAGGATGAAGAATTTCACTCAGGACATTTCTGCTACTTATAAAACACCGCTCGACAAGCTGCCACTAACTGACTGGTTAAGCGCGGATCTTAAGTATGCGGTGGGCTACAACTGGACTGCAGGCTCACTGGATCAAAACGACACCCTGGGATTTTTCTTTGGGCATACGATTGAAAACCGCAGAGACCGGGGCGTTTCTGGGAAAGTAGATCTGGTGAAGCTTTATAACAAAATAGACTTCCTCAAGCAGATCAATACACCTCAACGAAGAAGGCAACGCAATGACGATGAAGAATCAGAGTCTAGCAATTTTAACCCAGGCAAGATTTTCCTAAGAACGTTGATGGCAGTGCGCAATATCAACATGACTTATAACATCAGAGAGAGCACTTCTTTGTCTGGCTTTATGAACGAACCCTTTTTAATGGGGATGGATAGTAGCTGGAACTCCCCGGGTTGGGGATTTTTGCTTGGTCAGCAGGATCCTGACATACGATTTAAGGCCGCCAGGAATGGTTGGCTTACGAAAAGTCAGCAGCTGACTACACCTTTTGTACAGACATATAGTGAAGACCTGGGTATTCGTGCCTCCATTGAGCCAGCCAAGGACTTCAAGATCCAATTGGATGCTTCGCGGACCAATAACGCGACCTTTCAAGAGATTTTTAGGTATGATGAAAACGAGCCTGACAACAACGGCTACCGTTCGCTTACGCCCGCCCGAAAAGGAAGCTACAACATCTCCTTTATGTCGATCAAAACAGCATTTGATGAAAAAGGCGCGAATAACACCTCGGAGACCTTTGATGCTTTCAGGCAAAATGTGGAGACGATACGTCAGCGCCAAAACCGAATAAATGGTGAAAATGGGTTTTATGATTCTCTATCACAAGATGTATTGGTGCCGGCTTTTATTTCAGCCTATTCGGGAAGCGATGCTGGGAGCATAGACCTAAATCCATTTCCGAAAATCCCTCTTCCGGGATGGCGTGTAGACTATAATGGCTTGTCCAAAATCCCACTTTTCGCCGAGCTGTTTAGCTCCATCACCTTGTCGCACGGCTATCGGTCTATGTATAGTATCAATGATTACAACTTCAACATCAGCCAATACGGTGATCAGCTAGGGCAAGATTTGAGCGTTACACTCGATAACAGTATTTTGGACTACCCTCAGGCCACCCAGACGAATGACTCGGGGCGCTTTGTTCCAGTGTATATCCTCAATCAGGTTACCATTTCGGAGCAATTTATGCCGCTGATTGGTGTGAATTTCCGAACTAAGAAAGATATCTCCACTCGCCTCGAGTATAAAAAAGAGCGTACACTATCCCTAAACGTTTCTAACTCCCAAATCACAGAGACAACTAGCAATGATGTGACCTTAGATTTTGGTTACACCAATGATGAATTCAAGTTGCCTTTTAAAATACAGGGAAGAACAATTACGCTGGACAATGCCGTAACAATGCGCGTAAGCCTCACTATTAGGGATTCTGAGACGATTCAGCGAAAACTCGAAGGGGAGAGTAAGGTGACCAATGGTAATACCAATTTCCAGTTTCGACCATCTTTTACTTACAAGATCAACGATCAGCTTGATCTTTCGTTCTACTTTGAGAGGAGTGTAAACGAGCCGAAGATCAGCTCATTCAAAACAGCTACTACAGCGATTGGCACTCAGCTAAGATTTAGTCTTACTCAATAATGAGGAACACACAACTTTAAGTATTTTTGGGCCTCAAAATAAATAACATCAACAGAGCCATACGGCTCCTTGTAACGCTAAAGAAATGAATATACCAGAAAACTTACTCTACACAGAAGATCACGAATGGGTGCGAATAGAAGGTGACGAAGCCTACATCGGTATCACAGACTTTGCTCAGGGTGAGCTAGGCGATATTGTCTATGTAGAG
Source organism: Marinoscillum furvescens DSM 4134 (assembly GCF_003386095.1). Classification (GTDB taxonomy): domain Bacteria; phylum Bacteroidota; class Bacteroidia; order Cytophagales; family Cyclobacteriaceae; genus Marinoscillum; species Marinoscillum furvescens. Next base: position 541,170 of record NZ_QREG01000001.1, on the reverse strand, counting down.
ATCGAAACTGAAGGAGAATCCATCGACTCTGGAGAAGTATTTGGTACAGTAGAAGCTGTGAAAACAGTTTCTGATCTGTTCATGCCATTATCTGGCGAAATCCTTGAATTCAATTCAGAACTGGAGGCTAGCCCTGAGCTTGTCAATTCTGATCCTTATGGTGAAGGCTGGATGATTAAAGTGAAAGTTTCAGACAATGGAGACAAACTACTAAGTGCTGAAGATTATCAAAAACTCATTGGTCAATAATATCCGCAAGCTCCAGCCCTATCTGCTAGCTACTACCGTTCTTTGGACGGCACTAATTCTTTATCTGCTGCTGATGCCGGGAGAATTTGTGCGTGGGCCGCGGTGGTTTCGTGGAGAGGACAAGGTGGCACACTTTGCTTTGTTTGCCATGTGGTCATGTCAGGTGTACCTGGTGTTGGATCAGCGGTTGCGTAAGGAAATATCCACTTTGCTTGCTGTACTTGGCGGTGCAGTATTCTTTGGCATTGCTACCGAGATGCTCCAGACGCTGATGCCACGCAGAGCAGGTGATGTTCAGGATTTTCTGGCAGATATGATAGGAGCTGTAATTGGCCTTACAGTGGCTTATTTTCTCAAAAAGGAACTAATCTGTATGGAAAATAAGTTGGATAAGTGATATATTTGAGACTACTCTTGAAGAAAGATTAAAAGATAAATTATTTATGGAACCAAAGAAGAACCCCAAAGCAGATCTCAACCGGATGTCCGGGCTGCTGATGAACATTGGCTTCTCAGTGAGTTTGCTATTGGTGATAGTTGCCTTCGAATGGAGAACCTACGATGACTCGGGGTTGGTAGATTTAGGGCAGGTGGAAGATGACTTTGAAGACATCATGGAAATACCTCCTACGGAGCAGCCGCCACCACCACCACCAAAAATCCAACTTCCGGAAATTATAGAGGTTCCTGATGAGGAGGAAATTGAAGAAGAAATAGAAGTAGAACTTGATGTGGAGGTTACAGAAGAAACTGTAATTGAAGATATCGTGTTCGAAGAGGCTCCTGAAGAGGAAGTGGTTGAAGAAGTTTTCACGATTGTGGAAGATCAGCCTGAGTTCCCAGGAGGAATGGCAGCCTTTTACAAGTACGTTGGAGATCAAATGAGTTACCCGTCGCAAGCACGTCGTATGGGTATCGAAGGTCGAGTTTATGTACAGTTTGTAGTAGACAAAGACGGAACCGTAACGGAAGTGAAAGCTGTAAAAGGAATTGGCGCTGGATGTGATGAAGAAGCTGAAAGAGTACTTCGTGAGTCACCAAAGTTTAAGCCAGGTAAGCAGCGTGGTAGAGCGGTAAAAGTAAGAATGGTACTGCCTATCATCTTTAAGCTGAGTAACTAAGAATAATCTTATTCTCTAAATAGAAAAGCCCTTGTAGCAATACAAGGGCTTTTTGTTTGTTGAGCATTTTCTCTTCCAAATGCGTTGTGTGTTTATTTAGCGCGTATTAATTTACAAGACAGCTTTTCTAACCTAACAAACACACACCGCCAATGGCTGGATTTAGCAAGATTTACTATAAAGGCAAAGAGATAATCTACGTGGACTATCAAGAGCAGTCTGAAGATGAAATGATCACCACAGCAACACATCTTCGAGATTGGCTACTTTCAGAACGCAAACCTCATTTGCGTTTAGTCAATATCACGGGGGCATTTGCCAAACCAAAATTCAATCAATTTATCAGAAGGCTTGGTGAAGAGACCAAGGACATTCCCATGAAAGGAGCCATCGTGGGCGTAACCGGAGGTAAAAAAGCGCTGCTTATCATTTACAATAAGATTCTAGGAGGGTCCTTAAAACCTTTTGATAGTGAAGAAGCAGCGAAAGAATACCTGGTCACACAGTCACTAAATTAAAATACCGTGCTGTTCGCCGGTACGTGTGGCGTCTTCATAGCCTGCGTCATGGTGTCGGTAGATGCCCATGGCCGGATCATTGTGCAGTACCCTGCGTAGGCAGCGCTCTGCTCGGCTAGAGCCATCGGCAAGCACTACCATGCCTGCATGCTGTGAGTAGCCCATGCCTACACCACCGCCGTGGTGAAAGGATACCCACGTGGCTCCGCCAGAAGCGTTGGATAGTAGGTTGAGCAGCGGCCAGTCAGACACGGCATCCGTTCCATCCTTCATGCCTTCCGTCTCCCGGTTGGGTGAAGCTACCGATCCACAGTCCAGGTGATCCCGACCAATCACGATTGGTGCTTTTACCTTACCTTTCTTCACCAGCTCATTGAAGATCAGGCCAGCTTTTTCGCGTTCGCCCATACCTAGCCAGCAGATTCTACAGGGCAGGCCCTGAAAGCTAATTTTTTCTTTGGCCTGCGTTAGCCAATTGATCAGGTGTTCATTCTCGGGAAAGGCTTCCATCAAGGCTTTGTCGGTGGTATAAATATCCTCTGGATCTCCTGAGAGCGCTGCCCACCGAAAAGGTCCCTTGCCTTCACAAAAAAGTGGGCGAATGTACTCTGGCACAAACCCTTTGAAATCAAAAGCGTTGGGCTCGCCACCTTGCACGGCGAATTCCCGTAGGTTGTTTCCATAGTCAAAAGTAATGGCTCCTTGCTGCTGCATTTCCAGCATGAGGCTTACGTGCCTGGCCATGCTCTTCAGGGATAATGCTTTGTACGCTTTGGTATCTTTAGAGCGAAGAGCAGCCGCTTCTTCAAGGCTTAGTCCGTTAGGCACATAGCCAAAAACCGGGTCGTGTGCTGAAGTTTGATCGGTTAGTACGTCAGGTACTATGCCGTCAGTTTTTAGATTTTCGAGGAGGTCTCCAATATCACTCACCAGCCCTATGGAAATGTTCTCCCCTTTGGCTTTAGCTGAAAGGGCCCAGTCTCTGGCTTCTTCGTAGCTATCGGTCATCTTGTCGATATAGCGTGTTTTGAGGCGCTTTTCAATGCGTGTGGGGTCTACATCTGCACCTAAAAAGGTGGCGCCGGCCATCGTGGCAGCGAGCGGTTGTGCTCCACCCATCCCGCCAAGTCCTCCAGAAACGAGCAACTTATGTCGGAGTGTGCCATCAAAATGCTGATTGGCACATGCTGCAAAGGTTTCGTAGGTGCCTTGCAGGATACCTTGAGACCCGATGTATATCCAGCTGCCTGCCGTCATCTGGCCGTACATCATCAGGCCTCTTGCTTTCAACTCTTCGAAATGTTCCCAATTGGCCCAGGCAGGCACCAGGTTGGAATTTGCGATAAGTACACGCGGTGCTTCTGCATGTGTACGCACTTTGCCCACAGGCTTGCCAGACTGTACCAGCAGACTCTCATCGTTTTCGAGTTCAAGGAGCAGTTGAATGATTTTTTCTAACGATTCCCGGTTGCGGGCAGCCTGCCCTGTGCCACCGTATACGACCAGTTCGCCGGGGTCTTCGGCTACTTCCGCGTCCAGGTTGTTGAGCAGCATCCGGAGCGGTGCTTCGGTTTGCCACGACTTTGCGTGGAGTGTGTTTCCAATAGGTGATTTGTAGGTGGGGTGATTGGCGTATTTTTTAAGAAATTGAGAACTGTTCATAGTAATCTCCTTTAAGGTTAATGTCGTGTTTTTGGGCTATGTCATAAGCAGTGCTGTTGATGGCACCGCTGCTAATTAGGTTGTGTGCTTTTCGGATATCATTGGCAAAAATGCGGTCCTCCTCGGCATGATCTATTTGACTTCTGATGAGCTCATGGCAAGCTTCCAGTATTTTGCCAGATTTCATAGGCCTTCGGTAGTCAAAAGCTTGTGCCGCGCAGATCATTTCCACCGCTAAGATGTTCTCCAGATTGTCGATGACCTGGTTGAGCTTGCGGCCACTTATGGAGCCCATGCTTACATGGTCTTCCTGACCTAGCGAGGTAGGGATGCTGTCAGCACTGGCAGGAAAGCATAGTGACTTGTTTTCGCTCACCAGTGCTGCAGAGGTGTATTGCGGGATCATAAAGCCCGAGTTGATACCCGTGTTTTTCATGAGTAGTTTTGGTAAGCCTGCTTCACCGCCTTCCAGGAGGAGGTAGGTGCGCCTATCCGAAATGTTGCCCACTTCGGCAGCAGCCAAAGTAGCATAGTCCAAAGGTAGGGCCAGTGGCTGTCCGTGAAAGTTGCCACCGCTTATGGATTCCTCCGCACTAAGAATGATCGGGTTGTCGGTGACGCTGTTGAGCTCGGTGGTCACTTGCTGGTAGAGGTGTAGCCATGCGCTGCGTGAGCTGCCATGCACCTGAGGCATGCAGCGGAGCGAATAGGGATCCTGTACACGTCCGCAGTTTTGGTGAGAGGCGACCATCTCTGAGTCTTTAAGTAGTGTGCGCAGACGGAAGGCTACGTGTTGGTTGCCTGCAAAGGGCCTGAGCTGGTGCAGCTTGCTGTGAAAAGGGGCCGCTGATCCCAGCACTCCTTCTAGCGACATGGCGCCAATGATGTCTGCCAGTTCCAGGCAGTTGTGCAGGCGCTCTACAGCGCGAGTGGCATACGCCAAAATAAACTGTGTGCCATTGATGAGTGCCAGCCCTTCTTTCGGGCCTAGTTTTAGTGGCTCCCGGTGGTGCTTTTCCAGTACTTCCAGGCTGTTTTGTATTTGGCCATCAGCCATAACCTGCCCCAGGCCTATAAGCGGAAGGAACAGGTGAGCCAATGGCGCCAGGTCTCCCGAGGCCCCTACAGACCCTTGGGTAGGCACCATCGGGATGATGTCGTTTTGCAGGTGCCAGTGGATCCGCTCTAGCGTAGCGAGCGCTATGCCCGAGTAGCCGAAGCTAAGCGCGTGCAGTTTGGTGACCAGCATGAGTTTTACCACCTCTTGAGGTACCGCATCACCCACGCCTACACTGTGGCTGCGCAAGATGTTTTCCTGCAGCGCACGGGTTTGCTCTTTGGAAATAATGGTAGTGCAAAGTGGCCCAAAGCCAGTATTCACGCCATAGACCACTCGGTCACCGTTGGCAATAGCCGCCACAGCATCATGGCTTTTGATGATTTTTTCTTTTGTAGTTGAGCTAAAGGCGCCGTTCAGAGAGCCTCTCGCAAGAGCCAATGCTAGCGCAGGGGTGAGGGTATCCTCACCAAATTGAAAGGGGTGTTTCATAGTCCAAAGTACATGTTATGCTGGTGGGTAGCCAGCGTTATACATTTGGAATCTACCAGGCGGATTCAGCGTCGATTTCTGCTTTTCGGGTCAGATATCTTTGCTCAAACTCCCGATAGTCATTCCGGGTTGTTATCGTTTCGAGCTTTTCCAGCGCGTCGCTGGCATAGCTCTGTAGCCCCACTTCCAGAGCTGTAAGTATGTATTGCTTGTGCAAAGCTACACTCCTTTTGTTGATGTCAATGGCTTCCACCAGCACATCGTATGCTGTGGAGGGGTCCCAGCGCAGAAGTTCGCGCGAAAGGTGTAGGACCATGGGTTCATCAAAAGGATTTTTGCGCAGGTAGTTTCTCAGTCCATTGGCATCTTTGGCTGCCAGTAATCTGCTGGCTGGGTGGTCCGGTAGCGGTTTTTGCTCTTGTAGGGCAAGCAGCAGACGTGCTTTTATGGTGTGCTGGGGGGGCAGTTTAGGTTTTAAAATACTCATTAACCCTGTAAGTCGATCAAAGTTGCCAGTGGTGAGTAGGTCGTGTGATGCTTTGGTCCAGAAATTCTGAGCAAAAGAGCTGTCGGCAGTACTCAGTAGGGCGGATAGCTCGGCCAGTTGGTAGTCTTCGTGGAAGTAGTAAAGTCTCGTAAGTTGCTTCCCTTGCTCGAGGTTTTCACGGTTTTCAAGCTGAGCGAGGCTGTTGGCTACGGATAAGTATGAGGTATCAAGAGAGGTAAGGTGGTTAGCCCATTCCAGACCTTGCTCAAAAGATACTTCCAATGCTGCGGCCAGTTTGGCAAACAATGCCTGGTCTCCTCCTGCTTCAATGGATGCATCCAGATATGAAAGCGCCATTTCAGGGCTATTTTGATCCAGAGCAATCAGCCCCATCTGGTAGTAATAATTCGCCACTTGCTCACCGGTAGCTTCCAGGGCAAGTTGGTGCAGGCTTCTGATGGCCTGGTTGATGTCCAGGGCTTGATAATAGGTGAGTGCTACGGCGTTTTTTGCCGTCCAGTAAGTTGACTCTTCGATTGGGCCTGCCAGCTCACGCTCAAGTAGGCCGGCAATCGCTTCACTTCCAAAGTATCCGGCGGCATTGGTGAGATACGCCATGCGATGCAGTGGGTAAGAAGGGTAAAGGTTGGAGGTGTCCAGAGGCAAGCTGATGCGATCCTCCGTGTTCAGTGCCTTGGCCAGAATATTTGCTTTTACCGCCAGGTTGCTTTCCTTAAATGAGGTTACCTCCTTGTCAAAGGGTTTAACTCTCCAGAGATTTACCTGGGTTGCTTGTGTCCATTCATTATTTGACTCAGCTTGCAGAAGGGTGGTTTCCGCTTGTCGGAGTTTTCCCTGATCCAGGTAAATGAGCCCCAGGTTGTTGAGTAATTGACTGTTATTGGGAAACTCGCGCAAACCATCCTGAAGGCTTACCAGGGCTGGAGTGGCTTCATTTAGTTTAGCAAAAGTGCCGGAGTAGTTGATAAACGCCTGTGGCGAAGGGTAGCGTACGGTAGCTCTACCAAACCGGTAATTTGACTGGTCAAAATCATTTTCCTGTAGTTTTTGGTATCCCAACTGGTAGTTGCTAAAGTGGTTGTCCTGGCCATATACTGCACCCTGGGAGAAGTACTCTTTGGCCAGCAGGTCATTGCCCATGGTTTGGGCCTGTGCACCCAGGTAGTTGAATTTTCCTGCCTGATAGAGTAGCCACGGCTCACGGCTGGCGAGGTAAAAAAGGGCCGCTACAGCCACTAAACCTGCAAGTCGGGCACTTATGTAGGGAAAGTTTTGGTTGCGGTACGCTACTTTATATACCTGTAAGCCCTGTACGAGCGGAGTGATGAAATTTACAAGGATGTAAATGAAAAACATCACACCAAAACCGATGTGAGTATAGAGAATGAAATAGTGAAAAGCTTCGTATACCGGGTCGTTGCCACGGAAAAATGCCAGTCCATAGAAAGCCATCACCATAATGCCAACGCTGCAGAAAAAAGCATACACCATACGGAGAGGCATTAGCCCTTGGAATAGGTAGGCTTTGTGTTTTAGTGCCCAAAGCGCCACTATGCTACTAAGAATAAAGACTGCAAAAGGATTGAAGAACGTGAGTTCTATTGAGAGGTATCCGTATTTATTGGCATAGTACAGTCCCCATACGGTCAGGTATAGCAATGAGAAAATAGAGAAATGGAGTGCGTTGCCCTGTCCGCCTTTAGAACGGGTGATGAGGTACAAGATGCCAAAAATGAGGTCTTCTGCGATGGTAATCAGAAAGAGCAGCGACAATATCACCCACCCAAAGTAGCTGCGGCTGATCAGCTGCTCCTGCAGGGTAATCAGCTCTACTCCGGAAAACAAGGCTATGGAGGCAAAGGCTCCAAGAATGGTGAGCAAACGCAGCGCATAAGGGCTGCTGGTAGCAAACGCATGAAAAACATACGCAGGCAGCAGTATGATCAGTAATGTAACGATGGCTGCACCGGAGGAGGTATCGCTAAAGCCAAATAATTGAATCTCTGGCAGCTGCAGGCTGATGATGAAAAAAATCATGGCGCCCATGATCAGGATAAACCAAAACCGCGTGAGGTAGGTGGCTGTGGTTAGAAAAATGGCCAGCCCGATAAACATGAGTAGGAGGAAAGCACCGTCTCTTTGGTAATCTCGGGTGATAGGGCCCGCCGTGAATGACTCAGCTAGTGCGTATTTGCTGCCTTCCAGGCTAAAGGTAAATGGCCCTTTGACAATAGTGGAGTGTTCGAATGTTTCGGTTTCTGCGGTGGTGGTTACATTCCAGTTGATGCTGCTATCATAGCCTGCAAAATAATGATAGCAGAAAAGTCCTGCTACTCCTAAAAAGAAAACGATCAGGAGTTTTTGAGGCATGCCAGTAAGTTGTTTCACGTTTTAGTCCAGTACTTTAGGTACGCGGAAGTAGTCATCGTCTGCCTTTGGAGCATTTTTTAGCGCTCGCTCATGTTCGAGCTGGTGGCTACGCTCATCCGGTCGTAGGGCATTCTCTTCAAAAGACATGTTCGTAAGAGGCTCCACACCATCGGTGTCCAACTCATTGAGTTTTTCCACCCAGGTGAGTACTTCTTCCAGGTCTTTGATGTATCCTTCCTCTTTTTCAGGTTTGATCTCCACTCGCGCCAGATGTGCTATTTTATGTAGTGTGTCCTTATCTATTTTCATGACGAATACCTTCTAGCCGACAATATTAGCTAACAGTTTTGACTTTATCAGGGTGATGCTTTAGAAGTTCGGATTGTATGGTGTTGAAAACCTGCTCCTTAAGTGCTTTGATGGCAGTTTCACCTTTTCCCTGAGGGTAGATGGGCGGATGGACCGTGATTTTGCAGGGAGTGTGTCTAAATTTTATTTCCGATACATCGGGCAAAATGATGAAGTTGGTAGCCTTGGTGATGGGAATGATGGGGAGCTGGTTTTCTACTGCCAGTCGAAACGCACCGTCTTTGAAGCTACACATGTAGGGCAGGTCGCTGGGCTGCACACGGATGCCCCCTTCGGGGAAAAATGCCACGTCATACCCCTCGTCTATCGCTTGCTGCGAGCGTTTCATGCTTTCTGCCCTGCTTCGCATGCTGGACCTGTTGACGGGGATGTGCATTTTTTTGAAGAAATAGCCGAAGAGCGGAATGTTGGTGAGCGAGCTTTTGCCGATCAGTTTTCCACTTGTGGTGAGAAAAAATGTGGGGATGTCCAGGTATGAAAAGTGATTGCTGCAATAGATCTTTTGATCTGCAGTCTTCAGGTGCTCTAGCCCTGAGATTTCTACGGGCATTCGCCAAATCCAAAATACGATTTTTGCCCACCAGCGGTGGAGCTGTAGTCCGGCGAGGTGCCAGCGGCGGTTGGTGCTCAGTAGTGCCAATGTAGGTACCACTATTACGCAGCTCATCAAAAACACCAAAATAGCGTACCAGGTGTAAGGCGATTTAGCAATCTTCACTTTTACGAATCATTTATATGGATGGTAAAAATATCTCGAGTATGTGTAATAAATTCACTGCGCATTCAACTAACATGCAAAACCTAAAAAAAAGTTATTTTGGAATTATTACAAGTAGAAGGGCTGACCAAGCGCTACGCATCGCATACTGCGCTGAATGACGTTAGCCTGACCATCCCCAAAGGAAGTATTTTCGGGCTGCTGGGACCGAATGGCGCTGGCAAGACCACTTTGATCCGGATCATCACCCGCATCATAGAGCAGGATCAGGGACGTGTAATGCTCAATGGTGAAGAGATCACTCCTGAAATGGTGCGCCTTATTGGCTACCTGCCAGAGGAGCGAGGCTTGTACAAAAAGATGAAAGTAGGCGAGCAGCTGCTTTATTTGGCACGTCTAAAAGGACTCTCACGGCCAGATGCCGTAGCCAAAATCAAAAGTTGGCTGAAAAGGCTCGAGCTGACACCCTGGCACAACAAAGCCATCGAAGACCTCTCCAAAGGAATGGCTCAGAAGGTGCAGTTTATAGCTACCGTACTGCATGAGCCCGAACTGATTATTTTGGATGAGCCGTTTTCAGGTTTCGATCCGGTAAATGCCAATCTGATCAAAGATGAAATTTTGCAGCTGCGCGACAATGGTGCTACCGTAATTTTTTCTACCCATCGTATGGAGTCGGTAGAAGAGCTTTGTGATCACATAGCCCTGATCAATCAGTCAGAAAAAATTCTGGATGGCAAAAAAGTAGACATCAAGCAGGCTCACAAAAACGGAACATTTATCGTAGAGCACGAAGGGCAGCTGACCGCTGGTGCGGACTATGAGTTGCTTACATCAGCGCCTGGCGAAGTAGGGTATACACGGTCTGTCATCAAAGACAAAACCGATGGAGGCCCTAATAACCTGCTGCGCGTGCTGATGGGCGAGGTGGAGATTCACTCCTTTATAGAAAAGGTGCCCACTATCAATGAAATATTTATCCAAAAAGTGAAAGGAGGCAATCATGAATAAGGTAGGGTTGATCATTGCTCGTGAGTATTTGTCGCGAGTGCGTAAAAAATCATTCATCATCATGACGCTCCTCGGGCCATTGCTGTTTGGAGGCTTCTTTTTCTTCATCGGGTGGAGTGCTACAGAGTCTGGAGAAACGAAGCACCTACAGGTGATCGATGAGAGTGGCATGTTTGAGGCAGTGTTTCAAGATTCGAAAGAAATGACCTTTGATTATAGTACTGGAAATCTGGATGCCGCCAAACGCGACCTGGAAGATGGTGCCTATGATGGAGTGCTGTACATCCCCAGGGTAGATGTAGAAAACCCGGAAGGAGTCACGTTTTATGCGCAAAGCAATCCAAGTATTTCTCTAGTCCACTCCCTTAGCCGAAAGCTGGAAGGCGAGATAGAAAACGAAAAACTACGCCGGTCAGGGATCGATAAGTCGGTGTTGGATGAGCTCAAAGCCGATGTGGACATAGCCACCATCAACCTGTCGGCTGGAGGTGAGAAAGAAAGCAGCTCGGTAGGAGCTACGGTGATTGGGTATGTAGCCTCGTTTCTGATTTACATTTTCATCTTCGTATACGGCACGCAGTGTATGCGTGGAGTTGTAGAAGAAAAAACCAGTAGGATCATTGAGGTGGTCATTGCATCGGTGAAGCCTTTTCAGCTGATGATGGGCAAGGTAATTGGTATCGCTGGTGTGGGGCTTACACAGTTTATCTTGTGGATCCTGCTGACTATGGGGGTGAGCTCTGTGGTAGGAGGAGCCTTTATGGATGATGCCATGAAGGCTCAGCAGCAGCGCCCCGGTATGGAGGAGGTAGCTGCAGCACAAGCCGAGCTAGAAGAAGACTCAGGTGGAGATTTTATGGCTAAGGTAGCGGGTGCCGTAGAATCCATAAACCTTCCGATGGTCGTAGTGGCATTCTTGTTTTTCTTTTTGGCTGGCTACTTATTATACGGAGCTCTGTTTGCAGCCATAGGCTCTGCGGTAGATAGTGATGCCGATGCCCAGCAGTTTATGCTGCCAGTCACCATGCCGCTGATTGTGGCTATAGTGATGCTCACCGCCGTGCTCAATGACCCCAATGGTTCGCTGGCCTTTTGGATGTCGATGATACCGTTTACCTCGCCGGTGGTGATGATGATGCGCGTGCCTTTTGGGGTGCCGGTATGGCAGCTAGCCTTGTCCATGGCCCTGATGGTGGGTGGTTTTGTGTTTACCGTATGGGTAGCGAGCCGTATTTATCGCATCGGTATCCTCATGCATGGCACCAAGGTCAACTACAAGGTGCTGGCCAAGTGGTTTATGATGAAGAATTAAGTAAGAAGTAAAAGTTCGTTTGTAAACTGCTTCATTGGCTCGGGTATTGGGCTGGTGGAGCAGTTTTTGTTTGATGTGGCTGCTAAATGTTGAGAATAAATTTTGGTAGATGCCAAAAAACCAAAAATTGGTGGAGCCTCCTGCTTTTAGCTATCTTAGCCCCATTCTGCTAAACCCCAAAAACTATTGAATACCTATCGTGAACAGCCCTCGGTCAGTTTGTACTCCAATCGGTCCAGCTTTAAATGGGTGGTGCTGGGTATTTCACTCATTATTAGTGCTGGCTCTATTATCTATACCGATCAGCTGGTGAAGCAGATCCGCGAGCGTGAGAAAAAGCAGATAGACCTCTATGCCCGTACGCTAGAGTACCTCACCAACGAAAGTGATGCTCCCAATCAGATTTTTATCCTGGAGGAAATCATTCAGGCCAACAACACCATCCCGGTGATCCTTACCAATGAATTTGGTGAGCCGGAGTACTACCGAAATCTGCCTAAGGCTGACAACCTAAAAGACGCGGCGAAGGGTGCCTACCTGCGCGAAGAAATCTCTAATATGAAAGCCGAGCGTGACCCCATCCTGGTAACGCTGGTGGATGACGATAATCAGGTGTATGGCTACAAGCACATATATTATAAGAGTTCGTACCTCCTGGTTCAGCTTCGCTACTATCCGTATGTGCAGCTTTCCATTATCGCCATTTTTGGGCTCATAATTTTCACGGTGTTTAACTACTCGCGTACTGCAGAGCAGAATAGGGTATGGGTAGGTATGGCTAAAGAGACCGCACATCAGCTGGGTACGCCACTCTCTTCGCTCATTGCCTGGGTAGAATATTTCAAAGAGACCTTTCCGGATCATCGCGATATCTTTTTGGAGCTGCAAAAAGACGTGGACCGGCTAGAGATGATTACTGAGCGCTTTTCCAACATCGGTAGTGTGCCGCAGATGCGGGAGGAAAACATGTATGAGGTGGTGCGTGATGTAATCAGCTACCTGGAGGTGCGCATTTCTAAAAAAGTGGCCATGACTGTAGAGGCTTTTCCCAATGAGGATATTGGTTGCTTGCTCAACAAGCCTCTGTTTGCCTGGGTGATCGAAAATATCATTAAAAATGCTGTGGATGCCATGGAGGGCAAGGGGCGAATAGATATCCGTGTGATGCGGATCAATCATGGGCAAGTAGCCGTGGATATATCCGATACCGGAAAAGGGATCGCCAAGCACCGCGTGAAACAAGTTTTTAAGCCGGGTTTTACCACCAAAAAACGAGGCTGGGGGCTGGGTCTGGCGCTGACCAAGCGGATTGTAGAAAACTACCATGGCGGGAAGATTTTTGTAAAACACTCAGAAGTAGACAAAGGGACGACCTTCAGGATATTGCTAAAAACCTGATACTCGTAGAGGTAATTTGGTATATGAGATGTGGTAGAGGGTATGAAAAGGGGTGTTTTCCTGGATATTGATGAAATCGCGAACACTTTTCCAGCGGTGCTTTTTCTCTTAATCAATTTTAGATTAATTTCGCACTCGATTCAAGATACGCTTATTTAAATCACAGTTAGATAATGGCTAATAAAGGCAAAATCACCCAGGTTATCGGTCCGGTAGTGGATGTAAGCTTTGATGCTGAAGGCTCAAAGCTACCAAACATCATGGACGCATTGAAAGTCACTAAAAAAGACGGAACCGCTGTAATCCTAGAAGTACAGCAGCACCTTGGAGAAGACACTGTTCGTACCATCGCGATGGACGCTACAGATGGAATGCTCCGCGGAATGGAAGTAGAAGACCTGGGTAGCCCTATCCAAATGCCTATCGGCGAAGACATCAAAGGACGTCTTTTCAACGTGGTAGGTGATGCTATCGACGGTATTCCTCAGCCAGATGGTGGCCAGGGACTTCCTATTCACCGTCAGGCACCTAAGTTTGAAGACCTGTCTACCTCTACAGAGGTACTTTACACAGGTATCAAAGTAATCGACCTGATCGAGCCTTATGCAAAAGGTGGTAAGATTGGATTGTTTGGTGGTGCGGGTGTAGGTAAAACCGTATTGATCCAGGAGCTGATCAACAACATCGCAAAAGCATATTCAGGATTGTCTGTATTTGCCGGTGTGGGTGAGCGTACTCGTGAGGGTAACGACTTGCTTCGTGAGATGATCGAGGCGGGTATCGTAAACTACGGCGAGAACTTTAAAGAATCAATGGAAAAAGGTGGTTGGGACCTGTCTAAGGTTACCAAAGAAGACCTTAAAGAATCTAAAGCAACTTTCGTGTTTGGTCAGATGAACGAGCCTCCAGGGGCACGTGCTCGAGTAGCACTTTCTGGTCTTACCATTGCAGAATATTTCCGTGACGGAGATGGTAGCGGACAAGGACGTGATATCCTTTTCTTCGTAGACAACATCTTCCGATTCACGCAGGCAGGATCTGAGGTGTCAGCACTTCTTGGTCGTATGCCATCAGCGGTAGGTTACCAGCCTACACTCGCTACAGAGATGGGGGTAATGCAGGAGCGTATTACATCTACCAAAAACGGATCGATCACGTCAGTACAGGCGGTATACGTACCTGCGGATGACTTGACTGACCCTGCTCCAGCGACTACTTTCTCTCACCTGGATGCTACTACCGTACTTTCGCGTAAGATTGCTGAGCTGGGTATCTACCCTGCAGTGGATCCTTTGGACAGTACTTCACGTATCCTGAGCGCAGAAATCCTGGGCGATGAGCACTACAACTGTGCACAGCGCGTAAAAGAGCTTCTGCAGCGCTACAAAGAACTTCAGGATATCATCGCCATCCTTGGTATGGACGAGCTTTCTGATGAAGATAAGCAAGTAGTACACAGAGCACGTCGAGTGCAGCGTTTCCTTTCTCAGCCGTTCCACGTAGCGGAGCAGTTTACAGGTCTGAAAGGTGTGCTTGTAGATATCAAAGACACCATCAAAGGTTTCAACGAAATTATGGATGGTAAATACGATCACCTTCCTGAAGCAGCATTTAACCTCGTAGGTACTATCGAGGAGGCTGTGGCCAAAGGTGAGAAATTGTTGGCTGAGGTCAACGGATAAGTCGAAAGACCTTTTTTTAGAGATTGACAGCTGCAGGAGGTCGCAAAAGCGGCCTCTGAGCAGCCCAAACGATATACAAGATGTTTTTAGAGATAGTAACTCCGGACGAAAAAGTCTATGAAGGTGAAGTGGAAAGCGCCACTTTTCCAGGTAGCGATGGGTCATTTCAGGTGCTGAGCAATCACGCCTCGATGATCTCTACTCTAGGTACTGGAGATATCAAGTTTGTAAGAGAGGTCAACAAAAAGCCAGAAGAAACCCACATACAAGTAAGTGGTGGTGTGGTAGAGGTGCTCAACAATAAAGTAACCGTACTGGCTGAAAAAGTGATCAACGAATAAGCGATATCATTTTTAAGATATAGAAGAAAAGGGCTGCATTTGCAGCCCTTTTTTGTTTCTCATATGTAAATGCGCTAAAAGAGGTAGTTGCTAATATATATTCTTTTTGTAAATTACTCTACGCACATCTTGCCTCAATTAAATTAATGATGATGAAAGGTGTTTTCTGTCTTATTTTCTCATTGGTTAGCTTTTGCTCCCTCGGCCAAGCGGATTTCCTTTCGTTAAAAGTGGGTGGGCTCAATCCAGATATGGTTGGAGCCTGGGGTAATGGCTATCACTTCGAATTGTCGTATGAACGGGGCTTGATTGGTGATTTATTTGCAGGGGTAGGATTAGGTGCAGGAGGCTACGATGACTACCCATCCTATATGAGACCTACGCAGCAGCTTTTTTCAGGCGTGCCTCCTGAAGCAGACAAAAGGATACGGAATCTTTCGTTTGCAGAAGTTTTTGGGTACGACTTTTATCAGGCAGGGATGCAAAATGCTCGCATCTATTTATCCTACGAATTGCCAAAATTCCTGGGGTTCAGGGTCAGGATTACTCCGGGTCTTAATCTTTTAAATCAGCAAATCGCTTCATTTAGATTAACCTCAGCGAGGTTCGAGAATGATCAACTGGTTGATTATACTGTGGGGTTTGCCGTAGAAACGTTTACCCATACAGCTTGGGATGGGGAGGTCAGTGTTCAAAAACAGGTTACTTCTAAAATGAAGGTGATGGCTTACGCTCGCTACACCCAGAATATCCCAACGAGGGATTTTAACTCAGATTATTACTACGTTGGTTTGGGGCTGAATAGGGCAATAAGTTGGTAAGTTGACGGTACTTGTGATCAACGAATAAGCGATATCATTTTTAAGATATAGATGAAAAGGGCTGCATTTGCAGCCCTTTTTTGTTTGGTGGGGGTGAATGAAGGACCTGGTGTCGTACCTGAAGAGCTTGTCGATAGCTAAACATGCTGCCCAACAAGAGCTCCTCAATGCTCAGCAAGGACCACTCAACGTCCAACAAACACCTCTCAATGCCTAACAAGCGATGCTTATGTACAACAAGGGCCACTCAATGCTTAGCAAGGACTGCTCAATGCGCAACATGAACCCCTCAATGCTTAGCAAGGACCTCTCAATAAACAACAAAGACCACTCAATGCCCAACAAGGACTTCTCAATGAGCAACATGAACGACTCAATGCTTAGCAATGCTTACTACCCATACAGTTGTTGATGCTTACTTTCGATCAGTTGGCCATAGGCTTGCTTCATCTCTTGTGATAAAAGAGATCGATGGATGAATTCCTTCCACGTGTATAACAGCTTGGAATATTTGTGAAGGATGTTTTCTGCTGCTTTTTGGGGTATGCCTGATGTGGTCATTGCATTTAAAAAATCGGAATTTCTGAGTCTTTTCTTTTTACCACATAATGTCAAGGCGAGCTCTTCGTCATCTCCTTCCACCACAAGTGCGGTGGCTACCAGGTCGTAGGCTGGAGCCAATTCGTAGTGTCCCTGCTCATTTTTGATGAGTGAGAAGTTTTTCAAATGCATGTCTGCATTTCCCGTAAGGAAACTAAACAGGGTGAGTTCATAAAATCTGACGAGATCCAGGCCGGGGTGTATGCTGCTGCGTTTTATCTCCTTTGCGATTTGCTCATGCGAAGATTTGTACTTGTCTTCAGTCAACCTGCCGAGCAGCTGGCACATGTCTTCCATGTGGATTTTTTCTCCGGCATTTCGATCCATGCGTTTGGTGATGTAGGCGAGCTCTCCAGAACTTAGTCTGATCAGTGAATGCTCTGCCGTTCGGATTTTTGATAGCTGAGCAAGGTGCATGGTCACATCTTCTATTTGAGGGAGTTCGGCCCAGGTAGGAGATTGTGGTTTGAGGATATATGCTCCCCATAGCCCCACGATTGTTAGCTTTTCGGGTTCATTGGTGGGTTTCTCTATGTGGAGGGAAAGTTTGGGTTGTACTCCGGTAACGGTGGCTCTTCCTTTGATCATTTGCTCGGCGAGGATGAGCAAATCATTTTTAGTATAGGGTACGATAGGGGGTGTAGTGGTGCCGAACAATTTCTTGCTACACCCTGGGTGAAAGTCGCTTTCGGATTCTTTATAGCAGTAAAGACAGGTCATGCGTGTGGTTCTATTGATACTGCGCCTATGCAATCTCTGCAGGCGACCAGGAGAACGCCCATTCTATCCTTTTCGTTTACTTTCCAGTTTTTTTCCACGATTTCTAAAATCCAGCCTTCTGGTATGAGGCCATCGAAAAACGGAAACAGTATATTGGAGTGATAAGGCTCCTGTTGGAGGGGTAGCGTTAAGCTTACTGGCACATTTTTGTTTTCCAAATACGTTTCCTCATATTGGAAATGGTACCCTTCTTCGTCTTCGGTGAGCGTTCCGGCCCACTTATTCTGATACAGAACTTTGGCTTTCCTCATCTCTGTTTTGTGCTACTGGTCCTAGTTCATACCCAAAAAGGTTCAATACCTGGTTTACTTTGTCCATCCTGAGCGTTGGTTTTCCTTGCTCCAGATCGCGGACAAACCGCAACCCAACTCCCGCAGCAAAGGAGAGGTCTTCCTGGTTCATTGCTGCCTGTTTTCTTTTATCCTTGACGAACGTTGCTAATCTCGTTTTCATTGTAACTATACCCTTTCGGGTTTAAAAATACACATTTTTCGCTATTATACCATAACGGGTATAGAAATGAGTGTTCTTTTTTATTTATACCTTATAGGGTATAAATGAGGTGTGAGGCTGTGTTTTAATCTTAAGGGCTGCGATCAATCCGGGTCTATGGGTGATCCCAGTCCACAGTTTTCGGCGATGGCCTCTTTGGCTGCTTCCATGCCCATTTCACTAGCTTTTCTAAAATCACGGCACGCATCAAACTTGTTGTTGAGGTTGAGGTTCATCTGTGCGCGATTGTAGTAGACATTGGGGTCTTTGGGATAGAGGTCTATAGACTCGGTAAAGTCCTCTATCGCACCGGTGTAGTTGAGCATGCCGGCTTTGGCAAAGGCGCGGTTGTCATAGTAGTAGGCATTGTCTTCGTTTACGGCTATGGCTTTGGTGAAGAAGGTGATGGCGGTGCTGTAGTCCTCCTGTGCGTAGTAGGTTAGCCCCAGATGGTTGAGAGCATCGTCATTGTCTGGGGCCAGCTCCAGCGACTTGCTGATATAGCTTTTGGCTGGTTCCAGGCTGTCTATTTCATAGAGTGACTTGCCCAGGTTGAGCAGGTATACGGGGTTTTCATTGTTTCGGGCTACGACTTCCCGAAAGTACACAGCTGCCGACCGGTAGTCTTCCATGCGGTAGTAGGAGATGCCGATCATGTTGTTGCTATTGATGGGGTCGTGACCGTGGGTCAGCGCTTTTTCAAAGTAGGTGATGGCTACCGTGTCTTTGCCTAGCTGGGAGTAGGTGTAGGCGAGGTTGTAGTGGTAGAGGCCGTTGGTGCTGTCTAGCGAGATGAGTTGCGAAAAGCTGGTGAGCGCATGCTCAAAATTGCCCTGGTTGTACTGTGCCAGCCCGAGGTTTAGCCAGGCGTCCTGATAGCTGCTGTCGAGTGCTATGGCCTGCTGGTAGTCTTCCATGGCGCTGGCCTGGTCACCCAGGTTGGCTTTGGTTTCACCGCGTTGGTTCCACGCCTGCTGGTATTCAGGGTTGAGCTCTATGGCACGTGTGAGGTCCGTTATGGCGGCATAGTTGTTGCCAAGCTTCAGGTGAGCACTGCCTCGGTTATAAAAAAAGATGAAGCGATCTGCATCTAGCTGTATGGCCTGGTTGTAGTTGCTGATGGCTTTTTCGTATGCTCCGTCTTTGAAAAACTCGTTGCCGGTTTCGTTGTACTTGTCTTCGTTTTGTTCTTCGTAGATTTTGGACTGCAGGTGTTCAGGTATTTGAAACAGGCTTTCATCTACCGGACGGTTGAGTACAGCACTGTCCAGGTTGAGGATGAGGTGCTGCTCCAGAGAAACGTTTTTGAATACTCCAGGCATAGATACTCCCTCCAGCGGGTAGTATCCGGAAAAATCCTGGATTTCTGTACTGGTTTCTTCGCGGAGCAGGTCGTGGTTTTTGCTGAGATAAATGATTTTGGTGTTGGCGCCATCTTGTATTTTTATTCGAGTGGCGGAAAGTCCATTTATAGTGGCTGTATTGGCAGCAATCACGCGTGCGTTTGCGCTAATGCCCGCATTGCCAAAGATGCCATTGTCTTCGTTTTTTTCTTTAGGGGTCACGATCACCTGATCTTGGGTGGGGTTGTAGCTCCACTCTATGCTGTCTGTTTTAACCTGGATAAATTTTGTTCCCTGGAGTTCCATTTCCATGTACATTTCAGGGTTGACAAAGACCAGGAATATGGGGAAGTGCATGCCTTTGATAAATGTGCTGCCCCATACAGTGAGGGAGGAGGTGGACTGGTCAAAGTCAGCGCTGATTTGGCGGTATTTGAGCAGTTTGGCTTCAGCTTCTTCTTTGGGACTTTCGGGGCCAATGATGGCCACACCCCATTTTTGTGCTTCTGCAGCCAGGCGCTCATCCCACTCCGCCTGCAGAGAGGGCGTCATCTGGTCATAGTTTTTTAGCTTGAAGGTAGCATTGGGCGCGGAGCCCTGACCAGCCGTGCCCAGAAGTTCGCCTTCTTCACCAATGACAAACTGGTATTTGCTGCTCATGTCCATTTCTTTGCCCTGCAGCAGCTTTACTTCCTTAAAGGTGAAATTCTTTTTTTTGATAGACCCTTCTATAGCGGCTGCATTGTTGAAGTAGTCTGGCCAGTAGACCTTACCGGTAAAGCGTTTTTTGGCGACCTGGTCCACTTCTATCACCATTAGAAACTCCGTGCCTGACGCAAATGAGAATGTGCCCATCCACTTGCCGGGTTGGAGGGCTTGCGTGGTGGCAGTGAGCGTGAGGAGGGTGCAGACTAGTGTGGTGAAAATGTGCCTTACAGGTATCATTGGCTGTGAATTGTGTGTCAAATTCTTAAAGATACACCGTCTGTGCGAAAGCTGGCACATATATTTGATGTGCCAGACTGGGTTGAATTGGACGACTACAGTCAAAATCGTTTCTATATTTACTGTTGCGTTACCTTCAATTTCTACACATAACATTGCGAACCAATCGTAAACTAATAGACAGATGAAACTGATTTGGAGAGCTTCACTACTTACCTTGATAGGCTTGTTTATATCCATTACAGCTTTTTCTCAGGGAAGCCAGGAAAAGCATCACTCGCTAAAAGTTGGTTCTGGTGGTCAGTTTTTAGGAACCGGAGACCATATAGGTTTCGTATTTCATGCCGAGTATACATTGCATTTGACAGATCGGTTGGGTTTTTCTTTGGCCCACCTCAATGGGAGTGCCGAGTCCTTTGTGTCAGGCGGGAATTTTTACTCAGCTAAAATTTGGACAATCGATGTTTTAGCGAACTATGTGCCATTTCAGCAACAGGCAGATTGGTTTTCCATTTCCTTAGGACCCTCATTGAGACTGTTGAAATCACTGGAGGGAGCCGGGTACCAAACCGTAGATGATGAGTTAAACCCTCAGAACCATGGCTCATCTATAGGTTATCCGGTTTATAGAGATGAAGTGAGTGTTGGTCTTACCACGATGGTGAATGTTAGGTTGCTACAAAAGGGTCAGTTTTTCATAACGACTAATCCCTTTTTGCAGGGGCTTTATTCTACTGGAGATGTTGCATGGGGGACAATGATTTGCGTCGGTTTTAAGTTGTAGTTATTCCTCTTTCAGGTATTTCACAGGGTCTATTTGTGCTGCTTTGATGGTCTGAAAGCTCATGGTGATGAGTGTGGTGCATAGCATGATGCCTCCGGCAGCCAGGAGCGTAAACATTGAGATGGCTGTGCGGATCGGGTAATCTTCCAGCCAGAGATTCATCAGGTGCCAGGTGGCAGGTATGGCCAGCACAAAGCCAATGCCCAGCAGCTTTCCAAAATCACGTGATAGTAGCAGCCAGATACTGCTCATGGAGGCACCGAGCACTTTGCGAATGCCTATTTCTTTGTTTCGCTTGTCGATCACATAGGCAATGAGCCCGATGAGCCCAAGGCAGGCAATGAGTACAGCGAGTATGGCCAGCGCACGGAGCATTTTGCCAAATACGATTGCCTGGCTAAAGAGCTGCATGTACTCCTGGTCTACAAATGCGTAGCTAAAGGGAGCCTTCGGGTTGGTGGCTTGCCATTGGGCTTCCAGTGTTTGCAGCAGGGTGGTAAGCTCCTCTGGCTGTACTTCCCGGCTCAGGTTGAGTGTAAGCTCATAGTTGCTGTCTCTGTAGATCGGAGCATTATTGGCCAGGATGGCGAATGGGTACTGATTGCCCGACAGGCTGGTGGTGAAATCGTCCATTACCCCTATGATGGTAAATTTTTGTCCGTAGTGCTCGAGCTTGTGCTGCAGGGCTTCTTCAGGTGTGGTAAATCCAAGGTTTTGGGTTAGGCGACGGTTCACGATGATGTTGTTGGACTCGTTAAAAGCCTTGCTGAAGGAGCGCCCGTGGATGATCTCCAGGCCAAAAACATCCGTGAAATGCTCATCGGTTGCCACATAGTTAACGGACAGTTGTTTTTCTTCCTGGCCGTCCAGGGTGAAGTTGTCAAAGTCGTGCACCAGCGGAGGCGTATCTGAGGCGTAGGTCACCTGCTCGATGAGTGGGTTGCTGAGGAGGTCGTTTTTGAAAGCTTCAAAAGAGTTTCCAAGACGGTTGGCGTGCTGGATGATGATTTTATTGTCCCGGTCGAAGCCCAGATCAAAAGACTGCCAGTAGTGCACTTGCTCCTGAATGATGAGTGTGCTGCCGATCAGGCCTATAGAGATCGTAAACTGCAGTGTCACCAGTAGGTTGCGTACGCGTGTGCCTTTGGTGCCGCCCTGTATGGTGCCTTTGAGTACCTGTGCTGGTCTGAAGGAAGACAGGTAAAAGGCCGGGTAGATGCCGGCGAGCGCTCCCATGCCCAGCGCTATGATGGCCATAGAGGGTAGTAATAGTATGGTTTGGAAAGGCTTTAGTGCCAGGTCGGTATTCATGGCCTGGTTGAATAATGACAGGCTGAGCTCTGTGAGCAATATGCCCACCACTACAGCGGCTGTAGCCAGTAGAACAGATTCTGTGAGAAACTGAAAGATCAGCAGCGACCGGCCAGAGCCGATGACCTTGCGCACGCCTACCTCTTTGGCACGAGCCGTAGAACGCGCTGTGGAGAGGTTGATGAAATTGATTAGTGATAGCAGTAGGGTAAGTCCTGCTACCATCCACAGGATGTAGAGCGTTTTGATGTCGTTTACTTCATTGAGGCGTGAGTAGACATTGGTAGATCTCAGGTGGATGTCTAGAAGTGGTTGTAGATAGAGGTCCCATTCTTCACCCGAAGCTTTGAATTCTTCGTAGCTGATGCCTCGATACTTTTGCAGAAAAGGCTCCAGATATTTTCCGGGCACTTGAGCCACTTTTTGGGCTACCTGCTCCAGAGAGGCGTCTGGCCGCAGCACGCCGAAGGTGATAAAGGTGGTCCACATCCAGGAGTCTGCCTGGCGCTGTACCCGTGGAAAGGAGGACATGGAAAGCAAGAAGTCAAACTCGATGTGCGAATTGCCGGGCAGGTCTTCGGCTACTCCCGTCACCTGAACAGTCTTTTGCTGGTCGCCTTCACCCATTTCCAGTTGCTTGCCCAGGACGTCTATACTGCCAAAGTAGCGCTGGGCAGTGGTGGCCGTGAGTACGACGCTGTTGGGGTGTGTGAGAGCAGTAGCCGGATTTCCGCGCAATAGCGGAAAGGTAAACACCTGAAGGAAATTACTGTCTGCAGCCACGATGTTGTCTTCTTCAAACATGATGAGCTTATCGGGTGCATTGTATCTGACGAGCCGGCTGCCGGGAGTATGTGCTCTGGTGAGGCTTTCAAATTCGGGGATTTCGCTGCGCAGGGCGTGGATCACGGCAGGTCCGGTGGAGCCAAACAAATCATCGGTATCCCCCCATATAAAGGTCTGGTTGACTCGTACGATCCGGTCTGCTTTTTCATGAAACTGATCATAACTCAGCTCATGATGGCTGTATAACCATACTGTGAGGCATGCTGCCACACCTATAGATAGCCCGATGATGTGCAGGATGGAAAAGAATTTTTGGCGCTTGAGGTTGCGGATGGCGACAGTAAATAAATTTCTGAGCATGGTTAGTGTGTTTGAGCTGCTAAGGTGCTAAATCTTTGCCAGAAAATGTAAGTATCAGATATACAGATGGTTGTGTTTGTTTTGGGGCGCGTGAACTGTTCGTTTTCGAACAATTTAATGTGCGATTGGCAAGAAGTATTTGAATTAGTTTCAAAGGGTAGGTAAATCACCTAAAAAAAGCCTAGGTGAATGGCTTAATACATATTTCGTATCCCATTTCGCACAGCACCTAAATCCTCAAAATCAGCATTTTACTCTTATATAGGGCGTTTTTCTATGGCAATTTTGTAATGTAACTAATCCAAACAAACGCCATGAAGAACGCCATACTGACAATCGCTATTCTAACACTCATTCTTACTACGGCCACTGCTCAGGGAGTGACGGTCACTAACTATATCGAACGTACCACAGTAAACACCAAAATAGGGACTGCAATCGGCTATGCATTTTCTCCCAACGTGGAAATCGGAGGGTTTTACCAGCGCTCTCCCGTGGTGGCTCTTGCAGAAGAAGGAACTACAGCAGATGTAGAAAACCAGTTCTTCGGAGCCTATATGACTTATCCTTTTATAGCATCAGGAAGTGCAGCTGTGAGCTTGAAGGTCCGTACGGGAGTGATCAATAATCAGCATTTTATGATCACACCGAGTGTGCAGGGAAGCTTCGAGCCTATCCAGCATGTAAAAGTATTTGGAGATGTAGGGGTAAGAGCCTTTAGGCCTACTTTCATGGCCGGTATAAATATCCGAATCAATAGCTGGAATCCTCGTAACTGATACTATGCCATAACCAACAACAGAATTAAGAACCACTTTAAGCTAAAGAAAATGAACACTACAACCGTAAGCATCGAAACAGCCATTATTTCAGCATTTACTAAAATGCAGCAATTGGGTAGACGCCCAGCCTCTAAGCTGGTAGTAGCTCAAACCGGACAGACCCCCTATGTGTGCTATGACAGGAGATCGGCCAGGTTGCACATTGCAGGCGTGTCTCTGGGCGCCGGGATGGAGGCATTTTACGAGCCGTTTGTAAAAGAGCTGCGGCAAGGGCTGACCAATAAGAAAGCCACTACGGTAGAGCTTTATCTAAAAGACATTAACCCTGAGACCGCCAAAGTACTTTTCCAACTCTTTAAATCACTGAAGAAAGCGATGGCAGAGGGTACGGACTCTCAGGTGTTCTGGATGGCCGACAGATCCAATAGAAAGCTTCAGGATATGGCAATGGATTTTGCAGAATTATACGAGCTCAACCTTGAGCTTAAATTGATATAGCAGTTAGAAATAGATTAGGTTAGGCGAAACACCTTCGGGTGCATTTCAGAGCCGAAGTTTACTTCGGCTTTGTTGTTTCTAACTGCTACTAGGTGATTCGCCTATGAGATTTGGGGTTTATGCCTAAATGCTGAAAATCAGGGTTTTACCCTTATAAATAAGTTGGTTTAAAGCCATCTTTGTATAGTACGGTTCCTATCGGATATTCATAATTCTTCCCAACAAGCCACGACCTGTGGTACGAATATTTAACCATCATTTACCATCAAACTAAATCACCGATGAACGAACGATCAGATTTAATACCTGAGTATTTACAGGAGCCCCAGAGCCAAAACAACATTGGTATCCGGGTATACCAGGCCACAAATGAAACACCGTATGTACAGCTCAACGAACGCTTGCGGGCGGTGTTGATTAGAGGAAAGTCCGTATCGGACAATGTGCCGGAGTTTTATGCGGAGATTTATAACTGGGCCAGTAAATGCCTGAATGAGCATCGTGAGCTCACGCTGATGCTCGCCTTTGACGAGCTGTGCCTCAATACCATCGTGATGCTCATGGATGTATTTCATGAGATGGAAAAAGTAAAGCAAGCCGGAGGAGAGGTGGAGGTCAACTGGTTTTCCAGAAATAAAGATGAAGGTATGAGGTTGGTGGGAGTAGAGTATGCCCACCAGTTTGACATTCCTTTCAATACAATATCTAAAAATTTCTAACAGGGCCAGGTGGATCGCTCAGCATTAGTAGGTGATCCACCTATTTTTCCTAATTAAGCATTATGCCCTTACCAGGGTAGCGCATTCTCCCCACCTTTGTATACATAAGAAGTCACCAACACTCAGGCTTCACCTTCCCAATGCAGGTTCGCTCCCACGGACCATTCTTACCCGGCCGACTTTATTTATTTGACTAAAGAACTATTAAACCGTAAGAATTATGCAGTCTACAGCCCAAAACCCAGTACTTTATCCAGCATTAGCCGAAATCCTGGACGCATCTAAGATCAGACGCGCTACACCTTATGTGCACTACGATCGTCATGCACAGTGTCTGACTATTGCTGAAACCACCGCTGGTGTAAACATGGAGGAGCTTTGCACGGCTGTAGTAGACCAGTTTAAATCTGATGCGTCTGAGCTGAATAAACTCAAAGTGGAGGTGCAGTTTAACAGGCTAAATACTATCAGTTCTAGTTTGCTTTTTGAGGTATTCAAAGTGCTGGGGAAAGCTGCAGCTATGGGCAAAGAAGTGTATGTGGCATGGATAACAACGTACGACAACATAGAGATGATCGAGACAGGAATGGATTTTCAGGATATCTACGGGCTCGACTTTGATTTTAAAACCAGGTAACCCAACCAGGAGACGAGGCTCTTTTTAGCGGTGAATTGAGCGGAGGGGAGTATGCGCATGGCGCGGCTCCCCTTATTTTTAGCGTGCGACCAGTTGGAATCAGAGAATTGCCTATGCAACTACGAGAAATGCTTATTTATGCAATATCCGTATAATACGCTCACGTAGGTCTGACATGCCAGCTAACTTTAAAAATATTTAGAACTGGAAAAAGCACCGTGCAATTGCTATGGAGGTATGAAGCGAGTTGACCATCTAGCGAGAAACCGACGGATATTGCACTGGAGGCTTGGAAAAAAAACTACTCACATGAAACGAATGATAAAAACGGCAGGGATAGCAGCAGTGGTGCTGTATGTGCTGTCACTGGCCAGTAACTTCTAATACCTAACTATGAGTAGCTTTGAGCAGGATTTTTTGTCATCCAGACAGGCGCCAGTGGTGGCACCTGCAGGTGATCTGATCATCGACCCAACAACCTCAACACCGCATGTAAGCTATACGCTGCACAACTCCACGTTGGTAATTCGCGGTACATCCACACGAGCCACTATCAGGCCTTTTTACCGGCGGATCTTTCATCATGTACTCGGTGGCCTCAAGCAAGCCAACAAGCTTCGGGTTTCATTGATTTACGATGAAATCAATCACGACTCTGTCTTTCTACTAATGGAGTTTTTTAATCGCCTGGAGGAGGAGTCTAAAAATGGTGCAGACATAGCTCTCGACTGGTTTTCCAAAGATGAAACCCATCCGATTTACTTTACGGGCAGAGAGGTGTTTACTGTACTGGAGCTATCGTATCCGGTGCGGATGCTCTGCCTGGCTAGCTGATTGCTGATACTGGCGCTGATACCTCATCCAGCTCTAGCATGCCACTGATAAAACTGATTTTCTGAAAAGAAGTGAGGTCGCTTACGCTAAGCGGGCAGGATATAATACGTCCTGCTTCTAGTAGCGCCTGCCTGCGTACGCCATTGAGTAGGCAGTGTGCTGGGGTGTACCAGTGGGATCCGTCCCATAGCGCGATGTTGGCATAGAAGCTATCGGTTAGCAGCTGGTTTTTTATGATGAGTATTTCGTCGGCATTGCCACGTTGGGCAAAAAGAGACTCCAGGTCTTCTCGATGCGCATATTTGTAAGTGTAGGTCAGTGATGGGGTGGCGGTTATTGTTTTTATCTGCTGTATTTGCCGGTTGGTATAGGGGGTGGAGGTAACATCCAAATGGTCAGCTCCATAGTGTACTCGTACCTTGTGCTTGCTTTTGGCAGGCTCCGGCAGATGGTCCGTCAGCTGTGGTGGTGTGCCTCCAAAAAAATGACGATAGGTCTGTGCCAGACGCTGCTGATGGTATGCGAGCAGCGGGTAGGTGTGGTCTACTGCGCAGATGGTTTCCAGAAAAGTAGGGCCTAAGGTCATGCTAAGAGGGTTAACAAGGGATGTAGATTTTATCAATTACTTCCTGGTATTCACTGGCTTCGTTGCTAAACGAAGTGATGCCGCCGCCACTTTTGTAGTAGAGCTGATTGTTTTCTTTTTCTATGAATCGGATCATGACTCCACTGTCCAGGTTTTGGCCATCGTACACTCCACAGATGCCGGTATAAAAGCCGCGCTCATAGGTCTCTGCATTGGCGATGATCTGCACGGTTTCTTTTTTGGGAGCACCCGAAATGGAGCCGGCGGGCAGCAGTTTGAAAAGTAGTGTGCCCAGTCGGCTGTGATAGTCCTGGGGAAGCTGGCCCCGAATTTCCGAGCTCACTTGTAGGAGGGTTTTTTCATGGGTTTGTACTTCGGTGATAAACCGAAATTTGGTGACGGCTACCTTTTCTGCGATCTGGCTCAGGTCATTGCGAATCAGGTCTACGATAGTGACATGTTCGGCGGTTTCTTTAGGGTCGTTGAGCAGTTGCTGGCGCGCATTGGGTACGGCAGCATCCAGGGTGCCTTTCATCGGGTAAGAGTAGATGTGTCCGTCTTCAATTTTGACGAAAGTCTCCGGTGAAAAAAATACAAACTGATCTTGGTAGCGAAGCTTGTATTTAGCCTTGCTTACGGCATAAATCTCTTGTAGTGAAAGGTTTGTGGTTATGGGCGTTTTTACGGTAAGGTTGACCAGGTAGGAGTTGCCAAAGTTGATTTGATCTACCACGTATCGAAATGCCAACGCGAATTCTTCGCGAAGCAATGGTTGTTTTGAAAACGCGAAATTGGGTTTGGAGTGACTCGATGCCTGGTCTCCAAATGCATAGGTGATGTTGTGTTTTTGGAGCTGGTCTAGCGGGCATACAAAAGCACTGGTGCCCAAAAAGTCTGTGAAAAACAGGAAGGGGGTGTGGCTTTTGCCCAGGGCATTGATCTGCTGAATGGCTGCTGGTCTTCTAAGCATCATGTTTTTTTGCCGCTCATTCGTTTCCACATCTTTTTCTCAAACTCCCAAAAGAACGCAAACTGCCCAAACAAGAAACCATAAAATAACAGTATGACATTGTAAACAGGCAGGATGAGCAGGTAATAGGCGATTGTAAACCAAAGGCTTTTTTCGCCATCGGTGGTGAAAAGCGAAACGATGGGGTCTTTGAGAAACATGACGGTAAATCCGGTGCAGGCGAATACGATCAGTACGATGATCACCTGAAAGCCACTTTTAAGGTTCCAGCGTTTTTTTAATTTATCTATCCAGCTCATTGATGATGGGTTTAAAGGCAGTCCAGGAAGGTTTACAGGTGAAAGTTACCGGTTGTTTGCGAACCGGATGTATAAAGCTAAGCTGAAAAGCGTGCAATGAGATGCTTTTGTCGGGGTTTGGTGTAGGGTATCCGTATTTTAAGTCTCCCTGAATGGGACAGCCCATCTGGGCCAGTTGTACCCGTATCTGGTGTGGCCTGCCCGTGACCGGAAATACTTTGAGCAGGCAGTGTGTCTTGTCTGTGGCGGCAAGTGCATAGTCCAGCTCGGCTTTTTTAGCGTTTCCTTTCGCTTTGGAGTATGCACGGGTGATGTTTTTGCTGCCATCTTTCACGAGCCAGTGCACCAATTTGTTGGCTGGATTGGCGGGTTTTCCCTGGCTGATGGCCAGGTAAGTTTTTTTTATTTTATCCTCCCGAAAGAGCTTGTTCATGCGCTCCAGTGCTTTTGAAGTTCGCGCAAAGGCACAGATTCCACTCACGGGTCTGTCCAGCCGGTGGGTAGGGTGCAAAAACACCTCTCCGGGCTTTTGGTATTTTTCTTTGATATATGCCCTTCCCCAGTCCGTGAGTGTACGATCGCCCGTTTTGTCTCCCTGCACCAGCCAGCCAGCAGGCTTGTGCAAAATGAGTAGGTGGTTGTCTTCGTAGATCACACGGGGAGTTTGCATAAGGTGCAAAGGAAATAATACTCCGGCAATTGGCGATGCTCCGGAGGTTTTGTTTGATAGGAGAAGGGAGAAAATACCGCATGGTGATGAGCTTTTTGATGGACAGACACAGCTTCGTGGATTTTATCCAGTCAGATCACCCTCATTTTTTGTGAGATTGTGCTAATTTGTTGGTTGCCAATACGGAGTAGTTGTATTCCATTTTTTTGTGTTATCACCAGACCTAATGAAAGCCATTTTAAAGAACCTGCTATATGCCGGTACTTCTCAGGAAACCGAGGAGGCCATCAAAAGTCGTGTTTATTATACCAACTGCCTGGTAGTTTTTGCCATCCCTATAGTGGCAGTGCTTACGCTGGCACTGATAGTGTCGGGGCTAGGGGAGGTAGCGCTGGAGGCCCTTTTTGTGCTTCCAGTTTTTGTGATAGGCTATGCGCTCAATGTAGGCGGCTGGCATCGGGCGGGTCGCGTATTTCTGGTATTTGGGATGGTGTGCTACGAGGTGTTCACTTTCTACTATTTCAACCTCCTGTATATCGAGCAGGGAGTAGATGCAGGTATCATGCGTGTGCAGGTCAATAAGATATACCTGTGGCCAGTGATCATCGGTACGGCTATCATTTTTGATCTGCAGCGAGAGCGAAAGCTGTTCAACTTTACCCTGGTCGGGTCGCTGCTGTGCTATGTGTTTTTTGAAAGTATTCAAAGCGCACTTGGGCTGCCGGTAGATGAGCTGCCGTATGAACAGGCCGATATGAACTCGTTCAATATAGCCGCCCGTACTGTAGCGGCCATTGTTGCTTTTGAGTTGTATCTAATTGTGAATATGCATCAGAAGTTTGAAAAGAAAATTTCGGAGCAAACACGAATAGCAGAAAGTAAGAATGAGGAGGTGATCAGGCAAAACGCCATATTGGAGGAGGCTCAGCTTCGTCTGGGTGATACCATAGAGGAGACCAACCGCCTGATCAAAGAAGTGGTGGAGTCGGGCAATTACAGTCTGCGGATGCATGTGGATGAGCAAAACGGGCAATGGAGTGATCTGGCTACTTCTATTAATTCCCTTTTTGAATCGCTGGTGGCGCCGTTTTCAGAGCTCAATCGTGTGATCAACCAGATGTCCAGAGGCAACCTGACGGAGCGGTTTCGGATGGAGTGCCAGGGTGAAGTGGCCCGGCTGGGCGAAAACCTCAACAACGCCCTGGAGAATGTTTCGGATCTGTTGAATGATATCAATGATCAGTCTCAAAATATCCGAAGGGTGGCTGTAATCAGTCAGGAAAATAGTGATCAGGTGAACCGACAGGTGGTGGAAATAGCTCAAACGATGAACGAAATCAGTGCGGGTGCCGCCAATCAGGTGACGCAGGTAAATGCTACATCAGAGCTGATCACTAATATCCGCCAGTTTTCGGGACAAATCGATAGCCAGGCGGCCACCATCAACCAAACCGCATCTGAAGGAGTGGAAATCTGCCAGACGGGTAGTCAGACCATTGAGCAGGTAGGAGATAGCATGCACGAGATCCTCAATTATTTTGAAAAGAGCAGGTCTTCTATACAGGAGCTTGGCACAAACTCCGCTGAAATCTCCAAGATTCTGGGCATCATAGAAGTGATTGTCTCTCAAACTAACTTGCTTTCGCTCAATGCAGCCATAGAAGCTGCACAAGCTGGGGATGCGGGCAGAGGGTTTTCTGTGATCGCTTCAGAAATACGCCAGCTGGTCGAGCAGTCCAGGGATTCTGTAAAGCAGATAGAAGCGCTGGTGGCCAATGTGCAGTATTCGGCCAACACAACTGAGCAGCTGATCACAGATATGAACAGTGTGGTGCAGGCAGGAGGAGCGCATACCTCGGAGGCTAAACGGTCATTTGCAGAGATGGCTGCATCTTACGAGGAGACGTTTCGCTTGTCCAATGAAATAGCTCAGTCTACGAAGCGACAGTACAGTGATGTGAATGAAATCGCAAGCAGAGTTGAGAAAATAGTGGTGATAACCGAAGAGACTGCTGCCGGAGCAGAGCAGGCTGCCACTTCTACGCAGCAAATGTCTAACCTGATGCAAAGCTACCACGGTATAGCTGCTGATGTGACCCGTATAGCGGATGAGCTGACAGGAAATACCGGTCGGTTTGTAATGGATGGCGAAGCTACTAAGCGAGCAAGTGCCGATGAGGTGATTGCTGAGCGCGGTTAGCCTTGATGCAGTGCGTGGGCGGGTGGTCAACCCTCAACCCAACGCACTGAAAGCTTACACTAAAATTCGCTGATGTTGTGAAACTGGATGTCGGGGAAGTTGTCCTGCACCATTTGCAACCACGCCTTGGACTCGGCCATAAATACCAGCTTGCCTTCTTTGTCTTTAGCGATGTGGCGGTATTTGTCTTTGACAAATGCATCCAGCTTGGCGTCATCTTCAGCACTGATCCAGCAGGCCTTATAGATGCTTACCGCATCAAATCGGGCCTTGGCATTGTACTCATTGAGGAGGCGATGCTGCAATACCTCAAACTGTAGAGCACCTACAGTTCCTACCACTTTTCGAGACCCCATCTCAAAGGTGAAAAGCTGTGCAACCCCTTCGTCCATGAGCTGGTTGAGACCTTTTTCCAATTGCTTGGCTTTCATGGCGTCCAGGTTTATTACCTCGCGGAACAGCTCTGGTGAAAATGACGGGATGCCCTTGTAAAGTCCTTTTTCCCCTTCGGTGAGTGTGTCGCCTATCTTGAGGTTGCCAGTATCATACAGACCAATGATGTCACCAGGAAATGCTTCGTCTACTGTTTCTTTTTGCTGTGCCATAAAGGCCGTGGCATTCGAAAACCGGAAGGGCTTTTCCTGTCTTACGTGGTAGTAATTACTGCCTCGTTTGAAGACTCCAGAGCAGATGCGCGCAAAGGCAATGCGGTTGCGGTGCTTGGGGTCCATATTGGCATGGATTTTAAAAATGAATCCCGAAAATTTCTTTTCCTCGGGTAGGATTTGACGCTCCTCTGTTTCACGAGGGACTGGAGGTGGGGCTATTTGGATAAAGCAGTCCAGCAGTTCGCGCACGCCAAAGTTGTTGACGGCACTTCCAAAAAATACGGGTGCTACTTTACCATCCAGGTATTGTTGTGTGTCAAAAGGGTCGTAAACGCCGTTTACCAGTTCGATTTCTTCTCGCAACTCCTTCACAGAACTTTGAGGGAGGTGTTGCTCCAGTGCCGGGTCATCGATGCCTTTGATTTCTACTACATCGGTCACCTTTTTTGTTTTGCTGGGCTCGTAGAGGTTGAGGTTGTTTTCAAACAGGTTATAGACGCCTCGTAAGGATTTACCCATTCCGATAGGCCAGCTCATCGGGCGCACTTTGATGTCGAGCTTTTCTTCGATTTCATCTAGCAGGTCAAAAGCATCGCGTCCTTCTCGGTCGAGTTTATTGATAAAGCATAGCACAGGAGTATTGCGCATGCGGCATACTTCCATGAGCTTTTCGGTCTGTTTCTCCACACCTTTCACACAGTCGATCACCATGATTACACTATCCACAGCGGTGAGGGTACGGTAGGTGTCTTCTGCAAAATCTTCGTGACCAGGAGTATCCAGGATGTTTATTTTGAGGTCTTTGTAGTCAAATCCCATCACGGAAGTAGCTACTGATATACCTCTTTGCTTTTCGATTTCCATCCAGTCGGAGCGTGTGCCCACATCTATTTTGTTGGATTTTACTGCTCCAGCGGTTTGGATGGCTCCACCAAAGAGGAGGAGTTTTTCTGTAAGGGTGGTCTTACCAGCATCCGGGTGAGCAATGATGCCAAAGGTGCGGCGCTTCTGTATTTCCTGTTCGAGTGTCATTCCCTGCGTTTTATTAAGCCCGCAAAGTTAAATATCTTTAGTTCATGAAGCGAAAAACGATTTTGCAAGCGCTGACTTTTGTGGCTGTATGCTGGCTCGGGGGACGACTATTTGCGTTTTTGGCCAAAGAATATGGTTTTACCTTATCCATTGGTTTGGGGGCGAGTCTGGCCATTGGAATGCTTTTGCTAGTGAGCATTGCAGTGGGTAGGCATCTTCGAAAATGATGCAGGAGGGTTACCCTTTCAGAATTCTGGTTTTAACTTCCGACTGGTAGTTACGGCCTATGGGCAGGTACTTGCCGCCGATTTCTACCTGATTGCCATCTATCGCTTTGATTTTGTCTAGTGAAGCTGTGTAGCTGCGGTGTATCCGCATAAACCCCTCTGGAGGTAAGAGTTCGGTAAACGAGTGCAGGTTGTGGTGTACGATCAGGTCTTCGTTTTGGGTGCGCACCATCACATAGTCCTTGAGGCTCTCCACATAGAGGATCTCATCAAAAAAGACCTTGACCATCTTTTTGTCCACTTTTAGAAAGAGGTGGTCGTTTTTTGCGGAGCTTTCTGAGGAGCCATTGGCTGTAGGAAATTTGAGGCGGTCATGTGCTTTTTGGACCGTGCGGAAAAAGCGTGGAAATTCGATTGGTTTTACCAGATAGTCCAACACGTCATAGTCATAACTTTCAGCGGCATATTCGCGGTATGCTGTAGTGATAACTACCAGCGGGCGTTCTTTAAGGCTTTGGAGAAATTCCATGCCAGTTAGCTTGGGCATATTGATGTCCAGGAAGATCAGGTCCACGGTATGCTCTTCCAGGTATTTTAGAGCTTCCAGAGGATTGCCGCATGACCCTACGCAGATGAAGTCATCTACTTCTTCGATGTATTTTTTGATTACGCTGATGGCCAGGGGTTCATCATCTATGATCAGGCATCTTATATTCATAGCATTTTGGGGTTGAGGGGAATTTTTAAATCTACACGATACTTTCCGTTTGAGTCATCTATTTTGAGATCATATTCATCCTGGTAAAGCAATTTAAGCCTACGGATGGTATTGGTTAGGCCTATTCCTTCATTTCCATTGAGTTGCTTGACTGCAGTGGAGTCGTCAATGGTTTTGGTCTGATTGGAAATTTGAAAGTGTAGGATGTTGGCATCACTCACATCCAGCTGAATCTGGATATCCAGCGAGCCGTCCTCTGATTTTTCGCCGTGCTTGATGCTGTTTTCTAAAAAGGGAGAGAGTATTAGTGGTGGAATCTGCCCTTCTAACTGTCCGGAGATTTGTAGGTCTACGTTGAGTTTGTCCCCAAACCTTATTTTTTCGAGCTCTATATAGTTTTTCATGTGCGTAACGGTCTCCATCAGGCTCACTACGTTAGCCTTGGCCCGGTAGATCACAAAGCTCATCATGTTGGATAGCTTTAGGATGGTGTTTGGCGCTAGTTCGGATTTGTCCAAAGTGAGCGCATACAGGCTGTTGAGGGTGTTGAAAAAAAAGTGAGGTTGAATCTGGCTTTTGAGGTAGGCCAGCTCCGTTTCCAGACTGTTTTTTTCCAGTTCGCGCTGAGCATCCCGCTCTCGTATGCGGTCTATGGTAAACTTAATGGCAGCTGTAAGGCCTACAATGTAGAGCTCACCAACGAAGACAGACAGCAAGTAGCTGATACCAAACAGGTTGGTTTCTTTATAGGCACTTTCTGGCCAGATGTCTGTGGTCACCAGGTAGTACGTCAATATGATTTTTACCAGCGACATGATCAGTGTGGCAGAGAAAATGCCCACACCGTACCAGACGTATTTTTTGGTAGTCAGGAGTTTGGGTACCAGCCAGTACAAGTGAAAGTAGACCAGTACGATGTGGATCGGGAATTCAACGAGATTGGATTTGATGGAGTAGATGTAGTCACTGAAATAGTGCCCCCACCTCACGCTGTTGAAAGTGAAATACCCCAGCCAAAAAATGACATGGTAGAGGATGATCCGTTTTTGGTTGCTCACGTGCATTTATCTGTGTTCAGAGCATCAATATATTATTAAACTATTAGATATCGGCTCTTCAATCTTCCTTGATTGAAGAGAAATAGCGTTTTTTAGCCGAATGGTAAAGTTCGGACGCTCAACAACGTATTTGCGTCTTGTAGCAGTAAGTCTGCAGTTTAGCTACGAAATGCCGCGGTATTGCTAAAAAATTTCCCAATGGTATTAAGAATAGGTTAATTCGGATTGTTGACTGAAATCAGTCACGAAACCAATCACACTAAAAAGTTTATTGATATGAAGAAACTGATACCAATTTTTACGATGATGCTGATCAGTGTCGTAGCCCTGGGGCAGCGGACGGTCTCCGGTACGGTGACAGATACTGAATCAGGAGAAGCGATTCCCGGAGCCACCGTGCTCATCAAAGGTACGAGTACAGGTACCACTACTGACTTAGACGGTAATTACCGATTGCAGGTCACTGGAGATGATGCGGTGCTTGTCTTTTCATTTATAGGATATGTAAATAAAGAAGAAGCAGTAGGTTCCAGGTCTGTAGTAAACCTAACCCTGACACAGGATATTACAGAGCTCGGGGAAGTGGTCGTTACTGCTTTCGGAATAGAGAAGGACAAAAAAGCACTGGGCTATGCAGTGACCGGCGTAGAGTCCGAAGACCTCTCTACCGTAAAGCAGGCCAATGTAGTCAACTCATTGGCAGGCCGCGTGCCGGGTATGGTGATTACCCAGTCTACAGGTGGTGTAGGGAGTGGATCCAGAGTAATCATTAGAGGAAATAACTCCCTGACAGGAAATAACCAGCCTCTGTATGTGGTGGATGGAGTGCCGATTGATAATTCAGGCTTTGGTTCGTCCAATGGTGACGGTACAGCCAACTATGAGCGTGTAGATTACGGTACGGGTATTTCGGATTTGAATCCTGACGATATCGAGTCCATGACTGTGCTCAAAGGTCCTAATGCCGCGGCGTTGTATGGATCACGTGCGGCCAATGGAGTGGTGATGATCACTACAAAAAAAGGACGTACAGGTAAAGGTCTTGGAGTGTCTTACTCTTCAAACTTCACCTGGGAGGACCCTCTTTTACTGCCTGAGTACCAAAACGAATATGGCCAGGGATCTAACGGGGATTCGTACACCGATGTGGCCACTTTGAAACAAAATGGTGGTAGCTGGGGGCCGAAAATGGATGGCTCCAACCAAATCTACTGGACAGGTGAAACCAAGCCCTACACCGCACAGCCCGACAATGTGGCTGATTTTTTCCAAACAGGGTTTAATGCCATCAACACAGTAGCTATAGATGGAGGTTCAGAAACCGCAAGCATGCGTTTTTCTTACACCAACTCTTCATTTAGCTCGATTGTGCCTAATTCAGAGTTGCAAAAGCACAACTTCAACCTTAGAGGCTTTTCGCAGGTAAGCGAAAAATTAAGTCTTGACTCCAGGGTGACATATTTTCATCAGGAGACCAAAAACCGTGCGGCTCAGGGTACTGAAGGACTCATGGCTTACCTCTATGACATTCCGCGAAATGTGGATATCAATGACCTGAAAAACTACAAAGGTGATGATCTGATGGTCAACTCCTACAGCAACGGCAATGGCAACCCTTATTGGATATTGAATAATGACCGCAACGAAGATTATAGAGATCGCTTTTCGGGTTTTGTGAAAGCTACATATGATTTCACCAATGACTTTAAAGGCTTTGTGCGTGTGGGTTCCGATCAGGTAAACCAAAAAATAGAACGAGTAGAGAATCCAGGGCACTGGTACTACCAGAGTGGACGCTTTAGCTACGATAATTATAAGACAGGTGAAACCAATGCAGACTTCTTACTCATGTACAATAAGGAAGTGGCGAGCAAATTCAATGTATCAGTAAATGCGGGTGGTAACTGGAGACTCAATACTTACGAGCAGCAAGGTGTAGATGGGGAAAACTTCAAAATTCCTACTAAGTCGATTGTGGCAAGTGCGTCTATTTTATCCCCAAGCTATACGCCTACCCAAAAGAAAAAAGTGACCTCACTTTATGGTTCCGCAGAGTTTTCATTTGACAATTTTATTTATCTGAACCTGTCTGCAAGAAATGACTGGTCTTCGGCCTTGCCAAAAGATAATTGGTCATACTTTTACCCTTCGGCTAGTTTGTCGATACTCGTAGACAAGTTTGTAGATCCTACAGCTTCAGTGCTAGATTACTGGAAGCTTCGCACTAGCTGGGCGCAGGTGGGTAATGATACGGACCCTTTTCAGTTAGCTACTCCTTATACTTTATCCAACCCTACATCTTCGTATCTGGGCTTGCCTATTCTGAACAGGTCTTCTGTGCTATTTGATGAGAACCTCAAACCTGAACAGACCAAGTCGTTTGAAATAGGTACGGATATCAGTGCGTTTGGCAACCGACTTTATGCAGACATCTCCTATTACAAGATTAACTCTACAGACTTGATTATGCAGGTACCTGTGAATGAGTCTACGGGATATGAGGAGTTTCATACCAACGTAGGGCAAATGACCAATCAAGGAGTGGAACTTATGTTGGGAGGAACAGTGGTGAAGACGCCAGGGCTCACATGGGATATGTCAGTAAACTTTGCTAGAAACCGCAATAAGCTGGATGAATTAATAGGTGATGTAGAGCACTTTAACTTTACGACTACCAATGCTGGTACCGTGCTGGTGCGAGCCACTGTGGGCGGTGGATATGGTGATATCTATGGCTATACGTACCTGAGAGATGATGATGGAAACATTGTGACTATAGATGGGGTGCCTCAGATAGATTCTGACTACACCAAGTTAGGTAATTATCAGCCAGACTGGACCGGAGGGTTCTCCAACAACATCATTTACAAGAACGTCTCACTTCGTGTGCTTATAGATGCACGTATAGGAGGTGAGTTGTATTCTGGTACAGATGCAGGACTTGATGCGGCAGGTGTAGGTAAAAAGACATTGCAATATAGAGAGGGAGGAGTCATAGTGGAAGGGTCTGAAAACATAGGCTCTAACGACGAACCTGAATATGTAGCAAATGAGAATAATATCACTGCTCAGCAGTACTGGGGCAATTATAGCTCTGTTCCAGAAAACTACATATTTGATCAGACCAACGTAAGGCTTCGCGAGGCTTCATTGAGCTATCGTCTGCCAAAATCCCTGCTGGAAGCTACACCTTTCAAGGATGTGTCAGTGGGAGTGGTAGGGCGAAACCTGTTCTTCCTGTACAGAGCGCTTGACAATTTTGATCCAGAGTCGAGCTACAGTACCAGTAACTATGCACAAGGGGTATTGTACTACAACCTGCCATCTACGCGGCAGTATGGTTTCAATCTTAACATCAAGTTTTAATGGAACTCCTAAAAGTAACGAACATGAAAGCGATAAAATATATAGCAATACTAGTGATGACTTTAGGGGTGGGAGCATGTACCTCTGATTTTGAGGAGATCAACACCAATCCTAATCATATCACAACAGAAGAAGCCAGTGCTAAATTCTTTCTTACTGGTGCACAGTTTAATCTTTACGGTCCAGGGCGCTATGCTTACTGGAGGGCGCAACTGATCCATGCGGATCGCTATGCGGGACAATTTACATTTGGTTTTAATGCTTCCTGGTGGAATGACGGACTGGGCTATACCTACAACCCAGGCTATACAGATGCTGCCTGGGACTGGCTGGCTGGTTATTTTGGCGACCTGGACAACTATATGAAGTTGACGGCTACAGGTGGCGATTTCGAAAACCCCCAGATGTATGCGGTGGGGCAAATCATCAGTGGGCTTTACTATCAAATGTACACGGACACTTTCGGTCAAATTCCTTATTCAGAGGTAGGAGACCCGGAAGTGTTGAGTCCGAGGTTTGATGACCAGGCCACCATCTATCAAGGGGTTATCAATAAGCTAGATGAGGCCATGGCCACCATCGGTGATACTGAGCGTACAGGTGTAGGTATCGAAGATCTTGGAGCAAACGACATCTACTGCGGTGGAGATTTGCAGCAATGGAAGCGCCTTGCCAACACTTTGAAACTACGTATGGCACTAAGGGCTCATGGAGCATCTGGAGCATCGTTTGCGGAGACGGCCATTTCCGAAGCATTGAGTGCGCCTTTGCTAGAGACTGACGTGCTGATGCAGAAAGACAACATCATCAGCCAGTGGGCAAGCGCAGCTTATGGAGATGTGTGGCACAACTTCGGGGCAGGGTCCAACTGGAAGGTAAGTAAGCCACTGGTAGACTACCTGCAAAATCATAATGATCCACGGCTTGGTGCTTATGCACAGCCTATAGCAGGAGGAGAGGTTACCTGGGTGAAGCCAAGTGAGGCGGATAATCCAGAAGGGTTTGAAAACTTTGACAAGCGAGTAGACTTTATCGTAGAAGTGCTGACCGAGGCAGGAGCCAATCCTACGGTTACCCGAGAAGGAGATGAAGTTACTGTGTCTGTAGAAGCTGGAGCCTATGTAGGGCAGCCTGTCCGGCTCAATGGGTTTATCAAGCAGTATGTTCAGGACGAGTTTTTCTCCAACCCTGCGGAGGAAATTGTTCGCTCAAAAGGTGGTGAGAAAATCCCTTCGGAGATCGTTTTTACCTCTGCTGAAGCTTACTTCCTGCAGGCAGAAGCTGCTGTAAAAGGATTGGGCTCTGGTGATGCACAGACTCTATATGAAACGGGTATTGCACAGTCCATGAGAATGTGGGGCGTTTCAGAGGGACAGATCACTACGTATTTAGAAAATGCATCCATAGCTGATTTGTCTGGAACTACCGATGAGCAATTGGAGAAGATAGCCGTGCAGCGATGGATTGCTTCTTATACTGATGGCTT
Organism: Marinoscillum furvescens DSM 4134; assembly: GCF_003386095.1. GTDB lineage: Bacteria > Bacteroidota > Bacteroidia > Cytophagales > Cyclobacteriaceae > Marinoscillum > Marinoscillum furvescens. The sequence goes on along the minus strand of NZ_QREG01000001.1, from coordinate 501,450 downwards.
TGAAGCGTGGGCCGTAGTACGTGACATGGGCTATCCTTCAGAGTTGTCTGCGGGAGTTTCAGATCCAGATATTTTCGCTCCAGGTGATATCAATGGTGCCTACCCAATGAGGATGCAGTATGGCAATGCCGTAAAAAGTGAAAATGGCGACAACTACCAGTCTGCAATTTCGGCACAGGGGCCGGATAAGCAGGATGTAGCCCTCTGGTGGGCAAAATAATAGGTTTGTGCATCGATGTGATGCAGATTAGTTGATTGATGGCCTCTGCAAAAGTGGAGGCCATCCTTAAAAATGTACTGTGTGATTTGTTGCCATCACACAGTTTATAAAACGAGAAATCGAACGTTGATTTCTTATTACACTTCATTCAAATCTACCCTCCTGGGGAGGGCATATCAGCCCTCCCTTATTTAATTTCTTCATCCTATGAGTCGTTCTTATATTTTCGTTCCTCTGGTATTGTTTGTGCTTGTATCCTGCTTGCCAGCTAAGGCTCAGTACGTCAACGTGATGCCCTATCCACAGAAAGTGGACCTACAGGACAAGCATTATTTTATAGCTAAAGACTTTACTATAGCCCTTTCCGGAGACTATCGCCCCCGGTTGGCTGCACAGGCTACCCGCTTTCTTCGTCGGCTGGATGAGCAGACAGGCTTATTTTTTCAGCAGTTTCAGGTTGATGGCTCAGGCTACAAGGAGGCCAATCTGAAAATACGGGTGGAAAAAAAGGGGGAAGTACTACCTGACATGAAAGAGGCATACGAGCTGACCATAGACGATGGAGGACTGCATATTATTGCTGATACGGATATAGGTGCTATTCGCGCTCTGGAAACACTTTTGCAGCTGGTGGAGGTAAGAGAAGGACGCTATGCCTTCCCTTACGTACAGATCCAGGATGCTCCACGGTTTTCATGGCGTGGGCTTATGCTGGACGTGGCAAGGCATTTTATGCCTTTGGAGGTGATCTATAGAAACCTGGATGCCATGGCAGCTCTGAAGCTGAATGTACTTCATTTGCACTTGTCGGATGATCAGGGATTTCGAATCGCTACAGAGACCTATCCTGAGCTAACTGAACTTGGTTCTGATGGGTTGTTTTACACCAAAGCCGAATTGCAAAAAATCATTAATTACGCTGCAGAGCGAGGCATTCGTGTGGTGCCAGAGATCGATGTGCCAGGACATGCCACAGCCATTTTAGTGTCACACCCTGAGCTAGGGAGTGCGGATACTACTTATCAGATCCAGCGATATGCAGGTATTTTTGACCCTACCTTAGATCCTACCAATGAAGCTGTTTATGAGTTTTTAGAGAATCTTTTCGAAGAAGTGGCTGCCATATTTCCAGATCCTTATTTTCATATAGGTGGAGATGAAAATATGGGTAGGCATTGGGATGCAAACGAGAAAATCCAGGCTTTTATGCAAGCCAGAGGAATTGACACCAACCATGAGCTGCAGACCTATTTTAACATTCGAATAGAGAAAATCCTGGCTGACCAGAACAAGATCACTATGGGGTGGGAAGAGATCATGACTCCTGATATGCCCAAAAGTGCTTTGATTCACTCCTGGAGAGGAGCGTGGGAAGGTGTTACTCCTAAAGCTTCGCTCTACGCTGCTGCCAGGTCGGGGTATGATGCTATACTTTCTAATGGGTACTACCTGGATCTGATGATGACAGCCGAGGAGCATTACCTAATGGATCCTGCACCGGCTTCTGTAGATCTGGATGATGAGGCCAGGTCTCATATACTGGGTGGTGAAATGTGTATGTGGAGCGAGCTGGTTACCGAACATACCATAGACAGCCGCCTGTGGCCCCGTGGGGCGGCTATTGCAGAGCGCTTATGGTCTGCTGAGGAGGTGAATGATGTGGATGAAATGTACCGTAGACTATCGATTGTGAATCAATACCTGGAGCGTTTGCATCTCAAACATGTCAGTGAACCAAAGCGTATCTTGCGGCAATTGGCTGCAGGTCATGATCCCAAGCCACTAGAGACTTTGCTTGAGGTGGTGGAGCCTATGAAGGGCTATACCAGAAATCCGGGAGGTACCATGTATGCCTCTTATTCTCCATTTACATTATGGGCTGATGCAGCTACGGCTGATGCCCGTGTGGCCCGTGTTTTTAATGAGCAGGTGGAGGCCTTTTTAAAAGGGGAGGCATTGCATGAGTCGCTCAAGACACAGCTCATCACCTGGGAGGCGAATCATGATCAGGTGGTGCCGATAATCGAGGATTCACCTGTGTTGAAACAAATATCAAATCTTTCTGCTAACCTGTCGGAAGCTGCCAAATCAGGACGCGTGGCACTAGAAGCTATAGTGGCACAGCGAGAGTTGCCTGCGGAGTGGGTAGCCAGAGCACGAAAACAACTGGTAGAGGCCCGAGCCAATGGCGGACGCACCGAGTTGCAAATGTTAGAAGGAGTGGAGCGATTGCTAGATCAGGTGGATTACCGGCGCAGTGCACAGGATTAGATTTTGATGGCTGAAATACACTCCGCTCAGCAGTGAAATGTTAGCTTTGGGCTCAAAATTCCTGCTGAGTATTATGAAAAAGGAGCATCGATATATTTTATACCTACTGCTGGGTGTTGTGTTGTACTATGTAATAGGTGCGGACACAGATCCTGCTGCCCTTGATAAATTTCATGATCATGCACCCATTGTCATAGCACTTGTGGTGGTTTTGCTGTTTGTGGTGAGGTTTTTGCGCCAGCGCCAAGACAAAAACAATGGCAATGACTAGCTGATGCTGTATTTCTATTTCTGGCATATATTCTGACAAACATTTTTAGGGGGAGTGTCTGACTCTGACAATCTGTCACAAAACAGCTGACATTCTCCGGTCAATTGCCGGTTGGCACAACCATTGATTACCTATTGACGAGTTGAAAAGAATTGTAAGAATCTCAAATAAATAGTTACACAATGGGAAAAATAATCGGTATAGACTTAGGTACTACCAACTCCTGCGTGGCGGTAATGGAGGGTAACGAACCTGTAGTGATCCAAAACAGTGAAGGACGCAGGACTACCCCGTCTATCGTGGCGTTTTTGGACAATGGAAATGGAGAACGCAAAGTAGGTGATCCTGCAAAACGTCAGGCAATCACCAACCCACAGAATACCATTAGCTCCGTGAAGCGATTCATGGGTAAAAAATATTCAGAAGTATCTGACGAAAGAAAGAGCGTATCCTACGCGTTGGAGTCTGGTGCTAACGATACAGTACGCGTAAAAATTGGCGATAGAAACTATACTCCTCAGGAGCTTTCAGCAATGATTCTTCAGAAAATGAAGTCAACAGCTGAGGATTTTCTAGGCCAGGAAGTAACAGAAGCGGTGATCACCGTGCCTGCATACTTCAACGATGCAGAACGTCAGGCTACGAAAGAAGCCGGACAGATTTCAGGACTGGAAGTGAAGCGTATCATCAACGAGCCTACGGCTGCTGCTTTGGCCTACGGCCTGGACAAGAAAAACGCTGACATGAAAATCGCCGTGTATGACCTTGGTGGTGGTACATTCGATATTTCTATTCTGGAGCTTGGTGATGGAGTATTTGAAGTGAAATCTACCAATGGTGACGTACACCTGGGTGGTGATGACTTTGACTCAGTGATCATCAACTGGCTGGCAGATGAATTCCAGGGTGAGCACAATGTGGACTTGAGAAAAGACCCTATGGCTCTTCAGCGTCTGAAAGAGGCCGCTGAGAAAGCAAAAATTGAGCTTTCGTCTTCATCTTCTACAGAGATCAACTTGCCATACATCATGCCTATCGATGGTATACCACAACACCTTGTGCGTACACTTTCAAGAAGCAAGTTTGAGCAGTTGAGCGAAGACCTGGTAAGAAGATCAATGGATCCTTGTAAGAAGGCGCTTCAGGATGCCGGACTTTCAGCTTCTGATATTGATGAGGTGATCCTCGTGGGTGGTTCTACGCGTATCCCTAAAATTCAGGAAGAAGTAGAGAAGTTCTTTGGCAAAAAGCCATCTAAAGGCGTAAACCCTGATGAAGTAGTGGCTATCGGTGCGGCTATCCAGGGTGGTGTACTTACCGGAGAGGTGAAAGACGTGCTTCTGCTGGACGTTACTCCACTTTCACTGGGTATCGAAACCATGGGTGGTGTCATGACTAAGCTGATCGAGGCAAACACGACCATACCAACTAAAAAGTCTGAGACGTTCTCTACAGCTGCAGACAATCAGCCATCTGTAGAGATTCACGTACTTCAAGGTGAGCGCCCTATGGCGAAGGACAACCGTACTATCGGTAGGTTCCACCTGGATGGTATACCACCAGCTCCTAGAGGAGTACCTCAGATCGAAGTGACTTTTGATATAGATGCCAATGGTATCATGAATGTGTCTGCCAAAGACAAAGGCACTGGCAAAGAGCAGAAAATCAGAATTGAGGCTTCTTCAGGACTGTCTGAGGAGGAAATCGAAAAGATGAAGCAGGAAGCACAAGCTAATGCAGAGTCTGACAAGGCAGCCAAAGAAAAGATTGAGAAGATCAACCAGGCGGACTCACTGATTTTCCAAACAGAGAAGCAATTGAAGGAATTTGGTGATAAGCTATCAGATGGCAACAAAACTGCTATCGAAGGAGCGCTCGCTAAACTAAAAGAAGCTCATGGTTCGCAAGACCTGGCCGCTATCGATGCAGCCATGGAAGGCATGAACAAAGCATGGGAAGCAGCTTCTCAGGAAATCTACGCTGCACAGCAGGCTGCAGGTGGTGCTGAGCAGGCGCAGAGCACAGACCCTAATGGAGATGCCAATGCATCGGCAGGTGGATCTGACTCAGATGTTTCAGATGTAGAATTTGAAGAAGTGGACGAAGAGAAGAAATAATTTCTTCGTTACGTAGATAATAGATTATCAATTGGAAGCCCTTTTCGCTATCGCGGAAAGGGCTTTTTGCATTTGTAAGGGACAGTGTGACAATGCTTAAAGTTGGCGATATTTAATATTTTGCTATGAGCCATTTTTAACCAAAGACTGTTTTGATGCTAGCACCCGGAGTAGGGTCAGTAAGAGAGAAGGCACACTGGTAGCTTACTTTTTTGTGCGCTATTCGTGTTACTTGGATCGAGTGACTTTTACGGTTTCAGTATCTATTACGTCCGTCACTATTACGATGGCACCAGTGAGGAGGTCAGTTTCATCACCTGTGACCGCTTTGAATTTTCGAAGGCCACCCTGGGAGGCAATCATGATTTGGCCTGTGCCCTGCTGATGAGGTGGTATGGGTGAGCATACTTCGGCTACATTGCCGGGTGCTTTTTGGATGAAATCCGTCCGTGCTCTGTGTTTTTTGTTTTGTAGGGTGCTTTTGAGCCAGTTCATCTGTAATAATCCAGAGATTGGCCATTGGTAAGTGTGGTGGTTGGCGGGTAGGGATACGAGAAGCATATTGAAGCGGTGTTTGGTATTTAAACTTACGAATTAAGTTTCGTTTTACTTCTGTGAAACCCATTATTTTCCTGTGATCATTCTGGTTTTGGGTGATCTGTATGCACCTGCGCATATTTTAAGATGGATACGAATAGTGCTCCGCCAATGGTATTGCCCAGGATGGCAAATGCTAAAAAGTGCAGGTAGTCTGAGGCGGTGATTGTTTTAGAAATATAAAGGCCACAAAGCATCTCTATGGAGCCCACAATGCAGTGATGCAGATGTCCCAGGCCAATCACAAAGGTGATCAAGCCGATGATGAGTATGCGGGATAGGCTGCTTTCTACAGAGGCCGCCAGCCAGCTCAGTAGCCCCATTAGCCAGCCGGCCAATATAGCGCTGGTAAGCAATACATACCATTTGGCTTCTAGCAGTGGAGTAGTCATGGCTGTAGCGGCGGCTGTAGTGAGGAGGTCTTTTTCAGGGCCCACCCAGCTTAGCAAGAGGGCGAAAAACCATCCTCCAAGTAAATTTCCTGAGATGATCAACGACCATAGCTGCAACAGCTCCCTCAGTGAAGCATGACCAGTGAGCACCGGCAAAAGGGCCAGTGAGGTGTGTTCGGTATATAGTTCACTTTTGCCAACGATAATCAGGATAAACCCAAGCGGATATGCTGCAGATGTCATTATTCGCATCCAGTATTCGGGTAGGCTATTGCCAAAAAGTGTAAGCAACGTACCTATCAGCAGTACCGAAAAGCCGATTTCGAGTCCGGCGATGAGTCCGCTGAGAAAAAGCGATAGCTTGGACCGCTTAAATTCCCGAAAGCCAATGCGATGTTGGTCTTGCAGGATTTCTTCTTCGTTTTTGGCTAATGGTGTCTGGCTCATGTGTCAATAGCATACCTACGTTTTGGTTGAGGAAAGGGTAGGTCTGGAAGGCTTACGATTTTATTACATACCCAAAATGGCTGGTAAAATTTGATGAAAACTGCAATTGGTGTAATATCCTTTCGTCGATTTTCTAAAAACCTACTTTTTGCTCTACCTTCGTAGCTTATTTTTTAGCGCATGCGACAGAAGTTACTAAGAGATGGAGCAGATGAGCTGTCCTACGAAATCCGTGGGATAGTAAAAAAAGCGGAGCAGTTGGAAGAGCTTGGGTATGACATCCTATGGGAGAATATTGGGGATCCGATACAGAAAAACCATAAGATGCCCGAGTGGATGAAAAAAATCATAGCTGACTTGCTTTATGAAGATGAAACGTATGGGTACAGCCATTCGAAAGGGGTGCTCTCTACGCGGGCCTTTCTGGCGGACCTCAACAATGCCCGTGGTGGAGCGCAAATAGCACCGCAGGACATTACCTTCTTCAATGGGTTAGGAGATGCTATCCAGAAGATCTATCAGTACCTTTTGCCCACCTCCAGGGTGATAGGGCCTTCGCCTGCCTATTCTACACATAGCTCTGCAGAGGCAGGGCATGCCAACCACCACCCGATCACCTATAAGCTTGACCCGGATAATTCGTGGTACCCGGATATGGATGACTTGTACAATAAGGTGAAGTACAATCCGAGCATTGTAGGCATCCTGATTATCAATCCGGATAACCCTACAGGGATGGTGTATCCAAAAGAAATTTTGGAACAAATGGTGGCTATCGCCAAGGAGTTTAATCTCTTTTTGATCTGCGATGAAATCTACATGAATATCATCTACAATGGAGCGGAGACGTGTACTATAGCAGAAGTGATCGGCGATGTGCCAGCTATTTCTTTGAAGGGAATATCTAAGGAGTTTCCCTGGCCAGGGGCTCGCTGTGGATGGGCGGAGTATTATAACCGTACTTCTGACCCTGAGTTTGCACGGCTGTGCGAAACCATAGACAATGCCAAAATGATCGAGGTAAGCTCTACCAAGTTGCCGCAACTCTCAATTCCGAGAATCATGCAGGACAAACGTTACCCTGATTTTATAAAAGAGACTAAAACGAAAATAGGAAAGCGAAGTGCCTACCTCAATGAGGTTTTTGCTGATGTGCCCTATGTAAAGTTTAATCAAACCAATGGTGCGTTTTATAACACCATGATTTTTGAGCCTGGCGTACTCAATGAGCAACAGACACTGGAGATAGAGGACCCGAAGGTGAAGGTATTGTTGGATCAATGGTTTGCTGCCAATCACATGACGCTGGACAAAAGGTTTGTATACTATTTGCTAGCAGCGAAACAGGTGTGTATTGTTCCAATATCCTCTTTCTGTTCTGATTTGCTTGGCTTCAGGATTACTTTGCTGGAAGAAGACGAGGAGTTGCTTCATAAAACCTTTATGCGGATCAAGGAAGGCGTGATGGAATACTGTGAATCGGTGAGCGGCTAGCGCTCACCGGTATTTTAAAGATCTTGCTGGTATTGCCTTTTAGTTACACAGCTGGTCATAGACCAGTACGTGTTCAGAAAAATCCTTCCATTTGAATTTTTCTCCTGCATATTCTTCTTTGAAGGTTTCGCAGTTTTTGAACAGCCTGGTGAGGGCTTCGTTTTTGTATTTGCGTTTTTTATAAATCTCGGCCTGATCTCCGTCAGTCACTACCAGGTAAGATGTGTCTTCGCCACCTGCGAGCATAACACCATTCAATGAAGAAGTCATGGTCTCGTTTGCGTTGGGGTTTACATATACTTTTATTTTGCTGCAGAAGTCCGGATTGAGGAGCTGCATGAGGGCGTATTTATCTTTTTTGGGTAGGCGTGCCTGATCAAAAAGGATCCATTCTCGCTTCATGATTTTTTGGTAGTCCATATCTGCTACACGAGCTATATTCGGTGCAGACATAGCACTGGTCCAGTTCATGAAGTCCGTGGCTTTTACAGCCAATAGCTTCACATCAGCAGCCTTTAGTTTCACCTTGGATTTGTCAGCTTTTTTGATGGTCAAGGACCTGATCTGACCTCCCATCATTACGGCCGAGTTGATACGGCCAGCCACAGAATCTCCTGCTGTGGTGATGGCGTAAACTTCCTTTGCGGTCATCACGAGCCCTTCGTCTACCGGTGGCATAAAGTACTGTGAGTATTGTGCTGAGCCTACGTGAGCACATAGACTTACTATCAGAAAGCAAAATAGGTTTTTCATGGTTAGATTGATTTTCGATGCATTAATTACGCCAATTCCTTTGAGAAACCATCGCAGACGAATGCAATTTTTTCATTTCAGGCGTGATGACGAGTGGATTACTCAAAAATCACCGTACGGTTGTTGTGCACCAGGGCCTTGCGCTGCAGGTGTGTCCATATGGCACGTGAGAGCACGATTTTTTCCAGGTCTTTTCCCTTTCGGATCAGGTCTTCCACGGTGTTTTTGTGAGAGATTTTTACCACGTCTTGCTCTATGATAGGGCCTGCATCCAGATCGGCGGTTACATAGTGGCTAGTGGCACCGATGATTTTCACCCCACGCTCATGCGCACGGTGGTAGGGCTTGGCTCCTGCAAAGGCTGGTAAAAAGCTGTGGTGGATGTTGATGATTCGGTTGGGGTAGGCACTGATGAAGTCATTGCTGAGAATCTGCATATAGCGAGCCAGAATGATGAAATCTACCCTGAGTTCTGTGAGTAAAGTCATTTGCGCCATTTCTACCTCCGCCTTATTGTCCTTGTTCATCTCAAAGTGATAAAAAGGGATGCCATACCGATTGGCTACTTCTTCATGGATGGAGTGATTGGAGATGATCGCAGGGATCTCTATCTGCCATTCACCGGAGTAGTGTCTGGACAGGATGTCATACAAGCAATGCGAAGCTTTGGAGACAAAAATGGCCATGCGCGGCTTCTTGTCCGTGAAGTGTAGCTGCCATTCCATTTCAAACTGCGAAGCAATTTTCTCATCAAAAACGCTGTGGATGTTTTCTTTTGGTATGTCAAAGCCTTCCAGTTCCCATTCCACACGCATAAAAAATATACCCTCAGATTTTTCTACATGTTCGTCCAGATCGATGATGTTTCCATTGTGTTCAAATAGAAAGTGAGTGATGGTGCTAATCAGACCCTTGCGGTCATTGCAGTGTATGAGTAGTATGGCGTGGTTTTTCAAGCCCATGAGATCAGATTATAAAGTGTTGTGTGGGGCTGTTTTTGGGTAGCCCAAAGCTAAACACAAAAGCATAAAGTGACTAGTCCAGTTTTCATGTCAGGTTGCTAAAGTGTTAATTTTTAAGCTCGGGGAGTTGCCATTCATACTTTACAGCCAGCATGCGAAAGCTCACGATAAAGCATACTGTAATGATTACATTGAAGAACTGGTCGAGTCCCACGAGTGCAAGTATGACATACAGTGCGCCACCGGCAAGGCAGGTAAGGGCGTAAATTTCCTTGCGAAAGATCAGTGGGATGTCATTGCACACGATATCTCGAATTGCTCCTCCAAATACCGCAGAGACCATGCCCATCATGATGGCGATAATGGGGTGAACACCGAGAGTGAGTGCTTTTTGTAGCCCCAGCACAGTAAACACAGCAATCCCTACTGTATCGAAAATGAAAAAAGTGCGGCGCAATTTTCTAACTGTTTTTCCGAACAGAAGTGAGATCAAAACGCCTGCAGTAATCATTGCCAGATAGATGAGGTCGTTCATCCAGCCTACAGGTGTGCTGCCGAGTAGTACATCTCTGACCGTGCCACCCCCAATGGCCGTGATGAAGCCTACGGCAGCTATTCCGAAAAAGTCGAGTTGTTTGTCTCGGCCAGCAAGCGCACCACTAATGGCAAAGACCATGGTGCCCAGGATGTCTATGAAGTATAGGATGTTCACGGAAACGAATATAAATGATTCAGTCGCTTTTTCTGATAAAGTCAATGTTTCGCTTTAGCCCAGTGTACTTGGTTCGCTTTACCGGTGATTTTTTAAACACCCTGCGAAACACCTCTTCTGTCATTTCTTCCCAATCCTGTTTGCTAAAATCTTCCCACCCCTGAGAGGTAAAGGCAGGTTCGTGATGGGGTTTTGCAAAGCGGTTCCAGGGGCATACGTCCTGGCAGATGTCGCACCCAAATGCCCAGCCTTCCATTTTGTCTTTAAACTCCGCGGGGATTTCATCTTTGAGTTCTATGGTAAGGTAAGAGATGCATCGGCTGCCATCTACCACGTAGGGTTCGGGTATGGCATCCGTAGGGCAGGCATCCATGCAGGCAGTGCATGTGCCACAGTAGTCTTTTGTGGGAGGGTCTGGCTCGAGCTCCAGGTCTATGATGAGTTCGGCTATGAAGAAAAAGCTGCCGAGATTTCGATTGAGGAGCAGGGAGTTTTTGCCTACCCACCCCAATCCGCTCTTGGCTGCCCATGCACGCTCATGCACCGGGGCAGAGTCTACAAATACACGGCCTTCAACAGCTCCGACTTCTTCTTGTAGGCTTTGCATAAACTCCTTCAGCTTGTCTTTGATCACAAAGTGGTAGTCTTTACCATAGGCATATTTGGCAATCTTGTAGCTAGAGTCTTTATTATGATCGGGTTCTGGGTAGTAGTTATATAGGAGCGAGACCACTGATTTGGCTCCTGGGACTAGTTTGGTGGGGTCAAGCCGCTTGTCAAAGTGGTTTTCCAAATAGCCCATTTTCCCCTGGTAGCCGCGTTTTAGCCATTCTTCCAGTTTGGGGGCTTCTTCTTCCAGAAATTCTGCCTTTCCGATACCACAGAATGAAAAACCAAGTTCGCTGGCTATTTTCTTGACGGTTGCGGTATGCTTTTCAGGGATCATGCCACAAAGGTAGTCGGGCCCTATCGATTCTTATCCGAATGCCCAAGGCTTTTGTCTGGAGCTATTTGATCACGCACCAGTTGTTTGAGCTCCGTGATTTCTGGAAAACGACCGGCTTTTTTCCGTGAAAATATCAGCTGATTGTTTACATAGATATCAAACACACCTCCGGTGCCCTTTTTTAGTGAAAGTTCATCTAGCTCCTCGTTGAAGGTGGTCAGGAGCTCCTGGCCCATCCAGGCGGCTCGCATCATCCAGCGGCATAGCTTGCAGTACTCTATAGTTACTTTTTGCATAAGCTAAAGGTACATAGCGCGCATGAAATTTCTGTGCTGTCTAATGTTTTACAAGTCGATGGGTGCTCGAAAAGTTGTCTCCAGACAACTGGATCAGAAAATTCCCTTTCAAAGATTGAAGGGTTTGGTTGAGTAGTAGTTCCAGTTCTCCGGGTAGCATTTTGCTGGCTTGTAGGATGGTTTTGCCAGACTCATCATATAATGTGAGGCTATGATATCCCGAGCCCTGTATGGTGACAGACCCATGAGTTGGGTTGGGGAAAATGCTGGTTTTGCCAGTATTGTGTGTGCTTTTTAGTAAGATTTTGGTAGGTAGCATGGTGGCGCTTCCATCATAGTCTACCTGAACAAGGCGGTAGTAGGCGTCATTTTGAAAGTGCGGGTCTGACCAGGTGTATTGTGTAGGGGATGAGGTGGTCCCCTGCCCGGAGATGGTCGTCAACGTTTGAAAGTGCCGCTCATTGGCTTCCCTTTTTTGGATTTCAAAGTAATCGTTATTGAGCTCTGAAGCTGTTTCCCAGGTAAGTATTGCTTCACCAGATTGATTAGCAGCTACTTCAAAGTTTAGCAAAACTACGGGTAGGGCGTCACAATCTGCCCCACAGCAGCCAGATTCGCAATCGGCAACGCTTCCATTGTGGATGGTGGTAGTACCGCCATTGTCGTTATAGCTGCCAGCCTGTAAAGTGCCCGTTTCGCTTACCGTGGTGGTTCCTCCATCATTGTTGGTGTAAGTACCAGCTACGGTCATGATGCCATCGAGTGTAGTTACGCCCTCTCGTCCATCCCAATATACCGCATCTTCGGTTCCATTCGTGTAATTTCCATCGATAGCAAACAGTCCGCCTTCAGCGACGTATACGGTGCTATTGCCCAATATAGAGTAACTGGTGACGTTTCCGGTGGTGTTTAGTGTGCCATATACATCGATACGGTCCCAAATGTAAAGGTCTCCGGTGATCGTAAGTACTGCTCCTGAGGCAATGGTGAGTGTTCTGAAACCCAAAGAGCTCCCCTGGTTTTGAGTACCCGATATAGCGCAAGAAGTACCTGTAACGGTGAAGTTTTCGTTGCTAATGTCATCTGCGTCTGGACATTGAGCATACGTCATAGCGTAGCTGCATAAGACGCAAACGGTTAGGAAGTGTTTTGCTTTCATGCTTAGAAGTATTTAGTCTTCTATAGCTGTTCAGCGTGCTGGTATGATTAACGGTTGGGTTTAGTATTGTGAAGAACGGAACTGATTAGGAGAAATACAAATACCGAGTGTTAAAAATCGATGAATTATGCTGCTTAGATTACGAATGCCTCTTTATTGAGGTTAAAATAGGCGGCCCATTTGCTCAGGAGGAATCTTGCCCAGATGCTGATAAGCTTTTTCTGTGGCTTGGCGTCCTCGGCTGGTACGCTTGATGTATCCTTCCATGATGAGGAAAGGTTCATAGACTTCTTCGATGGTTTCGGCCTCTTCACCACATGCTGTGGCAATAGTTGAAAGCCCCACAGGGCCACCTTTAAATTTTTCTATAATAGTAGCCAATATGCGGTTGTCCATTTCATCTAGCCCATGATCATCCACATCCAATGCCTGGAGTGCCATACGAGCTATGTCCAGAGTGATGGCGCCATCTCCTTTTATTTGGGCAAAATCGCGGGTTCGTCTGAGGAGGTTGTTGCTGATACGTGGGGTGCCGCGGCTTCTGCGCGCTATTTCATAGGCGGCTTCTTCATCTATGGGAGTGCCCAGAATATCGGCTGACCGGCCTACAATGGATGTGAGCAGCTGTGCATCGTAGTATTCCAGTCGGGAGTTGATGCCAAAGCGGGCTCGTAGAGGGGAGGTGAGTAGTCCTGACCGAGTGGTGGCTCCTATCAGTGTAAATGGCTCCAGTCCTATCTGTACTGAGCGTGCATTGGGCCCACTGTCTAGCATGATGTCAATGCGATAGTCCTCCATGGCGGAGTATAGGTACTCTTCCACTACAGGGTTGAGGCGGTGAATTTCATCAATGAAGAGCACGTCATGTGGTTCCAGATTGGTGAGCAGTCCGGCCAGTTCGCTGGCCTTGTCTAGCACAGGGCCAGAAGTGACTTTGATGCCTGCGCCCAATTCATTGGCGATGATGTGTGAAAGCGTGGTTTTGCCCAAGCCGGGAGGGCCGTGTAAGAGTACGTGATCCAGTGGTTCTTCACGCTGCTTGGCAGCTTCTACAAAGATCCGTAGGTTTTCTACCACCTTGGCCTGGCCAGTAAAATCTTCAAATGAAAGCGGACGTAGTGCCTTTTCAAATTCCTTTTCTGATGAACTCATCTGTTCATCATCGCCTGTCAGATAGTCTTCTCTCATTTCCGAATCTCTAAATCGTCGTTTGCCAGATGAATAAAGCTAAGGGATATTGTTCGTTTGAACCACACAAAGATATATGGATTGAATCATCCTTATTTCATATCGCTTAATATTGCAGTTTAATTGCAAAACTATGGATCGCAAGTGGATTTTTAGAGGGATCGTGGTGCTGGTAGTATTGGGTGCGCTGTATCGTATGTATCAGAGCCAGCCGGAGTATTCGCTCACTCATGTTACCGGACAGACGATGGGTACCATTCAGTACAATGTGAAATACCTGGGTGATGATGCGTCTAATCATAAAAAGTCTATCGATTCTCTTTTGGTTGCATTCAATCAGTCTTTATCTACCTATATACCTAACTCAGAAATATCCACGCTCAATCAGACTGGTAGGCTGTCTGAGCCTTCGGCACTGTTTATTGATGTGCTAGCGCAAAGCAAGTTGGTGTATGAGACTACTGACGGAGCATTTGATCCCACAGTAGGTCCTCTGGTCAATGCCTGGGGGTTTGGTCCTGATAAGCTTCCCAATGTGCCAGATAGCAGCCTGATAGCTCAGCTTCGGCAGCATGTTGGATTTCATGAGATTAGCTATACCGAAGATCAGATTGTGATGGATACAGCGATGTATCTGGACTTTAGTGCTACCGCCAAAGGACTTGCAGTAGATGTAGTAGCTGAGTTTTTAGAGACCAATGGATACGAGAATTACATGGTAGAGATCGGTGGAGAAGTACGTGCTGCCGGAAAAAATGATAAGGGAGAAATATGGAAGATAGGCATTGAAGACCCTACTGTGGCTCAGACAGAGCAGCGTCTGTTGGCTATAGTGGCTCTGCAGGATCGCTCCATGGCTACATCGGGTAATTATCGAAACTATTATGAAAAGGATGGGCGTATCATAGCACATACTATAGACCCTCGTACCGGGTACAATACTACCCACAACCTCCTGAGTGCTTCAGTATTTGCGGAGGATTGCATGACTGCTGATGCATATGCTACAGCTTTTATGGTTTTGGGGGTGGAAGCCTCCAAACAAATCGTCAGGCATTCTGAGATGGAAGCATTTTTAATTTTTCAAAACTCTGATGGCACTTTGGGAAGCTACGTATCTGAAGGATTACAATCCGCCATTCAACTGAACAAAATTCAATGAGTAAAATAGAATGGTTTGGTGAGTGGTTTGACTCACCGTATTATCACATACTGTATCAAAACAGGGATCACGAAGAAGCGCAATTTTTTATAGATCGGCTGATAGCGCATTTGGCTCCGGATCAGGAAGCTCGCTTTTTAGATTTGGCATGCGGGAAAGGTCGCCATGCGATTTACCTCAACAGCAAAGGGTATGACGTGACAGGACTGGATCTGTCCGAGCAAAATATCCGATATGCCAGTAGGTATAGCAATGAGCGATTGCATTTTGAGCAGCAAGATATGCGTGAGCCATTCGGGGAAGCGCGCTACGATTATGTGCTCAATCTTTTCACCAGCTTTGGGTATTTTGATACCAAATCTGAGAATCAGCAGGCCATTAATTGTATAGCGAATAGCCTGCGAAAAGGGGGGACGTTTGTGTTGGACTTTTTAAACCCCTACGCGGTGATCAATGGATTGGTGTCAGAAGAGGAAAAAACAATGGGGGGAATTACCTTCAAAATTTCTCGTAGTTTTGATGGGGAATATATTTTGAAGGATATTGAATTTTTTGCTGATGGATCGCATTACCATTATCAGGAAAAAGTGAAAGCCATCCGCCGGGTGAAGTTTCTCAGCTACTTCGAGCAGGCAGGTTTGCAGGTTCGGGAAGTGTTTGGAAACTACCAGTTGTCGTCCTATGATAAAGAAAAAAGTGAACGCCTGATTTTTATAGCAACCAAATGATCCTGATTTTTTCTGTATTGTTTCTGTCCGCCCTGCTAGGAGGTGTTGCAGCCCGGTATGTAAACGGTGGGACTAGTATTCGTTATCCGCTCATTTTCGCAGGGTCATTCCTGTTTTCGATTACGATCATCCATATTTTGCCGGAGGTGTTTACGCTGAGTGCCAACCCTATGAAAATTGGCCTTTATGTGTTGTTTGGTTTTTTCTTTCAGCAGCTGCTAGAATATTTTACATCCGGTATAGAGCACGGTCACGCTCATGCGCAGGAAGATATGTCTGTGGGTGGACGGCTCGGTTTATTAGTGGCCCTGGTGATTCATAGTTTTTTGGAGGGCGCTCTGCTTACTCATGATTCCCCTTTTCATGATCATCATGATTCGCACTCTGTGCTGATAGGGATTGTCTTGCACAAGGTGCCTGCGGCATTTGCCTTGGTGA
This sequence comes from Marinoscillum furvescens DSM 4134, assembly GCF_003386095.1. GTDB lineage: Bacteria > Bacteroidota > Bacteroidia > Cytophagales > Cyclobacteriaceae > Marinoscillum > Marinoscillum furvescens. Next base: position 485,297 of record NZ_QREG01000001.1, on the reverse strand, counting down.
CCACCTTTAAGAATGGGGCAAAGGTCTCAGCGGGGCTATGGGTAATCTTGCTTGTCTTTAGCTTGTCATCACCTCTTGGCTTTTTGCTTAGTGATCAGGTACTTCATATGTCGTCTGATCAGCTGGTGATTCTTTTTGCCTTTGTGTCGGGGAGTTTTCTGCATATATCCACTACTATTTTTGTGGAGACCAGCCCAAACCATCACTTTGGTTTGAAGAAGTTTTTGGTGAGTGTACTGGGGGCTGGTTTGGCCATTGTGGCCGAGCACATGCTATAAAATGGTATTTTTAATTCTCCTTAGAATTTAATTCTGCAGAAGTTGGGAATTGCCTATCTTCAAGGCTTCAATAAACCCAACTTTCAAAAATGAGTGACAATAAGATGAAGGCCTACTGGCGTAGGAATCTTCGGTATCTTCTAGTGCTGCTCCTGATCTGGTTTGCCGTTTCCTATGGCGCCGGGATATTTTTTGCTGAGCAGCTCAACACCATCCGATTAGGAGGATTTAAGCTAGGCTTTTGGTTTGCCCAGCAGGGATCCATTTACGTTTTTGTGGTATTGATCTTCGTGTATGTCTGGCTGATGAACCGGCTAGATCGTGAATTTGACGTAGACGAAAAATAGGCAGCTATGGATGTACAAACCTGGACGTTTTTAATTGTAGGCGTCACTTTCGCGCTCTACATCGGAATAGCGGTGTGGTCTCGGGCGTCTTCTACCAAAGATTTTTATGTGGCAGGAGGTGGGGTGTCGCCCCTGGCCAATGGTATGGCCACGGCTGCAGACTGGATGTCAGCTGCTTCATTTATCTCCATGGCAGGTCTTATCTCTTTCATGGGGTACGATGGGGCTGTTTACCTGATGGGATGGACAGGCGGCTATGTGCTGCTTGCTTTGTTGTTAGCGCCTTATCTCCGAAAGTTCGGAAAGTTTACCGTTCCAGACTTTATTGGTGATCGGTATTATTCTAATGTGGCACGCTCCGTGGCAGTGATTTGTGCCATTATTGTGTCTTTTACGTACGTGGCAGGTCAGATGCGTGGTGTTGGGGTGGTCTTCTCACGGTTTTTGGAGGTGCCCGTGAATACCGGAGTGTATATCGGGATGGCACTTGTTTTCTTTTATGCCGTGCTAGGCGGGATGAAAGGAATTACCTATACCCAGGTAGCGCAGTATTGCATTCTGATTTTTGCCTTTATGGTGCCGGCTTTCTTTATTTCATTTCAGCTTACTGGCAATTTTATTCCCCAGATGGGTTTTGGGGGGTCGCTTGCTGATGGTACGTTTTTGCTGGATAAGCTGGACGGGCTGCATCGGGAGCTTGGTTTTGCAGAATATACCAGTGGATCCAAGTCCATGATCGACGTATTTGCTATTACCCTCGCGCTAATGGTGGGGACAGCAGGTTTGCCACATGTTATTGTGCGGTTTTTCACCGTGCCCAGAGTGAAGGACGCTCGAATTTCAGCCGGCTGGGCGCTGGTTTTTATTGCTATCCTTTATACTACAGCACCAGCTATTTCAGCTTTTGCACGTACCAACCTTATCGAAACGGTGCGAGATGCTGACTATAGTACCATGCCTGAGTGGTTTAGCAACTGGGAAACTACGGGGCTCATCACGTTTGAAGATAAAAATGCAGATGGTAAGATCCAGTATGTGGCAGGTGACGAAAATGAACTGGTGATAGATCGGGATATCATGGTGCTGGCCAATCCGGAAATAGCTCAGCTCCCCAACTGGGTGGTGGCGCTAGTGGCTGCAGGAGGGTTAGCTGCTGCCTTATCTACGGCGGCTGGTTTGCTGTTGGTTATTTCAGCCAGTGTGTCACACGATTTGATTAAGAAACAGATAAAGCCAAACCTTTCCGACAAAGAGGAACTTATATGGGCAAGGGTCGGGGCCATTGCAGCGGTGTTGGTGGCCGGTTATTTTGGTATCAACCCACCAGGGTTTGTGGCAGCAGTGGTAGCGCTGGCCTTTGGACTTGCTGCAGCCAGTTTTTTCCCTGCAATTATCCTCGGGATATTTGATAAGCGGATGAATAAAGAAGGGGCTGTTGCAGGTATGATCGTAGGCATATTGCTGATGCTCTTTTATATGATCAAGTACAAGCTTGGAGGGTTTGGTGGAGGTACTCCTGAAGACTGGTGGTTTGGGGTTTCGCCAGAAGGCTTTGGTACTATTGCCATGATGGTAAACTTCCTGGTGTCCCTCACGGTGTCCCGAATGACACCAAAACCCCCGGAGGATGTACAGGAAATGGTAGAGCAGATTCGTTACCCCAGAGGAGCGGGTGCTGCTTCAGAACATTAGAAAATTCACATTTACTAGACTAAATAAACTGTAAACTAGACATGAGTCATAAAATTCAAACACTAAGCGGATACATACATGAGTACCAAAAGAGTGTTTTACAGCCTGAGGTATTCTGGGCTCAAATTGGTGAGTCATTTCATTGGAAAAAGCGCTGGGATAAAGTGCTTGAGTGGGATTTTGAAGGTCCTGATGTCAAGTGGTTTCTAAATGGGAAGCTAAATATCACAGAAAATATATTGGATAGGCATCTGTTCATCATGGGTGATCGGCCGGCTATCGTATGGGAGCCGAATGAGCCAGATGAAGAAGGTGTTACTTTGACGTATAAGGAACTGTACGCCAAAGTGTGCCAATTTTCGAATGCGATGAAAGCCCAGGGAGTAGGTAAAGGTGATCGTGTGATTATCTACATGCCTATGGTTCCTGAAGCCGCCATTGCCATGCTAGCGTGTGCACGGATCGGTGCGGTGCATTCCGTGGTATTTGCTGGTTTTTCTTCCAGCTCATTGGCAGATCGGGTCAACGACTGTGAAGCCAAGATGGTACTTACATCGGATGGGAACTTCCGTGGTGCGAAAAAAATAGATGTGAAAGGCGTGGTAGACGAAGCGCTCGAAAATACAAGCACCGTAGAGAAAGTGATCGTGTATCAGCGTACAGGAGCGGATATTGCCATGAAGGCGGGACGTGACATTTGGTGGCATGACGCCATCCAGGGCCAGTCTGAGGAATGTCCGGCAGAAGTAATGGATGCCGAGGATATGTTGTTTATTTTGTACACTTCAGGGTCTACAGGTAAGCCCAAAGGAGTGGTGCACACTTGTGGCGGATACATGGTGTATAGCTACTACTCCTTCCTAAATGTTTTTCAGTATACCCCTGGTGATGTCTACTGGTGCACGGCAGATGTGGGGTGGATTACAGGTCATTCCTATATTGTATACGGCCCTTTATTGGCCGGGGCTACCACGGTGATGTTTGAAGGCGTGCCTACCTATCCGCATGCTGGACGCTTTTGGGAAATAGTGGATAAGTATCAGGTCAATCAATTTTATACAGCTCCTACTGCAATTAGAGCTCTGCAAGCTCATGGACTGGAGCCATTGGAGCCTTACAGTTTGGATTCACTCAAAGTGATTGGGTCTGTGGGTGAGCCTATTAATGAGGAGGCCTGGCATTGGTATCATGACCATGTAGGTAAGGGGAATTGCCCGCTTGTTGATACCTGGTGGCAAACCGAGACTGGCGGCATTATGATTTCTGCTCTGGCCGGTGTGACACCCAATAAGCCAGCCCATGCCGGACTGCCATTGCCCGGTGTGCAGCCGGTGATAGTAGATGCTGATGGGAATGAACTCAAAAGCAATAATGTGCAGGGAAATCTTTGTGTGAAATTTCCATGGCCAGGAATATTGCGCACGACATATGGAGATCATGAGCGCTGTAAGCAGACCTATTTTTCTACTTACAAAGGGATGTATTTTACAGGTGATGGAGCCAAGCGAGATCATGACGGATATTTGAGGATTCTGGGTAGGGTAGATGATGTGATCAACGTTTCTGGTCATCGTATGGGAACAGCCGAGGTGGAAAACGCCATCAATGAGCATCCTAAGGTGGTGGAATCAGCTGTGGTAGGTTACCCTCATGAAGTTAAAGGGCAGGGAATCTATGCCTATGTGATTTGTGACATGGAGGGAAGAACTGAAGAGAGCCTGAAAAATGAAATCCGTCAGACGGTCAATAAGATCATTGGACCTATAGCTAAGCCTGACAAGGTGCAGATCGTTCCTGGTCTGCCAAAGACTCGCTCCGGAAAAATCATGCGTAGAATACTGCGCAAGGTGGCATCTGGAGAATCCGATCAGCTAGGAGATACCTCTACTTTGCTCAACCCAGAAGTGGTAGAGGCTATCATAGAAGGAGCCGTGAAAGATTGAGTGATAGATGAAGACGTTAGCAAAGGCCATTCCTGATTTTGTAGGGAATGGCTTTTGTTTTTATGGTCAAATTGAAAGATTGATTCTTTTCAAAAATGTGAAAATGGCAAAATAGTGCACTGCGTATTTTGTTTTATTCAAAAATATGGCTTGCGCAAAGGATAAATTTCAGGGCATCGGGCTTTTTCGTTAGTTTGGCGCCCTGTTATTTTTTCGTGCCATAGAAAAGATCAATCTTAATGCAAAAAACAATGAAAACCCTTCTGCTACTAGGAGGGGTGTTACTGCTATCGCCTGCGGTATACGCAGGAGCCGATGAGCCAATTGATACAGGCGCTACCGCCTGGATGCTAACCTCTACAGCACTCGTGCTGCTGATGATTCCGGGGTTGGCCATGTTTTACGGAGGTCTCGTACGCACCAAAAACGTATTGGGGACAATGATGCACAGTTTTGCCGCTATGGGAATAATGACCATACTATGGGTGACTGTGGGTTATGCCATGTCTTTCGGGGAAAATGTTCTCGGAGGTTGGTTTGGCTGGAACTGGGACTACTTCATGCTACAGGGTATTGATGACTCCATACTGGGAGAAGGTATACCTGAATATGTGTTTTCTATGTTTCAGGCCAAATTTGCCATTATCACCCCCGCACTTATAGCGGGAGCGTTTGCTGAGCGTGTTTCATTCAAAGCTTACTGTATTTTCATCGCAGTGTGGGGAGTGCTTATCTACAACCCACTTTGTCATTGGGTGTGGGCATCTGACGGGTTCTTGTTTAACCTGGGAGCAGATGGAGCTATTGACTTTGCTGGAGGTACTGTAGTGCACATTTCTGCAGGTGTAAGTGGTTTAGTAGCTGCTATTTACCTGGGAGGTAGAAAGTCACATCCACACTTGCCTATGCGCCCTAGTAATCTGGTTATGACCATGATCGGTGCGGGTCTCCTTTGGGTAGGCTGGTTTGGCTTCAATGCCGGAAGTAGTATCAGCAGTGGGCTGGCTACAGCGCAGGCGCTTACTGTGACTCAAATCGCTGGAGCGGCTGGAGCCTTAGCCTGGGTGATCATCGAAGGCTGGCATCAGGGCAAAGCTACTGCACTTGGTTTTGTCAGTGGTATACTGGCAGGCCTCGTAGCTATTACTCCTGCAGCTGGCGTGGTTCAGCCTATGGGGGCTATTGCTCTGGGGATCTTGTCTACCATCATTTGTTACATGGCCATCATCATGAAAAACAAACTAGGCTATGACGATACACTAGATGCTTTTGGTATCCATGGTGTAGGTGGTATCGTTGGAGCTATTTTTCTGGTGTTTTTTATTCGCGAAAGTTGGATGGAAGACGCAGCTCAGCTGGCAGGAGGTTCCTGGACCATTTGGGATCAGTTTGGCATACAAATACTCGCAGTGCTCATCGCAATAGCATACGCCGTAGTAGGAACATTGCTAATCTTGTTTGTGCTCAATAAGTTTATCAAACTTCGGGCAACGGACGAAGCAGAAATGAAGGGACTGGACAATTATTACCACGGAGAGCGTGGGTATGGAATGATTAACCCTAACTAAGCTGACTATGAAACTTATTATCGCAATAATTAGAGAAAATCAACTTGACCAGGTGCGTGAAGGATTGATAGCAGCTGGGATATCGAGAATCACGGTGTCTCATGTGTCTGGTCATGGCCGGGCCAATGGTGAAGGGGAGATTTACAGGGGGCAAAAGGTAGTGCCAAACCTGACCCCAGGAGCCAGAATAGAAATCGCAGTAAATGACGACTATGTAGACCGTACGGTAGAGGCTATTCAAAATGCTACGCAATCCAATGACGGAGAGTTTGTGGGCAGTGGCAAGATTATGATTATGCCACTGGACGATGTAATTCGTATCCGTACTGGCGAGCGTGGCGCAGATGCCATTTAGTATCACCGCTCACTAGTCATAATGAGCTCAGCCCGCTGTTTTCAGCGGGCTGTTGTTTTTTTAGATAACACCGGAGTTAAGGGTTGGGAGCATTGGGATCTACCCCTGGAGGGTTAAAAAGCCCCCAGTTATCTACTTCAAAGTTCCAGGGATCAAAGGTGGATACCCATTCGATAAACAAGTGCCGATATTCTTCTATTTCCGATTGAATTAGTTTCAAATAGTCGGGCTGCTTATATCCCATCATTCGGAGGCCTGTACAGTTTACACGCAACTCACGAGCTGCTTTACGTATGAGGGCTGCACTTTCCATTTTGATATCATAAAGCTCGCCAGCCTCAGCTCCAGCCACACGCACGCATAGCGTAGTGGCATCTTGAATCATCCACCGCTTGTACTCATTCAGTACTTCATCATCCTCATCAGTGATGAGACTTACCACTTTTTCAGTAAGTTGCAGAATTTCCTCACCTTTTTTGAAAATTGGCAAATTTTGATGGCTATCTAAATCATCATCTTCGTCAAACATAATATTGAACTTTAGGGGGTGTTTAGGTATTCAGTTAGAGGTGGGAATCGAATGAATGTAAAGTGTTAACAATAAAAATCAAAAACAAAGTTTCATGGTATTAGATTTTGGAACTTCTGGAATCAAAGTTTCACAAATAGGCCTGGGAATGGCTGCTTTGGGAAGACCCGGATACATCAACCTTGGACACAATAACGACCTGAATAATAACTATGATGTGGAAGCCATGCGGCAGCACAGCCATGCTGTGCTGGATGTGGCATACAAGTCAGGAATTCGTTACATAGATGTGGCACAATCTTATGGGAAGGGGGAGGCCTTTCTGGCTTCCTGGCTTGAGTCTAAAGGGCACAATGATGTAGTGGTGGGCTCTAAGTGGGGATACTACTATACCGCCGGTTGGCAGGTGAAAACGGACGTTCATGAGATCAAAGAACATACTCTGGACCGCCTCAATAGTCAGTGGGCAGATAGCAAACTAACACTGGGAGAAGATTTGAAGATTTACCATATCCACTCGGCCACTTTCGAGAGTGGTGTGTTGGAAAACTTTTCGGTGTTGGACAGATTGGAAGAGTTGCGGGCCGAAGGTTATATCATTGGCTTGTCCATCACTGCCACGCGTCAATCTGAGGTGCTGGAAAAAGCGATGAGTATCCAAATTGGGGGTAAGCCTTTGTTTGGTTCTGTTCAGGGAACTTTTAATTGTTTGGAGCAGTCTGCTCGTGATGCATTGCAGCAGGCCCATGACAATGGGTTGGGGGTGATAATTAAAGAAGGAATGGCCAATGGAAGGCTCTCACTTCGGAACGAACAGGCTGCCTATATGGAGCCCTTAAAAAGCATTGCCACTCGGCATGGTGTAGGGGTAGATGCTGTAGCCCTGGCTTATATATTGCATCAGTCTTTTGCTACGGTGGTCCTCAGTGGTGCTGCACGTGCGGATCATTTGGTGAGCAACCTGGATGCCCTCCAGGTAGAGCTTAGTGCGGATGAAGTAGCGCTGTTGGATAGTTTGGCTATGAAGTCTGAAGATTACTGGGGAGAGCGCAGCCAGATGCAATGGATCTAAACACAAAATCCCGGCCTTGGCCGGGACTTTACTTGCTAACAGATTAGCGAACAATTGGTAATTATTTCACATTTTGGATCTTATAGATCCTTGATTAATTCATCTGTGATAGTCAGGCCACTTACGGTTTTACATCCGCAGTTCACCCAGCTGGTAAGCATGGTGCGTGCCAGTTCGTCACCATCTTTGGCTTGTTCATAGCATGCCTTTACACCATCCATTGTGATGGTTCCTAGCGGTGTTTTGGCTAGTTGGTCTGTAGTGACTGTTACGTCGTAACGTTTGTTGAATACACACTCCTTAGGGTAGCTCGCTAGCACTGCTTCTGCCTCAGTAGCAGAGGCTACTATTTCCCCGTCAAACCCACATTCCAGGCGTAGGTCGATTTCACGTGTAAACTCTCCTCTTGAATTGTAAAGTGCAGGTACTCCATGTCTGTGTGCTACCTGTACTACCAGGTCGTTAAGGGCTGTAAACATTGGGCAGTTCAGCGTAAGTTGGTCACGATTCGGAAGGTGCTCCTCTTCTTCAAACTTACATAGGAAATTGGCTAGATAATCCATGGGTGTAGAGGCTATGGCTCCCAGGTGATTGCTGAGCTTTTCAGCTATTTTAGGAAGTTCGATGGCACTCCACAGGGAGCTTGTTTCTACAATGACTCGTAAGGTCCCATTAGACAGCCCCAGGTAGCTTTGCGCAAAAGCGAAAACTTCATTCCACCAGTGAGCTTCTTTTACAGAGTTGACTTCTGTAAGGTATATCGTAGGCGAAAAGCTTTGTCTTAGTAATTCGTGGGCATTGTGAAAGAAGAACAACCCAAAATCAATTAATGACGCACTGCCCGGGCGATCGTGAATCATAAACAGCCGGTCTTCAAAGTCCAGTGCTCGTGGAGCAAAAATCACCTGGTATTCTTCCTGAGCGTCCCGGTTTTCAATAGCGTTGGTAAGGTGCTCTTGTGCTTCGATCACTTCTACAGAAGAGGCACAGTCATTGAAATTAACAAGCTGGTGTCCGTTTTGTGCCTCTTTGGTAAGTGCCTCTGCTGGTACTGCCTGAGTGAGCTGAGGTAGAGGAAGTCCCTGATGAGGGGTTTCTTGCTCTGGTTGGCAGATGATAGGGCGCTGAGAAGTAGTATCCACCAGTTTTTCGGTGAGCTGGCGATACTTCAGTAGTTCTTTTCTGGGCTCGTTAAATCGTTCGTGCAAGGCAAGTAGGAAATCCAGTGCCTGCGCGTTGAGGAGTTGACTGTGGCTAGTGTCTACAGCTTCGTTTAGCTCCAGTCCAATCGGGGTTTCTAGGGTGCTTAGCATTTTGTCAATCATTTGTGAAATATTCTTACCAATGAAAATACGAATATAGCGAAAGAAATTAAATAGCGAAAATTCGCTATTACTATTTTTTCACAAAATTCACGTATTTTTGGACTCGTATGTCAAAGGAAATTTTCGAACTCAAATTCATATTCGGGCTGAAGCTCAAGGAAATAAGACAGCAAAAAGGCCTATCGTACCAGGAGCTCAAGGAGCGGTCAGGCTTGTCGCTTTCTTATCTTAGTGAGATCGAAAACGGCAAAAAGTATCCAAAGGGGGATAAAATCATGGTGCTGGCAGAGGCACTAGATGTGTCTTATGATGAGCTTGTATCATTGCAAGTGCCTACCAAGCTGAAGCCGGTAGTGACACTGATTCGTTCAGATTTTTTTAAGGCTTTCCCTATGGAGCAATTTGGTCTCAACCCGCAAAAGCTGGTAGAGATCATTTCATATGACCCAGAAAAGATCAATTCATTCCTGAAAACGATGCTGCAGGTAGCGCGCAATTATGAGTTGAAACAAGAAAATTTTTATCAGGCCGCACTACGCAGCTATCAGGAGCTCAACCAAAACTATTTTGATGAGCTGGAAGATGAAGTGGATGGTTTGCGACTGGAGTTTCCAGAGCTTGGTGAAATACCTTTTAACGAAAAGTTGCTCTCCAGCATTTTGATGAAAATAGGTGTGCGCATAGAGTTTGATGCCATTGCAAGGAAAAAACCTACGCTCTCTCTATAATCCGGAAGAGCGTCTTCTACACCTCAATAACGGGCTGAATAGTGGGCAGATTAATTTTCTCCTTGGTAGAGAAATTGCCTTTCAGTGGATGCGAATGAAAAATCGATCGCTCGGTACACCACCACAGCGCGTTATGGATTTTGAAGAAAACCTTAACAACCTCAAGGCGTCCTATTTTAGTGCGGCATTGATGATGCCCAAAAAGAACCTTTCGGCCGACTTCAAAGCATTTGGTAAGCACAAAAAATGGGACCCGGAGTTGTTTTTAGGTCTCATGACAAAGTACCATGTAACTCCAGAAATGCTAATGCAGCGGTTGACCAATATCCTGCCCACGGTGTTTGGTGTGGAAAATTTATTTTTCCTGCGTTTTGTCGCGCATAGTGCAGATAAGTTTACGCTAACCAAGGAGCTGCATCTTTCTGAGCGAAATGACCCGCACCATGCCAATGAACTGAATGAACATTACTGTAGACGGTGGATCTCACTTGAGATTCTGCAGGAGCTCTATCAGCAAGTAAAGGCCAATCCTGACAAACAGTTCATTGCAGGAATCCAGCGTTCACGTTATTTTGAGTCTGAAAGTGAGTATTTATGCCTGTCCATTGCCTTCCCCAATGTTTCCAATAGAGAGGAGGCCATTAGTGTTACTGTAGGCTTTTTGATTGATGATCGTTTGGGTGACCACCTAAAGTTTTTGGATGACCCGGATATTCCTGCTAAGCTTGTAAACACTACCTGTGAGCGGTGTCCAATTTCTGACTGTAAAGAGCGTGCGTATGATGCGGTCATCCACAAGCAGTCGCAGCACGAAGAGGCAATTAAAAACGATATAGTTGATTTATTGGGGACACAGAGAGGAGTCGCTTAGGACTTTTCTGTGACACTTATTTAATATCAGTCATTTGGCATATGAAGAGCCTATTGCTGCTTTGATATGCTAGCAAAAAAAAGAACCTCACTTTTCAGTAAGGTTCTTCTTGATTATCAAAATAGCAGATTTTTAAGGTGCTTAGCTTCCACACATTTCGCATCCTTCCGGATCATCTAGCGAGCACTGAATGGCCGCTTGATTTTCAGCTGTTTCTGCTTCAGTTGCAGGTTTAGCTTCCGGTTGTGCTGCTTGCTCTTTTTCCAGCGTAAACTTAATGGCATCAGTAGCTGCTTTGGTACGCAGGTAATACATGCCTGTCTTCAATCCTTTCTTCCACGCGTAGAAGTGCATAGAAGTCATCTTTCCGAAGTTGGCATCTGTCAGGTGTATGTTTAGACTTTGACTCTGACAGATAAATGCACCACGGTCTGCAGACATATCTATGATTGCTTTCTGAGAGATTTCCCAGACAGTTTTGTAGCGTTCTTTGATGTCTTCAGGGATTTCAGGGATGTCCTGAATGGAGCCATTGGCAGTCATGATGCGGTTTTTCATGCGATCATTCCACAATCCAAGTGCAATCAGGTCTGTCATGAGGTGTTTGTTCACCACGATAAACTCACCAGAAAGTGTTCTTCTTGTATAGATATTGGAAGTGTAAGGCTCAAAGCACTCATTGTTTCCAAGGATTTGCGAGGTAGATGCGGTAGGCATAGGTGCCAGTAGCAGTGAGTTGCGTACACCATGCTTTCGAACCTTTTGTTTCAGATCGTACCAGTCCCATCTTCCGCTATCAGGAGTCACTCCCCACATATCAAACTGGAAGATGCCTTTGGATACCGGAGAACCCTTAAATGTCTCGTAAGGGCCATCTACCTGAGCTAGCTCCATAGAGGTCTCCATAGCTCCGAAATAGATGGTTTCAAAGATTTCTTTGTTGAGCTGACGAGACTCTGCAGAGTCAAAAGGCATCTTCATGAGCATAAACACGTCTGCAAGTCCCTGTACACCGATACCGATTGGTCGGTGACGGAAGTTAGAGTATTCAGCTTCTTTTACCGGATAGTAATTGATGTCAATCACCTTGTTGAGGTTGCGTGTAGCTACCTTGGTGATTTCGTACAGTTTCTGGTGGTTGAAAGTGCCGTCTTCGTTTACAAATTTAGGCAGCGCAATAGAAGCCAGGTTACATACAGCTACTTCATCCTTGGAGGTGTACTCCATGATCTCTGTACATAAGTTTGAAGAGCGGATGGTTCCCAGGTTCTTTTGGTTAGACTTCTTGTTGGCTGCGTCTTTGTACAGCATATAAGGAGTTCCTGTTTCTATTTGAGATTCCAGGATTTCAAACCAAAGCTCCTGTGCTTTTACAGTCTTGCGTGCTTTGCCTTCTTTTTCGTATTTGTCGTAGAGTTTTTCAAACTCATCACCATAGGCCTCATAGAGTCCTGAAGCTTCATCTGGGCTAAATAGTGACCACTCACCATTTTGCTCTACACGCTTCATGAAGAGGTCTGGGATCCAAAGTGCGTAGAACAAATCTCTTGCTCTGAGCTCTTCTTTTCCGTGATTTTTCTTCAGCTGTAGGAAGTCGAAGATGTCTGCATGCCATGGCTCCAGGTAGATGGCAAAGCTTCCTTTGCGTTTTCCTCCACCCTGGTCCACGTACCTTGCAGTCATGTCAAAGTTACGTAGCATTGGCACTATACCATTTGAAGTGCCATTTGTTCCTTTGATGTATGCTCCAGTGGCTCTTACATTGTGAATGCTCAGGCCAATTCCTCCAGCAGACTGAGAGATCTTAGCACATTGTTTCAATGTATCGTAGATGCCGTCAATACTGTCATCCTGCATGCTGAGAAGGAAGCATGAAGAAAGCTGTGGTTTAGGAGTACCCGCATTGAATAGCGTAGGGGTAGCGTGTGTAAACCACTTTTCAGACATGAGGTTGTAAGTTTCAATCGCCGCGTCGATATCATCCATGTGGATACCAACTGAAACTCGCATGAGCATGTGCTGTGGGCGCTCCACGATCTTTCCATCCAATTTCATCAGGTAGGAGCGCTCCAGGGTTTTGTAGCCAAAAAAGTCGTAATTGTAGTCTCTTGTGTAATCAATAGCTTCGTCCAGACGCTTGGCGTTTGCACGGATGATACCGTATACCTCCGTAGAAAGCAATGCTGCGTTTTCGTCGGTTTTAGGATTGATGTACGTGTAGAGTCGCTTCATCGTATTGGCAAACGACTCTTCTGTGACCTTGTGTAGGTTCGAGATTGAAATGCGTGCTGCCAGTTTAGCAAAATCCGGATGACGGGTGGTCATTGTAGCAGCGATTTCCGCGGCCAGATTGTCCAGCTCTACGGTAGTCACTCCATCGTAAAGTCCGTCGATAACCTTTTTAGCGATTTCTACGGGCTTTACAAAGTCAGCATTCAGGCCGTCACAGAGCTTCTCTATTCTGGCTGTTATTTTGTCAAATTTTACGGATTCTCTTCGTCCGTCTCTTTTAATTACTAACATTTTATAACAAGGCGATTATTATGGATGGAATAAATGGGTTTGTTTCTTATTTAGTCGGTATTTTTAGAAGTCTTCATCAAGACTGAATTTCGGTTTGTCATCATTTCCGCTATCCATTACTCCAGCTTTTTGGTATTCTCCTACGCGTTTTTCAAAGAAGTTGGTCTTCCCTTGCAAAGAGATCATGTCCATGAAGTCAAATGGATTCGTGGAATTGTAAACTTTACTGCACCCTAGTTCACCAAGGAGTCTGTCAGCTACAAATTCTATGTATTGGCACATCAGATCAGCGTTCATGCCGATAAGTTTTACTGGAAGTGCGTCAGTTACAAACTCCTTTTCGATGTTTACCGCATCTTTGATGATTTCGGTTACGGTTTCTTTGGGTAGTTTGTTTTGGATGTGGTTGTTGTATAGCAAACATGCAAAATCGCAGTGCAGCCCCTCATCTCTGGAGATCAATTCATTAGAGAATGTAAGGCCAGGCATAAGGCCACGTTTTTTCAACCAGAAGATAGAGCAGAAGCTACCTGAGAAGAAGATCCCTTCTACAGCAGCAAATGCAATCAAGCGTTCTTGAAAGTTTCCTTCATCGATCCAACGAAGCGCCCAGTCTGCTTTCTTTTTCACACAGTCCATCGTCTCGATGGCGTTGAAAAGTCGGTCTTTTTCCTTCGGTTCTTTTACGTAGGTATCTATAAGGAGTGAATAAGTCTCTGAGTGGATGTTTTCGATCGCTATTTGAAACCCATAGAAGAATTTAGCCTCTGTATACTGTACCTCCGAAACCATGTTTTCGGCCAGGTTCTCGTTTACGATCCCATCACTCGCTGCAAAGAATGCCAACACGTGCTTGATAAAGTGTCTCTCACCGTCGTTGAGCGCTGCCCAGTCTTTAAGGTCCTGACTGAGGTCAATTTCTTCTGCTGTCCAAAAACTTGCTTCTGCTTTCTTGTAGAATTGCCAAATATCATCATGCTGAATAGGGAATAGCACAAAGCGATCGGCGTTCTCTTTGAGTAAAGGTTCTTCTACGTGGCTCATAATTTCTTTAAGTTATTTAATCTTTATCCACTAGACAAATAGATTATTAACAATGTTATCCACAATCAGTATTGGTTATCCACATTGGACAATAGCATTAGTCCCACAATTAACAAAATTGCGGTTTTTGCTTGTTTTAACTGATTTTGGGATACAACAGGAAGCGAAAAGTGACTTGTATTTCCTCTGCTGCGTTTACAAATGTGTAAAAGATCAGTGGAAAAATCAAGCTCAAAACCTGCTTGAAATTGGAGTCAAAAAAAAGTTTAAATACTTTTATAAGGTGCTGTGGTAAAGCTGGTTATCTTTGCTTTTTCTAATCAAAACTTGAGCAAAAAACAGCCTCATTCAGCGATTTGAGAAGTGAAAAAAAAAGTGAATTTTTTTTTAAGAGTGATTTATGCTAAGGGATAGTTTGATATTTAGAGTAGAGGCGGTATCTTTGCAATCCTTTTTTGAAAAAAGCTAAGAATAAACATGTACGCAATAGTAGACATAGCCGGAAAACAGTACAAAGTTGAGAAAGACAATTTTGTATACGCACCATTACTAGATGGGGAAGCAGGATCAAAGGTAGATTTTGATCAGGTGTTGCTCGTTGATAACGACGGCAAAGTGAAGGTAGGAGCTCCTACAGTTAAAGGTGCGAAGGTATCCGGAAAGATATTGGAGCATGTAAAAGGTGATAAGGTGATTGTATTCAAGAAGAAGAGAAGAAAAGGATACAAGAAGAAAAATGGTCACCGTCAGGATTTCTCTAAAGTATTAATTGAAGATATTAAAGGATAAGAAAGCATGGCACATAAGAAAGGTGTAGGTAGTTCGAAAAACGGTAGAGAGTCGGAAAGTAAACGACTTGGAGTGAAGATCTATGGTGGTCAAAACGCTATCGCAGGAAACATCATCGTGCGTCAGCGTGGTACTAAGCATCATCCAGGACAAAATGTAGGAATGGGTAAAGACCATACTCTTTTTGCACTGATAGATGGTACGGTACGATTCCGCAAAGGAAGACAGGATCGATCGTATGTACATGTAGATCCTACCGCTGAGTAAGTAAGAGATTTAGGGAAATTCCCTTATTCATATTGAAAGCCCATTTTGACTCTTTGTCGAAATGGGCTTTTTGTGTTGTTGAATGTGTTGGTGCTAATTGATGGATTGGAGTGGGTTTGGGTAGTATCTATTGATTTTTAAGAGGAGTTGGTAGTTGTTTTAAAGGAATGAAAAAAGCCCATATGACATTTAATTCACATGGGCTTTGTGCTTAAGGTTGGACTGAGAAAGAAACGATGCTTCTGCTGGCTGCTCCTCAGTTTTGTTTTTTCTTGGTCTTCCTGGAAGAACAGTACCGGGCTTAAATCCGTTTTTATAACGTTTCTTTCTGGTTTTCCATACTTTGAAGTTGTCCTTGTTGCCAACTTCAAATTGCCACTTCATATGATCTGAAGCAGAAACCCATTTGAGGTTTTCGGCTTTGTTGTTTCGAGGGTTGTTGTCCTCGTGGATGATCATTGTGAGTGTTTCAGGGTCTTTGTTCTCTACGTATACTTTGGCTACCTCTTTGTGAGGGTATACTGTACGTCTGCGCTTGTCATCGTCTATTAGATCCAGGAAGTAGCACTTGCAGGTTTTGTTCCAACGCTGCTTCATGAGCTTACCCTTGATTTTCATGTTGGTTTTACTTCCCTTGTGCCAGGTTGTGCGCGTTTTGCTTCTAATTCTACCTCTGCTAGAGATTTCGTAGTTGCTGAAACCTGCGATAGGTTCCCATCTTTCTTCAGTTTGATTTGCCATTGTCGCTTGTTTATGGTTTTACATTAACAAGCTGGTTCTTAGTGAGGTAATATTCGCTTAATGATTTACCAAATGTAATTGATTTCTTGAAACATCAAAGCGGTATTTGCTGAATTTTTTCAAAATGCGAAAAGTTGACGATTGGAAGGGGATAAATATAGATGAACGGGGATCTGTGGGTATTAAGAGTTGTTTTCTTCGTATTTCTTTGGGGCGTAGAGAAAGCCAAAGGCTCTGGCTCCTTCTTTGGTATGCGTTTCGTGATGAATGTAGTGAGCCTTCATGATGCGCTTGAGGTATTTATTCTTTGTCTGGAAAGGAATTTTGATTCTCCTGTGTACGATGATGTCGTGGAAGACAAAGTAAAAGATGCCATAACCTAATATGCCAAAGCCAATATAGCGCAAAAGGTAAAGTGAGGGGCTTTCATAGCCTATTATGATCAATGCTATAGATGGGATGCTAAAAACCAATGCGAACAGGTCATTGCGCTCCAGGGGGTGTGGGTGCTTGCGATGGTGAGAGCGATGCCAGCTCCAAAGGGGGCCATGCATGATGTATTTGTGGGTGGCCCATGCTACGCCCTCCATGAGTAAAAAAGTGGCAATCATGATCAGTGCGTGGATCAGGTGTTGCATAAGCTTTTAGTAGGTATGTAGTTCGTTCTTAATTTCTTCCATTAGCCACATAGGTGTGGAGGTGGCTCCACAGATGCCAACACGATCGTTGGAGTTAAACCAGGTAGGGTCTAGCTCATCTTTGTTGGAGACAAAGTAAGTGTTGGGGTTGTTTTCCTTGCAAATCGTGTATAAAACTTTGCCATTGGAGGATTTGGTGCCTGATACAAAAACTATGATATCGAATTGTTTGGCAAAATTACGTAAATCTCTGTCTCTGTTGGATACCTGGCGGCAGATCGTGTCGTTGGCATTTACCTGGATGCCTGCTGCTGTGAGCTCCTCTTTGATTTTGTAAAACTGGTCAGTGCTTTTGGTGGTCTGGCTATATAGTGTTAATTCCCTGGGGAGTTGGTGGATGTCAAGTTCTGATAGGTCTTGAAAAACCACTGCTTCTCCATTGGTTTGACCCTGAAGGCCTTTTACTTCGGCATGTCCGTGTTTGCCATATATAAATATGTGTTCGTCCTTGTCAAAAGAGTTTTTGATTCTGTTTTGTAGTTTTAATACTACCGGGCAGGAGGCATCTATTAGGGTGAGGTTGTTTTCTATTGCTATCTGATAGGTGGAGGGGGGTTCGCCATGTGCTCGGATCAGTACATTTACATCTCGCAGGTTGCGCAGTTCATCATGGTCTATGATGGTCAGTCCTTTCGCTTCCAGTCGTTTTACTTCCTCATCATTGTGTACGATATCTCCCAGGCAGTACAGTTTGTCATGCTGGAGTATGTCTTCGGCCATTTCGATAGCGTATACTACTCCAAAGCAAAATCCCGAGTTTTGATCTATTTCTACATTGAGGTTTAGCATGGCCGTTTAACTTTTGTTTAACTCAATATGTTCGTGTTTCGGGCCATGGTTGGATTTGTGTGCCCTGAATTTTTCCAAAAACGTAACATTCATCAGAAGTAATAGAAGGGCATATGCTGTGTCTTCTACTGGAATTGATGCTATTCGAATGGATAGGTTTTCTTCATTATCGTACCAAACAATGGACTCGTCTATAAATGTTCCGGTGAGTACTCCATTTACGATCAAAAATGGTATAAGGTGTATGGCGTAGGCTGTCCAAAAATGAGCGAGCCAGTTGGGTGATTTGATTCCTGTGCTGAGTAAAAAGCTGCCGCAAAAGACGAAATTCCAAAAGGTATATGCTCGCTCGTAGTTTAATGCTCCTATGGCTAGAATAAGGAGTGCTAGTGCGATGGTTGTTGGTCTGGTGATCCTGGAGTTTTGGAGGTTTGGAAAAAAGTATCTGACGCATTCATAGATAAAAACACTGGCAAACGGTACAGTAAAGAAAAATAGCCATTCCTCCAATGGTAAGCTGAGCAAGTGTGGGCCCAGAAGGTAGGTGTCGTTAAACCCCCATACCTGGTGTCGGGTGAAAAGGATGTCCCAGGATATGAAAAAGAGTGCGGTAATGGCGATGGCAGGAAAAAGCGCAGGCCACTGCTTGGCGTACCTGATTCTTGGTTCGAATGATCGAATCAATGGAAAGCTTATCGTTAATAAGTTGATGATCAGGTAGAGGGCTTTCATCTAAAAGGATTTTAATTTGTTGAGTAGTAGGGTTTTACTCAGTAGTAGCGCTTTCATGGTGTCAGGAACTCTTACTCGCTCATTCATGATTTTGGTGGCGGGCAGGTTTTTGATTTTTTTAAATAGCTGGAGGTAATAAATGTATGCCAGGTATACGCCTGCTCGGGCTCCGGATGGGAGTTTTTTAATGCCTTCCAGTGCATGGTCAAAGTCTGCTTTGATGTCTGCTTCTATCGCTGTTTTTTCTGTCTGACTAAAGGTGCGAAAATCGACTCCAGGAAAATACACTCTGCCTCTGTCTTTATAGTCGCTTTTGATATCTCGTAGAAAATTGACTTTTTGAAAAGCTGATCCCAGGCTTTTGGCAGGTGCTTTCAAATCCTCATATTGCTCATTGTCTCCCTCACAAAATACTCTAAGGCACATAAGTCCTACTACTTCGGCCGATCCGTATATGTACTCTTGATATAGTTTGTCGCAGTAGTCATGGTGTTTTAGGTCCATTTCCATGCTGTGCAGGAACGCATCGATAAGTTCGTGCTCTATTTGATATTGGTTTACTACGAGCTGAAAGGAATGCAGCACTGGGTTTAGGCTGATTTTTTCACTAATAGCTAAATAGGTGTCCTTTCTGAATCTTTCCAGAAGCATGACTTTGTCGTGCTCGTGGAAGGTGTCTACTATCTCGTCAGCATAGCGCACAAAGCCATATATGGCGTAGATGGGTAGATGGAATTTTCTGTGCAGCGTTTTGATGCCCAGTGTAAATGAGGTGCTGTAATGCTGGGTGATCAGCTTGCTGCACTTTAGGGTTGTGGTGCTAAAAAGATCCATGCAGGTGAGGTGGTTAAAAGTCTTTTGCAATTTCTGTAGCTACTACTTCGCCAGAAATGATAGAAGGAGGTACTCCGGGGCCTGGCACAGTGAGCTGTCCTGTAAAATACAGGTTTTTTAGCTTTTTGTTTTTGATAGAGGGCTTCAAAATCGCTGTTTGTTGGAGGGTATTAGCTAATCCGTAGGCATTGCCCTTGTAGCTGTGATAATCTCCGATAAAGTCATTGTGGGCGTAACTGCGCTTACATACGATGTGCTCTCGGATCGATGTACCGGTGTATGCTTCAAGGCGATCCATGATCATGTTAAAATATCGTTCGCGCGTTTCGGGTGTGTCTTGAAGGTCTGGCGCTACCGGGATGAGTACCACCAGGTTTTCACAACCTGCCGGCGCTACAGAGGGGTCAGTTAGTGATGTGGCAGAGGTGTAAAGCAATGGTTTGGTAGGCCACTGAGGGTTTGTGTAGATTTCATGGGCATGCTGTTTAAAATCTTCGTCAAAGAACAATACGTGATGCTTCATGTTGGGTAGGCGCTTGTTTACACCTATGTAAAAAAGCAGTGAAGAAGGTGCCATAGTACGTTTGTCCCAATATTGAGGGCTGTACATGCGAAACTGCTCTGGAAGCAGTTTTTGATCTACGTGATGGTAGTCAGCACCAGCAACTACCACGTCTGCTTTCCTTGAAGTCTTGTCGGTGATTACTTCAGAAATGCTGTTTTGTTTGTAGGCAAATTCCGTTACTGATTCTCCAAAATGAAAGGTTACGCCTAGTTCTTGAGCAAGTGCTACCATTGCTTCTACTACCTTGTGCATGCCGCCCATTGGGTACCAGGTACCAAGTGACATATCTGCGTAGTTCATGAGGCTGTAAAGAGCTGGAGTGTTTTGTGGGGTGCTGCCCAAAAAGAGTACAGGAAATTCCATGAGTTCGATAAGCTTCTCTGATTTGAAAAACTTTCGGATATGTGAACTCATGGAGGTGAGTACGTCCATTTTTACCAGCCCTTTGAGTAGTCGCAAGTCCATAAATTCTCCAAGTGATCGGCTTGGCTTATAGACCAGGTCGTTGATGCCTACCTGGTATTTATATTCTGCTTGTTTTAAAAAGCGACGTAATTGCTGTGCGCTGCCTGTTTCTATGGACTCAAAAAGCGCTTCGAGCTCAGGCATGGAGGCTGGTAGATCTATGATTTCATCCTTGAATTTTACCCGGTAGGATGGATCCAGTCGAAGGAGTTCGTAATAGTCTGATGGTTTTTTATCGAATTGGGTAAAAAATCGCTCGAATACATCGGGCATCCAATACCAGGAGGGCCCCATGTCAAAAGTAAAGCCAGACAATTCAAGTTGCCTGGCTCTTCCTCCGGGTGTGTTGTTTTTTTCTATGACAAAAACCTTATTTCCAGCTTTTGCCAGATGACAGGCTGCAGAAAGTCCTGCGAATCCTGAGCCTATCACGCATATGTTTTTACTCATTTGGTGTGTGTCGGAAGTTGATAATTTCGATTATTTCTTACCGTACACTTTTAATTTGGACTTAAGTTCCTTCCGAGCAATGTGAATTCTATTTTTCACAGTTCCGATTGGAATGTTGAGTTTGTCTGCAATCTCATGGTATTTGAATCCCCTGAAGTGCATCATAAAAGGTACTTTGTAAGAATCCTGAAGGTTGTCAATTGCATTGTTGATATCCTTCATGGCAAAATTAGTATGTGCCTTGTTTTGAATGATGCTATCTGACGAGTTGATGTAATGCAGGTTTTCTGTGGTGTCTATGAAGGTGTTTCTTCTCACCATACGCTGATAGTTGGTGATGAAGGTGTTCTTCATAATGGTATACATCCAGGCCTTGAGATTGGTGCCTTCTGCAAATTTGTCTCTGTTTGTAAAAGCTTTGAGTACCGTTTCCTGAAGCAAATCGTTTGCGTCTTCCATGTCTTTGGTAAGCTTGAGCGCAAACGGCTTTAGTGAACTTGTTAACTGGTCTACCTTATAACTAAATTCTAGTGCTGTCATGGTTGTGGTTCTTTTTGTTTAATTCAAAAGTACATATAGTTAAACAAAGCTCCAAAATTTTGTTTAATTATTTTATTTAAATCGTAAACAATAATACGGAGCCGAACTGCTGGGGTTACGCAAAACCATATAAAAAAAGCTCTCAAAGGGATTTTTGAGAGCTTTTATTGAGAAAGAGTGAGTATGTAGGGTGTTTGTTTTGTTTAACTAAAGTTTCTCAAAATTTAAAATTTGTTAATCTAAGCTAGTGTAAATGAATTTTCTTCAACAAAAGTGATCAATTGCTCCAATCTTGTGAAGATTTCAACATTTTCCGGGGTTTCCAGGTCTTGACCGATTACCTGATAGCCGGTCAATAATATGGTTGAATCTGGAAAATGCTTTGACAAGCGGTCTACGTACGCTTGAACCTCTCTGGGGCCTGGTACCGTGGTGAGTACTGCCAGTAGGTAGTCTGGCTGATGTACATCATAAACTGCCTCCAAATCAATGAAAGGTAGGGATTGTCCCAGGAAGATGGTCTTATTTTTTCGAGACTTGATGATATAATCTGCAAAAAGCAGGCTGAGTTCGTGCAACTCTCCTTCTGGTAAGAAGAGCACATATTTTTTGGCTTTATCTGACGCTACGGAGTATTGGCCATCTATGGCTACTATGAGTTTTTGTCTCACCAGGTTAGAAATGAAGTGCTCCTGTGCAGGATTGATGGCGCCTGTTTGCCAAAGGATTCCAATCTTGGAGAGGAATGGATAGATGACGTTCATCATCGTTTTTTCAAATCCTAATTTTAGGATATTGGTGGAGATGATTTTTTCGAAACGTTCTTCGTCCAGATCTACCATGGAGATGGTGAGTGCGTGGATTTGCTCAGGATGATGAAGGTTTCGCTCGGTGAGTTTTAGGACTTCACGCTGCATTTCGCCTTCGGTCATCTCAGCTATTTTGGAGATCTTCACGCCGTTTTCTTTCAGTAGCGCAACATTCAAAATTAGCTTTAGATCACGATCGTCGTAGTATCGAATGTTCGTTTCTGTGCGCTTTGGCTTGATTAGTTCGTAGCGTTGCTCCCAGATCCTTATAGTGTGTGCCTTGATCCCGGACAGGTGCTCCAGGTCTCTTATAGAAAATGTGCTCATCCCTTTACTCTTGACTCATATTCCCTCCCATGAAACAACGGGATTTATCTTTGTAACCCTGAAATTTCAAAAAGTGTTTAAAGATTGGTGAAAATAAAAACGACACTAAAGTATAAGATTTGAGCAAATACCAAAGTAGAGCTTAACGGGTTCCAGCAGTTCTTCGCGGAGATGGAAATGCTTCGTCCATAATTGGTTGATTGTAAAGGGATTTGGAGGGTGAACCCAATAATGAACCAGGCAAGGTAATTTTGGATAGGGACTGTAGTGGATGCCCAGTTCCAATAGTGTAAGTGAATAGCCACAGGCTCAATGAGAAAGTCTAGCAGGGCCATGCCAGCACCACCCAGAAGGGCTTTTATGAAAGGAGGATACGTGGTGCGACCGGCAAGGTCTCCCAGTGTGTAAGCCAACATGAACCAATTGATGCCGATAAGAAGGGGAACGCCAAGCACTTTCCATCCCAAAACTGCACCATAAGAATATTCGCCAAACGGGAAGGAGGTCTGAACACCCACAATTTCCACGATCATACCTATCGAAAAAGCCCAAACGAAAAAATAAATGAAAGTCTTGAAAGACTCTCGGTGTGCCAAAGCCAGAAGCAGCACTGAAAGAATTAGATTTGCAGGAGTCAGTGGTACCACCAACTCTCGTGTGGGAGGATAAACCGTACCTGCAGCGCCCACTATGTGGAGCACCCATAAGATTCCTTTGAGTATCTTGATGTGATTAGAGTTAAGCTGCATTCGTTTTTAAACTGACGGGAATAACGATGGTTTTGAATTTTAATAAGCGATATAAATGATACTTTACAATGTAACCGTAAGTGTAGCTCCTCAGGTGGAGCAGGATTGGCTGACATGGATGAAGGACGTGCATATTCCGGAGGTGATGCGTACGGGTTGTTTTGCCGAGCATAAATTTTTACGGCTTCTAAATGAGTCGCCTGAAGCTGAAGGTTCTACCTACGCTGTTCAGTATTTTGCACCTGGCAAGGCTGAGCTAGACACCTATCTGGCAGATCATGCACCAGCACTGCGTCAAAAACACCTGGAGAGGTATCAGGACAAAGCATTAGCGTTTCGCACATTATTGGAGGAAATCTAAAAATCCAGGTGGCAGTTGAGCCACTCTTCTTCCATTTTAGCGTTGTACTTTTTATAGAAGTTGATAGCGGGTTCGTTCCAGTCCAATACCTGCCACATCATGCCTGTAGCACCTGCGGCCTTTCCAATGGCTATGGTTTCGTCAAACAATAACTTGCCAATGCCGAGGCCTCGCCTGGATTCTGTGACGATCAGGTCTTCCAGGTAGATGCGCTTACCTTTCCAGGTGGAGTAGCGCCAGTAGTACATGCTCATGCCCACTATTTTATTGTTTTCTTCAGCTACTATAAAACCAAAAACCGGATGGTCACCAAAGCCATCTTGCTCCATCATTTCCAGGGTGTTGGATACCTGGTCTTCGGCTTTTTCGTAGATGGCCAGCTCACGGATTAGCTCTAGTGCTGCTGGTAGGTCTTCTTTTGTGCCTTGTCTGATTGTAGTCATGATGCTAAAATAGGGACTCTTCCTGAAACAGTTTCTGCATCGGCTTTTTTGGGATAATCTTCGTGGGTCGATTGTAGTTTTTAAACTTTTAGTTAGTTTCACTGGATACGCGCCATTGATTGATGATCAGATTCGTGAAAGCCCTTAGTCTCAAAACCCTTGTAGGAACCCTTTTGGTATTGCTCACCTGTAGCTTGCATGCGCAGGAGGTGATCGATGGTATGGTGGATTTAAGGAATGATTCGGAGGAGGTATTGAGTGTAGACCTGGACGGTCAGTGGCGGTTTTTATGGAATGAGCTCACCACAGAGCCGGTGAAAGGAGGTGAATTGGTGAAGTTTCCAGGGCTGTGGAACGGAATGGAGGCTACTGATGGTAAGCCTCAGGGCTTTGGTACCTATCAGCTCACTGTCTTGCTAGACCCTGCTCGTAAGTTTGCCATCTATACACCCGCGGTTTACTGTTCTTATGAGTTTTATATCAATGGGCACCTGGTAAGCAGCAATGGTAAAGTAGGCGCTACTAAAGAAACTTCCAGACCTCACTGGAGACAGCTTACTGTACCGATCGACCCTCGGATTCTTAAAGATACCAATACCTTCAATCTGCAGGTTTCTAACTTTAGACATGCCAAAGGTGGTCCTCTGGAAAGTATTGTTATTGGTGACCAGTCACACCTTACCAAATATCAGCATTATGTGTATACACTAGATGCTATCCTCACCGGGGCACTGATTATGGGAGGGTTGTTTTTCCTGGGGCTATACTTGTATGGGCGTAGGCAGCCAAGTATTCTCTATTTTTCCCTGTTTTGTCTCACTTTTAG
This sequence comes from Marinoscillum furvescens DSM 4134, assembly GCF_003386095.1. Taxonomy (GTDB): domain Bacteria; phylum Bacteroidota; class Bacteroidia; order Cytophagales; family Cyclobacteriaceae; genus Marinoscillum; species Marinoscillum furvescens. Next base: position 460,637 of record NZ_QREG01000001.1, on the reverse strand, counting down.
CTATTACATTTTTGGCAGTGGCAATTACCTCATGCACTGGCTTATTCCAGGTATACCGTGGATCATCACGATCAAAATGGAATATGCTACGGTGTATTTGGTGACCATTCTCCTTACCAAATACACTTACAACACCTACCCTGAAGATGCTCCCAAAAGGTGGGATCAGGTGATTATTGGTTTGTCGTCGTTTTTTCTGGTAGCAGCTTTGGTGTTGCCTCCGGTGTGGTTTACGGCATTGCATGATTACTACCTGATCTTGGCATTTGTGTTGATCATTTTGGCGTTTTATGTCTATGTGTTGGCATTTATCAATAAACGGACGGGAGCTGGTTATGCCCTGATCAGTACGAGTATGATATTGCTGGTGTTTACAGTGCGTGCCCTGCATCAGTTTGAGTTGCTGACAGTGCCGGCTTTTGTAGTGCCACTCGGCTACATGGTGTTTTTCTTTTTACAGTCAGTGACTACTTCACAGCAGGTGGCTATCGCCTGGCGGCAGGCCAAAGAAGAAGCGGAGCAAGCACTGCAAACCAAGTCGGAGTTTTTGTCTATCATGTCGCATGAAATCCGCACGCCCATGAATGCGGTCATTGGGCTTACGCATCACTTGCTGGACAGTCACCCACGAAAAGACCAGAAAAAGACCCTGGACTCATTGAAGTTTTCCTCGGAGAATCTACTCCGGTTGATCAATGACATTTTGGATTATAACAAACTAGAGTCTGGCAAGCTGGTACTGGAGGAAGGGTATTTCAACCTGTACACCCTCGGGGAAAACCTGGTGGCAGGGTTTCAGGCTCAGGCAGGAGAAAGGGATACGGAGGTTACTTTTCACTACGACGAAAACCTGCCACTGATGTATTTTGGTGATGCCGGGCGCCTCACCCAGGTGCTATCGAATCTCCTCAACAATGCGGTGAAATTCACGGAGAAGGGGAGTGTAAAACTGAAGATAGAGCAGCAAGAACGCAGCCCAGACTCCATTGCGATTTACTTCTGTGTGGAGGATACGGGTATCGGGATATCAAAAATAGATCGGGCACGTGTGTTTGATAAGTTTAATCAGGCCAATAGCGGGATCACCAGGCGGTATGGTGGCACCGGTCTGGGGCTTTCCATCACAAAGAAAATCCTGGAACTGCAGGGTGTGGAGATAAACATGTGGAGTGAGCTGGGGCAAGGGTCTCGCTTTTATTTTACCCTGCCACTGAAAATAGCCAAAGGTTACCGCAAGCCCGTCACCCGTCCAGGCATACTGGATGATCCACTCAATAAAAAACGAATCCTGCTTGTGGAGGATAACAGTATAAATGTGATGGTAGCCAAAAGATTTTTGGAGAAGTGGCACTGCGAAGTGGAGGTAGCAGGAAATGGTGTGGAAGCACTGGATTGCTACGAAGAGGATAAGTTTGACCTGATATTGATGGACTTGCAAATGCCCGAAATGGACGGGTATGAAGCTACACGCAGGTTGCGCCAGCAGGGTGCCAGGCTGCCGATCGTGGCCTTGACGGCTACTGTGTTGGCTGATTTTCAGGAAAACATGACCTCTGTGGGGTTAGATGATTTTGTAGTGAAGCCTTTTCACCCTGATCAGCTTCATCAAAAACTCATCAAGTACCTGGTGGATCAACCGGTGAAATAAATCCAAAAAGTAGAAAAGGCTGAGGGCACCACTCGTGGCACCCTCAGCTTAAGTATTACATGTCTTTTTTAGCTATTTCGGGGACCACTCCCATGTTGTACCAGGCAAAGGCATATTTGTCTGCCTCCTGATCGATCTTTTTGGAAATAGGTGTGCCAGCTCCATGGCCTGCATCTGTTTCTATCCGGATGAGTACCGGATTGTCTCCTGCATGAGCGGCTTGAAGCCCTGCTGCAAATTTGAAAGAGTGCGCCGGAACGACTCTATCGTCATGATCAGCTGTGGTCACCATGGTGGCGGGATAGCTTGTGCCTTCTTTTAGGTTGTGTACCGGTGAGTAACCCAGCAAGTAATCAAACATTTCTTTGGAGTCTTCAGATGTGCCATAGTCTGAGGCCCAGCCTGCTCCAGCTGTAAATTTATGATAGCGCAGCATGTCCATCACCCCTACAGCAGGAAATGCCACTTTCGCCAAATCAGGTCGCTGAGTCATCGTTGCACCCACCAGTAGTCCACCATTCGATCCACCTGCTATTGCCAGGTAATCTGAAGAGGTGTAGCCTTCGCTGATTAGAAACTCTCCAGCAGCTATGAAGTCATCAAATACATTTTGCTTTTGCATCTTGGTGCCGGCCTTGTGCCATTTTTCTCCATATTCGCCCCCACCGCGGATGTTGGGTTGTGCATACACACCGCCATTTTCCAGCCAAAGAATGCGTGAGGTGCTGAAGGTTGGTTTGAGGCTTACATTAAAACCTCCATAAGCGTACAAATACGTGGCATTTTTACCGTTTAGCTCCAATCCTTTTTTGTGCACTATAAACATAGGAACTTCGGTGCCATCTTTGCTCGTGTAAAAGACCTGTTTGGTCACATAGTCTTCTGGATTAAAGTCGATCTCAGGCTGCTCGTAAAGGATGGATTCGCCAGTAGTCACATCATACTTAAAGATGGAGCTCGGGTAGGTAAATGAAGTGAAGGTGTAATAAAGCGTCTCATCCGACATTTTGCCTCCAAACTTATAAACTGCACCGATGGCAGGAAGCTCTACTTCGCGGATGCGGTTGCCGTTTAGGTCAAATTGCTGCACTACAGATTGCGCATCTTTTAGGTAGTTGGCGAAAATATATCCTCCACCTGTGCTGGTGGATAGTACATTTTCTGACTCTGGAATCACATCTTTCCAGGTGTTTGTTTCAGGATTTCCAATGGAAGTTTCCACGATTTTGTTGTTGGGAGCGTCCTGGTTGGTTTGAATCAGGATGCGCTCTCCGTCTGTGGAAACGATGTACTCGTCGGTCTCCATGTTGTTATCCACTGTGAGGATTTTTCCTGCCGGGTCTTTTAGGTCTTTGATGAAAAGCACATTGCCACTGGTGCTACTTGCAGCGCTGATTTGTAAGTAGCGATTGTCTTCCGTCACCGATCCGAAAATGTATCGGTACGGCTGAGCTTCCCCGCCAAAGACCAATTGATCGTCCGATTGAGCTGTTCCCAGCTTGTGGAAGTACAGTTTGTGAAACTGCGTTTTGCCAGAAAGCTCGCTACCGTCTTTCGGCTTGTCATATGAGCTATAGTAAAAGCCTTCATTGCCGTACCAGGAAAGGCCGCTAAACTTTACATTGTGAATCGTGTCTCCCACCAGTGCTTTCGTTTTGGTGTCCATCACGAGGATTTTTCGCCAGTCGGAGCCACCTATAGAGATGGCATAAGCAAAGAGACTCCCATCCTCGGTAAAACTGGATCCACCCAGAGAGATGGTGCCGTCTTCCGAAAATTTGTTCGGGTCTAGAAAGACTTCCGCCTCGCTATTTGCGTCTTTTCGTCGGTAGAGGACACTTTGGTTTTGTAGTCCATCATTTTTGGAGAAGTATTCCCACTCGCCATATTTCTCGGGTGCAGATACACGCTCATAGTCGAAAAGCGTTTTTAGTCGGTTCTTGATTTTGTCGCGGTAGGGGATATTGCTCAGGTAGGCATTGGTTACCTGGTTTTGGGCCTTTACCCATTCGGCAGTTTCTTCTGAGCGATCGTCTTCCAGCCATCGGTAGGGGTCTGGTACTTCTGTGCCAAAGTAGGTGTCTACCGTATCTACTTTAGCTGTCTCGGGGTACGAAAGATTTTTTGGAGCGTCCGAAGTGTCGGATTTAGGGCTGCAGGCCATAGTTAGCCCCAGTACCCACAGGGGTAATGATCTCTTCATGGTTTCAAAATGTGTTTAAATCGATCGGAATTTACGATCAAACCAACTGAAAACCATGAGGCAGCGCAAGCCCTTACACGAGCGGTTGCGCTGCTTTATGAATTGTCCTTAAGGTCTTGTGATTAAATCAAAACCGGTATATGGCTGAAGTACTTTTGGTACGCGAATGCCGTCAGCGGTTTGGTTGTTTTCCAGTAGAGCTGCCAGGATTCTCGGTACGGCCAGCGCAGAGCCATTGAGTGTGTGCGCCAATGCTTTTTTGTTGTTGGCATCCTTGTAGCGCAGCTTCAGTCTGTTGGCCTGGAAAGTCTCGAAGTTTGACACTGAGCTCACCTCCAGCCATTTTTCTTGTGCTGCAGAGTAGACTTCAAAATCGAATGTGAGGGCAGAGGTAAACCCAAGATCTCCACCGCATAGGCGCAGAATACGATAAGGAAGCTCCAGGTTTTTGACCAGCTTTTCTACATGGGCGACCATTTCCTGTAGTACGTCGTAGCTTTTCTCCGGATGCACGATCTGCACGATCTCCACTTTGTCAAACTGATGGAGTCTGTTGAGGCCACGAACGTGCGCTCCCCAGGAGCCGGCCTCCCGGCGGAAGCATGGAGTATAGCCTGCATTTTTGATCGGCAGCTCGTCTTCTTTTACGATCACATCGCGGTAAATATTAGTGATAGGTACCTCGGCTGTAGGGATCAGGTACAGATTAGAATCAGTGATGCCGTACATCTGTCCCTCTTTGTCGGGTAGCTGGCCGGTGCCATAGCCACTGTCTTCATTGATGACAATTGGTGGCTGCACTTCCATGTAGCCCGCCTTTTGCGCTTCATCCAGGAAGTAGTTGATCATGGCGCGTACCAGGCGTGCACCTTGTCGCTTGTAGATCGGGAAGCCAGCGCCAGTTACCTTATTGCCTAGCTCAAAATCGATGATATCGTATTCGGAGATCAGGTCCCAGTGCGGTTTCGCACCATCTGCCAACTTCGGGGTGTTGTCGTCTACTGTTTTTACTACCTCATTGTCATCCTCGCTCTTGCCGGCGGGCACGGACTCATGCGGGATGTTGGGGATCTGATAGAGACGGTCCAAAAGCTGGTTTTGCAAGCTGGTAAGTGCTTCACCAAGTGTTTTGCTTTGCTCTTTCAGCTCGGCCGTTTGCGCTTTGGCAGCCTCTGCTTCGTCTTTTTTACCCGTTTTAAAAAGCTGACCTATTTCTTTGGCCAGCTGGTTGGACTTGGCTTTGATGTCATCAAGTTGTTGTTGGGTCTTTTTGCGGTCACCGTCCAGTGAGATCAGCTCCTGCAATTGCTCTGCGGCATTGGTGAGGCCTCTTTTTTGGAGTCTTTCCACAAAAAGGTCAAAGTTTTCTTCTACTTGAGCTACTTGTAACATCTGCTAGATTTTTTTGAGTTTGCAAAGTAATGATGCTTAGGCCAATAAAGGAAATACCACGTGCAAATATTGCCTTTGGAACCACCAGGCTAGTTTTTTAGTTGTTTATTTGTGAAAGATTGGGCGTTCGCCTATACTTGTGGTGCAATTCAAGTGGAGACCCACTTAATTTTTACCCATTTCGACATTTTCGTTTATCAAAACCCGCTCATTCTGACCAGCGGACCAGTTAATTAAACCCACAATTTTGATTTATGTACACTTTAGATGATTTGAGTGTCAGGCTCCTCTCTGAACTTAGGGAGATTGCTGAGGATCTCGGTGTGAAAAACGCCAAGAAAACAACCAAGAAAGACCTTATTTACGAGATATTAGACAAGCAGGCAACGATGCCTGATAGTGAGATCAAAAAGCTGAAAAAAGACGACAAGAAGTCAGCTCCTGCGGCCGAAGAAAAGCCTGCTAAAAAGCCCTCCAGAAAGCGTGAAAACGTAAAAAAAGCTGCGCCCGCAGCCAAGAAAAAAGACGAAGAGCCAAAAGCATCACCTAAAAAAGAAGAAACTAAAGAAGCGAGCAGTAGTGCACAAGACCTACTAAAATCGCTGGATATAGAGCTGGACGAAACGGTAGAAAAAGCTAAGGCAGAAACAATCTCGGCTGACAAGCCTGCACGTGAAGACCAAAAGCCTCGCAAGCGCCGAGAAAATGCTGCCGAAAGCAATGACAACAAAGGTCAGAAAGAGCAGCCCCAGCGTGAGCAACGTGAGCAACGTGAACCTCGCGAGCCTAGAAAGGACAATCGCAATGAACACAAAAGCAAAAAGGCTCAGTTTAACGAAGAGGTAAAAGAGTTTGACGGAGTGATCTCCAGTGAAGGTGTGCTGGAAATCATGCAGGATGGCTATGGCTTCCTCCGATCTAGTGACTACCACTACCTGGCTAGCCCTGACGATATTTATGTGTCTCCTTCACAGATCAAACTTTTTGGTCTGAAGACAGGTGATACGGTAAAAGGACAGATTCGTCCTCCAAAGGATGGTGAGAAGTATTTTGCGCTACTGCGTGTAGAAAGCGTAAACGGAAAGACAACTGAGGAAATCAGAGACCGTGTGGCTTTCGAATACCTTACTCCACTTTTCCCTGAAGAAAAACTGAAGCTGAGCAGCAAGCCAGACAATTACTCTACGCGTATCCTCGACCTCTTTGCACCTATAGGTAAAGGGCAGCGGGGGATGATCGTAGCACAGCCAAAGACTGGTAAGACGGTATTGCTCAAGAATGTGGCCAATGCCATTGCAGAAAACCACCCGGAATGCTACCTGATGATCCTTTTGATCGATGAGCGCCCTGAGGAGGTTACGGACATGGCACGCTCGGTAAAGGCAGAAGTGATTGCTTCTACCTTCGATGAGCAGGCTGATAAACACGTAAAAGTATCTAGCATTGTGTTGGAGAAAGCCAAGAGAATGGTAGAGTGTGGACACGATGTAGTGATCCTGCTCGACTCCATCACTCGTCTGGCACGTGCATACAACACTGTAGTGCCTTCATCAGGAAAGATCCTATCGGGTGGTGTGGATGCCAATGCGCTCCACAAGCCTAAGCGTTTCTTCGGAGCAGCGCGTAACGTAGAAAATGGTGGCTCACTGACCATCATCGCTACGGCACTGATCGAAACAGGCTCTAAGATGGATGAGGTGATCTTTGAAGAATTTAAAGGTACGGGTAACATGGAGCTTCAGCTGGATCGTAAGCTGGCCAACAAGCGTGTGTACCCTGCGATCGACGTGCCGGCTTCTGGTACGCGAAGAGAAGACCTACTCATGGATAAGGAAGAACTCAGCCGTGTATGGATCCTTCGTAAGTTTATGTCTGACATGAACAGCAACGAGGCGATGGAATTCCTACTGAGCAAGATGAAAGGAACGCGCAACAACGACGAATTCCTCATCTCGATGAACGGCTAGTCCATACGCTAACATCACTAAAAGAAAAACCGGGCAACGCCCGGTTTTTTGCGTTTATAGCCATATAGTGCCGGTTATATAAGGATAGCCGGGGAGTGGTGGGTGTCAGGTGTTTTTACTACCAAAACCAAACACCTACTAAACATGAAAAGATCAACCTCCCTACTTGCAGCGCTATGCATGGCGCTTTGTATGCTGTCTTTTGACTTGTATGCTCAGCTCACCACACCTCGGCCGAGTCCAGCTGCGGAGCTGACGCAAACCATTGGGCTTACAAAAGTTACGGTCAACTACTCGCGACCACAGGTGATCCGCGGTGCCAATGACCGCACCGGACAAATCTGGGGCAATCAGGTGCCCTACGGACTAACGGCTAATAATTTCGGTAATCAAAAACCGATGCCCTGGCGAGCAGGTGCCAATGAAAATACGGTGATTACGTTTTCTACGCCTGTAAAAATTGAAGGCAAAGCAATCGCAGCGGGCAGCTATGGGCTGCACATGATTCCGAATGCAGATGGCACGGTGCAGGTGCTGTTTTCCACCAACACCACCTCGTGGGGTAGCTTTTGGTATGAAGAAGCAGAGGAAGTATTGCGGGTATCCGTCAAAATGGAAGATGCTCCTTTTACCAATGTGCTCACCTATGATTTTGTAGCTTTTAGTCCGAATACAGGTACACTGGCGCTAAGCTGGGATGATAAGCGGATTCCTATCCAAATCAGTGTGGATCAGGAAACTACGCTGGCCAATATTCGCGATCAGCTGCGAGGAGTGATTGGCTTTGGGTGGCAGGGGCCACTAGCGGCTGCCAGCTACTGCCTCAATAACAACATCAACCATGAAGAAGCTATCGGCTGGGCAGACCGGGCCATAGCAGCCAACAGATCCGGGCAAACGCTTGGAGTAAAAGCAGCACTGCTTTTCCAGGTGGGAAATAATGAGGAAGGAGTGAAAGTAGCCGATGAAGCCAAAGAAATCGCTAACGTAAACGAACTCAACATTCTGGGATATCAGCTGATGGGGGCTAAGCAGATGGATAAGGCTAAAGAGTTTTTCCTGCTCAACATCGAGCGAAACCCCGAGGTAGCCAACTGCTACGACAGTATGGGAGAGTGCTATGTGGCCATGGGGGATGAGAAAGCCGCGATTAAGATGTTTAAGAAATCGCTGGCGATGAATCCTCCAGCTAATGTGAAAGCCAATTCGATTGCGAATTTGCAGCGGCTAGGAGTGGAACAGGCGGAGTGAGGGACTGTGAAGTTGTAATCAAAAAAGGATGCTCGAGAGCATCCTTTTTTATGAAGAACGAAAATCAGGCAATATAAGGGGCGTTTTAATCTCCCAATATTTTGTATTTGTTTGTGCATCAATCAATTTATCTGGAGAATTGCTTTAGGAAGTTTGTATGTCTGATATTTGATTTAGTACTCTGGATTAGACTTTTTTTTAATTTACTTTTCTACTTTTCCATTGATGAAAAGTAGCAAAAATCTAGGGCTGGGTTCATTTCTTAACGATTTTCCAAATGAAAATCAGCAAATAAATAAACTCGCAATTACGATTGCTCCCTGATTTTGATGTTAAGCAAATGCTCAAACAATATTTATTTGTTACCTGATTTCCATCTGTAAAACCTAAAATGAACCAAGGCCCGTCCTTCAATAAATTATTTTAGTCGTCTGGTTTTGGAATGGTCTTCGTGTTATAACATTTCCAAACACTTTTTCAGGCTGGTGCGCCAGTGGGGGATGGCGATCCCGAAGGTCTTTTTAAACTTCGTCTTGTCCATCACGCTGAAGTGGGGCCGCTTGGCGGGAGTAGGGTATTCCTCAGTAGGAATTGGCTTGGCCACTACCGAGAGGCTTTTGTACTCAAACACCGCCGCAGCAAAGTCGTACCAGCTGGCTACTCCCTCATTACTGTAGTGGTACAGGCCATAGGCTGTGTTTTTGGTTTTGATCACGGCTACAATCACCTCTGCCAGATCGCGGGCATAGGTAGGAGTGCCTACCTGATCAGCAATGATGCTCAGCTCGTCTTTGGTTTCGCCGAGGCGGATCATTGTCTTCACAAAATTGGCGCCGTAGGAGGAGTACAGCCACGAAGTGCGAAAGATGAAATGCTTCTCCCACGTATCACGGATGGCATTTTCTCCATTGAGCTTGGAGAGGCCATAGTGGCTCAGCGGGCTGGTGAGGTCGTTTTCCTGCAGGGGCAGGTGCGTCACGCCATTAAACACAAAATCTGTAGAGATATGTACCAATACCACATCGTGGGCCTTGCACAGATCTGCCAGGTTTTGGCTGCCGGTCACATTGATGGCGTCACATTTTTCCTTTTCCTCTTCGGCTTTGTCCACCGCCGTATATGCCGCACAGTTGATGCAGTAAGCAAACGCGGTGGCCTTGAAAAGCTCACCGAGGCTGTCTGCATTGGTGATGTCTACCTCGGGATAGTCTGTAAAATGAAACGTAAGGTTTGCTTCGGTTTTGGCCAAAGCCTGTAGCTCTGAGCCTAGCTGTCCGCCGGCTCCGGTTACGAGTATGTTCATAGTTTTCCTTCTGCGTAATCAGTTAGGTATTCGTATTTTGGCGTAAGCTGCCCTTTGAGGGTGATCGTCGCACGCTCTATTACTTTTTTGCTGTCGTCACCCAGTAGCTCGGGGAGTACATTGTGCACCAGCTCGTTGCCAAAGCTCTCCGAAGCATCTCGTGGGAGCTCACATGGCAGGTTGTCCACGGCCATCACGGTGATGTTGCCTTCGTCTGAAAAAGGTGCCTCTACTTCATCATCGCTGGGGTTGTAGTCGTAGATGGGGTCCTCTATGGTGCTCGGTTTTTTCGTGCTGGGGATGGAGCCTTCTATGTCGCAGGTGATATCGGCGATTACTTTGATTTTGAAATCATTGCGCAGGATGTCCTCACGGGTGAACAGCACCGGAGCTTTTGGGTCCCAGAAGGCTGCCGCTACCAGCAGGTCTGCGGCCTGGGCAAACTTGAGAAAGTCTGATTCGTAATTTTCCGGTGTGCTGTAAAACTCATGACGGCTAAAGTTACTGCCTACCTTGTGGCGGTGGTAGTCACGGGTGTTGAGCTGTGTGAATACCGGCCCGTCATATTCTTTTTGCAAAAACTCTCCGGGAGATACCTTGCGGATGCCCATGCCGTGGAGCACTTCCATAGCCCCTTTGGCTACACGCCCACCGCCAGTGACGGCTATCTTGTTGGCCGGGAGCTTCACCTTGGTGTATTCGGTTTTGAGCTCTTCCAGGTCAAAGCACTGGTGTGCAGGCTTGAGGTCGAAAAGGTTGTACCGGCGGCCATAGGTCAGTACGCCATTGTAGGCCCCTACGATACCCGCCCAGCGACCAAACGCAATGATACGCTTGCCCGACTCATCGGTAAGGGTCTCATAGTCGATCAGGCGGATGTTTTGGTCCAGGATATAGCGCAGCAGCTTTTGGTTGTAAGGCTGCTTTTTGATGGTATGCGAAAAGAAAAAGTACGTTTTCTCATCGATCAGTTCGGGGATGGGTACCTCTTTTACGCCAAGTAGAATGTCACAGTCGCTGACGTCATCCACCAGCTCGATGCCTTCTTTTTCATAGTCTGCATCAGAAAAACACCGGATGTCCGATCGCTGAGCGACTACTTCCACATTGGGGAAAGTCTGCTTTACCTGACGTGCCTGAAAAGGGGTGAGGGCCACGCGCCGATCGATGGGTACTTTGCCTTCTTTGATAAGTGCGATTTTCACTGCTGTCATTGCTGTTTTGTGTTTATGCGCTTGAGTTGGGGCAAATGTAGGCAAATGGAGCCTTTAGACGATGGAATGTAAGGGGTTAGTATTGCGGTGGGGATGATGAGGGGATTTGGTGAGTTTGGGTTTTGTCATACTGAGCCTGCCGAAGTATAGGACAAAACCCAAAAACGTTAGACAAGCATTCACTACCTCCACCTACCCGCATTTACACTCCATTCCATTTGATACTTTGCTGGTAGGGCCATAGATTGCCGTCATGCATTACCTCATATTGATCATCGGGGCATGGGCGGGCTACTTGCTGCTGCACAGCCTGCTGGCTGCCGACCGCATAAAGGCTGCCGTGCCACTGAATGCACAAGTCTATCGGCTTTTCTATTCGCTCGTGAGTGTGGCGGGACTCCTCGGCTTGCTCTATCTGATGGCGCTGGCTCCGGCCAAACTGCTATTCACTCCTCCTGGCTGGATGCGCTATGGGGCCATGATCTTTGCTTCGTGGGGCGTGATCATCGTGATGGTGTCTTTTCGGCACCTGTCTATGCTGAGTTTCCTGGGACTGAAAAAAGAACCCGCCACCGGACTGGTGCGGGAGGGTATCCACGGCTATGTGCGCCACCCCATCTATAGCGGGACGATCCTGGTGCTGATAGGGATGGTGGGCTACCACCCTACGGATGTAAATGTAGCCACCGTGCTTACGGTGTTTGCCTACCTACCGCTGGGCATCCGCTGGGAGGAGCAAAAGCTTCTTAAACAATACGGCCAAGCTTATGAGCAGTACAAAAAAGAAGTCCCGGCGATAGTGCCGGGGAGGGGGTAGGGTTAAGCAGGGTAAGTTTGCCTTGTGATTGAATCTCCTAGAATATCTGCGTCACATTTTTCGATGACATACTCTGGAATATGGTCAAATTTTATAGGATCCAATTGACATATGAGTTCATTTTCAATGTGAAAAGTCTCATTAATAAATTTCCTTAAGACATCAGGGGTCTCTTTTCCTTCATTAAGAATCCGATAGATGTTCAATTTAACGTAGCCACTTGAAGCTTTAGAGTAAATTTGGATAAGTTTACCCCTATCTTTTAAAGCATTTAGAATGTCGTTATAATCAAATTCTGGTAATTCTTTTACAATTCCTTCTACTCCAGATTCGTATCTTTCAGGTGATAGTTCTTCTGTCTTGTTAACAGTCAATTTCCCCAACTCCCTTAAATGAATAAGATTTGACAGAACTTGATATTCATCACCTAGATTATCTAGAATTTCAAAGTGTCGTCTTAGAAAGATTACTTTCAAAACAATGTCACTGTCTGACTTAAGGTAATCTTTACAGATTTTAGCGAAGGTTTTTAAATCTTTTGATTTAATGGGGGTCTCCGAGAGAACTCCAGATGAATTCCTTATAAATTTTGCATGTGAAAACCCTTGGAAATCAGTTAAGATTTTAACGCAATCGATCAATGGGTCTATATCATGAGTAAGCATTAATACAGTGCGTCCCTTCAAGCATTGGCCCTTTTCTCCTCTAAAAAGTTTGTGTAAAATGGCATATTTTTTATTCTTATCAAATGAAGAAATGGGGTCATCGAGTATTATCAAGTCTGGGTTTTCATGCAAGGCCAAATACATAAACAAGATTATAGCGAATGCATTTTTTTCACCAAAGCTGAGGTGCTGCTTTGCTTGAGTGAGCGGTGATTCCGATTCAATGTGTTTGAGGTGGAGTTTGTAGCTATTGAATTCGTCTTTTGATATTATAACCTCATACCTATATCCTCCGCTAGTTAAGAATGAGTTAATAGCATCTTGTCGTTTTTGAATTATTTTCCCAAGAGTTTCATTTTGAATTCTCAAGAAGGCTTCGAGTTGATTGGTCTTCTCAAGAAGAACATTGATTGAGTTATTAATTGCTGTAACTATTTCTTGTGTAGTTTGGGAGTTGAATTTATCAAAATAGTTTAGATCTATCGTCAAGTTGTGTAGTTGGTCTCGTAGGTTACCTTCACAATCCAATGAATTGGCGGAAATTTCTCGGAGAGAAATTAGTTTATTTAATAGCGTGTCTATCTGATTTTTGACTTCTATTATATATTGTTCTTCCTCAGGGTTTAGTTGACTGCTTTTTGTGGTTATCTTTCTCAACGATTCTTGTGCAATTGGAGAAAAATAGTCTCCCAACTCATTCAGTGCCTCTGTAATTATTAAGAATTTTTTAATAACTGACTTGTCATAATTATTAGATACCGCTTTAATGGTTTCAATTTTGTCTGATGTCGAAGATGTGCAATAAGGACAGTTATCTGAAATTTCTAGAAAGTCACTTCCTTTAAGTTGCCAATTTAGCCATTCCACACACTTGCTATTCTGGATAAGTGGCGTGTAGCCGGATAGTTCTTTAGGTATGTTTTCAATTTTGTTGCCATTTTTCAATCCTTTATAAAGGGGGGATGATTTTGATAAACCGTTTTTTGTAGATGCGAAACTTGTTGATAGCCGATCAAAAGCGTCTATTATTCTATCCAGTTCCTCATGCTCTGAGAAGGTTGCTTTGATTTGTTGAAGTAATACTTCAATTTTCTCTGAATATGCATTGAACTCGGGTGTTTTGATGAGAACTTCATAACTATTAGTCAAGAGTTCATCTTTGGTAAAAACAAATTGTTTTAAATATTCCTCGTTAAATACAAGTACACTTCGAATTTCGGAAGGTAGATTTACAGAAGGTTGAATTTCTTCATCATCAAATGAATGAAATGGTTTTAGTTCTTTCTGAAGACTACCTTCGTTATCAATTTGTAGTGAAATTGCACTTGCGATTGTGCTTTTTCCTGTGCCATTTATCCCGTACTTTATATTCAAGGATTTTGGTTTCAGAGAGATTTCACCCGATTTAATATTGTTGCAGTTCTCAAGTTTTATTTTTATTTCATTCATAGTTTTTGGGAATTTGCCCCCGAGCCTTCACCCGGGGGAGGTTGAGATTCATAGATGATTTAGTGTTGGATGTCGGGCTCTGGCTCGGTGGCAAAGCTTCGGCTTACATTCACGGACATGCCGCGGGCATTGAAGTAGTCCTCTGCAAAGTCCGGCTCCAGGCGCTTGAGGCGCATCATGAGCAGGTCCAGCTGATTGGCCAGCAGTTGCTGAGTTTCTCGGAAGAGCACATTGAGTGTCTTGTGTGCCCGCTTGGAGGCGGCTTGAGTCCCACCATGTAGCTCACTTACGTCCTGAAACTTACTGCTGAGTTCACTGAGTTTGGCTACATCTTCCGGCATGATCAGGTACATGGCCAGTGATTCCAGATGAGCAGTGAGCTCCTCTTCCAGTACGCGCGACAGGTTGAGCGCATCCTCATCTTTGGCATAGCGGATGTCTGAGTAGTGGATGTCAAACACGCCTTTGAGTTCGTTATTGTCCTGCTCTTGCGCATAGGCCATGGCTGCAGCAGCCAGCTCCACGGCGAGCTCTGCCAGCTCTCGCTTTAGCTTGGCTTTGCCTTTAGACAGGCTCGTGCTATCTACCACCGTAGCTTTGGCATGTTCTTCTATCTGTGACACGTTGTGCTTAAAAGCATCTGCGGCTTTTTCAATTACCGCGTATTTGTTGGTTTCCACAGGGTAGTTGTTTAAGACTCCCAGGATGTCACGATACTGATTGAGGTACTTCGTTTGTCTGTCGTTCATGATTTGTAAATTTTAGATATGTGAATAATTGGTTTTCATAAGCTGGCCGTAAGACGGCTGTATTTCGAAAAAGCTGGTTGTAAATACGTTTTAGACGGTTGCAACGGCCGTAAGACGGCTGCAGTATGAAAAAGACGGCTGTAATTTGTTTTAGACGCTTGTAAGCGGCCATCAGACGCCTGCAGCGACGAAAAGTTGGCTGTAAGTGGCCGTAAGACGTCTGCTGCAGAATGAAAAAGACGGCTGTAATTTGCTTTAGACGCTTGTAAGCGGCCATCAGACGCCTGCAGCGACGAAAAGTTGGCTGTAAGTGGCCGTAAGACGGCTGCAGAATGAAAAAGACGGCTGTAATTTGCTTTAGACGCTTGTAAGCGGCCATCAGACGCCTGCAGCGACGAAAAGTTGGCTGTAAGTGGCCGTAAGACGGCTGCAGTATGAAAAAGTCGGCTGTAATTTGAATTAGACGCTTGTAAGCGGCCATCAGACGCCTGCAGCGGCGAAAAGTTGGCTGTAAGTGGCCGTAAGACGGCTGCAGAATGAAAAAGACGGCTGTATTTTGAATTAGACGCTTGTAAGCGGCCATCAGACGCCTGCAGCGACGAAAAGTTGGCTGTAAGTGGCCGTAAGACGGCTGCAGCATGAAAAAGACGGCTGTAAGCGGCCTTTAGATAATAGGTGCAAACGACTTTTAGCAGCATATACTGCCTCCAGTAGCGTATACTGGATGATGGCGCACATAGATAGGCGCTTTGAGGTTGGGATTCGGTGACTATCAGTTTCAATCGTACGGCGGTTCGTGTATGGCCAACATGCACCTAAAAATTCTAAAGCGAAAAGTGGTGCCCGGTTGGGGTTAAAAACCTGCTGAGCAGTGATTTGCTGTTTAAATTACCACTTCACGGCATAAGATCAAACCATTCTAAGTAAAATACCCAAAATAGGGGAGTCGAGATTTATTTGGGGATTGCTCTTTTACCAATATTTGGTAACTTTATGGCATGGGAAAAAATACATCAATATCACTTGGAGACTATTTTGATAATTTTGTCAAACAAAGTGTCACGGAAGGTCGCTTTAAGAATGTAAGCGAAGTGGTACGCGCAGGATTAAGGCTGCTTGAAGAAGAAGAGCGTAAAGTGACTTCACTCAAGCAGGCCATTCAAGAAGGGGTTGATAGTGGAGTTGCAGAAGATTTTGATCCATCTACTCATCTGGACCAGCTAAAGTCATCCCGATCAAATGGGTAATTATCGTTTGACCAACCGAGCTGTTCGGGACCTGACAGAAATTTGGAACTACACTTTTGATCATTGGTCAGAGCTTCAGGCGGATACTTATCACAAGCAACTTGTAAACGCTTTTAAGGCCATTGCATCTTCTCCTGATCTAGGGCGTAACTATGATATGATAAGAATGGGTCTGTGTGGATACAAGGTGAATCGTCATATCATTTTCTATCGTAAGGTCTCAGATAACCTGGTTGAGATAACCAGAATACTACATGAGCGTATGGACCTGAAAAATCGACTGAAGTAAGAAGTTTTATTCCAGTAAAGAAATCTAAGCTTCATTGTCTCTAACTACGTGCATGGTTTTTCCTTATGCTTCGAGACTGGGTTTTGTCATGGTGAGATGGGGGGCGCCTAGTCGGGGGCGCCAAGCCTCGAACCATCAGACAAAACCAAAAAAGGCCAGGACTTGCGCCCTGACCTTTTCGTGAATCACCGGTAAAAGTGTTTCTTTATTTGATATAAAACTCGATGGTCTGCTCGGAGGTATTGCCCAGAAAATCTACCGTCTGTACGCGGAGCTCATGCTTGCCTTTGCGCAAGCCAGAGATCAGGCCGGCATACGGCTTCAGGTCATTATTGCCCAGTGCATAGGAGAGCTTACTCACACCAGAGGTCTGATCCACGGCTGAGAGGAAGATCCCCACGGTGACCGGATACACCGGCTTGCCATTTTTCTCACCCGTTTGTCCGGTATTAAACTGGATGATGCTCCTTGGTGCGGTTTTGTCCAGGTAAAACGAAAATTGTGAAGTGTTGCGGTTGTTTACATTGTCATACCCAAAGTACTCCAGCGTGTGGTAGCCCTCAGGAGTTTCGCTCAGCGTAAATGGTCCCTCGTAGTTCGTTTCGCCCACCATGTTTTCCAGGCTGTGGCTCATGTATTGCAGGCCAGATTCCGGGTCTTTGCCCGTCAGGCGGATTTTCGAATAGGGCCCGATAAACAGCGTATCGTCACGCGTAAAGGAGAAGTTGCGAATGCTGTGATCAATCACCGGCCCGGTGAGGTCTACATAAAACTTCGCCACATTGTGCTTAAACTCCTCATAGCCTCCATGGCTGGTGTAGCCCGTATTGCCTTTGGCAGTAGAGTTGTTGAGGTTGTCTACAGAGTAGTACCGAATGCTATGCACCCCAGATACACTCGGGAGGTAAAACGGCTGCTTGTATTCCTGAAACTCATTACCATCTACCGAAAACATCACTTCTTTTACGCCCACTTTGTTGTCTACGGCAGTGAGCTTTAGCTTGGTACGCCCGGAAAAGTACACCTCGTCCTCCACAATAAAGCGGTCACCCAGTACGTCTGCCACCATAAGTGGTGCAGATTTGTCCAGGTAAAACGAAAAGCTTTTTTCCTGCTCTACATTGTTTACCTGGTCTTTGGCATAGTAGGTCACCGTATGGTCGCCTTCATCCAGGTCAGTGAATGGCAGGTTGCCACCGCGGTATTTTTTAAATGCCTGATCATCGAAGCGGTAGTATACATCGGCCACACCAGAGATAGAGTCTAGGGCCAGGATGTACATCTTAGATCCTAGAGAGATCACCTGGTCTTCCGTGATGCCATTTACCGTAAGGTCACTGTATGGTGCAGTAGGGTCTATGGTAAAGGTCACCGACTGGGTTTCTTCCACATTGCCCACCATGTCTTCACTACTGTAAGCGAGGGTATACACCCCCGCTTGAGCAAAACTGATTGGAGTGCTGTATGGAGCAAATGCTCCGTCGTTGATTTTATAGAGTAGCTTGCGCACGCCAGAGAGCTGGTCTTTGGCCTGCAGCCCAATGCGCAGCCCTGCTTTGTAGTAGGTTACGCCTTCGTTGGCATACTTATCTACCTGCTCATAGCTGGTGGTGGTGATCGGTGCCAGTCCGTCGGCATAGATCTCAAAAAGCACTTCCGTATCTGGGAGCACTCGCCCTGTTTCCGGATCCACGGCATTGCGCGAGCGGATGTAGTTTACCCCCTCAGTATCCAGGTAAAAAGGATCAGCGTATTCGGGAGTGGCCTGGCTTTTGAGGCGCTCCTGAGGGCCGTTGGGGTTGTCAGAAATAAACAAGTAAACAGGTGTAGACTTGCGCCAGTACAGGTTGCCAGTAGAGTCAGTGTGATGGGTGGGCTTTTGGGCCATGGCGGCAAAAACCATCAGTAGTGCGACAAGTGTAAAAATCCTTTTCATATGGTGTGTGCGCTATGTGTTTAGAGGATGCTTTTTAGTTTTGAAATCGGAGTTTAAATTCGGTGCCCACCTCGGGTTCGCTAGATACTTCTATCACTCCGCCAACCTTTTCTATGAGCTCTTTGCAGAGGATCAGTCCCAGGCCGGAGCCTTTTTCTTTGTCTGTTCCCACCGAGCTGCGGTTGGTAGAGATGTCAAAAAGTGAAGCCACTTTTTCGGGCTTCATGCCCACTCCCGTGTCCTTTACGATCACACAGTCTTCTTCAGGAGAGTGGTTGTAGCTGATGGCTACACTGCCCCCTTTTGGGGTAAATTTCAGTGCATTTTGGATGAGGTTTCTTAGCACAATGTCTACCGTATCCGGGTCGCTAAAGAGCACATCATTGTTTGTGATGCTGCTGCTTAGCGCAATTTCTTTTTTGGTGGCATGCTCCTGCAGTAGTCGAAAGTTTTTCTCCACGATTTCGGCTACAGCCACTTCTTCTTTTTTAGGTACGGCTTTTTCTAGCTGCGAGCGCGACCAGGTGAGGAGGTTTTCCAGTAGCGTGGCACTATTGGCCAGCTGTGATTCTACCCCTTTTAGAGCATTCCGCAGTTCATCGGGTACGTCAAACAGGTCGATGTAAGAGAAAAAGCCTCTCAAGGAGGAAATAGGGCTGCGTAGGTCGTGTGAGATCACAGAAAAGATGCGGTCCTTGGTATGGTTGGCCACTTCCAGCTCCTGGCGCTGCTCCTCTATGGAGCGGTTTTTTTCTTCCAGCACCTGGTTGTGCTGCTTGGTCTTGCGCACGTTGATCAGGATCAGTATGGCGATGATCACCCCGGCTATCACCACAATGATGAGTGTGGTGAGGTAGGCATTCTTCTGTACTTCCAGCTTTTGGTTTTCGATGTGCTGCGCCTCGGCTTCCAGATCGCTCAGCTGCTTGTCGCGCTCCAGTAGCTCCAGCTCCAGCTCCTGGGCCGAAAGACTAGAGTAGAGGCTTTGGTTGATGGAGTCCTTCTGCTGGAGTTCTTCGTTTTTCTGATAGAGTTCCAGCTGCTTTTTGAGGAGTTCGTTTTCCTTCAGCGCCTTCTCTGCGGCGAGTTGTTGTTTTTGTACCCGTTCTTTTTCCAGTTGTTCGTTTACACCTTTGATCTCCTCACGCTGGATCTGCTCATGAAAACTCTTGTATAGCTCAAAATACTGTAGTGAGCGCTCCACATCTCCCATCTTTTCGTAAGTCTCCGACAGCATGCCATATACGCTCCGCATCTGCTGTTTGTCGTAGTGCTCTCTGGCCAGATCCAGAGCTTCAGAAAGTCTTTTGACGGATTCTTCGTAGCGCTCCAGATTGTTGAGCACCACGGCCATGTTTACCAGCGCAGCGATGATGCCTACTTCCTCATTGCTCGCCCGCCGGGCAGCTAGTGTTTTGCTAAACTTGTCCAGCGACTGCTCATACCGACCCAGGTCAGCGTAGAGCATACCCAGGTTGTTGTTGATCATGGCTATGCCGTTTTCGTTAGCCACGCGCATGTTGAGGTCCAGCGACTGCTCGTAGTATTTGGCTGCTTCTTCGTAGTGATTGTTGTTCCAGTAGACAAACGCCACGTCGTTGAGTGCACCACTAGCTCCGCGGAAGTCATCGCGGGCTATGAGGTCGTCATATTTTTGGAGGTTAGCTACTACGATCCCACTGTCGCTTCGGGATAGCGGATGTTTTTGGGCGGAGGCCCATAGGCTGATGAGCAGCACAAGTACGAATAGACCTGTTGATTTGGTCATTTTATGGGGAGCTATTAAAACTGATTGTTAAGGTTATTTTATCCAAAGCGTGGGCCCTGGAATGGTCGGTTGGCTAGACTCGGGTTGGTTACCAAATCTAATCAAAGAATAGCGCCCACGATGTGAGGTTTTCGATGATGACGGGCTTTCACCCGTTAGGTGATGGAATTGGGCAGGTGAAAGTTAGGCGATGGGTGGAGGTAAAAAAACACCCCGCAACGAAAAGGTCGGAGCGGGGTGTGTATGAAATTGTGCTTAGCTACGAGGATCGAGGATCACGTCGATTCTAGCGATGAGGTCTTCTATGTGAAAGCGCGAGAGCGCGTTTCGCTGGCGGCTGAGCCCGCGTGACAGTTCTGATTTGAGCAGTTTGAGGTTGCCACGAGCAATCGACGGCACGTCAGAGGTGCGCAGATCGTTATCCTCCGTATTGGTCAGTTCTCCCAGCTTTTCTACAAAAGCCTTCTGGAGGTTGCGACGGAACAGGTCTATGGTCTTACCGCTTCGGAGTTCGCTAAACACGCCCTTTCGCACATCCGTGAAAAGCTGTGAGGCAGCATAGGCATCTGTGCCGTTGAGGGCTTCGTTTTCCAGCATTCTTCCCAGACGGTCGCCTTGTAGCAGTCGGTTGAGGGTGCGGGTTTGTAGTGCTTTGATGCGGTCCACGATGCCTTCCTCTTCGATTCGAGACAAGATGCCGGGGTGGATGACCCACTCAGGTGTGGTAAATAGCTGCTCATTGAGAAAGGCTACGGCTCTGCGTTGCTTGTCTTTAGAAGCGTGCGTATACACCGCACCGTCCTGATCGGCGGTTTTGTAGTATTCGTACACACCACCCACATTGGCGGTGACATGACCCATGTAGCGGTTGTATTGCCCAACTACATTGCTGTAAAGCTCTGCCAGGTCTTCGTAGTTTTTGCCATCTTCGGTGCCCCACTCCAATAGCTGGGCGATGATGCGCTGCAGGTTGGCGATCCCATATTCGGATGCACGCATGGAGTCGTCACCCAGGTCTTCCGTTTGTGCACTAGGGTCGGTCGGGCTCCATCTTTGTCTACCAAAACGATAAACAGGATCGTCGGCTTTTTCCAAAATCCACGCATTGAGGGTGGTTTCTTCATCTTCAGGAGCTTGTACATTAGGAACTGGGCGGTAGCCATACCAGATGGACCAGTCGTCATATTCTCCCACTCGAGGGAAGAAGTTGGTCACGCCATCACCAGGTTGCGCGATGTAGTTGAATCGGGCATAGTCCATGATGGATGGAGCCACTCCATGAGTAGCAGTAAATGTAGGTGAGCGTAGGGAGTCTACGGGATAGGCTACACTAGAGCCCATGTTGTGCGGCAGGCCGAGTGTGTGACCTACTTCATGAGCCGCCACAAAGCGGATGAGCTCGCCCATCAGTTCGTCATCAAACTGAATTTTGCGTGCATCTTCGTTTACCGCAGCAGTCTGGATGGCATACCAGTTGCGGAGCAGGTTCATTACGTTGTGGTACCATAGGATGTCGCTTTCGAGGATTTCGCCAGTACGCGGATCGTGTACGTGTGGGCCCTGAGCATTTTGGATATCCGTAGCGATGTATCGGATCACCGAGTAGCGCACGTCTTCTGGGCTCCAGTCCGGGTCCTCTTCGGGTGTAGGTGCGTCTTTGGCAATGATGGCGTTTTTCAGTCCTGCTTTCTCAAAAGCGCTTTGCCAGTCTTCCACACCCTGTTTGATGTAAGGTCTCCAGACTTCCGGAGTGGCTGGATCTATGTAATACACGATCGGTTTTACGGGTTCCACCGCTTCGCCATTGTTAAACGCTTCCCAGTCGCTGGGCTCTAGTCTCCATCTGGTGATGAAGCGGTTTTTTGCAGCACGGTGCTCTTCTTTGGAGTAGTCGATCTGGCGAATAGAGAAGTAGCCCACACGCTCATCGAAGTTTCGAGGTACCATGGGGTCTTCTGGTAGCAGGATCATCGACTGGTTCATCTCTATGCTGAGGGCATCGGTAAGTTGGTTGTCCGGGAGGTTTTTGCCCTTGTAGGTTAGGATGTGGCGTATTTCCATGTTTTCCGGAAAGGCCTTCACCCAGGAGATCACCGAGCGGCTTTTGTCTACCGATGACACTTTGAAGTTTTTGCGTTGTGATTCGTACAGCGCCCCGATCATGGGCACGTCCGTAGTGAAAAAGTTTTCGATGTTGATCACATAGCTCGCTGAGTCTTTGCCTAGCGCTTCTATTTTGAAAGTGTGGATGATTGGCTCAAAGTTGTTGTTGACCACAGAAAGGTAGATCGGGTCTTCTTCGCTAGCTACAGAGTTGTACGAGACAGAGCGCAGCAGGAGGGAGTTGTCTTTGCGCTGAAAGCGAATGACCTGCTGTGGGCGGGATTTCATGCCTGCTCCTCCGAAGTTGAGCCCTTTTACGTGGCCCGAGATACGGGAGACGATGAGGATTTCTTTTTCCAGTAAGTCTTCAGAGATTTCAAAGTAGTACTTGTCATCTACTTTGTGAAAGGTGAAAAGTCCTTCGTCGGTTTGAGCATCGTCGGTGATGACTTCCGAATATTTCTTGAAGGGAGATTTTTTCTTGGGTTTGGACTGCTCAGTGGCGGCCTTTTTTTTCTTTTTTCCGAAGAGTTGAGCGCTGGTATCGTGACAGGCCATTGCCGTCACAATCATTAGCGCCAGTAGTAGTGGCTTTCGCATGATTTTCAGGATTGTTTTGATTTTGAATGGCTGGCAAAATAAAACAGTCAGGTGAGAAAGTGATCCAAAAATCCATAAAAGGCCGATTTGGAGGATGTGAAGAGGTGTCTGAGTGATTTGAATGGAGGTGTAGCCATAAAAAAAGCTGCTTCTAACTACCGGTATCATACCGGATATTAAAAACAGCCTCTCAAAAATGTGTAAATGCCTGCTTACATGTGAATCGGGCGATTGTCTGTCGCTGCCAGACATGCCTCTTTCACCGCTTCCATGTAGGTAGGGTGTGCATGCGACATGCGTGATACATCTTCTGCCGATGCTCTGTATTCCATAGCAGTGACACCTGCTGCGATCATGTCTGCTGCTCGTGCACCTATGATATGGATGCCCAGTATTTCGTCGGTTTCTTTGTCTGCCAGGATTTTTACCAGTCCGTCCAGGTCCATAGAAGCTCTGGCTCGTCCGAGGGCTTTGTATGGAAACTTGCCAACTTTGTATTTCTGGCCTTTTTCCTTGAGCTGCTCTTCCGTAAAGCCTACGCTGGCTACCTCTGGCCAGGTGTACACCACGCCAGGGATGAGGTTGTAGTTGATGTGTGGTTTTTGTCCTGCGATAGATTCCGCTACGAACACGCCTTCTTCTTCAGCTTTGTGAGCCAGCATGGCACCTTTCACTACATCACCTATTGCCCAGATGTTATCTACACTGGTTTTTAGGTTGCCATCTACTTCGATGCGGCCTTGCTTGTCAGTGCTGATACCTACATTTTCCAGTCCAAGCCCCTCAGTGTATGGCTTGCGCCCGATAGATACCAGGCAGTAGTCGCCTTTTAGTTCCAGAGCTTCACCTTTTTGACTTTCAGCCGTAATGGTGACTTCTTTGCCTTTGGCTTCTACGGCAGTTACCTTGTGGCTGGTGTAGATGTCAAAGCCAAGCTTTTTGAGGGACTTTTGCAGCTCTTTGCCCATGGTGCCATCCATGGTGGGTATGAGGTTGTCCAGGTATTCTACCACCGACACCTTTGCGCCCAGTCGCGCATACACGGAGCCCAGCTCCATACCGATCACACCACCACCGATCACGATCATGTGCTTGGGTACTTCTTTGAGTTCGAGTGCTTCCGTGCTGGTAATCACACGTTTTTTGTCCAGCTCGATGAAGGGGAGGGAAGCAGGCTTGGAGCCTGTAGCGATGATCACTTTTTCAGAAGTGATTTCTTTCTCCTCTTTTTCACCTTTTATTACAATGGTGTTTTTGTCTTTGAAACTCCCTACGCCCTGATGCACATCTATTTTGTTCTTTTTCATCAGGTAGGCGATACCGTCCACATTTTGCTTTACCACATCAGCCTTGCGGGCGATCATCTGCTTGAGGTTTACCTTGGGTTTGTTGATGTCTATCCCGTGTTCTTTGAAGGTGGTTTCTGCATTGTGAAAGTGCTCCGAAGAGTCCAGCAATGCCTTGGACGGAATACAGCCTACATTGAGGCAGGTACCACCTAAAGTAGGATATTTTTCGATCAGCGCAGTTTTGTATCCGAGCTGTGCGGCTCGGATAGCTGCTACATAGCCTCCGGGGCCTGAGCCTATGACGGTAATATCGTATTGCATATCAATAGTGTTTTTCTATGAAATCGGATAAAGAAATAAACGTCTTGTAGTAATTCTGTATGTTTCGATAAAGCTCATTTGCGATCGCTTCATCGTATGTGTGAGAAGTGAGGTTTCTGCCACGCTGGGCATCCAGCCACAAGTCTTCCCGGTCTATAATTCTTAGTTCTACGGCTTTTTTGATACACGAAGTAATCCCTCCGGCTACAGGAGCTCCATTCTCAAATTCAATTATTCGTTTTAAAAGCTTCCAGCCCATCTCGAAGCAATACTCAAACCGCTGAATACACGCATCGCGCACGATCTCAGACTTGGGCAGCTTCAGTGCTTCTTCCAGAGAAGAGAGACCTTTTCTGAAAACTTTATTTCGTTCCTTTAGGAGTTCTAATGACATCATATCTGTCTAAATATTCCACATTTTTCATGGCAACACTCCGAAAACTGTCACTGACCGAACGAAAGTCAGTGACATCAAACTGGTATAAAATAGGAAGCGCATCCAACATGATCATAAAATCTGCTAGCGCTTCCATGGGTATTTTATCAGTATGTAGCAGCCCCAAGTCTATATCTGCGGGAATCAAATGCTCTAGATTTGCCTGACTACCGTAAATAAAGACTTCTGTTTCTGCTGGGAGGCAAACAGCCGCAGCGATTCCGATTTGCCGTAAAACTTCAGCTTTTCGATCCTGCTGCTTCGCTATGTCGTTTGCCTTTGTCATTTTACACGCCTAGTAAGATTCTGGTAGGATCTTCGAGGAGTTGCTTCATGCGTACCAGGAAGCTTACAGACTCACGTCCATCAATGATGCGGTGATCGTAAGAGAGCGCCACATACATGATTGGTCTCACCACAATTTCTCCGTTTTCTACCACGGGACGCTCTACGATGTTGTGCATCCCAAGGATAGCAGACTGAGGCGCGTTGATGATCGGGGTGGAGAGCATAGACCCGAAAATACCACCGTTGGTGATGGTAAAGGTGCCACCCTGCATTTCATCGATGCTGAGCTTGCCATCGCGAGCTTTGGTAGCCAGGCGGATGACTTCTTTTTCCACCTGATCGAAGCTGAGCGACTCAGCGTTTCTGATTACCGGCACTACCAGACCTTTTGGAGTAGATACGGCTATCGATACGTCACAATAGTCGTGGAATACCAGCTCCTCACCATCGATGGCAGCATTCACTGCCGGCCAATCCTGTAGTGCCATACAAGCAGCTTTGGTAAAGAATGACATGAAGCCTAAGCCTACTTCGTGTTTGTCTTTGAAGCTCTCTTTGTATTTTTTGCGGATGTCCATGATCGGCTGCATGTTCACCTCGTTGAAGGTGGTGAGCATGGCCGTTTCATTTTTCACTGAAACCAGACGCTTGGAGATGGTCTTTCTCAGTGAGGTCATTTTCTCACGGTTTTGCTCTCGGCTGGCACCTGTTTTGATTTCTGGTGCGTCGTAGCTCGGCTTAGACTTTTGCTCTTGCTTTGGAGCTTCTTTTTTAGGTGCTTCTTTCTTCGGAGCAGGTTTTTCGGCTTTCATGGCATCTTCTTTGGTGATGCGGCCGTCTTTGCCTGTACCTTTTACATCTGCCGGATCTATTCCTTTTTCCTTCAGGATTTTGGCTGCTGCTGGCGATGCGTGCCCTGCTGCGTAATTGTCATCTGATGAAGCGCTGGATTCGGAACTGTCTGATGCAGCATCTGAACTGCTGGCAGAGGAGCCAGCAGACTCGCTAACTTCTATCTTGCAGATGAGGGCACCTATTTCGAGTGTTTCTCCTTCTTCTGCTATGATTTCCAGTTTGCCACTAGCTTCGGCCGTAAGCTCAAAGGTGGCTTTGTCAGACTCTATTTCGGCGATCACCTCGTCGAGTTCTACCGTATCTCCAGATTGCTTAGTCCAGTTGGAGATGGTCACTTCGTTGATAGACTCACCTACTGCAGGCACATGCATTTCTTTGATTTCGCCGGTAGGTTTGCTTTCTTCCTGCTTGGGCTCTTCTTTAGGTTCTTCTTTTTGCTCTGCTTTAGACTCATCGATTTCACAAAGCACCGCTCCTATATCTAATGTGTCGCCCTCCTGGGCTTTGATGGATAGCTGGCCGGCAGCTTCGGCGGTCACTTCAAAGGTGGCTTTGTCGGATTCGAGCTCACAGATCACCTCGTCCATTTCTACCAAATCCCCATCGCTTTTCATCCATTGGGCAATGGTCACTTCGGTGATCGACTCACCTACAGCCGGTACTTTCATTTCAAGGCTCATAATTGTCTTGGTTATATTTCGAATGCTTTGTTAACGATTTGTGCTTGTTCTTCTTTGTGTACTTTGGAATACCCTGTAGCAGGTGAAGCCATCGACTTGCGCGAAACAAGTGTGAGGTCCAGACCTGAGATTCGCAGCATAAAGCTCCAGGCTCCCATGTTTTCGGGTTCTTCTTGTACCCATACCAATTTAGGCTTGCTATATTTCTTCAGTATTTTCTCCAGTTGTTTTTTAGGATAAGGATACAGCTGCTCCAGTCGTACAATTGCTACGTCTTTGGCTTTGCGCTTTTGCTGCTCCTCCAACAGGTCGAAATATACCTTGCCAGTACATAGTAAGACTTTCTTTACGTTTTTGTTGGTCACATAGTCGTCACCAAGAACTTCCTGGAAGCTTCCTTTCGTAAACTCTTCGATAGGCGAAACAACCTTAGGATGTCTGAGTAGTGACTTTGGCGAAAAGACCACACATGGCTTTCTAAATTCCCACGTGAGTTGTCTTCGGATCAGGTGGAAGAAGTTGGCCGGAGTGGTAATGTCTGCAATGATCATATTTTCCTGAGCAGTCATCTGCAGGAATCTTTCCATGCGGGCACTAGAGTGCTCTGGTCCCTGGCCTTCATAGCCATGAGGTAGTAGCATTACCAGTCCGTTCATGCGCTGCCACTTGGTTTCTGCACTGGTGATAAACTGGTCGATCATCACCTGTGCGCCATTAGAGAAGTCTCCAAACTGTGCTTCCCAGATCACCAGGGCATTTGGAGTGGCCATGGCATATCCATACTCAAAGCCTAAAACCGCATATTCGGAAAGGAGGGAGTTGAAAATTCTAAATGGCTCCTGATCTTCCTGGATATGGTCGAGGTTGCAGTACGGCTCGTTGGTGTTGGAGTCGAACAGGTATGAGTGGCGGTGAGAAAACGTCCCACGCTTCACGTCCTGTCCAGACATCCGCACGATTTTCTTTTCAGAAAGAAGTGATCCGTAAGCCAAAAGCTCTGCATCTGCCCAGTTCAGTGATTTTTCCTCATAGAAATGGTTGTTGCGTTCTTTAAGCAGCTTTTCGATCTGACGAAGCGGCTTGAATCCATCAGGTATTGTGGTAAGTGCCTTGGCTACTTTTTCAAGCGTATCTTTCGAAATGCTGGTATCTGGTGACTTGTCAAAGTCCTCGAGCTTACTTCTTCTTAGAAAGTGCCACTCCTCTTCAATTTTTTGTGGCTTGTATGGAAGAGGTTTTTGTTTTACCTCATCCAGACGATCCTGAAGTTGTTTTTTAAATTCTTTGTCTAGCTTTTCAGCTTCAGCTTTGTCTATGTCTTTTCGCTCTACTAGCTGCTTCACGTAGATTTCACGTGGATTGGCATGCTTGGCGATAAGGTTGTAAAGCTTCGGCTGTGTGAATTTAGGCTCGTCGCTTTCGTTATGACCGTGTCTTCTGTAGCAGAGGAGGTCTATGAAAAAGTCTTTGTTAAATGTCTGGCGGTATTCGATGGCCAGGTTCGCAGCAAAGTTTACAGCTTCTGGATCGTCACCGTTTACGTGGATCACCGGTGCATCTACAATCTTGGCCAGATCGGTACAATATATAGAGGAGCGGGCATCGTCGTAATCGGTAGTAAAGCCTACCTGGTTGTTGATCACAAAGTGGATAGTGCCTCCTGATCGGTAGCCATCTAACAACGACATCTGGATGCACTCATACACCACTCCTTGTCCTGCTACGGCTGCATCTCCATGAATCAACACCGGAACGGCCTTTTTCATATCTCCACGATACTCATCATCTATCTGAGCTCTGGTGTAGCCCAGAACTACAGGGTCTACTGCCTCCAGGTGTGAAGGGTTTGGTGCCAGCTTTACATAGATTTTTTTGCCGTTGACCTGTATGTGGCTGGAGTAGCCAAGGTGATATTTTACATCGCCATCACCCATTGTGAGGTCAGGATCGGTATTGCCTTCAAACTCCGCAAAAATTTCTTCGTAGGTCTTGCCCATGATGTTGGCCAGGACGTTGAGACGTCCGCGGTGGGCCATTCCGATCACTACTTCCTCTGCATCCAGCTCCGCAGCTCTGCGGATGATTTTGTCCAGCGCGGGGATGGTGTTTTCTCCACCTTCTAGTGAAAATCGCTTTTGGCCCAAAAACTTTGTGTGCAGGAAGTTTTCAAAAACTACCGCTTCATTAAGCTTAGAAAGGATACGTTTTTTTTCATCTTTCGGAGGGTTGATGTCTACCCCTTCTGTTTCCACCTTGTTTTTCATCCATTCGAAAATGTCCGAATTGCGCAGGTGGTTGTATTCATACCCAATATGACCAAGATATATTTTGGCTAGTCGCTCGCGAATGGTTTTTAGGGATGCTTTGCCAAGACCAATCTCACTGCCTACTTCAAACTCTTCGTTTAGGTCATCTTCCGAAAGTCCGAAGTTGTCCAGCTCCAGCCGCACGTTGTGCTTACGTCGTGGGCGTACAGGGTTGGTGTCCGACTTTAGATGTGCTCTGGATCTGTGAGCATAGATTAAGTTTCGGACTTTAATTTCTTTGGAACCCTCTAAGGCAGCTCCTGGAGCGCCATTGTCACCATATCTTTGTTGTGAAAACTCAAATCCCTCAAAGAATTTCCTCCAGGATTCGTCAATATTTTCAGGGTTTTCTTTGAAAGACTGATAGAGGTCGTCGATGTAGCCCACATCGGCATTGGAGATGTATGAATATTTGTCCATTATCTATGGGCGTTGTTAAAGCGTTAGTTTCTGAGAAACAAATATATGGAACGAATGTTTAAGATTAAAATCGCCTACCCGCTTACACAAATATCAGGGTAAATACTGAGAGTTAAATCATGGCTTTCAAAAGTGTGGAAAACAGTGTATCTTTGCGGCTCTTTAAAAATCTTTGCATGGACGAGTTCCATAAACAAAAGAAAAAGTTATGCCTGTAAAAATCAGATTAGCGCGTCGCGGACGCAAAAAACAAGCCATGTACGATGTAGTAGTGGCAGACTCAAGAGCACCACGAGATGGTAGATTTATTGAGAAGATTGGGACTTATAATCCAAATACTGACCCAGCGTCAATTTCTTTGAATGAAGAAAAAGCATTTGACTGGGTAATGAAAGGTGCACAGCCTACAGATACTGTACGCGCTATGCTCTCTTACCGTGGTATCCTTATGAAGAAGCACTTGCAAGTAGGTGTGAACAAAGGAGCGATCACGCAAGAAGAGGCCGACAAGAAATTCGAGGCATGGGTGAAGGAGAAGGATGCTAAGATTCAAGGTAAATTGGATCAACTTTCATCAGACAAGGCTGCAAAAGCGAAAGCAAGACTTGAAGCTGAGAAGAAAGTGTCTGATGCCAGAGCTGAGGCGATTGCTGCGCGTAAGAAGGCAGCAGAAGAAGCACTTGCTGCTGAAGTAGCAGAGGCTGGAGCTAGCGAAGAAGAAAAAGCGCTAGAGGAAGAAGGGTCAGAGGCTGTAGAGGAAGCAGAAGCTAAAGCTGCAGACGAGTTTTCTGAAGAAGAAAAAAAGGACTAATCCAGTAGTAGATGGGTTTTGATGAATGCTACCAGCTTGGTAATGTAGTCAAGACTCATGGTCTTCGAGGGGAGCTTGTGTTTTTCCTCGATGTGGATTTTCCCGAACAATATCAGGAAATGGAATCAGTGTTCGTTGAGCTCAGCGGTAAACTGGTTCCATTTTTTGTTGAATCCTTTCATCTCCAGGGAGAGCGAGCCATCGTAGCCCTGGAAGAGATCGAGTCTATAGAGGATGCTAAACCTCTGGTGGGTAAAAACCTTTTTCTACCGCTCGATCGCTTGCCACAACTCCCCGAAGGCAAGTATTATTTTCATCAGTTGGTTGGTTTTGAGCTTTATGACAGAGATCAATTAATAGGTGCCGTTACGGCGATCTACGAGTTGCCCACTTATCACCTGCTCAACGTAGATCATCAGGGAGTAGAAGTGTTGGTCCCTGCCGAAGATGGTATCATCCAGTCGGTAGACTTGAAAGAAAAGGTGATCAAGGCAGAATTGCCCGATGGCTTGCTGGATGTATACCTGGAGGACAAATCATGAGACTAGACATCATCACTTGCTTGCCTGATCTATTCGATGGCCCAATGAATCAGAGCATTGTAAAGCGCTCACAAACCAAGGGGCATGTGGAGATTGCGATACATAACCTGCGTGACTATGCCACTAACAAGCACAAGAATGTGGATGACTATGCCTACGGTGGTGGAGCAGGTATGGTGCTTTCTGTAGAGCCGATAGATAAGTGCATCTCCGGTCTTAAGGAGCAAAGAACCTACGAAGAAGTCATCTACCTCACCCCCGATGGGGAAACGCTCAATCAGCGAATGGCGAATCAGCTTTCGCTAAATGAAAACATGATTTTGCTCTGTGGACATTATAAAGGAGTGGATCAGCGTGTGCGAGATCATCTGGTGACCAAAGAAATCAGCATAGGTGATTATGTGCTCTCAGGTGGAGAGCTGGCAGCTATGGTGCTGGCTGATGCGCTTATTCGTTTGGTGCCGGGCGTTCTCAATGACGAATCTTCCGCGCTCACCGATTCTTTTCAGGATAATCTACTGGCCCCTCCAGTCTATAGCCGCCCCGTAGAGTACAAAGGCTGGAAAGTGCCTGAAGTACTAACCTCCGGACATGAGGCCAATATCGAAAAATGGCGCCACGATCAGGCCGTGAAGCGAACTGAAGAAAGACGACCAGACCTTCTTGATTAAAAAAATAAGTGCGACCATCATCGACAGCCACACTTAATACATCTCTCTCCGAAACTAAAGCTTAACGGCTCTATTCGCCATCATAATAGTTTATCCCTTCTAGCTTCCACCTGGTTTTTAAAGATTCCAGTGATTCGCTAAAGCGATCGAAATCCTTATTTTCCAATTGTGTCCAGCCTACTTCTGCATAAATGGCTAGTCGAGGAAAAACCTGACGCTGCATTTGAGACACTTCTGGTATCCATTCGCTCCACATCTGCGTGCCCAGACCAAGTATATGATGATGGTATTTTTCATCTAAACCTTCTGGAATAGGATTGAAAGCGTAAGACTTAGACAATGGAGTACGCTTAAATGTGTAGTCGAGATAAGTATCCCAGTGATTGGAGTTCACCACATCGTAACCATCCTGCACCGCTCGTGTGATTAGTTTCAGGTCACCTTTCCAAAAATGTACGATCGCAGATTTTGCGAGCTCCTGTTCCACTTTGGTATCTTGCCCTTCTCTCTCTTCATGAATATCATCTCCCATGATGTCATTCCATCCCATCATACGCTTACCTGCAGCATCGACATAGCTGGAAATCTCATTGGTAAAATATATCTGTAAGTCGACAGGGGAATTCAAGTCTTTGGCTTTCATAAATGCCTGAACATCTTCCGACTCCTCCCATGGTTTTAGGTTTACTTCATCACCCCCTACATGGATTACCTCTCCTGGGAACAACGCCATCACCTCATCCAGTACATCTTTGAGGAAACTCACAACTTCAGGATCTGAAATCCGGAAAGAGTCATCCATTTTACCGAAAATCTCAGACACTTCGGTAGTCGTTCCCAGCGAACCTAACCACGGATAAGCAGCCACAGCAGCCATGGCATGCCCAGGCATTTCTATCTCTGGCACTATGGTAATATGACGGTCAGCAGCGTAAGCGATAACCTCTTTGATCTGTTCCTGGGTATAAAAACCTTCGTGAGGCACTCCGGTGCGCTCTTCACTTCTGAAGCTGGTTTGAGTATCCTTTCGTTTACCTCCAACTTCCGTGAGCTTTGGATATTTTTTTATCTCAATCCGCCAGCCCTGATCATCTGTAAGATGCCAGTGAAAAGTATTGAGTTTGAGTAAAGCCATCTGATCCAACAGCTTTTTCACTTCTGCCATTCCTTTGAAATGACGAGACTCGTCCAGCATAAATGCTCTCCATGGAAATCTGGGACTATCACTGATATCGAGAACGGGGATTTCAACTCCTTCACAATTTACAAATTCGAAATCCTGTGGGAGCAGTTGACGAAAGGACTGTATACCATAGAACACTCCTGCGGGAGTTGCCGCAGAAATATTTACACCACCAGAAGTTACAGAAAGAGAGTATCCCTCTTCGCCCATTGATTCTAACAGCGAGTTGTCAAATTGAAGAACTATTCCTTTTCCTTTTTTAGCGGTTTTAGGTTTTGATCCAAATCCGCTTTCCAAAATACCAACTAGAAAATCAGCTTCATTTTCCAGCTCGGGAGATGCTATGACCTTAGTTTGAGTACCTAGTTTGAAAACACCCTCTCCATAAACAATGGATTCCGGCTCTGGTATGATTTTTACTGCTTGAGCGCTCACCTGACAAAAGGATAAAGCAAAAACCATTACAATCAATGATTTGAATATATGCATGTTTTAGAATCTCGTTAGAATGTTATTTTAATTTAGCAAGGCGATCGTATAGTACGTGGATTTGCTGTACCCTCAGTTCGTTTTGCTCCTGAAGCTCTGAATCATACAAAAAGCCTTTATTCAGCTCTGTAAACCTCGCGTCCAAAGCTTTGGCCTCTGCCAAAATTCTATCCAGCTCGGAAAGGAGACCAGCAGCTTGATCAGGTGTATAGATCTCTGAATTGTATCGTGCCTCTACTTGTTTGAAGTCCAGATAATGCATGCGCAAATCCGCCATCAATTTGAAGTGATCGAACTCCTCTTCATTTTTATTTGGCTTGACCGAAACCAATGGATCTCTCACTGCAGCATATTTCTCTGCCATTTGTGAAACGCTCTCACTCCATTGGGGCTTACCATTGGCTATAAGTTCTGGGCGAACTGAAAGAAACTGCCATAACGTAGCAGCGTCCTGCTTCTTCAAACCAAACCTCTCTTTGGCATATTTCAAGACAAACGTTTCTGGATCGAAAACCTCGCTTTGGTCCAGCGTCTGATCATAACTAGCCATCAAAACACGAAAACCTGACATAGGGTAGGTATTTCGAATTTGAACCATGTCTATGACATCATAGCCTACATCCCAAGTGAAACCATACACACCAGTCGTAGACCAGGATGTCATGATCATGCCTTCATAGCCTGCTTCACGGGCATATGGAATGAACTCTTTTTGATTCTTGAAATGCGTGGGCCAATCAGTAACAAACCAGTTATCTGGATGACATCTGATCGAAGGCGCTCCCCAAAAAACAAAGCCCTTTTCCTGCAAGTCAGAAATATTTCCAAAGTGATTGATTCGCCAACCGTAGTTCCAATCAATGAAAATGGTCTCGGCAGGTAGCTCCTCCGCTGCTTCTGGATACTTCAAAATAATATCCGCCCACATGACAGGTTTTTTGCCAAGGTCAATTACGATCTCAGCGATCATCTTCATATGATCTACAAAAAGCTTTGACTTACCTACTTCCTCTACTCTGGCAGCACAAACCGGACAGTGTCCCAGTAGCTTAGTCTCATCTCCGCCGATATGAATAAAGTCTGAGTCGTGAGTGGAAACCAGGTCTGAAAAGAGGTCTGTGAAAAGAGCTTTACTTTCAGCGCTTTTCATCGGACAGATCTGAGAAATGTCTTTCCTATCCTCCTTCAGGTGGCTATACCGAGGATTTCTCAGAATATACTCCACATGACCAAGGCTCTGTTGCAAGGGAATCACATCAATGCCCAGGTTTTCACAATATGCCACGAAATCAAGTATTTCTTCGCGGGTGTAAGAATACTCATTGGAGATGGTCGCATGTTTTTCAAATGGATAGGTTCCTTCCCACTCCATCACCAAGGTATTCATTCCCATCTCAGACAATTGATCAGTAAAAGACTTAAGTGCCTCTGGCGTCATTACCTGAATTCGGAGATCAAGATGAAATCCCTTGACCGGAAAACCTGCCGACTCACTACCCTGCGCATAAACGCCAAAAGAGAGCATCACTGCCAGACAGCATACCAGCAACCCGAATTTTAAACCTGTTGATATTCCTGTTTTGATCGTCATATCTAGTTTCTAAATGTCCGTTACTTCTCCAAATGCTTCTTCATCAAAATAGAACTGACAATTAGGATGCCGGGTAAGGATGGAAGCCGGACAATCCGTTGAAATAGATCCTTTCAAAGTATCTCTTACAGCTTCGCTCTTGTTCTTTCCAAGTACGATACAAAACAGGTTTTCTGCATCCAAAAGTGTAGGTATCGTAAGCGTCAATGCGGTCTTTGGCACTTCATCTATACTACCAAAACATCCGTCGTGAACCTGCTGCATGCGACATGCTTCATCCAAAACCACTTCTTTCATGACCACCGGATCATCGAAATCCGCTACCGGAGGATCGTTGAAAGCAATGTGACCATTTTCACCTATTCCCAGGCAGACAATATCAATTGGATGTGCTGTAATAAGATTCGAATAGTGCGCTATCTCTTCAGATATCTCCTTATGGCTGTCTATCTTATGACTGGCTTTGAAATTCACTTTTGAGAAAAGTCTTTCCTCCAAATAACTGGAAAAAAGCTGTGGCGCCTGTGCTGGCAACCCCAGGTATTCATCCATATGAAAAGCTTCTATCTGAGACCAGTTGATGCTGGTAGATTTGGTCAAATACTCCAACATATAATTCTGCGAAGGTGCAGCCGCAAAAATCATCCGAATCGTCTTCTTATTCTTCTGCAGCTTGACTATGCACTTCTCGATAGCTTCTCCTATGGCGGTTCCTGCCGAAAGGGCAGAAGGAAAAACATGGATATCTCTATCTAATTCTGTCATTCTTTATGCTAATTATTTCAATTAAAAAGTGAGCTGAGTATCTGAAATAGGCCTGGAGTTAGGGGACTCCAGGCATTCCAATCTCTGGTTATTAAATCAGTATATCTCTACCCTGTCTATAATCATTTCTTGCTCCTGAAGATTAGATGGCATTCTTCCTCTGAAAAGCCATAGATTGATTTTCAATCGCTCTTCACTGTCTGGGGGAACACTGTTTCCTGTATAATTCCACGAACTGATTATAGCACTACTGTCTGCCGGCTCGAGCGTATGACCTCTGTAGCTGGCAAAATCTATTTTGTCAGGCTGCCAGTCAAAGTAATGAGTGGTCAGACTGTCAGTAATAGCAAGGTCGAACCTCGTTTTATTTCCAGACTCATGTGATGGCTGCACTGCAAACTGTGCATCCTGATTGTCGGGATCTGACCATCGGGAAAATTCGATATCGATCTCCTCATAGTCATTCATATAGGTAAACAAGCCTCCAACCACATTTTGATCTAGCTGATCTACTCGACTACCGACGTAAAACACATATTTGTTGTAACCAAGTGAACGACGCAGGGAGATTGCTGAACAGTACCAAATTCCACCTTGCTGTACAATTTTTAAATGCAACCTCCCCTTGTCGTCAACCCATACGTTTTCTTCCGAATCAGAAAAATAGTTTGGACCAGGGCCCACTGTTTCATTATTGGAATTTCTAACCACCCACTCATAACCAGAAAATTCGATGATTCTGGTTTGGGATTCCGGCTCAGGAGGCGTGTCATTGGCCGTGTGCCCTTCCGAACATCCACTAAATGTTAGCGTGATCAGTACGAGTAGTTTTATCCCAGAGGTTCTTAATGTTTTTTTCATCTTTGATTTATCTACTGTATGCTAATGGCTACTTCGAATGAATCAATACTGCCACCAGTACGGTCTTTTGCTGTCAAAACCACTTTATCAGACGGACCTGTACCATCATTGATGTAGAGCAGACTCATCACGTCGATATCATTTTGCGTGAAACGATCTCCCACGCTCAGAATGCTCGCTCCTTTTACAAGCCAGCCCGCTGTAGGGATTTCCTCCACCGTGTAGATAAGATCAATAGCCGCCGCTCCTGTTGCTTCCAGCATCTCAGTATTCCAGGCGTACGAACCCTCAGCCTCTACGGTGAATCCGGTGTTGGTTGCCAGTTCTAGTGAATTGACACCTGTAGCAATGGTAGCGATAAGCATAGGCATAGCAAGTGTGCCGTTTTCTTTCGAACCAAACTCATCAGTCTCATTGCTTTCCTCATCCGCATCAAGCATTAGAGAAATCCTTTTCTTACCATCCAAAGACTGATAATAATCGGTGAGATTAAAAGCGAAGTATTCCCCTGCAGCCAGCTTCACAGAAGTGATAGAGCTAATCGCTTCACCAGTAGGGAAAGGCGCATTGTTCCAATTGAGCCCCATCTCTGTCCAGTTGGTATCTGTCTCATATACATACAGGCCTACACCTTTTCCATGCGTGAATGAAATAGAAAGTTGTAACTCTAGGTCGGTTATAACACCCTCTTTATTCAGATCACGAAGATCAAACATTAGAAATGGTCTTCTCTGATAAAGCCCGCCATCTCCGGAAGCATTTTTCATTAAGATTTTAGCATTCGTTCCGAAATTGGTGCCTGATTGTGAACCACCGTTTACGTAAGTATCATAAAGTACAAAAGCTGTGTCCCGCTCTATCGTAGGGTCTGGCACTGACAGATCTCCAATAGGAGCAGAGAAGTACACGACCGAATTTACGATATGTATAATGCCATTGGTAGATTCAAGGTTAGAAGTGCTGATATCCCATTGCTTGCTGGTGCCTTCATTTACGTAACCGACAAAGTTGCTATTGTGCGATAGGTACATAGTCTGACCATTGCCAGTCTCATAAGCAATAGGCTTATTGCTGGAAAACAGTTCTGGATCCGTAAAAATCACCTCGGCATTCACTATGTGGTACATGAGTGCATTGCGAAGGATTGGCACGGGCACCTCGTCCAGACTGGTGTAAGAGTTGCTCTCCAGATATTCCTCAAATGCAGTATTTGTAGGAATAATGAACGTTTTGGCCGTTTCTCCAGAGTAGTAAGACTGTAGCTCTGTAATGTTGATAGCCTCTTCCAAAAGTGTGAAGTACTCGCTACTCTGAATGTACTCCCACGCCGAAACTCCGAGCTCACCCGTTGAGTTGCTCTTTTTATATTCGAAATCGTCCTGGGTTTCGCAGCTGGACAATGTTAGTAGCACTAGCAACATTGACTGCAACCATCCGAAAGGTATATTTAGTTTATTTCTTTTCATTTTAGATATTTCGTTTGGATCTAACAAATAATGGAATCCTATCTGTAGAAGTCATTCTGCAATAGATTAGGGTTTCTATTGATCGCATCCTGATGTATTGGCCAAACCAGGTTGAGCTCATCACTTAGACCATTTAATGGCCCCATCACTTCTACCGCCTTGTTGTTTCTTACAAGGTCAAACCATCTGTGTCCTTCGTATGAAAGCTCGATAGATCGTTCGTGAAGTATAGCAGATTCGATATCTCCGTAGAGGGTCTCTGCATCGCTTTGTGTCAACTCATCCAGACCAGCACGAGTTCTGATGGTATTGAGCAGACTCAATGCCTCGTCCACATTACTGGCATCCGTTTCTATCAGATTTGCATGTGCTTCAGCTTTTAGCAACATGATATCTGCCAGTCTCAATAGCACGATATTGTTTTGAGAAGGATCGGCACTTTCGTCGCTAAAACCTTTACCGAAAAACTTCCAGATTTGTCTTGGCTGTTCTAGTGTCACATCGTAAATGAGTGTCTGACGCTCGTCTCCCTCCTCAAATGAGTCCATAAAGTCTTCGCTTGGGAAGTAGTCACTATCCGAGCCCAAAGCATAAAGCACTCTCAGGAAGTTTGTCTGAGTCTCATTGTAACCTATTTCGAAAATGGTTTCGCGACTCAAACCTGTAGTGAAAATACTGGACCATTCACTGATCGTTACTAGCGAGTAAAGTGAGTTATTCAATACTCGATCGGCCGTTTCGATAGCCAGCGCATATTCGTGTCTCCACATGTACACATGGGTAAGCAAAGCGTCTGCTCCACCCTGAGTAAACAAGATGCGATCACGCTCTCCTCCAAAGGTTGCACGACAGTTTTCAGAAGCAAACAATAAATCTTCCACTACCTGATCGAGCACAAGCTCACGATCTGTCTTCTCGATGAAGATATCCTGATCTATACTTTCGTACGGCTCTGTAACCAAAGGCACATCTCCCCATACTCTCACCGCATAGAAGTAACACAACGCACGGAGTGCTCTGGCCTGCCCAAGCAACTGCTGTCCATTTTCACTTTCACCATTGAATACTTGCGGCACGTACTTGATCGCATAGTTTGCTCTACTGATGGTCTCATATAGCGTATTCCAGCTTGCAGAATTCAAGGTGGTGTTCAAGTTGTTTTGCATCAAGGCCAGCGGGTCTCCAGAGTGACTGGTATTAACCGCATCGCCTCTGCCCTCTCCCCAAAAAGCGAAGTTTCTGGAAAGCGTAGACTGTAGCCCATCGTATATTCCATATACTCCGGCCTGAGCATCGCTTGCCGTTTGATAAAAACCCTGCGCAGAGAAACTACTCACAGGTTCTTCGTCCAAAATCTCACAGGACACCATGGTCAACGTGAGGACTCCAAGATAGATTTGTATTAATTTCTTCATGATTCTCACTGTTTAAAATCCGAATTTTAACCCTACAATCACCGTACGACTCTGTGGATAAGAGCCTTCGTCTATACCCATTCTCAAACCACTGTGCGAGTTTACATCTGGATCATAACCTGTATATTTCGTCCATGTCACCAAGTTAGTAGCATTGACATATGCGGTCATTGTGCTTAGCCCAACACGGTTAATCAAAACTGAAGGCACGCTGTAGCTAAGGTTCACATTTTTAAGTTTGATGTAAGAGCCGTCTTCTATCCAGCGGCTTTGCACCCTGCTATCTGACTGTAATGGATCGTCAAAAACCGGTCTCGGGAAATCTGTAACGTCTCCCTGCTCACGCCATCTGTTGAGCGCAGCTGTAGAGAGGTTGTTGTAGCGAACCACCGAGTTTCTCTGGTGATTGATCTCGCTGTAGATTTCATTGCCATAGGTGAACTGGAAGAATACACTTAAAGTGAAATTCTTATATGAGAAGTCATTGGTTATACCTCCGAAAAAGTCTGCCTGAGCATTGCCAATAACCTGTCTGTCATCTTCATCAATGATATGATCTCCGTTCAGGTCGTCCCAGATTGGGTCACCGCCCTGATAGACCGGACCTAAAGCACCGTTAGTTACACCATTTACATTGTCTTCATCCCTTGAGTAAACCCCTTCGAATTTCCATCCATAAAATGTTCCAATAGGCATGCCTTCCTGTAGAATGTGGAAAGATCCATTTTGGATATAACCATTAGTCAACAATTCGTCTGGCAGATCTTTCACCTTGTTTTTGTTGGTACTAATGTTGAAACTAGTGTTCCACTTAAACTCATTCACAAGGTTCTTGGTGCTCACGAAAAACTCAACCCCTTTATTCTCAATACTTCCGATGTTTTGGGTGATGTATGAAAATCCAGTTGTGCGAGGGATCGGCACATTGTAAAGCAGGTCGTCAGTTACTTTCAAGTACACGTCTGCATTTAAAATGACTCTGTTTCTAAGTAGAGACAGATCCAATCCTGCATCGTACTGTGTGGTAGTTTCCCATGTAAGGCCAGAGTTTGGCATCACAGATGGAGCAGCCCCTGAGTAGTCCAGATAGTTTGTGCCTACTACAAATTCTCCCTGAGAAGTGTAGTTTCCGATGGCTTCATTTCCGGTCTGTCCTGCGCTGAATCTCAGCTTGGCATCATCCAAAAATGACAGCCCACTGAAGACTGCTTCTTCCGAAAATCTCCACCCAACGGAAGCAGAAGGGAAGTATCCGAATCGCTGATCTTTACCAAATCTGGACGATCCATCAGCTCTCATATTTGCTTCAAAAAGGTATTTCCCTTTATAATCGTAAGAAACCCGTCCGAAATAAGACAGCATAGAATGTGCAGAGGCAACATTGACTTCCTGATTGGAAATGGTACCAGCTCCATTGAGCGTTCGTATCTTATCACTAGAGAAATACATACCATCTAGTCCGGTTCTTCTGTAGCTCCATTTCTGGAAACTCATACCAGCGATAGCCCCAAGATTGTGACTTCCACCAAACGTTTTCTGAAAACTGAAATAGTTCTCATTACCCCATGTTATATTGTTAGTTGCTCTTACCGATCCGGTGTTGTATCCTTCTCTATAATCCAGTGTTGACGGAACGAACTCATCTTCGTCCATCGTGATCACATCCAGGTTTAGATTACTTCTAAATTTCAAATCTTCGACAATATCAAACTCGAGGTATTGATTGCCAATGATACGATTGCTGGTATTGAGGTGTGTAGCCAGTTCTGCCAGACCGACAGGGTTTCGTTTCCCAAACTGATACCCATTGAGTGAGCCATCCGGCAAATACATAGAATATGTCGGAGGACGAATCAAAAGCTCCCGTACCACACTCAGGTTTCCTGACCCTGCAGCATTGATTCTGTTGTTGATCCCATGAGTAAAAGAGATGCTTTGGCCCGCTCTTACATGCTCGGACATATTAAAATCAACATTCAAACGAGAAGTGATTCTTTTATAGTTGGAGTTGAGAATGATACCATCCTGATCCAGGTAAGAAGAACTCCATGCATACTTCATGTTTTTTGAACCACCACGAACAGAAACATCTATTTGGTGCTGTCTAGCCTTATGGTATACTTCGTTTTGCCAGTCTACATCTCCATTATTTCTCGGGCTTAGGGAATCGATCAGCGCCCAGGTAGGCTCTACAGGGTTGGCCATGTTTGCATATGCATCCAAAATCACTTGTCGGTATTGGCTGGCATTGAGAACATCGAGTGTTCTGGTTACCTCGCTTACTCCTGTGCTGAATTCAACGTTGAGCTGAGCTTTTCCTTCCTGCCCTCTCTTTGTAGTGATCATAACCACACCATTGGCTGCTCGCGATCCATAAATTGCAGTGGATGCAGCATCCTTAAGTACTTCTATTGAAGCAATATCTTTTGGGTTTATATCTGCCAGAGGATTCAGCCCAAAGTTTTCTGTACCATTGAGTGACGACATTGTACTCGACTCTATCGGCACACCATCCACTACATATAAAGGACCATTTCCTGCATTGAGTGAAGAACTACCTCTCACCTGAATAGACATACCACCACCGGGAGCACCAGAATTGGAAACAACCTGAACACCAGCTGCTCTACCCTGCAGCACCGAGATAGGATCCTGAATGTTCGTCTGAGCGATGGCTTCACCACCCACAGAGACTACCGACCCGGTAAGGTTTTTCTTTTTCTGCTCACCATAACCCACTACCACAAGCTCATTCAG
Organism: Marinoscillum furvescens DSM 4134; assembly: GCF_003386095.1. Classification (GTDB taxonomy): domain Bacteria; phylum Bacteroidota; class Bacteroidia; order Cytophagales; family Cyclobacteriaceae; genus Marinoscillum; species Marinoscillum furvescens. The sequence continues at coordinate 418,890 of NZ_QREG01000001.1, read as the reverse complement.
CTCATTTACAGCAGACTTCATAGAAACATCCAATTCTGTCTGATTACCTACTAACACATCCTGAGGCGCATAGCCTATATAAGAAAATGTTAGTGTGTCAGAAGGACCATCTACCTCTATACTGTAGCGCCCATCGATATCCGAGGTAACCCCTCGGAACGTACCTTTTAAAATGACCGTAACCCCAACCAAGGGCTCACCACTATCACCGTCAGTGATCGTTCCTGAAACAGAAAGGCTCTGTGCATTTCCGTGCAGGGTTAGCAACCCCAGAATCATCAAAAGCAGCAAAGTCGGAAACTTCCCGAGCTTGCCACTCCTGAGGGTGCCTTCTTGTTTTTTTCTCTCCATAAATTTTACAAGTTGATGTACAATGACAGCATGGTGGAATGTCTGTAATCCAAATATAAAATTTAGGGAACATTAACGCAAACGTTTGTGTAAAAAGATGCGCAGCAAAAACATTAAACATCCTTATGTTAGACTATATATATGGCTAAAGGAGCTATTTATTGCAATAAAACTCGCTCAAATAAAATTTTATTGCATTATATTTACACAAACGTTTGTTTATCAATGAGCTCAAGAATCACCCTTAAAGACTTAGCAAAAAAATTAAACTTATCGCCTTCCACGATTTCTCGAGCGCTGGCAGACCACCACTCTATAGGTGAAGAGACCAAAAAAAGAGTCCGTGAAAAAGCGGAAGAAGTGGGATTCACCCCTAATTCGATCGCAGCAAGTTTTCGGAAGAAAAAAACAAAATCTATTGGCATAATAGTCCCAAGGATCGACGTTCACTTCCACTCAAGGGTAATTAGTGGTATTGAAGAGTTTGCTTATAAGACTGGTTATAATGTCACCATTTTTCAATCTAAAGATTCTTTCGTCAGAGAAAAGGAGATAACCAAAATCCTACAAAACAGAATGGTGGAAGGCATCATTGTATGTCTCTCTATAGAAACACAGGATTACGAACATTTCAAAAGGTTTAAAAAGCTGGGCATGCCACTCGTTTTTTATGATCGCGTACCGTCTTCACTAGATGCCAATAAAATTATTGTGAATGACTTTGAGTCGGCCTTCACAGCTACAGAGCACTTGATCAAGAACAACTGCAAACGAATAGCTCACATCGCCGGAAGTCAAAACACGGATATTTTCAAAGAACGTCTAAAAGGATATACTGCGGCTTTAAAAAAGCATCATCTGAAAATTGACCCAGACCTGATCTTGCCCACTAACAACCTGAGCTATGAAGAAGGTGTGATTTGTGCAAATAAATATCTGGAAATGGAGAGCCGCCCAGATGGTGTGTTCTGCGCCAATGACTACACGGCAGTGAGTGTGATCCAGGTGTTTAGAAAAGCGGGCATCAATATACCAAAGGATGTGGCTATTGTCGGGTTTAGTAACTATCCTATCTCAGGGATCATAGAACCCAACCTCACCACTGTCAATGACCGTGCATTTCAGATGGGTGAAGCCGCAGCTAGGTTGCTGACGCGCCAGATTGAAGACGAGGAAAACTACATAGGGTCAGAAATAATAACACTCAATACGGAGCTGATCGTACGCGAATCATCCATTCGCAAAGCCAGCAATAAATAACGACTCCTACGTGAGTCGGGAAGCTTAAAAAAACTAAGAATATGCAGGTAATAGACTGGATCATACTGATCCTTTATTTTGCAATTATTTTCGGGATCGGTCTTTTCGCGTACTGGAAAGTAAAAGATTCGGCAGATTTCTTCACCGCCGGCGGCAAATTGCCATGGTGGCTTTCGGGTATATCGCATCACGTTTCAGGATACAGTGGAGCAGTATTCGTGGCTTATGCAGGCATTGCTTACACACACGGATTTTCGCTCTATGTTTGGTGGGCTTGTGGAGTTGGGCTGGCAACATTACTTGCCGCCATTTGGGTCGCTCCACGATGGGCAAACCTGCGGATAGAAGCCAATATACAGTCGCCGACAGAATATCTACTGCAACGCTATAATTTACCAGTGCAACAAATCATCGCCTGGAGTGGATCTCTTACCAAAGTATTTGATGTGGGAGCCAAACTAGCGGCTATTGCAGTGTTACTCAATACTTTCACCGGGAGCTCTCTCACCTTTGGGATTTTATTAACCGGAGGGGTCTCTCTACTGTACATTATAATCGGCGGGCTCTGGGCAGACGTATGGAACGATTTTGCACAGTTTGTCATACAGCTTCTCGCCGGGTTGACTATGTTCATTATGATACTGATCAAGCTGGATGATGGCATTGGTGGTGTGTTTTCTGTATGGGACAGGCTTCCAGAATCTAACTCACAGCTTTTTAGTGATCCGTACACGCCAGCTTTTGCACTCAGCATGCTGCTGATCAATTTCTTCAGCTATAGTGGAGGCACCTGGAATCTGTCCACGAGGTTCATCTCTTCCACTAACAAAAAAGAAGCTCGGAAAGCCGGAATTCTATCTTCTGCACTTTACTTCTTCTGGCCACTGATCCTGCTATTCCCGATGTTTGCCGCTCCGGTATTTTTCACAGATCTTGAAGACCCTACAGTATCTTATGGTAAAATGGCTATGGAATTTTTACCTGCCGGACTTATCGGACTTGTCTTGGCATCAATGTTTGCCAATACCCTTTCCATGACATCATCCGACTCCAACACCGTGTCAGCAGTGATAACCAGAGATATTCTTCCTGTGATTTTTCCTTCCGTCAGAAAATTTGACTCGAAAAAATCTCTAATTCTAGCACGCGTAACCACCTTCACTTTCACCGCCCTCACCATACTTGTAGCCCTCAATGCCAGCCATTTCGGAGGAGTGTTTGGGTTGATCATTTCTTGGTTTGCCGCATTGCTGGGGCCAATTGCCATTCCTATGATATTGGGACTACTACCACCATTTCGCAAAAGTGGAAGCAATGCAGCGCTCATTTCCATTGCAGGAGGACTTGCTGCCTTTATTGCTACCAAGCTTTTCACCGTCACCAACCTGGCGCTACAGGTTGCGACTCCAATGCTCGCATCACTCGTTCTCTATACTGTGATTGGATTTATTAGCGGAAAGGACAACTCTCTCACAACAAAAGAATCAACAACTCCAAGTTAACAACACAATGCCAGCAGCTCCAGAGTACATCACCGGCAAGGATCTTGAAACAGGAAACCCTATAAAAATTGAAATTGTAAAAGGTGTCATCCAAAGTGTAAACCCGCTTACTCAAGCTCAAGATGATTTACCTTTTATCGCACCGGGACTTGTAGATCTTCAGGTCAATGGATACGGTGGCGTAGATTTCAACACCTTTCCTATCACGACTTTAGATTTCGAAAAAACCGTGAGACTTTTAGCTGCAGAGGGGGTAACCTCTTTTTTTCCTACAGTAATCACCAATTCTCCACAAGCCACCGGAGACCTCCTTTCAAACATTTCTCAAGCATGTCAGTCAAACTCTTTGATCGATCAGGCTGTCGGGGGCATTCACCTGGAGGGGCCATTTATCTCTAAAGACGATGGAGCCAGAGGAGCTCATGACCTGGCTCATGTGTGTGCGCCAGATTGGGAGCTTTTTCTTAAATGGCAGGAAAAAGCTGAAGGTAAAATCAAAATCATCACCCTATCACCGGAGTGGGACAGTGCACCGGCTTTTATCACGAAATGCGTTGAAAATGATGTGATAGTGTCTATTGGACATACATCAGCCACACCAGCCCAAATAGACACTGCCGTAAAGGCAGGAGCTCGCATGTCTACTCATCTTGGTAATGCTGCCCATCTGATGCTACCCAGACACCCCAATTACATTTGGGAGCAGCTAGCTCAGGATCAGCTGTGGGCTTCTGCGATTGCTGACGGCTTTCATCTACCAGACTCATTCCTAAAAGTGCTTTTCAGAGCGAAACCGGACAACTCCGTACTAGTGAGCGACTGCACCCAATTTGCGGGATTGATGGCTGGGAAGCACAAAACGCACATTGGAGGTGAGGTGGTCTTAACCCGAGAAGGCCGCCTGCACCTTGCCAGTCAACCAGAATTGCTGGCCGGTTCGGCTCAGTCATTACTATGGTGTGTCAATCATGTCATTAGCAAAAAACTATTGCCTCCGGCTGACACATGGAAGAAAGCATCTACAATGCCTCTTAGTCTACTTTCGGGAAAACCGGAAACATCATTCCATATCGGACAACCTGCCAATCTTGTGCAATTCGTACAGGAAGTAAACCTAATCACCGTCCGCAAGACGTACATAGCTGGCCAATCCATCTCCTACAAAGAACCACTAAGATAATCGTTCACTGCCGCGCTTTTGGGCTCAAATGCTAAGCGAGCTAAAATGTGGCGTACTTGCCCATTTCATCAGACTTCACGGATTTTACCTCTAAATAGGTATTTACAATCCCTCCGTTTGCTTTCATCTTTGATAAGCTGATAAATACTCGTATTTTCAGTGTAGTTAAATCTATACCTAACCTTAAATTATTGAATGATGAAAAATTTTGTATTACTAGTCTGCATCGTGTCTAGTTTGATGGGGTGTGAAATGAGTGAAAGCTCAAAGCTGAAGCGACTGCAAGCTAAAATTGACTCACTTGAAAGCATGACATTGATTCCAAAGCCAACAAAGAAAATGCAAGAGTCTTTTGCTCTGGCGGAGAAAGCTCTTGACGATAGGCGTGTGAATATCAACTTAGGTTCTAGGATAGAACTTGATGAGGTTAAAAATGATACTGCAGCTTTTTTAGATTTCCGCAGAAGAATTAAATCGTGTCTAAACAGTGAAGGTGTTATTCTATCGAGTTCGTACTCTTTTGGGTTAGCAGAAATTCAGGAGCTTCTCAAGGATATAAATAAAATGAATCAGAGTTTAGGACGAATGAGTGATCCTATAACAGGAATTCGAATTCATATGGGGATGGATTCAATTGAAATAAGTGGTACAGATTTCCCATATGTGGATGTTTTTTTGACACCAGTGACTAAGTCGGGGTTGTCTGTGTTTAGAGATGATATGATTCAATATTTTGATTTACCATCCTCGAGTACTACTACAGCTTCAGCCTCGAGTTCAGGCTCTTTGAATTCATCGAATCCCTGTCCTAACCTTTGTCCATAATGTTGTATCTGCTGATTTATGGATCAAATTTATCTCCATTACCAGCAATATTGATTGGGATTAAACGATTTGTGAGAAGTGAATTGCCCACTGTTTCGAAAATTATTTGGCTATTAGTTATAGTATCATTTGTTTCTGATATTTCGTCATTAGTGATGGCAATTCATTTCGGTCATAACTATTTAATTATAAATGCTTATTCAATTGTTGAGTTGATATTTGTAGGAGTGATTATTAGCGAAATTGTGGCCAATCGGTTTTACATTGTCTTATACAGCATTTTGGCCATATTATTTATTTTTATTAATGCTGTGAGCGGTTTTAACGACTATCATGGTTCATTCCTTGCGGTAACAGCGTTAATTTCAATACTCATATGTTTTTTAACTCTTAAGTTCTATTATCAGAATGAGACAGACATTTTTATTGAGAGTTTTAGTGGTTTTTGGTATGTAATCGGTCTGCTGACATATTTTTCAGGAGCCTTATTTACATTTATTCTAAGCGAGGATATACTCTCTCAGGAAGAAATCGTTATTGAGTATTCCTGGGCCTTTCACAATATCGCCAATATCCTCAAAAACATCTTATTTGCAATCGGACTATGGAAAGCCAGAGCAGTAGCTTAAATGCCGAGTTGGTACTTATACTCGGTACCAGTGGGATGCTGCTGCTCACAGCAGCCATTGCCATTTTTATATACCTCTACCAGCGGAAGCTGATCAAGCGTAAGTTGGAGTATCAGAAAATCGAAGACCTACTCAAAAAGCAGGAACTCAAGTCGGCCTATGCCATGCTGGCAGGACAAGAAAAAGCGCATAAGCGCATAGCAGAAGAGCTGCACGATAACCTGGGTAGCATATTGGTTACGCTGAATATGTTCGCTGATACGCTCCAGAAAAAGACCAATCCCGATGACCTAAAAAAGCTGGCTCAAAAGATCAGCGAAGTGGCACAGGTGGCCAATGAAGCAACCCGAAAGATTTCCCATAGCCTGGATTCGGGCGTATTGAAACATTTTGGACTGGCTACGGCCGTGCAAGAGCTGGTAGATGCTGTAGGAGAGTCGCATACTCTGTCGGTTTCTAGTCATATTCAGATTGAAGACAAGCTGGACAGTGAGGTGAGTCTCAACATTTACCGCATCCTGCAAGAGCTTATCAATAATACCTTGAAGCATGCGCAGGCTTCCAAAATCAATATTGATCTAAACCAGATTAAGGACAATTTGAGTCTTATATTTGAAGACAATGGCATAGGATTTCAGCAAAATGGGCAAACGCCTAAAGGCATGGGGCTGAGAAACCTTGAGTCGAGAGTAGAGCGTCTGGGCGGGACCATCACGCTGGACAGCCAAAAAAATAAGGGAACCACCACGATCATAGAAATACCACTGGCATGAGAAATATCAAGATACTACTAGCAGATGATCACGCTATCGTGATGGAAGGACTCAAAGAGGTGTTGGGCGCCGATGAAGAGATCACGGTGGTAGGCACAGTGATGAACGGAGAAGAAGTGCTCCGGTTTGTGAGAGGAAATCACGTGGATATCGTAGTGCTGGACATCAACATGCCGGTGATGGATGGGATTACTTGTGCAAGACATCTCAAAAAAGAACATCCGGACGTGAAGATCATTGTGCTCACCATGTATGCGCAGCGATCGTTCGTAGATGAAATCCTCAAGATAGGCATCGATGGGTGCCTGCTCAAAAACAATACGGGAAAAGAGCTGATTGATGCAGTGCTCCGAGTGATGGGCGGAGGGCAGTATTATGATCGTATTGCTGCATTTAATTCAGATGAAGAAGAAGTGGCTCAGTATAAGCTCAGTGAGCGAGAGCTAGAGGTCATACGTTTGATGGCTGAGGGACTTACCAGTTCGGAGATTGCGGGCAAATTGTTTTTGTCTGACCACACCATTAAGACCCATCGTAAAAATATCCTGAAAAAGCTCAATGTTCACAATAGCTCGCAAGCCGTGCAATACTGCCTGAAAAACGATCTTTTGTAGGAATTGAGCTAACTTGTCAACTGTATTTTGGAGGGATTTGTTGGCGCAGGATGTTGTCCGTTTAAAAATTAATGGACTCCATTTATTCTTGTGAAAAATTTCCCTATATTTGCACTCCTTTTTGAGAAAACACTCCAGACCGAGTAAAGACATGAGCGAATTAATAAAATTTGTAGAGGCGGAAAGTAAAGCAGTAAAAGAGAAGTTGCCTGCTTTTGGTGCCGGAGATACTATCAACGTACACTACAAGATTAAAGAAGGTAATAAAGAAAGAGTTCAGCAGTTCCAGGGTACTGTACTTCAGGTAAGAAACCAGGGATCTAATGGTGAAACTTTCACAGTAAGAAAAATATCAAGTGGTATTGCAGTGGAAAGAATCTTTCCTATCCTTTCGCCTAATATCGAAAAGATCGATTTGGTAAGAAGAGGTCGCGTAAGAAGAGCGAGACTATTCTACCTGAGAGGACGAAAAGGAAAAGCTGCTCGTATCAAAGAAAAACTCTAAGAGAGGTTTACAAAAGATATGCTCTAAGCCAACTTCAGCAACGAAGTTGGCTTTTTCTGTTTTTGTCAGGTGACATTTGGGCTGCTCACTGTCTATTTGGCAGAAATATCACTTAATTTGCTGCTCTTTTTAGCTGAGTACGGTTTTTGACCAACCAATCAACCATGCAAATCTCATTTCATAAATATCAGGGTACAGGCAATGACTTTGTGATGATCGATGATCGACAGAGAACATTTCCTGAGGACAATAGCGAAGTAATCGGCTTTTTGTGCGATCGTAAGATGGGAGTTGGTGCCGATGGTGTCATCCTGATTCAGGAGCATCCGGAGCACGATTTTCGTATGATTTATTACAACCCCGATGGTAGTAAAAGTCTTTGTGGAAACGGCAGCCGATGTGCGATAGCTTTTGCCAAAGCGCTGGGCATGATAGGGGATAAAACGGTTTTTGAAACTACTGATGGTGTGCACGATGCCTTCATCCAGGGAGAAATTGTTCATTTCCACCTTCATGATGTAAATACTGTGGAGCACCAGGGAAATGATTTTTTTATAGATACAGGCTCACCTCACCATGTACAATTGGTAGAAGATGTGGCTGCAGTAGAGATTGTAAGTGAAGGTTCAGCTATTCGCTATGACGAAAAATACAGCCCGGGAGGCACTAATGTGAATTTCTTGCAGCAGCAGGAAAGCCAGATCAGTGTCCGCACCTATGAGCGTGGTGTAGAGGGCGAAACACTATCCTGCGGAACGGGAGTAACGGCTTGTGCACTAGCTGCTAGTTTTCTAAACTATGAAAGTCCTGTAAGCGTTGAAACCAAAGGTGGGCAGCTGTCGGTTTCTTTTGAGAAAAAAGGCGAGCAGCACTTCGAAAATATCTACCTCGCAGGCCCAGCCAAAAAAGTCTTTGAAGGCATCGTGGAAGTGCCTGTTCAAAACGAAATTCCATCTTAACTTTAGACCCAATTTAGATAAAAGATACATGTTAGATATAGTCTCCAAGGGAATCGCAAAAATCTTCGGAACCAAAGCCGAGAAAGATATCAAGTTGATAACGCCAATCGTGGCTCAAATCAATGCGGAATTTGCTAAGCTTAGCTCCCTCACCGATGACGAGCTGCGTGGCAAAACTGCAAAGCTCAAGGGAATCATTGCCGATAAACTCAAGCACATCGATGATGAGCTGCAAGCACTGCACGATCGTGTAGAGCAGGAAGAAGGACTGGATATCCATGAAAAGGAAGCTATTTTCGAAAAGATTGATGCGCTGGAGGAAAAGCGTGATGAAGAGCTGGAAGGTGTACTTAATGAAATACAGCCTGTAGCTTATGCCGTAGTGAAAGAAACTGCCCGCCGCCTGGCTGAAAACAAGCAACTAGTGGTGACCGCCACTATGATGGATAAGGAGCTGGCGCTACGCAAAGAAAACGTTCAGATCAGTGGGGAAACGGCCACCTGGCTCAACAAGTGGAAAGCAGCCGGAAACGATGTGGAGTGGAACATGGTACACTATGATGTACAGCTCATCGGTGGTGTGGTACTGCACCAGGGCAAAGTTGCTGAGATGGCTACAGGTGAAGGTAAAACCCTCGTCGCTACGCTGCCTGCCTACCTCAATGCACTTGCAGGGAGAGGCGTGCATGTGGTGACGGTCAACGACTACCTCGCCAAGCGAGATTCTGAGTGGAATGCTCCACTATTTGAGTTTCATGGCCTGCGCGTAGACTGTATTGATAGGCATCAGCCAAACTCCGTGGATAGAAAGCAGGCATACGAAGCGGACATCATCTACGGAACCAACAACGAATTTGGGTTTGACTATCTGCGTGACAACATGACCCGAAACCCGGAAGAACTCGTTCAGCGCAAGCACCATTTTGCGATGGTCGATGAGGTGGATTCGGTCTTGATCGATGAGGCACGTACTCCTCTGATCATTTCAGGTCCTATCCCTAAAGGCGATGAGCATGAGTTTTACGATCTTAAGCCCAGGATTTCACGCCTGGTAGAAGCTCAAAAGAAAATCGTTTCGGATTACCTCATCCAGGCCAAAAAACATATCAAAGAGGGCAACGAAGCTGAAGCAGGATTGCCTCTTTTTAGAGCTTACAGAGGTTTGCCCAAGTATAAGCCTTTGATTAAGTTTTTGAGTGAAACGGGTATTAGAGCTGTACTCCAAAAAACAGAAAACTTCTATCTGCAGGACAATCAAAAAATGATGCCTGAAGCAGATGAGCCACTCTATTTCACTATTGATGAAAAACACAATAGCATCGATCTCACTGAAAAAGGCATTGACCTGATCACGGGTGCGGGTGAAGATCCAAATTTCTTCATCTTGCCAGATATAGGTGATGAAGTAGCAAAGCTGGAAAACAACAATGACATAGAGGAAAGCGATAAGCTCAAGCGCAAAGAAGAAGTAATAGCTGACTACAGCGTAAAAGCACAGCGTATCCACAGTGTCAATCAGCTTTTGAGAGCTTACTGCCTTTACGAAAAGGATACGGAGTACATCGTAGTAGACGATAAGGTGAAAATCGTAGATGAGCAGACCGGTCGTGTGATGGATGGCCGCCGATACTCTGATGGATTGCACCAGGCCATAGAGGCAAAAGAAAATGTGAAGGTGGAAGATGCCACGCAAACGTACGCCACCATTACGCTCCAAAACTACTTCCGTATGTACCACAAACTTGCTGGTATGACGGGTACGGCAGAGACCGAAGCAGGTGAGCTTTGGGATATCTATAAACTTGATGTGGTAGTCATCCCTACCAACAGGCCAATTGCTCGTGACGACCGTCATGATAAGGTTTATAAAACCATTCGGGAAAAATTCAATGCCGTAGTAGACGAAATTGTGGAGCTGCGCGAGGCTGGCAGACCGATACTCGTGGGTACCACATCCGTGGAAATCTCAGAGGTGCTCAGCCGAATGCTGAAAATCAGAAACATCAATCATCAGGTGCTCAATGCCAAGCAGCATGCCAAAGAGGCTGACGTAGTGGCAGAGGCTGGTAAGCCAGGCACCGTGACCATAGCTACCAACATGGCAGGTCGTGGTACAGATATTAAACTGACACCCGAAGCAAAAGCTGCAGGTGGATTGGCGATTATCGGTACAGAGCGCCACGAATCCCGACGTGTAGATCGTCAGCTACGAGGACGAGCAGGTCGTCAGGGAGATGTTGGGTCGTCTCAGTTTTATGTGTCGCTGGAAGATAACCTTATGCGACTCTTCATGTCAGACAAGGTGGCGAAAATCATGGACCGCCTGGGACTACAGGAGGGCGAGGTGATCCAGCACAGCATGATTACCAAATCCATCGAGCGAGCGCAGAAGAAGGTGGAGGAAAACAACTTTGCTATCCGTAAGCGATTGCTGGAGTATGATGATGTGATGAACGCCCAGCGTGAGGTGATCTACAAGCGAAGAAAAAATGCTCTTTTTGGAGAGCGTCTGGAGCTGGACATCAACAACATGTTATTTGATACCTGTGAGGATATAGCGCTAAATGCTAAAGGAGACAATAACATGGACGCGCTCAAACTCAATACCATTAGTGTGTTGGGCATAGACTTTCAGATTACCGACGAGGAGCTGGCCAAGGCTACCGAAGGTGAGCTGGCACAAAAGCTCTACGACGAAGCACAAAAGCACTACCAGGAAAAAAATGCCAGTATAGCCGAGAGAGCACTGCCATTGCTCAAGCAAATTCAGAAAGACAAAGGAGCTACCATAAAAGACGTGTTGGTGCCATTTACAGATGGTAAAAAACAAATAAATGTAGCTGCTCCGCTCGATAAGTCGGTAGAAACCGAAGGTCGTGAGATGATTCGTTCCATGGAAAAAATGATTACACTGGCGATCATAGATCAGACCTGGAAAGAGCACCTGCGTGAAATGGACGACTTGAAGCAATCCGTACAAAATGCTGTCTACGAGCAAAAGGATCCGTTGATCATTTACAAGTTTGAGGGATTTGAATTGTTTAAAGCTTTTCTGGGTAAAGTGAATGAAGAGTGTACCTCATTTTTGATGAAGGCACATATCCCGGTGAAAGACCCTAGTGAAGTTCAGGAAGCTCGTGCACAGCGATCTGAGCGCAACTACAGCGAAAGCAAAGAGGATAGCGGCTCTGTGCTAAACAGAGGGCAGCAACAAACCAACCGTCCTCCTGCAGAAAAAGTACAGCCTGCCAAAACCGTAAAGATTGCCAGTAGAAACCAGCGAGTTTCAGTGCAGTATTCTGATGGGTCGGTTAAAAAGGATGTGAAATACAAGACCGTAGAAGAGGATTTAAAAAACAACAAATGCGTACTGCTCGACTCTTAATCTGTGTATGTGTAGTGCTGGCGGTAGGGTGTAAGTCCTCCAAAAAAGTGACCAGCTCTACTACCAGGTCCTATAGTGAGGACCTGAGTGTGCTGAGGCCGGAATTGACCGTGGAGGAAGAAGCTGCTGAACCTTTAGAGGCTAATGAGCTGCCTAAAGTACCGGCCGGACATCTGCGTGCTGAACTCGATAGTGTCAGTCAGATTATTGCTGAGCAAAACCGCAGGCAGCGTTACGTGGATGGTCATACCATACAGATTTATACCGGTAGTGACCGGGAGCAGGCTCAAATGGCTTTGGATACCGTACAGGTTTATTTTCCAGAACTAGATGCATCCATGCAGTACCACCAGCCAAATTATAAAGTAAAGGTAGGGCAGTATGTGAGTAGGCTTAGAGCTCATGAGGTTTTTGAGGCCATCAAAGTTTACTTTCCACTTGCTCTGATGTTACCAGAAAGGATAAGAATAGATTATGACTGATACCATAGATAAAATCAAACAACTGTCTGAAAGCTACTTTGAAGATGTATTGTCCATTAGAAGGCATCTTCATAGCCACCCGGAGTTGTCTTTCCAGGAGCACAAGACAGCTGATTTTATCGAGCAGCAATTGCGTGACATGGGGATTACTGATTTCGAGCGCAAAGCAGAAACAGGTATCACCTTTTTGCTGAAAGGCAAGGAAGACAATGGTAAAGTGGTAGCCATGCGTGCCGACATAGATGCGCTGCCTATCACGGAAGCCAATGAGGTGCCTTATAAGTCTAAAAATGAAGGGGTCATGCATGCTTGTGGACACGATGTTCACACTTCTAGTTTACTAGGAGCCGTACGCATACTCAAGGAACTAAAAGACCATTACTCGGGTACCGTCAAGGTAGTGTTTCAGCCCGGAGAAGAAAAGCTTCCTGGAGGAGCCTCGCTCATGATTAAGGAAGGAGTGCTCGAAAATCCAAAGCCTCATCGTATGCTAGGGCAGCATGTAATGCCGCTCATTCCTGCAGGCAAAGTTGGGTTTCGCAAAGGCATGTACATGGCCAGTGCAGATGAGATATACTTTACCGTGAAGGGCAAAGGGGGGCATGCAGCCATGCCCGAAAATGCCATTGATCCTGTACTGATCACCAGTCATATCATTGTGGCCTTGCAGCAGATCGTTAGTAGGAATTGTAGTCCGAAAATCCCCTCGGTGCTTTCTTTTGGTAAAGTAGAAGCAAATGGAGCTACCAATGTGATCCCCAATGAAGTGAAAGTGCAGGGAACATTTCGCACGTATGATGAGGAGTGGAGAGCAGATGCACACCAGCGCATGACCAAAATGGCAGAAGGTATCGCTGAGTCCATGGGAGCTACCTGTGAGTTTCAGGTAATGAAAGGCTACCCACACCTCAAGAACCATCCAGAATATACAGCAGCCAACATCCAGGCAGCCAAAGCCTACCTTGGTGATGAAAACGTACAAGAGATCGATATGTGGCTTGCTGGTGAAGACTTTGCTTACTATTCTCAAGAAGTAGACGCTTGCTTTTACCGATTAGGTACCCGAAACGAAGAAAAAGGGATCGTATCGGGGGTGCACACACCGACGTTTGATATAGACGAGTCTGCACTGAAGATCGGTATGGGGCTCTTTGCGTGGCTTACTATGGCTGAGCTGAACAATGGGTAGCTCTTTACAGAGCTACTTCTACCTGCACGCGCATCATGAAAAAATCACGGTCTAGCTTACGTGTGGTATAGGAAAAATCACTTTGAATTTTCAGTGAATGGCCAGACACATACTTTGATATACCTATCAGGTATTCAGATGCCTGATTGATGGAGCTGACGTTGGCGGGTGAAATTTCGGTGAATCTTCCCGATAGTTCCCAGTCAGATGGAAGCAGGTAGCCAGCTGCCAGCGCAATTCCTTGTCCATAGCCAAATTCGGGGTTTTTGGAGTCAAACGTACTTCTGTGGGCATATTCTCCACTTGCCGAAAATCCCCGATACTTGAGCAAAGCGTCTATAAATAGGGTGTTGAGGTTTGAGGCCACATATTCTTCTCCTTCTCGCACAAAACTTCCCAGGTTGCCACGAGACCTTACGGTATTGTGGTTGTAGTCCGCAGTAATTCCTAGAGACAACTTTACGTTATCTTCTCGCTCCAGATCGGCACCGAAGTAGTCGCCATCATTTGCAAAACTGCCAAATGGCAACCATTCGAAACGAGCTGTATACTGACGGCCATTGTATGGATTGTTCACTATGATGTTTCTACCTTCTCCAGTAGAAATAGCTAATTTTTCTTCTATCACAGCACATCTCCCTATTTTGTGCTTGCCGTGAAGCTGGATACCTATGTCACGGTCCAGTGTGTATCGGCTATTTACCCGGCTCCGATCTACAAATTGCAATTCCTGAGAAGAAAAAACACGCTCCCGGTTTCCAGGAAGTTTGGTTTGTCCCACCCAGAGTTGCCAGTTTTCGGCAAACTGCCATTTGACCACTGCATCCAATACGATGTTGGCTGTAGGTCCACTTTCGGGGATGTTTCCAGAGCCTACATCGCGGTTAGAAAGTCCCAGCTCTAGTTTATACTTGATGTTAGGTCTAAAGGCGTGACCGCCAAACTTTAATCGAGACCTTCGGATCATTAGGGATTCGGTCCAGTCTCCAGTTTCAAAATACCGGCCCTGGTAAAGAGTTTGAAATCTGAAATTACACTTTACAGCAAACGAATTGTCCTCAGCCACAAATTTCAATCCTTCTCCGAAGGAATAGTTCATGACTTGCTGGCCAGATGAGATAGAAGCAATGAAAAGAAAACAGGTGGTAAAAAAAGCGCAGGAAAAATGCCGCATGACAGGTTGTTGAGAGTTTTTAGTTAGAGCCTCAATGTTAGTAAAAGGATACGGAAACTTAGGAAGAAGATGTCTGTTTCTTAACATTGGGGTAATATGAGCGCTGTAGCTTTGCAGACACTTTAACCACGAAAAGGCGGATTATGGAATTTGGATTAATGGACTTCCTGAACCTGTTAGGTTCATTAGCTTTCTTCATCTATGGAATGAAGATTATGAGTGAGGCCATTCAGCGGGTAGCAGGGTCACAAATGAGGCAGATACTAAGCTCAATGACTTCCAATAGGTTTAAGGGCGTTTTGACTGGTTTTTTGATCACCAGTCTGGTTCAGTCTTCCTCAGCTACCACAGTGTTGGTGGTGAGTTTTGTAAATGCAGGGCTGCTCTCTCTGGTGGAGTCTATAGGCGTGATTATGGGAGCCAATATTGGTACCACAATTACCGCATGGCTGATTTCCATAATTGGCTTTAAAGTAAAGATTTCTTCATATGCTTTGGTCATCATTGCCCTGGCATTCCCATTACTATTCTTTAGCAGGGACAAGGTTAAGACATGGGGAGAGGTGTTTATTGGATTTGCGCTCTTGTTTATGGGGCTGGCTTATTTGAAGGACGCAGTGCCAGATCTAAAATCCAATCCAGAGATTTTATCCTTTTTGAGTGCGTACTCTGATTTGGGATTTGTGTCGGTTATCCTTTTTGTGGCCATTGGTACACTTCTTACGGTCATTGTGCAATCATCGAGTGCCGCCATGGCACTTACACTCGTTATGGCCAACAATGGCTGGATTCCTTTGGAGCTTGCAGCAGCTATGGTTTTGGGTGAAAACATTGGAACTACAATTACAGCAAACCTGGCAGCCCTGGTCGGGAATGTTCACGCGAAGCGCGCTGCATTTGCTCATTTGATTTTTAATGTATTCGGAGTGATATGGATATTGATTTTCATGTCGCCTGTGCTGAGTGCTATCTCGTCGTACCTCGTCTATTCTACAGGGCTTTCCCCTGAGACCAATGCGCAATCTATTCCTATAGCGCTATCTATTTTCCACACTACGTTCAATATACTCAATACCCTCTTTCTAGTAGGGTTGGTAAGGCAAATTGCCAAAATAGTGGAGCGTGTGGTCGGATCCAAAGGTGGTGATGCCGATGAGTTTAGATTGGAATACATAGGTACTGGATTGCTGAATACTGCTGAGTTGTCGTTGGAAGAAGCGCAGAAAGAAACTGCTGCTTTTGGGCAAACCGTAGCCAAAATGTCTGGTTTTCTCAAGCAACTCCTCAACGAACCTAAGTCTAAAAAGCAGAAGAAGCTAATCAAGAAAATGCGTAAGTACGAGGAAATCACCGACCGATTGGAAGAAGAAATAGCGGGCTACCTGGCAAAAGTTTCAGATGGTTCTCTGAGCTCGCATGCATCTGCTCGGGTGGTGAGTTTGATGAGTATTATCAATGATTTGGAGAGAATTGGTGACGTCTTTTTCCAAATGTCAAAAGACTTTGAAATGAAAAAGAAGGATAAGATAAGCTTCACTAAGCGCCAGACTTCCAACCTGTTTAAGATGGTAGAGCTGCTAGATGAAGCTATAAAAGTGATGGTAGATAACCTGGATAGCCGTTACGATCAGGTAACTCTGGATGGCGCGCTAGCTAAAGAGCAAGCCATTGATAAACTTAGAGATAAACTAAGAGAAGATCATATCCTCCAGATGCAGGCAAAAGATTATGATATAGAGGTAGGGGCGCTATATAAAGATCTGTTTCAGTCTATGGAAAAAGTGGGTGACCATGTAATCAACGTTACGGAAGGGATTACTGGAGAGACCGAAAGACACCTTAAGAAAGAAAGCGAACTGGTATGATCTTATGCCAAAGCTACGTTAGTCGATTAGGTCTTGATGAAAACTAATTGGGGCAAGCATATTTTTGCCATTGCAGTGGCAATTCTGTCCTTTTTCATGTCTATTCAGCTTCTAGGAGCTGGATTGCAAGAAATAGGTAAAGGACTATCGGGCGTATTTGAGCTCACTTTATCCAATCCATCTATTGGCTTGTTTATTGGGCTCTTGCTAACGGCCATTCTGCAAAGTAGCTCCACTACTACCTCAATGGCAGTGGCTGCGGTGGCGGCAGGGTCTTTGACTCTTGAAAATGCCATCCCACTCATTATGGGAGCTAATATCGGAACCACACTTACCAGTACCGTAGTTTCTATGAGTTATGTTACCAAGGTGGCTGAGTTTCGTAAGGCAATCTCTGCTGGTTGTGTACACGATATTTTCAATGTGTTGGTGTGCCTGGTATTGTTTCCCTTAGAGGTAAAATATGGTTTGTTGAGTGAAGTTAGTCACTCTATAGCGTCTTCGCTCTACATCGCATCGGGCAACGCTCCTGCGGTAGAAAGTTTTTTCTTTTATAAATTATTCGAGGAATTTGGTGCTCAGCTGATCTCGTGGACGGGGCCCTATCTGGTTATTTTTATTGCTGTAGTTTTATTGTTTTCTACGGTGAAGTACATTTCTAATATGCTGTATAAAAGGCTCATTGGGGATGCTCGCAATCGCTTTGAGCAGGTTGCTTTTAAAAACTCATTTAAGTCCTTTAGTTGGGGGTTTGTACTTACATCTGCCATTCAGAGTAGTTCGCTCACTACTTCGTTAATCGTGCCATTGGTGGCTACTGGTAAGGTAAACCTGAAGCGAGCATTTGAGTTTGTGATGGGAGCTAACCTCGGGACTACAATTACGGCCTTGCTTGCAGCTTTGCTCAAAAGTGAGGCGGCCATCAGTCTTGCAATAGCCCACTTTTTGTTCAATAGTGTCGGGGTATTGCTTTTTATAGCTGTTCCTTTTCTCAATAAAATTCCAATGTATCTGGCAGATCGCCTGGGCGCCGTGTCTTTACGCTACAAAATCACGGCATTTGCATACATTTTGGTGTTGTTTTTCATACTTCCTTTTACCCTGATTTATTTTAGCCAGTCAAAAAGTGAAAAACAAGAAAATACAGTCCGCAGGAGTCAGGTAGAGCTATTTTCAAATAATTAGCTCTAAACAATTCCGACGATTTGGATATTGTATATCTTGAGACTTAGACGTAATTCAAAATCTTAAGATGTCGATCATCAACAACCTCGTAGACAAGCTTTCGGAGTATATCCGAATAAAAGGAGAGAAACTAAAGCTGGACATTATTGCTCAGGTGTCGCGTTTGCTGGCACACTTTGTTGCTTTTATGACACTAGCAATTATCGGCTTGTTTTTACTCGTATTTTTATCTCTTGCTTTATCCTCCTATCTCAATTACTTGCTGGACAGTCCGCATTAT
The DNA here is from genome assembly GCF_003386095.1 of Marinoscillum furvescens DSM 4134. Classification (GTDB taxonomy): domain Bacteria; phylum Bacteroidota; class Bacteroidia; order Cytophagales; family Cyclobacteriaceae; genus Marinoscillum; species Marinoscillum furvescens. The sequence continues at coordinate 400,732 of NZ_QREG01000001.1, read as the reverse complement.
GGCTATTTGATCGTTTCGGGATTTTACCTGGTAGTCTTCGTTGTTATTTTGCTTCTCTTGAGGAGCAATCGCATACAGCAATGGCTCGAAGTTTTGTTTGTCAACCTGAGTGAAAACATTTCTGACGATGGAGAAGTATAGGTCTCAGACGTGGTTGCGTCATCGCAATCGTGTGGTTCAGCAGGAGGAAGAAGTAAAAGATGCTCTGGAGGAAGTGTCTTCAGACCTGGAGCATCGGGTAAAAGTGGGGGTAGGTGTAGGACTTACCGTAGGCCTGGTGGCACTGGCAGGTTATTCATTGTACAAAAGCTTTAGCGGAGGCGAAAAGAGCAAAAAGCAAAAGGTAGTTGTAAAGAGTAAGGAGAAGCAAGAAGTAGTAAAAGAAGCTGGGGCTGAATCAGGAACTAATCATTCTTCTGGATTCAGTTTTAAACGCATGGTGCTTGAAAAGCTGGCCATGGTAGCCTTGAAATTCATAGGAGCTCAGCTAGCTATAATGCTCTCAAAGAAATTTGGAGTAGCCGATGATGAATCCGAATCGGAAACGAATTAATGTCCGTTAGACATTGATAAGAGATTCTCTCCGACGCATTTTTCCTGCTGGAATCCCAAACATCATTTTGAATCTACGGCAAAAATACGCCGTGTCTTTGTAGCCGACTTCTTTTCCGATTTCCCGAATACTTTTCTTGGAGGTGCGCAGCAAGTTGACCGCTTGTTCCATTCGCTGGTATTCGATGTAGTCTTGAGGGTTGATTCCTGTAAGCATTTTAAAATACTGACCAACATAATCTTCTGATACATTGGCTACATTGGCCAGTACTTTGTTCGACAGGTCTTCACCTAAATTTTCTTTGATGAAAGTGAAGATATCGATAAGACGGGGGTCTTTAAAATAAGTGCTGTTGGTGGCAAATTGTTCAACAAACAGTCCTTGTTTTAATATATAACGAATGAGCTCTACTACGAGATGCTCTGTCAGTACTTTGATGATTCGCCCTTTGCCGGGAGCATTGTCGTTCATTTCGCCATTGATACTGCGTATGAGTGACCGTACTTTGTCGGCATCATGAATTTTGAAAGGTGGGATGTCTAAAGACGCAAAAAAGTTTACCGAGTCAAAAGCTTTTGCTTCGAAGGATACATAGCTATAATGCTCTTCGGTTTCTGCTTCGTGCTCGTAGCTTTTAAAATATTCTTCTTTGTGGTTTAGGAAATCATCTTTCGAGAGACTTATCGGGTTGTGCGTGCCGTATGTAATGGATACCTGACGGCCGCCTGGAATGAAGAAAACATCACCCTCCTGGCAGGTTTCGTGATCCGGGCCAAAGGATAGCGTACCGCCATTGACTAGAATGAGTGAGTTCTCAATGTCGTAGTTGTTCTCAATAGTGACAGGCTTTAAAATATTAATATTCTTAGCTTTTACGAACCTGACACTAAGAGATTCGATGATCATGTTATAGTCTTCCACCAATTCTCTAATATGATTTATTGCGGACGAAGGGCGCGGATGCGTCCGTATTATTGTATAAAACTAATATTAATTGGGGGAATAATCCAAATATCAGGGGCTTTAAACCCCTGATATAAAGTTATATTATTTTAATAAACCACGAGAAATCACGATTTTTTGGATTTCCGAGGTGCCTTCATAGATCTGTGTGATCTTCGCATCCCTGAGCATTCGTTCTACGTGATATTCCTTTACATATCCATATCCACCATGTATTTGTACGGCTTCTACGGCATTTGCCATAGCTACTTCAGAGGCGTATAGTTTGGCCATGGCACTGGCTTGAGAGTAGTCTTGCTCCTGGTCTTTTAGCACTGCTGCTTTTAGGCAAAGTAGGCGAGCAGCTTCCACTTTAGTGGCCATATCGGCTAGTTTAAACTGAATGGCCTGGTGCTGGGAGATTTCCTTACCAAATGCCTTGCGTTCTTTAGAATAGGCTATGGATCGCTCCAGAGCACCAGAGGCTATGCCCAGCGCTTGTGATGCTATGCCTATACGTCCTCCGTTTAGCGTACTCATTGCAAATGTAAAGCCAAAACCGTCTTCGCCTATTCGGTTTTCTTTTGGCACTTTCACATCTGTAAACATTAGCGAATGAGTGTCGGATCCACGGATTCCAAGCTTATCCTCTTTTTTACCTACCGTGAAACCTTCCATGTCTTTCTCCACTATTAGGCAATTGATCCCTTTGTGTTTTTTCTCAGGGTTAGTTTGTGCCATTACCAAAAAGACAGAACCGCTGTTGCCGTTGGTGATCCAGTTTTTAGTGCCATTGAGGAGGTAGTGATCGCCTTTGTCCTCAGCGGTAGTGCGCTGAGAAGTAGCATCTGACCCAGCTTCTGGTTCGGAGAGGCAAAAGCCCCCAATCCACTCACCACTCGTTAGCTTTGGTAGGTATTTTTGTTTTTGCTCTTCTGTTCCGAATTTTTCGATTCCCCAACATACCAGACTGTTGTTTACAGACATGCATACAGAGGCTGATGCATCTATTTTGGAGATCTCTTCCATCGCCAGTACATAAGAAACAGAATCCATTCCGCCTCCACCATATTTAGGGTCTACCATCATTCCCATAAAGCCAAGCTCACCCATCTTTTTTATTTCCTCTGTGGGAAAGCGCTGCTCATTGTCACGTTCTATTACTCCGGGGAGGAGTTCCTTTTCTGCGAATTCTCTTGCAGCATCACGTACGGCTTGCTGCTCCTCAGTCAAGTTAAAATTCATCTGCTCTATTTTAGGGTTATATGTTGTTTCTGTTCAGACAAATTTAATGCATTTTTATTATGCATGCATACTATCTAAAAACCAAAAAAAGCCTCTGGTGTTGAGGCTTTTCTTAGAATAATCTTTGGATTTGGTCTTAATCTCTGCTTCCGCTCAAAAAGATCATGACCCAGTAAAGTAGCGTAGCCAATGATGAAAGTGCAGCGATTACATAGGTTTGAGCCGCTGTGTTAAGGGCATCCTTGGCCATGTCATGTTCACCACTGTTAACGATGTTTCGGTTTTGGATCCATGCCAATGCCCGTTTGCTGGCATCAAACTCCACAGGAAGCGTGATAAATGCGAACAGGGTGAAAACACCATAACACGCTATGATTACCAGTATGGCCAAATTAAAAGGGATGACCTGTGGTAGCAGGAATGCTCCAAAAAACATCATCATGAAAACAATGTTGATGATTTTGGCACTCACATTTTGGATGGGTACCATAGCGGACCTAAACTCCAAAAAGCTGTATGCATTGGCATGTTGCACCGCATGACCGCATTCGTGGGCAGCTACTGCCGCAGCTGCCGCAGACCTGCCATGGTATACATCCTGGCTAAGGTTTACGGTTTTGTTGGCAGGATTGTAGTGGTCTGTGAGCTGGCCTTGTACGCTGGTAACCTGCACATCGTGGAGGCCATTATCTGCCAGCATCAGTTCAGCTATCTCTCTACCGGATAGGCCTGAGGATAGTGGAATTTGGGAGTATTTTTTAAACTTGTTTTTCAGCCGGGTACTCACGACCAGGCTGGCAATCATAAATCCAATAATGATGACGAATAGCATAGTTATTTATTGATTTTGAGTCTTTTTTAATTTGTTAATTATCGCCGAGGAAGAATAGTCAGACACGAGTGGAATGGTCACTACTTTTCCTCCTGACTGTATTACGAATTCTGCTCCGGCAATGTTGCTCAGCTGATAATCCCCACCTTTCACAAGTACGGATGGTTTTATTGCCTGTATGAGTTTTTCGGGTGTATCCTGATCAAAAAGCACTACAGCATCTACAGCTTGTAATCCTGCAATTACTCGGGCTCTACTGTCTTCTGGAGTGATTGGTCGGGACGCTCCTTTTAGCCGTTTTACAGACAGGTCCGAATTTACAGCAACTATCAGGTGATCTCCAAGGTTTTTGGCTTTTTCAAGACACTCTACATGTCCGGGGTGTAGCAAGTCAAAGCAGCCATTGGTAAAAACGATGGATTTGTTGGAGTGGTGCCAGTCCGCCACCAGGTTTATGAGCTGGTCAGTGGTGTGTATTTTCTGCTGACTGTTCATGTTTTTTGATAAATAACGATGCAATCAATGCCAATCCGCCAAAAAGCGCAATGGCTACAACCTGACTGGTATGAAGAAGCGTGGCCAAAAAAACGCCCGTGGTATCGTCTACAGCGTATAACACCAACATAGCACTAATAAATGCATGGTAGGTGCCTATACCGCCTTGCACAGGCAAAGCCAGTGCTATTCCTCCTGTGACCAGTAGCATGACGCCTACCATCCATGACAAATGTGCTGTTTCTGGTATGGAAAACACGATGATGTAGGACATGAAATAATAGGTTGTCCACAGGATTACAGTAGAAAGTACAAATCCGAGAGGATTTTTAATGTCTTTGAGCGACAGTAGTCCACGAAAAAGCTCATTGACGAAGTTTTTAACTTTTGGAAACTTTAGATAAGCAAAATATGCCACGAGAAGTGCTATGATACCTCCTAAAGCAGCAATCAATGAAATTTTCCAAATGAGAGCCTGAGAGACATCATAGTCGCCCATAGTGGTTGCAAAAAAAGTAATGAGTCGGTCATACTCAGCGATCAGTGCGAACAAGAATAGGCCTATCAATGTAAAGAGGTCAATCACTCGCTCGGTTATTACTGTGCCGAGCGCATTGGAAACGGGCACATCATCGCTCCGCTTGAGCATGCCACACCTTGTAACCTCTCCCAGTCTGGGGAAAGCGAGGTTTGCCAGGTAGCCTACTAAAATGGCAAGGTTGGTCCGGTGTATGTTCAGGTTGGTATGACCCAATGGCTTTAGTAAAATATTCCACCGATATGCTCTGGCGTAATATGCCACCATCGACAGTAGGATAGAGTAAACTACCCAGCTATAATCCACCAATGCAGCCCTTTCCCAGAATTCTGCAAAATCGATATTTCTAAATGCAAAATACAGGAGGAGGCCGGCCACTACCAGGGAAATCGAGTACTTGGCTACGGCTAGGAGTTTTTTCATTGCTGGAAGTGCTAGGAGCTTACGCTATTTTTTTCATCCGGAAAAATTACAACGGGTTTGTGTGTGCTAGCTTCTTCCTTCGGTATTGAGCAGTATGAGATTATAATCACAATGTCTCCAACCTGCGCTTTGCGAGCAGCAGGTCCGTTCAGGCAGATTTGTCCACTTCCACGTTCTCCTTTGATCACATAGGTTTCCAGTCGCTCACCATTGTTGATGTTGACAATCTGCACCTTTTCATTCTCTACCAAATCTGCGGCATCCATGAGATCCTCATCTATTGTGATGGACCCTACATAGTGTAACTCCGCTTCTGTGATTTTTACTCGGTGTATTTTTGATTTTAGTACTTCTATATGCATTTCTGACTCAATCTTGCCGCAAATATAGGTTATCAATAAGTCTTACCCCTTCTACGTATCCCGCTACGCACATGGCTACCTGTTCGGTATGGTTTTCTGCTGTTTGGAGGGTTTCAGGGTCTACTATTTCAAAGTATTCTATTGTTAGCCCTTCTTGCTGGTTATAGAAAGCAATTGCAGTCTTTTTAGTTTCCTCAGGAGAGGATTTCAGCTTCCATTGACTTTTCGCCAGCTGCAAGCCTTGATATAAGGCGGCTGCTTGTAATTTGCCTTTATCAGAAAGACGCTGGTTTCTGCTGGACATGGCAAGACCCGATTCCTCACGGATGATGGGCATGCCGATCACTTCTACAGGAAATGACAGATCCTGACTCATTTTGCGAATGAGAAGAAACTGTTGAAGGTCCTTCAAGCCAAAGTAAGCTTTGTCAGGGTGAGTCTGATGAAAAAGCTTTGCCACTACTACGCCCACTCCTCCAAAGTGACCGGGACGAAAGCCTCCTTCCATGGGTATGGCCAATTCACCAAAATCTATGGATACCACGGGCTTATTCGTATACATTGCGTCCTCCGATGGTGTGTAGGCTATGTCTACACCCAGCTTTTCGAGAGCGTCCAAATCTTTTTGAAGCGTTCGTGGATAGTTTTGGAGGTCTTCAGTGTTGTTAAACTGAAGCGGGTTAACAAAAATGCTTACAACCACCACATCGGTTGACCTTCTGGCTTTTTCTATCAAAGAAAAATGTCCCTGATGAAGAGCACCCATAGTGGGGACAAGTCCGATGGATTTTCGTTGAAATTTGTGGTCAAGAGTGAGTTTTTGGACCTCTCCAGGGGATTGGATGACCTGCATCAAATGGATAATTAATGTTGCCTAACTTATTGAAAACGTTGATTATATGGCAAATTTATGGTAATTTTGAGGTCATTTTAGACAATCCCCAATAAAAAAAGCACATCTATGTCGAATTTGAGAATCCTTTATGTAGCAAGTGAGATCAATCCATTTCTGAAAACTACTGAGGTGGCCGACTTTGTGAGGAGACTTCCTCAGGCCATGCAGGAACGTGGAATGGAGATCAGAATCTTGGTACCGAGGTTTGGGTTAATTAACGAGAGGAAAAACCGACTCCACGAGGTGGTTCGGTTGTCAGGTATCAACATTTCTGTTGGTGATGAGGAGAAACCATTGGTCATCAAAGTGGCATCTATACCTAATGCTAAGCTGCAGGTGTATTTTATTGATAACGAGGATTATTTCCACAGAAAGTCAGTCTTCTTTGATAAAGAAGATAATTTTTATGAAGACAATGACGAGCGCGCAATATTCTTCTGTAAAGGCGTTTTAGAGACTGTAAAGAAACTAGGATGGTCTCCAGACATCATTCATTGCAATGACTGGATGACAAGTTTGATTCCTTTATACGTAAAGACTACTTATAAAAACGATCCAATCTTCAAAGAATCTAAAACAGTATTCACTATTTATGGTAATAATTTTAGCCATAAATTTGGGGACGACTTGCTAGACAAAGTGAAGATGATTGATATTGATGATAGCATGTTAGGCCCACTAAAAACAGCCGATTATGAAGGCTTCGTGAAAATGGGGGTTGAGTATGCAGATGCTGTGATCAATGCAAATGAAGAATCTACCGAAAGTTTCAAGAAATTGATGGATGATATGGCTGGCAAGCGTATCGAGTCTATAGAACAGGATGAAAATTTCGAAGAATCGTACTACAACTTGTATAATGACCTTGTTGGATAAATTAACAAACTCTATGAAGTCGGGACTAGCTCTTCTGCTGGTCCCGTTTTTTTTTGCCTGTGATGATCCCAGCGACCTGGGATTGGAACTAGAAAGCGACAACAACCCACTTCAACTCCATAAATTTGAGACGGTAATACCTGCCTCCACGCTGTATATAGATAGTTTGAGGACAGAGCATTTTACAACTTCACTTTTTGGGCGGTATCAGGACCCTGTCTTCGGTGAAGTGACTGCCACTTCTTATCACAGCTATAGCGTGGCCAGTGGCACACTCCCAGGAGATACCCTGGATTATAGCGATGTGTTCTTGATTCTTAAAATCAAAGAAGCAAAGGCAGATGGGATCGTGGGAAATGAGCGCATAGAAGTTCGGGAGTGCAACGAGCAAATCCACTCGGACGTCAAGTACTTCGCCTCAAATTCGTTAGAACAAAAGGATGAAGTGATTGCTACTCATGATTTTACCTACGACCCGCTTGGAGATACCATTATCAATGTCCCCCTTTCAGAAGCTTATGGAACATGGCTTTTTGATCTGCTGGTAAAAGGAAGTGATACTGGTGACAATCAGGATTCTTTGCTTCAAAACAAATACGACTACCCGCCATTGGCGTTTAATCCGGGGTCTGGAAATGCGGCGCTCTACTCGATTGATTTGGATGACGATACCACAGGTATTTATGTGGAGATGACTAACGGATCAGGAGCACTCGAGTATTTTCAGTGGGACCTCAAAAACGAACACTTTGCTTCACTCGAACGCGACCGGTCCGGAACACCTTTGAGCGTATTTAACTCAGATTACCAGGAAGAAGTGCTGAATGAACAGGCATATTTAAATTTGCTTTCGGGTGTCTATACTCAGCTAGATCTGGCTCCTTATCTGGAGTTTGCCGAATCCCATCAGCAAATTATTATCAATAGGGCTTCACTACGTCTGGCGTTTGAAGAAGGTGAAAATTCTCCCGTGGACTTTATTCAGTTTTATTATCCAAATAGCTCAGGAAGAATCAATGGAGGTGCAGTGGTTAATGGAAGTCTTGTAAACAATGTGCTGCTTTCTGAAGGCGCATATCGGCCAGGTTCTTCCAATGTTAGCGCACTCACTCTGGGGCTGGCTACGGATAGCGTGAGCTATGAGGCTGATATTACTCTTTTTACCCAAATCTTGTCAGACAATTCAGACAATGAAGATGATTACCTGGCAGAAAAATTAGTGATAACCAGTCCTGAAACTATTGGGCTTGGCCAGACCACTTTTATCAAATCTGATATTAAATTGACGGTTTATTACGCAACTGTAGAAAATAACTAATAGACATTATGTGCGGAATCGTTGGATACATCGGTCATCGACCGGCATTTCCATTATTGATCAAAGGCTTAAAACGCCTCGAATATCGAGGATACGATAGTGCAGGAGTGGCTCTCCTGGAGCAAAATGAGCTACAGGTTCACAAGCGTAAAGGGAAAGTGCAAGAGCTCGAAGATCTGGTAAACGGACGGTCCTTTTCAAGTACTTTAGGAATAGGTCATACTCGCTGGGCTACCCATGGAGAACCGAATGATGCCAATGCACACCCTCACTTTTCTGCTGACCAAAACCTGGCAATGATTCATAATGGAATCATTGAAAACTATGGTACCCTCAAAACCGAATTAGAGGCTGAAGGATACGAGTTTAGAAGTGATACCGATACTGAGGTATTCATAACGTTTATCAGCGACCTTCAAAAGACTTTGAACGTAAGCCTTGAGGAAGCTGTTCGCATCGCTCTTACAAAAGTAGTGGGGGCCTATGCGATAGTGATCATGTCAAAAGATGACCCAAATCGCCTAATAGCCGCACGCAAAGGCAGTCCAATGGTGATAGGCCTGGGCAAGGACGAATATTATGTGGCTTCTGATGCCTCGCCCATCATTGAATATACCAATGAGGTAATCTATCTCAAAGATGAGGAGTTGGCAATTATCAGTCGAGATGGATTGGAGATTATGGATACTCAGGAAGTACCCCAACAACCTGAAATTCATAAGTTGGACCTCAAGCTGGAAGCCATCGAAAAAGGCGGGTATGAGCATTTTATGCTCAAGGAAATCTTTGAGCAACCCAAATCCATTGCGGATTGCATGCGAGGAAGACTCAATGCTTCGGCAGGTGAACTCACATTGGGAGGGATTCAAAACTATGCAGAAGCCCTTGCTCAGGCAGACCGTATCATTATAGTGGCGTGTGGTACATCCTGGCATGCAGGCCTGGTAGCGGAGTACTTCATCGAAGATATGTGCCGAATTCCCGTGGAGGTAGAGTATGCCTCGGAGTTTCGGTATCGAAATCCAGTAATTAAAGAAGGAGATATCCTAATAGCGATTTCCCAATCTGGCGAGACAGCCGATACCCTGGCGGCCATAGAGCTGGCAAAGGCCAAAGGAGCTATTGTCTTCGGTATTGTAAATACCGTGGGATCGTCTATAGCTCGTGCTACGCATGAAGGTGCTTACCTGCATGCAGGCCCCGAAATAGGGGTGGCATCCACCAAAGCATTTACAGCACAGCTGACGGTGCTGATCATGGTATTTCTGAAGTTAGCTAAAAGAAAAGGTACTATCGCAGAGAGCCGATTCAGAGAGCTTCTGATAGAACTAGAGAGTGTCCCTCAAAAGGTGGAAAAGGCCTTGAAAAGTGATGATCAGATTCGTGAAATTTCTGAACTCTTTAAAGATGCCCATAACTTCCTTTATCTGGGGAGAGGCTACAACTTTCCGGTGGCTCTGGAGGGAGCGCTCAAACTTAAGGAAATCTCTTACATTCATGCAGAAGGTTACCCTGCTGCAGAAATGAAACATGGACCTATCGCATTGATCGATGAAAACATGCCCGTGGTATTCATTGCTACACGAGATAGCTCTTACGATAAAATCGTATCGAATATACAAGAAGTAAAATCCAGGAAAGGTAAAGTGATTGCCATCGTAACGGAAGGTGATGTGCTGATTCCTAAAATGGCCGATTTTGTAATAGAAGTTCCCGCAACCCACGAGGCCTTGATGCCGTTGGTTTCGGTGATTCCGCTACAGTTGCTGTCCTATCACATTGCACTGATGCGCGGATGTAACGTAGACCAGCCAAGAAACCTGGCCAAATCTGTGACAGTAGAATAAAAGTTAAAAATCAACCACTATGAAAAAAATCGTTTTAGCTCCAGCTGCACCGGCACCAATAGGACCTTATAGCCAGGCAGTGATCTATGGTAATACTGTTTATGTCTCAGGTCAAATTGCCATTGATCAGGCAACAGGCGATCTGATCACGGCAAACATCGAAGATGAGACTAATCAGGTGATGAAAAACCTGGGACTTATATTGAAAGAAGCAGGCGCTGATTTTAGTCAAATTATCAAGTGCAGCATTTTTGTATCAGACATGGGCAACTTTGCGAAAATCAATGAGGTCTATGGTAAGTACTTTGCTGAAAACCCACCAGCACGCGAGACCGTTGAGGTGAGTAGGTTGCCCAAAGACGTAAATGTGGAAATTAGCTGCATCGCCTACGTAGGATGAGGTTTGCTCCTGTGATGCGGCACACTTTGGTGTCAGGGCTTTCCTGTGCTGAAGTGCTGTATCAAATAGAGCAGTCTACGCAGGTCATTGATGACGAATATATTACAGAAAACGCCCGCTTCAACGGGCGTTTTTTTAATGCCTCTTTTCGGATTTCCCCAAAAATCCGAACTCCCCAAAATGCCGTGCCTCTGCTTGTTGGTAAGGTAGAAGACACTTCCAGAGGGAGTATTATTTTTCTGACCATTCGTTTATTTCCGGCAGGCGTGTTGTATTTAAAGGTGTCAACTCTGCTCTGCATGCTCGTGGGGATGATTTTTCTGCTGCTATCTCCGCAATTTTCTAACGCTTGCATTGCTTTTGGTCTGGGCATTATCAACTACCTCATTTTATATGTCAATTTTCGGATGCGTGCTCAGCAGGCTGTTAGCGACCTGGAGGAGATCCTTGCTCAGGTAGGCGAATAAAAACGTTTTGCTTTCTCAGCCATTATCTATTTGATAGTTTTGCACTCCAAAAAAAATAACAACACAGAAAATGGATCAAGTGAGAGTAAGATTTGCTCCCAGCCCAACAGGGGCGCTACACATTGGGGGAGTTCGCACAGCCTTGTTTAATTATCTTTTTGCAAAGAAAAACAATGGTACTTTCATCCTCAGAATCGAAGATACTGATCAGACACGGTTTGTAGAAGGAGCGGAGGCTTACATCAAAGAATCACTTGAATGGTGTGGGATAGAACCTGACGAAAGTCCGTGGAAACCTGGAGATTTTGGTCCATACCACCAGAGCCAACGAAAAGAGATCTATCAAAAGTACGCACAAAAATTGCTCGATGAAGGCAACGCATACTATGCCTTTGATACCCCGGAGGAACTGGACGTCATGCGCGAGCGGTTGAAGGAAGCCGGAGTGGCCAACCCTCAGTACAATGCCGCTGCCCGTATGACCATGAAAAACTCACTGACCCTCTCGGCAGAAGAAGTGCAGGCAAAAATGGATGCTGGCGAACCATATGTAGTGCGCTTTAAGGTAGACCCTAAAGAGGAAGTGCGCCTAAACGATATGATTCGTGGGTGGGTACATGTGCATGGCTCCACGTTGGATGACAAGGTGCTCATGAAGTCAGATGGGCTGCCCACCTATCATCTGGCCAATATCGTAGATGATCATTTGATGAAAATCACCCATGTAATCCGTGGTGAAGAATGGTTGCCTTCTGCACCATTGCACGTGTTGTTGTATAAGTATCTCGGTTTTGAAGAAACCATGCCGCAGTTTGCTCACCTTCCGCTAATTCTTAAGCCGGATGGCAATGGCAAACTCAGTAAGCGAGCTGCAGATAAGGCTGGTTTTCCTATTTTTCCACTCAATTGGAATGACCCTGAGTCAGGCGAGCTCTCTGTGGGATTCCGTGAAGAAGGATTTCTACCGGACGCTCTGATCAACTTCCTGGCCTTCCTGGGGTGGAATCCTGGTACTGAGCAGGAGCTTTTCTCAAGAGAAGAGCTCATACAAGCATTTGGCATAGAAAAAGTAAACAAGGCGGGGACCAAATTTGACGTGGAGAAGGCCAAGTGGTTTAACCAGCAGTACCTCAAGAGTACAGATCCTAATCAGCTTGCTGAAACGGTAAAGAATGACTTACATGCGAAATATCAAATAGAGTGTTCTGAGACCACTGCCCTGGCTATTGTAGATTTACTGAAGGAGCGTGTGACTTTTCCTCATGAGATGGCACCAAATGCACTGTACCTCTTTTATGCGCCTGAAGAATATGACGAAAAGGTGGTGAGAAAAAAGTGGAATGAAGAAGCCGAAAAAGCTGTGACACTTTATGCCAATGCTCTCGAACATCAGGATGAAATTTCACCAGAAGGTGCGAAAGACTTGTTTTTTACCACCATGGAGGCCAATGATATTAAAGCAGGAAAAAACATGCAGGCCCTACGCATGGTAGTCACTGGAGAGGGCTCAGGGCCGGATTTGATGGCGATTATTTCCCTGATGGGAGGAAAAGCAGTAGCTGAACGAATCAAATACAGCATAGATCAGTTAAAGTAGTAGGAACTAAACGCTTACTACTATGAGCAAAGCATCTGAAAACAAACCGGAAAAACCTAAAGTGAATAAGGAACTGGAAGGGTTTGATATCAAAATCAACTCTTTTGGTGAAATCAGTTCTACAGTGGATATCGATAAGATCAATTTGTTTCTGAACAGAAACGTGGATGATAAAAAGCTGAGAGACCGGGAAGATTTGGAAGAGCTGAAAAAGAAGAAAGAAAAAGAATGAAAAATGCCGGCACATGCCGGCATTTTTTTATTTCATGGATTTGAAGGTCCTAAGTACTCCCACAACACCTAGGAGGATGCCCCCACCCATACAGATATAGTACCAGGTTTCAGAAAGGGTGTAAGACCCTGTAAGTTCATTTCCGATCATCTGTCCCAGATCTTTGGGTGAGTGTGACTGTGCCCAGTAAATGAGGAATATGCCTATAGCTATAAGGGCAATGCCTCTGATCAATCCGCTTTTCATAGTTATCTAAGTTTGGGTTCTATTTTACCTCAACTTACTGAAAAATCATCAATCGATCAGGCTACTAATCAAAAGCGGCCTCCATTCGGGGATCAACTCCACGTACTTCATCCAAAAGCTTTTCATCCACCTGCGGCTGAAAATGCGGGTTGTAGATTAGTCCAATCACGTTTTGCCAGGGGTCTCTTAGTAGTGCTACTTTTACTCCTCCACCTACTTCGTTGGGGGCTTCCAGCTCTATGGCTCCTGTAGTCACCATCTTATCAAAGGCATCAGTAATGTCACGTACTCCCCAGTAGGAGAGTACGTTAGTGGTGCGAGGAGTTTCGACTTTTTCATGTAAAAGCCCCAGTTCATAACCGGCGATGTTAAACCCCACATATTTTGGGTCCTCGTAGTATGGATTGGTGCCAAAGGCCTCACTGTACCATTTTTTGGCAACTTGCAGATCTTCTACTTTGTAGATTGTCGTTCGCAGACCTTGAGATAGGATTCCCATTTTCATTCAGTTTTGAGGCTTTACCTGATACCGGAGTATTGTTTTTCGGCGCGGTTCAGGAGTCCTTCTAGGATCAGACAGGTAGATTTCTGTATGATACCCGGCAAACGCATAGGCAGAATCCGATAAGCAGGAAATCATTTTCTCAATGGATGGAAGCTCTTCTTCGTAACTCCCCACATGCAGTATTTGTATGCATTCGCCCAGGTCTATTAGTTCGTAGTTTACCTTTTGTAACGGTAGATGGCTTTTGGCTTTTTTTGTTGATACCATGCTGCTTGCCTGCTCAAAGTTGGATGGCTCAATGAAGTCGGGCATACGGATGGCAATCTTCCAGTGCCACTCTTCGCGGGGAGTTTGGGTAAACAGGTGCTGAGCTTCCAGCCCTCCGGATATCCACCACTGGCATTCCATTTTTGGTACCACAAAGTCCATGTCATTAGCCTTGGCGCTAAATTTTATGGCATACGCATACGCATAAATGGCCTCTATGGCTTGCCAAAACGCAGGGTCTTCGGGGGCACATTGGCCACTTATCGTTAAATAAGGGTACTCACCCAGCTGCAGTATTTGGGGAGTTTTCTTCGCTGAGTAATACGTCGGGTCTGTTTTTGCCAGATTTGTCTTTTGAAGTAGTTCCATAATTTGTTCTGATTATTTGGTAGTACTTCAAAGAAAAGCGTACGAGTGACAGCCCTATGTCACTGCTTTGGTTGCGTCCTCTATTTTTTCTAAATGTGTAGAAAGTTCTACGGTATAGTCGTGCAGCTTTTCTAGCAAAGCAGGAGGACTCACCACATGGGCATCACTGCAAAACATCATTAGCCAACGTGCAAAATAATCTAGTGATGGGGTGAGAAATTTCATTCGCACCTTGCTCTCCAGTTTCTCTTCTTCAATAAAGCCCTGATAGTAACGCTGATCCTGAATGATGTGTGCGGCCTTTTTGCTAAAATCTACCACTACTTCATAGGATTGAGAGCCTTCCATAGACCTGTTTAGGTATTCAATGTAGTTTGGATAGTCATCCGGATTGTAGGAGGTACTGAGGATAGAAAGCTGGCGTATTCTGTCTGTTCGAAAATCTCGAAGAGCTTTTCGCATTTGGCAGTGGGCTATGAGGTGCCATCTATTCGAGTAAAACACCAATCCGAGTGGCTCGATTATTCGCTGATTTACCTCCTGAGAGTAGCTGGAGTAGTATTCTATTTTCAGCTGTTTACGAAGAGCTATGGCTTGTTGTATTTCGGAGGTAAATGAGTTTTGAGAGAGATGGTCTGGGAGTTTGGGTACCATTACGGCTATTTGTTCGTCGAGCTTTTCCAGGTACTCTTTGTCGCTGTAGCGCAAAACTGCCTTTATTTTCAGCAGTGCATTTTGAAAATTGGTGGCCAGTCCCGAGTCACCATTTCTTTCCATCACTTTGCCGGCCACCAGAAGCGCAGCGGCTTCATTTTGGTCAAACATGACCGGAGGCAAGTGATAACCCTCTACAATGAAATACCCCTCACTGGCATCTCCCCCAATAGGTACGCCGGCATCCATAAGACTTCTAATATCCCTAAATACCGTTCTTCTGCTCACCTCAAATCGATCTTCCAGCTCCAGTAGCGGTACACGGCGCTTGGATTGCAGGTGGATGAGAATGGCAGTAAGGCGGTCTATACGGTTCATATTCCCAAATTTACAGTGCGTTTTTTGAAGGCTCGCCGAAACAAAGTGAACTATTTTATGAGATTTCAAAATTTTACCTTCCCTGTGTGAAATTGCTGACTTAAATTTGCCCCAATTTGTACCTACGTAAATAAAAAAATCAAATGCCGAAAGATCCCAGTATCAAATCAATACTAATTATTGGAAGTGGTCCGATCATCATTGGACAAGCATGTGAGTTTGACTATTCTGGTTCGCAAGCCGCCAGATCATTGCGGGAAGAGGGTATAGAAGTAATCCTGATCAATAGCAACCCAGCTACGATCATGACGGATCCTGTGACAGCAGATCATGTCTACTTAAAGCCACTCACCAAAAAGTCCATCAAAGAAATACTGGAAAAGCATAAGGTAGATGCGGTGCTGCCTACCCAGGGTGGACAAACTGCGCTCAACCTGGCTATCGACTGTGACAAGGCAGGTATTTGGGAAAAGTATGGTGTGAAAATCATCGGCGTAGACATTGATGCTATTGAGACTACCGAAGATCGTGAAAAATTCCGCTTGAAAATGGCGGAAATCGGAGTAGGCACGTGTAAAGGAGAGACTGCTACCTCATTTCTTAAAGGTAAAGAAATTGCCCAGGAGATCGGCTTCCCGTTGGTGATTCGTCCTTCATATACGCTTGGAGGTTACGGAGGAGGTTTTGTCAATACTCCAGAAGAGTTTGATAAAGCACTGAACTCCGGGCTGCAGGCTTCACCGATCCATGAAGTATTAGTGGAGCAAAGTATTCTCGGATGGAAAGAATACGAGTTGGAGCTACTTAGAGATAATATCGGCAACATCATTATCATCTGTAGCATCGAAAACTTTGATCCTATGGGTGTGCATACTGGAGATTCTATCACAGTAGCTCCAGCCATGACGCTTCCAGATACAGTCTATCAGAAAATGAGAGACCTGGCCAAAATCATGATGAATGCTATCGGTCAGTTTGCAGGAGGGTGTAATGTGCAGTTTGCTGTACATCCAGACACAGACGAAATCATCGGTATCGAGATCAACCCTCGTGTGTCCCGTTCTTCTGCGCTTGCGTCTAAGGCTACAGGTTACCCTATTGCTAAAATAGCTGCGAAGCTAGCCATAGGATATAACCTCGATGAGCTGGAAAACCAAATCACCAAAACTACATCGGCATTTTTTGAGCCTGCGCTGGATTATGTGATTGTGAAAATCCCACGCTGGAACTTTGATAAATTCCAGGGAGCAGAGCGAAAGCTAGGCCTACAGATGAAGTCGGTGGGTGAAGCTATGGGTATCGGTAGAAACTTCCAGGAGGCACTACAGAAAGCATGTCAGTCACTGGAGATCAAACGTAATGGACTGGGTGCAGACGGTAGAGAGCTTACCGATCAGCAAGAGATCCTCTACAGCCTGGAAAACCCAAGCTGGAACAGACTCTTCCATATATATGATGCTTTTAAACTGGGGATTCCATTTAAAACCATCCATAAGCTTACAAAAATTGACCCCTGGTTCCTGCACCAAATCGAGGAGTTGATCTTGCTCGAAAAGGAAATCTCGAGTCACACATTGGAAGACCTGCCTAAAGCATTGCTCCGTGAAGCCAAAGAAAAGGGCTACGCTGACAGACAAATAGCGCATCTGCTAAAATGCCTGGAAAGTGAGGTTTATAGCAAAAGAAATGAGCTAGGTATCAAGCGGGTATACAAACTGGTGGACACGTGTGCGGCGGAGTTTGAGGCTAAGACTCCTTATTACTACTCCGCATTCGATGAAGAAAACGAATCTCACGCCACAGATAAGAAGAAAATCATTGTGCTGGGATCAGGTCCAAACCGAATTGGTCAAGGTATAGAGTTTGATTACTCCTGTGTGCACGGGGTGCTGGCTGCCAAAGAGTGTGGCTATGAAACCATCATGATTAACTGTAACCCGGAGACTGTATCTACAGATTTTGATACAGCGGATAAGCTATACTTTGAGCCCGTATTCTGGGAGCATATTTACGATATCATTCTGCATGAAAAGCCGGAAGGAGTCATCGTACAGCTAGGAGGACAGACAGCACTGAAACTTGCTGAGAAGCTTCATAGATATGGAATCAAAATCATTGGTACCAGTTTCGAAGCAC
Organism: Marinoscillum furvescens DSM 4134; assembly: GCF_003386095.1. Classification (GTDB taxonomy): domain Bacteria; phylum Bacteroidota; class Bacteroidia; order Cytophagales; family Cyclobacteriaceae; genus Marinoscillum; species Marinoscillum furvescens. Next base: position 383,155 of record NZ_QREG01000001.1, on the reverse strand, counting down.
TGGATTTGGCAGAGGATAGAGGGCGTTTTTCAGATTTGCTCAAAGAGCAGGAGATCCCTTATCCTCAGTACGGAACCATCAATGATGCAGAAGAAGCCATAGAGCTATCTAAAGAGATAGGTTTCCCGCTGTTGGTGCGACCTAGCTATGTATTGGGTGGACAAAACATGAAGATCGTCATCAATGAGCAAGAGCTTGAAGAGCATGTAGTTAATCTGCTCAAGGATAAGCCTGATGGAGTAATCCTTTTGGATCACTTCCTGGAAGGTGCCATCGAGGCAGAGGCCGATGCCATTTGTGATGGTGAAGATGTTCACATCATCGGGATCATGCAGCATATAGAGCCTGCAGGTATTCACTCTGGGGATTCTTATGCAGTGCTTCCTCCGTACAACCTGGGAGATTTTGTCATGAGACAAATCGAAGAGTATACGGTGAAAATCGCTAAGGCGCTGAAGACAGTTGGTCTGATCAATATACAGTTTGCGATCAAAGATGATAAGGTATACATTATCGAGGCAAACCCACGGGCTTCTCGTACGGTGCCATTTATCTGTAAGGCATACCGTGAGCCGTATGTAAACTACGCTACGAAGGTGATGCTCGGAGAGAAGAAGGTGAAAGACTTTGATTTCAAACCTTACAAGCACGGCTATGCGATCAAAGAGCCGGTATTCTCTTTCCATAAGTTCCCGAATGTAAATAAAGAGCTCGGGCCTGAGATGAAGTCTACAGGAGAAGCTATCTACTTTATCGATGACTTGATGGACGATTACTTCCTGGAAATTTACTCTGAGCGAAACCTCTACCTGAGTAGATAAGTTAAAGGAGTAGTATGTTAAAATTTCTGATAATAATCGGGCTCATAGCCTACGTGTTTTTCAAAGTTGGTGGCGCGCTGTTTAGAATGTTCTTTTTAGGAGCATCTCAGCAGCAGCGAACGCAGTATCAAAACCAGCGCTATCGTGAGCAAGCTCATCAAAGCCGAAAAGCACCAGGTAGCAATGTAAACATTGACTATGTGCCTCGAAAAGAAGAAAAAAGTGATAAGGATTTTCAGGGTGGCGACTATGTGGATTACGAAGAGGTTAAATAACCTCTTGGTAGGCCGGTAGTAATTGCCCCCATCCAAAGGATCCTAAAATATGTAAGAGCAAAGGTTGGGGAGACTCAACCTTTGTTTATTTGATAAAAACATAACAAAAACACAGGGATTCAGTGCTTTCATCAAGTTCGAAAATGATAATTGGCATCACACCTGTTTCATTTAGTTCGCATCCCTTAGTTTTGCAGTTCACATAACATCAGCACATGGCTTGGTTTAAAAGACAAGACAAAGGAATACACACTCCTACTGAGAAAAAGAAAGAAGCCCCTGATGGGCTGTGGTATAAAACCCCTAGCGGAAATATCATTCACATGCGTGAGTTGAAAAACAACTCATATGTATGTCCAGACGATGATTACCACGTAAGAATAGGCTCAAAAGAATACTTCGAGATTCTTTTTGACGACAATAAATTCACAGAGTTGGATGCTGACCTAATGTCTGCGGATCCTCTGAAATTTACGGATAGTAAAAAATACCCGGATCGTATAGCGGCATCACAGAAGAAGACTGACCTAAAAGATGCCGTGCGTACAGCGTATGGTAAAATGAATGGAAAAGATATTACCATTTGCTGTATGGATTTTTCCTTTATCGGAGGATCTATGGGCTCTGTAGTCGGTGAGAAAATTGCTCGTGGTATAGATCACTCACTAAAAAAGAAAGTGCCTTTCCTGATGATCTCTAAATCTGGAGGTGCACGTATGATGGAGGCGGGTTTTTCGCTGATGCAAATGGCCAAGACTTCAGCTAAGTTGGCTCAGCTATCTGAAGCAAAAATTCCGTATATCTCTCTGCTCACAGACCCTACTACAGGTGGTGTGACGGCTTCATTTGCGATGCTTGGTGATTTTAATATCGCAGAGCCTGGAGCACTGATTGGGTTTGCAGGTCCACGTGTGATTAGAGAAACCATAGGAAAAGACCTACCGAAAGGCTTTCAAAGTTCTGAATTTGTGCTAGAGCACGGTTTTCTGGATTTTATCGTAGACCGTAGACAGCTCAAGAACAAGCTCACTACTCTATTGAAAATGGTCTATTAAATCCTCGAACATTAAAGAAAACATTCTGTTAAGTGGTCGGGAATATAAAGCGGTAGCACACTTTAATCACAAGCGTTTATCGGTTATATTTGCCACCAAATCAAACTAAATCAAAAGGCTTAAGACCCATGTCATCAGTCATTATCACGTCCATTATTGCATTTACTGCAGTAATTCTGTTGTTGGTTTTCATCCTGTTGTTTGCTCAGTCCAAGCTGGTTCAGTCTGGTCCAGTGAAGATCATTGTAAATGGAGATGAAGATAATCCCATCACTGCACCTGCAGGATCTTCCCTGCTGTCTACACTTTCAGGTCAAAAATTATTTCTTCCTTCTGCATGCGGAGGGGGCGGTACTTGTGCCCAGTGTAAGTGTACTGTGAAAGAAGGAGGAGGAGATGTACTTCCTACTGAGGTAGGTCACCTCAGCCGCTCTGAGCAGAAAGAAGGTGTTCGTTTGGGTTGCCAGGTAAAGGTAAAGCAGGATATGCGTATTGAGATTCCAGAGGAAATCTTCGGAATCAAAAAATGGGAAGCTACTGTAGTGAGAAATTACAACGTAGCTTCGTTTATCAAAGAATTTGTTGTAGAAATACCTGAAGACATGGACTATCAGGCTGGAGGATATATCCAGATTGAAGTACCTAAGTGCGAGGTAGACTATAAAGATATTGACATCACGGCTCACCCTGAAGAGCATGATGATCCTGAGAAATTTAAGCTCGAGTGGGATAAGTTTGGTCTTTGGGATCTCAAAATGAAAAATGATGAGACCATCGAAAGAGCTTATTCAATGGCTTCTTACCCTGCAGAGGGGCGTGAAATCATGCTCAACGTTCGTGTAGCTACTCCACCATGGGATCGAAGCGCAAACGGTTGGATGAAAGTAAATCCTGGTATTGCTTCCAGCTACATTTTCTCTAGAAAGAAAGGAGATAAAGTGACTATTTCTGGACCTTATGGGGAGTTCTTTATCAACCCATCAGATGCAGAGATGCTTTATGTAGGTGGTGGAGCAGGAATGGCGCCAATGCGATCACACCTTTATCATCTCTTCAAAACATTGAAAACTGGTAGAAAAGTGACTTACTGGTACGGAGGACGTTCAAAGCGTGAGCTGTTCTATCTGGATCACTTCTATCAGCTGGAAAAAGAGTTTCCTAACTTCAGTTTCTACGTAGTATTGTCTGAGCCTCTACCTGAAGACAACTGGAAAGAGAAGAAAGACGTGCATGACAAAGATGGAGATGGTTTCCTTGGATTCGTGCACCAGGCGGTGATCGATCAGTACCTAAGCAAACACGATCAGCCTGAAGAAATCGAGCTCTACTTCTGTGGACCTCCATTGATGAATGCTGCTGTTCAGAAAATGGGTGAAGATTTTGGAATTCCAGATGAAAATATCCGATTTGATGACTTTGGAGGATAATCTCTAAACGTTATTACAAAATAGAAAAGGAGGGTGCCATGTGCACCCTTTTTTTGTGCCTGCTGAACTCCACATTTTGGTTAGATTTGTTTGAAACTACCTACCCCCATGGACCTGAAACTTTTTTTTGATCCGATCTCGCCGGAAGTGTCACTTAACAAGTTGCCATCATCGGCCATTGCACATTCTCTCTACATCAATGAAAACAAAATGCCTGATGTGGACGAAAAAGACATTGCAATCATTGGTTTACAAGAGGCTAGAGGAGCTGATAAAGTCAATCAGCAAGGGATCAGTATTTCAGCGGATGAAGTTCGTAAAAGCTTTTACGGTCTGAAAAAAGGTTCTGGAAACCTGAAAATTGTGGATCTGGGCAACTTTAGAAATGGCCCAGAGCTAGAAGATACCTATCAGCGCTTACAGGAGGTGTGTGCTTACCTTATGGAAAATGAAGTGTTGCCGCTCATTATAGGGGGAAGCCATGATCTGGATATCGGTCAGTATCAGGCCTATGAAAACCTCGAAAAAATTATCACCGTACTGAACGTAGACAACAAGCTGGATCTTGCTGACCCAAAAGGCCCTTTACCAAACGCATCACATATTCATCGGATATTCAAACATGATCCGAATTTTTTATTTAGCTACTACCATCTGGCGCATCAGTCATACCTGGTGGAAGTAAAAGAAGCAGAGCTTTTAGAAAAACTGTATTTCGAAGCGGTACGACTGGGTGTAGTCAAAGAAAATATCAAGGAGCTGGAACCTATAGTGCGTGATGCAGACATGCTTACCTTCGACTTGTCCGCTATTCAGGCGCACTATTGTCCTGGTGCTACCGACTCCAAGGTGTACGGGCTTACCGGAGAAGAAGCATGTCAATTGTGCTGGTATGCTGGACTAAATGATAAGCTTAGCTCTATTGGCTTCTATGAGTATGATGTGGCCAAAGACACAGAAGACCGTAAGTCAGCATTTGTTCTGGCTACCATGATATGGTATTTTATAGAAGGCTTTTATAACCGCAAAGACAGTAAAAACTTTCGCTCCAATGATTACCTGATCTATGAAGTGCCTCTGGGAGGCGAGCCATCGTCAATCAAATTTTATAAGAGCAAGATCTCCGAAAAATGGTGGATGGAAGTCCCACACCCAGAGGAAGCTGGAGGGTTTTTGCGGAGCAGAATGATACCATGTAGCTATTCAGACTATGAATTGGCTTTAAACGGGGAAGTGCCTGCCCGCTGGATCAATACCTACTCCAAGATGATTTAGTGTTGCTCAGGAATTACTATCCAGAGAATGATGTATACGAGCAAGCCAGGAAAGGCTGCACTTAATATAGAAACCAAAATGTAAGCGATGCGCACAAGCGTAGGGTCGAGCTCAAAATACTCAGCAATTCCCCCACATACTCCGGCAAGCATGGAGTCTGATTTAGATCTAAAAAGTCGTTTACTCATAATTATTTATTGTTGAGGTACGGTAGATGATTCGTAAAGATATGAAACATCCTCGTAGCTGAGTTTAGCTCTATTGGCTGTGTTGCTATCTGGCGTTCGGCTACTGGTGTGGTTTTTTGAGCCACTGGCTGTGGTTCACTCGGTACTTGAGGAGTGGCGAGAGTTTCTGCCATAAAAAGAGGTCTACCGAGAGTCATCAGGAGAGCTATGATTACTCCTATAATGATCAGTAGTGTTTTGGCAAGTCCGCCTTTAAGGTTAGAGTTTTTAAGTAGCATAACGATCATTTTATTGACAAGGCTCATGCCAAAAACTGTAACTATCTAGTATACAGTAGTATAGGAATTTTTCTGGTTTTATAGGTGTCCGTATGCGTTCACAATCGCACACTTTTCGATCACATGGTGTACACCTGAGCGGACACTTCTAAAGAAAGTTATCATACCATTTTAAGAAAAATAATCTCAATTTGGGAGTTTTAGCTATTGCTTAAAAATCGTAAAGTACTGATAAACAATAAGATGGGATTGTGGAACGATAATTACATGTAGGATGGCATAGCTAACAATAAAATTTGATAAACTATGAAATCGACCATGAAAACCTTAGCACACATATTCGGGATAGCAATGATTGCCACTATGGTGGTAGCATGTGATGGAAATCAAAATCGTTCTGACAATCGTGAATTGAGTGAGCTGCAGGATGATTTTGAAGACAAAAGAGACGAATTGAAAAACGAGCTGGAAGAAATGAAGCTCGATGTAGAGTCAGAAATTGACAATCTCGAAGATAAAATAGAGGATGCAAATGACGAGAACAAAGCACGTCTTGAGGAAGTAAAAGATGATCTGGACGAAAAAGCTGACGATCTCGAGAGAGCTATCGATAAAGTGGAAAACTCCACTAAACAGGCTTGGCACGATACCAAGGAGTTCGCTGAAGATACTTCAGAAGATGTAGAGGAGTCCCTGGAAGAGCTCGGTAACGAAATAGAACAGGCTTTTAACTCATAACCAGTAACCGGAACCAGCGGTAACTTAGCCACTCCAATTTTGGGGTGGCTTTTTTCGTTTATAGCCAGTCCAATTTTTTATTAGCTTTAAAACCACCTTTGATCACAAGCCTGCGTATACTTGGTTTGTGAGTGAAAAGCTAATCGATTTATGATGAGAAAATTTTTGATTGCCGCCATGTCAATGGCCGTTTTGGTAGGATATGCTCAAGAACAAACACCTACTATGGATTTTGAGAGCTATGACCCCACATCTACGCTCGTGGTTCCTGAAAACCCCATAACAAAAGCGAAATATCCATTTATAGATGTACACAGTCATCAGTGGAACCTCACAAAAGAAAAAATTGCCAAAATAGAGGAAGAAATGGATGAGCTGAATATGGCGGTAATGGTCAATCTTAGTGGTAGGGGCTATGATCGGGAAGCGGGTGATATTGGTAGTCAGGAATACCTGGCTGGGATGGTAAGGCGTATAGAAGGCGAAGCTCCTGGGCGAATTGCAGTGTTTACTAATGTGTCGTTTAAAGACATAGGTACTAAAGGATGGACCAAAAAAGCTGTACGACAGCTCGAAGAAGATGTGGAAAACGGAGCTGTGGGGCTTAAGATATACAAAAGCCTGGGCATGGGCATAAATGATGTGGACGGTAATAGAGTGCCTGTAGATGACCCGAGGTTAGACCCTATATGGGCCAAGTGTGGAGAGCTGGGGATTCCAGTCCTGATACATTCAGCAGACCCTAAGTCGTTTTGGGAGCCGCATGATGAGAAAAATGAGCGTTGGCTAGAATTGAAACTCAAGCCCAGAAGAAAGCGATCGGCCACAGATCCGGCTCCATGGGAGCAAATCATTGCCGAGCAGCATCGAGTCTTTGCGAGCCATCCGAATACCACCTTTGTAAACGCCCACATGGGGTGGATGGCCAATGACCTGGGGGTATTGGCAGTACATTTGGATACTTATCCCAATGTAAACGTAGGAATAGGCGCCGTGATTGCCGAGTTGGGCAGACATCCCAGGTTTGCCAGAGCATTTTTTGAAAAGTATCAGGACCGCATTCTTTTTGCCAAAGATGCTTACAACCCCGAAGAGTTTTACACCTATTTTAGAGTATTGGAAACAGCCGATGAGTACTTTCCATACTACAAAAAGTACCATGCCTTTTGGCGGATGTACGGACTCAACTTACCAGATGAAGTACTCAAGAAAGTCTATTATAAAAATGCATTGCGAATTATTCCGGGGTTGAATAGGGATTTGTTTCCGCAGTAAGGTCAACATTGAGGGCGTTTGGCGTAGCTTTGGCGTAAGATGTATCTCATAGGGTATGACATAGGTAGTTCGTCTATCAAAGCGGCTTTGGTAGATGCCCGTACACACCAAACGGTGAAGGTGGTACAATATCCGGAAACCGAAATGGATATGATTAGCCGCCAATCAGGCTGGGCTGAGCAGCAGCCAGAGCTGTGGTGGCAAAATCTGTGCTTTGCCACCAAGAAACTACTGACGTCAGTGTCCATCGATCGCAAGGAGATAAAAAGTGTAGGGCTTAGCTATCAGATGCACGGCCTGGTGCTCATCAATGAGCAAAAAAGACCTTTGCGTCCAGCCATTATTTGGTGTGACAGCCGCGCAGTATCCATTGGCGACAAAGCATTTGAAGATCTGGGGTTTCAGTATTGTTTGGGTAGCTGCCTAAACTCCCCGGGGAACTTTACAGCTTCAAAGCTGAAATGGGTTAAAGATCACGAGCCTGAAGCCTACGAGTCAGCGTATAAGTTTTTACTGCCTGGCGATTACATCTCTATGCAGCTGACAGACAATATCTACACAACTATTTCAGGGCTGTCAGAAGGCATTCTTTGGGATTTCAAATCCAAAGACATAGCCTGGGAAGTACTGGATTATTTTGAGCTTAATCATAAACTTGTTCCAGAAGTAATTGGGGCCTTTGATGTGCAGGGCTATGTCACCCGTGAGGCCTCGGAATATACCGGGTTGCCAGAAGGTATCTCTGTTACCTATCGGGCTGGAGACCAACCAAATAACGCGCTTTCGCTCAATGTGGTAAACCCAGGAGAAATGGCTGCAACTTGCGGTACCTCTGGGGTAGTATATGGTGTGGTGGATAAGCCTCGATTTGATGAGAAGTCTAGAGTCAATGCTTTTGCGCATGCCAACTACACAGTAGACAATGAGCGAATAGGTGTTCTGCTATGCATCAATGGTGCGGGCATGCAATACTCCTGGATGAAACATCAGGTGGCGCTGAGTGGTAGGAAATATGACGACATGGAGCGAATGTCTGCCAGCATTCCTATTGGTTCTGATGGCTTGTGTATACTGCCTTTTGGAAATGGTGCAGAGCGCATATTAGAAAATAAAAACATCAATTCTCAGGTTATCAATCTGCAGTTTAATCGCCACACGCGAGCGCACATGTACCGAGCTGCTTTAGAGGGAGTGGCTTTTTCATTTGTATATGGTATCAACCTACTCAAGGATATGGGGCTGGAGGTAAGTACCCTGAGGGTAGGGAATGACAATATGTTCCAGTCGGAGATTTTTTCCACTACCATTGCTTCTTTGCTAGACTGCAGTATAGAGGTGGTAGAAACCACTGGTGCTATAGGTGCAGCCAAAGCTTCTGGCGTGGGTGCTGGTATCTATCAGGATTTGGAAGAGGCTCTGGGGCAGGTAGCGCCTTATATGACTTTTGAGCCTACGCTAAACCGGGCTTCATGCGAACAGGCGTACCATTTTTGGCTTTCGAACCTGGAAAAAGCCATGACCAGGGTGGATGTGAATAAAGGTACTGGTGTGGATCAAAAAAAGGTTTTTCATACCATGAAATCTAAAAGTGTGCAGACTTTCCTGTCTAGTTTGCAGCAAGACCTGGAGTCATTAAAGAAGCATCCAGACCCGGCAGCTGTTGCTCAGCTGCTATCGCGAGTCAATCAGCAACTGCACAAAGAACGTGACTGGGCTAAGCTGGATGAACGTGTAGAAACCACAAAGGATGAGTTTTACAAGCGACTCAAACAAATCAATAGTCGTTTGAGTGCAGAAGATATCTACCTCTGCCGGTTGGTAATGATGGAGCTTACGTCCAAAGAGATTGCAGAACTCATGAATCTGTCTATTCGGGGTGTGGAGACCAAACGCTACCGTCTCCGCAAAAAACTCAAGCTGTCTGGAGATACTGATTTGGAAAGCTTTTTATCAGGTATTGCCTAGTCATGTTGCCAGCAATACCCGGTAGTGCCTGCTTTTCGGCTGCACTGCTTCCCTGATTGGGTCAATGCTTTGCATTGCTGTGTGGGTAGATCGGTAGGTTCAGGTAGAGTGCTGTTATTATTTTGTTGCAATTCAGGGTCCCAGTTCCAATCGCCAATGTTTTCATCGTCTTCAAAATCTGCCTCTAGAGTGTCATCTAGCAGGTGAAAGAAATCAATGCCTGTCATTACTTCTATCTCGTCAATAGAGTGCACAAACGATTCTAGTGGAAGGGAAGACGATTCGTTGGGAAGTACAAACCCTATGGCTTTTTTGCGGCTGAGGTCCACATAGATTTTGTAGTAAGCACACGGGACGGTTACATTCTGGCCAATTTGTCCACAGGACTCTGTAAGTATGGGACCAGTAATGATTACGTCGTTCGGGGAGTTGGCATTGATGGCCCAGGTGCGGGTGAGCGCCTCTAGGCTTTTCCAAATACCCCTGTTAAACCCCGGCTTTTGAGGGCTCATGTTGGACATATAAAAGGACTCACGCATCGCGGTGGTGTTAAAGTCCATGTCTCCGGCTGGAGCCAGGTGTCCCCGGTCATAGCCGGACGCCTTGTAGTCGTCCAAAGTGGCTGATTGGCTGCTGACCAGTGGGTCTTCTCTGAAGTTGTCGCTACGTTCGGTATCCCCATCCACTCCTGCAAAGTAAATTACCCACTTGGCCTGCTCGTGTGGTTCGCTGTATTCCAGACTGTAGTAGGTGTGCTCTACTACCTGGTGAGTAGCAGTGGGGTAGTAGTCGGCCAGGCTCTGAGATAGGGCAGATACAGATAGGAGTATGCTGGCTGCCAGGGTGGTGATTGATTGATGCATAGTCATTGGCTTTGATGCAAATTACGAATAACGTATGAATTCTGCTTTTAAGGAAGGCGGTAATTGTATCAACTTCTTAAAAAAGCGAAATGCCCATATCGGTAGTTAGCAGCTCTAGAAAGCGCAGGGCCTTTACTGGGTTGCCTTTTTCGTTGAGCTCTGGACTGTAAACAGCGATGCTAAATTCTCCGGGTAATACCGCGATGACTCCACCACCTACCCCACTTTTTCCTGCCAGACCTACTTTAAAAGCAAACTCTCCCGCTTCATCATAAAACCCACAAGTCAGCATGAGTGCATTGATCCTTTTAGTAAGTCCACGGTCGAGCACCTGTCTATTTGTGTAGATGCAGTGGCCATGGTTGGCGAGGTAGAGAAATGATTTGGCCAGTTGTTCGCAGTTCATTTCCAGTGCGCAGTGATAGGTGTAGACCTCCATCAGCTCCTCCACATCGTTGTGTAGGTTGTTGTACGATTTCAGTAGGTGTGCCACTGCTCGGTTGCGATCGGCGCATTCCAGCTCAGACTCCTGTACAGCCTTATTGGCAGATACATCTTCACCACCGGTCATGCCTTTGATAAATTGGTGAATAGCTTCTTTAGGTTCCGCATGCATGGACATGAGCGCATCAGTGGTTACCAGTGCTCCAGAGTTGATGAAGGGATTTCTGGGTATACCATTTTCATACTCCAACTGCGCCAGATTATTGAAGGGGTTGCCGGAGGGCTCTACATTGACACGCTTCCAAAGGTCCGCTGCCAGGTCGGAGTACACCATGGTGAGTGTGTGAGCCTTGGAGATACTTTGTATGCTAAATGCTGTCTGAGAGTCGCCATATTGATAGGTATTGCCCTGGCGATCTACCAGGCATACGCCAAAAAGCTCGTGGTTTACACGCGCCAACTCAGGAATATAGTCTGCTAGTTTACCTCGAAGGTTTTCTTTGGCTACCGCTTCAAATACGCTTTCAATGACCTGTTGGTAGTTCATCTGTTCTGTTAATGGGGATTATATTCGTTTCGGAAATGCTCTCAGCTTTTCAGTGGCTTTGGCCTGTTGGATGTCTTTCCAGTTTTCAATATCCAGCTCAAATGCCACCACCCCGCAGGTAGGAAGATTGTCCAGGTAAGTTTCGTTAAAATGATTGATCAGGTCTGTGAAGCCCGGGTTGTGACCAAAGATAGCGATGCTTTTACCTGTGCCTTCTTGAGAGAGAAGGTTTAGGATGTCTTCAGTGCTTGTATGATACAGCTCGTCGGAAATTTGAATGTCCGATTCGGGATACCCCCAGGCATCAGCTATATGTAGCGCTGTATAAAGTGCCCGGCTGGCTACACTTGAAATGATGAGGTCTGGTGTCAGTTCGTTGAAGCTGAGATGCTTGGCTATTTTAAAGACATCTTTGCGGCCCCGGGCATTTAGTGGGCGGTCTTTGTCTGGGAGGTCAAAATTCCATGAAGATTTAGCATGTCTGATGATATAAAGGGTTTTCATGTGTTTCGTATGCAAGTCAAAAGACCTCTGGCTGAATGGAATGCTTCGGAAAATGGAAGCATACTATTCTGGTAAGGTCTGTTAGGTGAAAAATGGGGTTTTACAACCAAATTGAAATTCGATATTAGAAACGAAATCTATTAGGCTCTGTTTGAAAAATCTACTGAATATAGCAATTGCTCACTAATCCGGTAAATAAAAATCAAAGGTCACCTCGTTCATACACTTGAAGTGCCCTTTTGGGCATTTGTCAAAACCTATCTTAGAACAGGGCCTGCAAGACAGGTTTTTCTTTTCGAAAATGGTGAATTTGGTGCGGTAGGGATACATGCCAAACTCGGGCACCGTACTGCCCCAAATAGTGAAAAGTTCTTTTTTGAAGGCAGCCGCTATGTGCATGAGTCCTGTGTCGTGTGTGAAAATCCACTGCGCCTGTTTTAATACTGAGGCACTTTGATGGATGTTGAATTTGCCGCAGGCATTAAATACCGTGGTGGTTTTGCCTAGCGCACGGAGGCCTTCTTCGAAACTGCTATCGGTGCCTTCTCGGCTGAAAAATTTCTCTATCTCTCGTCCACGTTCTACATCCTCTTTTCCTCCTAGTAGGATTACGGGTTTGTTGATGCGATCGCACAGTTCTATGAGGCGCGATGTGGGCAGGCGTTTGGTCGCTTTTTTACCTCCTATCACCACTGCAGCGTACCGCTGAAACCCCTCAGGCAGCCAGTCCAGATCTACTTCATCTTTCTCAGGGATGAAATGATCTAGCCCCAGGCTATCGTTTTTTACTCCCAGGGGAGCGACAGCTCTGAAATAGCGGTCTACTACATGCTCAGAGGGCATGCGGTTGACCTTAAGGGCGGTGAGCAGCCATTTGTTGATGTTTTCTTTGGGGTAACTGTAGGATTTCTTTCTCAGGAGTTGTTTGAGGATGAACGTGCGCAGGTTGTGATGCAGGTCTATGATATAGTCGTAGTTTTCACTGCGGAGTGTTTGAGCCAGTTCCCACAGGCTGGCCTCCAGAGTGTAAATCTTGCTCAGGTATGGATTTTCGATCAAGACGTCTTTATATGCTGATTTGGTGACAAAATGAACTTCAGCCTCACTTAGGTGAGTTTTTACCGCGCGGATTATGGGGGTGGTGAGTACTATATCACCCAAAGAAGAAAATCGAATAATGAGAATTTTCATGAAGCTAATGTAACTGGACTCACTGATTATCTGTTGGTATAAGTATAGTGTTTTGCGATTTTTTCAAACCACCTGTTTTTCACAATTCGTTAGAATGGCTAAATTGATTTTGAACCATACGTTTTTACCACAAAGCATGATGATACGCTTCTGGATATTTTTGGGGATTGGTGTGATGTTTTTGAGTGAGGCCTCTCATGCTCAGCGCAAAAAGGATCAGGATACCAGCGCTCATATTTATCAGCCTGGCCGCATAGAGTTTGATGTGTCTGATTATGGCGAGGAATATAGAGTGATCAATGGCGAAGAGGATGGGCTACTGGTGACTATAGAAACAGAAGATCGCGGAGAAGGGGGCTTCAACTGGACCTTTCACTATGTGGATACTGCGCTCAACAAAGTGTGGACTCGAATCTACCCGGTGCCCTACGAAAGTTACCTCACAGGCTATGAATACCATGATGGTCAGTTTTTCCTGCTGTACAATGTATCACGCTATCGCAATGAGGACATGCTCCTGCTGATCATTGATATAGACAAAGTGGAAATTACGGAGGTAGAAATCAATACAGTGTTTCCGGTGCAGCTCACCTATTTTGAAGTACTAGCCAACAACATCATTTTTGCTGGCTATACCAACTTTAGGCCGGTGCTTCTCACATTTGATTTGGATGAGCAGAAGCCTCGGGTGGTTCCTGGGTTTTATAATAACAACAGCGATATCCTGGACCTCATTATCGATGATGATGCCGGGATGTTTACCGTTATTCAATCAGAGCGGATGCAGAATCGTAAGTATACCGTAAGGGCTAAAACCTTTACTCCATCCGGAGATCTGGTTCAAAACAATACGGTGCTCCCCGGTGATAAGAAGAACCTGGTAGATGGAGCTAGTACCATCTTTTTTGGAGGCTTTCAATACATAGCGGGTACATATTCCAAAAAATCTTCACAATATAGTCGAGGGCTATACCTGGCCAAATTCGTAAATGGCCGGCAGCAGTTTATTCGTTATCATGAGTACGCGGACCTTACCAACTTTTTCGGATATATGAATGAGCGTAGGGAGCAGCGCATCAAAGACCGCATTGAGCGAAAAAGAGCAAAAGGTAAAAAAGCCAGGTTTAGCTACCGGCTACTGGTGCATGACATCATAGAGAGAGGAGATGAGTACCTTATGATTGCGGAAGCGTATTATCCACGCTATAGCAGTTATTCCAATTCTAACCCGTACTACTGGAACAACTCCGGGAGGTACAATCCGAGCTTCATGGGGTATAAATATACGCATGCTGTAGTGGTGTCTTTTGATCGCAATGGCAACATCATCTGGGACAACAGTTTCGAAATCAATGATATTGAGACTTTTGGTCTGGAAGAGTTTGTAGCGGTAAACACTTACGAAGATCAGGTGGTGCTGATGTACCTGGAAGAAAACACCATTCGCTCGAAAGTGGTGAGAGGAAATGAAATAGTGGAAGGCAAAACCTTTAATCCGGTGCGATTGTCCTATGCTGAAGATGAGGTGAAAACCCGCGACCCAGAAGTGGAAGGGCTGAAAGTGTGGTATGATCAGACCATGTATGCCTACGGTGAGCAGCGCATTCACAACGACAATGCAGTGGGAGGTGACTATAGCCGAAAAGTCTTTTACATCAATAAAATCAAGTATCAGGTAGGGGAAGTGAACTAGCGGCGAATTCCACGATCAAAATATTGAGCAGCCCTATATGGGTTACCACAGATGCTTTTATATTTGCACCGCCTAGATCATGCAAAAACGACTCCTGTTTAACAGCAAGCTTCTCCAGATCACAATCAGCCGGTTGTGTCAACACCTGATAGAAAATCATGGTGATTTTTCGGATTCCGTTATTTTGGGATTGCAGCCAAGAGGTATTTACCTGGCTGAGCGTGTACGCAAAGAGCTGGAAAGCATTCTGGGTAAGCCTATACAGGTAGGTTATCTGGATACTACTTTTCACCGGGATGACTTTCGTCGGAGAGATCATCCACTGACTCCATATGAGACCAAAGTGCCCTTTCTTATCGAAAACAAGCGTGTGGTGCTCATCGATGATGTGCTTTTTACCGGTAGGTCCGTGAGGGCAGCACTAGATGCCATGACCACCTTTGGGCGCCCTACGAAAGTAGAGCTGCTCGTGCTTATCGACAGAATGTATAGCCGTGATATCCCCGTAGAAGCAAACTACGTGGGCCGCCGCGTCAACACCATGAAGTCACAGCGGGTGCTGGTAGAGCTGCAGGAGCAAGGCACAGAAGAAGACAATATTTGGTTAATCAACGAACCTGAATGAGCCAGCTGAAAACAAAACATCTCTTAGGAATCAAAAACCTCGATCCAGAGGAGATCGAACTTATTTTTGAAACTGCTGATAATTTTAAAGATGTTTTGAACCGGCCCATAAAAAAGGTGCCCTCTCTGCGAGATGTTACTGTGGCCAATGTCTTTTTTGAAAACTCCACGCGAACCAAGCTTAGTTTTGAGCTGGCAGAAAAACGCCTCAGTGCTGACGTGATCAATTTTAGTTCGTCGGGATCCTCCGTAAAAAAAGGAGAAACGCTCCTTGATACGGTCAACAACATATTGGCTATGAAAGTGGATATGGTGGTGATGCGTCATAGCAGCCCTGGAGCTCCACATTTTCTGTCCAAACACATAGACGCCAACATCATCAACGCTGGTGATGGTACGCATGAGCATCCTACTCAGGCGTTGTTAGATACTTTTTCCATCCGCGAACGCACCGGCGATGTGGCTGGTAAAAAAGTGGTGATAGTAGGAGATATCCTACACTCTCGCGTGGCCTTGTCCAATATTTTTGCCTTGCAAAAGCTAGGTGCCGAGGTGATGGTGTGTGGTCCGGCTACACTACTGCCCAAGCACATAGGCTCACTAGGGGTGAAAGTAGAGCTAGATATTCGCAAAGCACTGGAATGGTGTGATGTGGCCAACGTGCTGCGCATCCAGCTGGAGCGTCAAAAGATGCGTTACTTCCCTTCATTAAGAGAGTATTCACTCTATTACGGTATCAATAAGCAGTTGCTCGATTCGCTGGATAAGGAGATCGTGATTATGCATCCTGGTCCTATCAATCGCGGAGTAGAAATCACGAGCGATGTAGCAGATTCTGAACATTCCATTATTCTGGATCAGGTAGAAAATGGCGTAGCTATCCGCATGGCTGTGCTCTATCTGCTGGCGGGGAATGTGGAGTAGCTCAAAAAAGTGAAGTCAGGGTGCCTGGCTTATACCTCTTTTCCTTCTTTAGATTGTCGGGTTCTAGTTAGCTGATGAGCTATTACATGTAGTGGGTTTAAGGCTTTGTTTATTCAAAGTAGGTTTTGGAGCCATCCATGTTTTCAAAATATTCAGGAATATCGGCACTTACCTGTACAAAGGTTCCATCCGCTCGCACACCGTAGCCAAACCCACAGTCCTTTTTTAAAGTGGTAATGGTGATGCTCTTGTCTTGAACCTTCAGAGCTAAATGACAATCAGAAGATTCATCCTGAAACCTAATTTCAGCCTTGTCTGTGCTGGTGTTTACCTCCCGGTAAAGGCTGCCGGAGTTGTAGCTGGGAGCACCGCGCGTTACAAACAGGTGAATATAAAAGGTAGAGTCAGCGACTGGGTAAACGAGAAGCGTTCCAGATTTTTCTCCATTTTCATTTACACGGTGATAGGTGCCTGGAGCAAACTGCTGAAGGGTGGATTGGTTGTTTGTTTTGAGGTTGCAGCTTATCAGTAGTGCGATGAGGGTAAGTATTAGTAGTTTAGATCGAGTCATGATGTAATCATGTTTTTCCCTCAAATGTACATGATTCAGTCGCTGTATAGGTGCCAAAGAGAGTGACCTGTTGAAAGGTGTAGTTCTTTACATAAAAAAATCCGCAAGTGTCGCCACCTGCGGATTTTGGGGTAATGCCCTGAAGCTTCAGGGAATATCCTTGGAGTTAGTTTACGCCTTTGCGCAATCGCTCATACATATTGGCTTGCTTTTCAGTCAGGCTCAATAGTTTGCTTTTAGTGTTTTCAAGTTCGTCATTCTTTACACTGAGCTCTTGCTGAGATTTCGTAAGTTTTTTGTTCATTTTATTTACCAGGTCCATGCGGTTGCTTAGCTCTAGCGACTTGGCTGCATCTGCCAGTGTAAGTTTTTTGAAGTGGTGCGCCCAGTATCCACAAACCATCACCACGGTGATTGCCAAACATGCGTGATATATAAATGTGTGCAGGCTCATGTACTCTAACTGTGTGAAATACACTCCCGACATTCCGCTGTACTGCAAGTAGGCAAACACCGCATGATGTATGACTATAAAGGTGATCAAGGGAATCTGATAGCGCCAGTTTTGATATACGATGAGGATTGCACTACCAATAAAGGCAAAAAAGTGCATTTCAAATAGCCCGTGCATCTGATAGATGAATGTGCCTACAAATACTCCAAAAAAGCCACTGGCTACATAGCGGTGCAAGCTGTGGGTGGGAAGCAGTAGCTTGAAGGCAAACCAGCTGCCTATGGCTAAGGCTGCAGTGCTCAATCCTATGAGCCATGTGTCGTAGTAAGTAGAGATGGCAATGCCGAAAACTGAATAAGCCAGCAAAAAACGAAAGGTAAATTCGTCTGCGCGCTCATACAAATTTTGCATGACCTGGCTCTTCTGGTAATTGGATAATGTTAAGGATTTCATAACGATGAATAAGGTGTATAATAGTAGAATTGTTGATTAGAAATAACTGATACCACAACCATAGGCAATGGTGGCCAGGGGTCCAAACTGCGGTGGAGTAGCTCCATGGCGCAACGAGTCTAGCGCCATCTGAGCAAAATTGCTCAGCGGGTCGGTGCAATAGCGTGCTTTGTTGTAGTTGCCACGAAAGTACAGGCTGCAATCTGGTTTGAGAATCACTGCCTGAGGTGTACTGTATACGCCCATTTGGATGGCCAGCTCCTGGTTTACATCACGAATGAGGCGAGTGTCTCCATCAAAGTACCCCTCCGCTTTGCTAAGGTCATCTTCATGAGGGACCACCACATAAAAATCAATGGAGTCGCCGTAGTTGCGCTTCAGACTATTGAAATGATCCAGGTTAAATCGAGAGCACGGGCAGTTTGTCGTAAAAAAGTGATAAAAAGCGGGCTTGCTAGAAGTAGTGAGTGCCGTTTCTTCACAGATGACAGACTCTACAGGTACCTCCTGATATCCTTGTGGTATAGGGGTAGGGAGGAGGTATTGTACCTCTGTCCACCAGAAAATGGCGCCTAATGTCCCTAGAATACATAGTAGAAGTGCGAATGCTATAAACTTTCGAAGGATCACAATGGAAGCGATTAAAAGTTGTGAAATTTATAGCTGGAATCAGTTGGTAGTGCGAAAGTACGAATAATTTCACCTTTTGCAAATTATTTTATAAGTCCGAAATTGTTATGTTTTCCTTAAATGTAGCCGCCCGGACAGAACGAAAATTTAATTTCCGGAAAGGGGGTGAACTTCAAATTCTATTCAGATTTGTTTAGTAATGCATCATGGGAGTGAAGGCAATGAAAACCCGGGGAAATAGGAAGGTCATTGCGGGTACTAAATGAATAAAAAAGGCTGCCTTGAAAAATGCTCAATAGGCAACTAATGCTCCCACGAGAATGCACTTTTTTCAAGACAGCCTCCAAGCTGTTCGGTAATATATTTTATGCTACTTGCCTATGTAGTTGAAAGGCGTAATCGCTTTGAGTTCTTCTTTTATAGTATCCGATACTTCCAGCCCATCTATAAAGCTAAGCAGCGTGTCTTGCGTGATTTTGTCTCCGGTACGAGTCAGTGCTTTGAGGGCCTCGTACGGATTGGGGTAGCTTTCCCTTCTCAATATCGTTTGGATGGCTTCAGCAGCTACTGCCCAGTTGTTTTCCAGGTCTGCTCGGATGGCGGCTTCATTCACCTCTAGCTTACCCATTCCTTTTTTCAGAGAAGTAAGTGCCAATAGAGAGTGGGCGATTGGTACACCGATATTTCTCAAAACCGTAGAGTCGGTAAGGTCTCGCTGAAGGCGCGAAACAGGCAACTTGGCGCTAAGATGCTCCAGTAGTGCATTGGCTATGCCCAGATTTCCTTCTGCATTCTCAAAGTCAATCGGATTTACCTTGTGAGGCATGGCGGAGGAGCCTACTTCATTCGGGTTGATCTTTTGTTTGAAGTAGTTCATAGCTACATACTGCCATACGTCTTTGCTAAAATCGAGCAGGATGGTATTGATTCGCTTTACGGCATCAAACAGTGCCGCAAAGTGATCGTAGTGCTCGATTTGTGTAGTAGGATGGGAGCGTTTTAGTCCCAGCTTGTTGGCTACAAAGCTGTCGCCAAACTGGTGCCAGTCCTGATTTGGATAGGCCACATTATGTGCATTGAAGTTGCCCGTGGCACCACCAAATTTCGCAGCATAAGGCACCTGCTGGAGGAGGTCTAGTTGCTCACGCAAGCGCACTACAAATACCTCCACTTCCTTGCCCAGACGCGTAGGAGATGCCGGCTGTCCGTGCGTGCGTGCCAGCATCGGGATGTCAGCCCACTGTTTGCCCAACTCCGAGATCTGCTCAATGATTGCTTCCAGATAGGGCAAAAACTCCTGCTCCATGGCGTCTTTGGTAGACAAAGGCACGGAGGTGTTGTTGATGTCCTGAGAGGTAAGCCCAAAGTGGATAAACTCTTTATAGTCACTCAATCCCATCGCATCAAATTTTTCTTTGATGAAGTACTCCACGGCTTTTACATCGTGGTTTGTGACTTTTTCTATGTCTTTGATCTTGAGTGCGTCTGCTTCAGAGAAGTTTTCATAAATCGCATGAAGATCGGCAAACTTTCCGCTATCAACACCTGTTAGCTGAGGCAGTGGCAGTTCACACAATGCGATGAAGTAGAGGACCTCCACTTTTACACGGTAGTGGATCAGGGCATACTCTGAAAAATAGGGTGCCAGAGTGTCTACTTTTGATCGGTATCTTCCATCGATGGGTGAAATTGCTGTCAGGTGATTTAACTCCATGTGATTTGTCTGGTTTTTTGAAGCTGCAAAAATAGGTGGATTCACTAAACTTGCCGGACAAACAGGGGAGATTTACCTTTGCGCACTTTAAAAAACTACATAGACATGGCTTTTGGATTGTTCAAAAAGAAAAAGAAAGAAAAAAAGACCGATGAGCGCTACCAGACGCTTACCATTCGTGAGGTGGTGCACGTGGCCACCGATGCAGTAAATCTGGTCTTTGAAAAACCCACGGGTGATTTTTCTTACAAGCCGGGTCAGTTTATTACCATCATACGAGAGATCCAGGGCAAAAAGGTGCGTAGAGCATACTCACTTTGTACCACCCCATTTGCAGACGAATACCCGGCAGTCACCGTAAAGCGTGTGCCGGGAGGTATCATGTCCAATCATGTGGCAGACACTTTCAAAGCAGGAGATCAGATAGAGATCATGGAGCCTATGGGGATGTTTACCACCGAATACCAGGCAGGAGCCAGTCGCCATGCCGTGTTCTTTGGTGGAGGTAGTGGTGTCACTCCTCTCTATTCTATCCTTCGCTCAGTACTGCTCAAAGAGCCCAACAGCCGAGTATCTCTGGTGTATGGCAACCGCAGCGAGGAGTACATCATTTTCAAAGATCAGCTCAATCAGCTGGTGGCTGAATATGGTGGCCGATTTGAGTTGGTGCATGTCCTGGAGGAGGATGCCAGCGGCCTGGCGGCATTTACCGGAAGACCTACCGTGGAGATGATTGGCCAGATCGCTGACAAACTAAAGGTCACTCCTGAAACGGAATTTTACATCTGCGGACCAGAGCCAATGATGAACATCACCAGTGAGGGGCTGAGTGCGATAGGCATCAAAGATGAAAAGGTGCGCAAGGAGAGCTTCGAAGCGGGTAAGACCTCACCGTCTGTCATCGTGGATGGTGGCGAGGGTGCTTCGGCTTCCGGTGCCAGTGAGGTAACTATCCTCATGGATGGCGAGGAGTACGTGGTGCAGGTAGATCGCAATACTCCAATTCTGGATGCTGGGCTTGATAAAGAGATCGATATGCCGTACTCCTGCCAGAGCGGACTGTGCACAGCCTGTAGGGCCAAGTGCCTGGAGGGTGAGGTAGATCAGGAGGGAGCTGAAGGACTTTCTCAGGAAGAATATGACGATGGCTATGTGCTGCTGTGCGTAGGCAAGCCTAAGTCTGAAAAGGTGAAAGTGGAGGTGGGATAATTCATTTTCCCTTAACCTAACATCGCTGGGGTGCTTGATAGCTCGTAGTATCTTGCACCAAAAAACTACTACTAGCGATGAATTATTCAAAACTACTTTTTGGTCTGGCGGTGGCGCTCACTGTTGCATGCCAGGCCCCACAGCAGGAGCAAGCCAGTGCTGCTGAGCAAAACTTTTTCCAACATGGAGTGGCCTCCGGTGATCCGCTGGCAGATCGTGTGATTATCTGGACACGCGTTTCGGATACACAGGCAGATGAAGTGCCTGTGAGCTATGAGGTATCCACTTCTGAGGATTTTTCCACTTCTGTGAAAAAAGGGACTACCCAGACTCATGCTGGCCGCGATTATACCGTAAAGGTTGATGTAGATGGTCTGGAGGCTGGTCAAACCTATTTTTACCGATTTCAGGTAGGTCAAACTTTTTCGCCTACAGGCCGCACCAAAACGCTAAGCCAACAGGCAGATTCGCTTCAATTTGCTGTGGTAAGCTGCTCCAACTACGAGTGGGGGTACTTTACAGCTTATGGCAAAATAGCAGAGCGCCCGGTGTTGGATGCAGTCATTCATCTGGGTGACTATATTTACGAATACGGTCCGGGTGCTTACGGTGATACCACCATCGGCCGCAAGCATGAGCCCGCGCATGAGATCCTTACGCTGGAAGACTACCGCACGCGCTATGCGCAGTACCGCACAGACAAAGACCTGCAAGCCATGCATGGTGCGCACCCATTTATAGCCATTTGGGATGACCATGAGATCGCCAACAACACCTATCAGACGGGAGCCCAAAATCATCAGGAAGATGAAGGAGACTTTGAAGCCAGAAAGCAAGCGGCCGTGCAGACCTACTATGAGTGGCTGCCCATACGGGAAGGGGCGCACTACCGGTCTTTTCAGTATGGCGACCTGGCCAGCCTGATCATGCTGGATGAGCGTCTTGCCGGCCGTACCGAACCCGCCAAAGGTAAGGACGACCCTAAAATCGATGACCAAAATCAGTCTATGCTGGGTGCTGAGCAGCTGGAGTGGTTTAAATCCGAACTCAATTCGAGTGCTTCCTGGAAAGTAATAGGAAATCAGGTGATGTATTCGGATTTGTATCAGGAGCCCGTCTGGCCAAACTTCCCTATAAATACCGACTCCTGGAGTGGCTATCGTGTAGAAAAAAATGCCATTGCTCAATATATCCTCGATCAGGAGGTGGAAAATGTGGTGTTTCTCACTGGAGATACCCATGCGTCATGGGCGTTTGAGGTGCTGGTGTCAGATGTGTCTGATGAGGCTGTAGCTACGGAGTTTGGTACTACCAGTGTGAGCTCTGCCAATCATGATGAACGCAAGCCACTCGATACTGTGCGCGCTACCGAGCAGCGATTTTACCCGCATAATGAGCACCTCAAATATGTAAACCTCGCCGATCATGGCTACCTCATGCTGACCGTGGCAGCAGAAGAAGCACGTGCAGAGTTTTATTATGTAAATGACCTGCGTAACCCTGGAGGGGACGAATACCGGGCCAAAACCTTTCGGGTAAAAGCCGGTACCTCCACCATAAGCGAATAATCAAGAATCTTTTTTGATCCTCCCTGCCTCTTTGAGTGCACGGTGGATGATCCACTCTATTTGACCATTGGTGCTGCGGAACTCATCCGCAGCCCATTTTTCGATTGCTTTCAATGTGTCTTCATCCAGACGCAGTGCAAATGGTTTTTTCTTGGCCATACTAATCCTTTTCCCAGCTTGCTTTTAGTTTTTCTACGGCTGCTTGTGCTTCTTCGGGTTTTTGAGTGCCCAAAAGTAAGCGTTCTCCATTGGTAAACTCCAACTGAATGCCCCATTTTCCGGCTACATTGAGCGCTTTAGACTTGCCAAGAGCTCCTCGATAGCCCCATCCGCCATACTCCAGGATGGGTTTGTATTTCCTTACATAGATGGCTTCCACATCAGCACGATTCACGGTTTGGGTGGTTTTCTTAAAAGGCGGAAACCGGTAATGAATTGCTCCGTGATCGATGGCTACATACAGTCGCACCCGGTGGAGCAGCCAGGCCAGCACCATCAGCAAAAGCATGGTGCCACTACCCACCAAAACGAGCGTGAGGTCACCGGCAGGCTTTGTGCCAAAAGGTTTGCCCAGCACCAGCTGCTGATAAAAGCCAGAGCCAAACAGCACTATGTTGCCCAGAGCAATGACAATGAGCAGCCACCAGCTCCAGGTGTACTGGAAGGATTGGGTTTCGTTAAAAAGCACTTTTCCTTTCATAGCACTAGTGGTGTAAGGTGCCGGAGTTTACCACTGGAGATACATCCTTGTCTGCGCACAGCACCACCATCAAGTTGCTGACCATGGCAGCCTTTCGCTCTTCGTCGAGTTCCAGTAAGTCTTTTTCAGAAATTTGCTCCAGTGCCATCTCTACCATGCTCACAGCACCCTCCACGATCTTGTGACGTGCAGCTACTATGGCTGTGGCTTGCTGCCTACGGAGCATGGCCCCGGCGATTTCTTCCGCATACGCCAAATACCCAATGCGTGCCTCCATGATTTCTATACCGGCAATCGACAAACGCTCCTCTATTTCACGCTCCAGGTGCTCATTTACCTCGTCCAGTCCTGAGCGCAGCGTAATGTCGGCCTGCTCATCGTCAAAATTGTCATACGGGTAACTACCCGCAAGTTTTCGGACTGCCGCATCGGTCTGCACCCGCACAAAATTCTCATAGTCGTTCACCTCAAATGCGGCAGCATATGTGTCTTTTACCTTCCACACCAGGATCACCGAGATCAGAATGGGGTTGCCTATCTTGTCATTCACCTTCACACGCTCACTGTCAAAGTTGCGAGCCCGCAGAGAGATCGACTTCCGGGTGTAAAAGGGGTTGGTCCAAAAGAATCCGTTTTGGCGCACCGTGCCGATGTATTTGCCGAAAAGCACCAAAACGCGTGAGCCGTTTGGGTTTACAAAGAAAAAGCCTGGAGCCATCGCTAGTCCGAGTAGGAGAGGAGCTATAAAGAAGGGGATTTTAGACAGGCCTATAAGAATGGCCGAAGGCATTATGAGCATCAGACAAACGACAAACATGATGTAGCCATTGGCCGGCTGATGACTGATTTCATTCGAGTGCTTCATGATTTTAGGGTTGATTTGATATGATATCAAAATGATATCAATATGTTTTACGCGAAGAATGAGGGTTAGGTTGCTTGGTGATTTGAATTAGTTTTGCTGCTATACAGCAAGCGCATCTAAAAAATGAGTCAATCATATAACAATTGGGAGCAGTATTACCATCAGGTCAACGTGGTTTTTCATGGCGTGATAGCGGCCTCACTCATACCCTTTGCATATGCATTTTTGGAGACCCAAAAGCAGTTTCCAGACGCGCCTATGGTGGAGGGAGAGCTGCTCACGGTGGTGAAATTTGCGCTGGTAGTGTTAGCCGGAGGGCTGTTGGCATTGGCCCAGATGCAGCGGCCAAAGCTCATAGCTAAAGTGCGGGAGGTAGATGGCTTGCAGCCCAGGCTCAAAGCCTATTTGCGGAAGATGCTAATCTATTACATGGTGCTGGAGACTGCTGCAGTTGTGGCGTTTGTAGGGCTGCTGGTGTCCAAAGACCAGCTGTTTTCCCTGATCTATGTAGTAGTCATTTTTACCTTTTCACTCACCCGCCCTACGTTTGACCGCATAGCGCGCGAGACGGGCATTCCAGAAAAAGAGCTGAAAGAGTGGGGTAAAGGCAACTGATTTAAGGTCCACAATGAAGGAGTGAAACATCAGGGAACTCTACAAAGAAAACACCAACCTGTAAGTGGGAATTTCTTAAAAAACGGTTAACTTGGATCGATCTAAATGATTGTCCATTAATTACCTAACCGCATATGAATCAAAGATTTCTTAAAGCTAAACATTGGCAGTTATTCCTGTTGACCTTCGGGATTCCGATGATACTTCATTTCATCATGATGGTCTTGGTGTTTGTGAATATCGGAAGAAATGATTCACCTGACCCAGCATTAATGATGAGTTACTTTATGGTTTTTCCATTCATAATGTTGGTCTTCTCAGGGGTGTTTTTTGGTTGGTTTTGGGCAGTAGCCGTAGGTCTGCAATCTAAAGTTCCAGAAGAAGTAACGATGAAAGTAGGGAGGTTCAAAACCTTCCTTTTCATACCACTACTATACATAGCGTTTTTTGTAGTGTATATGCTGGTAAGTTTGAATACTGCTTTTGAAGGTGGAGCCCCTCCTGATCCTACCATTTTTGCGGTGGTTTTACCACTTCATCTTTTCTCAATGTTTTGTATTTTCTACTGCCTATACTTCGTGGCTAAGACCTTCAAAACTGTTGAGCTACAGCGCAAAGTGACTTTCTCGGATTTTGCTGGGGAATTCTTCATGATTTGGTTTTATCCTATTGGGATATGGATTATTCAGCCCAAAATCAACGAGATGGTCCAGTAACTCGCGCTGAAGTTAAGAATTGAGTAGCCCATACCAGGCCCAAATAAAATGAGGTAGTAGTACTGTGGGAGCGTAATCGTTTCTATAAAACACATCACCCGATCTGAGGAATGCACGAAGTACTCGGGGTAGTCCATGCCGGGCTGAGGGAATGCACGACCCGCTTGATAAAATGCACGTTTTATTTTGGGGAGTCTATTTCCTTCGTGGTAAAACGCATCATCCGTCCTGGGGAATGCACCAACTGTCCGGTAGAGTCCATGCCCAGCTGGGGGAATGCATTTCCCCGCTGATAAAACGCATCACCCGCCTGGGGGAGCCCATAAAAACGCAGAAAAACGCATGCCGGAGCTGGGGGAGTCTATAAAACCGCAAATAAACGCATGTAACGCTATTTCATTATTTTTCTTTGATGTAGGTATCAACAAACCATTTACGATCTGTTTCACTTTGAAAGCACTCAAAGGGAAAGTACAAAAATTGTTCCTTGGAAATATGTAGGAAATACGCTGATCGCAAAGAATAGCTTTTGGTGATAAGATTTCTATTTATGGTAGATTCATTGCCTCCATCTATGTATCCGGTAATTTTTGTTTCATTGATTTCATACAGCCTGGGGAGTAGGAATAAGCTGTTGTCTTTTGAGTTAACCCAGCGCATATATTGAAAAACGATTAAGAATGGATACAGGCCAAATAGGATCAAAAAGTAATAATCGATTTTGTCATGGTATTCCTTGGTGGAGATATAAATTCCTAGAATAAATATGGTCAACAATAGACCCCATCTTCGTTTGGCATACCTCATCAGAAGCAGTTGGAGAAGTTTGTTTTTGCTCAATGAAAATTGATTTGTTTTTATGTTCATTAGGAGGTTGACTTTTAGGTTAGCAAAATATCAAAAAAATGAGATTTATTCACTGAAAATACGCATGCTGTCATTTTGGTGCCCTGCTTAACTCAATTGTTGTTTTATGAAGATAAGAGGGCGGATCTTATACTTCGACAGGCTCAGTATGACCTGTCATCACATGACTGATTGTTGGAAGCGGCATGAAGGTCTCGCAAGTAAAAAACCCTGAAGGTTTTTAATCCTTCAGGGTTTTTCTGATAGTCTTATTGAGTGAACGAGACACTCATCTTTTACCGCACTTACAGCGTTATCCCAAAGGTGATGGCATTGAGGCCATTGCTGCCTTCTGGTCCCCGATTCGAGGTGAACGTGTCATTGAGGTCATACATCGCAAAGAGGTCGAGTCCCTTGTAGCCTACCTGCACTCGTACCCCATAGCGGAGGTTGGTCAGGTAGAAGCTGCCTTTGTCTTTGTCTTTTTGGCGGTCGCCATCTTCCTTGTAGACGTATTTGCTGTTGGAGCCCAGGCGGTAGCCTGCATAGCCTCCCACCCCAAATCGGATGCCTTGCTTTTTATAGGTTCGGAAGTTTACACTGCCGCGCTCCAGGTTTTTGACCTTGCGGCGCCCTTTGGCAAAATCGAGCATAGGTACCAGCGTCACATTGGCATAAGTGGCCTGTAGACGGCTTTTGATACCTTCGATATCTACATCTACTGGCTCCACAAACTCGATGCGTTCATCGCCTTCTACTACCTGGTAGTCTGCATCCTGAAGTTTCCAGTTGTACCAGTTTACTCCCAGGCCCCAGTCCAGAAAAAGTGGCCCCGAAATCCAGGTGCGGTTTACGCTATTTAGACCAAGGTACCAGCTGCCCCACGGTTTCACGCCATAGCTTTTGCCCTCAGCATCCGGAAACACCCCGTCTTCCATCCAGTTGTTGAGTCCCACGTCCACGTTGAAGTAGTGGCTGGTGCGCTTTTCTGGCTCCTCTTCAAATTCATATTTTTTTACTGGCAGGTCATCATCAAACTCATCTTCCAGGTCGTCCCAGTCGTCAGTGTCTACCAGTAGCTCCAGGTTGCCTATACGGATTTTGCTTTTGGCTTTGCCCTCGCCAAAGACGATTGTAGTGTCCTTGAGGTACTTTTTGCCATTGGCGTCTTCCATTTCTATTTTCTGGATCTTTTTGGACTTCAAGGCCTGGTTGAGGTCCGTGATCATCTTGTTGAGGTCGTATTGCTCCAGGTCTTTGAGTGCTACACGGTCTTCGGTGTAGATCATGATCTTGCTCTTGTTGTTGAGCTCTATGACTACAGTGTCGCCAGACTCGTTGCCAGATGCCTTGCTGATGGCCGGGAGCATGAGTAGTGCTGCCGCCAGGAGTGCGAGTAGTGTATTTTTCATTGTTCCTTTTATTTTGAGTTTTTGACTTAATTAATTTCTGCTAAACAGGCTGTTTTTAGCATCGCGTATATCTGCTAGAAAACCCGATGGAGAAACCTCGCGCGATAGATTTGTCCATAGTTCGTTTAGCTTTTCTTTAGGGTTTGTGTCGTTTTCTGCTATGTAAGTGATCTTGATGGTGGTGGCCTCTGCTTTTGGCTGCTGGTCACCAAGTAGCGATGTGTTCGCTGCCAGTGTAGCTGACAGGTTTACCGAGCGTATAGCCTTTAGCTCATGAAGCTGTATGGTTTCCGATTCCTTTTCTGACGGGCGCTCAGCTATAGGCTGTTTGGCTATCTGGCCTGTTTTGGTTGCTGCCTGTGGTAGCGCTTTTAGTTCTTGTTTAGACCGGCTTGGCACCTCTATAGCGGGTGCCGCTTGCCAGCGCTCTGGGTGGTCTACCTGAGCTACAAATGCGCCGGGAGCTTCCTGCTCGTAGTAGAGCACTACCATGGTGGCAGTCAGGAGTAGTACCACTGCCGCAGCGATGCTTGCCGGCAGCCATACTGCCTTTTTCTTCGGCTGGATTTGTTGCTGTACTTTGCTCCAGCTCTCCGTGCTGGGAGTCACTTCCGTTTGGTGGAGCTTTTCCCGAAACAGTTGATCTATTTTATGAGCCATTGCTTCTGTCTTTTAATTCGTTTTCCTGTAGCTGTGCCAGTTTGTTCTGGAGCAGCTTTCGTGCTCTGCTCAGCTGAGATTTAGACGTGTTTTCACTGATGCCTAGCGTCTCAGCTATTTCTTTGTGATTGTAACCCTCTATAGCGTAGAGGTTAAATACCGTGCCATATCCCACCGGCAATTCGGCGATCAGGTTGAGTAGATCCTGAGCTTCCAGCTGTGTTTCCAGTAGCTGATAGTCAGGCTCCTCATCGGCTTTTTCTACTTCTACCTCCAGCGACATGTTCTTATGCTTGCGGATGTACATCAGGCTTTCGTTTACCATGATGCGCCGTACCCACCCCTCCAGACTGCCTTCGCCGCTATATTGATTCAGCTTTTCAAAGACCTTCACCATGCCGCCGATCATCACATGTTCGGCTTCTTCCCGGTCTCGGATATACCGTATGCATACCCCCAACATCTTCGGTGCGAACCGCTCATAAAACGCCTGCTGTGCCCGGGGTTTGCCTTTTTTGCAGTCCCGAAGCAACGCTTCCTCAGTGTTAGATTTTTGAATTCGCAACATGTTTAAGTTGGTGTTCATGGGGTAGATGCACAAAGTGCCAGGTGAGTTGCGTGAGGGGTGTGTTTTTTTTGAAAATTACTAAAAAGCAGGCTAAAGGTTGATTAAATCATGGTTTAGGCTGAAGGTTGAGCTTTTTGAAGCGTAGGGCCCACAGAATCCAGGGTGCGACAGGGCGCACCGGAGATCGACGGGAGAGGTTGAGCTTCCAGCCAATCTTTTTAATTATTGGCAGATGGTGTGTTTCTACCATTTCTATAAGTGTGCCATCGGGATCTTCCATATATCCCCAGTGACCGCCCGCATCCCCCATGCGAAAGTCCGGATTGCTCAAAATGCTAAAAGGGAAGCCGGCTTGCTGCTGCTCATCTACCCATCGGGGGAGGTTATATACATCGAAGCACAGGTGCATATAGCCGGGATCACCCCAAAAGCGATTTTCGTAGGGTTTTCTAGGATCACCTTCTAATAGTTGGATGAGCGTGATTTCGGATGGCCCGAAAAACCCACCAAAGCGGCCGCCAGACTGCTTACTATTCTTGAGTACGACTTGTTTGCATGGCTTTTTCCCGACAGGGTGATGCCTTTCGTGAGTGGCGAGTTTCTCATCAAACCCTAAAGCATGATAAAACGGAAGGGCTGTAGCAAGAGAAGAAACACCGATCGTACATCCACAAACTCCACCAGGCCTTTGGCCAGGCAGTAGCTCGATGAGATTGCCAAAGGGATCTCGGATATAAAACCCCAGGTCATCATATTCGCTCACAGCAAATGCCAATAGCCGCTCATATGAGGATTGGAGGTTGGTCACTCGTATGCTGAAGTAGTTGATCCCAATATCACCAGGCATCACCAGTTCAGAATCAGCTTGAGGTTTACGCTTGGTATATTGCCAGATTTCAAATCCTCCACCACCGTTTGGGTGGAGCAGGAGCATGGCTCGTTTGGCTTGTGGAGATCCGCCCATATAGGGTGCCATGTGGGTGGCAGGAGTACAGTCGTCAAATATCTGGATAGTAGCATCGAGGTGATGGGCATACCACTGTGCCGCGGCTTCTACATCGGTTGCCCCTATGCCTATTTGCTGTATGCCGTACAAAAGTTTTTGATCCATAGCTGCTTAAGAGGTCGGTAGCAGGTATTTGCTGAGTCATTGGTTTTACCTGTAGGGCCTCCGTGGCTAAAGTTAGTAGAATTGTTTTCCATTTTTTGCTGGGCTTCTATGGCTTTTGTCTTAATTTTCCGGCGTGGAAAGTTTCGTAGTATCGGCACGGAAATATCGCCCGCTTGGGTTTGATGAAGTAGTAGGGCAGGGACACATTACCACCACCCTCAAAAACGCTATTGACAATGATCACCTGGCGCAGGCACTGCTTTTTTGTGGTCCTCGTGGTGTGGGTAAGACCACTTGTGCGCGGATCATGGCGCGCATGGTCAATGGGTTTGAGGCCGAAAACGGTGATGCTGCTGCCAGCAACTTCAATATCTATGAGCTCGATGCAGCGTCTAACAACTCAGTAGACGATATTCGAAACCTGATCGATCAGGTACGCTACCCACCTCAGCAGGGGAAATACAAAGTGTACATCATCGATGAGGTGCACATGCTGTCCACGGCGGCTTTCAATGCCTTTCTGAAGACATTGGAAGAGCCTCCTTCGTATGCCATTTTTATTTTGGCTACTACCGAAAAGCACAAAGTAATTCCTACCATTCTGTCCAGATGTCAGATTTACGATTTCAATAGAATCGAGATCAATGACATGGTGGAGCAGTTGCAAAAAATAGCTAAGAATGAAGGCGTAGATGCTGAGCCCGAAGCCCTGCATCTGATCGCTCAAAAGGCCGACGGAGCCATGCGTGATGCTCTGTCCATCTTTGACCTGATCGTTACGTTTTCTTCAGACAATAAGGTCACTTACCAGAATGCTATTCAGAACCTCCATATTCTGGATTATGACTATTACTTCAAGCTTGGAGACTTCTTCAAGGAGGAAGACATGTCTGGTGCTTTGCTGATGTTTGACGAGATTCTTCGTCAGGGTTTTGATGGGCACAACTTTCTGATAGGCCTTCAGGAGCACTTTAGAAATTTGCTGGTGTGTAAAAATCCAGAAACGCTAAAGTTGATGGAGGTGCCTGAAAACTTAAAAGACAAATACCAGGAGCAGTCCAATGCGCTGGGGACTTCATTTTTGCTGACGGGCCTCAACCTGATGAATCAGGTGGATCTGAACTACAAGCAAAGCAAAAACCAGCGACTACATGTGGAACTGTGTCTGATGAAGCTCTCGCAGCTCAATCGTGCCATCCAACTAGGCCGCACAGGCGGTAGCTCCTCTGATGGAGCAAAAAAAAAAGTAGCAGTGTAGAACAAGAGCAGGATGCATCGGCCGGACCGGCGGGTACTTCTACTGCTCCAACCACACCAAAGCTCCGACCCCCAGGTACACCTCGTGATCCAGAAAAAAAGGAAACACCAAGTCTGATCCCTAAGAAAAAGCCTGCCAAGGCAGAGGAAGTCAAGGAGGAGGTGAAAAAACCTGTACTGGAGGAAAAGACTACTCCATTTGATGATCAGCTAGTGAAAATCACCTGGGAAGCTTTCAAAAGCCACCGCATCAGCAATGGCGCAACGGATACCGAAAAGCTGGTGCTGGACCGGGTTATGGAAAAGTCAGGAGAACACAACATCAAGATCCTGATGGAAAGCCCGCTAGAGGCAAGTATCCTGGATAAGTTTGAGGCTGATGTGATTCAGTTTTTCCGTAAAAAGCTCAGTAACACACTCATACAGATGGAACGTGAAGTGCGCGAGCCCGAGCACAAACGACAGCTCTATACCAGTAAAGAGAAGTATGAATACATGAGCGAGCAAAATCCCGCACTCAGAGAGTTGAAAGAACGGTTGGGACTCGATTTTGAATACTAATCCATTTTTTAATCTTCGTTTTTTCAGCGTTCACCGATAAGTCCTTGATTTTCCGTGGGTTTTACTCAAACTTGGCAATTAAGAACCCAACGGTGATGAAATTAAGAGCCATAGCTATTGATGACGACCCAACCGCCACGCTCATAATAAAACGGTTATCTGAAAGAATACCTGAGCTAGAGTTGGTCAGCACATACAACGATCCTATTAGGGGAGCCGCAGGAATCATTCTCGATCAGCCTGATGTCATTTTCCTGGATGTGGAAATGCCAGAGCTGAGTGGTATTGATATCATGAAAGCGCTCGTAAAGCCTAAAAAAATAATAGTAATATCTGGTAATGAAACTACCCGACAGGCCGTGATGGACCTGAACGCGGTGAGCTTTATCGCTAAGCCACCTACGGTGGGGGCATTGCAAGAGGCGATGGAGCAAATCAAAGCTTCGTAGGCTTTACTGGGTCACCTTTAGCTCATCTCCTACAGAAAGTGCGTTTGAGGTCAGACCATTAAGCTGTTTGAGCTCTTCCACAGTCATGCCATGCTGTCTGGCGATTTTGTACAGACTGTCACCTCCCCGTACGATATACGTCTTGTAGGTGGGTTTAGGCTGGGGGAGTTTTTCAGGTGCCTGGAGCACCAGATTTTGTCCGATACTTAGCTGATCACCGTCAGCTAACCCATTCCACAGTCGGAGTTCGTCCAGCGTCAGATTGTATTTTTGAGCTATGGCCCAAAGCGATTCGCCCGGCTGTACTTCGTGTATTGGAGTGGCTGCTTTCTCAGGTGGTGATGTCTGAGTTTCTGACTGCTGATTTTCTTCCTCTTTTGCTGGTCTGGTCAGGTGCAGTTCCTGTCCTATAGAGATGGTACCGTCAGGTAGGTTATTCCAGCTTTTTAGTTCATCTACAGTTACTCCGTATCGTTTGCTGATAGCCCATAGCGATTCGCCCGGTTGCACCACATGGGTGTTGGAGTGATTAGGAGATGGTGTGTCTGCTGGTGTCTCGGCTTCTTCTTCTGCGGCATCCAGCGCGGTTTTACTTGCATATATCACCAGCTCTTGTCCGGGGCTCAGGGCTGTTTGTTTCAGATTGTTCCAGTCCATGATCGCCACAATTTCCACTCCATATCGCCCACTGATCGCATATAGAGATTCTTTAGGCTGTACCACGTGTAAGATTTTTTCGCTGTTAGCTGGGATAACCACCTGAGGCTTGGTGTCTTCTGGCTCAGGCTCAGGGCGAGTTTTGGTGCTTTTGGTTTTTGCGATAGCTCGTTTTGGTGTGCTTGGTTTGGTGGTGGTTGGTTGAGGTTTACGCACTTCGTGATATTCTATAGGTGTACTTTTAGGTCGCTTTTTTCGGAGCCACATGAGCCTGCCTGGCTTTACAGGGTCTGTAGTTTCCATTCGGTTTTTGCGTGCCAGTTTTTTGAGCTTGATGCCGTATTTCTGTGAGATGTCCCAAAGGCTTTCTCCATACTGAGCTACATGGTAGCGTATGGCTGAGCGGTTCTTTTTGTTTCGGATGTAGTAAATCTCTCCCTCTTGAATGCTCTGTCCTTCCCGTAGGTCATTATACTTCATCAGGCGCGTGCTGCTAACCCCACTTTTCATAGCCAAACTCACGATATTGTCACCTTTGGAGGCCATGACCGCCTCTATTCCATTGATTTTGATAAATAGCGTTTTTTGCCCCGTGGCAAAGCCCCCCGCAATCTGCTCAGGATATTTTGTAGGGGTTGACTTAGGAGTTTCAATGGTGCGTGTGAGTGGACGTTCATCGTCCTTTTGGAGCCCTTTTGGAGATTTGCCTTTTACGGGTACGATTACCGTGTAGGGCTTGTCCTCGGGAATTCTGCCGTGCCGTAGCCACTTGTTGTAGTCTTTGAGGAGGTCTGCGTCTACGCCCAGTTCTTCGGCTATGTCATTGAGAGATTTTCCAGCTCCTTTGGTGTATTCTTTCAGGCGCAGCCCTTCGCTGTGAGGTCCGCCTACTTCATCTTTGAAAGCGATCACATGGGCAATAAACCGCAAGACATACCAGTGCGTATTTTTGGTGATGGTGAGGCGGTCTTTTCCGTAGTTTTCTTTGTCTACATATTTTTTGGCTCCTCCGGGACCAGCCTGATAGGCACTGACGGAGTATATCCAGTTCTTAAAATAAAAGTTGTTGCGCTTAAAGTACTTGGCAGCACCATGGGTGGCAGCTACAATGTTTTTGCGTTCGTCCACTTTATTGTCCACTCGGAGGCCTACTTCCCTACCGGTAAAATCCTTAAACTGCCAGTACCCGACTGCATTGGCTGAGCTTACAGCGTCTGAAATAAGTGCGCTTTCCTGTACGGAGAGGTATTTGATGTCTTCAGGTACGCCTTCTTCTTTGAGAATACGCTCGATGATCGGAAAATAGAGGTTGACCCGATCGAGCTTGATCCGAAAATACTTATCACTTGCGCGCAGGGCATTGACGTCTTTCTGAATCTCATCACGAGCTCCACTGGTGAGCTTGAGGTGCACACCGGCTATTTTGATAGATGCTGGTACTGTGGGGGCTTGAGCCTGAGTGGTAGGTGCCCAAATGCAGAAAATAAGCAGTCCGAACAGAAGTATCCTCATAGTTTTCTGAGCACCATTAGACCGTCACGAATTGGCAGCAACACGTTTTCTACGTCAGGATGATCATGGACCATTTGGTTGAATGCACGCATCGAAAGTGTGGCTTTGTCTGATTTACTTTCGTCAAATACTTTGCCACTCCAAAGTACATTGTCGATAATGATGAACCCACCTTTTCTTACCTGTGGGAGGGTGAGCTCAAAATAG
The DNA here is from genome assembly GCF_003386095.1 of Marinoscillum furvescens DSM 4134. Taxonomy (GTDB): domain Bacteria; phylum Bacteroidota; class Bacteroidia; order Cytophagales; family Cyclobacteriaceae; genus Marinoscillum; species Marinoscillum furvescens. The sequence goes on along the minus strand of NZ_QREG01000001.1, from coordinate 348,333 downwards.
CGGGAATAGGACTGTTTGTCAGCATCTATAAAAACCATGTCCCAGGTATAACTCAGCGTTGGTATGATTTCTTGTGCATTGCCTATGCGAAGTTCTATTTGGTCCCGGTAGGGAGACTGGGCAAAGTAGTTTTTCACTCGTCTTTCCAGTTCTTCGTTTACGTCTATCGTGACGAGCTGGCCACCACTCGTGAGCCCTTCTGCTAGGCAGAGAGCGGAGTAGCCGGTATAAGTACCGATTTCCAGGATGTATTTGGGCTGTACCATATGGGCAAGCATAGCCAGAGTTCGGCCTTGCAAATGACCAGATAGCATGCGAGGCTTCAGTACCTCCAGGTGCGTTTCGCGGCTGATTTGGCGTAGCAGCTCCGGTTCGGGAGCTGTATGCGCTGCTACATATTGGTCGAGTTCGGCAGGGAGAAAATCCATGTCGTAAAAATAACAGAATTCTAGCGTGTACCTATTCAGGAAGGTAGGTTAATTGGCACATGTTTTCCATAGAGAAATTTACTCGGGCCAATTCCATCAGCTGATCGCTGGTGGTGGCGTCTATTTGGCGGAAGATGTGGTTGATATCCGGGATTTTATTGAGGTCGAGTATGCTTTTGGCCATCATGAGCATCATGGCATTGTTGTTTTCCTCACTCATGGCTAGTTGCCCTTTCAGCTGCTGCTTTGCTTTGTGTAGCTGTAGGTTGCCCATAGGCTTTTGCTTAAGTAGGTCCAGCTCTTTTTGTACCAGCTTCAGGCTCTTTTTGAGGTTTTTGGGGTCGGTGGCAAAGTAGATCCCAAAGCTCCCGGTTTCAAAGTATGGTGTGTAGTTGGCGTCTATACCATAGACAAATCCATGCTTTTCGCGCAGCGATAGGTTTAGTCGCGAATTCATGCTGGGACCTCCCAGAATGTTGACCAGCAAGAAAAACGGAATACGGTTTTCATCCTTGAGGCTGTAGCTGGTACGGCCTATGGCCACATGCGCCTGGGTGATCGGTTTCTTTACGGTATGAATAGTAGGCTTGTAGGATTCAAAATAGTTGCGCTGTGGTGTGTGGTTTTTGTGAGGCACAGGCTTGATGTGTTTTTCTACCAGACGCTGCAGCTTTTTGATGGAGTAGTTTCCTACACTAGAAAGTATGATTTTTTCGGTGTTGAGGTTGCGCTGCAGGAAGTTTAGAAAGTCTGCCTGCTGAAAACTCCCTACCGTGGCGGGCGTACCCAGGATGTTTTTACCCAGTGGATGACCATGAAATACCTGCTCGTCAAAATCATCCTGAATGGCGTCTTCCGGAGTATCACGATACATTGCCATTTCTTCTAAAATGACCATCCGCTCTTTTTCGATTTCTTTAAGAGGAAAGGTGCTGTTGAACGTGATGTCTGCAAGTAGCTCTACGGCTTTGTCCAGATGATTGTCTAGTAAGGAGGCATAGAAGCAGATTTTTTCACGTGTAGTGTAGGCATTCAGCTCACCTCCTAAAGAGTCCAGCCGGTTGATGATATGGAAAGCTCTGCGTTTTTTGGTGCCTTTAAAGGCCATGTGTTCCCAAAAGTGGGCCAGGCCTTGCTCCTCCGGAAACTCATCTCTACTGCCAATGTCCAGCATGATGCCCACATGCGCTATTTTGGTATTGGTGATTTGTTTGTGAACTATCCTGATGCCATTAGGCAACTCTATCAACTCGTGCTCCTCCATAGGGGCGCAAATTTACTACATTTACCTTGCTTTTACCCACCGAATGCAAATACTCATCATCCAAACGGCCTACATAGGGGATGTGGTCCTGGCTACATCGCTTATTGAGAAAATCAAGGTGTATCATCCTGATGCTCAGATAGATTTTTTGTTACGCAAAGGCAATGAAGAAGTACTTGCTCACAACCCCAAAGTGCGTGAAGTGCTGATGTGGAACAAGCAACAGCGAAAGTGGAGAGGACTAATGAACATCCTACGATTGGTACGTAGTAGAAAGTATGATTTAGTGGTGAATGTCCATCGGTACCTTAGCAGTGGATTGATTGCAGCATTGTCTGGAGCAGGATATGTGGTGGGCTTTCGCCAAAACCCTCTGAGTTACCTTTTTGATGAGCGCGTAACCCATCTGATGGATGGGCGGCATGAAATAGCCCGTAATCAGGAGCTGATAGCCAGCATTACAGATGCAGAGCCGCATCATCCGAAAATGTATGTGGCGGACGTGAGCGAAAAAGTGACTCATTTGAAGAGTAAACCGTATGTTACGGTTTCGCCTGGTTCGGTATGGCCCACCAAGCAAGTACCGGTAGAAAAATGGGTAGAATTACTCGATCGCTTGCCTGGGGCGTGGAAGGTGTATTTGCTGGGAGCCAAATCTGATGAGGAATTGTGTGTAGAGATTTTGAAGCGGACGTCCCATAAGTACGTTACTTCTCAGGCTGGACTGCTATCTATGCGAGCATCAGCTGCACTGATGCAAGACGCAGAGATGAACTACGTAAATGATTCAGCTCCAATGCATTTTGCATCTGCTGTGGGTGCTCCCGTCTGTGCAGTGTTTTGTTCCACATCACCGGGATTAGGCTTTGGGCCGCTTTCAGATCGGCATTTTGTGGTAGAGGTAAAGGGACTAACCTGTAAGCCTTGTGGTATTTCTGGAAAAAAAGCTTGTCCCCTTGGGCATTTTAGGTGTGGTAATGATCTGGAGGTGAATAATATGCTGGATTGCTTGCCCTGAAGGCGGAAAAATCGGTTATTAAGTAGCAGTTGGCCCGACTATTGTTTGTGAAATACTTTTTACCCGACCATAATGCCGTTTTATAATGAGTTTCAACTACTACGAACAACTTCCTTCAGAGGATTTGAAGGGGGTAGTGAAAAAGTTTTTTGTAATCGATTATACAGCTAATGAAATTACTACAGATTTTTTGTTGCCCGATGGTACACCATCATTGAGCTATTTGTTTCCTCGGGGGTATGATATTCAGGGTCAGTTTTTGGGCGAACCTGTAGGTGAAGTAGTGTTTGAAAATAGTTTTTATGCAGGCTATGGAAATACTTCTCTAGAGTTTAAGCACGGACCCTTTAAAGTGGTAGGAGCCAATATTTATCCTGTTTACCTCAGTCTGATTTTCTCTATTGGATCAGGAGATTTTATGAACAACTTCGTGAGGGTAAACACGCTGAAGGGATTCGAAAATGTGGAGGAAGAGGTCAATTTTCCAGAAGATGATGACCAGCTTGGATTTCAGCAGATCGGTGATTTTGTGAAATCCCGGCTCCGGAGCAATGCCTTTTTAGCAGACTTTCAGAAAGTGCATGATCGGCTCATCGCTCCGGATGGGCACCTGCTGTCGGTGGAGGATTTGGCTGATTTTTTGGGTTACAGTACCCGTCACCTCAGCAACATGTTTAATCGGCACATGGGGATGTCCCCAAAAAAGTTTCTAAAGCTTGTGCGGTTTAACCAGGTGCTTACCCTGATGGAGCAAACTGATGAAAATCTTGGACGGTTGGCTTATGAGGTAGGATATCATGATCAGGCCCATTTTATCCGGGATTTTAAAAGTATCTGTGGAAAGACACCCAAAGAATTGTCAGCTATGTTGCCCGATTCGCTGGCGAGAAAATTTAGGTTCGGAGACTAGCTGTTCCGAAAAATACAATTTTTTAATATCGTCATTAACTTCCTTTGTTAAGCTTGTTACATTGGTTTACTGGTTGGGCGGTTGACAAGCTTGAAAATTTTTTTAGTTAGAAAAAGTTTATCTCGTTTGTTCACCGCAAACTTCAGGGCCATTTCCGCTTCGGATATGGCCTTTTTTATTTCTCCCACACGTTCATAGAGTTCACTTTTTGTAGCCGGTACCAGATAGTTGCCATTTAGTATGGGTGCATCTTCCAGTTTTTTTAGTTCTATTAGGGCCTGTTTTGGGCCATATACTTCAGCACAGGGAATGATGCTGTTGAGGCCAATGATCGGATTTTGGGTAAGCTGGTATAGCTTCTGATAGAGCTGATAGATGTGCGCCCAGTTGGTGCTGGAGTAAGATGTGGCGCGGGAGTGGATGCCTGCGATGGCTGCTTGTAAAAAATATTCGTTGCTCTGCCCATGTTTGATAGTGGCCAGGTAGCGATCGCCCAATTGTATGTGTTGGTGGTCCCAGCTTTCGCGGTTTTGATCGCGAAGACTCACAGGGTTGCCATCCGCACTTACACGAGCTTCAAAGCGTGCTACCTGGTAGTGCATTAATGCCATCAGTGCTCGAGTATGTTCATTATTTAGTTGAGTGTGGCCTAGCAGTAGGTGATTGAGCCTCATGGCTTCTTCACACAGGTCTTTGCGGATGAGCTGATCTCCGGTAGTGCATTTGTAGCCTTCATTAAACAGTAAGTAGAGTGCTTTGGTAACTGCCTGTAGCCTGATAGGCAAGGCATCAGCTACCGGAAGTTCTAGCCTTAGATTCTGGTCTTTAAACTTTTTTTTCGCCCGGGTGTAGGCTTTGGCTATGGTCTCTTCTTTTTTCAGCAGCGCCGCTGCTATTTCACGTATAGACAGACCTCCGAGGATTTTGAGCGTAAGAATTAGTTGGTGTTCAATACTCAACGAAGGAGAGCAGCAAGCAAAAATCATTTTGATTAGCTCATCTGAGAAAACTTCCTCTGAAGGTTGAGGTGACGCTGCCTGTTCGGGGAGCTTTGTAGCATAATATACTTTTTGTTGCCGGCGAAGGTGGTCGATGAGTTTGTTGGTTGCTGTGCGGATTATCCAGCCGGTAGGGTTATCTGGAGTAGTTTGATAGGGCCATGTTTGCATGGCTTTCATCAGTGCTTCCTGTACTGCGTCCTCAGCAGCTTCCAGATGAGCAGTGCCAAACCGGCTGGTCAGATAGGTCACCGCCTTACTGTATTCTGTTCTGAAAAAATGATCGACGAGTTGGAAACTATTCGCAGGCATGGACAGGCAGATACAAAGGGGATGCCGCGTGATGCGGTATCCCCTGAATGTTTTACATTTTTATGGCTTCTCGTACTTCTACGGTGCCACCAAACTCAAAGATTGGGCATTCTTTGGATAGCTCCACAGCATGGTCCAGGTCATTGGCTTCTACCAATACATAGCCGCCTACGATCTCTTTGCCCTCTGTAAAAGGGCCATCAGTGATAAGATTACCGCCATCGGCTACTACTTTGCCACTTTCATGAAGGGGCAGTCCAGGTACAGGTTGGTCAGTATTGCTGATTTTGGTCATCCACTCTCCCCAGCGAGCCATATGGGCTTGCATCTCTTCTGGTGATTGCTCTGCGTAGCCTTCGTCTCCGCCTCTGAATAAGTACAAAAATTGCTTCATGATAGTAAGGATTTAAGTGTTAAAAGTTAAACGATTTGCATGGATGACGAACGAATCTGGTCTAAATGGACACGGAGCGAGAAAAAAAATCTGGAATTGTAAGAAAAATCTAAGGTGTGAGGCGAAAAAATACCCAAAATCGGGGATTGTTATTTTTTGTGACTTTGAGTTATTTGCTGGTCATTAAGAATGCAGGAAGGGAAAGAAATGTGTAGACGCTAATAATGATCAGCTATGAGTAATAACACCCTAAAAGATGATATGCTGAAGGCAAGACTTGTTTTGCAGCATACCGCAGACAATGAAGAGATCCGCATGCAGCTGGCAACGCACGGATATGATGAGCAATATCTGTACCGTGGGTTTACGCTTTATGAAATTGCCCAACAGCGACTGGAGCTGCTTGCAGTGAAGCCTGCAGATGTGGCGGATGAGGCAAGTAGTCATGCGAGCGAAGAGGCTATCCGGCGCCTAATGGCATGGATGGTAGATTTTGTGGCAATCTCCAGGCGTGCCATGCGCGCTCAACCACAATACCTCGAAGTGATGGGGATAGAGCCCTGATTACTCCCAAAAAATTTCCAGAACTTCTTTGCCTACAAGTAAAGAGGTTTGCCTGATCCTGTCTGGTCGTTTGATTTTCAGTGTCTCGCCAGGATTTCGATACATATATCGGTTGGCGACATTTTTTTCATTGGTTTTGTGAAATGCCACCACATAGCTCGCCTCAGTTTTTAACGGTATTTTAACGCTTTTCTTCTTGGTTCTTAGGGTGTTGGGGCGTGAGATGGTTTGGCCATCCATTAGCTTTAATATTCGAGTGCAGGTGGGTACACCATGCCCCAGGTAGTTGTTGGCGTATGGGTGAAAGTTACCTGCAGATTTTAAAAGGTCCATAACTTCAAAATTGCTGAGCGTACTGTCTCGCTGCCATATGCATGCTGCCATCCCCGTAACCACTGGTGCTGCATAGCTAGTGCCTGAGGAGGCATAAACGGCTATGTCCGGCTTTACATAGGGCAGCCATGAAGGACCTATGCTGCTGTAGTTCATTTTGTCCCAGATGTCAAACTTGCTTGCCCCTACAGTGAGTGCATGTTCGGCATCACCGGGTGTAGACACTATCTGCCAGGGATCCAATGCTTCATTGCCAGCGGCCACTATGATTAGCATTCCCTTCTCCAGGGCGGCAGCACTGATCGTTTTGGCTAGTAGTGTGGATTTTCCATCCATTTGCTCGCGTCGGTAGTTTTCCTCAGGGTTGGTGTAGCCAATATTGTAGCCCAGGGATACATTTACCAGCCGTACCCCCATCCGATGCATTTGCTCCAGTGCAGCAATGAGATGGTCTTCTTCTATGCGCTTTTCGTAGGCCCCATGATCAGTACGTGCCAGGTAGTATTCGGCATGAGTGGCCAGTCCATACTGGATGTTTTTGCCAGGGTGCTTGCCTCCAATCAGCTGCCATACCTCCGTGCCATGACCATCATCCAGACGTGCTATGCCATCGTATGGTGTCAGCTCAGGTGTTACAAAATCCTGATAGTTTTTTACGCGCTCAGCTTCAAATACGTGTTTTAGTGATTTGCTTTTGTTGGCTTTCAAGAATCCCCCGTCGATGATGCCAATTTTAATCCCCGCCCCATTGAGCCCTTCTTGCAAAAATGCCTTTGCTTCTATCTGTTCTAGTGCAAAACCGAGTACCGGAGAAGATATCGGTAGAGTAGCAGGTTTAAATAGCTGTACGGGTAAGGCTTTGCTGCCCAGCGTGTGATACACATCCTCAGAGACAGAATAGGAACAGTACGGCAACCAGGAGGAGCAAAATTCGGGTTTTGGTAGACACAAATTATTGGTGTCAGCATGTGAAATCCACACTTTCTGCTGGCTAAAAGCGCTCAGGCACAAATAGAATAAAATGCTGTGTAAAACTGCTCTCACTTGTCAATAATAAGAAAAAGTGAATGAATCAGGGTGAATAATGAGGTGAAATTGATGGGTTTTGTTAAAAGAATTTTAAGAAAAAGTAAACAAAATAAATCCACAAAGCCTTCAGCCGTCGTAGGTACCACACGAAAAGATTCAACTCGAACTAAAAATTATTCAACTATGAAAAATGTAACAATGAAAAACTTTTTGCTGCAGATGGTATTCGTCCTTTCGGCGATGGTACTGTTCACAGCATGTAATGATGACGATGACGGAGGAGAGCCAACACCAGACCCCACTGGATCACTTACGGTGTCTGATCAAAATGTAACTGAAAATAACTCCATTATAGTATCTAGCGTCACACTGGATCAGAATGGATGGATCGTAGTGCATGCTAGTAATGCTACTAATGATGGCCCTCAGGTGCCGGACATTATCTCCGAACCTAAAATGGTAGAGGCTGGAACATCATCGAGTGTGGAAGTGATGTTTAAAGAATCTACTGAAATAGAAGATGGTGATGTGGTATATGTGATGCTGCACACAGACGATGGCGTAGCAGGTACCTATGAATTTGATGGTGCCAATGGTCTGGATGCTCCTATTTTGGATGCTTCTGGAAACATCGTGATGACAAGTATTACGCTTTCAGTGGAAGCTGATCCTACCGGAACACTCATGGTAGAGAGCCAAATGATTTCTCAAAACACCATTGTAGTGCCAGAGATTGTGGTAGACAGAAGTGGATGGGTAGTAGTACACGCCAGCAATGCTGACGGATCACCTGTAGTGCCAGACATTATTTCTGAGCCAGTGCAGGTGAGTGCCGGAACGAACACAGACGTGGAGGTGACGATCACCGAAACAGCCGACCTTAAAGACGGAGATATGGTGCATGTCATGCTCCATACAGATAATGGTGCTGCTGGTACTTATGAGTTTGATGGAGCGAATGGTCTGGATAACCCTATTTTCGATGAAAATGGTGGTATCGTCATGAAAATGATCGAAATAGGTTCGCCGAGCCTCATGTCAGAGGCGCAGGTAGTAAGTGCCAACATGGTGAAAATTTCTGAAGTGAAAGCCGCCGTAGACGGATGGTTAGTAGTGCATGCGGATAACGAAGGTACATTTGGTGAAGTGCTTGGACAAACTTTCGTAGAAGCCGGAACCACCACAGACGTAATGGTAGATCTGGGTACTGGTGTGGCTTTCTCTGGAGGTGAGAAACTATGGCCAATGCTACACATCGAAAGCCCGGCTGATGGTGAATATACTTTTGACGGTACCAATGGCGAAGATGGTCCTGAAGTGTTTGGTGATGCAGTGATCATGCAAAGCTTCGATGTAGAGGCTCCTACAGGAACAATTACAGCGATGAATCAAATCGTGCAGGGAACTACTGTGAAAGTGAGCGAAATCACCATGAATGCCAAAGGCTGGTTAGTGGTGCATGCAAGTAACGCTGCTGGAGACGGACCTGAAGTACCTGGAATCGTATCTACTCCCGTTCAGATAGAAGCAGGTACCTCTACGGATGTAGAAGTAATGCTCAATAGCGACTTTGTATTCAATGCAGATGACAAAATTTACCTCATGCTGCATACTGAGAATAACATCGTAGGCGAATATGAATTTGATGGAGCCAATGGCTTTGACGGCCCGATTACTACAGAGGCAATTACACTGGAAGCCCCTAAGGGCGAGCTAACGGCGATGAGTCAGGTAGTATCTCAGAATAAAGTAATGATCGAAAGCATTATGGTGGATCAGCCATCATTTGTGGTAGTGCATCGTGACAATGGTACAGGCGAAGGCCCAGTGGTGCCTGGCATCATTTCTGAACCGGTAGCACTAGATGCAGGTACACACGAAGATATCTCGATAAGCTTTAAAGATGGAGAAGATCTGGTAGATGGCGAAAAGCTTTGGGTGATGCTTCACAACGATAATGGTGTGGTAGGGACCTATGAGTTTGATGGTTCGAGTGGGTTGGATGGTCCTATCACCACATCAGCTGGAGCTATAGTGATGTCAGCTATCAACATTGAAGCACCGAGTATCACAGCTACAGACAAAGCTGTAACCAATGCTACAGTGGTCGTAGACGAAGTAAAAGCTGCTGTGGATGGATGGTTGGTGATCCACGAAGATGACGGTACAGGCAACTTCGGAGCGGTGATAGGTCAGACTTTCGTAAAAGCCGGAACTACTGCTAATGTGGAAGTAGATGTAACCGGAGCTACCATAAACTCTGGTGATAAGCTTTTCCCAATGCTTCACATCGAGAGCCCAGCAGATGGAACTTACGGATTCCCCGACAATGGAGATGGTCCTGAGGTGTTCAACGAAGCAGTAATAGTGGTAGAATTTACCGTTCTCTAAAGAGTAAAAAACATATCGGTATACATTTCAAAAGCGGCTGGAGTTATTCAGCCGCTTTTGTTTGTTGGTATCCACACTATTTTTTTATTCACCTCACGGAGAATGCTAACTTTGTTTGCAGGTACGCCAACTATTCCAGGTGCTGCCTGTTCTTTCAATGACTAAAAGCAACTACCCATGAGATATAGACCTATAGATAACGAACTTTTTATTGGCAACAGAAAGCGGCTTGTTTCTCGGCTGAAGCCAAACTCAGTAGTGGTGATCCACTCCAATGACATCATGCCTACCAACGCAGATGGCACCATGCCTTTTAAGCAAAATAGCGATCTGCTTTACCTCAGTGGTATCGATCAGGAAGAATCAATCGTGCTGTTGGCGCCAGACCATCCAGATGAGAAGCTTCGTGAAGTGTTGTTTCTTAGAGAAACCAATGAAGAAATTGCGATTTGGGAAGGACATAAGTTTACCAAAGAAGAAGGTACATCTATTTCAGGAATCCAAAATGTGAAATGGACGAATGACTTTGAAAAAGTGCTCTACACAGTGCTGGCTGAAAGCGAACATATTTACTTGCCTACAAATGAGCACCTACGCAATGCTTCTGTAGTAGAAACTGCCAATGACCGTTTTGTAAAGGAGATGATGAGTAAATTTCCTCTATACAAATACGAGCGACTGTCACCGATACTGTACGATCTGCGCACCATCAAATCACCTATAGAAGTAAAGCTCATAGAGCATGCGTGCCATATCACGGAGCAGGGCTTTAGACGAATTTTGGATACCGTGGAGCCTGGAGTGTGGGAGTATGAAGTGGAGGCTGAGTATGCTCATGTGTTTTTGTCCAACAGATCACGAGGGTTTGCTTATACACCAATCATAGCTGGGGGCTTTAATGCATGTGTGCTGCACTACATAGAGAATAATCAGCAGCTCAAAGACGGTGATCTAATGCTGATGGATGTAGGTGCAGAGTATGCGAACTACAACGCTGACATGACCCGGACTATTCCTGTGAATGGACGATTTACCAAGCGTCAGCGGCAAGTATATGATGCTGTGCTGAGGGTGAAAACACAGGCAACAGATCTACTGAAACCCGGCAGTAGTATACCCGAGTATCACAAGGCAGTAGGTGAGCTTATGACAGAGGAGTTGCTCGATTTGGGTTTGCTGGATAAAGAAGACGTGAAAAATCAGACGGCAGAGAACCCTGCTTACAGAAAATATTTTATGCACGGCACTTCTCACCATTTGGGGTTAGATGTGCATGATGTGGGTTCTGTTTACAAAAAGTTTGAGCCCGGTATGGTCTTCACGGTAGAGCCCGGTATTTACATCAGAGAGGAAAACATTGGTATCCGACTGGAAGATGACGTTGTGATTACAGAAACAGGCCATAAAAATCTCATGCGCAATATCCCCATTCATGCTGAGGAGATCGAAGACCTTATGAATTCAGGAAAATAATATGGCAAAAGCAGTGTCCGTGCGCTCTGGGTCTATAGAGGAAGCAGTGGTTGTACAGCAGCTGATTCCCGAATTTGAAAACCCATATTCCGTAGCAGAATATACCAACCGACTGCTCAGCTCCGAACATGTAATACTTATTGCCGAAGAGAACGGTAAGCCTATTGGGTTCAAGGTTGGGTATGACCGGTTTTTAAATGGGGAGGTGTTTTACTCCTGGATGGGAGGCGTGTTGCCTGACCATCGACAAAAAGGCATTGCCCGGTTGCTATTGCAAAAAATGGAGGTTTGGTGTCGCCTAAAAGGGTACAAAGCGCTTAAGTTTAAGACTCAAAACAGACACCGGTCTATGATGCAGTTTGCCATACGGGCAGGGTTTGATGTGGTGGATTTTGTGGCAAAAGGTGACCTTAAAATGCATGAAGTTTATTTTTTGAAAGAACTATGAATAGCTATCAGTCAGATGAGGCTCCGGAGCCAGTAGGGTTGTATCCGCATGCACGTAAAGTGGGGAATTTGCTGTTTTTGTCAGGGATAGGTCCACGAGAGCGGGGAAAACAATCCATTCCGGGTGTTACATTAAACGAACAGGGAGATGTGGTTTCTTACGACATCTCTGTGCAGTGCCATGCGGTATTTAAAAATGTTCGGGCGGTGCTAGAGGCATCAGGAGCAAAATGGGAACATTTGGTGGATGTCACCGTTTTTTTAACCAATATGAAAGAAGACTTTCATACCTTTAATGCCATATATGCGGAGTATTTTGGGGATGTGCAGCCATGCCGTACCACAGTAGAGGTTACAGCTCTTCCCACGCCGATTGCCATCGAACTCAAGTGTATCGCAGCCATTGGCTAAGCTAAAACCACTTGCAGGCATGATTTGTCCTTGCTTTTGGGCGGTGGCCTAAAGTGATTTCACTATTTTTGAGCAAAATCAATTTTATGAGTCTGGAATATAATACCGAACGTACTCATCTTAAACTAAGAGAATACGGAAGAAATGTGCAAAACCTGGTGGCACATATCAAAACAATCGAAGACAAGGAAGAACGAAATAAACTGGCTGCTACCCTCGTGGAGCTCATGAAAATGGTGAACCCGGAGTTTAGCAAAGACGCCAATGAGTACACTCAAAAGGTTTGGGATGACCTTTTTATTATTTCTGACTTTGACCTGGAAGTAGAAGGGCCATTCCCAGTGCCAGAATCTACCATTCTAGATCGCAAGCCTGATCGCATGCGTTATCAGTCGAATGAAATTCGCTATCGACACTATGGTCGAAACATTGAAATTTTGATCAACGATGCAATTGCGATGGAGGACCCTAAAGAAAAAGAAGGTGCAATCATCGCCATTGGTAAGCTCATGAAATCTTTTTACCTGACATGGAATAAAGACACCATAGAAGACGAGCAAGTTCTCAAAAACATCAAGCAACTCTCTAAAAACCAGCTGGATATTGATATCCAAAAGGTAAAAGAATTTGGTTTGTTTGATAGTGAAAAACGTCCGAACGACAACAATGGCAATGGCGGCCACCGTCACCAAAATCAAAACAGAAACCGCAACAAAGGCGGCAAGCGAAATTTCTCCAACAAACGAAGAAGAAACAACAACTAAATGGCTTCATTTCGTGTGAAGGGAGGCAAACGCCTCAAGGGGACCATCATTCCCCAGGGTGCAAAAAACGAAGCACTACAAATCATCTCGGCTGTATTACTTACCTCAGAGCCTGTTCACATCCATAAGATTCCCAATATCCGTGATGTGATCAAGCTGATAGATTTGCTTGCAGATCTTGGTGTACGGATAGAAAAAACTGGCGAAGAGTCCTACCGGTTCACCGCTCGAGAGGTGAATCTGAAATTCATGGATACGGAAGACTTTAAGCAAAAGGCTTCCTCATTGCGTGGGTCTATCATGATTCTCGGTCCGCTGTTGGCTAGATATGGTACTGGCAAAATGCCAAGACCCGGAGGTGATAAAATTGGTAGACGAAGATTAGATACGCACTTTGTAGGCTTTCAAAAGCTCGGAGCCAAGTTTAACTACGATTCTCAAAATGCATTCTATACCGTAGATGGTACCAATCTGAAAGGTTGCTACATGCACCTGGATGAAGCCTCTGTGACGGGTACAGCCAATATAGTGATGGCGGCAGTGCTGGCTGAAGGAGAGACAACTATCTACAATGCAGCGTGCGAGCCTTACTTGCAGCAGCTGTGTAGCATGCTCGTGCGTATGGGTGCGAAAATCCAAGGCATCGGTAGTAACAAGCTAATCATTGAGGGAGTAGAATCCCTGGGGGGTACGGAGCATACCATGCTTCCAGACATGATCGAGATCGGCAGTTTTATAGGTATGGCGGCCATGACTCAGTCGGAGATTACCATCAAAGATGCCCGCATCGACATGTTGGGGATCATTCCAGATACTTTCAAGCGCTTGGGGGTGAAGATGGAATTTCGTGGAGACGATATTTTTATACCTGCTCAAGAGCACTATGAAATTGAAAGCTTTATAGATGGCTCTATCCTGACCATTGCTGATGCGATCTGGCCAGGATTTACACCAGACTTATTAAGTGTAGCGCTGGTTACAGCCACCCAGGCCAAAGGAACTGTACTCATTCATCAGAAGATGTTCGAGAGTCGCTTGTTTTTCGTAGATAAGCTGATAGATATGGGAGCGCAAATTATACTTTGTGATCCACACCGAGCTACGGTGATAGGTCTGGACCGTGCTTTCCCTTTGCGAGGTATCAGTATGACTTCTCCGGATATACGGGCAGGTGTTTCACTGCTGATAGCAGCATTGAGTGCGGAAGGCACCTCTACGATCCACAATGTAGAGCAGATTGACCGGGGCTATCAGTTTATTGATAAGCGTCTGCAGGCACTGGGTGCGGATATAGAGCGCTTCGATTAAGTGAGAAACAAAAAAACGCCGTGAGAGCCACTCACGGCGTATAATCAACCAGCTTTAAGCGTTTCTAAACAGAAACTGATTTACTTACGATCTTACTGGATCTGCTGGATTTAATTTTCTTTATTTTTTTTAATTATTTCACGATTGTGGTTCGCCATACACCTGCATGGTTTCCAATGTAGGTGATGCTGCACCTCCAGATTCCTCCACTGTGACTGCAAAAGCATCTGCTTTGGCTATGTTTTTCATGATCTGAAAGGTCCCTTCATTCGCATCAAATACACCGGCATCCACGGGGACACCATCTATTAGCGCCCAGAGCTGGTATTGCTGGTTTTGTGGTAAGCTAGCCAGGTTGGCGGAGTTGAGGTATACTTCTTCCTGGTCAGGATTCCAGTAGATCACTGCCTTGGCATCTTTGGCATTGTCCGTGCCATTTAGGATGATACGGCTAAACTCCGGGCTCACCAGTACGGCCAGGTCCTGGCGGATATCTGTGAGCTCTTGATTTACGATATGATAGCTCTCTGCAAGCTCCAGATTACGGGCGGTGAGTTGTGCCAGCCTGTAGTCGGTGTTTTTCCATTGATTCCAGAAGTATACTGCAGCAAAGGCTGAAAGTAGCGTGACCACTACACTTGCGGCCAGTAGCATTTTGATGCCATTGCCTACCCTGTCGCCAGATGCTGTTGGCATAGACATGGTCATGACCTTGGGGTCTTCCATGATGAATCGCTTGACTGCTGTAGCTGGGGTGATGGCATATTGAAATGCCAGCTGCTCTACGGTCTTTTGTAATTCATAAAACTCGTCTCCTACCTGCTCGTCATCTTGGATGAACTGTTCTACTTCAGCGAGCTGTTCCGCAGAAAGCTCTCCTGTGATGTAGGCTGCCAGGTATCCCTCCGTTATAATTTCTTCCCTATTCAAAATCTTTTCTGAGTTTGTTTTTAATGTCTTTTAAGCAGTTTCTGAGACGTGTTTTTACTGTGCCCAGTGGCATTTCTTCATTTTTGGATATCTCGGCGTGCGAGTAGCCCATAAAGAAGTTTAGCTGGATCAACTTTTTACACATTTTTCCAATCTCACTTAAAACAGCTGATAGTCCAATGTAATCCTCCTTGTTACCGGAGTCTTGGAACATATCTACGAACCCATCAATGTCATCAGATTTATCGGTGGTTTTGAAATCTTTGGATCGCCTTGCATCTATGGCCTTGTTTCGAGCTATGCGATACATCCAGGTGAAAAGCGTGCCTTTGCCCGGATCATAACTTTCTATGGAATCCCAGATTTTGATAAATACATCGTGCAGTGTTTCCTCTGCAATCTCCTGGTGGTTTAATGTGCGGAAAATGATGCCATACAGTGCCTCAGAGTAGTGGTCGTAAAGATAATCTAGCGCTGTAGCATCCTTATTTTTTAACCGCTTAACCAGTAAGATGTTGAAGTCTGTGGTTGTTGTAGCCAAGTTGATGTTGATTAATTGGTTTAATTTAATGAAAATACTAACAGCGTATGAAACTTATTGTTGGGTTCTTTCTGATTGTCTGTGTGATGCTGGTGGGGTATTTTTTGATAGACCCTTCTGTAGAGGTGCCTGTAAAGGTTTCTAAAAAGATTAATGGAGTGAGTTTGGTGAACCCACGTCGCCCGGCAGGTAAGGCTGCGCTATGTGATGTCCAATCCATCAATGCAGATTGGGTGGCGGTTATTCCTTTTGGTTTTTCTGTGCAGGGGGAGCCCTCCGTGTATTTTGATACTGAGCGACAGTGGTGGGGCGAACGCCTGGAAGGTACACGACAGCTTATTAGAGATGCAAAGTCTTGTAGCCTCAAGGTGATGGTGAAACCGCACGTTTGGCTGAGGCGCGGCTGGATTGGGGAGTTTTCGCTGCAGCAAGAGCAGGATTGGCTAGAGTGGGAAAATGCTTATACAAAGTATGTGCTGGCATTTGCTCAATTGGCTGAAGCAGAGGGCGCGCCTATGTTTTGTATTGGTACGGAGTATAAAAGAGCTGTGAGGGAGCGTCCACACTTTTGGCCTTTGTTGATCGAGGAGGTGAAGAAGGTGTATAGTGGCAAGCTTACCTATGCGGCTAATTGGGATGATTACGACGAAGTGGCTTTTTGGGCGGAGCTGGATTACATCGGCGTGGATGCCTATTTTCCATTAGAGATATCTGCTAAGTCGGATTTAAAGGCTGTGACAGCAGGCTGGAAAAAATGGGCGGATCGGTTGACTGTTTTTGCACATCGGCAAGGGCGACCGGTGTTGTTTACAGAGTATGGCTATCAGAGTAGGGATGGTGCCTTAGATACACCCTGGGGAGTGCCACGTAGCTATGGAGAGGTAGTAGATCTGGATGTGCAGTGTATGGGGTATGAGGCATTGTATCAAAGTGTGTGGAAAGAGTCCTGGTTTGCTGGAGGTTTTCTATGGAAATGGCATTTGGATTCCAGCGCTGGAGGTTTTCATAATGCGGATTTTACTCCTCAGGGGAAACCTGTAGAAGCGATCATCAGCAAGTGGTATCATTAGTCCGTTAGCTTATGGCGCTGACGGTAAGGTACTATGGCCAGCGGCCCTTTGTAGATCCCTGCATTGCCACCAATGTCGCTGACTCTTACTGCTAGCACATTTTCTCCATTTTTATTGAGGATGCCATTGGGGATGATATAGAGCCTCTTTTTACTGTATGACTGTGACCATCCGAAGGGGCGGCCGTCATCGGTAGTGCCGATAAGTGTTCCGTTTAGGTAGGTTTCATCAAAGTCATCAATGTAGCCCAAAACAAGAGCCAGATCTTCTTCACCTTTGAGGTAATCGGGCAAGGTGAAAGTTTTGCGATACCACGCCGTACCTTCTATCATTACTTTTTTTAAACTCCTCCAGTAGCTGGGCACCATGCTTTCCTGCCAGTTTTTGTCATTGTAGCGGCTTTCTTTCCAGTGGAAATTATCACCTTCACGAAACCTCCAGATGCCTTCCAGCAAAACAGCCTGTGGCGGAACGTTGGCCCTGGCATAAATGCCGGTCTCACCCTTGATTATACCTCCTTCGAGAATGGTGTCATATACGCGTACGGCTATTACGTTTTGTCCATTGCGGTTGATCAGTGATGGAGGGATGTAATACTGGCGGTGGGAGTGATAAGCCGTGTAAAAGTCTGGAGGAAACGATCCGCTAAATCCGATAAGTTCGCCGTTGAGGTAAACTTCGTCTACATCATCTATAAATCCCAGTACGAGATACAGGTTGTGCGTGGAGATATTGGAAAGGTCCAGTGAGATTCGGTACCATGCATAGCCATCAAAACCACTAAAACCTTCGTCTTCCCAGGCAGCTGGTACCTGGATTTTCTCCCAGGTGCTGTCGTCATAGTCTGGTCGTGCCCATCGGGGGTTGTCACCTATGGTAAACTTCCATTTGCCGCGCAGGTCGATGACCTTTTTGAGGTCGCCGGCCTGGGTGGCGGAGAGCACCGTGAGTAGTAGAATCCAGATGTAAATAAACCTTTTCATGCCTCTTCAAACAATGATACGATGATCATACGAAAAGGTGGTCAACATCGGGTAAATGATTGTCACCAAATGTCATTAGAGCTTTCGGTTTTTTGGTGGAGTGAAGGTGAGAGTTGCTCTCGAAGTTGTTAAAGTTGACCAGTAGAGTGTTGGAGTTAAAATAGATCGCTATGGCTACCAGTTCTGATGAGTGAAGTCAAACGGACACCATCATTTTGATCCCAGATTAATAGCCAGTCGGGCTGGATGTGATATTCCCAAAAACCAGCGTATTGGCCTTTGAGTTTATGGGGCTTGAATTTTGGCGGCAATGTGCCTGTTTCGCGAAGGGTAATTAGTACTTCTTAAAGTTTGGATTCGGGTAATCCCCGTTTCATTGCTAGCTTATAATCCTTTTTAAACTTAGATGTAAGTTGTATTCTGTAGCTCATGACCGAAGCTTTTCCATCAGGTCTTCGTGGCTTTTGGTTTGAATCAGATTCTTTCCTGCTTTCGCTTCTTTGATGGCCTGTTCTGTCTCTTCGTTATACCTGGGCTTTTCCTCAATCTCCACGAAAGAGAAGGTTTTAAGCATCTCTATTAAGGCTTTTGCTTGTTTGCTTTTTTCGTTGATGTGAACCGTTACCATGCTTCAAATTTAAGTTTTCTGTGGTGTGTTAACCAAATTAGCGTGAGCAGCCGGCGTATCGTGGTATTAAGATATACAAAAAATGTACTCGCAAGGTTCTGATGCCAGCCGTGTTGGGGTTGTTTTAATCTGATTCAGTATGGAATATGTGGCTAAAAAAGTATTAAGTAATACTTCTGTGGGCTTACCTAAGAAAGTTCAATTGTGGCATTGTCTGTAAGGGTCTGTTCTTTTACTGATTGCATTAAACTTTCTATATCGTCAATTGTGAGTGCTTCTTGCCCTACTTTTCCATGCGGCCGGCCAGGCTGATGAAAAGGCTTCGCGCCCCGGTAGCAAAAATCAAGGGCTATGCGCCCCGGACTGAGTCCATTTCTTAACGCTTTTCCAAATAGAAATCAGCAAATAAATAAACTCGCATTTACGTTTACGATAAGATTTTGAGATTAGGTATAAGCTCAGACCTGCCTATGCCGGCCGTATTTATTGGTAACCTGATTTTCATCCGGAAAACCTAAAATGAACCAAGGCCCATCCCTTAATAGATCCTTTTTCACGATAGATTTTGGATTGATCCTAAATTATCCCAGATCTATGCATAATACAAGCTCCCCAAAGAAATATTGTTTGATCCTTACCTATCCCTATAAAAAAACAAAAACCTTCTTGAAACAAGAAGGTCTTTTGCAATAGTATAAAGAAGTATGATCTTAAATGTTTTTTATTTCAGCACTACCTCTTGCGTGTAGCTACCGTTGTTGTCGGTGATTTCGAAGGAGTATGTACCAGGTTCCATTAGGTCCATGTGGTATCTCCTGAGAAAACCACCATCGTTTTTTATCTTTTCGATCTTCACGAGCTTACCGTGCTCGTCCTTGATTTTTATTTTTACCACGTTTTGCTCTTTAGGAGCATACAGTAGTTTAAACGTTGAGTTACTGCCCGGTATTACCGCAGCTCTTTTGCTCTTCTTGCCATCACCGGAGGCGAATGCAGCGCTAGTAACTGTTAGCAGCACTGCTACAATCATTGTTAGTCTTTTCATGAGTATTGAGTTTGAGTTTGACCTTTAGGTTATTGATATACCATTTTACGGCCTTCAACACTCAGGTTTGTCATCGCTCAGTAAACGATTGTCATGAAATGTCACATAATTGTATACAATGCGCAACAAAAGTAAGAAAGTATTGCAAAAATCAAATATGATAACGTTTGTATATTATGTCAGCCCATGTTTTTGGTGCGTGTGTTGGTGAAAACACGAATGAGTGGGGAGTTATTGGGTGACTGGTGAAAGCGTACCACAGGCGATTTTGGCATTATCATGTGGATGTGCACCGTGATTGGGATCACACTCGGTAGTGAAGTCTTCAAAAGTTTCGTGAATTACGAGTACAGCGCCCGTGATGTCTTTTTCCGATCCTGTGCCCACTTCCCAAAGGTCTGTTTTGATTTCTAGAGAGCCTGTACCATCATATCCTACGCTGGCATTGCCCACGTCTCCTGCCATAGGTTTTCCCCAGGTAATGCCCAGGCTTTTTTCGTTGCAAAATGAGTGACTCATGTCTTTGCCCTGATTCCAGTGCATGCCTGGATTTTCGCATGTGCCCGCATGCAAGTGTATGGCGTGGACGGTGTTTGGAGCGAAATTTTTAAGAGAAATGGAGGCTAACACAAAGCTGTCTTTTTGTATAAATACAGCACTGCCAAAATCGTTGGTGTCCAGGACATAGCTACCATCATTGTTTTGTAGCATGCCACTGAGGGGTGCTATTGCTGTAGGTAGGGCCGGTTCATCAGGCTCTTTAGTGGGCGCTTCATCATCACAAGCCACCACCAGAAGAATGAGCAGCACTATTAGCCAGTTAGTCTTCATCATCTTCCTCATCCTCCCCGAGGTAGTCGCTCATGTATCCTACATCAGCATGTTTGTTTTCATAGTCATCTCGAATGTCGTCTTTTAGGTTGCCATCATCATCAAAATCATCATCATCTTCTACAATGGCTTTGGCTTCTGCT
Organism: Marinoscillum furvescens DSM 4134; assembly: GCF_003386095.1. Lineage (GTDB taxonomy): Bacteria > Bacteroidota > Bacteroidia > Cytophagales > Cyclobacteriaceae > Marinoscillum > Marinoscillum furvescens. The sequence continues at coordinate 328,118 of NZ_QREG01000001.1, read as the reverse complement.
ACGGTCATCCGTACCATGTAATATTTTTCATCCGTTTCAAAAGGCAGTGCTGAAACCCTGTTACCCTCCTTGTTGTAGAAGTGAATCAGAGAATCATGAAAGCCATAAGGGTAGGCTAGTTTGATCTGCTCTTGCAGGTGCTCATCAAGTTTGTCAAAATCTTTGATGACGCGGGGTTTTGATGCTTGCATGGTGGTTGCTATTTGTCATTTTCTGGCGAAAGGTAGTCGACGAATTGTTATTTCAAAAACTGAAATCACTGGTAAATGAAAAATTTTATTAAAAAAATAACCTTGCTAGGTAAGTAGCTTATAGCCAGCGCCGTGAACCGTTAGGATATGCCGTGGTTCGTTGGGGTTTTGCTCTATTTTTTGTCGCAGTTTTAATATGAAATTATCTACTGTGCGAGTGGTGGGGTGGTTGTCATAGCCCCAAACATCTTCTAGCAACTGGTAGCGGTTTACTACTTCGTTTTTATGTAGGTAGAGGTATTGGAGTATTTCATATTCTTTGTGAGACATTTTCATGCTGCCCTGTTGGGAGTGACTCGCAGAATAAGTAGCAAAGTTTACCGTAAGCAGTCCAAGTTGGATTTGTTCTGGGACTTCATTTTCAAGAGGTTGCTCACTTCCCGTACGCCTGAGCACAGCTTTTACACGGGCTACCAGTTCTCTGATGCTAAAAGGCTTGGTGATGTAGTCATCAGCGCCCAGCTCCAGTCCGAGCACTCTGTCGATTTCCTCACCTTTTGCCGTGAGAAAGATGATCGGAGTAGTGATTCCATTTTTTCGGGCTTTTTTACATACGTCAAACCCTGACAGCTTCGGAAGCATAACATCGAGGAGTACCAGGTCAAACTTACTGGAGGCCAAGTGTTTGAGGCCTTCTTCACCGTCTTTGGCTACGGTCACCTCAAATTGTTCAAACTCCAGGTTGTCTTTAAGCCCAATTTGCATGTTAGGCTCGTCTTCAACGATCAGTATCTGCGCCATGCTTGTCTTTGTGAAATATGAGTTTAAATATACTGCCACCTGTTGGATTGTGGTCTACTTCTGCTTTGCCACCATGAGCTTCCATGATCCGACTTACGAGCGTAAGTCCCAGACCGGCACCTTGCGTAGTGTGTACATTGCCTTCAGATACCCGGTAAAACTTATCGAAGATGAGGCGTTGCTTTTCGGTGGGTATGCCCATACCCTGATCCATCACTACTATTTGTAAGGTGTGCTTGGATTCTTCGGTACGGAGCTCCAGGTGTTTGGTCTCTGGGCTGTATTTGATGGCATTATCTACGAGGTTTACCAGTGCTTCATAGATGGCCTCCTTATCTGCTGAAATCACAGACAGATCAGGGGTGAAGCTCGTGGTGTAGGTGAATCCATTGCGCTCCAGGTGATAGGCATAGTCATGCAAAAGTTCCTCCACAATAAGGTTGAGGTCACAGGTGGTCATGTGGTAGGTGCGCTTGTTGGCTTCCATTTGTGAAAAATTTAGAATTTTGTTCACAATGCCCGTGAGCCGATTGGTTTCTTTGTAGATGATCTCTTCATATTCTTTGCGCTTTTTGGGAGAGGGTACCCGGTCTAGCATGAGGGTTTCTGCAAACATGCTAATCAGCGATAAAGGAGTTCTTAGTTCGTGCGAAACGTTGGAGACAAAGTCTGATTTCGCTTCAGCTAATGAAATATCTTTGCGGAGGTTTCTGATCACCAGGCCAAAGCCAAAAAGCAAAAGAAGGATAAGTATAAACGTGGCAGCCAGGTTGTAGGTGGTTCGTTCATTTACTAGCTCCGATACGGTTTTGTTGGATGAGCTGATGCCCACATCCAATTCGGGAAAGAGCCACATGCTTTTGCTGAGCATGATGTTGTTCGAAAGGGAGTCTGTCACATATACCAGTTGTTCGTTTTTTCGGTATTGAAGGGCGATGATTAAATCGCGCTCCGCGATCTGTTGGAGACGCGGTGCCAGTACATTTTCGGCGAATCCCTGAATGCTTAATAGTCCGGTAAAATATACTTTTTTACCTCGCACATCCAGTACCGCATGGATGATCTGTATTTTATGAGGGCCCAGGTAGAGGGTTCCTCTGGGTTCTACTTTGCGATAGCCACCTTCTTCATAGCGGATAAGCTGATTTTTAAGTGCTACGTCGGCAGCCAGCAAAGAGTCATATTGTTTTTTCCAGTTTGGGCCTAGTGTAAGTTCGGGGTTTAATGTGTGTAGTTTGGGCGGTCCATTTGGTAGTGGGTCCAGTATAAATGCATGGAGATTGCTGTATTTTAGGAAGGGTTTGGTGGTGGTAAGTGTGAGGGAGTCAGTGAGTTCTTCTTCTAGTTTGTTGAGTAGTGCGTTGACGTTATCATTGGAAAACTGGTTGACAGAAAAAATGATAGCATCTAGCTGGTCCCGGTAAATTTTTTCAATTACTTCCTCGCTCTCTTTTACCGATGTGATCTCATAGACCGAATACAGGACTATAGGCAGTAGGATGGTGCCTATGACGGTGGCTATAAGTCGATTTGATGAGGATTTCATGTGTGCGTAGCTGCTAGGCAATGGGTAAATGTATGGGCTAAAAATACACTATGAAACGAATGTGTCCGGCGATCGTTGGAAATATTATTTCAAATCTTTAATTTCCATGAAAACCGGTAATTATGGCAGAAGATACTAACGGACAAGTTGAAAATATACTGGCAGAGCTAGGTAAAAAGATCGATCAGCTGATCTATGAAACCAAAGATGCCAGCGCTGAAGTGCGTGATGATGTAGAAGAAAAGATCCGTGAGCTGAAGAAGAAAAAGGAAAAGCTGGAGGATGATTTTCATCACTACAAAGACCGCAACGAAGACAAGTGGGGCGAGACCAAAACACATTTGAGTGCGGCTTTGCGCGAAATGAAAAAAGCCGTGGATGCACTTTTTAGGAGCAAAGAAGCTTAGAGAGCCTAAATCCGCTCCAGTACTTTTTCTATTAGCGCATCGATCACCGCATTAGGATCATCGGCAAATTTATTGGTGATGCGGTTGGCTACTATGGCGTTGAGGCTAATCATTTCATGCCCCAATAGTCTGGCTAGTGCATAATATCCTGCCGTTTCCATTTCCAGGTTGGTGAGCCAAAAATCCTCATGATGAAAGTAATTGAGCGTTTCCACCAGCTTAGGATAGCGAATAGGGATGCGGATTTCTCGCCCTTGTGGTCCGTAGAAGCCATGACATGTTACGGTGTTGCCCATGGTCATGGCATCTGCAAACTGTGCAGCCAGTGTTTCACTGCCTTTTACACAATAAGGCATGTAGGGGAGGTCCATGGCTTCCTGTAATTTGTTGGCGACTATCTGCTCCTGCTCGGTCATTTCCAGCTTGTAAAAATGTACCATTGGGTCCATTCCTATGCCGTATTCGCTGATCACATGGCTGCCGAGTGGTATGTCTTCCTGTATACTTGCCGAGGTGCCTATACGCACTAGTTTGAGTTTGGTAGGCTCAGGGTTGGGTTCGCGTGTTTTCAAATCGATATTGAGTACTGCATCTAGCTCAGTCATCAAAATCTCCACATTGTCGGTGCCCATGCCCGTAGAAATTACCGTGAGCCGCTTGCCCTTATAGGTGCCTGTGTGAGTGATAAACTCTCGCTTGTTCATCTCAAACTCCACCTTGTCGAAGTGTCTGGAAACGCGGTGCACCCGGCTAGGGTCACCCACCGTAATGATTTTGTCTGAAAGGTGCTCAGGTTTCAGGTTGAGATGATAGATACTCCCATCCGGATTGGTGATGAGATCAGTTTCTGAGATTTTGGGCATGGGAGTTTGTTGTGTTATTCGTTCGTTGCTTTGGCTTCTTTGCGCTTCAGGCCGCGGTAGGGATTGTACCCATTCATGTCTTTGGCATAGTATCCTGTGCCATCATATGGTCGTACATCAGGGTTTTCCATGCATTCTTTTGAGCAGCATCCATTGTATACTTTAGCGCCTTCTTCGCTCATCGGGATATGGATGTTGCAGTGAGGGTTGGCACAGTTGACCATGCGGTCACAGGGCTCATTGGTCACATAGCATCTAGAGATCACTTTAGGGTTTACCTTGTTCAGGTCTTTCACTACCCGGTTGTCAAATACGTAGCATTTACCTTCGAAATCTTCACCTTCAGCCTCTATACCATACTTGATGATACCACCATGTAGCTGATGTACATTTTCAAATCCCTGCTCTAGCAGATATGCGCTGGCTTTTTCACATTTGATCCCGCCTGTGCAGTAGGTGACAATCTTTTTGTCTTTGTATTGCTCTAGTTCTTTTACTTTCTCGGGAAAGTCTCGGAAGTTTTCTATATCCAGCGTCACGGCATTTTTAAACTTGCCTACCATGTGCTCATAGTTGCTACGCACGTCCAGGATGACAGTGTCTTCTGGTTGCTCTTTGAGAATTCTCCTAAACTCTTCAGGCTCTACATACCCACCGGTTTTTTTGGTAGGGTCTATGTGCGGTAGGCTGGCGTGCACGATTTCGGGCTTCACACGCACGTGCATTTTCGCAAAAGTATGGTCTGGCACTGCCTCTACTTTAAACTCGGTATCCGCAAAACGTGGATCAGCTTTTACTTCGGCCATATATTGCTCACAGTCTGCACGCAGGCCAGATACAGTGCCGTTCAATCCCTCTTCTGCCACGATGATGCGTCCGCGGAGGTTTAGCTCCAGGCAGCGCAGATGATGTTGTTCACGAAAAGTTTCCGGATCCTCGATCCTGGAATAACAGTAATAGAGTAATACGAGATAGTCTTCTTTCATAACGAATAGCCTTGTTTCAGCAAGGTGTTAATTTTAAGAACAGAAAGATGTAAAGGTGCAAAAGTATAGCACCTGATTGAATTGTGTTTATTTTGGTTGTATCGGGGTGGCTGGGTTGCCAAATACGGTGGCACCATCTTCCACGTCTGCCACCACTACTGATCCAGCACCGATTCTTGCTTTTTTACCAATTTTTACGCCGGAAACGATCAATGCCCCGCTTCCTATAAAAGCCTCGTTGGCGATGGTCACGCCGGAGTTGATAGTAGCGCCAGCTCCGATCTGTACAAAATCGCCTACTGTAGTGTTGTGCTCAATGATGGCTCCTGTATGTATTAGGCAGTGCTGTCCTATGGTGGTATCAGGGCCTAACGTCACGCGGGCATTGATAAAGTTACCATGACCAATGGCCGCACTGTCCGAAATGATGGCCGCCTGATGTACCGCATTTGTGGGCATCACTTTTCGTGAGTCCATCAGCTTTTTTACCTGCTTTTTGCGCAAAGCATTGTCATCCGTAGCCACAAATGCTTCTGTCTTCTGACCGATCAGCTTCAAGAAGCCATGGTCTTCAGTATCTCCGAGCACAGGCACATCATCGATCTCTTTGCCATGCAGGTCTTTAGAGTCTTCCAAAAAGCCGTAGACCACCACGTTGTTGCTTTTGAATATCTCTAATGCAGCGGTGCCTATTCCTTTGGCGCCAAATATAATTACGGGTTTATCCATCGTTTTTTTGATCTCTTGTATTTGGGTGATTTGTTCGAAAAGCTAATTCCGTGAAAATCAGCCTGCAAAGGTAGCTAAAAGCTAATCTTTTTGAAACAATCTGCGGAAAGGTGTATACAGCAAGACAAAGACCAGAAAGGGTAGGTAGGCCGTTTTGTAACGGATCAGTGTGCCAAAGGCCGGAGCTGCCAGCGGTAGAGTGATGGCTAGTATACTGCAAAAAATAATCGCGCACCAGCCTGCGGCATCCATGCGAATATGTCTCCACCAGTAGATGCTGAGGAGAGTAAGGAGGAGCAGTGTCAGGTTTTCCAGCCCAAAAGGAAGAAACCAGGTTGACCCTTCAAAAAGCAGCGGACGGAATAACCCGGCGAAAAAGCTTTCTGGTGAAGCTTTGAGAAGTCCTGAATATGTGGGGGTAAGGTTTTCGAAAACGACATGGTGCTCAGGGCTGGCATCTAGTATTTGGGTATAGTTGGTGTAGATGGCCTGTGGGAAATTTGCGATGTTGAGGTTGAAGTTGAGCAGCGATAGCATGCCTAAGAGTGCGATGCAGTGGATGGCAAGTAGGGCCATTCGGCCCACGGTTGAGATCCTCAATTCTTTTAATAAGGTGTTGATGGCGAGAAGGCCCAATGTCAAACCTGCAGTGGCTGCGAGGTAAAATTTCAGGTAAAACAAGAGCAAAAGACATGTGAATGTGAGCACTAATTGGCTGAAGGGCTGTGATTTTCGGTAACAATAGGTGATCACCACACTGCCGAGCAGCATGAGTGCGGAGTTTGTAAGCGTGTCTTTGAGTATCCCTGAAGACCAAAAAATCACGGAAGGCCAGGCCAAAAAAGCAATGATGGCAATGGTGCGCAGATGTGGAAAATAGTTGGACAGCTGTCTGGTAAGGTGAAATGCACAAAAAAATGAAATCACTCCCAGGAAGGCTGCAGCGATCCAGTAGCTGCCACCTGCTAGTAGGTACAGCACACTCAATATTTTGGTGAAAAGCTCGGTGCGTGCTTCAGCTTTGAAAACTGGATGCTGAGCGGTGAAGAGCTCTGCAAAATAGGCTCCAGGAGAAGTTATTGCCTGTTGATAGCGGGCAAAAGCTTCCTGGTGGAAAGTAATAGTGTCACCTTCGCCCAGATAGTGGAGGTACACCCATCCCATCAGTAATGCACCAGCTACACGCAGCCCCATTGCCGGCCAGTAGACGAGTTTCCAAAAATCATCTCTCGGACGCACTTTGATCAAAACCAGTGCAAGGATCAGCATGCTAGTGGTTTGCCAGATCATTTGCGGTGGAGTATAGTGAGGCCGATGTTGCAGTGCAGGCACTTTTTCATCTGGCAAAAATGCTGAAACTGGTGGAGAGCAGCCTGGGAATCAGCTGCTGATTCTAAGCTTATGCCCAGTTCGGTCCATTTTTTGGTGATCTTATTTCGCTCAGCTGGGAGTGACTCCATTAGCTCTTGAGCGAGCTCCAGGTAGCTCACTTCACCGATGTATTGGGCGTATGCGGCCAAAATAGGAGCTACAGTATTGATGATAATGATGGAAATGGCACTCTTGCCTATGGTCATGGGTTTTGTAGCTGGCTTTCCCAGGTCCATGTGCTCCTTCCAGTAATCGGGTAGAGGCTGATGCAGTAGTGACTGGGCATCTTTGAGCGAGTGGATATGGGTCACAGCATCAAATAGCTGCTGATGGGCGTGCAGCACCGCGCCAAATTGTGCCAGGCGCACAGCGGGGAAATTTGCTGGTCGCATCCGGGCGTGTTTCCATAAGTGCTTTTCCAGTAGTGGGCTTAAGCTGTACTTTTTTTGAAGGAACTGAAATTCCCGCTGTAAAGCTTGCGAATAATCATCGGTGGGTGTGTCGTTTAGCCAGCCACTCATGCCAAAAAGCAATGCGAACAGTTGAGTAGGCTGCTGCTGGTGCTTGCGGAGCACCTTGTAAGGCAGTGAGGTGCTCAGCTTGAGCATAGCTTCTTTGTTGGTTTTAAACCCAAAGTTGGCGGCTAGAGTACGATAAGTGGTTTCTTCCCAGTCATTGCCACAAGCTGCCAAAGTAGTGAGTACGGTCTGGCTTTTAGCCTCTAACCGAGCGGCTAGTGACCGGTCCAGTAGGGTGGTGATTTGAATATTAGGAACCTGGTGAAGGACTTTGCCACAGCGTATGTCTTCGGGCTGGTTGATGTATCGGCGATATTCGGCTTGCAGGTCTTTGGGAGCATAGCGTGCCAGCTCCAGGGTGGGTATAGGCTGACCATCTATGGTGATGTCCTGGTCATGGTTCCAAACCACATGTAATACCACATTGTGGTAGGCTTGATCATCGAGGTGACCATGGCGTTTCCAGTCAGATGAACGGTAGTGGATTTCTACAGATCCTGACCACATGAGCTCACCAATTTTTAGCCGGGCATCACGGAAATCCGGACCCGAGTCAAAATTTTGATGTCCTGGATGGTAAACTTCCAATACTTCCTTGTTGGTAAGTACCAAAGGCTTGCCTTCCAGCTTTTGAAACTTCCAGAGAAATTGCAAAAAGTATTCGTCCATAGGCTAGTAGATGAGCCTATGAATATACAACGAATCAGTAATAAATAAAGGTGCTGCCCGTCATTTACTACCCAAGGTGCAGCTGCAATTGGGCAGCCATTTCTTGTTGTAGCTTTTTGGCTGCGTTGGCCGCTGCTGCCCCAAAGTTCTCATCTGACCCAGCGTAAATGATTCCTCTGGATGAGTTGACGATCAGCCCGCACTGCTTGTTCATGCCGTACTTACAGACCTGCTCCAGACTACCGCCTTGTGCGCCCACGCCTGGGATTAGCAAAAAGTGATCAGGTACGAGAGCCCGCACGCCGATGAGCGATTCGGCACGAGTGGCACCTACTACATACATCATATTGTTGGCATTGCTCCAGCTGGCACTTTTTCGGATTACCTGCTCGTAGAGTTTTTCGCCAGTGCTTTCTATCATCAGCTCCTGAAAATCAAACGAACCTTTGTTAGAAGTAGCAGCCAGCAAGACCACCCATTTTCTTGGGTATTCAAGATAGGGGGTCACGGAATCTTCTCCCATGTATGGCGCCACGGTCACTGAGTCGAAGTTCATGTTTTCGAAAAAGGCCTTTGCATACATGTTGGAGGTGTTGCCAATGTCTCCTCTTTTGGCATCAGCTATGGTGAATATGTCCTTAGGGATGTATTCCATGGTGCGCTCCAGCGACTCCATGCCTTTGCTACCCAGCGCTTCGTAAAATGCCAGGTTGGGTTTGTAAGCAATGGCGTACTGATAGGTGGCGTCTATAATTTGTTTGTTGAACTCAAAGATCGGATCAATGGCCTTGTGCAGATGGGAAGGGATCTTGCTGAGGTCCGAATCCAGTCCTACACACAAGAAAGATTCTTTTTCTCTGATTTTCTCAAAAAGTTGTTGACGCGTCATTTGTCTGGAGGTAGTTTGGGACGCAAGTTAAAAATTAAAGCGTTTGTGGCGGTAACGAAATGAAGGGTTAAATAGTGTGGATATAAAAACAGGGCATAAAAAAAGGGGCTACCTCCGAAGTGTCTGCTTCTGAGAGAGCCCCTTGTCTAGGTTTTGGTAATGATGACTATCTAAAGTCGATCACCTCTACGCCTTTGTTTTTCTTGGTATCAAACGTGAAGTAATCATCGCTGACATCTTCTTTCTTTGTGAACTCGTTGATGGTGTAGATGTATTTGTTTCCACTCCGCTCAAAGACGGTGAATTTTTTCAAGTTGTCCTGTGAGTCGATCACCAGTCGGATTTTGAAATAGCTTTTGTCCTTACTTACAGGGTCTAGCTCTACTATGCGGTCACCTTGTCCATTGATAGACATCAGTGCATACTTGAAGCCATCTTTGTAGAGGTCGTAGATGTTTCCAAGCGTGATTTCTTCATTTTCTGGCTCATATGGACTGATGGTCACTTCATTGAATTCTTCGCTGTAGCTATAGACATTGGTGCCGTTGTTGTAGATTTCCTGTCCGGCTACCTGTAGGCGATACTTGTCGTCTTTTACGGTGATGCTGCCAGAGATGGTCTCGTTGATTTCAGCACTTTCGTTTACAAGCTCCTGAGTAAAATCTGCACTATAGGTGCCAATGTCTTTGTACTTGCTGCTCATTGCATCGAGCACTGCGCGTGCTTCAGGGTCGTACTGCGCGGAGGCGCTCCATGCCATTACAGCAGTCAGGGTTGCAACAATAATTCTTTTCATATGCTTCTAATTGGTGTTTTGCCTGGAGGCAAAACGGTTTACTTGTTAATACTTCTGGTCTATCTCATTCAATAACTGTTCCAAAGCGTATTCGTCCGGTACGAGTACCTCTCGGGCCTTGCTTCCTTCGAATGGTCCTACGATGCCTGCAGCCTCTAGCTGATCGATGAGTCGGCCGGCACGGTTGTAACCCAGTTTCAGTTTTCGCTGAATTAGCGAGGTGCTTCCCTGCTGGTGCATGACGATCACTTTAGCAGCATCTGCAAACAGCGCATCGCGCTCCGATAGGTCTACACCGCCTACTTCAGAACCATCGCTATCCCCAATAAATTCAGGAAGTAGGTAAGCATCGTCGTAGCCCGGCTGATCTCCTACATACTCACACACCCGGTCTACTTCTGGAGTGTCTACAAATGCACACTGCAAACGTATCAAATCTGAGCCAAGTGACAGGAGCATGTCTCCCATGCCCACTAGCTGATCAGCTCCACCCGTATCCAGAATGGTTCTGGAATCAATTTTGGAGGTTACCCTAAACGACAGGCGAGCAGGGAAGTTGGCCTTGATGATACCGGTGATGACATTTACCGATGGACGCTGTGTGGCTACAATCAGGTGAATGCCAATTGCACGTGCTAGCTGCGCTAGTCGGGCAATAGGTGTTTCTACCTCTTTGCCGGCAGTCATCATCAGATCGGCAAGCTCATCGATGATGAGTACAATGTACGGCAGGTACCTGTGGCCCTTTTTAGGATTGAGGCGCCGGTTCATAAATTTCTTGTTGTACTCCTTCAGGTTTCTACAGCCAGCGTCCTTCAGGAGGTCATAGCGGTTGTCCATCTCTATACACAGCGAGTTGAGTGTGTTGACTACTTTGCTGGTATCGGTGATGATGGCTTCTTCACTATCCGGGAGTTTTGCCAGGAAGTGGCGCTCTAGCTTGTTGAAAAGCGTGAGTTCCACCTTTTTGGGGTCTACCATCACAAACTTGAGCTGCGATGGGTGTTTTTTGTAGATCAGCGAGGCGATGATCAGGTTGAGTCCTACCGACTTACCCTGACCGGTAGCTCCGGCCATCAGTAGGTGGGGCATTTTAGCCAGATCCGTGACGTAGACTTCATTGCTAATCGTTTTTCCGAGAACGATCGGCAGGTCTTTGTCACTTTTCATAAACTTCTCCGTGGTGATCACAGACTTCACGTCTACCATCTCCCGGTTTTTGTTCGGTACTTCTATACCTATCGTGCCTCGGCCTGGAATAGGTGCGATGATTCGAATGCCTAGTGCTGCCAGGCTCAGCGCTATGTCGTCCTCCAGGTTTTTGATCTTGGAGATTTTTACCCCGGCCTCAGGTACGATTTCGTAGAGCGTCACCGTAGGGCCTATAGTAGCTTTGATGCTCGAAATCCCTATTTTGAAGTTGATGAGGGTCTCTACAATCTTGTCTTTGTTTTGCTCCAGCTCATCTTTGCTTACCTGAATGTCGCGCTGAGGATAGTCTATCAGGAGCTCAGGAGTAGGGTAGTGGTAGCGCGGTAGGTCTAGCGTAGGGTCGTAGTTTTCCATCTCCTCTACGCGTTTTTCTTCATCTTCGGGGATGTCTACAGGTATGCTAAATTCCGGCTTGGCTTCTTCTTTGGAGCCATCTTCTTCGGGTATTTCTATGGAGAGCTCCAAATCTTCTTTCGGTTGCGCTTTGCGCGGCTCAGGTTTTTTGTCCAGCGACCAAGACTCTACTTCTTTGGGAGCTTCCTCTTCTTTTTCCGCTTCATCCGTTGAACCCAGATCAAATGTCGGAACGTTTGCAGGAGGTGGGGTAGGTTTTTCTGGAGTTGGCTTTTTGGGCTCTTCTGTGTTGGGCTCACTTGACGCTTGCTCTTCTTGCTCTACTTCTTCTTTTACCTGCTTTAGGATAAAATCTAGCGAACCATCGGCACCAGTGGTGTCTACCTCATCTTCGGTTGCTATATCTTCATCAGCAGTAGACTTGTCATCTTCTGTTTCCGTCTCTGCTTTTGGCTTCCTGGCCAAAAGACCTTCCAGTCTGGCTTTAAACTTGACTACCACATCATCCACTACAGGTATCTGCGTGATGTCAAAGAAGTACATATTGAATACCAAAAACAGAAAAATCAAAAACAGCATGGTGCCCCATCCCATTAGGCTATCAAAAATGATTGCCAGCTCAAATCCTGCACCACCGCTCAGAAAACCCCAGGCGCTTACTTCGTCTGAGCTGATCATAAAGTAGCCGATGAAGGTGCTGAGCCACAGTAGGTAAAAGGCTGTAAAGCCAAAGGATTTGGTGAGTGACAGGGTGCGTTTGCGCCATATGATTCGGTGGCCTACCAAAAACAAAAACGGAGGAATCAGCAACGCCGCCAATCCAAACCAGAGGAAAATAAAATAGTGGGCTGTGATGGCACCTAGCGTGCCAAACCAGTTTTGTACCTCTTGCCCAGAAGCTTTTACGTTGGTTTGGAGAAATGCCTCTACTACACTTTGGTCTTCCTTGCCCGTGATCAGGTAGGAGACAAAAGATACCAACAGGAAAAATGCTGTAAGCAGCAGAAACATACCCACTGCGAGGTGAAACTTGCGGTCGTTGAAAAAGTCCAGATTAAACTTGAAAGACTTAGTCGAGGACTTGTTTTGTTTTTTATAGGTGTTTTGTGCCATTTGAATCGTTAACCAACAAAAGTAATGGAGATTGTGCCGTTCATCAAGCGTTTTTGAGGATGGCCTCATTGATTTCTCGTACGAGTCCGGGGCCTTTGTAAATCAATCCGGTGTAAACCTGTACCAGGGTGGCTCCAGCAGCGATTTTCTTTAGTGCATCCTCGCCGCTCATGATTCCTCCTATGGCTATAATGGGTATATCACGATTTTGTGCACGTAAATATTGTATCACTTCGGTAGATCTTTCGAAAACCGGTGCTCCACTTAGTCCTCCTGCCCCTATTTGGTCCAGCTCTTCGTCGGTAGTTTGCAGACCTTCACGAGATATAGTGGTATTGGTAGCTATGATGCCATCCAGGTTGATGTTGTGAGAGATTTCGATGATGTCATCGAGCTGAGCGTCGGTTAGATCTGGAGCGATCTTAAGCAAGATAGGTTTTGGAGATGCTTTTTTCTTGTTAGCCTTTTGAAGTTCTTTTAGAAGTGCTTCCAGTGGCTCCTTGTCCTGGAGTTCGCGAAGACCCGGAGTATTAGGGGAGCTTACATTCACTACAAAATAATCCACTACCGGATATAGGGTGTCAAAACATTTGAGATAATCCAGCGTGGCCTCCTCGTTTGGAGTGATCTTGTTTTTGCCAATATTACCGCCAACGATGATGCCATTGGGACGCTTTTTAAGGTTGGCTAGAGCAGCCTTCATGCCATTGTTATTGAAACCCATGCGATTGATCAGAGCTTCATCTTCGGGTAGTCTGAAAAGTCTGGGTTGTGGATTGCCGGGCTGTGCCTTTGGGGTAATAGTGCCTATTTCTATAAAACCAAAGCCCAGACCAGCAAATTCATGGATGTAGTCAGCATTTTTATCAAAGCCTGCGGCCAGTCCTACGGGGTTTTTAAACTTTAGCCCAAAAACTTCTCGCTCCAGTCTGGGGTCATTTACCGTATAGATTGATTTGAAAATAGATTTGACAAAGGGGAGTTTAAAAGCTCTTTTAAGGTTTTTGGTGGTGAAATGGTGCGCTTCCTCAGCTGGTTTGGTAAAGAGGAATTTCTTAGCGAGTTGATACATGAATGAAGTCCTGATTTTAGATATAAAGACAAACTGGGCAAAACTACTGTTTAAATCGCATAAATGAGGTGGATTTCTAAATGGCTCCGTCGGCGAGATTGGGGGATTAAACTGTAGTGACAGTGCTTTGAACGAAACACTTCCTGAATGAATTTTCGTGTGTACTATTTTTAGTAAGCAAGCAATCGAAAACAATGAAGACAATAATAGACGCTAAAAGAACCCCGAGGGAGGTGGCGGGAGTTTTGCGGCTGGCACAAAAGGACTTTGAGGTGAAGCGTGCCAGGATTCGTAAAAAAAGATTGGCCATGGAGCAGATTCGAAGAGCCCTGGCTGAAGGATACTCCTTTTAACTTCGGGGATGAAACTCGTGAATAACCTGCCGTAGGTAGTCACGGTCCAGGTGCGTGTAGATCTCGGTGGTAGTGATAGACTCATGTCCGAGCATCTCTTGCACTGCACGCAAGTCTGCACCACCTTCTATTAGGTGGGTAGCAAAACTATGGCGAAAGGTATGTGGGCTTATGTTTTTGGCAAGCCCTATTTCTCTAGCCAGGTCTTTTAGGATATTAAATACGCTGATCCTGGAGATGCGTGATCCCCTTAGGTTTAGAAACAAATGGTCTTCTGAGCCTTTTTTGATGTCCTGAAAGTTGCGAACATGGTCCTTATACAGGCGAATATGCTTGAGTGCTTCTCGCCCTATGGGTACCAGACGCTCTTTGCTGCCTTTACCCACCACTCGAATAAACCCTTCATCAAAGTAAATGTGACTGATCTTGAGCTCTATGAGCTCAGATACGCGTAGACCGGAGCTGTAAAGGGTTTCCAGCATGGCCCTGTTGCGTACCCCTGCGTCTGTAGAGAGGTCTATGGCTGTGAGTAGCTTTTCTATTTCATGAAACTCCAGCGTATCGGGAAGTTTTCTCCCTATTTTTGGGGCTTCGAGCAGTTCGGAGGGGTCTGCCTCCAGGTAGTCTTCGTAAAGCAAGAATTTAAAAAAAGCCTTAATGCCGCTCAGGATGCGAGCCTGAGAGTAAGGGGATAAGCCCAGCTCTAGCAGGTATTCGATGAAATCGGTAAGGTCTGCCTGAGTTACATTGAGAGGAGATACTTCGCGGTTTTTGATTTCGAAAAACTCCTTTAATTTCGTAATGTCTCGGATGTAGGCTTCCACGGAGTTGTCCGCAAGGGAGCGCTCTAGCTTGAGATAGCTTTGAAATTGCTTGATATATACGTTCCAGTTCACTCTAAAGCGAATTTATGCAAATTATTATCATAAACGGACCCAATCTAAACCTGCTAGGCAAACGTGAGCCGGAGGTGTATGGGCATCAGACATTTGAGGATTATTTTGAGCAATTGAAAACGACATGTTCGGACGTGGAGTTGCACTACTTTCAGTCTAACCACGAGGGGGCATTGATTGATAAGTTGCATGAAGTTGGATTTTCATATGATGGCATAGTAGTAAACCTGGCAGGCTATACACATACTTCTGTGGCTTTGGCGGATGCCATAGCGGCTATACCTGCGCCAGTGGTGGAAGTTCATATTTCTAATATCCATGCCCGGGAGGCTTTTCGTCATCATACCTACACCGGAGCCAAGTGCAAAGGGATTATCTCTGGCTTAGGGTTGAAAGGCTATGAGTTCGCAGTGAAATACTTGCAGGAACTATGAAAATGGCCAATTTTTACCCCGGACCAAGCAGGGTGTATTCCCATATTACCGAGTACATCTACGAAGCTTACATGGATGGAGTGATGTCGGCCAACCATCGGAGCGAGTTGTTTATGGATCTGATGGTAAAAACCAAATCCACTTTAAGTGAAAAGCTTTGCATACCGGAGGGCTATGAACTTGTTTTTACCTCTTCGGCTACCGAGTGCTGGGAGATTATCGCCCAGTCGCTTACGCAAAAAGGGAGTCAGCATTTTTATAATGGTTCCTTTGGTGAGAAATGGGCTTCGTATTCTTCTGCGCTTGTGCCAACAACGAATGTGCATTTTGGGATCAATGAAGTGCTGCCTACTGGTGATGTATCTGAAGATGTAGATGTGCTTTGTGTCACACACAATGAAACCTCTAACGCCACCATAGTGAGGCAGGAGAGCCTGCAAATGCTGCGAGAAGAAAACCTTGGCAAGCTGATAGCGGTGGATGCTACCTCTTCTCTGGGAGGAGTGAAGCTAGATTTTACACTGGCAGATGTATGGTATGCATCGGTGCAAAAATGTCTGGGACTACCAGCCGGTATGGGTGTGATGATCTTGTCGCCCAAAGCTCAGGAAGTGGCCTACAACATAGGGGAGGGGAATCGTTACAATAGCCTCGTGCGTATTTTGGACAATGCCAAAAAGCATCAAACCGTCTACACGCCCAATGTGCTCAGTATTTATTTGCTCATGCGCACGCAAAAAGCATCCAAAGGCATCGACTATATCGCTGAAAAGCTGAGCCGACGGCTGGTGCAGTATGAGGAATTGATCAGCTCCAAAGCGGGGGTGTCACACCTGGTAGAAAATGAGGCAGTCCGCAGTAGCACAGTGTTGGCATTGAAAGTGGACGATCCTGAGGTGCTAAAAAGTCAGGCTGAAGAGTACGGGATCATACTGGGCAATGGCTATGGACCGTGGAAACCATCTACTATACGAATTGCCAACTTTCCTGCGATCAAGTCTCGTGAGGTGGAAAAGCTGATCGGTTTTCTGGACAAACACCTGTAGCCAAATTATCTTCTCATTACTGCCAAATAAAATTTTGTGTGATTTTCAGATTTGCGCAACCAATGCTCAAAATACCACGTAGCTTTGTGGAAAAAAATTAGCAAGCGTTGTTCAATTTGAAAGAAATCCTATCGGTTTCACTGATTCTATTTTCGGTGATAGACATTCTGGGGAGTGTCCCGATCATTATTGATTTGCGTAGAAAAGCGGGGCATGTACAGTCCGAAAAGGCCACGTTGGCTTCTGGTGGACTGATGATTTTGTTCCTGTTTTTGGGAGAGGGTTTGTTGAAACTCTTTGGAATAGATGTGGCGTCATTTGCCATAGCTGGTGCACTGATCATGTTTTTTCTTGGACTGGAAATGGTGTTGGGTATCCACTTTTTCAAGTCGGATAATGAGGACTTGTCTTCATCCTCTATTGTGCCGCTGGCATTCCCATTGATAGCCGGAGCAGGAACGCTCACTACACTGATCTCGCTCAAGTCTATATACGCCACACCCAATATATTGGTAGGCGTGATTCTCAATCTCCTGTTTGTCTACGTGGTATTGAAGTCTTCCAACTGGCTGGAGCGAAAGATCGGTGCGGCGGGATTCAACGTGCTTAGAAAGGTATTTGGTATTATCTTGCTTTCGATAGCTATCAAGATTGTGAAAACACACTTACTGCAGTAAATGATCAAAATATATACAGACGGAGCAGCGAAAGGCAACCCCGGCCCTGGGGGATATGGTGCTATATTGGATTTTCAGGGGCGCCGAAAAGAGCTATCGGAGGGTTTTAGAAATACGACCAATAATCGCATGGAGCTGCTCGCTGTGATCAAAGCCCTGGAGGCTATCAAAAAGCCAGGCTGGGAAGTGCTGGTATACTCAGACTCCAAATATGTGGTGGATGCAGTAGAGAAAGGCTGGGTTTTTGGCTGGGAGAAAAAGGGCTACAAAAACAAAAAGAACCCGGATCTGTGGCAGCGATTTCTCAAAATATACCGCCAGCACAAGGTGAAGTTTCAGTGGGTAAAAGGCCATGCAGGCCACCCGGAAAATGAACGCTGCGATCAGCTGGCTGTAGAGGCTGCTGAAGGCCTGGACCTAAAAGTGGATGCGGCGTTTGAGCAAGGTGCTAGCTGAGCGTCTTGAAATGTGTGGAAAGCTCTTCAAAAAACTTTTTAGAAATAGGCAGTGAGTGCTCCCCAAGTGATACTGACGTGCTAGAAAAGGAACTCACCTTTTCGGTATTTACCGCATAGGACCTGTGGATGCGTTGGAAGGTATCTGCTGGTAGTTGCTTTACAAAATCTTTGAGTGTGGAGCGAATGAGATGCTTTTTTGTGCCCACCATGATCTCCAGGTAGTTGTCGTCAGACTTGATAAAGTCTATTTCCTGAACATTGATCTTTACGTACTGGTAGTTTTCTTTCACAAAGAAGTAATTGCGAATAACAAAACCTTCGTTTTCGTTCTGATTTAGAATTTCCCCAAACCTCTTCAGGGCAACTTCGATGGTTCCGTACAGGTTTTGCTTTTCTACAGGCTTGATCAAGTAGCCATAAGGCGAAGTGTTTACCGCTTTGTCTATGGTGGCTTTGTCACCATAGGATGTGAGAAACACAAACGGAAAGGAGTGGATTTCTTTGATTTGATTGGCTAACCAGATTCCGTCTTCTTCTCCTTTAAGCTGAATGTCAAAAAGGGCCACATCAGGAGGGTTTTTGCGGATAAACTCCAGTGCTTGTTTGGCACGTATGCAAATCCCCATCACTTCGTAACCCAACTCTGACAGCATGTCGGATATGGATTCGGCGATGATCATCTCATCTTCTACAATTAGTACTTTGAGTGCTTCCATATTACGACCTGTTTTGAGTAGGTAAATGGCCAGCCAGGCCTTGCCCAGCCAGCCCCATTCTGCCTTTAGACAAATATTGTGACTGACTATTTAAAATCAGAATTATTGTGGCGAATGCCAGAGTATCTGGGGTGAACAGCATCATGCGGCAAAATTTAGCTTAAACTCGGTGCCTTTTTTGGCATGGATCTCGAAGGAGCCTTCCAATTGATTGCTCAGCATATTGACGAGGCGCAGCCCCAGTGAGCGTGTTTTTCGAATATCTATTTCTTCAGGAAGTCCTTTGCCATTATCTGCTATGCGCAGTACAAACTCCTCTCCCTGCTTTTTCAGGGAAATCGAAAATACGCCCGAATCTTTGTCTGCAAAGGCATATTTAAAGGCGTTGGTGGCCAGCTCATTGACGATGAGGCCGAGCGGCACCGCCACTTCCACATCAAAGTGAATGTCCTCTGCCTCTACCTGTAAGTTTACCTTGTCTCCATCGGATCCAAACGAATGTTTGATTTCCGTGAGCAGTTCATTGAGGTATTCACCAAAGGGAATGCTCTTGAGGTCTTCATTTTCGTACAGTTTTTGGTGAATTAGTGCCATAGATCGTACACGTCCCTGGCCATCTTCCAGTACTTTCTTAAAATCTTCGTTTTCAAACTTACCTGACTGCAGGTATAGCAGACTGGCGATGATCTGCAGGTTGTTTTTTACGCGATGGTGGATCTCTTTGAGCAGCGACTCGCGCTCTTCCAGAGATTTGGAAATGATCGCGTTTTGCTGTTCGATTTTTTGGTTGGATTCTCGTTTTTCGAGGTAGTATTTTGTAATGAGCCCAGTGATGCAAAGCAAAGCCCCCAGCCCGCCAAGCAGTGCATATTGAATTTGGTTTTGAGACTTGATCTCAGTTTCCTGCAGATCGATGCGGATGTCTTTTTTTTCTGATTCGTACTCTGCTGTGAGCCGGGCCATGTGCTCTTTGTTATTTTTCGCTGCTATGGAGTCATTGAGCGGGATAAACTTTTTGAGGCTTTGATAGGCGGCCACAAAATCCCCCTTGGCTTCATAGATGGGGGCAAGTAATTCATGCAAATAGCTCTGGTAATGAGTGATCTGGTGTGTGTCGAAGGTGCGTAGCGACGCTTCCAGATAGGGAAGGGCTTCGTCATTTTTGTTTTCTTCGGCCAGGATCTTGCCCAGATCCATGAGGAAAAAAGCCGCTTCTACGTCATTCAGCCGTTCAGCTATGGCTAGTCCCTGCGTTAAATATTTTTTAGCTTCTTCATTGTTGTTGGTGCGCATGTATCCCTGCCCGAGTCCCTGTAGGGCTTTCATTTGCCAAAACTCTGGTAGCTGTAGCGAATGCTCATAGGCACGTTGGAAAAAATAAATGCTGCTGTCGGGTCGGTTAGCTTTTAGGTGTGCTTTGGCTATTTGGTCCAGGGTCGGGAGGATGCTGGAGGGGTCATTGATGGATTCGAAGATCCGTAGTGCGCGAGTGTAGTGTCTAATGGCACGTTCGGTGTCCCCTAATTCGTTGTACATCATGCCCTGGTAGTTTAGGCTGTGGCCAGTACGCTTAGATAGGCCTAATTCCTCCCAAATTTTGGAAGCTTCTGTTTCGTAGTTTAGGGCTTTTTCAAAGCTGCGCATGCCAAAGTGTATTTTGGCGATCTCCTGATGCAACGTGCCAATGTAAAGGGTATGGTCATACTTTTCGGCTACTGCCAGTGCCTCCAGATAGAGCTCAATGGCTTCTATTTGATGTACATTCATAAATGCCAATAGGCCGGAACTTACCAGATGAGGCAGTTCTGCTGACTGATAGCCTTCATTGATGAGCTGTTCGGCAGTGCTTTTTATTTGTAGAAAAACACCTCGGTCATAGCCGAAATTGTCCTCAAAGTAATTGAGAATAAACTGGTTAAGAGAATCTACTTCTACCTGCTTGTTTTGATGAGGTGGAATGGTAGGTTCGCAGGCCATACAGGCGGCAAAAGCCAATATGGATAGGTACTTGTACATTCTAGCTTAGTTGGTGGTACGCTAAACTACAACGATCATTACAAAAGAACTCAATGATTTTCGATGAAGCAGTAGTTTTTCCAGAGCGCCGTATAGTGCCGGTTTATGCTATGTTGCACTCTGGTAAATAGTGGCCGATTGTTCATGGTGGAGGTTTCCGTAAAAGTGAAGAGCGTGCTTCTTGGGGTAAATGAATGTTAGGCTGCAAATTCGAGTTCGAAGTGCGTACCTGCTTTAGATTCGATCTTAAAATCCCCTTCCAATTGTGTGCTGAGCATTTTGACCAGGCGCAGACCTAGTGATTTGGTTTTTCTGATATCAATCTCCTCGGGAAGCCCACGGCCATTATCGCTTATTTGCAAGACAAATTTGTCAGCACTTTTTCGCTGGAGCGAGATGCTAAACCTGCCCTGTTCGTGCTCGTGAAATGCATATTTGAAGGCGTTGGTGGCAAGCTCATTGACGATCAGCCCCAGAGGTACGGCCATTTCCACATCAAAATAAATGTTTTCGGATTCCACTTCCACTTCTATATTGCTAGCCTGAGCTCCAAAAGAAGCTTTGATTTCTCCTAATAGTTGGTCGAGGTACTCGCCAAAGGGGATGCTTTTGAGGTCTTCGTTTTCGTAGAGCTTTTGGTGGATGAGTGCCATAGATCTCACTCGCCCTTGTCCCTCTTCCAGTACTTTCTTGAAGTCCGCATTTTCAAATATCCCAGACTGAAGGTAGAGGAGGCTGGCGATGATCTGGAGGTTGTTTTTTACCCGGTGGTGAATCTCTTTCAGGAGCGATTCACGCTCCTGCAAGGCTTTTTCTATGGTGGTTTTTTGTTCCAGTATTTCGGAGGTACGCTCAGAAATAATGCCTTCTAGTCTTACATTTTCAGCCTTGAGCCTGCGGCCATTGAGGTGAATCAGGCCGTAGATAAATCCACCAAAAAGCAACGTGTAAAACCCATAAGCCCAGGCTGTTTGGTGCCAGGGGGGAGTGATGGTGAAATTGTACCTGCCTACTTTGCTTTCTTCACCAAAGCCATTTTTTGCTTTCACCAAAAATGAATAACTCCCGGCCGGAAGGTTGGTGTATTCCTTTTCGGTTTTTTGTGTCCATTCGGACCAGTCACTGTCAAATCCCAGCAGTTGGGTGCTGTAGGAGCGTTTTGCCGGGTTTTTGTAATAAGGGCACGCATATTGAATTCTTAGGTTGTTTTGGTGCGGGTTTAGCATAAGGTCCGCCTCCTGCTCGAAGCCCCAATTGCCAGAAGATGTTTGGTGCATGCCACTAAATACTACACTGTCTGTGCCCGCCGTAAGGGTGATTCTCCGGATGGTGGCAGGAAACCGAATGGCAGTATGGTTTTGTTGCTCAGGAGCTATTATCCCTATGCTTTCTGAAGCCCCAATGATGAGTTCACCAGCGGCAGTGGCATGAAGCGGCACACTCTCTGCAGGCAATACCTGACCCATTTTTTGGATAGATAGAACTTTTTTATTGGTGACGTCATAGGTGATGAAGTCTTTATTTGGACTGTAGTATTTGATTATTCCATAAGCTAGTCGATGACTTCTAGGGTCGCTGGTTTTTTTGATTTCTGCTGGAAGGGTGGCATACGGCTGAAACTGCTTCGATGAAGGCTGATATTCATAAAAAGTGCCACTTGGATGATGGTAAACAAGGCTCGCGACAACCTCTAAAAACTCAATATCATCTGTAGGGAGGCCATCTTGGGTTCCGTGAATTCTGATGTCATAGATGCTATCATAGGCTGGTGATAGCTGAAAGCTATAGAGTGAGTGGTGCCCAATAGCCCAAATCCTATCGTTTTGGGTGTTGTATTGCAAGTCAAAAGTCTGAATGGGCAAGTCATCATGCTTCAGGGTGTTGGTATGTTTCCAGCTTTTGCCCGTATCACGAAATACTTCCAGACTTTCGCCAGCATTACCGGTGGTTATGGCCACTTTGCCACTGTCTAGCGTAAGAAAAAGGCTTGCTCCCACTCTCCCGGTATATAAAATCTCATATTGATTGTCGATGACCTGCCCAATAGACTGATAGCCTCGAGCCAGAATAGTGGAGCCCCCCGGTACCATGTCGTCCACATAAATGTCAGAGCCTGCTATTTTTTCAAACTTAATATCGGACGCATTTTTTAGGGATGACCTCTCAGGTCTCAAACATCTGTGGATACCTGTGGTAGAACCAAAATAGAGGTAGTTTTCATCTTCTGCCGCTGAGACCACATAGCCAGAAACATTGTGTTGTGCGTTGTAATACGTAATTGAAGACTCCAGGTCAATGACAAAACAACCCATGTTAGAACCTACCCACAGGTTGTTTTCTGCATCCAAAAAGGACTGAAAAGTACCTTCACAGAGGCCATTTTGCTCGTTGAGGTGCAAGATGGTGTTCCAGTCATTGTCAACTATACGTACGCCTCCTGTTAGATAGTTGATAGCAAAATAATCTTTGCTCAGACGGGTGATGCGGTACGGTAGCTTGTCTTTAAAAAATGGATCTCCACCGTATGGGATTGTGTAAGAAGTGTCAGATTGGTAGAGAATCAGCTCATGACTACTGGCATTTACTCCTATGATTGTGCTGTCAGGCATTTTTACAAAATCAGCCATTCGTATTTTTTCAAACGGTGCGCGGTGAGGTGCAAGCTGTATTTGTTCATCTACTATCGTACAAAGACCTTTATTTTCCTGAAAAAAATACGGTTGTTCGTTTAGCGTAAAGCTCGTGAAGTTTCTGCCATCTTCCTTGAGGATGGTCAGTTCGTTGCGGACTTCATCATAGCTGTAGATCTCTGTGATGCCAAAGAAGTACACCTTAGTACCTATTATTTCGATGGTGTTCATGGCGCCAATATTGGTGTCTTTGGGAAGTAGGTCTTGAAACGCATGGTATGCCATATGGCCAGAGCTGTCAGGTGCCAAATACCCTGCTACGTTTACACCAGAGACATATATTCTGCCTTGGTTGTTCTTTTTAAACCTTCTCGGGATATACTTTCTGTCTCTGAAAAGGGTGCGCCAGGTTTCTCCATCGTACTCGTGAATGCCATAAGAAGCGGCCAGGTAAATGAGGCCACGGTCGTCTTGGGCTATGTCCCACACCTGATCAAATCCACCATAGTCCACACCTTTGAAGTTGTGGATGGGAGGGACACCTGTTTGATTGATTGTCAGCTTTGGATTTTGCCCAAACAGCAGAACACAAAAAAACAGGAAAACGGGTGCGGTAAATAGGCGGATCATAGCGAGTGACTTAAAAGAAGCCAGCCGAAAATTCGGCTGGCCATAGTTAGCGGTGATTTGATGGTCAAAGCAATAGGTTCAACCAATAGTGAATGCACTTGCTTCGACAGACTGTTTGACATTGGTTTGGAACCGAAAGTCCAAAGAGTAAAAATGTATAAAGGAAGGAAGTGAGTCTAATTTTTGTGGTAAACACCTAGATTTTTGTGGTGTTTGACTTGTGCCTTTGATTTCCGTCTGGCTATTCTAGCTTTGCCATTGTAAAAGCAGATGTCTGACCATGCCAAATTCTTATTTTCAGTTCAAACAGTTTAGGATAGAGCAGGGGGGTACAGCTATGAAGGTTACTACCGAAGGGTGTGTCCTCGGAGCGTGGGTTAGTAAGGTAGCGGTGGGCAGTGGCAATGTGCTAGACATAGGCGCAGGTACGGGGCTGCTCAGCCTCATGGTGGCCCAGAAACTGCCAGATGTGGAAGTGCATGCTGTAGAACTGGATGCGACAGCTGCAGAGCAGGCTCGTCAAAATTTTGAGGCCAGTCCATGGAACGATCGATTGGTATTACACGAAGGTCCTGTTCAGGATCAGGTTTTTGCAGATGCTTTTGAGCTAATCATCTCTAACCCACCATTTTTTAACGACTCTCTGCGCTCACCGCAGGAGGCTATCAACCTCGCCCGACATGATAGCTCTTTAAGTCAAACGGACCTACTTACCGCCATCAGCCGGCTGCTGTCCAGTACAGGTACGGCTTTTGTACTTTATCCAGAGCGCGAAGCATTGCGCTTTGCTGAGCTGGCCGTGCAGCAGGGGTTTTTCGTGTGCGCCAGACTGGATATTTACAATAGTCCCGGCTCTAAAAAACTGCGAACTATTGTTGGTCTTTCCAAAGCCAACCGCCCGATGCACCAGGCGGCCTTGCACATCAAATCTCCCACTGGTGGATATACCATGGACTTTGTAGCCCTGCTAAAGGATTATTATTTGCATTTATAAATGGAGCGTGCTGTTTATTCCAGACACGCTACCACAGCATTCCTACTGAATCGATTCCTCCATTTTTCGCTCAGAAAACTCAAAACCCATAGCATCCAACTCGGCAAGGATGGGTTCGTACAATTCCTTTTTGGTAGGTATGTGCACACCACTGAGGTTGATTTTGCCTTGAAGTAGTAGTTTGGCGGCAATGCCCAGCGGCAACCCTACTGTTTTCGCCATAGCGGTGTTTACACTGTCATCTCCTACTGCGATCATGTTGGACTGAATTTCGCGAGGTTCACCGTTTTCCAGGTAGTTAAACTTGTGCCACATCACGATCATGTCCCGGTCTGAGGGATCAAGCGACCATTTTTTCTTGAGAATATGCTCAAGGATTTGGGCAGGAGTGCCTTTTGAGAGCCCCACGGGCTCATCGGTAAACAAGCCGAGCCATTGCAGCTTATACATCTCCTCAGACTCCATGCCGATGTTTACATAATGAGCCAGCTTGAGCTCTACAGAGTCGTGAGGGTTATATCGCAAAAAAGAATTGATGAACTGGCGATGGGTGAGCTGGCTCACATTTTCCATTTCATAAGAGTCATCAGTGGCGCCTAGCTGTACGAAGATGTTCCAGGCTTTGCAAAATCCCGGCCTTCTAAGCGTGCCACGATAGAGCGTGCGAATGCCGCGCAAGCCATAGAGGTCCTGATATTTTAATGAGTCTCTGTTGGCATAGCCTTCAAAATACCCATGCCCGGGAATATAGATTACCTCTGTGCGGTCAAACAACCGATGATAGGGAATGTATTTATACCTGCCTTCCTGGATGAATTTTACCGTGCCCGTTCCGGCCATTACGATGTTTCGCGGATTCCAGGTAAACTTGTATTGCCAGGGATTGGACTGATGGGTGTCTTCGGCTAAAAGTCCGCCTGTAAAGGTCTCAAATCCAACGAGCTCATGACCTTCGCTTTTAATGCGGTCCAGCACCTGCATGGCGGACATGTGATCGATGCCTGGGTCTAGCCCCAGCTCCATGATACAAGCCGCTCCTCGCTTTTCAAATTCCCCGCTGAGGGTTTTGATATCATCGGCCAGGTAAGATGCCGTAAGTAAGTGTTTGCCTTCCTGGGCACAGATTTTGGCTACATGCACATGTAAGCTTGCAGGTAGCATGCTGATGACCAGGTCCATTTTTTTGATTTGTGTGGTGCTAGATTCAGTATTGTAAATGTCAAACGCTACACAAGCTGCTTCGGGGAATTTTTGCTGGGCGAGCTGCAAGTCCTTTTCGCCGATGGTTACAGACCAATGCTCATTGGTGGCGTTTTCGAGTAAGTAGGAAATCAAGGCAGTAGAAGACCTGCCAGCTCCTAGCACAAGTATTTGTTTCATACAAAGTTGAGTGGGTTAGGGTAATGTTGTTTCTACAAACCTAACGATACCTGCGGCATTGACAAGCACAGAGTCAGGCTTTCTTGTGCACCATGGTGGATGTAGCCTGAGCGGTAGGTAGTATGAGCACATCTGCGATATTTACATGGGCTGGAGCCAAAGCAATATATCGGATGGTGTCCGCTATATCTTCCGCACTCAGTGGTGTGAAGCCTTCGTATACTTTGTCTGCTTTGGTTTTGTCACCCTTAAAACGAACCTCCGAAAATTCGGTGTTCACCAGTCCGGGTTTTACTTCAGATACTTTGATGCCATGTGTGTGCAAATCCTGGCGCATGCCTTTGCTGATAGCGTCCACCGCATGCTTGGAGGCGTTGTACACGTTTCCTTTTGGGTACACATCTACGCCCGCTATGGAGCCTATGTTGATGATGTGGCCAGATTTATTAGCGATCATGTGAGGGAGTACAGCTTTGCTTACATAGAGCAACCCTTTCACATTGATGTCGATCATAGCATCCCAATCTGCAATATCACCTTCATGAATAAAACTCAGCCCATGAGCATTCCCCGCATTGTTGATGAGCAGGTCTATTGCTTTCCATTCTTCGGGTAGTCCATCGATCGCAGCAAAAACGGCAGCCTGATCCCGTACATCGAAGCTCAGCGTTTTTACATCAGTAGGAAGGTTGCTTTGTAATTCTTGCAGCCTGTCTGCTCTGCGTCCACAAATGATTAGCCGATAGTGAGCGGCCAGCAGGTTGGCTGTGGCTTTTCCTATGCCACTGGTGGCTCCGGAAATGAGTGCTATGGGCTTGCTCATCGCTTTTTCTTTTTGCGTTGGTTGTTTTTTAGGTAGGAGGGACCTCCCTCAAAGGTGATGTAAAATGAAATGTTCTGATACGTCAGTTTTTTTAGCGGCTGGTCATAGCTGTTTACATCATCGGTGAGCATGTTTCTCAATCCCCATGAATAGCGCACCTCTGGTGAAAACTTAAATAGCGGAAAATACAAGTCAAAGCCTACGCCAGCATCTATAGAGGCATTCCAGTTGCGTAGCTCCAGTCGTTCTCTGGTGTCTAGTTCATCGCCCTTTCCTGAGGCCTCCAGTGCCGGGCTTATGCCACCAGTGACGTACATAGCGATATTGCCTCTTCGGGCAGATTTGTATTTGAGCATTAGTGGTAGCTCCACCAGAGTGGCGTCTTTCAGTTCTCTATGGCTGGTACCATCGGTATAGCGGTACGTCAGGTCTTGCTCATAAAACCCCACGGTGGGTAGCACCCTAAAGCTAAGGTATTGGAGTAGGTTCATGTCTACTACAAAACCCACCTTCCAGCCGGGCAGGTGTCCCGGTACCACAGAGTGGAGCGAGTCCATTTCAGGCCTCGCAAAGTCGTCTGAGTACTGGATGCGGTAGCGGGAGTTGTGTATGCCCATCAGAAATCCGTAGTGGATCCACTGTGCATCATAGTCTCCCAGGTTTTCCTTTGGGTCATTTTGAGCCTGCCCGGGCAGTGCCATGGCCGTCAGGAGGAGGAAAACGATTATTTGGTACCTATATAAATAGAGCTTATTCCGAGGGTGAGTGGTTTGCATTGAGTGTTTTTAAAACCGACCTTTTCTAAAATTTGTAAGAAACTCTCGCCATCTGGAAACTGCCGTACAGATTCGGGTAGATAAGTATAAGCAGCCTGATCCTTGGATATTGTATTGCCTATTTTAGGCAAAACCCATTTAAAATAAAAATTGTATAACTGCTTGAATGGGAACGATTTCGGTTTGCTAAACTCCAGAATCACGACCTTTCCACCCGGACGAATGACACGTTGCATGTCCGCCAGACCCTTTTCTAGATTTTCGAAGTTTCTCACGCCAAAAGAAACGATCACAGCGTCGAATTTATTGTCTTCAAACTGCAGTGCCTCTGAGTCGCCAGAGAGTAGCTCTATACGATCATCCATTCCTTTTCGCTTCATCTTCTCACGGCCCACGGCCAGCATGCCTTCGGAGATATCTACCCCTGTGACTTTGTCAGGGTTGAGGGCCAGAGCCTCTATGGCAAAGTCTCCAGTGCCAGTAGCTATGTCCAGAATCTGCTTGGGGTGGTCTTTCTTGAGCTGACGGATGGCCTTTTTGCGCCATAGAATGTCTATTCCCAGGCTTAAAAAGTGATTGAGGAAATCATATTTGCCACTAATGTTGTCAAACATGGAGGCAACCTGCTGTTTCTTGCTGCCCTGCTTATCTTTGTACGGAACTACGGTCATATCTGCTTGCAAAATTAATCCATAAACCCTGCGTTTTAGGGGAATGTTAAAAATTATTACGTGAATAGTCCGAGAGATAGCGGCCACATGCGAGTTACGCGTGTGGACCAAGGTCTCTTCTGTGACCGCCACAGCACTGCAGATTTACGTGAGTTTTGGCGGCACTTTCCGGTAGAGGCGGGGAGGGCTAGACACCTCGAGAGGTTACAATACCCTATATCAGCATAAGAAAGCAATAATACATGAAGCCAATAAAAACAGCTGAGTTTGTAAAAAGCAGCTCCAAAGTAGAAGAATGTCCTGAAGGTAACCTGCCCGAGTACGCCTTTATAGGGCGCTCCAATGTGGGGAAGTCTTCACTGATCAACTTGCTCACAAACCATGGTAAACTAGCCAAGGTGTCCAGTAAGCCTGGAAAAACACAGCTCATCAATCATTTTTTGATCGATAAGGAATGGTACCTGGTAGACTTGCCGGGCTACGGCTGGGCCAAAGTGAGTAAGTCGCAGCAAGCCGCCTGGAAGAAGATGATAGCACGCTACTTTGAGACACGAGAAAACTTAACCAACGTCTTTGTGCTTATCGATTCCCGTCATGAGCCCCAGCGTAATGATTTAGATTTTGTCAATTCCCTGGGAAAAGCAGGCTTGCCTATTGCGCTGATTTTTACCAAAGTTGATAAAAATGGTATGCCCAAATCGCAATCCAATGCGGCGATGTTTTTACGAGCACTCAAAAAAGACTGGGCAGAGGTGCCTCCACATTTTATGACATCTACAGTGACGGGCTATGGCAAAGACGATGTGGTTAGATTTATACGAGACATAAATCAGCAGATATCGCAGTAGAGGTTTTGCGATTGGTACTCAAACGCTATTTTTGTCCCCCTTAACCACAAGACAATAATCAAATAAAACATGGAATTTAGTGAAGTAGCAGCCGTTTCTGGCAAAGGAGGCCTTTTTAAAGTAGTATCTCCTACACGTACCGGAGTGATTTTGGAGGCGTTGGATGGCTCAAAGAAAAAAATGATTGCCAACATGCAGTCAAAAGTTTCCATTCTTTCAGATATCAGTATCTACACTACAGACGAAGAAGGTGCTGTGCCTTTGGAGGATGTGATGCAAAAAATTCATCAAGAATTTAATGGAGACACAGGCTTGAGTGCTACTTCTGATCCAGACGAACTGAAGGCGTTTTTGAAGTTTGTGCTGCCAGAGTATGACGAATCTCGCGTGTATGTTTCGGATATCAAGAAACTCGTGACCTGGTACAATACCATCGCAGCTACGCTCCCTGAACTTTTGGAAAAGAAAGAAGCTAAAGACGACAGTAAGGAAGAGCAGAGCTCGGATAAATAGTCTCAAATGGAACCGTATAAACAACATTTTCAGGTGATCTGGGCAGATCTGGACCCCAATGCCCATATGCGCCATACAGCTTATAATGACTATGCAGCTCAGGTACGAGTAGGTTTGTTTGATGAGCTGGGGTTGCCACTCAAAGATCTCGTAGCATCTGGGTATGGTCCGGTGCTATTTCATGAAGACACTACCTTCAAGCGAGAGGTTTTTATGAACGAGCATATCACCGTAGACTGTGCGGCACTGAGCTTTAGAAAAGATCTCAAGGTTTGGAAGTTTCGTCAGCAAATTTGGAAAGCTGACGAATCGCTGGCCTGCACGGTGATTGCTACCGGAGCATTTATGAGTTTAAAAGAGCGAAAAGTGGTGGTGCCTCCTCAGCAGATCATAGATATGCTAGAGCGTATACCCAAAACAGGGGATTTTCACTGGTTAGAAAAATAGCTTCGAATCGGAACGGTATTTTTAGATAGAATGTATTGATAGTGTATGTCTCAACCAGACGAAATCAAACTGGCTAAAGGGAGTCTGTCCCTGATTCAAAAGGATCTAAAACTGAATGAATCGTGTGACCTGGAAGGTGTCGAAAACCCGTTTAAGGTGTTGAGACAATTTCTCAAAAAGCGTGTGCAGTACCTGTTAGATCATGATTTTGGTCATCTGCTCAATGCCATGTACCGCATAGATATTCCAGAACCCAAGCTGAGAAGAATTCTGGATCAGGCAGATCCTGAATGCCTGGCCGATGAAATCTCCGAGGCGATCATAGAGCGCGAACGGGCCAAAATGGTTACTCGTTTGCGTTATTCGTCACGCTGAAATGAGGGAAGATTTCCCATACATAAAAAAAATGAAAAAATCTTATACCCAAAATTGGGTATTTTCAGAAACGGTTCTTACATTTGAGTATTAGTTAATCATTATGGCGGTGAATGCCCCGTAGCTCTTTGGGTTGCGGGGCTTCTTTTTTTATAAGCATTGACTTTTTATAGCTGCCTCATTCTCCCCCAAATTAAATTTCATTTTGTCCTTCCCAGGATGAGCAGATACAAGTGATAGGCCATTTGATCCGTAAAGCCAATGGAGGATGAATCAATCAACAGTAAAACCAAAGCAGGACTAAACCCTGGTCTGTTTACTTCACCTGGGATTACAGTCATTCAGGTAAAGTGCAATTAGGATTATCATTTATCATTGTAAACCATTATTAGAATTAAGTAAAAACCTGTCAAGTAATTTTAGGACGGGTCCTTTAGCAGTGATTCAAATTGGCTTTGCAGGCATCTTACTGGTCTTTGCAGACTTTATGGCGGTTATTGCAACCGTCAGATAGGTCTTTGCATACACCAAAGCTGTAATTGCAGTCATAATAGCATTCATTGCAGCCATTTGATCGGTTCTTGCAGGCTTCTGAGTAGTCTTTGCAGGTCCTCAGGTAGGTCTTGCAATGATTGAAGTGGTCTTTGTAAGTAGATTGCAAAAAAAACCTCATACTGATGGCTCAGCATGAGGTTCGCATTTCCTTTTATTAATGGGCCTATGAAGCTTCTTCTGCTTGTCCGCAAAATTCAAGTGCTTTTTCCACCATTTTCTTGGAGCCAATATAAAGCGGGGCACGCTGATGAAAGGTTTCTGGCTGAATTTCCAAAATTCGCTGCTTGCCATCGGTAGCTATACCTCCGGCCTGTTCGGCAATAAACGCGAGCGCATTGCATTCGTAGAGCAGCCTTAGTTTACCTTCAGGTACTTTCTCAGTGCTCGGGTACAGGTAGATTCCCCCTTTGAGCATGTTGCGGTGATAGTCCGCCACCAGGGAGCCTATGTACCGTGCAGTAAGGCCTTCTTCCTTGCACCAGGTGATGTAGTCACGCACACCCTGATCAAACTGACACCAGCTTCCCTCATTGATGGAGTAGATGTTTCCATCTTCAGGGCAAACCATATTAGTGTGCGACAGTACAAACTCACCCAACGATGGCTCCAGGGTAAAGCCATGCACACCGTGGCCTGTGGTGTAGACTAGCATTGTAGAGGATCCGTATAAAATGTAGCCGGCAGCTACCTGCTTGGTGCCAGGCTGTAATACGTCTTCTTTTTTCACAGGGCCACCTGTAGGTGTTACTCGTCGGTAGATCGAGAAAATAGTACCGATGGACACATTCACGTCGATGTTTGATGAGCCATCTAAGGGGTCAATAGCTACGATGTAGCGGCAGTTCTGATCCAAATGGATGATCTCTTCGTCTTCTTCACTGATTACAGCACATACCTGTCCGCCATTTCTCAGTGCCCGGGTAAAGCGAATATTAGCGATGACATCCAGCTTTTGCTGGTCTTCGCCCTGCACATTTTTTGCACCGTACGCACCAGCAATATCCAGTAGTCCAGATTTGTTTACTTCTCTATTGATGATCTTGCCAGCCAGAGCGATATCCCGTAGGAGCTGAGACAGCTCTCCGGTAGCATATTCAAACTCATCCTGTTTTTTCTTGATAAAGCGATCAAGGGTCGTCCCGATCGGTAGGCCTAGACTATTTTTGTTCATAAGATAAGAAAGTTATTGGGGTGCTCCACAATGCGAAAATAGCCCTTTTTGTTGTATTCAAACGTTTGCAAGATGCGAATTTTTAAATTTGGCGGTGCCTCTGTAAAAGATGCCGATGGTGTAAGGAATTTGTGTGAGATCATCACACAATTTGGTGGTGATTCGCTGGTGATTGTCATATCAGCTATGGGTAAGACCACCAATGCTCTAGAGGCGCTGGTCAGACGTGCATATGAAGGAGGTGAATGGAAGGAACGCTACGAAGCATTGGCTACTTATCACTCAGACATCTGTAACGAGCTGTTTGCGCAAGTTCCTGAGGATGTTACCAACTGGCTGTTGCAGCTAAAAGCTGCCTTGCAGACAGCAGAAGGCTCCTATGAGCAGTTTTACGACCAGATCGTTCCTTATGGTGAGCTGCTTTCTACTAGTATCGTCTATCATCAGCTGAGCACCCAGCAGTCTTGCGTTTGGCTAGACGCCCGAAAATGTGTGAAAACCAACAGCCTTTATACAGAGGCCAATGTGGAGTGGGAGCTCACCGAGCATTATATAGCTCGGGCACTGCCCGCTTTACTGGCTCAGGGCCCTGTGATCACTCAGGGGTTTATTGGATCAGATGCTTCTGGCAAGTCTACCACCCTGGGGAGGGAAGGTTCCGATTTTTCAGGGGCCATCTTTGCGTATTGTTTGCAGGCAGAGAGCCTCACAGTTTGGAAGGATGTGCCTGGGTTGCTAAATGCCGACCCAAAGCGCTTTCCGCAGGCTGAGTTGTTTCATGAGCTGTCTTTCCAGGAAGTGACCGAGCTCACTTACTATGGCGCCAAGGTGATTCACCCAAAGACCATCCGTCCACTGGCTCAGCGTAACATTCCACTGTATGTGCGCTCCTTTGTGGATCCAACTGGCACAGGTACTAAGATTTCTGAAAGTGAAAAGGTTGGGGTGAAACCGTGCTTTGTATTTAAAGACAAGCAGCTGTTGTTTACGCTACGAGTGCGCGACAATAGCTTTGTAGATGAAAGCAAACTAGTGCGGGTGTTCCAGGCGTTGGATCAGGCCAATGTCAAAATTAACCTCATGCATAGCTCAGCACTTACGTTTACTTTTTGCATGGATTACAGTGCTGTGAAACTGGAAAAACTACAGTCGAGTCTGACGGAGGAGTTTCATGTTCTGTACAACGAAGGGCTACATCTGGCTACGATCAAAAACTATACGCCAGAATCATTCGAGTTGCTTCCACCCCTGGGAGAGGTGATATTAGAACAAAAAACACGAAACAATTTTCAGGTGCTTTATCGTCCTACAGAAAGCGACGAAGAGTAGCTTCCACCCCTGTGAGGTAAGAAGTACCAAACAGGTTTACATGTACCAGTAGTGGGTAGAGGTTGTAAATATCCATTCGCTGATCAAAGCCAGGTTCTACCGGATACTGCTCATGATAGCCGTGGTAAAACGCCGGGTCAAAACCACCAAAAAGTTTAGTAAAAGCCAGTTCGATTTCGCGATGGCCATAATATACCGCAGGGTCGAAAAGACAAGCTTTGCCTCCAGGGCCAACCATAAAATTACCACTCCAGAGGTCTCCATGCAGCATTGCGGGCGGTTCTTCTGGTATAATGCCAGGAAGGATTGGGTAGATCTGGCGAAAGCGATTGGCAAATGCTTCGTCGATGTGGTCGTTATACAAAGCCAGTCCGAGCTGTACCTCTAGCCTGTGCTGGATAAAAAAATCCAACCAGCCTGGTTCCTGGTCATTGCGCTGCGGGAGCTTACCGATATAGTTGTTATGATCTAACCCAAAAGTAGGTGCTGTTTGTCGGTGAAGCTTCGCCAGGTTTTGGCCAAAATCCTCCCAAAAATCAGCGGAAGGTGCTGCTTTGTTGATGTGTTCTAGGATAATGTAATGGTTCGGACCCACCTGACCTATACCGATTACATCAGGTATTTGCAGGTGATTTGCTGCTTTTAAGAGGCTGAGTCCCAGGGCTTCTTTTTCAAACATGTCTTCATCGATATTGTCGTTGAATTTGATGAAGTATGTGCCCTCGTTGGTGACTGTTTTTACGGCATTGTTGATACAACCGCCAGAAAGGTGTTGCGCACTTTTTACTGCCTGAGGGATTCCTGTAGACTGAAACAGTGCGGACTCCAGGAGCTGTATGTCTACATTGCTAGCCATCCAGTTTGTGTTCTTTTACTACATAATTCAGAAATGCATCGATGGAGCGATCCAGCATTTGGTACACCTCCTCAAAGCCATCTTTGCCGCCATAGTATGGGTCAGGTACGTCCATTCCTTTGCCTTTCGGGTCAAAGTCCCGCATCAGGTATAAGCCTTCGTGTTTGTCGGCCAGCTCGTGGATAATGTTTCGGTGGTTTGATGCGTCCATGGCCAGAATATATTGGAAGTGCTCACCGTCTGAGAAGTGAAATTGTCGTCCTTTATGTGCAATGGGGATGCCATGCTTCACCGCTACTTCAATGCTGCGCTCGTCTGGGTCTGCCCCAATGTGGTAATTGGCCGTGCCAGCAGAGTCTACTTCTATATGTGCTGATAAGCCACGCTCAGAGACTTTGTGTTTACAAATAGCTTCAGCCAAAGGAGATCTGCAGATGTTGCCCAAACACACAAATAAAACTTTTATCATTTTTTTTCAATTAGTAGGTTACCTTTTTATTAACAGCCGTATTAACCTATGCATAACACAAATTTATATTCATACACCTGTTTGACATCTTTGAAGAGTCTCGGCTTTGCCGAGACTTTTCTTTTTAAAAGCTGTCTCTTTTTGCTACTTCAATTATAAGGAATCATTCGAGGTTTGTATTTGAATATTTCGCTAAAAACTACCGGTACCGTGGCATTTACAGAAAATACTGTTGGGTGCTCGAGGTTTCCCCTGTGGTAGTGTGTAAGCCGTAGTTCGATAGTGCTAAATGCCAGTGCTTCATTGCGAATGCGTATGCCCCCACCCACTCCTCTAAACGGTGTGCTGGATTTATCATGTAAGCGTGAGTCCCAAATCTCACCAAGTGTATAGTATGCAAAGGGAGCAAACCTAAAACCATAAAAATACCAGGGAGTAAATAGCACCGATTCGAAAGAAAAGGCAAACGTATTATTGCCGGTAGTTTCCGCTGACTGGACGTCTCTGATTTTGTCTCGTAGTGTAATGTGACGATGGTTTTTTTGCCCAATTCCCTGGTGATAGGTTAGTCGTGCGAAATTTCGTAGATGAAACCGACCTAAATCGAATAATGGACTGAAATAATTGATTCGGGTGGCATAGGCACCATTGGATAAGCTGTCTCTATCAAAGGCACCTACTTCCTGACTAGCCAGCAGGTATCCAAAGTTTTTGATGTAAAACGCCCAGAATAGGTGTAGTCCGTAGTAGTTCTGCTGAAAGAATTCATTGAAATCTCTGCCGGTAATAAAGGAAAACCGATATCCTAAAGGTATATCCTCAGAGATGCCAATAGCATTGATGTAATTCGTTTTTAGATATTGCTGATTGGAGATGCTCACCTCACCCAGTGCCAGGACCCGATTGTAATACAATGAGTTGCTGTCCTGACTTACGAATGGTTGTTTGGCAAACTGCCGATGTAGCAGACGACCAGCAATCACCAGATTTTTTCTTTCATATTTAGAAGGAAGCTGAAAAGACCTGCCCAGCCATAGGTCCTGATAGTTTAAGGTGAAATTGCCATTGTGGACGGCTTCTCCGTCCAGCTGTACTGTGGAGTCACTTATTTGACGGATGTCCAGTCCTCCGCCAAATTTGATCTCAGGAGCTACAAATTCTTTTTGTACCGTACCGCCCCACTCCAAATGGTTGCCGATTTTTGTATGATTGATCGACCAACTGGTAATGGTGTTTTGGATGTTTTGTGCCCCAACCCGAAAGTCATACCCATGATTGGGCTGGTAATCGGTATTGTAGACCCACGCTGCAGAAGCAAACTTTCCTGAACCGCCGATATTTCTATTCGTAAGAGTGAGTTTGAAATCGCTAAGGCCATCAATGTCTGCCCGGCTTCCCCACGCAATTCTGTCTTGCACTGCGATCACTATTTCTGTGCCGCGAGTGGTATTTTTCACATAGACTTTAGCATCCTGAATGTACGGCAGCCTTCGAAGTATCCGCTCAGTATCTGCCAAAAGGTACGGGTCTATGGGTTCGCCTTCCTCAAGCAGCAGAGCGCTTCGTATTACACGCTTCCAGGTTTGCATGTGTAGTGTGTTGGCGATTCTTGCCAAGCCGGAGCTGGCCGCCTTGGTGGTGTCACTGACAGAGCCTTCCAGTACATCTACGGGAAGGATACGTATGTGGGAGATGACCATTCCCTCGTAGGCTTCAAAGGCCTCATGAGATGATCGGCTGTTTTTTTCGGGAGTCCCAGGTGATGTGGACTGAGGGTTCACATACAGGAGGTCAAAAAGGCTTCCTGTTACTTTATTTTGGTGGCTTTTGGTTTTTAATTTTTCATAAAACTTACGTGAAGATTTGTAGGGGTTATTTTTTACTTTGTATTTACCAGGTCGTATGTAAAAGGTGGTGTCTCTATCTGGAGCAAACACACTGTCGCCGAGTATTAATATTTCTGTTGCTTTTACGTGCACGGTGTCTGCGGGTTGGGCAGCAACCAGTATGCAATAGCAAGTCAGCGCACAGGTCAAAAGTATTTTCATAGATACAAAAAAAGCGGGCATCGCCCGCTTTTAAACATACAAGTTGATAAGTTGTTACCTGATGCTGATCCCTATGCCACCGGTGAAGGTGTTGTACTTTTGTAATGCATACTCCGCATGGAAGGTAAAGATCAATAGCTTCAGACGTGCTCCGATATTTGCTCTGGGGCTCGCACTGCTGTATTCCAGGTTGATAGGGTCGGTAAAAGTCTCGTCTCCCACTTCGTAATCTCCCGTAACATTAAAAGTCACCTTACTTGAGGTCATACCAAGACCGGCATACACTGTCAGTACTGATAGCTTTTTAGATATGATACCCTGGATTGTCGTTCCAGATACGTCAAAGGCACCAATATTTTCCGGATTGTCCACGTCGAGTTCCATGCTGTTTTTCATTTTGCTAAAAGCAAAAAATCCAGACAGGTCAAATGGCAGATTTTTGATGCCGGGAATCCACTGCTTAACATCATGCATGATACCTATACCAAACGTAGAGGTAGTGAACTGCTCTCCCGGATCGCCAAATGTTTGCTCAGGAACGAGTCGCAACTTGAGCTCAGTGTTTTTCGGAAGACCTATTCCCAGCTGCACAGCCGGAGCAGGTACAAAGTTGGTGCCGTATTCTGCCTCGAGTCCAAGTCCTGAAGGGCCAGATACACGTACTTCATCCTCCGTGTCTTCATTAAAAACCAGATAGGGGATGTCATCTGCATCCAGGTTGGGTCCCATGAGTGTTGGGAAGTCTGTTTCTCCTGTCTCTGAGGGAGCTGTAGACAAGTTCTTATAATCGGCCGGATTTACCGTGAAGAACTTTGACTCTTCAGGAATATAGGCCAGGTTGCCCGTTACGGTGATGTCAAAGCCAAGAAGCTTGTGTGGCTTTCCAGTATTGTACCAGCCACTGTTTAGTGCGTAGCCAAAACCTTCAAATGCAGGCTGTAGGTAGCCTTCCATAAGTTTGTTGCCGTCTTCTACGCCCCCTTCGAGGAACTTGCCTATATCTTGAGCGCTTGCAGCAAAGCTGAGAAAACCTACAGTAATGTATAATGCTAATTTTTTCATTTTTTCAGTGATTTAGGTCAGGTTTTAGAGGTCGCGGATTTTTACTACCACATCAAAATAGAATTCAAAGTCAAACTCGAAGTTACCCTCAGGAAGCTCAGCAAAATCAAAAGTTACCTCTGCGTTTACGGTGCCGCCATCTTTCAGAACACGAGCGAGTTCAGATTTATTAAGGCTTGAAATCTCACCTTTAGGAAGATCGGTAAGTACATTGTTTGGTAGTCGGTTTGTGATTTGCAAAGTGCCAATATCAGTTCCATTAGCTGATAACTCGATGCTCAATTCTTCTACCTCGATTTCTTCGTTACTGTCTACTCCTGAAATACTGTAAGAAACCTTATTGACCAGTACTTCTTCTAAATTTTCCAGGTCATCGGAAAATTCATTTACATCATTGAGGTCGTAAGTTTCAGACTGTGTGAATGCCGGTGGGTTTCCTCCAAAAGGTGTAGAAGGAAAGTCTCCGGCATCAATTGGGATAGTAACTGGAAATTCCTTCCCGACATTAAATCCAATGCCTTCTTCTCCACAGGAAAAAGCAAAAAATGCTAAGACGGTGATAGCAATTAGGTTTCTCATTATAAAAGTTCGTTTAGTTGAGTGGAAACAAAAATAGTGATTCCACTTTATTGACCATGCAATTCGGTCCGATTTGGCGACCTGCTCGTCGAAAATACCACATTGGTGGTATGCCTCAAACGAAAAAAGACTCCATAATCGCTTATGAAGTCTTTCATTTTTGGGGGTGTCTATCTGAATCTGGCTACTGATTCATCTATAAAAGGTCTTTATCGGATGCTGATACCTATACCAGTATTGAAAGTGTTGTAGCGCTGGAGCGTATACGCAGCATGTAGGGTGAAAAACGCGAGTTTCACCCGTCCGCCTATAGTGGAGCGCATGCCGCCGGCTCCTGAAAACTCCAGTGAAACAGGGTCTTCTATTTCTGAAGAAGAAGTGGCTGTGTTGTATCGATAGGTACCGTTTACATCCAGAGTGCTCGATACTGCATTGAAACCTACGGCAAAGTAGGGTGTGAAAAACAGGAGCTTTTTAGAGATGATCCCTTGAACGGTCGTAGATGATGTGGCGAAAACTGCTTCACCCTGACCTTCAAAATCTCCGGTGTTTACATTGATATCATAGGTGAGATTGAGTTTGGAAAATGCAACAAGAGCAGACAGATCAAAAGGCAGCTTGCTGATGCCCGGAATCCACTGCTTGATGTCGTGCTGCACTCCCAGTCCGAACATGGATGCTCCAAAATCTCCGGCAGATACTTCTGGCAGTACACGCACCTTTACTTCCGTTCCTTTCACGAGACCTACACCTATATTATATGTTGGAGCTGGGCTTCCGCCAAAAGGGACATTATTGAGGTCTATCACTCCGTCGGGCACATCAAAGCGCTGCTCAGCATCAAATGTGAGCCCTCCTGGGTAGGTGGCTTCTCCAGAAAAGACCAGCTCAGAGCCTGCTTCGGCATCTCCGCCTACCAGTGTGGGTATGATACCGTCTGCATCTCCTTCCAGACGCAGATCCTGATACTCAGCAGGGTCAAAAAGAAACGTACGGTCATCCTGTGGGATAAATGCAAAACTGGGAGATACCGTGAGATTGAAGCCCAGGCTTTTATGAGGCTTTGCGGTGTTGTACCAGCCTTCCGACATGCCATTACCAAACGAGTTGATGGCTGGTCCTGCATAATGTGTCAGGTAGGTTTCGGCATTTTCAGCACCTACAGCGAGGATGTCTCCAAAGTTTTGGGCGTAAGAGGTTAGGGTTAATGCAGCTAACGCTATCGAGAGTAAAATTCTGTTCACTTGCATAGTCTATTGGTTGTATAACTTTTATCAATACCTATATAATCTTTTCCTTGGTCAATATGTTTGGTAAGGCTTGGAATGAACTCTACATTTGCAGCCAAATAGGAATAATTCTCATTTAGGAGTGACAGAAAAGACGTATCAACATATCAAAGAATTGCTCTCGGAGGCTGGTTTAAAAGCTACTCATCCGAGGATAGCAGTTTTGCATGAGTTGATGCTGAGTGATGAGCACCCAAGTGCTGAACAGCTCCACGATCGTGTGAGTCGTCAGTATCCAAGTGTCTCGCTCGGAAGTGTCTATCGCGTTTTGGAAAAGCTCGTGGAGGCTGATCTGGTTTACCAGGTGGCTACACGGGGTGGATCTAAGCGCTATGACGCCAATCTGGAACAGCACTGTCATATCTACAGCATCAATACCGAGGAGATTCAGGATTATTATGACCCTGAGCTCAACGAATTGATCAAGAATTATTTCCATGAAAAGCAGGTTTCCAATTTTAAAATCACCGACATCAAACTTCAGATAAACGGTGAAAAGCGGGACCCTAAGAGTAAAGTAACTATTGTATAATCAATTATAAACGCGAATTAAGACTATGTCATTAGTAGGAAAAAAAGCACCAGTATTTAATGCACCAGCAGTAATCAACGGTGAAGAGATCGTAGAAAGCTTCTCACTTGCAGATTACATTGGTAAAAAAGAGGTTATTTTCTTCTTCTACCCTAAAGACTTCACATTTGTATGCCCTACCGAAATCCACGCTTTCCAGGAAAAGCTTGAGGAGTTTGAAAAGAGAGGCGTACAAGTAGTAGGAGTATCTTGCGATACAGAAGAAACTCACCTTGCTTGGTTGATGACAGACAAAGATAAAGGTGGAATCTCAGGTGTAACTTACCCATTGGTAGCGGACAGCTCTAAGACTATTGCTACTAACTACGGTACACTAGCCGGAGACTGGAACTACAACGAGGAAGGTGAATTGGAATTCGAAGGAGCTCCAGTTTCTTACAGAGGTACTTTCTTCATCGACAAAGAAGGTGTAGTACGTCACGAAACCATCAACGACCTTCCTTTAGGAAGAAACATCGATGAGATGCTACGTATCGTTGATGCATGGCACCACGTAGAAAAGCACGGTGAAGTATGCCCTGCAAACTGGGAAGAAGGTAAAGACGCGATGCAGGCTACAAGAGACGGTGTGTCTTCTTACCTGTCATCACACTAAGTTATTTGAATTAGGATCAGATAATCCGATAATACTCCTTAAAGCCACTCTGCATGCAGGGTGGCTTTTTACTTATACGACTATTTAGCCCTATTGGGGTTTTCGGAGAGAAATGCCTTCCAGCTTTTGTAGCTGGCTTTGGTAGTGCCACCTCCCTGATAGTGATGGCACAGTGCTACAGCCAATGCATCCGTGGCATCCAGCAGTTTTGGGGCATCGTCGAATTTGAGGAGGGTCTTAAGCATGGCTGCTACTTGCTCTTTAGAGGCATTTCCATTTCCAGTAACAGACTGTTTTACTTTTTTGGGAGCATACTCGGTAATTGCGATTTCCCTGGAAAGTGCTGCAGCCATAGCTACTCCTTGAGCACGTCCCAGCTTGAGCATAGATTGTACGTTTTTGCCAAAGAAAGGAGCCTCCAAAGCCACCTCATCTGGGTGGTAGTCATCGATAAGGCTGATTACCCGCTCGAAAATTTTCTTGAGCTTCAGCTCATGTCCACTATACTTGCTGAGGTGAATCACGCCAAACTGGAGCAAAGTCACCTGTTGTTTGCGCGTTTTGATGATGCCGTAACCCATTACTGTAGTTCCCGGATCTATCCCTAAGATGATTTTTTCTGATGAAAGTGCCTTGGACATTGATGCAAAGTAACCGATACGTATCCAGATACAAAAATCCAATACTCAGGGCGCTCAAAATTGCAGCTACTTTGATTAGCCTAAGTTTCATTGCCTATGTAGTTAGTACTCAAAAAGTGGACTGGGGGCTCTTGATTCCGAGAGAAGGTCAGCTGTTGGGGGTTGGTTTGGTGCTGTTGCTGATGCCTTTAAACTGGTGGCTTGAGGCTCTGCGTTGGAGGTTGGCCGTTCCGGAAGAAAGACTTTCAGTTCGGCAGTCTGTCAACCGTGTGCTGATTGGGCTGGCGCTTAATTGGTGGGTGCCCTTTACATTGGGTGATGCAGGTGGGAGGCTGGCCGGTGTTGAAAATATCAAAAAAGCTGTTTCCGGACTCGTGCAGGTGAGACTTATCTCCTTACTGCTCACAGTAGGGTTTGGAGGAATGTCTGTACTGTATTACTTCCAATTTGCTCAGCAGTACTTAGTTCCAGCACTCTGTGCGTTGGTTGCGTTGTTATTTATAGCTCCTTTTTATATTTCTAAAATCAACCTGCGATTACTTCTGCACTTTTCTGTGATTAGATATGTGGTGTTCACTTCCCAGTTATTTCTACTGCTATACGTTTTTCTTCCTGAGATACCACCTGCAGGTTTGGTCATGGGTATCGGGTGGATATTTTTATTTCGGTCAGTGATTCCATCTTTGTTTGGCAACTTTGGAGTGCGTGAGGCGAGCGCACTGGTTTTTTTCGAAAGCTTTGAGGTTAATCCTGCTGCTATCATTGCACCCTGCGTACTGGTTTGGTTGATCAATACGGTTTTGCCTTCTATTGTGGGAGCACTTCGTCTTTCACAAATTAAACATTAAAATTGCCCGATGATTGGGATTTTGGCATTGTCCATTGCGCATGTGGGTTTTTTGTTGTGGGCCGCGTATCATTGGAGGCGGGTCTCAGTCACAGAGCCTCATAGTGCTCAGAATTACCAATTCTCTGTGTTGGTGCCTGTCCGCAACGAATCTAAGAATCTACCTCAGCTTATAGACGACCTTCAGCACCTGCAATATCCTCACGCATTTTTTGAAGTGATAGTAATCAATGATAGTTCTGATGATGATACGCAGCTGGTAGCAGAAAATTCACTAAAAAAGACTAGCCTAAACTATCAGGTAATAGATCTTGGAGTACTGGGTGAAACCGGGAAAAAACGGGCCCTTACTCTGGGTATTTCCAAAGCCAGGTTCGAACATATTATTACCACAGACGGAGATTGTAGCCTGCCAAAGTCTTGGCTGCAAGCCTATGCTGATGCGTATGATCAGGGTGACTGGGCTATGCTGGCCGGTCCAGTTAAAATGACCGGTGATAGCTGGTTTGAGCGCGTGCAGGCTGTAGAGTTTGCAGGGTTAATAGGAATAGGAGCAGCTTCGCTGGCTTCCAAAAACCCGGGCATGTGCAATGGAGCCAACTTGTCCTACAGAAAAGAAATTTTCCTCGCGGTAGATGGTTATCAGGGTAATGAAAACATACCCTCAGGTGACGATGAGTTTTTGCTACAAAAGGTCTATCGTCATGCTCAGGGGAAAGTGAGTTTTCTCAAAGACCGACGGGCAGTAGTTAGTACAGCAGCTAAACCAACATTTCTAAGCTTTATCAATCAGCGTATTCGATGGAGCAGCAAGTGGCGATTCCATAAAAGTTGGTATGTACGCTTGCTGGCTATATTGGTTTTTATGGATTTTTTTGGTGTGGCATGGATGCTGACAGTTGGCTTGTGGGATATACAATTTACCGTGCTCATTATAAGTGTGATGGGGTTGCGTACCCTGGCGTTGAGGAGGTTTTTATATCCTGTAGCTCAATTTTTGGGTGTGCCTCGCGTTAATAGAGTGGCTGTGCTATTGGAGATAATTTACCCATTCCTTGTGCTATTCTTGGGGATAGCTTCTATTTTTGGTAAGTATTCGTGGAAAGGTCGAAATTACTCATGACAGACGAGCAATTTGATGTATTGGATGAACTGTATTTCGTCATGTCTCATGACGAGTTGCGGGAAGCTACAGGTTTGAATGATGAAAAACT
Organism: Marinoscillum furvescens DSM 4134; assembly: GCF_003386095.1. Taxonomy (GTDB): domain Bacteria; phylum Bacteroidota; class Bacteroidia; order Cytophagales; family Cyclobacteriaceae; genus Marinoscillum; species Marinoscillum furvescens. The sequence continues at coordinate 284,671 of NZ_QREG01000001.1, read as the reverse complement.
AATAGCTGTACTCGCTGAACTTTACGAGGCAGGCTGGATCAAAATCATGCATACCGTAGATGAGGAACTCGCACCAGATCAAGTAGATCTGAAAACCAATGCCGCCACTTATTACTACCTGGCCAGTAAAAAAGGTCTGCTGGCTCACAACTCTTAAGCTAAACCTATGTCCCAAAGTCTGGATATAAAAGATCTGGAGCTCAACGCGCTTCTGGAAATCACGCAGGCTATAAACAATAATCTGTCGGAGGAAGATCTGTTTCGCATCTACAGGTTTACATTGCTCGCAGATCTAAAAGTGCGACAGCTTGCGCTATTTGTAAAAGATGCCGATTGGGTCTGCAAGGTGCATTTTGGGACTTCTACTGACTGGTCACAGCAAGCACTTCCCGCCCCGTATACACAGCTCAATGAAATAACACTTCTACAAGAGTCAAGCAAACCATTTGATGTGTTTGAACAAGCGATACCGGTTACACACAAAGACAGGCTGCTCGCAGTGGTGTTTGTAGGAGGTGTTGATGAAGAAGTGATCAGTGATTCTACTTTTCTGAGGGCACTTACCAATATCATTATAGTGGCCATCGAAAATAAAAAGTTGGCCCGAAAACAACTAGAGCAGGAAGCTTATCGCAAAGAGCTGGAAATCGCCAAAAAGGTGCAGAACTTTTTGTTTCCTAAAGAGCTGCCTAAAACGCATCGCTTGAAAGTGGAGGCGGTATACCTGCCTCATCAAGATGTAGGTGGAGATTATTATGATTACCTCACTATAGACAATGATAGTTTTTTAGTGTGCGTAGCTGATGTAAGTGGTAAAGGGGTGCCGGCGGCATTGCTAATGTCTAATTTCCAGGCATCGCTCCGTACGCTGGTACGCAAAACCAACGATCCCAGGGAGATCGTGGAAGAGCTGAATCATACCATTACTTCTAGTGGAAACGGCGAAAACTTTATCACTTTTTTTCTGGGGATTTATGACTTTAGGCATAAGAGCTTCGAATATGTAAACTGTGGGCATAACCCTCTTTACCTTGTAACTAAGGATGGCATAGAAGAACTCAATGACGGTACGACTATTTTGGGGATGTTTGATCCACTTCCTTTTCTCACGACTAAGAAAGTAGAAAACCTGGATGAATTTTTCTTTTTTGGGTACACCGATGGGCTGACAGAAACCTTTAATGCACGGGAAGAGCAGTTTGGAGAAGAGCGTTTGCTAGAGTTTTTTAAAGGAGGCATGCCAAAAGATATTGATAAGTTGCATCGGCAGATATTTGAGCAGTTGGATGGATTTCGTGCCGAGACACCTTATCGGGATGATATTACTATGCTTTCCTGCCTGGTCAAAAACTGATGCGTCTGTATTTTTACAAAAACCCTCGCTGGCTACAAAGCCTTTATAAAGGGGCTTTGTGGAGCGCACCTGATCATGGAGTAAAAAGCATCTACCTTACATTTGACGATGGCCCAGCCCCTGACGCCACACCCTGGGTGGTGGAACAGCTGCGAGCCTTTAATGCCAAAGGAACGTTTTTTGTGAATGGTCAGCGGGCAGAAAGATATCCAGACCTGCTACAGCAATTGCTTTCTGAAGGGCATGCCATTGGAAACCACGGCTACTTACACCTGTCGGGTTGGAGTACGAATACCGCCGACTATTTGGAAAACCTAAAGAAAGGGCAACGAGCTCTTGAAAATATCGCTACTTCTCGCTTGTTTAGGCCTCCATATGGTCGAATGAAACCTTCACAACTATCTGGCATTAAAGCTTTAGGATATTCGCCTGTGATGTGGACCCATCTTTCAGGTGACTTTGATCAGACATTAGATGCAGGAAAGGCATTAAAAGTTTTGCTTCAGGCTACTTCTGGCTCAATTATTGTTTTTCACGACAGCTTCCAGGCCAGAGAAAATTTACATAAATTATTGCCTGAGGTCCTCCTGCATTTTTCAACTTTGGGGTACCATTTCAAATCCTTAGATTTTATATGCGACTAGTAGACTCCCACGCACATATATATTTAGAGCAGTTTGATGAAGATATAGCCGAAGTGATAGCGCGTGCTCAATCTGCGGGTGTAGAAAAAATATACATGCCCAATATTGATCACGAGTCGATAGATGCGATGCTGGAGCTCGCTGAGAAGTACCCAGGCTATTGCATTCCCATGATGGGCTTACACCCTTGTTCGGTTGACAAACACTTCGAGAAGCAACTCTATGAGGTAGAAGACTATCTCAACAAAGGAGGATTTTGTGCTGTAGGAGAGATGGGTACAGATCTTTATTGGGATAAAACCTTTTTTGAGCAGCAAAAAGAAGCCTTTAAAATACAGAGTGATCTGGCGCTAAAGCACCAACTGCCCATCGTTATACATTGCAGAGAATCCATCGATGAGACCATTGAGCTGGTGAAGCCTTTTGCAGAAAAAGGGCTTACGGGAGTTTTTCACTGTTTCACAGGAGATGTGAAGCAGGCCGAGGAGATCGTTGCCATGGGTTTTAAACTGGGATATGGAGGTGTTTCTACTTTCAAAAAAGGAGGCATGGAACCAGTCATCCAGGCTATTGATTTGGAGCATGTCCTCCTGGAGACTGACAGTCCATACCTGGCGCCCACCCCAAATCGTGGAAAAAGAAATGAGCCGGCATATGTAAGCCTTGTGGCGGAAAAAATTGCGAACGAACTCGGAAGAGATGTCGCTGAAATTGGAGAAATTACATCGAATAACAGCATAACCCTTTTTACACAAAAATGAATTATAAAATAGTCAACATACGGACCACTGCTTCAGTGGATCCAGTTGATTCGGTACTCATTATATATACTGGAGGTACCTTTGGTATGGCCTTTGATGAAGCCGGCTCATTGGCACCATTTAACTTCGGGCGCGTGATCGACCGGGTGCCAGAGCTTCGTAAGCTGGAACTCAAGATTACCGTGATCTCCTTTCCTGAGCCCAGAGACAGCTCCAATATCAACTATACGGACTGGCAGGATATGGCCTATATCATCTATGAAAATTACGATCAGTATGATGGCTTTGTGATCCTTCACGGTACAGATACGATGGCCTACAGTGCTTCTGCGCTGAGCTATATGCTGCAAGGACTCAATAAGCCTGTGATTTTCACAGGAGCACAGATTCCGATAGGCTCTATTCGATCGGATGCTCGTGAAAACCTCATAACTGCCTTGGAAATAGCTTCGGCTAAAAACGGTGGTGTGCCTATGGTGAACGAAGTATGCATATACTTTAACTACTACCTACTTCGAGGCAACCGATCACAAAAAATTAGAAGTAGTACGTTTGCCGCATTCCAGTCTCAAAACTACCCCTATTTGGCTGAGTCAGGTATAGAAATAGAGTATAGGCAAACCTATATGATGCCTCATAACCCGACAGCACAATTGTCCCTGAAGCGCAACTTTGATGAAAATGTGGTGATACTTAAGATCTTTCCGAGCATGAGTCAGGCTGCTGTAGAGAGCTTTTTTAAAATTAAAGGTCTCAAGGGAGTTGTGCTGGAAACTTACGGGTCTGGCAATACAATGAACTTCCCGTGGTTTTTGAAAGTGCTGGAAAAAGCAATAAAAAAAGGAATAATCGTTTACAATGTGAGTCAGTGTAGTGGAGGGGAGGTAATACAGGGAAGATACGAGACAAGCAAGCGACTCAATAATATTGGGGTACTCAGTGGAGGCGATATTACCACTGAGGCTGCGGTCACTAAGCTTATGTTTCTTCTGGGAAATGAAGAAAAACAGGCAGATGTCAGAAGAAAATTGGTTATTCCGCTGAATGGCGAAATGGATAACTGATTACAGGCGATTTGGATTTTAAATTTGCATAAGCTTATTTTTCTTAATTTCTTTGTTGCCCTGTAAAATCAGGCTTGTATAGATTTAGGAGAGGTGGCCGAGTGGTCGAAGGCGCACGCCTGGAAAGTGTGTATACCCTTCACGGGGTATCGAGGGTTCGAATCCCTCTCTCTCCGCCAGAATTTTGAAATGATGTTTTACGCATACATATTGCGTAGTGAGGCGCACGGCACTCATTATTATGGTAGTACTCAGGATGTGGAATCACGTCTGAAGTATCACAATTCGGGTAAAGTGCGATACACCAAGGGTAGACGACCCTGGATCTTAGTTTATGTGGAGCAAAATGTCAGCCAATCGGTAGTTGGTTTAGATACCATAGAAGAAAATTGGTTCTGACAAAGCAAATCTCTCTCCACAATGTGCAGAATATGAATCAGTTACGTAACCTGCAGAGCTGAGGATTTTATGAAGTTGCTGAGTAAGCTTCCATAAGAGTTTACGAAAGCATCACTAATTCTGTTTCAAAAAACGAATTTTCTCAAGGAATGATGTGATAGATGAAAATGTTCGAAATCAGCCATTTCTTGAATAAATTGATATATTTACGAATCTTAAAAAACAAATAAAATTAACCGAAGACTTCCAAACAGATTATGAAACAGTTATTTACTCTAATGATGTTGGCAGGTGTTTTCACCTTTTCTTCTGTGAATGCATTCGCGCAAGATAGTACTGATGTAGCATCAGATAGCACTGTCGTAGAAGCAGACTCTGCAGCACTGGAAGAAGAGCCCGCAGTAGCAATTGCTGAAGAAATCACCGAAGAACCTCAGGAAGAAACAGAGGCGACATTCCACCAAATTGTAAAAGAGCAATTCATCGATGGTGGTCCAACTTTCATGGGGATCGTATTGCTTTGTTTGATCCTTGGTTTGGCAGTGGCTATTGAGCGTATCATTCACCTCAACCTTGCTACTACTAACGTAAAGAAACTTCTTGCCAATGTAGAGAGCGCACTTGCTTCTGGTGGTGTAGAAGCTGCTAAAGAAGTTTGTAGAAATACAAGAGGCCCTGTAGCATCTATCTTTGTTCAAGGTATGATGAGAATGTCAGAAGGTATCGAGATGGTAGAAAAATCAATCATCGCATACGGTTCTGTGGAAATGGGTAAACTGGAAAAAGGTATGGTATGGATTTCCCTATTCATCTCTTTGGCTCCAATGCTTGGTTTCATGGGTACGGTAATCGGTATGATTGGTGCATTCGACGCTATTGCAGAGGCTGGAGACGTTTCTCCTTCACTTGTGGCAGGTGGTATCAAAGTAGCACTTTTGACTACTGTAGGTGGTCTGATCGTTGCAGTTATCCTGCAGTTGTTCTACAACTACCTCGTTTCTAAGATCGATTCACTGGTAAACAGCATGGAAGATGCTTCTATCTCTTTGGTAGATATGCTAGTGAAGCACAATCTTTCTAAGTAATCACCCAAAACTGACTGTCGCATGGATATTATAGACGTTGGATTATACGCAAGTTATATTCTCATTGCCCTTTGTGCTTTGAGTGCAGTTGTGATTCCATTGATACAATCATTTGCAGATCCTCAATCACTATTGAAATCTGGAATAGGGGTGATCGGCTTGTTGGTAGTATTCGGAATCGGATATGGACTGGCAAGTGGGGAGGCTCCAGGTACTACGGAAGCAACCTCTAAGGTTGTAGGTGCTGGTATCATCACAATGTACATCATGTTTGGTGTAGCTATTGTAGGAATCGTTTACACGGAAATTTCTAAAATCATTAAGTAATGCCAAGAGGTAAGAAAAGACCATTACCGGAGGTGAGCTCAGGCTCAATGGCCGACATTGCTTTTCTCTTGCTCATTTTCTTCCTGGTAACAACTACCATAGCAAATGACAAGGGTATCGCGATGCTTCTGCCTCCAAAGCCTGACCCTAATGAGCCACCACCAGAAGTAAATAAGAACGACAAGAACATCTTCAAAATTCTTGCTAACTCTAGCGACCAGTTATTGGTAGAGGATGAGCCATACAAAAAGTCAATGGATGAGCTCAAGAAAGAAGTGAAGGAATTTGTTCTGAACTTTGGGGATCCTACAGAAGAGGGAATCCAGGTGTACAACAGCTTGCCTTCATCTATGAAGGCATCTGTAAACCGATTCGGTAAACGCCCGGACTCGTCTGATGATCCCACAGAATGTGTGGTTTCGTTTAAAGCTGCAAGAGGTACGAGCTACGAGCTGTACATCGATGTGCTGGATGCAATCAACGCGGCTTATAATGAAATCTACGCTGAGCGTGTAGGTATTACTGTAGAAGAATGGCTCGCTCTGGATAAAGATGATGATATCCAAAAGGATATGTACAACAGAGCAAGGAGTAATATTCCTAGAGCTATTTCAATTGCTGAACCAGATTAATTTATTCGACTATGTCAAAATTTAAAAAGAGTTCGAATACAGAACAGGATATCCCTACGGCTGCACTTCCTGATATTATTTTCATGCTGTTGTTCTTCTTTATGGTGACTACAGTAATGAGAGAGACCGATATCATGGTAAAACAGCAGCTTCCGCGGGCAAGCCAATTGACAAAAATTGAAAGAAAGTCTTTGGTTAGTTATATATACATTGGTGAGCCTAAAAACACTTCGCTTTATGGTAATGAACCTAAGATTCAGACCAACGATGTGTTTGTGGATACGGATGATGTGGTTCAGTTTGTAAACCAGGAAAAAGACAAGCTATCTGAAGTAGAGCGTGACCAAATCACTATGTCTATGAAAGTAGATGTAGAAGTGAAAATGGGTATCGTATCGGACGTACAGCAGGAGCTGAGAGAAGCAAATGCACGAAAAGTCCTTTATAGCTCTATCAAAAGAAGCGAAGAATAAAGTCTAAAAACATACAGCAATAAAAAAAGGCCTGAATTTCAGGCCTTTTTTTATTGCTCTTTATCTAACCAACGTTCCAGTTTTTCTATTGCTTCGTTGGACTGATTTAACAAATTATCAAACTCTTCCTGGAACTTTTCAAGTTCTTTTTCAGTGGCTTTGGCCACTCGCTTGGATTGTCGTTTGAGTTTGCGCTTTTTAGCTTCTAGCTCATCTATCGCCTCTTCTATTTGATCACTGGCGTCTTCCTTTAGTTGTTTGCTAGAATTTTTCAGTGATGCGATTCGCTCATCTAACTGTTCTTGCTGCTGCTGTAACTGCTCTAAGAGTTGTTCTTTCTTTTCTTCTTTGCTCTCAGCTTCACCATTACAGCTCACAAGCAGTAGAGCTAATACAAGAACTGCTAAACTACCTTTCGCTCTTGTTGGCGTGTTCTTCTTGGATTTCATAGGTCTCAAGTTTTTCTTTGATTAGTTCAAAGGACGAACCTACAAAAAATGAAGCTTCTTTTGACAAGACAATTGGAGTTCTCATTTTAGAAGCGTCTTGAGCCAATACTTTTATGAGTTCTTCATCCGTAAATTGCTCGTAAGCACTGCGGCTTCCTTCGCGATAAAGGTCACCTATACTCACGTCCAATATATCTGCGATTTCGGCGATTTGCTTTGGCGTAAGGTGATCCTTATGTATGTCTATTTCATTGATTTTTAACTTATCAATAGTGATTGCATATCCTCTGGCACGCTTATCTTCTAATTGATTACTGTTGTATATAAATAGAAATTCTCCTTCACTTAGCATCATTGTACTCGTTTTTGATTCTACTTAAATGAACAGGGAGCTACAGCCGTATGTTTGGAATTATTTAATATAGATGGTTTTGGCATTGACAAATTCATGAATGCCTAATAGGCTGAGCTCTCGACCATATCCGCTGGATTTTACACCTCCAAAAGGAAGCCGAGGGTCTGATTTCACAAAATCATTGATAAATACGGCACCAAATTCCAGATGTTGCTCGGCAAGGTGTGCTGCTTTATCAGTATCATTGGTAATGATAGCGGCACCCAGGCCAAAGGACGTGTCATTGGCAATACGTACAGCATCAGATTCATCTGTGGCGGTGATGATTGCTCCTACAGGCCCAAAAAGCTCTTGATCATAGGCGGGCATGCCTTTGCTTACCTCTGTGAGTAGCGTAGCTGGATAGAAATATCCTTTTCCCGAAGGTATTTGACCACCAGTCAGGCATTTTGCTCCTTTGGCTATAGATTCGGAGACTTGCCGATGCAGGGATTCACGAAGATCTTTTCTCGCCATGGTACCTAGCGGATGATTTTCTTCCGGATCGCCATATGTGTATGATTTTACCTTTTCGGCCACTAGTTCTGTAAACTGAACCGCTCGTTTTTTTGTGACGATAAAGCGCTTGGCAGCTATACAACTTTGCCCCGTATTGAGCATGCGACCAGAAAGGCATATTTCAGCCGCCTTTTCCAGGTCAGCATCATCCAGTATGAGATAGGGATCACTCCCGCCGAGTTCAAGTACACATTTTTTAAGGTACTTCGCGGCGAGTTGGCTGGCAGATTGGCCAGCTTTGGTAGAGCCAGTCAGCGTAAGGGCTTTAACCTTGGGATTTGCTAGTATTGGCTCAATCTGTGGTATATCGGCTAGTAGGGTGGTAAATGCTCCTTCAGGAAATCCAGCCTCTTTAAAGAGTTTTTCTATGGCTAATGCACAGCCAGTGGTGTTAGGTGAATGTTTCAGGAGTGCTACATTTCCAGCCATAAGGCTAGGGGCGGCAAAGCGAAACACCTGCCAAAAAGGAAAATTCCAGGGCATAATAGCCAAAACAGGACCAAGTGGTGCATAGTGGATGTAGCTCAGTCTGGCTTCTGTTTTTATTTGTTCATTTTGAAGAAAGTTTAGTCCATTTTCGGCATAATAGTCGCAGACCCATGCACATTTCTCTATTTCGGCTACACTTTGTTTTAGAGGCTTGCCCATCTCAATAGTGATGAGATGACCTAGTTGCTCCTTTTGGTCTTCAAGAAGCCTGGCCAAAGTGTGTAGAAGATGCTTTTTTTTATCAAATGACGTGGTTTTCCAATCATTGAATGCCGAATACGCCCGTTCAATTTTTTCATCAATGGTTTGATCGCTGAAATAGCTATAATTAGACACTACATCCTCGGTAGCAGGGTTTATCGTTTGAAAGGTCATATTATGCGCTTACTTTATGTTCCAAAAATGGCATCCAGTCTTTTCTTATCGACTTAGCAGATGATTTTAGAAACATAACATAGGATGGCCGAATTGGTTTTTTGCTCAGCTGCAAGCCTACATCCTCCGGTTTGAAGTCCCCTTTTCGAGTATTGCATCGCTTGCAGGCAGTTACCAGGTTGGTCCAGCTGGATTTTCCTCCCTTAGACTTTGGGATGAGGTGGTCCAGGGTGAGGTCTTTGCCCGTGCCGCAGTATTGACAACAAAAATCATCTCTTTTAAAGATGTTGTGCCTGGAAAGCACTACCCCTTTGTAAGGTACGTGAACGTAATTTTTTATTTTAATCACCGATGGAAATGGATATCGGTGATCGATTGTTCGAAGTGATTTTTCTTTTATGTCGCTGATGAGTTCCGCTTTTTTAAGGTACACCAGCAGAAATGCTCGCTCTATGGTGCATAAAGTGAGAGGGCTGTAGTCTGCGTTGAGTACCAATACGGAGTTCATATCAAATGCGCATGCGTTTCAATTCTCTATCCTGATCTTTTTTCTTAATACTGTCACGTTTATCGTGCAGTTTTTTACCTCTGGAAACGGCTATTTCCAGCTTTGCATATCCTCTTTTGTTGATGTAGAGCCTGGTGGGGACAATGGTCAGGCCTTTTTCTTCGGTTTTTGACTGGATTTTTTCCAACTCCTTGCGTTTCAGTAGGAGCTTACGCTCTCGTGTCATGTCGTGGCTTTGGAAAGAGCTATTGCTATATGGGGAGATATTCATGCCTTTGATGAATAGCTCTCCTTTTTTGAGGTAACAATAGGCTTCCTGTACACTTGCTTTTCCTTCTCGGATAGCTTTAATTTCTGTGCCTTTCAGTACGATTCCCGCTTCATATTTATCCAGAAATTCGTATTCATAGCTCGCTTTTCTATTTTTGATATGGATGTTATTGGAAAACCGTGGTTGATTTTTAGCCATAAGTGTGTGATGGTCTGATTTAAAAATAGTTAAGAAGCATGTGAAATGAAAAATCAGGTAGAAAATGACATACGAGGCATTGGACTGTCTCTCAGTGAACCTGTTTTGCCAGCTTGTAGCTGATAGTAACCGGCCGTAGCTATCATGGCTGCATTGTCCGTACAAAACTCGAATTTTGGTATGAACACCTGCCATCCATGTTTTTTTGCTTCTTCTTGTAGATGTTTTCTCAATCCGCTGTTAGCTGAAACACCTCCAGCAATGGCAATGTTTTTGATTTTTTCTTGTTTGGCAGCCTTTTTTAATTTTTTAAACAGCATATCTATCAGTGTAAACTGTAAGCTTGCAGCCAGGTCATGAAGATTGTCTTCTATGAATTGTTCGTTTTTACGTTTTTCATCCCTGAGGAAATACATAAAAGCGGTTTTTATACCTGAGAAAGAATAGTCTAAATCTGGTATGTCACTCTGCGGGAAGGTAAACCGATGAGGGTCACCTGTTTGAGCTAATTTGTCAACCCTGGGGCCACCAGGATATCCTACGCCCAATAGCTTGGCACATTTATCAAATGCTTCACCTACAGCATCATCCTTGCTCTGCCCGATTACGGTCATGGTAAGGTAGTCATCCACTCGCACGATTTGAGTGTGTCCTCCACTTACGGTGAGGCATAAAAACGGGAAAGTCGGCTTTGGATCTTCTATAAAATGAGCCAACACATGCGCCTGCATATGGTTAATAGGAATGAGCGGGATGTCCAATGCCAGTGCTGCTGACTTGGCAAAAGAACTGCCAACGAGAAGAGCTCCGAGTAGGCCAGGCCCCTGAGTATAGGCGATGGCATCCACATCTTGTAATGTTATGGCGGCAGCATTGAGTGCTTCACTGATTACTGGCACAATGTTTTTTTGATGTGCCCGAGAAGCTAACTCCGGCACGACGCCTCCATAACTTTCGTGGATGCTCTGCGTTGCAATAATGTTATTGATTATTTGACCATCTTTGCAGACTGCAGCAGCGGTCTCGTCACAAGATGATTCTATGCCTAAGATTACGGTACTCATGGTACTTGTAGATTGAGGGTTTTGAAGAGACAGTATATGGTAAGAAACATTCTGAAATTCTTGCGTAGAGTAGTCCTGTGGACGCTCACTTTTCTGGCTATATTCCTTACTGTACTTATTCTATTGCTTCAGACACCGTTGTTTCAAAATTTTGTTGCCGATGTGGTGGTTGATAAAATCAACCAGGAAACCAGACAATCTGCAAAGTTTAAAAACATTCAGATCAAATGGTTTGATTTTGTAGAAATAAAAGGCCTTGAAGTTTTTGATTACAAAGGAGAGCCATTGGTGGCTGTGGGAGAGCTTTCCGTTGATTTTCAATTGAGTAAGATACTAAACCCTCAGGAAATAGCTTTCGATCAGGTCTATCTACAAGATGGAGGCTTATACCTTCATGATTATGACGATGATGAAGCGATCAATCTGGTAGAGTTTATCAATGATATAAAGCAGCTAACAGGCTCAAAACCAAAGGATACACTTAAAAAATCACCTTCCGTACATATAGACAAGATCCGATTGGATCATTTTCAGTTTGCTTTTTACAATGAGAAAAAGCCGAAAATGCCTAAAGACAAATTTGACTATGGCAATTTCTTATTGGAGATTCCTGGAGCCACGCTGAAGTCCTTTTTGCTGGTAAGTGACACCATAGAGGCCAATATAGAGTCGTTAGCTGCTCGAGACCCATCTTCGGGGCTCACGATTCAGGAGATGAGTTCGCTGTTTCATTTGAGTAACAAAGCAATTGACCTCAGTGAGCTTTATCTAAAAACGAGTAGATCTGAAATTCGAGATAAGATACGCCTGGAATATTCTGGGCTCGATGATTTAGGTGCTTTTGTGGATAGCGTATCTATGGATATCCACCTGAAAAATGCTACCATAGACAAGCGTGATATCGATTATTTCGCGGATATCCCTGCAGAAGGTTTTGATGCGCGAGTGACTGCTCAAATTAATGGTACGGTGCCGCACCTTTCCATAGACGAACTCCAAATATATGTGGGACAGCAGTCGCACGTTTATGGTAGCGTGGATTTTATGGGGCTGCCGCGTATAGAGGAAACATTTATTGATGCCCGACTTACCCAGGCATTTGCCCGGCCTACAGATTTAAAGCCATTTTTAGGGCCAAATTATGAGCAGGTGAAAAACCTGGGAGCCATCGGCTTCTCTGGAAGCTTTTTAGGTTTTGTCAATGATTTTGTTGCGAGAGGAGAATTCAATACGAGGGAAGGCAACATCGCTTCGGATATCAACCTGAAATTTCCGGCAGATTGGGAAGACGTAAGGTACTCGGGTAAACTGCAATTAGAAGATTTTAATGTTGGCGCCTTATTGGAAGACCCTTCTATGGTAGGAGCTGTAAACATGGATGGCACTATAAAAGGCAAAGGCGCCACGGTGCAAAAGGCAAGATTTTATTTAAATGCTGATTTATGGCAGTCAGAGTTTTTTGGTTACCGGTATGATTCCATTCAGGCTGAGGGGGATTTTGCTTCTGAGTTTTTTAAAGGAAGGCTATCTATAGCGGACCCCAACTGTCAGATATCTACCGAAGGGTCTGTGGATCTGGCAGCCAGGCCAGAAGTGATTGCAGTAAGTTCTAAAGTGGATGCTCTGGACTTGTTCGAACTGGGATTTGTCAACGAGCCGCTGAGTCTGTCTGGTAGTTTGCAGGCCGATGTTACAAGTCTAAATCTGGACAGCTTGCAGGGTAAAGTGCAGGTTGGTGGTCTGAAGCTACGGTGGAAACAAGATTCTGTAGAGCTTGATTCGATAATGGTAGCCTCCTATGTGTCAAAGGACAACAGAGAGATTGCGATGAACCTTCCTGAGGTGCGCATGCGCATGGCCGGGGATTTCTCTTTTTCTCAACTAACAAATGATGCTAAGGCTATTTTTAGGGAGCTGGAGGCATATGTGAAGCCAGACTATCAGCGAGGCGAGAAGAAGTCGTTGCATGACTATGACCGTTATTCCATCGACTTTGAACTTCAGTACGACAATATTGCTGATTATATAAAACTGCTAGACGTACCGCTCTATTTGTCACCGGGAGGTCATGTGACTGGTACCTACTACCAGCGGTCGAATGCCACACTTTCTGTTTTTGCCGAAATTGACAGTATCAATTATCAGGAGGTAGGCTATAAAGAAAATACCATTGATATCAACTTGTCTAAAGATTTGGACTCTGCCAGTATTATTGCCTCTGTGCAGTTGATGTCAGGCGTACAAAACTGGCGCAAGATTCCTCAAACCAATGACCTTTTGGTAGAGGCCGTATGGAACGATAAGCACGTGGATCTAAGCTCGAGTATTCGGCAACCAGCCAATAATAGTTCATTAGCTGTAAATGGGCAACTGAGAATTTTGACAGACAGACTCGTGTTTTCATTTCTGCCCTCACGCCTCATTTTATTTGATAATCAGTGGTTTTTCAACCCTTACAACAAAGTGGTTTACACCGAAGATAAAATTACCGTGGACCGACTGGAGCTGTATCAAAACGACCAATCTATATTGCTAAAAGGGAGCTATAGTGATTCTGCATTGACCAATCTCACATTGAATTTTGATGCTTTCGAGTTGAAAACCATAAGTGGGTTGCTGCCTTTAGATGTGGCTGGGGTCTTGAATAGCTCAATAGAGCTGCAACGCCAAAAGCGTCAGGAGCCTTTTATTCTCAGTAGCGATGTGTCTATTGTGGATTTCGAATTGAATGAATTTCTGGTGGGTGATGTGTCTGGCAAGTCTGAATGGAACCCGGATAAGCAGGGGTTAAAGCTGGACCTCAATGTAGTGCGAGAAGGAGTAGAAACCATAGCTATTGGTGGGTACTATACACCAGATGCGGAAGAAGAATTGGCTGTAGAGGCGAGTTTTAACAAGGCAAATCTTCAGGTTTTGGATCCATTTTCTGGTGCATTGTTTTCGAATATTGGAGGGCTAGCTGATGGAGATATGCAGCTCAATGGGACGCTTGACCGGCCTGTGGTCACAGGTGAAAGCACTATTACCAACGGACGAATGAGGTTTGACTACCTGGGAACTACCTATGAGTTTGACGGTGCTGTGGCTTTTGACAATAATGCTATCAAACTCAATGGAATAAGACTGGTGGATAAGGATGGAGATAAAGCCTCGCTGACAGGGGCTATACAGCACGATGGCTTTACAGACTTTTATACCAATCTAAACCTGGCGGCCAGTGAGTTTCAGTTCCTAAACACAACTGCAAGTGATAATAGTCTCTACTATGGCACTGCCAATGCTTCGGGGGATATTTCTGTGCGCGGGCCATTTGATGATCTGGTGATCACGGCCAAGGCGACTACTGAGAAAGGTACTAAGCTTTACATACCGCTTTCTGGAGAGAGTGAAGTAAGCCAAAAAGAGTACATCTCTTTTGTGGATTTTTCGGATACTACTGACGTGTTAGATATCGAAGAGGCTGTGAAAAATAGTATTTCAGGGGTTCGGTTAGATTTTGAAATAGATGTTACACCAGATGCTTATGTAGAGCTAATATTCGACATTCGCACAGGGGATATTATTAGGGGAAGAGGTGCTGGTAACCTCAATCTCACACTTGATACCAATGGTGAATTTGAGCTGTTTGGAGACTTAAATATTACTGAAGGAGCTTACAATTTCACTGTGCCCAATTTTGTCAATAAAGAATTTAGCGTAGTGCCAGGGAGTACCATCTCCTGGTATGGGGATCCTTATGCAGGTGTTTTAGATTTGGAGGCAACCTACCGTCAGCTCGCTAGCTTTGATGCATATCTGGGAAAAGAAGAGGAAGGCATCAGTACCAAATATCCTGTACTGGTGGTGCTCAAACTTAATGGTGAAATGCTGTCGCCAACCATCGATTTTGAAATTAAACTTGAAGATAGCAGGGCATCACCTGCTAATGAGATTGTTGGTGCCATCAATACGATCAACAATGATGAACAGCAACTCAAAAAGCAAGTGTTCAGTCTATTGATCTTGCGAAAACTATCGCCTCCGTCCAGCTTCGCCGTAAGTGGGGGGATGGGCAATAGTCTTAGTGAATTTGTAAGCAACCAGTTTTCTTACTTTATCAGTCAGGTAGATGAAAACCTTGAGGTAGATATCGATCTGGCTTCCATGGATGCCAATGCCTTTAATACTTTTCAGTTGAGGTTGTCATACACTTTTTTGGATGGAAGATTACAGGTAAGCGGAGGTGGTGGTATGCCTCAGGGTGCCGACGATGTGGCGGGCACTGCTACCTATATTGGAGATTGGTCAGTTCGGTATTTACTCACACCAGATGGTCACCTCAGGGTAAAGGCTTTTAGCCAAACTGAGCAGGTGGCTAACGACCTCCAGCGGGAAACAGGCGTTAGCTTTCAGTACCTTAAGTCTTTCAATGATTTTAAAGAGCTATTAAGCAAAACGAGGGAAGAGTCTATACGTACGGCACCTAAAAATATGGAAGCTGAAAAAGCAGCCAACGAATCCTGACAATTTGAAGGAGAGAGACAAACATCCAACAGGATAGCTGGTTCTTTTCTCATGGATAAGGTAAATGTTTTTTGGCATAGACGTGATTTGCGTTATATCGACAATGTAGGGCTCTATTATGCCCTCGATAGCGAAGAGCCTGTGCTTCCCGTTTTTATTTTTGATAAAAACATACTGAATGAGCTTGACGATCCGGCAGATGCCCGTGTCACTTTTATACACGATCAGATAGCACAGCTCGATGAGGCCTATCGGAGAAGCGGAGGGGGCTTGCGCGTGTTTTACGATACTCCTAAGGCTGCTTTTGAGCAACTCATGGAAGAATATGATCTGGCTGGCGTCTATACGAATCGAGATTATGAGCCTTACGCAAGGCAGCGAGACCAGGAGATCAAAGAGCTCCTGGCCAGTCAGGAAATACCTTTTTATAGCTTTAAAGATCAGGTTGTTTTTGAGCAAGGAGAAATCCTTACTGATCAGGAAGAACCTTACAAGGTATTTACCCCTTACAAAAACAAGTGGCTGGCTAAGTTGGCAGGTATCCAGCTGGATCACTACAACAGTGAACAGAAGCTGGCGGCTCTCTATGCCGAAAAACAACCAGCAATCCCATCTTTAAAGGACATAGGGTTTTCGCGGACTGACATTGAGCTACCAAATGCTGAGGTTAGAGATGAGCTGCTGGCCAACTATGCATCTGATCGAGATTACCCGGCAAAGGAAGGTACATCCAGGCTGGGAGTGCATTTGCGTTTTGGGACGATAAGTATCCGGGAATTGGTATTGAGAGCACAGTCCATATCAGATACGTTTCTGAACGAGCTCATTTGGAGGGAGTTCTATATGATGATACTGGCACACTATCCACATGTAGTAGATCGGGCTTTTAAGCCTAAGTATGATCAAATTCCATGGATCAACGACGAGGAGCAGTTTGAAAAATGGTGTCAGGGAAAAACAGGCTATCCGATAGTAGATGCTGGCATGCGTGAGCTCAATGCTACGGGCTATATGCACAATAGGATCAGAATGGTGGTGGCTAGCTTTTTGACCAAACACTTACTGATCGACTGGCGGTGGGGTGAGCGATACTTTGCGGCAAAGCTCCTCGACTTTGAGCTTAGCAGCAACAATGGGGGCTGGCAGTGGGCTGCCGGAACTGGTACAGATGCACAACCTTATTTTCGGGTTTTTAACCCTTACAGCCAACAGGAAAAATTTGACAAAGAACTACGGTACATTCGAAAATGGGTGCCCGAGCTGGAGACGTCACGGTATCCAGACCCCATAGTAGACCATAAGGCTGCTCGCCAGCGAGCCATTGATACTTACAAAAAAGCCTTGGGCTAGTGACTTTGAAGTGTGGTTGAATTTGACGAACTTAATGTAGTCATACACCACTAAAATAAGATCATGAACTTAAAGGAGTTTTCGGAAAAGTTCGCCAATAAGATTGGCGGAGACTACAACGAATACGATGATAACCATTCGATATTCATCGTTCCCCTGCCAGACGAACGGTTTCAAACCGTCATTGCGAAGCTAGTCAATCACGAAAAATACAATCGAAAGGCTGTTCAGGTGACATCTAAGGTCTGTCGAGTGACTGAAAACATTGATTATGCCACACTTCTGGAGGCGAGCAAGGATTTTGTGCATACAAATTTCATAGTAGAAGATGACTTCCTGAAAGTAGACACCTCCATTTTTTTAGAGCATACGGATGATAAGCTTATTGAAGAGGCTATCAAGGAGGTAGCCTACACAGCTGATGAGTGGGAGTTTAAAATTACCGGTCAGGATAACTTCTGATTGGTTAGTTTTGCACCTGCAAGTCGGCTCATCGCTTCAGTAGCAATGCTGGGGAGGAAAGTCCGGGCAGCGCAGAGTACCGCACTTCCTAACGGGAAGGAGCATGGCTGGGAACAGCTATGTTACAGCTAGTGCCACAGAAATATACCGCCCTGGCCTGCCAGGGTAAGGGTGAAAAGGTGGAGTAAGAGCCCACCGGCTGCAGTGTGAATTGCAGTGTCCAGGCAAACCTTGCGGGCTGAAAGACCAAATAGGTCCTGTTTGAGAGTTACTCGCTCGTATGCAGGATGGGTAGGTTGATAGATGCTGGTGGTGACACCAGTACCAGATAAATGGTGAGCATTTGCCTAAGGGCAAATACAGAACCCGGCTTACAGACTTGCACTTTTTTCTTTTTTCGAATGCCTTAAAGTGTCTGTTGGCACAATTCGTGGATAGGCATTATTCAAACCAACGAAAGTTATTATGGCGCATATCCTAATAGTAGATGATGAGAAAGCCATCCGCCAGGCACTTCGTGAGATTCTGGAAGACGAGTCTTATGAGGTGAGCGAAGCACCCGATGGGGAAGCTGCGTGGGAGCAACTGAAAAATACGAAATACGATGCGGTGTTGTGTGACATTAAAATGCCAAAGCTAGATGGTATTGAGTTGCTCGACAAAGCGATCGCTGAGGGTATAGATGCTCCGTTTATCATGGTGTCTGCGCATGGTACCATTGAGACGGCTGTGGATGCTACCAAAAAAGGAGCGTATGATTTTATTCAGAAGCCACCAGATCTTAATCGTTTGCTTTTGACTGTAAGAAATGCTCTGGATAAGTCTAATCTGCAGACCGAGACCAAGCGACTTAAAAAGAAGATTAGCAAGTCGTTTGATATCGTAGGGCAGTCTGCCGCAATTTCCGAAATTAAAGAAACCATAGAGAAGGTAGCTCCTACAGATGCACGTGTGCTGATCATGGGGGAAAATGGTACCGGTAAGGAGTTGGTAGCACGCTGGCTACATGAGAAAAGCAGTAGATCAGCTAGTCAGCTTGTAGAGGTTAATTGTGCGGCAATTCCGTCTGAGCTGATCGAAAGTGAATTGTTTGGGCACGAGAAGGGGTCGTTTACCTCTGCGCACAAGCAGCGTTCAGGAAAGTTTGAGCAAGCCAACGGCGGTACTTTGTTTTTGGATGAGATTGGTGATATGAGTCTTTCTGCACAAGCCAAAGTACTAAGGGCATTGCAAGAAAATCAGATTTCGCGTGTAGGTGGCGATAAAAGTATCAAAGTGGATGTGCGTGTGGTGGCCGCCACTAATAAAGACCTGAAGCAGGAGATAGCAGATGGGAAGTTTCGAGAGGATCTTTATCACCGGCTAAGTGTAATGATTATTCAGGTGCCTCCGCTAAGAGAGCGAGCAGATGATATTCCCATGCTGGTGGAGCATTTTTTACATCAGATATCTCAGGAGTATGGCACTGCGCCAAAAACAATAGCAGATGATGCTGTAAAGCAGCTTCAGCAATATAAGTGGACAGGAAATATTCGTGAACTACGAAATATAGTCGAGCGACTGATCATCATGTCGAATGACGAGATCAGCGTAGAAGACGTGAAGAAGTACGTGGAAATATAAAAGAGCTTAGACGTTGGCAGTCTCCTCAGTTTGAGGCTGCTCTGCGTCTCCTTTAGCGTATGTTGGGCATGTTTTTTGGGTGCATGCAGACATACCAAATATTACCAGGGCGAGTATTGTCACTTTCAGTTTCATGAGCGGCTTATTTACTACTAGCGGACATATCATCCATTGTTACCTTCTCAAAAATATCAATACTTTAAGTTCTAAACAAAATAAATCTTGCTATTTGTCGGCTACACCAAGAGGTTGCAGCCTCTGATATCAGAGTTATCAAAGCGACCAAGGACTTCAAATTGATCGCTAGTGACCTGTTTGCCAAGGTCTTTGGTTTCAATAAACGCACAGGTTTGAATGTTGGCGAGATCGATAATGTTTAAACCTCCGGATTTGCCTTCAGATACGTAGCTAAAGGGGTCGTTTATATCTCTGATCAGTGCTCGGCACCATGGTGGGAATTTAAATTTCCCATGAGCCCCATAGGCCTGGGAGGTCAGTTCGGTCATGCCATACTCCGAGTGGATGGCCTCTACTCCAAAGCCTCTTTTTAGTAAGTGATGAAGTTCATCACGTATAAGTTCCTTTCTGCGTCCTTTCATGCCGCCAGTCTCCATCACAGTAAGGTTGTGGCTAGAGATAGCCTCGTGCTCGACTGCATCTAATAGTGCAAAAGAGACCCCTATCAATAGTTTTTGGTGCGATGTGTGGGTTTTGAGGCGCTTTATGAGCTCGTTAGTCTGGTGTAAATAATAGCGACTCTCATGACGGGAATTGGATATGAAATGATCCACCATGCTGATTAGCGAGGAGTTGCCTTGCTCTTGATAGGAGGGGAGTAGGGCCAGTATCTCTACATCTTTTAGGGGATAGTAGTGTGATTCAAAAATTTTCACCGTATTAGCAAGGTAAAAGGATTCAGACGGGCAGTGGTGTTCGCTACGCTCCATTCCGGTGGTTCCGCTGCTTTTAAAGACCCTTTCTGAACGCCATGATGCACACTTTAGAGTGTGTGTTTTAAAGAATGAGATAGGTAAAAACGGGATTTGGTGTAAGCTCTCAACGTGCTGAGGCGTTTGATTTAAGTGCTTGCAGTAAGCTTGATATACAGGGTTAGACTCGTATTGGTAGGCGAATAATTCCAACGATTTGGTCTCAAAATTGTCTTTAGTAGTAGAAAAAAGTTCACTTTTGAAATTTTCGATATCAAACATGAGTTATAACCTCTAATAAAGGAAAGAAATAATAGATTTGTCTAAATGCACAGCCGTTCGATTCAAATATCAATACTTATGGTGACACTGCTGCTTAGCAGTTGTTTTGAGCCGCCGGAGTTTTCCGAGATTCCAAAGATAGCATTCAATAGTCTACGATTCATTGATTATGAGACGGAGCGTGACTCTATGGTTCTGAGTTTTGATTTTGAGGATGGTGATGGCAATATCGGTCTTACAGAAAATGAGCTCTTTTTTCCTTTTCACCCTTTTGATTATGTAATTGATGCGCGTGATTCGCTGGTGACGTTCTCTGATCCTGATGTAGAGCCGCCTTTGTATCTGGTGTCATCACGGGTAGATCCTACTAAAGAGCTGCTGAGTGAAACTGATAATCGGCCACCGTACAATTGTAAGGACTACCAGGTGAGTGCAAATGATACCTTGTATATTCGTAAGAACCCTTACCATAACAACCTACATATTGATTTTTTGCGTAAGCGTAGTGGGGAGTATGAGGTGATCGATTTTGCCGAGACTTTTGGTAATACCAATTGTAGTGAGGTTGATTTCAATGGTAGGATCCCTATTTTCGATGTGGAAAATTTGGGTCGCTCACTGAGCGGCACCATCAATTACACCATGTTTTCTATTGGGTTTCCGATCGTACTACGCCGAGATACTTTCAAGGTCCGCTTTTTTATCTATGACAGAGCTCTCAATGTCAGCAATACAGTGGAGTCTCCTGATCTTACACTTCAGATGATCACCGACGAGCGAAACTAGTAGATCGCCCGGTGCTTGTCAGGGTTTACCTCGTGCATCAGATTGTATACGCCTTCAAACACGTCTTCAGTATTTGGTTTTGAGAAGTAATCTCCATCCGTACCATATGCTGGTCGGTGCTCCTTGCCAGTGATTGTGACTGGTTTAGAGTCCAGGTGGAAATAGCCTCCATCTCGTTCTAGTGCGTTTTGCATCATAAAGGCTGAGGCGCCCCCAGGAACATCCTCGTCAATGAAGACCACCCGGTTGGTTTTCTTAACCGACTCGGCTATTACTCCATGTCTATCGAATGGTAGTAAAGATTGTACGTCGATGACTTCACATGAGATGTCAAATTCACTCAGCTGCTGAGCTGCCTCCATCACTATGCGGCAGGTGGATCCATACGTTACCAGTGTCACATCTTCTCCTTCACGTAAAATCTCAGGCACACCCAGTGGCACTTTTATTTCACTGATGTTTTCGGGCATTTTTTCTTTTAACCTGTAGCCATTGAGTGATTCGATAACGATGGCAGGGTCATCAGACTCTATCAGCGTATTGTAAAAGCCAGCAGCCTGGGTTAAGTTTCTTGGTACCAGTACGTGGATGCCACGGAGTGAATTGATGATCATGCCCATAGGTGATCCACTGTGCCAGACTCCTTCCAGGCGATGACCTCTCGTCCGTATGATGAGAGGAGCTTTTTGTCCTCCGCAAGTTCGGTAGTGCAAGCATGCCAGGTCGTCGGAAAGTGTCTGTACTGCGTAGATCAGGTAATCCAAATATTGGATTTCAGCTATTGGCCTTAACCCACGAAGGGCAGCGCCAATACCCTGGCCGATAATGCTGAGTTCGCGGATGCCCGTGTCTGTGATTCGTATCTCACCAAATTTATCTTGTAGGCCAGCAAAACCTTGATTTACATCACCGATTTTGCCTACATCCTCACCAAAAGCAATGACTCTGGGGTCTCTTTCGAAAAGGGCATCAAAACAGGCATGTACTACTTCACGCCCGTCTACTACTTTGGAGTCAACGCTATACTCTGGTTTTACCTCTGCGATGTTGAGAGGCGAGTCTGCAGACTGACTGTAGAGATGCGAGCTATATTCGTCCCAGTGTTGTTTTTGTTTGTCGTTTAGCCACTGAGTAAGTAGGGCTTTTTCCTGGGAGTTGTCATTTACCAGATAGCGAAGGCTTTTGCGCACAGCACGGATAATGTCTGCTTTCAGGGGATTCAAAGCACCTTTGAGGTCGCTTTTGATCTGCTGCAGTTTTTTGTTGTTGCTGGAAGATAGGGCAGCTTTGCCTATCAATTCGGCAGCTTCATTCAGTTCATTTTTGATGTCTTCTGAAAAAGCTTTCCAGGCTGCCTCACGCGCTTTTTTGGCCTTTGACTTTGCTTCTTTCTCCAGTTGGTTGAGTTCTTCTGCAGTAGCGATGCCCTCTGCTTCGATCCACTCACGCATTTTTAGATTACAATCATGAGCTTTTTCCCACTCCAGTCGTTCTTTGGGTTTGTATCGCTCATGAGATCCGGAGGTAGAGTGTCCTTGCGGTTGGGTGAGCTCTTCTACATGCACCAAAGATGGTATGTGCTCTTCGCGCGCAAGTTTTACTGCTTTTTGGTACGTCTCTATCAGCGCAGGGTAGTCCCAGCCTTTTACGGTAAATATTTCTACTCCAGGCTCATCTTTGGTTCGTTGTAGCCCTGCAAGTGCTTTGGAGATCGATTCTTTAGTGGTGTGGTACTTCTGTGGTACGGATATTCCGTAGGCATCATCCCATACGGATATTACCACGGGTATTTGCAGTACCCCTACTGCATTCATAGCTTCAAAAAAGTGCCCTTCTGAAGTGGAGGCATTGCCTATAGTACCAAACGCTACTTCGTTTCCATTGATGGAAAAATCTTTTAAATCTTTGAGTTCGGGGTTTTCACGGTAGAGTTTAGAAGCCCATCCTAGCCCTACGAGTCTTGGCATTTGGGCAGCAGTAGGAGAAATGTCCGACGCAGTGTTCTTCATGTCGGTGAGGGTTCTCCACTCTCCTTTATTGTTTACTGTTCGGGTGCCAAAGTGTCCGTTCATCATGCGCCCACCTGATGCCGGGTCGGCTTCTACATTGGTGTGTGCGTAGAGCTGTGCAAAAAACTCCTGAGCATTCGTTTGACCAATGGCCATTACAAAGGTTTGGTCGCGGTAGTATCCAGACCGCCAGTCTCCGTTTTGGAAAAATTTGGCTTTTGCGATTTGCGCAACTTCTTTTCCATCTCCGAAAATACCAAACTTGGCTTTTCCCATAAAGACCTCTTTGCGTCCTATTAAACTCATTTCACGGCTTTCAACAGCCAGTGCATAATCGCTTAATATTTCGCTTTTATCCAGGGTGATTTTTTGCTTGCGAATGGTTTTAGTTGCACTCATAGAACGTAAGTTTTTTATTGGGTTGGGGTTGTTGTCGTACCTACAAATCTAATCAAAATCGAGGATTTTTGGTTCGGGGAGACCATATGAAATGCTGGTCTATGTGGTGGTAATCGTTTTCATTAAAAATATTCTTTTGTTATGGTGGTGAATACCAAATATTATTCCTTAATCAGTGAAAACTACTTGCTGGTTCTATCGAATTTTTTGAGTGCTAATATTTTGTGAAAATGGCCCTTTATCTTTGCTCTTGACAACATCCAAAAAAGACTCAGAATTATGATAATCGGGGTTCCAAAAGAGATTAAAAACAATGAAAATCGAGTAGCTCTCACCCCTGCTGGAGCGAAAGAACTGACCAAAAGAGGTCATCAGGTTTATGTGCAGGCTACGGCCGGCCTGGGAAGTGGTTTTTCTGATGAGCAGTATGTAGAGGCTGGAGCCAAAACATTACCTACAATCGAGGAAACTTATGAGATCGCTGAGATGATCATCAAGGTGAAGGAGCCCATAGAGCCTGAGTATAAGCTAATCAAAAAAGATCAGTTAGTATTTACTTACTTCCACTTTGCCTCTCATGAGCCGCTCACACGTGCGATGATGGAAAGTGGGGCAGTGTGCCTGGCCTACGAAACGGTGGAAAAACCTGATAGATCATTGCCCTTGCTGGTGCCTATGTCTGAAGTAGCCGGACGGATGTCTATCCAGGAAGGCGCCAAGTACCTGGAGAAGCCGATGGGCGGCAGAGGGATATTGCTTGGAGGAGTGCCTGGTGTGCGTCCAGCAAAAGTGCTGATCCTCGGAGGAGGTGTAGTAGGGACCAATGCTGCTAAGATGGCGGCTGGACTGGGAGCAGATGTGACCATCATGGATGTAAACCTTTCGCGTCTGCGGTACCTGGATGATGTGATGCCAGCCAATGTAAATACGTTTATGTCTAATGAGTATAACATCCGAGAGCTCATAGCCACGCATGATCTGATTGTGGGAGCAGTACTGATCCCTGGAGCAAAAGCTCCGCACCTGATTACCAAAGACATGCTAAAGGAAATGACACCTGGTACCGTGTTGGTAGATGTGGCTGTAGATCAAGGTGGTTGCATAGAAACGTGTAAGCCTACCACTCATCAGGACCCTACCTACGTGATCGATGATATTTTGCACTACTGTGTGGCCAATATGCCGGGTGCAGTGCCTTACACGTCTACATTGGCACTTACCAATGCTACGCTGCCTTACGCCATACAGCTGGCAGACAAAGGATGGCAAAAAGCCTGTACTGAAAATAGAGAATTGTTGCTTGGACTAAATGTGGTGAATGGAGATATTGTCTACGAAGGAGTAGCCAAAGCCTTCGGGTTGCCATTTAGCCCGGCAGAAAAATACTTGTAATTCTACTACTTATACAATTACGAGTGAGTAATGTGAATAATTGGAGAAAGCGCCCTGGTGGCGCTTTTTTCATTTGCAGGAGGCTGTCGACCTCTCAGGATTTTGTAGGGAAGGTAGGGAATTCTTTGAGTTGTGTATAGCTACCCAATTTGGCCTGATACTCCCAAATGTAATGCTGCAATCCATTTGTCATAGCAATGTAGGCTGCCTGCAGTTGTTTGTTGTATTGACTGATTTGGGTAAGTGTATTTCGTCCTAGTTTTACATCCGGTGCTTTGCACTCGATGAGTAAAAAATTACCACCCTGCCGATTTTTCAATACAATGTCACTTCGCTTTTGGTTTTTGAAGTACTTAAGCCCATTTTCTACAGAAATAAGCGACTTTGGGTATTTGAGGTGGTTGATCATCAGGTGGACAAAATGCTGGCGCACCCATTCTTCAGGCGTGAGTACCAGGTACTTTTTTCTGATGATATCAAATACGAATTGGTTTCCTTCCTCTGACTTGATGCGCAGGTCACAGTCCGGAAGATTAAGTTTTTGCATCACTGGTTTTGGGCATTTTCACAAAGATGAGAAAGAGAAAGCCCACTACAAAATATCCTGCCAGCGCCAGCGTGCTATTTCGCATGCTGCCAGTTAGCTGCTCTATGGCTCCATAGCTAAAGGTGCCCAGCACTACGCTGATGTGGAAAGTGACATCATAAAACGAGAAATATGAAGCATGATCGATAGTGTCGGCCGGAACGAGTTTAGAAAATGTGGCGCGTGATAGTGCTTGTATTCCTCCCATTACCAAACCTACCAGGACAGCTACAATGTAAAACTCCTCCACAGTAGTGATGGTGTATGCAAACATGCAAATGCCTATCCAGATGCCGATCATGGTGCAGAGTGAAAGGATGTTGCCTTTTTTGTCGGAGAGCCGTGCAAACAAAATCGCTCCGCCAATAGCCACAAACTGTATGATCAGGATGACCGGAATGAGTTGGGCCGAGCCCAGGTTGAGTTCTTTAGTGCCAAACAATGTGGCTAGTAGCATAATAGTTTGCACGCCCATATTGAAAAAGAAAAATGCCAGCAGGTAGCGCTTGATATGGGGTTGATTTTTGAGTGCCAAAAACACTTTTTTTAATTCTAGATAGCCATTGAGTAAAATCTTGCCGGTAGGTTTTCGGTTAAAGACGTTGGTGGGGAGGTGTTTTAGTGGAAGCTGCGCAAAACCTATCCACCATACTCCTACCATCAAAAAGACCGTGCGAGTGGCCATACCTTTGTTTGGAAACCCCAGTGGCTCATAAAAGGTAATCAGAGCAAGACTTGCTATCAAAAGGAGTGCACTACCGGCGTATCCGTAGGAATATCCCCGTGCACTGATGCGATCGGTCATTTCCGCCGGGGCAATTTCCGGAAGATAGGCGTCATAAAAAACCAGTCCGGAGCTGTATCCCAGGCTGGCCAAAACCACGCAGGCGATGCCCCACTCCAGCGTGTCTGCGGTAAACAGAAACATCCCCATACACGCCACAGCACCAAGTGTGGTAAATAGCCTGAGGTAGCGCTTTTTCTGACCGGTATAGTCTGCAATGCCAGATAGTAATGGTAAAATGAGCGCAGAGAGTAGGTATGAGAGCGATATCGCATAGCTGTAAAGCACCGAGTTGACGATCTCAAACCCAAAAAAAGACACCAGATCCGAGCCATCATCCGTGGCGGTGACTGCTGTGTAATAGATCGGGAAAATCGAAGTATTAATGACAAGATTGTAGGCCGAGTTGGCCCAGTCATACATGCACCAGGAGTTGATGACTTTTTTGGAGCTATTCATGCCTGAAAATTATTTAAAAAAATTAAAGGAGGTTGATCCATTCTTTTTTGTTTCTCGTTTAATCAACTTCGCGGCAGAATAAGCAACGTTAACAAGTTTTGTACTTATCTGTTGATTTTAATAAAAGCTCAAAGTGGAAGAACTAATAGAAGCTCCCGTAAAAAGACAAGACAAGATTAACGAACGAATCCCCTGGACCAACAAACCACGAGTAGTCATTATTGGTGGAGGTTTTGCTGGGATCGAACTTGTGCGTACGCTTAGCAAGCAGGATGTGCAGATCGTCATGATCGATAAGCACAACCATCATACCTTTATCCCACTGCTCTATCAGGTAGCCACTGCCGGGCTGAGTCCGGGAGATATTTCCAGCCCATTGAGGGAGTTTTTGAAAGAAAATAAGAATTTCCACTTCCGCCTGGCCAAGGTGAAGCAAATCCATGCTGATGACAAAAAGGTAGAAACGAACCTTGGGTTTCTTAAATATGATATCCTCGTGATCGCTTCGGGAGCTACGACCAATTTCTTTGGAAACGATCAGCTCAAAGCAAAAGCTATGAAGCTCCGGGAGATGAGTGATGCTATCGAGCTTCGTACCCGGCTTATTACCAATTTTGAAAAAGCACTACAGCTCTACGAAGATGAAAAGGATGAGCTGGAAAAACACATGAACATTGTGATTGTGGGTGCCGGACCTACGGGTGTGGAGCTAGCTGGAGCCATAGGAGAGCTGAAAAAACACGTGCTGCCCAATGACTACCCGGAGTTGGATTTTAGTAAAATGAAGATTCATCTCGTGGAAGGACTGGACAAAGTATTGGCAGCAATGTCTGATAAAGCAGGTAAAAAAGCGGAGAAATACCTGGACCATTTTGAGGTGGATGTGCATCTGGGCAAGTTTGTAGAGAAATACGAAGATGGTATCGCTCACCTGAGTGATGGTTCTACGCTGAAGACCTACTGTCTCATCTGGGCAGCTGGAGTAAAAGGTAACCTCATTGCTGGTTTGAGAGAAGGAGCTGTAGAAAAGGGGCGGATCATCGTGGATCAGCACAACCTGGTGAAAGGACACGAATATGTGTATGCTATCGGCGATGTAGCCATGCAAAAGAGTGAAGCATACCCTAAAGGGCTGCCTCAATTGGCTCCAGTGGCCATCCAGCAGGCCAATCATTTGGGAACAAACCTCAAACGTCTTTTTGCTAAGAAAGAAATGAAGCCGTTTAAATATGTGGATAAGGGTACTATGGCTACTATCGGTAGAAACAGAGCCGTAGTAGACGGTCCGTTCAAAATGACCATTGGTGGCTTCATTGGCTGGTTTGTCTGGATGTTTGTTCATTTATTTTCGATCATAGGAATTCGCCGTAAACTTTTGGTGTTTGCCAATTGGGTTTGGAACTACTTTACATACAATAGAGGAAACCGACTCATCATCAATAAAGATCTGGATGATGTTTGACCGTGACTAAAAAACCTGAGATGGATGTCAAGACACTGCGTTTTGACATCCACGCACAGCCCAACGACGAAACATGTGGGCCAACCTGCCTTCAGGCAGTGTATCAGTACCATGACGACACTATAGAGCTGTCTGAGGTAATTGCTACTGTGAAAACCCTCCAGACAGGAGGTACATTGGGAGTCATGCTGGGCAACCATGCCCTGGCAAGAGGCTATCAGGCCACGCTTTTCACTTATAACTTAAAGATGTTTGATCCCTCCTGGTTTACCGGGGAGGTAGATCTTAATGCCAAGTTAAAAGAGCAGCGAAAGCACAAAACCAGCAAAAAATTCCAGGTGGCTACAGATGCATATTTGAGGTTTTTGGAGTTGGGTGGAAAAATCCGATTTAAAGAGCTCAATACCAAATTAATCAAGCGTATTCTCAATCAGGGCAACCCAATCCTGACCGGTTTGAGTGCTACTTACCTGTACAACTGTCCGCGAGAGATTGGTGAGCTCAACGAATACCACGACATCAAAGGCGAGCCTATGGGGCATTTCGTGGTGATTTATGGCTATGACATTGCGAGCAAAACCGTGCACATAGCCGATCCGCTAAAAGCGAATCCTATAAGCGAAACACAACATTACGAAGTAACGTTACAGCGCGTGATCAATTCCATTTTGTTGGGTATATTGACCTATGATGCCAACTTATTGGTGATCCATCCAAAAAATGTCTGACATACTATTAGTCACCGAAAAACCAGAAGACTGGCAGGGCTGGTCTGAGCGGGTTCAGGTAGTTACCCCGGGGGCATATTTTTCCTCGGCTGATTACACCAAGTACCGGAAGTACAAGGTCATAAACCTCTGCAAAAGCTACCAATATCAGAGTTTGGGCTACTATGTGTCATTGCTGGCTGAGGCTCGCTCCCACAAGGTGATGCCGCAGATTGCCACATTGCAGGATTTTCGTTTTCCCACTTTGGTGAAAGAGGATGCGGAGGATTTCGATGCGATCATCCAGTCCGTACTCAAAAAGACGGAAGGAGATAAGCTGGAGCTATTCGTTTGTTTTGGAAAGGTGCAGGACCAGGCATTCGCCAAAATAGGTACGCTCTTGTTCAACCTCTTTCAGGTGCCGGTACTCAAAGCACAGTTTGTAAGGAAAGAAAAATGGATGCTGGGGCAGCTGAGACCGCATAACGTAGGAGACTTGCCAGAAACAGAAAAGGAACTGCTCAATAAGTCTTTGGAGGAATACGTTCTTGGTAAAAACCGCTCGAGTAAGCAGTTTAGTCGTAAAAAATATGATCTGGCCATTCTCATCAATCCAGAGGAGCAAACGCCTCCTTCCAATAAAAAGGCGCTTGCCAATTTTGTGAAAGCAGGGGAGAAGATCGGTTTCAACGTAGACTTTATTACGAAAAACGATTTTGCCAAGCTGATTCAATACGACGCACTGTTTATTCGTGAGACCACCAATGTAAACCACCACACCTTCAAGTTTGCCAAAAAGGCTGCTGCAGAGGGATTGGTGGTGATGGATGATCCTGAATCTATTTTGCGATGTACTAACAAGGTGTACTTGAGTGAGCTCTTGCAGGCGCACAAAATACCCACGCCGGCATTTCAGATACTTCGCAAAGACAAGACGGGAATGATCCCCAGTGGGCTGGAATACCCGGTGATTCTCAAACAGCCCGACGGATCATTTAGCAAAGGAGTGAAAAAAGCCCGCGACGAGGCAGAGTTGAAGAAGGTCCTGGCTGACTTTTTTCAAACCTCAGAGCTGGTGATCGCTCAGGAGTTTATACCTACAGACTTTGACTGGCGGGTAGGAATTCTGAATAAACAGCCACTTTATGTATGCCGCTATTACATGGCGGCAAACCACTGGCAGATCGTCAACTGGAAAAATGCGGGTAGTCCTGAGGAGGGTGATGCCGATACCATAGCGGTGGAGGATGCACCGAAGGCACTTCTGGATTTGGCCGTAAAAGCAACTGCCCTGATCGGTGATGGGCTCTATGGTGTGGACATCAAGCAGCGTGGTAAGAAATTTTACATTATTGAAATAAACGATAACCCAAACCTGGATGAGGGTGTAGAGGATCAGGTGCTTAAGCAGAAGCTCTACCAGCAAATCATGCAGGAATTTATGAATCGATTGGTGTAATGAAATCAAGATTGCACTTATTTCAGGGCTACGGTGTAGAGCTGGAATACATGATAGTGGATAAAAATACGCTGGCGGTGAAGCCCATCGCGGATGTTCTATTGCGCGATGCTGATGGTCAGGTGACTGGTGAGTTGGAGCAGGGCATCACTGCCTGGAGCAATGAGCTGGTGAGTCACGTGATAGAGCTCAAGTCCAATGGACCTTCTGACGACCTTGGGGCACTCCATCAAAAGCTCGTAGCGGACGTTCGAGCCATCAATGCGCAACTTGGTGAGCATGGTGCCATGCTCATGCCCGGTGCGGCTCACCCCTGGATGAATCCAGCCAAGGAAACCAGACTGTGGCCGCATGAGTCTCAAGAGATTTATCAGGCATATGATCGTGTTTTCAATTGTAAGGGACATGGCTGGTCTAACCTCCAAAGCGTGCACATCAACTTCCCGTTTTATGACGATGAAGAGTTTGCTCGCCTGCATACCGCCATTCGGTTTATGATGCCCATGATTCCGGCTCTGACTGCTGCCAGCCCCATATTGGATGGTAAGTTTACCGGATATATGGATAAGAGACTCGATTTCTACGAGCGCAATCAGTCTAAGCTGCCCATACTTACTGCTAGGGTGGTGCCGGAGAAGCTTTTTACACGTCATCAGTACCAAAAGCACGTATACGATCGCATTGCGGAGGCTATAGCACCTTTTGATACGGACAAAATACTGAAACCCGTATGGCTCAACTCGCGGGGAGCAATGGCTCGTTTCGATCGCGGAGCTATTGAGATTCGAATCATCGACATACAGGAATGTGTAGCTGCAGATATTGCGGTGGTCAGTCTAATCACTGAGTTGGTGAAGTTGCTGGTTTCTGAGAAATACGTGTCCTTCAAAACACAAGAGTCATTTACCACGGAGCAGCTGTACCATGTCCTCAGGTCATGTGTAAAGCGTGGGGCCAAAGCGCAAATCACAGATATGGATTATGTGAGAACCTGGGGCTTTGAGTCACTAAGTGGAGGTGAGTTTTGGCAAGCCATGGTAGAGCGGCTTGGAGATAGCATAGCTGCAGGTCACCAGAAAGAAAACCTGAAACAGCTAACACAAGATGGAACTCTCGCGGAACGCATTATCAAACGCCTGGGAGAATACTATACGCAGGAGCAGCTCACGGAGGTGTACAGGGAGTTGTGTGACTGTTTGGCGCAAGATCGCTTGTTTCGAAAATGATACCTTATGTGCTGGTGTTCACTTGTGAGCACGCTGGCAACCAAATTCCCGATACCTACATCACTTTTTTTCAGCATGCCAAAGCTGCGCTGGAAAGCCATCGTGGATGGGACCCTGGGGCTATTCCGATAGCTGAGGCGTTAGCCAGGCATTTTGAAGAGCCATTGTTTGCTCACTATCAAAGTAGGCTGTTGGTAGAAGTCAATCGATCCGTCGATCATGAGCAGCTATGGTCTGAGTTTTCAGATGTGCTCACTTTGGAGGAAAAAGAAGCCGTTTTAGAGCTTTACTATTGGTCCTATCGCAATCGGGTGGAGACTCATATAGCTAATCTGGTGTCTGAGGGATACTGCGTGGTGCATTTGTCAGTGCATACCTTCACACCTATTTGGAAAGGAAAAAAACGGGATGTAGAAATTGGGTTGCTATTCGATGAAGACCGGGCTTCAGAAAAGGAGTTTTGTGAGGAGTTGGGAGTGTACCTTCAGCAGCAATGCGAGTACATAATCCGTAGCAATGAGCCCTACCAGGGCAGTGCGGATGGCTTCACTACTTATTTACGCACAAAATTTGACCAATCCTGTTATCTTGGTATAGAGCTGGAAATAAGTCAGGAATATGCCATGACTCATTCGCAGCCCATCGCACAACTTTTTTGTACTTCACTCCAACATACCTTAAAAAAATAATGGAAATAGCCGGTACTCTTGTAAGTCTAGGACAGACCAAAAAGATCAATGCGCAGATTGCCAAACTGCCCTCAGGTACAGTCATAGATATCCCTGTGCTGGTACACCGGGCCAAAAAAGCGGGTCCTACTTTGCTATTGCTGGCGGGGATGCATGGTGATGAAATCAATGGTGTGGAGACCATGCGGAGAATCATCCGAGACAAGCTCTATCAGGTAGATGCCGGCTCCGTGATCTGCGTGCCTATCATCAATATTTATAGCTTCATCAACTTTTCCCGTGATGTACCGGATGGCAAAGACATTAATCGCTCTTTTCCTGGATCCAAGACCGGGTCATTAGCCAGTCAAGTGGCTTACTTTCTAATGCATGAGATACTACCTCACATAGACTATGGTATAGATTTTCATACCGGAGGTGCGCGGATTCATAATGCTCCACAAATACGCGTAAAGACTGATGATGCAAAAAACCTCGAGCTGGCCAAAGTATTCGGTGCGCGATTTGTGATCAATTCTCCGCATAGGGATAAGTCCCTACGCAAGGAGGCCTTTAAGCAGGAAAAGCGCATTTTGGTATATGAGGGAGGTGAGTCTTTACGCTTGCGCAAAAACGCCATAGATGTGGCCATAGCTGGTACACTGCGTGTTATGCGGTATTTGGGGATGGTAGCCGAAGCACCGCCTTTGAATGAGCCACCAATCGTAATTCAAAAGTCTACCTGGATACGTGCCAAGTCTGCGGGGGTACATTACTCTTCCAGCAGAAACGGATCGGCGGTCACTGCCAAAGAGTTGTTAGGTAAAGTGTGTGATCCTTTCGGGACCTACGAAACCAAAATTTCCACACCGCATGATGGATATCTCATAGCGGTGAATAACAACCCCGTAATCAACCGGGGAGATGCCCTTTTTCATGTGGGTGTTGAGGGATAAAGTGTTGACTTTCAAATGAAAACGTTTTCATTTTTGCTGTAAGCAAAATTTAATGAAATCGGCTGTGGTTAATTGTTTAGAGCGATTATTTTCGGGCAAAAACCATTACGAATAGAAATGATGTCAGCCTATAATACCTGGAACCACCCGTACAAAATCGATAAAAAATACCAAAAGAAAGTAGCCTATTTCAGTATGGAGTTTGGCATTGATCAGGCCTTGAAAATCTACTCTGGTGGATTGGGTTTTTTGGCCGGAAGCCATATGCGTAGTGCCTATCAGCTCAAGCAAAACATGATCGGTATAGGTATGCTGTGGAAATACGGCTACTATGATCAGGGACGGAAACCTGATGGTACACTGGAGCCTCGCTTTGTAGAGAAAAACTATGCCTTTTTGGAAGATACGGGCATTCAGGTTCAGATAAGAATTCTTGAAAATGCACATGTACATGTTCGAGCATACTGCCTAAAGCCCGAGATTTTTGGCACAGTGCCGATGTATTTGCTATCCACTGATGTGCCAGAAAACGACCACTTGTCTCGAACCATAACCGATCGGCTTTATGACAACAACGACCTGACCCGCATCAGCCAAAGCATTGTGCTGGGGATAGGTGGAGCTAAAGTAGTGGAAGCTTTGGGAGGTGCTGATATCTATCACCTCAATGAAGGGCATGGCTTGCCTGCGTTTTACTACCTGAAAGATCAGGGAGTGAAGAAAGATCAGTTTGTCTTTACCACCCACACACCAGAAAAGGCCGGTAACGAGGAGCGTGAAGGTGCATTTTTGAACAATATGGGCTTTTTTGGAAGGCATCTTTCCGATGAAGAGTTGCAAAAAGAAACCACAGATGAAGGTATGCTCAGCTATACTGTGGCAGCTTTGCGTCATGCCAAGCGATCGAATGCAGTCTCGAAAATACACGCCAAAGTATCTAAGGATATGTGGAAGGGGTTTAATGGCATTAGTAAAATAATTCCTATTACCAATGCACAGGATGCAGTTTACTGGCAAGATGAGATTTTGAAGAAAGCAGCAGAGAAAGCCGATCACAAAAAGTTGATCAAACGCAAACACGAACTCAAGCGTGAGCTCTTCAGAGAAGTAGCCAATCAAACTGGGAAAATCTTCGATCCGGAAGTGCTAACTGTAGTCTGGGCCAGACGCTTTGCGGCGTACAAGCGACCTGACTTACTCCTGATGGATGAAGCTCGTCTGGAGAAATTGCTAACCAATAAGGAATATCCCATTCAGATCATATGGGCAGGTAAGCCCTATCCGAAAGATAAGAATGCGGTAACCATTTTTAACCGACTGATCAAGTACTCGAAGCACAAGTCAAATGTTGCTGTACTTACAGGGTATGAGCTGGAACTTTCGCGTAAGCTCAAAAATGGTTCGGATATTTGGCTCAATACTCCTAGAATCACGCGAGAAGCTTCTGGTACCAGCGGAATGACCGCAGCTATGAATGGGTCCGTGAATTTGTCGACTTACGATGGGTGGATACCTGAGTTTGCGAAAGATGGTAAGAACTGTTTTGTTATACCTCCGGCCGACATGAATGTAGATCAAAATGCGCACGACCGCCAGGATTATGAGAGTTTAATGCATTTGCTAGAGCAGGTGGTTCTTCCTCTTTATTATCAAGATGCGG
The DNA here is from genome assembly GCF_003386095.1 of Marinoscillum furvescens DSM 4134. Lineage (GTDB taxonomy): Bacteria > Bacteroidota > Bacteroidia > Cytophagales > Cyclobacteriaceae > Marinoscillum > Marinoscillum furvescens. The sequence goes on along the minus strand of NZ_QREG01000001.1, from coordinate 249,963 downwards.
AAGGGTGGAACAAGTTGGTAGTCAGGGCTATGAAGGACGTGTTGCCGGCCTTTGGCAGTGCCAGGATGGCTGCCCAATACTACGATGAGCTCTATTAAATTCCCGTTCGCTTCATTTTATTTCTACCAGTGGAGGATTAAACCTACTTTCATTGGTCATGAAGCCGCTAAAAATGCTCAAACAAGGTCTGATTTGGGTGGGGGTCCTAATGGTTGTCACCCTTTTTCTGCTACTATTTGCTGTGCATCAGTATGGTAGCGTAGGTGAATCAGCACCTTTTGGTTCAGGCGCCTTGCTTATAGTCCTGTCGCTGGGGGTACTTATCGGCTACCTTTTGCTTGTGCGCTACGTGCTCAGGTTGTTTCAGCAGCGGGAGTGGGATCAGAAGAAGGTTGAGAACAAACTTATGGCTTTTGATGCCAGATTGGCGGCTTTTATTGAAAACCCCGAGCACATTAGCATTTTTACTTTAGATCGGGAGTATAGATATGTTTACTTCAATGAAATCCATGCCGAACGCATTCAGAAAAACTTTGGAAGTGAAGTAAAGCAAGGAGCCTCCATTTTGAGCATGCTTCCAGAGGATCTCGCACACCAGATTTCGAAAAGCTTCAACAGGGCCCTTTCTGGGGAGCATTTTACGGTCACTAGCAGGTTTGAAGATCGCTATTATACTCAGGTGTACAACCCCGTATACAATGATCAGGGAAAAGTAATAGGGCTTACGGGAAATATTGCTGACGTAACAGAGCGAATACGGGCGGAGCAGGAGCTCGAACAGTACAAAGACCATCTGGAGGAGGAAGTAGAAAGACGAACCAAAGAGATCAATCTGCAGAGTCAGTTTTTTCAGAGCATCATCGATAGTCTCCCTAGCCTCATTTTCGTGCGAAACGAGAAAGGCAGGTACGTAATGGTGAATCGAGCGATGGCCAACTCACTGGGGGTGCCTCATAAAGAGGTCCTTGGCGAGAGTATCAGTGAGACTCATAAAAGTGTGGAGGATGTGTACCGCTATGAGCAGGAAGATAGAGAAATATTGAATGACGACATAGTAGTAGAGGAGGAGGCCTACTACGAGTTTCCGGATGGAACCGGCCACTGGCTGCTCCTGAGTAAGCGCCGAATGCTGTTGGGTGATGAGGCTTATGTGTTGGGCATCCATGTGGACATTACCAATCTGAAGGATACAGAAATGAAGCTCCTACAGGCCAATGACGAGCAGAAAAAAACGCTCAACCGGCTCAAACAGGCACAGGTGCGCCTGGTAGAGTCTGAAAAAATGGCGTCTCTGGGACAACTCACAGCAGGGCTGGCACATGAGATCAACAATCCCATCAACTACGTAGCAGGTAATGTGGCACCTATTCGTAACGACCTCCATGAGCTTAAAGAGTATCTTGAGGATATGGGTGGTCCTCAGGCCAATGGAAATGGAAAGACTAGAAATTTTGATGCACTGTTTGAGGAGCTTCATTCACTCCTCGATGGAGTAGATGAGGGTACCACACGAGTGAAAAACCTCATGAATGATCTTAATACATTTTCGATGCCTGCAGAGTCCAGGCGCTATCGGTACAACATCAACGATTCGGTGCGCTCTACGGTAAATCTGGTGAAACACCATGTGAAAGGTCGAATTCAAATCAATCTGTATATGGGTGATGTGCCCAGTATTTTGTGCAATCCTCATCAGCTCAATCAGGTTTTCTTAAATATTTTGAACAACGCTATTCATGCCATTAAAGATGAGGGAGTCATCGATATTCGCACATCTACAGAAGATGCACAGATATCAGTCGCCATTTCGGACTCAGGACATGGGATATCCAGTGCTCATATGAAAGAAATTTTTGACCCATTTTTTACCACCAAAGACCAGGGTGAGGGCACAGGGCTGGGGTTGGCTATTTCTCATCGTGTTATTACCGAACATCATGGCAAAATAGAAGTTAGTAGCATAGAAGGTAAAGGGTCTACCTTTAGGATTGTTTTGCCGGTAGATCAGTTGGGAGAATAATATTCCCTTTCACGGTGAATTAATGTATATTCATGTGGTTTTGTTGGTCTCTCCCTTCTGGGAGCTTACCTTTGGTATCAGCTAACCTGCAAATGGAACAAAGTCTCACAAAAAGAATTTCCCGGGTATACTGGGGAAACATGGTATGCGCTGCCTCACGCGAAGTTACCTCCTCGCAAATCACAGTGCATCGCCTGAACGACCTACTTGTTAAGGTAGTTTTTCGAATGGGTGATGCTATCTACATGTTTCGTGGGATGCTCACAGAGCAGGACGAAGGTCTGCTGATGACTGTCCAAAATAGAGTCATGCCCGACTACATCCTTTCAGGCATTGAAGGGTTTGTACCCAATAAGTCCAATGTCCATGGGGGCTTTATGTTTCAGCTCAATGCCTTTTACTTTCACATCATGATACGTAAGTTCGATGGCACCGAAGTGGAAGTTTATTTTTTAGGCAAGCCTGAAGAAGAATTCAGGCTCCAGCAAGAAGCTAAGGTTCGGCAATTTGCTGAATCTTCAGACGATGCCTCTACGAATTGCTGAGCATCCAATCAATCATCTGATCAGTGACTTCCCCTTTGCAGTTATCGTGAAGTGGTTCGTGTAAGAAATGCTCCAAAGGCACCCATTGCACCTTGGTGGACATGCATTGGGTTAGTTCTTGAGAGGCTTTCCAATCTACTATTGGGTCTGCGGTACCGTGAAAGACCAGCGCGGGCAATTTGATTTGATCGGCATGGTCCAGGGCATAAGCACTGGAAGCGGCACATTCTGTGTAGAGCTTTGCGGAAATAAGTCCATGCACCAGCGGATCTTCATTGTACGCTCTGATGGCGTTTTCATCTTTCGTAAACTGTCTGGCGTCCAAGTTGTTCGGTTGTGTTAAGGATGGAAAAATGCTTTTAGCAATGCCGGCGAGCTTTACTTTCCAGGCCGGAGGCGCAAACGCAAGTCTGAGCCATGGAGACGTAAGGATCATGCCACTTAGCTCGTTGGTATTCATTCGAATGGCATAGTTAGCCACCAGATTGCCTCCCATACTTTGCCCATGCAGGTACATGGGGAGTTCTGTGTGCTCGGCTCTGGCGGTTTTGAGGAGTTCTTCTATGTCGCTCATGAGCAGCTCTATACTCCTGGCATGTCCTCTTTTTCCTTCCGACTTACCGTGCCCTCTGAGGTCCATAGCGTAGGTGGTTATTCCCGAGTTGGCCAGCTGCTGGGCTAGCTCATGGTAGCGGTTGCTGTGCTCTCCCAGGCCATGAACGATACACAGAATAGCCCTTGGTGACTCACACTCCCAATAGCGGTAAAAAAGCTTCAGCCCATCCTGGCTTAAAAAATGACCTGATTCACTACTCATGTTCTCTCATTTTTGGGATTTTGTATAACTTGATCCAAACCGAAGATGCCCAAGGCACACGATGCGTAAATCTATAGATTCGATCATATATTCTTTTCCTGTTCAGTTGGTTTTTCATCATATGAGGAGGAATCTTGCCCTGGTGATACTGTGGGTGCTATTTGTGGTCACTATCAGCGGTGGTATTGGTAAAATTTACGGCATTCATTACCTCTATCTGGATCCAGAGTATGTAAACCAGGTCGGGTTTTGGAGCTTTTTTATGGTAGGGTTGGCGTTTGGCAATTTTACCATGGCCTTTCATATTACTTGCTATATTCTGGATAGCCATCGTTTCACGTTTGTGGGTATTCTGGAGCGTCCTTTTGCGAAGTTTTCTATCAATAACAGTGTGCTCCCGCTTATTGCACTGATCACTTATGTAGTCTTATTGATTCGATTTCAAAGCAGTAATGAATTTGCCAGTAGTGTAAACATTCTGCTGGACGTAGTGGGTTTGTTGTGTGGTTTGGCAGTGATGCTCGCTGTATTTTTTATTTATTTCAAGTTTACCAACAAGGACATTTTTAAGTACCTGGCAGGGTCTGTAGACAAACGTCTGCGAAAGTCTAGCCTCAGTAGAGAGCGGATGATGAACAAGCTCACCGAAAGTAGAGCACGCAGGTATAAGGTTTATTCGTACTTCGATCTGAAGTTGAGGGTGAGGTCATGTAGGAGGCTTCAGGATTTTTACGACAAGGAAGCAGTGCTGAAAGTATTCGATCAGAATCACTTCAATTCTGTGGTGATAGAGTTTGGGGTCATTTTCCTGATTCTATTTCTGGGCACCTTTATGGATAATGAGTACCTTCAAATACCTGCTGCCGCCAGTTCGCTGCTGATGTTTTCCATAGTGATTATGCTGGTAGGTGCCTTTTCCTATTGGCTGCGAGGCTGGGGGTTGGTGTCTGCTGTTGGCTTGTTTTTGCTGGCCAACTTGCTGGTGAAGTGGGGGCTGATTCAGGGTGAGTACCCTGCCAGGGGGCTGGACTATGAAGGAGAGAGGGTGAATTATACGCTGGGCAAACTGCGAGAGTTGAACAGTGAGCAGTGTTTTAGAGAGGATAGCCTACAGATGCTAAAGACCCTTGAGAGCTGGAGGCAGCAGCAGGTGGAGCCAAACCCCAGGGCAGTGTTTTTGTGTGTCAGTGGAGGAGGTCAGCGTGCAGCGCTGTGGAGTTTAAATGCGCTAGTCAATGTAGATAGCATATTGCAAGGGCAGCTTATGCGCCAAACGGTACTCATTACAGGTGCCTCAGGAGGAATGGTAGGGGCAGCTTATTTTCGGGAGCTCTACTGGCGAAAGGTTCAAGGCGAAAAAATACCCGCGGTTTCAGAACGGCTCAGGATGATCGGTCGAGATAATCTCAACCCCATCGTGTTTTCGCTCCTAGTGAATGATGCGTTTTTTAGGGTGCGCCGGTATACGTATGACCAAAAATCTTATCTCAAAGACAGAGGCTATGTCTTTGAAGAAAACCTAAATAGAAACCTGGGCGGGGTGCTGGACAAAAAACTGGCAGCCTATCGAGAGCCAGAGATGAAAGCACAAATACCTATGATGCTGATGTCACCGGTTATTTCCAATGACGGCAGAAAGCTTTACATTTCGCCACAGCGTGTGTCATTTATGGGCAAAAGCACTACGGGTGATCCTGATGGTAAGATTGCTGGGGTTGGCTTTAATCGACTGTTTGAAAAGCAGGGAGCCGAAAACCTAAATTTTCTCACAGCCCTCCGAATGTCCGCATCTTTTCCCTACATCACTCCTACTGTGTCCTTGCCTAGCGAGCCCCGTATAGAGGTGATGGATGCTGGTATTTCTGATAATTTTGGTGTGGGTGATGCGGTTCGGTTTATTGAGGTTTTTAAAGAGTGGTTTGAAGAAAATACTGCAGGTGTAACCATGGTGATCATCAGGGATACTCGGAAAAATGCACCCATAGAGCCACAGTCCAATCCCTCGCTAATTCAGCGGATGACCTACCCCATAGCTAGTGTGTACAATAATCTGGGCAATATCCAGGATGTCAACAATGATGAACGAATAGCTAGTTTGAAAGATAACTTGCGTGTACCGCTGCAGACTGTGGAGCTGGAGTATAACACCTATACCAATATCGATGAGAGCTATCTGGTGGAGGCTAAAGAAACTGAGCGCAAGCAGCTAGAGCGTGCTTCGCTAAGCTGGCATCTTACCACTAAAGAAAAAGAAAATATCATTCAAAACATTGATTTAGAAAACAATCAGTGGGCGCTTAGGAGGCTGGAAACCATCATGAAAGAGGGCGAATAGTGTGGTTTCAATAATTATGGATCTTCGTCATGTTTAGCTCCTCGGTGAATTTGTGAAACTCCAGAGCCGTTATATAGGCATTATATTGCCTATTTCCTTCAGTCATCTTCGGTGATGCATCCATTAGTGCAGGATCGGCATTATACTGCCGAATGGTGGCTTTTTTACCTATCAGGACTTTGTCCATTTTGGAGAAAAGATAGAGATGCATAAGTCCAGAGTAGAGCGTATTCTGAAAGATTTTAGTGAGCCAAACCCTAAGGCATTGACGCTCATCGATCGGTCTGCGTTGAGCGCTGAGACCAAGGAAAACTACCGTTCCATTTATCTGGATAGAATCGATAGGATGAAAATCAGGTAGAAGTCATTTGGTCAAAAAGATTTATTGACCTGTTATAGGTGATTGTCAATAGGTTGGCTTGGGAATAATGTGAACACGATTCAGCGCACCTCTAAGCTCGAAACACTAAAGAAAAAATCATTCAAAACATTGATTTAGAGCGCAATGATTGGGTTTTGCGGAAAGCTACACCGAATCATGAAATTACAGCCAGAGGAGCTTCAGTAAAAATACCGAGTGGTGATTACAGGAAAATTGAGAGGATTTGGGTGATACAATACCTCTAATATTGTATTGCTCGTACAGACGGTCGGGCGCATTGTCTTCCTAATTAAGCACGAGGTAATTCACAATTGTCCCAAGGCTGGGCTGGTAATCCGTTAGGAAGATCTTTTATATGGCAATAACCGGAGGGACTATATCATCCATATTGGCGGCCCCTCCGGTTTTTTTTGTGCTTTTATTTTGCGGACTGTAAGTAAAATACGATGTTGGCAGACTCCTGAAAGTTTAGATTGTCAGCTTCAAAGTTTGAAAACTGCACATCGGCTTTTCTAGATAGCTCTGCAGACTCAGCCATGGCATACATGGGGCGTGGCCCTCCACCAGACTGCTCATGATACTGTATGGATTTAATCCCAGCCACTTCATAGTCTGCAGCTCCGGCCAATAAGTCTGCTTTCAGGCGGGCATCTTTTACTGCCTGTTGCAGGAGTTCATTTTTTAGTTTCGCCTGTCGCTCTTTGTCCAGTCCAAATGAAATGCTGATTTCTGGGTTGGCCTGACTATCGGTGGTTTCGTTGAGTACCTTCAGCAAGGTTTTCTTCTCCATCCCAAAGGTGACTTTTACGTTTTGCACTCCCAGATACCCGAGCTCTTTCCATTCTCCCCGGTCATATTTTTTGTTTTTATCTACGCTGAAGCTGGATGTCACTATTTCATGGTCTTCAAACTTTAGTTTTTTCAGTGAGGAGGTAAGTAGGTCTACCCGTCGAATAAGTTCATTGATGGTGCCTGTATAGGAAGTTCCCTGTGCTTCTATTCGAAAGCTTACTGTCGTTTCAGTAGGCTTTACAGAGGCGCTGGAGGTGCCCTTGATCGTCAGCGTTGGTTGCTCAGTGTCTTGTGCATTTGCTACAATCGCCATCAAAAACACCAGGGTGCTCAGAAATATATGTTTCATGGTATGTTGAGTTTTTTGCTCACAGACTACAAGGACAATGCCAGTTAGTTAGGTGACTATTCGATTAGGCTCCGCAATGCAAGGCTTACGGTCTTCTCATCGCCGTTCTGGTTGAGCACCAGGGTGACCTCTTCACCATTTTGTCTGAGCATTTCTTTGATGCGAGGCAGCGGAACATCTCTTACCGGGGTGTCGTTGATCAATAGCAGCTCATCATTGAGCTGGATGCCGGCTTCAGCCGCCGGGCTATCTTCAAAAACCTGATGAACCAATACCCGCCTCTTGTCTTTGGACAGCTGTATGTCTATGCCGCTACAGTTTACATGCAGGGGTTTGTCAAAGTTTTTATTGGGTTGGAAATAGAGCTTTTTGCCAGGCAGGTCTATGGTGATGTTAAACTTGCTGAGCACCTGGTTACCAATGATTCCAGCTACTTCAGGGTGAGCCTGTATGCCTTCTTTAGCCATACTTATCCCGATTGGTAGGTCTTCTATGGTTTGATCACCAAATGAAAAGGAAAGCACATGACCCTCATAATGCAGTGTTTCTTCTTCGGAGATGCCCTTCACCAGATAGGAGTAGTGTTTACCCGTTTTATGAATGACATCCCATTTTTCAGCATAGGGAGAGTTGAAATCCAGGGTGGTGCCCGCCCCTGACATAATGAAAAACTTACCATCATGTGGCTCTCCGTTGTTGAGTGTGACGGCTCCTTTTATAGTGGGGATAGAAATGGTTAGGTGAAAGGGTACTACGTCTCCATCGGCGGGGCCCTCCCCATGCTCATAGATGTCCATGATTCCTCGAGCGTAGTTTATGTGGAGCGTGTGATGATGCATAAGGTCATACCCCACTATGCCGTCAATGTCTCGCCCTAGGCTGATTTCCAGATGGTCCAGATCTGTTGAGTAGATTTTGATGTTTTTTTCCATCGGGAAGCCATTGATCTCAATCTCATTGTGTTTGATGAGCTCCATGGTCGTCTTGGTCGTGTTCATTTTCACTTTTTTGCCACGGAGCTTTAGTCTGTCGGCTACATCATCATCTATTACGGTGAGTCCAGATCCCGTATCAAAGATGAAATCAAGGGGCTCCGAATTGTCCACGCTCACTTTGATGAGCATGTGGTCACCATATAGCTGAAAAGGAATACTGGTGATGGGAGTCTGCGCACTCAGGCTATACACAGCCAAAGCAAATAGGAAGGTCAGTGATCGTTTCATAAATATTAGGAGGTTAGAAGGTTTGAAATTATCGATTTCGTTGGAAAATTGGAAATAAACAACGTTCAATCGTAGAGAATATCCGATGAGATGGATTTTAAATCTGAAAATATGCTTGTCGATTTGAGAATGTTTAGGCTTGATTATTGCCTTTTGGATGGTTTTTAGGCTCTTTTTAGGCTTTGGTACGGTCTTTTTAGTATGGCAGGTGATTCCGCAAGTGCGGAAATGACATGGTATCACGAAAATTGTATTATTTCAATGAAACGCATAGTTTACACAATACTGGCAATTATCGGATTTGGTTTGATTTCGGCTACAGCACAACGTGCCAACGTAGGGGTTAACTTTTCAGGAGCAGCTCCTTTGGGGGATAACGCAGATTTTTACAATGCCGGGGCCGGAGCCGATGTATCCTTTGACTATTACTTCAACGACCGGTTTGATGTAGGTGTTGAGGCAGGTTTTGAGGCGCTGCCCTATGATGCTGATGGGCTGGACGGTGAGCGACTGACCATAGTGCCTGTGCAGGTGACTGCAGCCATTCACAAAGACCTGGCCACCTGGGTAGATTTGTATGGAGAGCTCGGTGCAGGTACGTTTACATTTGGGTCCAGCCTGGAAGGGGTAGATGCTGATACCTATGCAGGGGTATCTCCTCGGGTAGGCCTTGCATTTGAGCTTAGTGAAAACCAGTGGTTTTTAGATACAAACCTCGAATACCGACACGTGTTTACAGACGTGGAACCAGATTTCAATACGCTTGGACTTAACATAGGGCTGCTTTATACCATATTTTAGTAGGTAAAAACTCAGCTAATTGATGGCCGTCTCAGAAACAATGCCCGGAGGTAATTGCTTTAGGTGTGTTTCTGAGACGGCTTTTTTATAGTGCCTCCACATGTTTCTTGAAATTATCAAGAATGGCTTGCCACCCATCTCTTTGCATGTCTACTGGATGTGACGTTTCTGGTTCAAATTCCTCAATTATTCGGGTACTTTCACCCGCTTTTTCAAACTGAACACGCACTTTTCTGCCATCAGCCATGGTGTGCTCTATAAGCTCATTGGGGATGACTTTAGTGTAGGTGCCTTCAAAATCAAATTGCATGCTGCCGTCTTTAGCTGCCATGGTAGACTTGTACTTGCCACCTACGCGCAAATCTACCTCTGCCGTAGGGCAGTGCCAGTCAGGTGAGGCCTGGTTCCATTGCATGATGGCTTCTGGTGAATTCCATTTCTCCCATACGCTCGCTATTGGGGCGTTTATTGATGTTTGTACTGTGATCATGACTTTTTTTAGTAAAAGTAGAAGTTAAGCGAATTTTTTCTTCGGTGCTATTCTGTCAAAGTATGGGTGCTTTTACGTCAATAGTTTTCCGATTGATTATGGATTGGAGTCTTTTGTTTTTCGGATATTAATTCTTCCGTATACCCGGAAGCGAGGATCCCAGAAGGAAGTGCTATTAGTCCGATACCAATTAGCGTTATGATTCCATTCAAAACTTTGCCAATTGGTGTGATTGGGTAAATGTCTCCATAACCGACTGTCGTTAAAGTGACTACACCCCACCATAGTGATTTCAAAATACTGGAAAATTGTTCAGGTTGTGCTTCTCTTTCAGCATAATACATTAATGTTGATACTATAATTAGCACTACAACAATGAATGAGCTGGTTATTATTAATTCTTCACTCTTGTTTTTCAAGACTTTGTGAATCGTATTGAAGGCTTTTGTATAGCGTGTTATTTTTAAGATGCGAAATATCCGAAGTAGCCTAAGTGCTCTTAAAAACCTGAGATCAATTCCAAGAAATGGGAGAAATGCTGGGAGAATGGCCAGCAAGTCCACTAGAGCTGAAGGTGTAGACGCATATTTCAACCTGCCCACAATAGCATGACTGTATTTTTGACGTTCTACGCAACTCCAAAGTTTCAATAGATACTCAATTGTAAAGACAAAAATTGAAGTAGTTTCTACAATTTGAAATATGCCAGAATATTCAAGTGCTAATGACTCTTCGGATTCTAAAACGATCTCAATCGTGCTAGCTACTATGAATACCAAGATTAATAGGTCAAAGATTTGACTTGTCTTGGTTTGATGGTTGTCGTCATGAACGATAAGGAAGATTCTTCTTTTCATAAGTGCTAGATTGATATTCGAATGAGGAAATTGAAAATTAATATCTAAATCCAATAAGTATTTATTTTATTTCTTCAATCTGGTACTATCAGGAAGATCATTGGGTGCAAAATCCATTTCACAAAATCCGCTCGCTGAGCATTTGCTTTTACTTATTTTTGTGTTACCCAAATTAGAAAAACAACATTACCCTAATTCAACACAAAAAAGCATATGTCTCAAACTGAAGCGCCTTACAAGCCCGTCAACCATATACGTATAGTCACCGCTGCGTCTCTTTTCGATGGCCATGATGCCGCCATCAACATCATGCGTCGCATTATTCAGTCTACTGGCTGCGAAGTAATCCACCTCGGGCACAATCGGTCTGTGCAGGAAATCGTGGATTGCGCGATACAAGAAGATGCTCAGTCCATAGCCATCACTTCCTATCAGGGAGGGCATGTGGAGTACTTTAAGTACATGTATGACTTGCTCAAAGAGCGGGGTGCAGAGCACATTCGCATCTATGGTGGTGGAGGTGGTACCATTCTCCCAGAAGAGATAGATGAGCTTCATGCACACGGCATAGCACGAATATACTCTCCCGACGATGGGCGGGAGTTGGGCCTACAGGGCATGATCAATGACCTGGTAAAAGGAAGTGATTTTCCGGTAGGAAAAAACCTCAACGGACAGGCGAAAGCACTCGATAAAAAAGATGTCAACTCCATAGCGCGGACCATTTCTGCGATCGAAAATTTTCCTGAGGAAAATCAAAAAGTGCTGGATCAGATTCGAGAGACCATCGCTGCCAAAAAAGTAGCTCCGGTACTTGGGATCACCGGTACGGGAGGAGCAGGGAAGTCTTCGCTGGTAGATGAGCTCGTTCGTCGTTTTCTGCTAGATTTTGAAGATAAAAACATTGCCGTGATCTCAGTGGACCCTTCCAAACGAAAGACTGGTGGGGCGCTGCTAGGCGACCGTATTCGCATGAACTCTATCTTTTCAGATCGGGTATACATGCGCTCACTGGCCACACGTCAGTCCAATCTGGCACTTTCCAGGTATGTGAAAGATGCGGTGGACATTGTAAAAGCTGCAGGTTTTGACCTGATCATCCTCGAGACCTCAGGGATTGGGCAGTCGGATACTGAAATCACCGATCACTCAGACATGTCACTCTATGTGATGACTCCAGAGTATGGTGCAGCTACTCAGCTGGAGAAAATCGATATGCTGGATTTTGCGGATGTGATCGCCCTCAATAAATTTGACAAGCGCGGGGCACTGGATGCACTTCGTGATGTCAAAAAGCAGTACAAACGCAACCATGGCTTGTGGGAAACGGAAGACGATGCATTGCCTGTCTACGGCACCATCGCGAGTCAGTTCAACGATCCGGGTATGAATCAGCTCTACAAGGTGATCATGGATCAGTTGGTAGAGAAAACGGGTGCGGAACTGAAGTCTAATTTTGCTTCGACCAAAGAGATGTCGGAGAAGATCTACATCATACCTCCCAAACGTACGCGTTACCTCTCAGAGATATCCGAAACCATCCGCGACTACAATGAGACGGTAGAAAAACAACGCGAGATCGCTCAGAAACTCTACGGCCTCAATAAGTCCATGGAGGTGATGAAAGACCTGGACAAGGAGAGTGCGCTGAAAGCCATAGAGGAGGCGAAAGACCAGTTGGAGTTGGACCTGGATCCGCACAATAAGAAGCTGCTAGAGGGCTGGGAAAAGAAAAAGGAGCTTTATGCCGGAGACTCTTTTACCTATGAGGTGAGGGGCAAGGAAATTGTCGTGGAAACTTCCTCCACTACTTTGTCGCACACCCGCGTACCAAAGGTAAGCCTGCCGCGCTATGAGGCGTGGGGCGATGTGCTGAAGTGGAGCTTGCAAGAAAATGTGCCAGGAGAGTTTCCGTTTACATCGGGCGTATTTCCATTCAAACGAAAAGGCGAAGACCCTACCCGGATGTTCGCCGGAGAAGGTGGCCCAGAGCGAACCAATAAGCGCTTTCACTACCTTTCTCACGGACTGCCAGCAGCACGCTTGTCTACAGCTTTTGATTCAGTGACATTGTATGGCGAAGATCCGGATCACCGACCGGATATCTATGGGAAAATCGGAAACTCGGGGGTAAGCATTTGTTGCCTGGATGATGCCAAAAAGTTGTATTCGGGCTTCAATCTCTGTGACCCGACTACTTCCGTATCCATGACGATTAATGGACCGGCCGCTACCATAGCTGCATTTTTTATGAATGCAGCCATTGATCAGCAGTGCGAGCTTTACATCAAAGAAAATGGCCTGGAGCAGGAGGTAGAACAAAAGATCAAGGCAATCTATGATAAGTTGGGCAGTGAGCGTCCAAAATACAACGCAGAGTTGCCGGCTGGTCACAATGGCCTGGGGCTGATGCTCCTTGGGGTAACTGGAGACGATGTACTGCCCGCAGAGGTTTATCAAGAAATCAAAGCACGTACGCTTTCAAGTGTGCGAGGTACCGTGCAGGCAGACATACTAAAAGAGGATCAGGCCCAGAATACCTGTATTTTCTCCACGGAGTTTTCGCTTCGACTGATGGGGGATGTACAGCAGTATTTCATTGATCAGGCGGTGCGCAACTTTTACTCGGTATCCATCTCTGGCTATCACATCGCGGAGGCTGGGGCAAATCCTATTACTCAGTTGGCGTTTACGCTGGCAAATGGATTCACCTTCGTGGAGTACTACCTGTCCAGAGGCATGGACATCAATAAGTTTGCTCCAAACCTCTCGTTTTTCTTTTCCAATGGAGTAGATGCAGAATATGCTGTGATCGGTAGAGTGGCACGTCGTATTTGGGCCAAAGCCATGAAGGTGAAATATGGTGCCGATGAGCGCTCCCAAAAGCTCAAATACCACATTCAGACTTCAGGTCGTTCTTTGCACGCACAGGAGATCGATTTTAATGATATCCGCACTACACTGCAGGCACTTTACGCGATCTATGACAACTGTAATTCCTTACATACCAACGCATACGATGAGGCCATCACCACGCCTACAGAGGCGTCCGTGCGTCGGGCTATGGCCATTCAGCTGATCATCAACAAAGAGCTTGGCCTGGCCAAAAATGAAAACCCCATGCAGGGCTCATTTATCACCGAAGAGCTTACGGACCTGGTAGAGGAGGCCGTAATGTTGGAGTTTGACCGCATCACGGAGCGAGGCGGGGTACTCGGAGCGATGGAGAGCATGTATCAGCGTGGTAAAATCCAGGAGGAAAGCCTCTATTACGAAACCAAAAAACACAATGGCGATCTGCCGATCATTGGTGTAAATACCTTCTTGTCTTCCAAAGGATCACCTACCGTGATTCCGGATGAGGTGATCAGGGCGACCACCGAGGAAAAGGAAGATCAAATTGCAAACCTCAATGCGCTCCACCACAGAAATGAAGCGCACAGCGAAAAAATGCTCAAGCAGCTGCAGGAGGTGGCGCTGAATAACGGAAATACCTTCGCTCAGCTGATGGAAACCACCAAGTACTGCTCACTTGGGCAGATTACCCACGCCATGTTTGAGGTAGGGGGGCAGTACAGGAGAAATATGTAGGTTATTCCGTTTTTGGTTATTTCAATTAATGATGAAATACGTCTTGAATAATTTATGAAATGAAACTGTCGATAGAACGGAATGAAGAAATCATAGTTGTGAAGAGCTTCATTATTCAATTTGTGATGTTTTTCATTTTGTTCTTATCAATAGTAAGTATCCACGGTATCAAGAGCATCGAGGAGTTGTTCATGCTTACAAATGGGGTCATAGTGGTTTTCGGAGGCCTTATTTTGTTAGCCTACTTGAGTCAAATTGTAATTTCAGTGACCTTTAAAGAGTTAAACTTTTACCATCGAGCTCTAGTTAGTGTAGTTGTCAACACTGTTTTGATGACACTATTAATATTCTCACTGGATAGTAATATTGAAACATGGCTTGCCATACTTTTTGCAACAGTATATGGATGCTTTTTTGAACTACCAAGACTGGGGATTATTGCTCATTATGACCATGATAAGGGAGATTTAAAGTTTGTCAAATGGGCAATAGCCAACTATCCAAAGTTCCTTTTGGCAATTCTTGTGATTACACTGCTTCTTTTGCTTCTGAATTGGCCGAATATATCATTGGGAAAGGTTGGAATAATATTAATGACCAATATATCAATAGTCACATTTTTCACTGTAATAGCATGGCGCCTCAAATCGAATTTTCATCTTCGTAAGATATTCACTCTTTGGAAAATCTATGGATTGACTTTGGGGATTGTAACACTCTATGCTGTTGCAAATAACTTGATCAATAGACTTTAGAAGTTGAGTTCTAGCTGCTAATTCCCAATAGTTAAGTTTCAGTGCACCAATGAGTTGCGTGTAGAGGGGCTTCTTTGGCACTAATCTTGGTTTTTCATCACCCGTAAACCAAATTTTTAGTGCCATGAAAAAAGCAATTTTACTAAGCGTAGTATTGATGGCTTTCGGGTTATCAGAAGGACGAGGACAGCACTTTGTTTCTTCACACGGGGAGGCGTATCAATGGAGCCTGCCGTACGAAGTATATTATAGAATTCAGCATGATTTTTACCGGCATGACGTAGTGCACGTGGCTCGAGTGAGCACCTATCGCCGGGCATTTTATGATGTGGTCTTGCGGCGAGGAGGTATGTTTATCAAGGTGCGCATGACTCCTTACGGCAAAGTGATTTACAGGGAGCGAAACTTCCCATTTGACTATAGAAGACACCAGTGCCAAAGATCCTGTGGATTTGATCAGCGGTTTTATCGAGATGCGGTATGCAGGCCGGTCAGGCATGAAGGGCATTTCTACAGAGATGATATCAGACGCGATGCGCATGGCTATCGCAACTCCAACCACGCCAAGTCCCGGTTACACGCAAGATCTCGTGGGCATGACCATCATCATGCATACAAGGCTTACCCTTCCAAACGATCCTGTGACGATTAGCTAAATACTCCAGATGACTGATGAGTCCTGGCAGTATGGAAAAGTATTTGAAAAAGTGGAAAAGCCACTGCGATTGTTTAGTGACAGTTGCGGTGGCTTTTGTGCTGGTGGGGAGTTGAGCCTCAGGGTATGGCAGGCAAGTATTGGGTTTTTCAGTCCATAAACTTGTAGCCGAAAGATTTCTATTACCTTTCAAGGGAAATTCCTTTTTTAACCCATTTTTTTAATTCTCAAACATGATGAAACAAAGCATATTGCTAATCGGTCTTTTCTGGCTGTTTTCTATAGGTATTCATGCGCAGGATGGGTACGAATACCTCAAGCTGGAAGATATGGCTGGTTTTGAGCCTCAAGCAGGCAATTGGCAGGTCGTAGGAGATGTGGTAGTTGACCCCAGAGTAGACCCCCATGCTACTCACGAACCACAACCAAAGAAAAAAAAGAAACGTGGCAAGCAGGAAGAAGCACCAGAACCCATTCGCGTGACGAGTGGTACAGGTGTTTTGATCAATTTGCCTACTGAAGAGCAGAAGGATAATTTGCTGACCTCCTGGCAGCATGGCGACCTGATTCTGGAATTGGAGGTGATGATGCCTCCGGGCTCCAATAGTGGTATTTTTTTGCAAGGCAGGTACGAAATTCAGCTTTTCGATAGCTATGGAGTAAGACTCCCGCAGTTCTCAGATATTGGCGGGATCTACCGCAATTGGGAGCAAGACATCCAAAAGAGCTACATGGGCAAGGCCCCGCTACTCAATGCCGCCAAAGCTCCCGGCCTTTGGCAATCCTTGAAGATCGACTTTAAAGCACCAAGATTCGATGAAGCCGGCAATAAAATAGCCAATGCACGTATACAGGAAGTAGTCCTTAATGGCATGGTGATCCATAAAAATGTGGAGTTGCCAACCTATACCGGAGGGCAGATCTCAAAGCAAGAAGCACCGATGGGGCCGCTATTGATTCAGGGCGATCATGGTGCTGTGGCCTTTCGAAACATTCGGTACAAAAAAATGAAAGAGGGGCAGGCGAAGCTCGGACCCTTGCAGTATGAGGTGCGCCGAGGGAGATTCGAATCAGAAAAGCAGTTTTTTGAAGAAGGAGAAGTGGTAGCCTCAGGAGAGACCAACACTTTGACTTACGAAGTGGCCGACGAGCCACAGCATTTTGGGGTGAGCTTTACTGGTAAGCTCACTGTGCCCGATGATGCACTCCATACCTTCAGACTGCATTTGGGCTGTGTAGGTGTGCTCAAAATTAATGGAGAGGTAGTCGCGGAAGGGTATAACTATGCCGAGGGATCGGTAGCCCTCAGTGCAGGAGCTCATGACTTTCAGCTGATTTATAGCCACTTTCAGGCGTGGCGCGGCAAGCGTCTGGGAGTGCAGGTAGCCACAGCCAATAGTTATTGGCAGGACCTGCATGCGTTCAGTTCCTTTCCTCCGGGAGGAAGTGCCACAGCCCCGATATTGGTGGAGCCGGGCAGTGAGCCTCGCCTGGTTCGTGCTTTTGCACGGCACCCTGATGTAGACGGATTGCTTACCCATGCAGTAGGCGTTGGCACTCCGGAGGGCGTTCACTTCTTATATGATCAGACCGCTGGTTCTCCCGTGTCGATGTGGCGAGGAGGATTTGTAGATGCTACTCCGATGTGGCATGACAGGGGAAATGCTACTTTCAACCCGCAAGGCCTCGTGCAGTACTTGTCAGCCGCACCATCTATAGCCATCAAGGGGCAGGCAAAATCGGAAGTAATTACTAAAGGCTATCAACTGGACCCGGCGACTGGGCTCCCGACTTTTAACCTCGAGGTAGGCGGTGTAGCAGTGCAAGACCAATTAAAACCCGAAGATGGTAGCGCGCTAGCTCGGGAAATTATCTTTCCAGAAGGTGTACTCGCAGAGGTGCAGGCGGCTACAGCCAGCCAGATAGAAGCACTGGGTGCGGGCTTGTATGCGGTAGGCGATAAGCAATACTTCATTAGCGTGCCAGCTGGTATGCAAAGCGAAG
Organism: Marinoscillum furvescens DSM 4134; assembly: GCF_003386095.1. Lineage (GTDB taxonomy): Bacteria > Bacteroidota > Bacteroidia > Cytophagales > Cyclobacteriaceae > Marinoscillum > Marinoscillum furvescens. The sequence continues at coordinate 232,347 of NZ_QREG01000001.1, read as the reverse complement.
TTAGGTCCCTGGGGCCAGATCAGCAGGCACTGGTGATCACAGCACCCGCTCAGAAAATCTCTTATTTACTCATCTGGTAACTCACATAGACATGCATTTTTTCAAACAACTATTTATCGGAGTGCTGTTGGCTATGTCGGTAGTGGCAGTAGCACAGCCTACAGAAGATGATTATTATAAAATTGTCACCATTCCTGTGCCAGAAGGTATTTTGCTGGAAGTAGGTGGTGTGGCAACCCTCCCTGATGGGCGAATTGCACTGGCAACCAGAAGGGGGGATGTCTGGCTGGTAGAGAACCCCACCATGGAGGGAGGTCAGGTGCCTAACTTCACCTTGTTTGCTACGGGATTACATGAACCACTAGGTCTGGCGTATTATCAGCAGGCTTTGTACGCCACACAGCGCGGCGAGCTTACCCGCCTCAGAGATACCAATGGTGATGATCGGGCGGATAGCTATGAGACCGTATATTCCTGGCCGCTTTCTGGTCACTACCACGAGTATTCTTATGGCCCCAAGATAGCTCCTGATGGATCGATGTTCGTTACCGGAAACGTAGCCTTCGGTGATGAAGAGTGGTGGCGTGGAGAAAGCCGCGTGCCGTGGCGTGGATGGACGCTGAAGATTACCCCTGATGGGGAAATGGAACCCTGGGCAACAGGTATGCGCTCCCCTTGTGGTATTGGTTTGATAGATGGTGAGTTTTTCTACGCAGACAACCAGGGAGACTGGATGGGAAGTGGTGGTGTTTGGCATGTGGAAAAAGGTGACTTCACCGGGCACCCTGCTGGCCTGCGCTGGTCCGAGGACGAACGATCACCTGTGCAGCTTACAGAAGCCGAGTTTTCAGCTAAAATTGATCACCGTAAGGTGAAAAAGGATGGTCGGTATGTGAAGCCTGAAAATATCGCGGATGAAGAAAATCCATGGACCCTCGCCGCAGTAAAGAAGGAATTTGATGAAGTAAAACTGCCCGCCGTTTGGCTGCCTCATGCTATTTTGGGTATTTCCAATTCGGAAATCCTCAAAGACGAAACCGGAGGTGCATTTGGTCCTTTTGCCGGTCAGATTTTTGTGGGAGATCAGGGGCAAAGCAAAATCATGCGTGTGGTATTGGAAGAAGTTAACGGAGCTTATCAGGGCGTGGCCTTTGATTTTCGAGAAGGCTTTCAGTCAGGTGTTTTACGAATGGACTGGGGCAATGACGGATCCTTGTACGTGGGAGAAACCAACCGTGGTTGGGGATCGGCAGGAAACACCAACTCAGGATTTGAGCGGCTGGTTTGGATCGGAGACACCCCAATGGAAATCTACACCGTGTCAGCAAGGCCCGACGGTTTTGAGCTCTTCTTTACCTTGGAAATTGATAAGAAAAGTGCGGCAGATCTGGATAGCTACAATGGGAAGCTTTTTACCTACAAGTACCACCCCGTGTATGGAAGTCCTACTATTGGGGAGGAGGAGCTAAAGATTTCAGGAGTGAAAGTGGCCGATGATGGAAAGAGCGTTCGTCTGCTGGTGGACAACATGAAGCAGCATTTTATCCATCAGATCAATGTGCCGGGCATACGTTCCGCAGACAAAAACATGCCCGTACTTCACCCGGAAGCTTACTACACCCTCAACAATATACCTGATGGGGAGCGGCTAGACAGGTCAGAGGTGAGCACCAGGCGCTCTTCTGCAGCCATCAAAAAGCCGGTGAAAAAACCCGTAGCGAAGGCAAAGCCAAAAGTAAAGGAGGTGCTTAGCTACGAACAAGTGAAGGCGCTGCTTGACAAAAATGCCTGCTCTGCCTGCCATAAGGCAGACAAGCGTGTGGTGGGCCCTTCCTTTGCAGATGTAGCAAAGCGCAGGTATACTGATGAGCGTATTGTGGAGCTGATCTACAATCCCGAGCCGGAAAACTGGCCGGGCTATGCCACACCTATGGCGCCCATGCCGCAGGTGCCTCGTGCCGATGCTCAAAAAATCGCTCAGTGGATCAATTCGCTGAGAGGAGAAGATTAAACTATGCAGTAGCGCTGGGAGCTTACGGTTGAAGTTTCCAGCGCTTATGTGTCCACAGCCAATACTCTGGTGCTTCCAGGATTTGCTGCTCCAAACGAGCGGTATGTCGCTGGGTAATTGCTCCGGCTTCAGTCTCCCGTGGGTTGGGTTCCATTAGCTCTAGGTGCAGTTCATAGTGCCCTCTTTTGATTTTTTTAGCAGCCCCAAAGACTACTGCCTGATCATACGTCCGGGCATATTTTTCTGCACCAAAATGCACCGCTGTGGGTTGCCCCAAAAAAGTGGTCCAGTACACTTTTTGCCCTTTTCGTGGGCACTGATCTACCGCAAAGGTGGTGCAAGTCAAACCGGAAGAACTTTCGAAAAAGTCTTTAACCTGCTTTTTGGGGATCAGTTTAAGTCCAAAGCGCGACCGGCTCCCCGAAAATTTCTTTTCAAAAAATGGATTGGTAAGTGGTGTATAAATGCCCGTCAGCTGATGGGGGATCTGCGGGTTGGAGGCTACGGCGTACAGTTCCCAGTTTTGGTAATGCCCTCCAACCAATACGACACTCTTTTTCGCTTCAGCTAGCTCCTCCAATAGCTCGGGATTTACCACCCGAAAACGACGAATGGCTTCTTTTTGCGAAATGCTAAAAAGGCTAATACTTTCAGCTAGTAGGTCGTAAAAATGTCTGTAAAACTGGCGCCGCACTTTGCGCCTCCAGGCGGGGCTGCGGTCCGCAAAGGCCTTGTGCAGGTTGCAGGTGACCACCTTTTTGCGATAAGCTAAACCTACAAACTGCAAGCAATACAGAAGGTCACTGAGTAGGTAGATGACTCTCAGGGGTAAAAGCGATAGTGGCTTGAGTACAAGGAAATAAAGTAGTGCTGCCATTTGAGCGTGCCAAACTACAAAAGGCGTGTGGCATTTTCCCCTTGAAGATGTAGTTTTAATGTTTTTAAAATAAAGAAGTAGAATAGATGAAAAAACTGATGTTATCGCTGCTCGCTGGAGCTGCATTCTTCGCCAATGCCCAGGATATCCCACAGCCCGATTGGGATGAGCTCAATAAGACCAAGCCCTGGGAGCAAACAGAACTCTATAAAAAAGTGCCCGTGGTTACGCCTACGGTGGACCATTCGGCTCCATCTGACGCCATCGTTCTTTTTGATGGCAAAAACCTGAATGCCTGGCAAAAAGCACAGTATGGCTCTCCGGTGAATATGGAAGGGTTTGAAGCCATGGCACCACTGATGGACCCTGACTATAAGGGCGAAGCAGCCGAGTGGAACATCGTAAAAGGAGCACTGGAGGTAAACCCCGGAACAGGAAGTATAGCTACCAGGCAGGCTTTTGGTGATGTGCAGCTGCATATCGAGTGGCGTGCGCCTAAAATGCCGGCAGACAAGAAAGGTCAGCAGGGAGGCAACAGCGGAGTGATTTTTATGGGAATGTATGAAGTGCAGGTCCTCAACTCGTACAAGAACCCTACCTACAACAATGGGCAAGCAGCTTCTGTATATAAGCAGCACATTCCTTTGGCCAATGCCTCTCGGCCGGCAGAAGAGTGGCAGGTGTACGACATCATTTTTATGGCGCCAAAGTTTTCTGACAAAGGCACCGTGGTGAGCCCTGCACGCGTGACGGTTTTTCATAACGACATCCTGGTGCAAAACAACGTAGAGCTGCTAGGGCCTACCTGCTTTATTGGTACGCCGTATTATGTGGCTCATGCCGAAAAACTACCACTGGTGCTGCAAGATCATAGCGACAAGATGCAGTTTAGAAATATTTGGATCCGGGAGCTGTAGAGAATTACTAAAAGCTGAGCTTTTTGGCTCAGCTTTTAGTGGTTTCAGGATTTTTATCCCGCCTATGATTTTCAAACATCTCGATAGCCGTCTTGAGCAAACCAATCAGCCCGATTCCTAAGACCGTGATGCCGACAGATATCCCCTGAGATTCCTGAGAGGAAGTCAGGTACATAGCCGTCAGCCCCCCGATGATGAAGCTAAATGCCAGAGCAGCGATGTAGATGATCGCTAATTTGCCTTTTCTTGGGCTTTGCCATATTTTCCTGGAGAGCTTGTTCTGAGTCTTTCGCGGGTCTTGTAGCGACGAAAAGCTGATCGCCACACCGAAAAAGATCAGGACATTATTGAGGAAAAAGTAGTCCGGCTCATGATTTAGTAGCGATTTAAGAAAAGGGATATAGTACCACACTCCGGCGAGCAAAAGAGGATATTGCAGATAGCTAACTAGGTGGAAAATTTTTCGAGGTGAGTTCATGTGGGTTACTTAAAGAGGAGATAGCCAACGATGATCATTAGAGGGGTAGCTCGAAGCAATAGCGGTTGCATTTGGTGAATCAGTCCCCCTTGAGTGAAATTCATGGCTATGAGAATCACAGATATCATGAGTAGGTTAAAGCCACCGATATAGAGCATCGTGCTGCCCTGATCATTTCCAAACTGCATAATGTTGAATAGGATACCTACAGTGGCAATCGCACAGCTGATCCAGGCAATTTTTGGCAATATGACGAATCCCAACAAGTGGCCAAATCCTTTGGGTTCGTCGCTGGGTGAGGAGGGCTCTTCTGCGGGTTTGTGGGCATTGAGAAAAAAAGAAACTGCCAGACCAGATAAGCCAATGATGAGTAATTCGGTAATTTCAATTCCCATCGACTGAAGGATAAAGCCCAGGGCAGATGTAGCTAAGAAGGCTTTCTCCAGGTAGGGTAAGTATTTGTACATGCTGATTGAGTATCTAGTGATTATCTAAACCCTAAACTAATGCTGTTTTTGGCTGTTGGCAAGAAAACCGGGAGTATACACCTAAGCACTTAATTTTTGGCGTGTGTTTGCTTCCCTTTTTCGGCTAGTGACTTCCTCAAAAGTTTCTTCGTAGAGTTGATGATCCGTTTTCATCCACTTGTCCCACCAGGTAAAATACAGCCCGTAGTTGCAGTGAAAATGATGGTGGTGCATGTTGTGATGCGTGGAGGAGGTGTTCCAATTGACCCATGGGTTCTTGATAAATCCTTTCGGGAAAAGCTCAAAGCCGAGGTGGCCCAGTACATTTCTAAGGATCATGTAGGTGAGAAACAAGAAGAGATTAAACGTATGAACCGGCATGAGCAGTAAAATGAGCGGCAAGACCCCTGCTTGTACCACTGCCTCTAGCGGATGAAAGGAATAAGCCGCCCAGGGTGAAGGATTGGTGCTTTTGTGGTGGATTTTGTGCACGTGGCGGTAAATTTTTGGATGATGCATCCATCGGTGTGTCCAGTAGAAGTACGTGTCATGGATGAGTAGCATAAGTATAGGAGTGGCCACCAGATAGGTCCAGCCATACTGTGCCACATCTCTGTAGATGGTGAAAACGCCCGTCTTATTGGTGTAGTGGATACCCACTCCAACCAGAGCGAAAATCACGATGGTACTCATGCTGTAGGTGAATTCAAACCACAGACGATTGCTTTCAGGTTTTTTCTTTTGGATGAAGCGGTGACGAAGAGCTTTGCCGAAGAGGATCCAAAACACGAAAAAAGCTCCGCTGGCAGGGATGAAGTAGCGTAAAAAATCTACCACTACTATGCGTCGAAAGATCGATGCGAATTCCAGTATAAGTGCTTCCATAATTTGATGTTTTTGTGGTTAAGCTATCTCGGAGGACTGAAAAGTGCTCGTCGAAAGTGGATTATGCTTGCCGATTTTAAAATTGACCAGCATTAAATGTGCTTTTTTCGGTATTCGGTAGGTGTGAGGCCAGTGGCTTGTTTAAATGACCGGTTAAAAGGCCCTATGGAATTGTAACCTGTTTTGTAAGCTATCTCCAGGATGGTGAGACTGTTCAGGTCTGGATTTTTTAGCATTTCGGTGGCTTCTTTGATTCGAAACGAATTGGTGAAGTCTATAAAGTTCCGGTAGCCCATTTCCTGATTGATCACCCTTCGGACTTTGTATTCCTGTTCGTTGAGCAAATCGGCCAGCTGTCCAATGGTTAGTTTTTCCTGCCGGTAGAGCTTTTGGTCTACCATAATGTTTTGGATACGTGAGATGAGTTCGGGGTGCTGAGTGGTGCTCAGTTGCTTACGCGAGTCAAAGAGGTGGCTGCTGAGCTTGAAATTCAAAACGATTAACGTCGTATTAAACAGCAAGATCGAACTCCGCTGAATAAGCCTGGGGAGTAGCTGGTCTCCTTCGGATAGACTCAGCTCAGATAAGATGGTGATAAACACCATGAAGCTGATGAAATAAGTAAAATATCGTCTGAGCCGTATTCTGGATTCGTCCAGGTCGGTTCGCTTACCAGATTGAGCTTCCAGGATGGCTAGTAAAATAAACAGGATCGACAGGGCTTGGCTAGCCACATTGAAGTATGGAGTGTAGGAGGTATAGTGTGAAATAGCATAGAGACCATACGATGCTACTGCCGTAAGAATTAGGTATGTTAAAAGGCGTTTTTGATGTAGCGGAGTGTCGTTGAACAAGGTACGGGCCATGATCCAAAAGCTAAATGGGAGTAGCAGCGGGCCAATGATCAAAAATGCCCTCAACTCCGGCGGAAGGTGGTCGATGACCAGGTAAAGCAATACGCACATCAGGAAGCTAAGTACTGCCCAGGAGGCATTGATGCGGTTGCGGGCTTGCAAGATCAGTGCGATAGATAGTACGATGCTGTAGGCTGTCACCGTATTGAGATGTGTATAGAGGTAGTCGGTCATAGGGCTCAATAAGCAACTAATCTAATGAGAAAATTATAGTTGAGGTCCTATGTCATACGAGCGCTGACTTAGTAGTTGGCCGATTGAGCAAGATAGCGAGTGGTTACAGGAGGGAGGTCATATTTAAAATGAGCTCAAACAAAAAAAAAGCTTGCCAGGAGGCAAGCTTTTAGTTCATTAAGATTATTTGATACAACCCTTAGGCCGTAACGGGTAGCTCCTTTTTGTAATGCTTTCGGATCTCCCATATCTGATCGATATCCTGGATGAGCTTTCGTAGCACATCCGGAGTGATCGATTGCTTAGGGTCATCACCAATACCACGCTTAGGATCGCAGTGTGTCTCGATGATCACACCATCCGCACCGTATGCCATGGCAGCCATAGCAGCGGAAGGCACAAATTTCGCACGCCCTACAGAGTGTGACGGGTCTACGATTACCGGAGCCCAGGTTTTGTCTTTTAGTAGTGGAGTGATGCTCTCGTCAGGATAGTTTCTATAGCCATCCATGGTAGGAGAGGTACCTCTAGGGCAAAGCATCACATCAGCATTGCCACCAGCAGCGATGTACTCAGAAGCTGCGATAAATTCGTTGATAGGTCCCATTCCGATCGAACGCTTCAGCAATACTGCAATGCGCTTGTCAGCAGTAGCCTGACCTACTTGCTTGAGTAGGGAGTAGTTGAGTGCGTTTCGAGCACCTATCTGCAGGATGTCTACACCGGCTTCTACAGCGATCTGTAGCTGGTGGTCGTCCATTACCTCGGTATCTACCGGTAGTCCGGTTTGTTCTTTCGCCTCTATGAGGATTTTCATCGAGCTATCATCACCCTGAAACGAGTAAGGCATCGTACGCGGCTTCCATACACCACCACGTATGGCTTTGGCTCCAGCCTCTTTCACTGCATGTGCAGACTCGATGAAAAGGTTCGGGTTTTTAGGATCTATAGTACAGTGCCCCGCTATGATAAACGGAGACTCCCCTACGATATGATCACCAATCTTTATTTTGTGGTGAGCCAGCTCAGAGTGGATATCCATGAGTTTAAAAGGCGAATCCACCGCGTCAAATCGGTCGATATAGTCCAGGCCGAGTATGCGGTTGACCATGATGGTCTCGCGTTCTTCGCCTAGTACGGCATAGATGGTACGGTGATGTCCTTCGATGGGCTGGATCCGACAGTTGTATTCTTCTACTATCGAAACTACCTCCTCAAACTGCTCTTTTGTTAACTTTGGCTCCTTTGGAATGATCATAATCCAGGTAATTTTTACTTGAACGAGCAAAAGTAGCTTACTTGTATTAGAAGCCAAGAAGATTTTGAAAAATGTCTACCACAGGTGGAAACATTTAGAAAATTCGAAATTTTAATCGGTTTAATTCTTTAAATCATAAAACAAACAAAATATTGACATGGTAATGAAAGTGAACTTAGGTTTTAAAGGAGAGGAAGAGTATTACGCTGTAAACGAGCAGGGCAATCGGGTGGAAATAGATATGTTGGCTGCCGAAGACAAGCAGGCCATGTCGCCCATGCAGCTGCTGCTGGCAGGTGTGATTTCTTGTGCGGCTGTAGATCTGGTAAAGATGGTGAAAAAGCGTAGAAAGACCCTCGTAGACTTTTCTGGAGAGATCGCAGGTACGCGTCGTGATGAGATCCCTAAGCGCTTTACGGCCATGCACATCGTATACCGATTTGTGTCGCCAGACCTGGAGGAGGCTGAGGCCCAAAAGCTAGTCAACCTGGCAGTAGAAAAGTACTGCTCTGTGGCTGCTTCTTTGGATCCGGGTATCGAAATGACCCATGCTGTAGAAATTGCCCGACCTGCATAATGGCCGAAAAACTCACCATAGCAATCGCACAGCTGGCTCCGGTATGGCTCCATAAGGCCGCCACATTGCAGAAAGTGCAGCAGTCCATGCAGGAGGCTGCTGCCAAAGGAGCACAGCTGGTGGTCTACGGTGAAGCACTGGTGCCAGGCTATCCTTTTTGGGTAGAAAAAACAGACGGTGCCGTGTTTGATAGTGCCATGCAGAAGGATTTTTATGCCCACTATGTGCGTGAAGCTGTAGCGATAGTCCGTGGTGAGTTAAATCAGCTGAGCGATCTGGCCGGAAAGCTCAAGCTAGCAGTGTATCTCGGTGTGATCGAGAAAGCACAAGACCGGGGAGACAGCCTCTACTGCTCACTGGTTTACATCAACCAAAATGGAGAAATCGCCTCTGTGCACCGAAAGCTGGTGCCTACCTATGAGGAGCGCCTGGTTTGGAGTCAGGGCGATGGCCATGGGCTGGTTACTCATAGCTTACCTCCCTTCACCGTAGGTGGTCTCAACTGCTGGGAAAACTGGCTGCCGCTAGCACGCACCAGTCTCTACGCTCAGGGCGAAGACCTGCATGTCTCTGTGTGGCCTGGAAACTACCGCAATACACACGATCTGATTCCTATGATAGCTAAAGAAGGGAGGTCTTTTGTGGTGGCGGCCTGTGGGCTGTTTGGCGAAAGCCAACTAACAGACGATCTGCCACACGCTGCACTACTCAAAAAGAAGATGAATGGTGCACTGGCCAATGGGGGTAGCTGTGTGGCTGCCCCAGACGGGAGCTGGTTGCTGGAGCCAGTAGTGGATCAGGAGGGAGTATTTGTAGTGGAGCTCAATCATGAGCAGGTACGCAGAGAGCGCCTGCTCATGAACGGAGTGGGCCATTACAGTCGTCCGGATGTCTTTGAGCTAAGGCTCAATACCGACAGACAGACCCTTTTGAATGATAAACATTAAAAAACCCTGGCACATTGGCCAGGGTCAGCAATGATTAAAATTTGATATCTATTAAAGCTTAAGAAAGCTTAACATTCACAGCATTCAATCCTCTTTTACCTTCTTTCAATTCGAAAGTAACATCGTCATCTTGTCTGACCTCATCGATCAAACCGGACACATGTACGAAGTATTCTTTGTCCGATCCTTCTTCTTTAATGAAACCATAACCTTTGGAATCATTGAAGAATTTTACTTTACCAGTGTTCATTAGAAATAAAATATTAATTAAGAAAGGACCAAAGGTAGGGAAATAATATTCTCCGTTATTTAAAACTGGAACAATGTTTGGTTTCATCATTATGAACCAAATGTTACGGCCATGAAATATTCGTATACCAAAGCCTGTTTTGCCCTCCTAATCCTCCTTTCGTCTTGTTATAGTTCTACTGAGGTAGGTCCTGTAGGCCCTCCCGGTCCGCAGGGACCCATTGGTCCTAAGGGTGCTGATGCAGAAAATGCCTACGTTTTTGAGTGGGAGAACGTAAATTTCACAGCGCCGGATTTTGAGGTGATTTTGCCCTATCCGGACAACTTTGAGGGCTATGCCTCAGATGTGGCTCTGACCTACCTGCTTTGGGATACTTACACTACCGATGATGGCGAGGTGGTGGAAGTTTGGCGAAAACTCTCCCAGAGCATCCCTACGGCAGATGGGATGTTGGTCTACAATAGTGACTTTTCGATCTATGATGTGCGCCTGTTTTTAGATGCGGAGTTTCCGCTCACCTGGCTCGGTGCAGATGATACCGATGCCTGGGTAGTTCGTGTGGTCATTGTGCCCGGTGATTTTTGGAATTCGGGTAGGGTAGATTTTTCAGACTATCAGGCTGTGGCCAAAGCGTTGGAATTGCCGGAGCTGTAGGTTTTTGTTTTATTTAAATCAAAGGAACGGAGAAATAGAGACCAATCAAATAACCCTCTGAATCTCAATAAAGACCCTGGAAGTTTTAGAAACCTCCAGGGTTTTTGATTACTGAATTAGATCTTTTTGAAGTGGTCCTTTTAACATAGAGCCTTTCTTTAGAGTCAGTTAAGATTAGTTGCTGTAATGGGTGGCTTGATTAAATTTTTCATAATACTAGTGGCATTGAAGATTTTCCGGAAAAGATTTGCAAGCAAATTTGTGGGAGAAGACAAAAATTTGTTTGAAATCCTGTTGCAAACAGGATGAGTTTATTTTTGTCCCCCAAATTTGAGTGCAAATCCCGGCAAAAGCTTCAAAGCCTTGGGTTTTTGACGGTCCGCCGCTGCGGTACTTTTGGGCTAAGCCAAAAGTACGGAAGTAAATAATGCATGTGGGGTTTTTGAACGTCTATCAGTTGAGTTAACGGAAGAGATAAGATGCTTTCAGTAGCCTGGGATATTTTTAATAAGATTCCGATGGATTAGTATAGTTTGTAGAATATCTGAACTTCAAAACTAGCCGTCCGCAACTGGCCGTTCCCCAAACTCAAGTCGAAAAAGCGCTCCATAAGCGCTCACATGAGCAATATTCAGCACCTCTGTCTCGGTGAGGACAGTGCATGGTGAACAAACCCGCTACCTTTTCTGTGTTATAATTATATGCAGGCGGGTCATTTCAAATATCGATTGGCGTTTATCCTTTTACTCATCGCTGGGTTTGCGTTTGCTGGCGGTGGATGGACACAGCCCAAAGGGGGCTTTTATGCCAAGCTGGACCACTGGTGGACAGTCTACGATCAGTACTACGACCTGTATGGTCATAAGGTAGAAGACCGCAAGCGAGCACTTCTTAAAACGAGTATTTATGGTGAATACGGAGTTACTCCAAAACTTACTGTAGCAGGTTACTTCCCTTTTGTGAGTGCTGCGATGGTAGGTGAGGAGGTAGCCAAAGGCAGTGGGCAGGTACTGGCCGAAGGAGACCAGCTCACCACCGTAGGAGATGGGGTGTTGCAGGTGAAATACAACCTGATCAACGCGCTGGTAGCTTCTCTGAGTGTGTCTGGCATCCTGGGTATCCCTACAGGCACTGCGGAGGGAGGCACAGATGGCACGCTGTGGACCGGAGATGGTGAGTGGAATCAGATGCTCCGGGCAGATTTGGGTATTTCCATTCCTGTGGGAGACTATTACCCCTATGCCAATGGCTATGTGGGATACAATCACCGAACCCGGGACTTTACCGATGAGCTGCATTTTGGAGCAGAAGCTGGTTGCGAACTGGGGAAATGGTTTTTGGTGGCGCGCATGGATCGGGTGCGAGCGCTGAAAAAAGGTGAACTGGAAGAAGCCACTTTCAGTAATGGCCTTCAGCTAAATAATTCTTCATTTTGGAACCTTTCGGCAGAAGTGGCTTATAAGTTTACAGAACTTGTGGGCATAGTGGTAGGCGCCAACCAAATGGTGGGCGGTAGACAGGTGTATGCAGGTACTGGGTTTTCAGTGGGGGTGTTTATGGCTAAAAGTGAATGGTTATGAAATGGTGGGCAATGATCGTAATCGCAGTGTTGGTAAGCTGCGACCTTAGCAAGGAAGTAGATCTTGAGGATGAAGACAATCAGGAGCTAGACCCTGCCACCTGCGGAGCGCAGGTGATTGTGGATGGGGAGTACTATGAGCAAAATGGCCGACAGTACCTTGGTGATACGCAGGACTCCACCCTGCGGTTTGATATTACCGGATGGTCACTCAACGTGTGTCATGTTCGTCATGGACTGGGGCGGGAGACTTTTCAGGCTCTGATTTCGCCAAAATATGATCGGGTGTCAGAGGTAATCGATCGGCATGATCCTGAAGAATCCGCCGTAGTGGTCAAGGATCAGGGCAACGTAAAAGTGTACCCGTTGCTGACTTTGATCAATCATGAGGCCATCAACGATGTGGCCAATGGTGAACCCATAGTCGTGGTTTTTTGCTATTTGGCGGATCTGGTGACGGTTTACAGTCGAAACTACTGCAATCGGACTTTGACGTTTGGGGTGACGGGCTATACCTACGCAGACCCCAACATCCGGGGAGGATTAGAAAGCTTCCTGCTGTGGGACCGCAACTCGGAAAGTGTCTGGTGGCCCATATTAGATCAGGGCGTGTCGGGTGCCTTCAAGGGCTATCGCATGGTGAAGTACAATTCCCGAGAGTGGGACATTATGACCATGGGTGAAATCGGCGAAAAGTACCCAGATGGATTGGTGGTGAAAAAAGGGCAAACCGTAGATCCTCCCAATTTTGGTAAATGGACGGGCTGCTAGCTCAAAAATACCGTCTGGCCCGGATGCTATTTGTCTTAGATTTTTTCATTTTTGATGCATGGGGCTATTCACCAAAATCAAAAACTATATCACAGGAGGCGCTGCTGAAGTCGGCATTGTTTTCGAGGAAAATCCTACAGATGGGCTGAGCCCGTTGCGGGTCTTTGTGACGGCTTTTGCCAATGCGGACTGTAAGGCCAGTAACGTCTACCTCAAATGGCGTGCACGGGAGACCTACAAAAAGCTTGTGACCACTACCAGTACCGATAGTGATGGCAACTCCACTACCTCTACCCATAGCGAAACCCGATACGAAGATCATTATACAGCACAAGTCAAGGTAGCGGAGGAGGTCTCCATAGCCAAAGGAAAGGAAGAGCGCTGGCTGGTTACGCTGGATTTGCCCAGGGAGGCTCACCCTACTTATCATGGCAAGGAAGTCTTTTTTAAATGGGAGGTCTTCGCAGGACTCAGTATGCCTGGCAATGACCCGGACAGTGGCTGGCAGGAGGTTGTCATACGCCGCAAAACCAATTACCAATACAAAGAGCAAGAAGCAAATGGGCGTGATCAATAAATTGAAAAACTACGTAACGGGACAAGGTGCTCGCGTAGAGATGGCTTTCGGAAATCCCGAAATCAACGGGCCGGAAGCGCTACAGGTGACGCTTACAGCTGAAGCCACAGATGACGTGCTATATGCCGAACAAGTAATCCTCCAGCTCAGGGCAATAGAGCGATCTGCTTCCAGTCATGTGTTGTATTCTGACGACCTGGTGCTAGATAAGCAAGTCCAGCTGAGTCCAGGGCAACCGTCAAAATGGGAGCAGTCTGTAGCGATACCACCACATATCGCCGGGACTTTTGTGGGAAAGCATAGCAGCTTTCACTGGGAGGTCCGAGGCAGACTGGAGGCTGCAGGCATAGACCCTAAAAGTGAGTGGCAAAAGTTTTTTGTCAACCGTATCCCCACTACTGAACATTGATTTTTCAAACCGTTTTCAACTAAACCATAAGATTCAGGGTCTTAGTCACAATTGCATACAAAGGTGTGCGTTAATGCGATAGTGTAATCACCTAACCTTATAGTTTATGAAAAACCTTTGGCTGCTTGCCGTCCTTTGGCTGCTTGCCAGCCACGCTTTCGGGCAATACCGAATCAGTGGCTATGTAGAAGATGAGTCATCGCGCGAAAAGCTCTTTGGGGCTACAGTGGTAGTAGCTGGAACTACCACCGGCACTACCAGTAATTTTTATGGATATTTCAGTATGCCTCTGTCCAGAGATAGTGTCACCCTGGCCGTTTCTTTTGTGGGCTATCAAACCAAATACCTCACCCTTTCACTCACTCAGGATACATCCATGACTATAGCTCTGCCGCCTATGGTGGAGCTGGAAGCAGTGGTGGTAGAAGGGGCACGTGAAGAGGTGATGGCCGTGCAGCCTCAGGTATCGTCCATAAATATTCCTTCTAAGCAGCTCATGCAGCTTCCGGCCATTGCCGGTGAGATCGATCTGCTGCGTGGGCTACAGCTGCTTCCGGGAGTGCAAAGTGGTACCGAAGGGCTTACGGGGATTTATGTACGTGGAGGTGGTCCGGATCAAAACCTCATTTTACTAGATGGCGTGCCGCTCTACAGCGTTTCTCACTTGGGAGGGCTGTTTTCTGTTTTCAATCCAGATGTGATCTCAGGTGTCAATCTGATCAAAGGTGGGTTTCCTGCCAGGTATGGGGGACGGCTATCATCCGTAATCAATGTAAAGGTAAAAGACGGCAATAGAGCCAAGCGTCAGACTTCTGGAGCCATCGGGCTGGTTTCCGCTCGCCTCACTACGGAAGGGCCACTGGCGCAAGGCAAGGGCTCCTACATGGTGGGCCTGCGCAGAACCTATATTGACCTGTTTACCCGGCCAATATCCCGTGCAGCTACTGACGGAGAGGTTTCTTTTGGCTATCTTTTTTATGATTTTAATGGCAAGGCTACTTACGATCTGGGACCTAAAGACAAGCTTTCGGTGAGTGTATACAGTGGAGATGATAAGGGGGTAGGAAAATTTGATGATGACGAAAGCAATAGCAAAACCAGGTTTCAGTGGGGGAATTTTTTGGCCACAGCCCGGTGGAATCACCTGATTTCAGATCGCCTGTTTACGAACCTTTCCCTGAATTATACCCGCTATCGATTTTTGGTTGGATTTGAGCAAGAAGATACCCAGGATAATTCCAGTCAGTTTTACGAATACAGGTCAGGTATCCAGGATGTCGGTGCCAGATATGAGATGGAATACTACCTGTCTAAAAAGCATCAACTGCTCACGGGCATGCAATTGACGCAGCACTATTTTACTCCTGGAGTCAATGCTTTCAAATCAGAGGACCAAAATGAAAAATCCGACACTACGTTTGGTTCCTTCAATATTACCGCTCAAGAGCTCAGCTGGTACCTGGAGGACCAGTGGGAAATCAGTAGGAGATTTAAGCTCAACGCAGGTGCACACTTGAATTTTTACCATGTGGATGGCAAAACCTTCTCTTCCCTGCAGCCTCGGGCTACACTACGTATGCTAACCGGGAAGTATGCTTCATTCAAGCTCAGCTATGCGGCCATGCAGCAAAATGTACATTTGCTAAGTTCATCGGGCGTGGGGTTGCCCACCGATCTTTGGGTGCCAGCCACTAGAAAGGTGCGGCCGCAGATTTCACATCAGGTCACCGTGGCATACAGCCAGCAAATAGCCAAAGGAGTGGAGCTGAGTGCGGAGGTCTATGCTAAGCGGATGAATCACCTGATCGCTTATTCGGAGGGTGAAAACTGGCTGAGTGGTGGGGATGACTGGCAAGAGCGCGTAGAATCGGATGGAGAAGGTGCCTCCAAAGGGCTGGAAGTGTTTTTGCACAAAAAAGAAGGGCGATTTACCGGGTGGGTCGGGTATACGCTTTCCAAAACAGACCGTCAATTTGAAGAGATAAATTATGGGGAGCCGTTCCCTTACCGATTTGATCGGCGGCACGACATAGGGATCCTGCTCACTTATCGGATAAACGAACGCATTGATATATCCGCCACCTGGGTGTACGGTACCGGAAATGCTATCACCCTGGGAGAAGGAAGATATCTGGCAGTAGGGTATGGGTATCCTAGCCTGTATGGCGATTTTCCAAACGATCGTTACTATAACGACGAAGTGGAAATTTATAACGGCCGCAATGGTTTTCGTATGAAGCCTTACCACCGGGCCGATTTTGGCATCAGATTTACGAAGGCCAAAAAGTGGGGAGAGCGCACCTGGAATCTTGGGTTTTACAATGCCTACAATCGCGCCAACCCGTTTTATTATTACTGGGCTGATAGCTACAACAATACCACCCACGAATACGAGGGTCGCAAACTGAAACAAATCGCACTATTTCCAATAATACCTGCCTTTAGTTATGAATTTAAGTTTTAAGGATCTATTGAGTTGGCTGATGGCGGTGGTGCTGCTTTCGGCTTGTACGGATTTTTTCGAGAAGGAAGTCTATGTAGAGATGCCTCCGCATGAGCCTAAGTTGGTGCTAAATGGCCTGGTAGATGAAAGTGATTCGGCATTTCGCTTGCTCATTACTCGTACCAGTCCTCCAAATGGTCAAACAAATACCGCTTTGTATGAGGCTGGTGCTCAGCCTGCTGTAAAGCAAAATGGTATGGAGCTGGTGGGGGCTTTAAATGAACAATATCATTGGGTGTATCCGTGTGATATAAAACCGGGAGATACCTTCGAAGTGCTCGTCAATGATGATGACCTGCCTTCGGCCAGCTCATCGGTTAGCTTGCCGAATCCAGCTAATCTATTGAAAGCGGAGCTCGATGGTATTCGCTATGATATTGACGGTTATGAGTATAGCGCCATCAAGTTTGAAATGGTAGATGAAAAAGGAGTGGACAATTTCTACGAAGTGTTTCTTATGTATGAAGAGACTGCCGGCTATGAAGATTCGGTATATGTGTACAGGTCGGAGATTGGCTGGATACAATCTCCTATTCCGTGGCTGGAGGAATCATCCAGAGGCTTAGTTTTTACAGATGCAGCATTTAAGGATGGGGAGGTTAGTCTTGAAATTTGGTATGACTATTATCACCCAGATTTCAAGTACTATGTAGGTGTACGAAGCGTTAGCGAGTCCTACTATGAGTACATGAGGAAATATGAGATCCACCAGTGGAATCAGTATCCAGACTTGTTTTCAGGTGAGCCGGTACCCATGTACAATAACATTTCGGGAGGTTACGGATTGCTCGCTGCTTTCACCTCCACCGTTAAGAAAATTGAAGAATAAAAAAAGGTGGCTTAGTGCGCAAAGCACCGGTGCCACCTTTTAACCATCAATCAGTTTTTTATTATCAGAGACGCTCATTTGACAAAATCAAAAGACGCTCTTGAGTACATTCAAACTACTTATCCGGCTGAGGGGTCATGCGTAGATATGGTTTGATCACCGTGTGTCCTTTGGGGAATTTGCCAGGGATTTCCTCATCCTTCACCGCAGGAGTGATTACCACGTCCTGCCCTTGTACCCAGTCAGCTGGAGTTGCTACACTGAAGTTGGCTGTCAGCTGCAGGGAGTCGATCACGCGTAGAATCTCCGCGAAATTTCTTCCGGTGCTCGCCGGGTAAGTAATTGATGCTTTGATCTTTTTATCTGGTCCTATGAAGAACACCGAGCGTACCGTAGCTGTTGCCGATGCATTCGGGTGAATCATGTCGTAGGCTGTTGCCACCACACGGTCCGGATCTGCAATAATCGGGAAGTTTACCTCACAGTTTTGGGTTTCATTGATGTCTTTGATCCATCCCTGGTGAGACTCCAGATCATCTACACTCACTGCCAATACTTTGGTATTGCGACTAGCAAACTCATCACCTAGCTGTGCCGTACGACCAAGTTCTGTAGTACACACTGGAGTGTAGTCTGCAGGGTGAGAATATAGCACGCCCCAGCTGTCTCCCAGCCATTCGTGAAAATCGATTTTTCCTTCGGTAGTTTCTACCTGAAAGTTGGGTGCATCGTCACCTATTCTTAATGCCATAATTGATATTGATTTTAGGATTCAAAAATGAAGTTTGACAGGACTAACGAATCGTACGAATTGAAGTTTGGTTGTCAGACCGTTTTTTGTTGCAGTTGGTGAGTCTTTGTCCGCTGCATGTCCGTATCCACAATCAAAAGTCCTTCTTCATCTCTGGATAGCAAGCCGATGGGTTGTCCCCCAGCTGCCCATACAGCTGATCCACCTGCGCAGATCCCTTCTTCGCACTCACCTACAGCATTTACGAGCAGGCTCATCACGCTATGTTTTTTTGCTACAAGCTGAAGGTGCTCATGGGCTCTTGCCAGGCCGGTGGCTGTTTTTGCTACAGAAGTGGCATAAATTTCCATGTGGAGTTGCAGGCAGTTGGAGAGGTGTGTCTCCAGGCCTAGCTCGTAGCAGATCGCCGGGGCTATGGCAGGTGAAGGGTGTAAGAGTGCTACCTCTTTGCCCGGTGAGAAATAAGGTGTTTCATCTGGGTGAAGGTGGTTTTTGGCGTAAGCAGAAGGAGCCGTATCGGGAGCAAATGTCAGTAAGCCAATTTGCGGAAGCTCTTTGGTGCTCAGCGGCATGCCACAAGCAATGGTCATGCGGTACCTCTGTGCGGCTTCTTGCAGAGGAGAAAAACGCGTATGTGTGGAGGGAAGTGCCAGCTCTTTAGCCAGTGAGGGCTCATAGCCTGTAAGCGATAGCTCAGGGAAGAGTAATAAATCCACATCAAATCGATGCGCAACACGAGCTACATGAAGGTGCTGGCGTAGGTTGCTTTGAAAGTTACCTCTAAAAGGAGCGATTTGTGCTAAAGCGATAATCAAGGGAAGAGTAGTTTGTTTGTGCCAAGTTAACCAATAAAAAAGCAGGCCTGACGGGTGGCCTGCTTTCTTTAGAAAAGATACAATTGTACAAAGGCAATGTGTTGTCTATCCTCAAATTTGATCTGATCGTCAATTAACTAAGGGGTGTATACAAGGTAATGAATACTTGTTAGTTATCTGTCACATGACGGGATTTTTTTTCGGAGATCAAGAAATGAAAATATCCACCTCAGCATTGGACCAGTCCTGGCTGCGGCTGTCATATACTTCAAAATCAAACGTGTATTGACGGCTATGTTTACTTTCCCAGACCTCTTTCCAGGCGGTAGTCATGCACTCGGGCATTTTGCCTTTGGCTACTACTTTTTGATAACTGCCGGGCGGTATCATGAGATGGTCTAGCTCTGGATTAGGCTCAGTAGGAGCTTCGCTACCCACAAAATACCGGAATGCAGCTGGATCATTTGGGTCATAGTCGTAGTAAACAGCAAATACCTTGTCAGATAAGCGGCCCTTTATTTTACTTGCTACCTCTTGCTCAAACTTTTGCCAAAGTGCACCACAGTCTTCCGAAGACTGTGCGTTGGTGTTGGTTGTGCGTCGATTTAGGTCGAGCCCTACCAGTTGGATAGGGCTAGGAATCGTAATGCTCATTCGGTCAGTTTTTTTGAATTAAATCTAACGTTCTTTGTCGAATTCATCAATCTCGCCGATGAATTCCAGCGCCTTGTTGATCTGACTGCCATTGCCTATGATGAGTTTATTCATCCAGGGTTTGTTGGCATTTTTGGGGCTTAGTTTTCGATGTGCCCATATAGAGAATGGTAGAAAGACCAGTACCCCGATGGCTACATTGCTCCACAGCCAGGTAGGGTCGGCATGCAGCATGATGTCTATACCAAACAGTGCTTTGAAAAACCAGGCAATGAAGGCCATGAAAAAGGGAAAGATCCATACGACCAACCGTAAATAGCGGATAATGATCAGCTTGAGTCGGAGTAGTTTGCCCTGTACAGTAGCTACAGGTTCGCTAAAGTCTATGCGGCTGATCAGCTCTAGCTCGTGTACGCACCCCACACTGATAATGAGTGTCCAGATACTCAGTATGGCTCCCGAACCTACCAGGTATGGGGAAGGCCACCCACCGATGGTGAAATGCACAAAGTAGTAAGTGGCTAAGACATAAAAAGCCAGCGTAATCCCAATCACCCAGGTGAGTTTGTTGAGTTCGTTTCGAGCCTTGCTGGTGTTGGTAGTGCGCAGCAGGTGCATGTTTAGCTTCCAGTTTCGGTCTAGCTTTTCGTCGTACTGTTTCCAGTAAAGTTTTAGTTGATCGATTTCCATTAGTCTTGAGTTTTATGTTGAGTAAATGCTTGTTTGAGTTTTTCTTTTATTCGTCCTATGCGTGTGCCTACATTCGACTTGCTGATGCCAAGTATCTTGCTGATTTCTTCATGAGACAGGTCATCCAGGTAGAGCAGGATGATGGCTTTGTTAAACTCATCCAGCTGGTTGATGAACCTGTGCAACTGTGCCACCTGCGGGTTTTCTGATGCTGGAGGAGGTGCCTCTATGACCTGTGTGAGCGATTCGGTTGTTTCTTTTTTTTGTTTGCGGTGATGGCTGATGGCCACATTGAGTGCCACGCGGTAGAGCCAGGTGGATAGCTTTACCCGGCCATCGTACCGGTGTAGGCTTTTCCAGACCTGTACGGAGATCTCTTGCATCAGGTCATCCCGGTCTTCCGGAGCCTGACAGTAGGAGTTAATCACTTTTAGCAGGAGTGGCTTATATGTTGTTAAAACCTGCTCCAATGTCATTTCCGGTGTAGAGGCGTTCATCTTTTCTGAAAGGGATACTGTGGAGGCGGATTGCTTCATGTGGTCTTGCTTTGCCCTGTTATTCGCAGGTGACCATAGAAAAATCACACGCCGCGCTGATTTTTTGTAAATTCACCTTTTTTTAAACCATTCATCGATCTATGAAATTACTCAAATTATCACTGCTGCTGGCAGTACTGGCCGCGTGTAGTCCGGCGGCTCCTAACTATGACCTGCTCATCGGCACCTATACAGGTGAAGGTAGCGAAGGGATCTACTCAGCTACGTTTAATTCAGAAACGGGAGAATTGTCATTGCCTGCGCTTGCCGCCAAAGCCAACAATCCCTCTTATCTTACCATCACTCCAGACAAAAAGCGGGTGTACAGCCTCGGAGAACGACCCGATGGCAAAGTGGTGGCTTATGCTGTAGAAGAAGGAGGTCTCTTACCTTTCGATACCGTAAGTGCTGTGGGTAAAAACCCTTGCTATGTGGACTTCAGTACGGAAGCCAATGCCGTTGCGGCTGCCAACTACTCTTCTGGAGATGGCGTGATCTATGCCTTAAATCAGGATGGTACGTTTGTAGATGCAGTAGATACTTTTCAGCATGTGGGCTCAGGGCCAAACGAAAAACGCCAGGAAGGCCCTCATGCGCATTGTTCTATTTTTTCGCCGGATGGCAAGTTTCTCTATGTCGTAGACCTGGGGATCGATGCGGTGATGGGATATGCTGTGAAAAATGGCAAGCTGGGCGAAGGTTTTGTAGCCTTACAGCTAGAGCCGGGTGATGGTCCTCGCCATTTGATTTTTTATCCAAAGCGAAATCAGGCCTTTGTGATCAACGAACTTTCCAATACAATAGTCTCCGCGCAGGTTAATACTACTTCGGGTAAACTAAATCAGCTCGACAGAGCCTATACCTTGCCGAAGGATTTTGCTGAGCACAGCCAGTGTGCAGACATTCATATCAGTAGTGATGGGCGGTTTCTATATGGCTCCAACCGGGGGCACAACAGTATTGCTATTTTCTCAGTGTCCGAAAGTGGAAAGCTGGATTTTCTAGGCACAGAGTCTGTGCAGGGAGACTGGCCCAGAAACTTCACACTAACACCGGATGAGCGTCATCTGCTGGTTGCCAATCAATATTCGGACAATATCACCGTCTTTGAGCGCAATCCAGAGACAGGTATGCTTACATACACAGGCAATGAAGTGAAAATGTCCAAGCCTGTTTGCTTGAAGTTTTTCTAAAGCCCATAAAAAAGGTATAGCTGTATGATAGCGGTAAAAATGGCCAAAAGGCCCACACCTATTTTTGGGTCCAGCCTTTTGGTCACATACCGGTACAGCCCCAGGACCAGAAACTGAAACGGAATAAGAAAGCTGAAAGTAGCGTAAACACTGTAAATCTGAGCAACTACACGTGGCTCACCATCCAACATCAGGGTGGCACTAATGGGTTGACGAAATATCGCGGAGGCCCGTACGGTAGCCTGCTTACCTAGCTCTTTGAGCACTACTTCACCCTGATCAAAGCGCATGCGAAAATCAGTAAACTGAACATCATCATACCGGTAGATTGCCCTCCCTTTTGATTTTTCGTAAACCCGAGATACACCCACTACTTCCTGCTCATGCTCCCGGTAGGGGAGGCTATAGTCCAGGGCCAGTAGTAAGTTAAATACCATGGCTCCGAGGAGAATAATATCCATCACATAGAAGGTCTTGCGAATGGTTTCCATACGCATTTTCTGGATTTCGTGGGCTTTGCGTCGTGCTCGTTCACGGGCATCCTGCCGCCAGCGTTCGTATTCGTCCTGCGCAGGGTTGTAGTCATAATTTACCTGCTCCTGATGAGGTGTGGGGCCCACTTTCATGAGAAAGTTGTACGCCTCTGTGATGGCGATGAATTGCTCCCGTGCTTCAGGGTGCTTGTTGAGGTCTGGGTGGTACTTCTTGGACAGGCGGCGGTAGGCGGCTTTTACATCTTGTTTGGTAGCTCCAGGCTCCAGCTCCAGCAGGTTGAGGTAGTGGTTTTGCATGGCTTTTGGTTAAAACCCAATAAGCAAATCTGCCTGCTGCTCCAGTAGCTCCATATAGAGTTTGTTCGCTATTTCGAAGGATTCACCGTCAGAGAGGTTGGCTTCTATACGTGCGAGTTTGGGCTTCAGTGCCAGTACATGCATGCCACAGTAGTTGAAGATGTCGGTGAGGTGGCTGAGTGCCAGACCGGCGCCTTGTACTCCCGAGGAGAGTCCCACCAGTGCGCATTTCTTGTTGGTAAAAGTGTGTGGGTACTCAAGGCCGTCTATAAAGGCCTTCAGCACTCCCGGAAAGGAGCCATTGTACTCAGGTACAATAAATACATACTTTTGAGCAGCTTTCATTTGCGCTCTAAACGCATTGAACGCTTCGTTTTTACCTGAATTTTCATACAGGGCCGAGACGGTAAAATCATCAGGTAGATCATTTAGATTGATAATTTCACTAGCCACATCGCGTTCTGCTAATATGCGCTGGTATAGAAGACTTATTTGATAAGAAACCGCGTCGTTGCGGTTGGTGCTGCTCACGATTGTAATCATAGGGGGCAAAATTACTAGGAATCGCTCAACCAAAAAAAGCAAAGGTCAGAATGCGGACCCTTTAGCTTCAGTGGGCTAAATCGTGCAACACTTAAAGGCGCCATCCAGTTTACGGTATTGGTCTTTGACCATTGTAATCCATAGAAAAACAAAGCATATTGCAAACCCTAAAAACAAACAACATGAGTCAGTTAAAAGGAAAAAAAGCGATCGTTACGGGCGTAAGCAAGGGGATTGGTCTCCACATCGCACTTCAGCTACTAGAGCAAGGTGTGAAAGTGGTCGGCTGGAGCCGCTCGCAGCCAGACATCACGCACGATGATTTTCACTTTGTGGAAACAGATGTGGCCGATCTGGACTCTGTGGAAAGTGCCTATAGTGAAACTACGAACCTCATTGGAGAAGATATTCACATCTTGATCAACAACGCGGGATACGGAATAGCAGGTGCCATCGACGAGCTGCCTATCGAAGACTGGAAGGGCATGTTTGATGTAAACGTCCATGGCCTGATGTACTGCACCCGCGCGGTAGTGCCCCAGATGAAAAAGATGGATCAGGGCCATATTGTCAATATCAGTTCTATAGCCGGACTCAACCCGGTGAAAAACATGTCGGGCTATGCAGCTACGAAGCATGCAGTCACAGGCTTTGGCCACTCTCTGTTTATGGAGCTGCGCGACTGGGGTATCAAGGTGACCAATGTGTACCCTGGTAGTGTAAAGACAAACTTTTTTGATGATTTTGACGGGATAGATGCGCATGACAACATGATGCGCCCCGAAGATGTAGCAAAATCTGTAGTAGATCTTTTAGATTCGCATCCAAACTTACTTCCAGTGGATCTGGAGCTGCGACCGCTCCGCCCAAAAGGAAAGCAATAAGCACACATGGTATCTATCCAGCAGCTGACGAAAATATTTGGAAGGCAATATGCCGTAAATGAAATTTCATTTGAAGCTCAAAAAGGCCAAATCACTGGCTTTTTGGGGCCAAATGGTGCCGGCAAGTCCACCACCATGAAAATGGCTACAGGCTACATACGCCCTACTGCAGGGCGTGTGGTGCTGGAGGGCATAGATGTGGAAGCGGAGCCTCTACAGGCCAAACGCATCACGGGTTACCTGCCGGAGCACAATCCGCTCTACCTGGACATGTACGTGCGAGAGTTTTTGCGTTTCGTAGCGTCTGCGTATGGACTAAAGCAGCCAGGGCGTAAAGTGGATGAAATGATTGAGTTGGTAGGCCTCACGCGTGAGCGCAGCAAAAAGCTGAGTACGCTTTCTAAAGGGTATCGTCAGCGTGTGGGGTTGGCCAAAGCCCTCATCCACGACCCGAAAGTGTTGATTTTGGATGAGCCCACCTCGGGCCTGGATCCCAACCAAATACTTGAAATCCGTCAGGTAATCAAAGACATTGCTGTGGACAAGACGGTGATCCTCTCTACTCACATCATGCAGGAGGTAGAAGCCATCTGTGATCATGTGGTGATCATCGATCGGGGAAATCTGGTGGCTGATGATAAACTTACTGTTTTAAAAGAAGGGCTCAACGACACCACCGGGATCATACTGGAGTTTGAGCAGGAGGTGGACCAAAAAGTATTTGAAGAAGCGGGATTTGAACCTCAAGCCATCGGGGAGCGATCGTACCTCATAAACTCCGAGCGGCCAGACTTGCGTGCAGAGCTTCTCAGGATTACCTCTGAGCAAGACCTCCCGCTGGTGAGCCTCACCCGGGCACAAAATTCACTGGAAGAAATTTTTCATCGCCTAACTCAAAAGTCGGAAGCATGATCAGTATTTTCTTCAAAGAGATCAATGACTTTCTCAACTCACTTATCGCCTACGTGGTGATCGGTGTGTTTTTGATTGGTATCGGCCTGCTCATGTGGGTGTTTCCAGATACCAATGTGTTGGACTATGGTTATGCCACTTTGGAGCCATTGTTTAGCCTGGGGCCGTATGTCTTTATGTTTTTGATACCGGCCATTACCATGAAGTCTTTCGCCGAAGAGCGCCGTACCGGCACCATTGAGCTTTTGCAAACACTGCCTTTTAGAGATGCTGAAATCATTGTTGGTAAATTTCTGGCTGGATTCTTTTTAGTGCTATTTTCAGTGCTGCCCACGCTGGTGTATTACTATAGCCTCCACTATCTGGGCAACCCTGTGGGCAATCTGGATACGCCGGGTATCATCGGCTCCTACATCGGGCTGGTACTGCTAGGTGGTGTGTTTACCGCTATCGGTATTCTAGCCTCAGTACTCACAGGCAATCAGATCGTTTCGTTCATTTTGGCAGCTTTTCTCTGTTTTTTCTTCTACGCAGGGTTTGATGCACTGGCAGCCATCAATATTTGGGCTGACTGGTCGTATGTTGTTTCCGAAATTGGCATAATGGCTCACTACACGTCGATCAGCCGCGGACTGTTGGATTTTGTAGATGTCGTATACTTCATAGGCCTCATTGCAGGCATACTGATGCTCACACAGGTAATACTTGGATGGCGAAAATGAAAAGCTCAGGATATAAAACAGGACTTTTACTCAGGCTGGGGATAGGTCTCCTTTCGGTGGTGCTTCTTTTTCAGATAGCACAGC
Organism: Marinoscillum furvescens DSM 4134; assembly: GCF_003386095.1. Taxonomy (GTDB): domain Bacteria; phylum Bacteroidota; class Bacteroidia; order Cytophagales; family Cyclobacteriaceae; genus Marinoscillum; species Marinoscillum furvescens. Next base: position 206,695 of record NZ_QREG01000001.1, on the reverse strand, counting down.
GTTATCCTTTTCGGATAGACATGACCGAAGAAAAGCGCTACAGCATTTCGGAGCCTACCAAAAAATTACTGCAGCGGCTGGATCAGGACGTAGTGGTAGAAGTATACCTGGCAGGTGAGCTGCCAGGTAATTTTTTACGGTTTCAAAAAGCCATTCGCGAACTTTTGGAGGAGTTTGCCATCTACACGCCTGGCACATTGGATGTAAAGCTGGTAGACCCGGCACAGGCCAGTAGCAGTAGGGCGCGCAATCAGTACTTTCAAGGGCTTATACAGCAGGGGTTGCAGCCTACTAATCTCAACTACAGTCAGGATGGAAAAAACACCCAAAAACTCATTTTTCCCGGGGCGGTGATTTCTATGGGAGGGCGAGAGCTCGCCGTTAACCTGCTAAAAGGCAACCGCGCCAGTGGGCCAGAGGCCATTATCAACCAGTCCATAGAAGGGCTCGAATATGCCTTTGCCAATGCACTGCAGCAGCTGGCAAACCCTACGCGCAAACGAGTGGGTCTCGTGCTGGGGCACGGTGAACCAGATACCACACAGTTGGCGGGGCTTACCAATCTGATTCTGAGCAAATACGACTTGTTTAGAATCAACCTGCCAGAGCGGAAGACGCCCATCACTGGCTATGATTTGCTGCTCATCACTAAGCCCACAAAACCTTTTTCCGAAAGGGAAAAATACCTCCTGGACCAGTATGTAATGGCTGGAGGACGGGTGGCTTTCTTTTTGGATGCCCTTCGGGTAAACATGGACAGTGCTTCTGGTGAAGGTACAGTAGCCATTCCCTACGAAACCAATCTCAATGACCTGCTTTTTCGCTATGGCGTGCGCATCAACCAAAACTATGTGGTAGACCTCAACTGCGGAGATTTTCCGGTGGTGGCAGGCAATATTGGCGACCAGCCTCAGATTCGCATGCTGCCCTGGCCGTACTTTCCGGTGATTACCAACTATGGCAAACACCCGGTAGTGCGCAACCTGGACGCTGTGATGACACGCTTTGTGTCCAGCATAGACACCGTAAAGGCGGTAGGTGTAGAGAAAACTCCTTTGTTGCTGTCGTCAAATAATACCAAAGTGCTGGGAGCACCTATCACGGTGGCGTTTAATGACTTGCAAAGTGAGCTGCTTCCCGAAAAATTCCAGAAAGGCCCACAAGCTCTAGGGTATCTTTTGGAGGGTACGTTTACTTCCATGTACAAAAACCGTTTTCCTCCGGCTGGTTTTTCGCGCAATGAAATCGTGCCCGAGAGTGCGCCCAACAAGTTGGTGGTCATCGCTGATGGAGACCTCATCCGCAATGAACTAAGCCTGGAAGATGGCAAGCCTCTCCAGATGGGACTGGATCCGTACTCGCAAAAGACGTATGCCAATGAAGACCTGGTGATGAACCTGGTGGATTACCTCCTCGATGAAGATGGTTTGGTACAGACACGCGCCAAGGAGGTGAAGATTCGTCCGCTAGACAAAGTGAAAGTAAAGCAAGAGCGGCTCAAGTGGCAGCTGGTCAATGTGGCCTTGCCGGTGATTTTACTCGTACTTTTTGGGATTGTAAAAATGACCATTCGTAAACGCCGAAATACCTATTGATATGACAGGAAAGAATCGCACATTATTCGTGGTTTTCGTGGTACTGCTGGTGGTCAATGTGTTGTTTGCATTGCTGGGAGGGCGTACGTCTGGAGTGTCTTTCGACGAAACTAAATTTACTGTAGCTGATACAGCCGGCATAGCACGTGTGGTGATAGGGGAGTCTCTGGAGCTATCATCAGCAAATGGGCAATGGACGGTAAACGAAAAGTACCCTATGGATCCCGGGTTAAATAAGCTTTTGCTGACGATTTTTCAGCGGGTGCGAGTGAAAAAGCCCGTAGACGTACCAGTGCAGGAGCCACAGACTGTAGCACTATCGGGTTCACAGCCCATGACCTTCCAGGTGTGGGGCAATGCCACCAAAACCAAGACCTACTTTTCACTGCAAGGTGAGGAGGAAGCCTATGAGGTGCATATCCCGGGCTACAATGAATACCTTGGAGGCCTGTTTGAGCTCACCGCCAATCAGTGGCGAGACAGACTGCTACTCAACGCCAGCTGGCGCACCATCCAGCAGCTAGAGCTGGACTATGCTGCCGCAAAAGACCTTAAAATTGTGTTTGACAAAGACTTTTTCCAGGTGGATGGGATCGCACCTATAGATTCCAATGCCGTAGTGGACTATCTCAATCAGTTTCAGTTTTTTCAGGGGAATGAATGGGTGAGTAGCATGCCAGCATACGACAGCCTTTCGCGCCAGCCACCGCTAGCCACCCTCAGTGTGGAAACTCTCAGTGAGGAGCTCCCGGTTATTTTAGATATCTATCCGGCACTGCCCGGAGATCGCTACCAGCTGGTAAAAACCTATGATGAAGGACTGATACTCATAGACCGGAAAAAGGTGGCCAAAGTACTTCAAAAACCCGAAGATTTTTCATTTTCAGAGTGATGCCAATTTGGGCTTTAAATCTCGAATTTTGTGCTTAAATTTGACGCCCAATTGAAACTGGCTATGGACTCTCCGGTCAATTCGTACTCGAGACCGCTAAAGAAAAAACGAAACTTAGAATGAAATTCATTGTATCATCTTCCTATCTGTTAAAGCAACTATCGGCAATCAACGGAGTGATTACCACAAATCCTGTGGTGCCTATTCTGGAGAACTTCTTGTTTGAAATCAGCGATGGTACGCTTACCATCACGGCCTCAGACCTGCAGACCAGCATGATTACAGAGCTGGAGGTAGAAGCAAAAGAAGATGGCAGCATAGCCATGCCAGCAAAAATCTTGTTGGAAACCCTTCGAAACCTTCCTGAGCAGCCGGTGACCTTTTCTATAGATGGTGATACATACAGCATAGAAATCAACTCTGATAATGGTCGCTACAAGCTATCAGGAGAAAATGCCACAGACTTCCCTAAGGTGCCCACCGTGTCTGACGGGTACTCGGTAAACATGTCTTCGGGAGTGCTGGCGCAGGCTATTAACAATACCATCTACGCTACCAGTAATGATGAGCTGAGACCAGCCATGACTGGGGTGTACATCAAGCTGGATGAAACCAATACCACTTTTGTGGCTACGGATAGTCACCGACTCATCCGCTACAGACGTGTGGATATAGCTGCGGACATGGCGCACAGCATGATTGTGCCGCGCAAAGCACTTACACTACTCAAGGCTACCTTGCCTTCAGAAAATACCAACGTAAACCTGGAGTTTAATGCATCCAATGCATTCTTTAACTTCAACAACGTGAAAATGATCTGCCGCCTCATCGATGAGCGTTTCCCGGATTACGACAATGTGATCCCTTCGGATAACGAAAACACGATGAACATCAACCGTGCATCATTGCTGAGCTCACTGAAGCGTATTGCGATCTACGCAAACAAAACCACGCATCAGGTAAGACTCAAAATCACCGGTAGTGAGCTGATGATCTCTGCGGAAGACCTTGATTTCTCCAACGAAGCAAACGAGCGCCTATCTTGCGAGCACGATGGTGAAGATATCGAAATCGGTTTCAATGCGAAGTTTCTCATAGAGATGCTCGGAAACCTCGATGTGGAAGAAATCACCCTTAAGCTCAACGCTCCAAATCGTGCAGGAATCATCTTGCCTAGCGATCAGGACGATAATGAGGATATCTTGTTGCTCGTAATGCCAGTAATGCTCAACAACCACGTATAGCAAATCATTTGATCTCAAGACATACTAAAAAGCCCCGATTCGAAAGATTCGGGGCTTTTTTAATTTTAGGACGGGTCCATTTGTAGTCCCGAAGGAGGGCTTTGCACTCGGTGATGAATTCTTTGCAGATATAGGAGAAGGTCTTGCAGTCTTGTGAGAGGCTGTTGTAATTAAGCGAGAAACCTTCGCAATCTTGTGAGTAGGCTGTGCAGCTTGACCCTTGGCCATTGCAGGCAGTATAGAGGTCATTGCAAACACTGTAGCATGTCTTGCAATCTCTTGAGTGTTTGTTGTATTTTATGGCGAGATGCTGTCCGGCAAATAGCGGAAAGAGGTTGTGGTAATTAATTTCACTGTTTATATTGTAGGTGAATAGGGTTCAAAGGAAGAATCTTACTATTATTATCACCTAACCAAATACGAAATGAAAATCACAAAAAGAGATGTAAAATGCTTTGTCCTTGGTTTTCTCACCCTGCTTGTCATTGAGTTTGCCTGGAACTGGAATGATCATGTGGAGTCCTTTAAGGAAGGGTATCGAGCGGGTACTAGCCAGGATGTCAAGTAGGCTTCTGGTGCGCTATCCGTGAGCGCTATCTACTGCAGGGAAGTATTAGAAAGCCGATAGCTCTTAGTTGTCTGGAAATTAAACTACACAAAAAAAGCTGCCTCGAAAGACAGCTTTTTTTAATGCTTTATTTTTTGGCTTTGCGACGACCGCCGCCACGGCCCTTTTTCTCTGGAGTTTTTTCAGCTAGCTCCTTACATTCCTCAAAAGTCAGCTCTTCCGGCTTTTTGTCTTTCGGGATTTTTACATTTTTCTTACCAAACTTGATATATGGACCATAGCGCCCGTTTAGTACGAAGACATTTTCATCCTCATCAAAAGTCTTGATGTACTTGTTAGCATCTTCTTCACGCTTTTGCTGGATGAGCTCTATGGCTTCTTCCTCGGTGATCGTAAGCGGATCTTGCTCTGGTTTCAGCGATACGAATTTACCCTGATGACGGATGTATGGACCGTATCTGCCTACTGCGGCGGTCATGACTTCACCTTCAAACTCACCCACTTCTCTTGGGAGTTTGAAGAGCTCTAGTGCTTCTTCCAGTGTGATGGTCTCGATGAGTTGACCATGACGCAGACTGGCAAATTTTGGCTTTTCTGCTTCCTCGTTTTCTTCATCGATCTCTCCGAGCTGTACATAGGCGCCGTAGCGTCCCAGTTTTGCGATGATCTTTTTGCCGGTCTTGGGATCTTCTCCCAATTCACGACCCGCATTTACCTCAGAGCGTTTGAGTTGCTCCGTGTTTTCGATTTTACTATGAAAGCCTCCATAAAACAGCTTGATCATATCTCGCCACTGGATCTTGCCACTGGCGATCTCATCAAACTCCTGTTCCACCTTGGCAGTGAATGAAAAATCAATCACATTAGGAAAGTGCTCCACCAGAAAATCATTTACTACCATGGCGGTATTGGTAGGGAACAGCTTGTTTTTTTCTGCACCCGTAATTTCTGTCTTGGTGCTTTCATCTACAGTGCCACTAGCGAGTAGAAGTTCGCGGTATTGGCGCTCATGGCCGTCACGGTTTTCCTTGGCGATGTAGTTTCGCTTGATTACCGTAGAGATTGTAGGTGCATAAGTAGATGGACGTCCTATGCCCATTTCTTCAAGTTTTTTCACGAGGCTGGCTTCCGTATATCTAGGTGGGTGCCTGGTGAAGCCTTCGCGAGCGAGCATGCTTTTGAGGTCTAGCTCCTGACCCACAGACAGAGGAGGTAGCATGCCTTGCTGCTCTTCTTCATCACCTTCTTCGTCGGTAGACTCGATATATACTTTAAGGAATCCTTCAAATTTGATCACTTCACCTTTCGCTACCAGCTTTTCATCGTTGGTACTGATGCCAATGGTGGCAGTAGTTTTTTCCAGTTGTGCCTCTGACATTTGGGAGGCAATGGCTCGTTTCCAGATCAGTTCGTAGAGGCGCTGCTCTTTGCTGTCTTTGCCGGCTTCCAGCACGGAAAAGTTGGTGGGTCGGATAGCTTCGTGAGCCTCCTGTGCACCCTGACTTTTAGTCTTGAAGTGGCGTTCTTTGAAAAACTCCTCTCCATATGCCTTTACAATCTCTCCTTTCGCGGAAGCGATGGCCTCCTGAGAGAGGTTTACAGAGTCCGTTCTCATATAAGAGATCTTACCGGCCTCATACAGCTTCTGGGCTACAGACATGGTCATGGCTACTGGGAAGCTCAGCTTGCGGCTAGCTTCCTGCTGTAGGGTGGAGGTGGTAAACGGAGGTGCTGGAGATTTCTTAGCAGGTTTAGTTTCTAGGTTTTCGATATTGAAAGCAGCATCTTTACACTGCTCCAGGAAAGTCTTAGCTTCCTCTTCGGTTTTAAATTTCTTCGGCAGGTCCGCTTTGAGCACCTTGCCATTTTCCAGATTAAAAAGTGCGGTGATTTTGAAGCTGGATTCTGCGTTGAACTGCTCGATTTCACGCTCACGCTCCACCACCAGGCGTACAGCTACCGACTGGACGCGTCCTGCTGAAAGTCCTGTTTTGATTTTTTTCCAAAGGACTGGCGAAAGCTCATAACCTACCAGGCGATCCAGGATGCGGCGCGCTTGCTGCGCGTTGACGAGATCTTCATCGATGCCTCGTGGGTTTTGGATGGCATTTTGAATGGCATTTTTGGTGATTTCACGAAAAACAATGCGTCTTGTTTTTTGGTCATCCAGATCCAAAGCCTGGGCCAGGTGCCACGAAATAGCCTCTCCTTCACGGTCATCATCCGATGCCAGGAAGATGGTCTCTGCTTCTTTCGAGAGTTTTTTTAGCTCTTTTACTACATCCTTTTTGTCGTTGGATATTTTGTAGGTGGGTTCGAATCCGTTTTCAATATCGATTGCAAAATCATCTTTGGGCAAATCTCTCACATGCCCATAGGATGATTTCACCTGGTAGTCCTTACCCAAATATCCTTCGATCGTTTTTGCCTTTGCCGGCGACTCTACTATAACCAGGTTTTTTGCCATGCTGTGATTTTTTTGAGGCGGTAAATATCTCTCAAATTTTATTAATTAACTAAAAGTTGGAGGGTGATCCACCAATCGGTAACTTAGAAACTTGGTAATGGCGTAACCCAAATGCAGCGAAATGGTTAGGAATCTTTATTTGCTTCGGCACGGTCGTGCCGCTCACGGTTTTGACATGGCGGATATCGACCGCCCCCTTATCTCTACAGGTATCGCTCAGCTGACCGAATTGGGCGCCTATATGAAAACCAAAGGGTTTGACCCGGACAAAATTTTTTGCAGCACTGCTAAACGAACTCGAGAAACTGCTAAAGTCATTACTGAACAAATTGGGTACAGCAGGCCAGTAGAGTACAGGGAGGATATTTATGAAGCCTCTGTGAAAACACTTTTTGAAATTGTCGTGGGCTGTGATGATGCGCATCAAACCGTACTAATTATCGGTCACAATCCGGGAGTTTCTTACCTGTATGATTACCTCACCGAATCCAATTTTGGTGATATGACTCCAGGTGAATTGGTAAAGATTGAATTCGAAGACCTTTCATGGAAAGAGGTGTCTCAGGGTTTAGGAGTGAAAAAGACACTTTAAATTTCAGGGATGCCAAACGTCCTCATCTGTCCGAATGCATTCAAGTCCTCACTATCTGCCGAGGCTGTGGCTAAAGCTATCGCGGCTGGCCTGGAGCAAAGTAGGCTGAGTTGCACCTGCACAACATTAGCTATAGCGGATGGCGGTGATGGTACACTGAAGGTGGTAGCAGAATACCTTGGGTTGCAGCTGCGAACGCTCGAGGTAAATGGTCCTCTTGGTAAGCACGTGCAGGCTTCATATGGAGTGAAGGGTGATATGGCTTTGATTGAGCTTGCCGAGGCTTCGGGATTGCACTTGCTTGATGAAAATGAGCTCGATCCATGGGCTGCAACTACCTTGGGGACCGGGCAACTGATAGCAGATGCTATTGACAAAGGCGCTCGCAAGATTTACCTGACTGTAGGAGGTAGTGCTACTGTAGATGGAGCGCTCGGTATCCTGGATGCATTGGGAGTTGTCTTCTATCATGAACTGGGGAGTATCCAGCAGCCGGTGCCTTCTGATTTTGGTCGGATTCATCGATTAGATATGCGTGAAGCAGCTGATTTGCTGGAGGGAGTAGCTCTCTACGTGCTTTCGGATGTGACCAACCCATTAATCGGGGAAAAGGGAGCTGCAGCAGTATTTGGTCCGCAAAAAGGGGCAAAACCAGAAGATATTGAAGTGCTGGATGCGGGTTTGCATCACCTGGCTGATGTGATCGAAAAGCACAATGGAGTGCATATTCACGACCTTTCTGGAGCTGGCGCTGCAGGTGGAGTGGCTGGTGTACTTCATGGGGTGCTAAGGGCTGAGCTGATAAACGGGGCTGAGCAAGTGCTGAAATGGTCTGGGTTTCGTGAGTTGCTGGCGGATGCCGATATAGTAATCACGGCGGAGGGACATATGGATGAGCAGACAGCTTTTGGTAAGGGGCCAGGGATGGTGGCCGGGTTGGCAAAGGAAGCCGGAAAGGTAGTAATCGGAATGGCTGGAGGTGTCTCAAAGGACCTCACGGAGCTGGAGGGTTTTGATGCTATATTTCCAGTGGTGCACGCTCCGGTGAGCCATTTTGATGCCTATGCGGCCACTGCTGATAACCTTTCACGCACGGCCCGACAAATAGGCAATCTGCTGGCTAAGAAATCCTAATCGAATCCTGATGCATAAAAAAAAGACCACCCGTCCGGTGGCCTTTTCAACTTATGAACAACTTTGCTTGTGAAGCCTGCGTCGATTAGAAGTGATAGCGGACAAATGCCTCCATCGCTTCGTATTCTGTAAGTCCGAGCTGATCGTAAAGTTGCGCTGTGGTTCGGTTGCGGTCTTCCGCTCTTTGCCAAAACTCACGCTTGTCCGATCCTGGAAATACAGGGGAGTCCTTTTGGGACTGGTGTTTGAAGATGGCCTTTCGCTTGCGCATCAGCTCTTCCGGGCTAATTGGAATTGCCATTTCTATGTCTTCGATATCCCACTCTTGCCATGCACCTCTGTAAAGCCATACATAGCAGTCTTTGAGCCACTCTTCACCTTGCTCTTTCAGTCTTTCCAGGGCTTTGAAGATGGCGTCCAGACATACGGCATGTGTACCATGTGGGTCTTGCAAATCGCCAGCGGCGAATATCTGGTGAGGTTTTACTTTTTGGAGCAAATCAATGATGATTTGAATGTCATCTTCACCAATAGGCTTTTTCTTTACCTGACCGGTTTCGTAGAATGGCAGGTTGAGGAAGTGCATGTTGTCATCCTTCACTCCACAGTAACGGCACCCTGCTTCAGCTTCTCCTTTTCGGATGAGCCCTTTGATTACTTTTACTAAAGGAGTGTCCTGCTCTCCAAGCTTCTTGCTTTCAAGAAATGACTTGAGTTCTGCGTATTTCTCACTAAAGTCAGAGTCAATGCCGAGGTGCTCTAGCAAATCTTTGGCAAATCCTCCAAAACGGTAAGCATCATCATCAAATACAGCGATATTTCCTGATGTTTGGTAGGCCACATGTACATCATGGTTTTGCTCTACGAGTCTTAGGAGTGTGCCTCCCATGGAAATTACGTCATCATCTGGATGTGGGCTAAATACGATAGAGCGCTTCGTAGCTGGCTGAGCGCGCTCTGGTCGGTCCTTGTCGTCAGAGTTGGGCTTACCACCTGGCCAACCTGTAATGGTTTTTTGGATGGCGTTGAAGATTTTAATATTAAGCTCATAAGCACTTCCCGCTTGAACCAACAAGTCCATCAGGCCTGAGTCTTTGTAATCATCATCGGTAAGCTTCAAGATGGGTTTGCCCAGCTTTAGACTCAGCCAGGTGACTGCACGACGCTTCATTTTGTCGTCCCAGTTGACCATCCCTGTGAGCCATGGAGTCTTGTAGCGTGCCAGATTTCCAGCTGCTGCTTCATCAATGATGACTTTTACGTTGGCATGCTGCTGGAGGAACGTAGCGGGTACGTCTTCACTGATTTTTTCTTCCACCATTTTCTGAACGATAGGTGCTTTGCCTTGTCCCCAGGCGATCAGGATGATCTTGCGTGCTTTCATAATGGTACCTACACCCATTGTGATAGCGCGCTGTGGTACGTATTCTTCCTTGATAAAGTCCTTGGCTGCATCTGAGATGGTCAGCGGGTCCAGCTTCACCATTCGGGTGGTGGAGTGGAGGGTAGAGCCAGGTTCGTTGAAACCGATGTGACCCGTACGACCGATGCCCAGTAGCTGAATATCTAATCCACCTGCATCGATGATCTTTTGCTCGTAAGCAGCACAGAAAGGCATTACTTCGTTTTCAGCGAGCGTACCATCTGGAATGTGGATGTTTTCACGCTTGATGTCTATGTGGTTGAAAAGGTTTTCGTCCATGAAGTAGACATAGCTCTGAAGAGCATCTGGCTGCATGGGATAGTACTCATCCAGGTTGAAAGTGATGACATTCTGAAAGCTAAGTCCTTCTTCTTTGTGCATTCGGATTAGTTCCTTGTACACCAAAATGGGAGAAGAGCCTGTAGCCAATCCCAAAACAGCATTTTCACCTTTTTGCTGCTTTTCGGTGATCACCTTTGCAATTTCTTTAGCCACCTTTTTGCTCCCAAAATCCTCACTCGGAAAGATCGAAACCGGGAGTTTTTCAAGGTGCTTTTCTGGATAATTGATGATTTCTGTGGTCATATATCTTAGATGTCTGTTGCTAAATCAAACGAGAATTTTCCTTCTCACGGATCAAAAGTAATAAAAATGAATAAATAATGTGTGCGCACACACTTAAAAAATTAAAAGATGTGTGCGCACACAACATCTTTGTATATATTAGTCGGTAGAAACACTAAAAATCATAGGCTTGCTTCGGCAAATTGCCTTTTTTTACATCGGTTTAACCAAATGCTCTATGAACCAACAAAAAAGTAATTATGTAATGTCCATGCTGATCATCGGCATGTTGTTTTTTACCATTGGGTTTGCTACCTGGGTAAACGGTACGCTCATCCCTTATCTGAAAATAGCCTGTGAACTGGAAACGGAGGTGCAATCCTATCTGGTGGCGACCGCATTTTTCATTGCTTACACGCTGATGGCGCTGCCTTCTTCTTATGTGCTCAATAAGGTAGGTTATAAAAAGGGGATGTCGCTTTCGCTGCTTGTAATGGCCGTGGGTGCGATCATCTTTGTGCCTGCGGCGCAGGTGAGGAGTTTTGATCTGTTTTTGGTGGGGCTCTTCATCATCGGTACCGGGCTGGCTTTACTGCAGACTGCCGTGAACCCCTACGTGTCGATCATTGGGCCAGCAGAGAGTGCAGCTCAGCGGATCAGTATCATGGGTATCTCCAATAAAGTGGCGGGAATACTGGCGGGATTGATTTTTGGGTACATCACACTGAGTGATGTGGATGCCCTGGAAGCGTCTCTTGAAATCATGAGTCTGGAGGAGAAAGCTGCTGCCTTGGATGAACTGGCCTCCCGCGTGATCATGCCTTACTATATCATCGCTGGGGTATTGGTGCTTTTGGCTGCAGCGATTTTTAAGTCTCCTCTGCCTGAGATCGACGATAGTGGAGAAGATGCTGCCGCTGGCAATGAGTCAGATGTTGCCGCACAGCGTACCAGCGTTTTTCAGTTCCCTTATTTGCTCTTGGGTGTGGTGGCGCTCTTTCTATATGTGGGAGCGGAGGTGATTGCTGGAGATACCATCATTAGCTATGGTAAATCGTTGGGCATCAGCTTGTCTACGGCCCGATATTTTACACAGGCTACACTGGCGTGTATGCTGCTGGGTTATGTGATCGGGATTTTCACTATTCCTAAATACATTTCGCAGGCCAAGGCGTTGAGTATTTTTGCCATTCTTGGTTTGATCTTTTCGGTATGTGCCCTGGTGACTGATGGATTTGTATCGGTCGGCTTTATTGCGCTACTCGGTCTCGCCAACTCGCTCATGTGGCCGGCGATTTTCCCACTTTCCATCCATAAACTGGGAAGGTTTACGAAAACAGGCTCTGCTATGCTGGTGATGGCGATTTCAGGAGGGGCGTTGTTGCCGCTGGCCTATGGCGCTTTGGCTGATGCTATAGACGGGCGTAGTGCTTACGTTATTTTATTACCCTGTTATGCGTTTATCTTGTTTTTTGCTGTGAAAGGACACAAAATAGGAGCTCCAAAATAAAGAGCGCTATTGTAAGACATTAAGGGCAATGCTCTATTATTGTGTAAAACGATAAGTATGAGATTGCCCTTTTTTATTGCTTTACTGATCATGTCGGGCCTTATGGCCTGCAAAGAGGATGAGACTCCAGATGTCTATGAGCCCAAGCAGATTACGCGGGTGCAGCTCATATTTAGTGATAAATCTGGCGGTGCACCGATCACTGTTTCAGCAGAAGACCCAGATGGGGCAGGGCCATTGCCGGTGCAGGCCTCAGCGTTTGGGCTCAAGTCAGGCACTGCCTACGATTTGTTTATCAAGCTGGAAAATGAATTGACCGATGAAGATGTGGCTGAGTTGGTGGAAGCTGCAGCTACTGAACATATGCTGTTTTATGCTTTTGATGACCAGCTTTTTGCAAGTCCAGAAGGAACGGGCAATATGGACGACCGGGGAGCGCAGGTCAACTATTTGGATCGCGATGAAAATGGATTGCCTTTGGGGCTGATTACTGCCTGGGTGACGGGTGAGGCTGGAGCAATAGGATCGTTTCGTATCAAACTTCAAAATCAGCCCAATCTAAAAAGTGAAACCTCCACCAGCGATGAAGGCTTCACAGATCTTGATTTGACGTGGCAGGTCACCTTGCAGTAGCTATTAAAATTTGATCATATAGGCGATGTTGGGTAGAAAAGGTAGCTGCGGCGACTGGATGATTTCCTGACTGCCGTGCTGGTAATACTCATTTACAATTCCCTGATGATTGGTGACATTCGAAATGTCAATTTTAAACTCTCTGGTAGTATTTCTTTTGTCTCTGCGAATTCCCATGGCGAGATTGATGAAAAAGATGTCATCTCCTTTTTCAGACCAGGGTTTGTCTTCATTACGCACTTCGTCTCCCGTGTTTCTGCTGGCTTCCAGGTCTATAGGAGTGTAGCGCGCTCCACCAAGTAAACTGATTTTGGTGTTAACGAAAAATGTTCGTCGTTTGTCGGGATTCCCGAAAGCCATTTCTTTTCCTGCCAGGAAATTGGTGGCGTAGTTGCCATTAAAGGCGGTGTTTCGCTCCACGCCATCTTTAGCCGTGTAAAAGGACTCATATACGGAAGCCGTAAGCATGTAGTAAAAGCCTTCTGCGAAATACCGCTCCAGAGTAAGCTCCAGCCCAAAATTGCGTCCAGTGCCCTCATTAACTAGCTGGCGTGTTTCAAAACTCTCTGTGCTATTCAATAGCGAGAAATGACTAGTGGGATCATCCACCACCGGTACATCATAGAGGTGTTGGTAATAGAGCTCAGCTTTTAGGTGAGTATTTCGGCCGATAGCTAAGCCATAGCCACCCACCAGATGGAGCGCTTTGGTTGGTTTGAGATGCTTGTTTGGGGTTTCCGTTCCACTGTTGGTTGGTCGCTTAGCCAGGTAGCTGGTGATACTCTCCAGACGGCTATGCAGGCCTGCGCCCAAGGTGAAGTGGTGCCTGTCAGTAGCATCCCATCGAGCACCTATTCTTGGCTCCAGGGTATAAGATCCATTGAGTCCATAGTACAAGGTATGCAGGCCGCTGGTGATGGTCCAGGTGCTGGAAGGTCGATATTTCCAGCTGGCAAAAGCCTGTAACGTGTAGGTATTGCCCTCGTCATCCAGTTGGGTTTGGATGGCTTCCTCTTCAAAATTGAATGCTTCCGCAAAAGCATTGTAGCTCAGCAATGAGCCAATAGTTCCTGTTTCTAGTTTATGCCGTGCATTGAGCTTTAGGTTATAAGTGGAGGCCAATCGGTAGGTGGTTTTGTTTATCTTGGAGGCTCCCATGTATCGAAACTGGTTGTTGTTATCCGGAAGGTGATCTTCCGTGCTGAGTGCTGTGGCACTTACGGAAAGTGTGTTTTTAATAAAAGCATCATTGCCAAAAAAATGCGTGTGACTAACTCCCAGTATGCCCAAATCTGCTCCCATGGTTCCCTTGTATTGACGAGTGCCATCTTCTTCTTCCTCTTCCACGGCGATTTCGCTGATGCCGCCCAGCCCAAAGGTGGTGAGGTAGTCGTTTTTGCCTAAAGGCAGGGCTACGTTAAAAGAAGCATCCTGATACTTTGGGATACCACCAAACTCGAGGAAGCCAAGGTCTGCGATCAGTTGTAAAGATGAATAGCGGTAATTGGCAATGTAAGACCCGCGGTAGCCTTTGGTAAAAGGGCCCTCTGCAGCAAAATCAATTCCGAACACGCTTGCACCGGCGGTATATTCACGGGTTTCGTTGTTGCCTTTTTTGAAGCGCATATCAAATACTCCGGAGAGTGCATTGCCGTACTCTGGGGCAAAGGCCCCTGAGAAAAAGTCGGAGTTGTCGAGCATATTGCTGTTGAGCGCATTGATGGGGCCGCCAGTGGCTCCTTCATTGGCGAAGTGGTTTGGATTGGGGATTTCCACACCTTCCAGCCTCCAGAGAATACCCCTTGGAGAGTTGCCTCGGACTACAATGTCATTGTTACCTTCGGCATTGCCAGTCACTCCTGCATAGCCCGACACCATTCGAGCAGGGTCGCTGAGTGCCCCGGCATAGCGCTTGGTTTCTTCTACCGAAAACGTACGGGCGCTGATCAAGGCCATCTCATTGAGTACTTCAGATTTTTGGGTGGCGGCCACTACCACTGCATCGAGGTTTTCTACCGATTCTAGCAGGCTGATTTCCAGTACCACTTCTTTGCCACTGCTTACGAGCACATTAGGAATGACTCGATCCTCATAGCCGAGGTATGTGGCTAGTAGGGTGATTCGACCCAATGGAACGTTGGTAAGTTTAAAGGCTCCGTTAGTGTCTGTGCTGGATCCAATAATTGGTGAGCTGCCCAACACCTGAATGGTGGCTCCTATAAGTGGTGTTTGTGCATCCTGGTCGATGAGTCTGCCACGAACGGTCTGAGTGTTTTGAGCACTTAGCTGTGTGGTGGTATAAAGCATCAGGTCCAGCACCAGGAGTAATCGAAAAAAAGTAAGGGGATTCATAGTTTCTTATAATTATGGTTTTCACCAAAAGGGAACCTGAAACTAAAAATACCCCTATGTGTAAAATAAAATTTTTACAATCTAATTCCGAATGTATAGCCTGCCCACCATTTGTGCATGATATCTCCTACCTCGTGCGAGAAGCTGGCATTTTCGCCCAGTTTATGAACTGCCGGGAAAGTGTCTGTATCTGCATTGTACATATAATGGACTACTGGTCCGCCAAAGATGCTGACGTCATCGAAGATGGTGAGTCCTGCTGTAAACCCTAGCCTTGGGTTGAGAATAGGGTGTGAAGTTTTTTCATTGAGTTTGAAAAGCGTGTGAGCGGTGAGGTCTACGGTGAGATAAAAGGGCTTTAGAGGGATGTCTGTGCCAAAACCACCTCCGGCGCCCCAGATTTCTTTTTGATCGTGAATGCCAGTGCTCAGGATGGTATAAAAGTGCTTGGCGCCGGACTTGAAGGAGAGGTTGTAGCGCGTTACGTCATTGCTCGATAGCTCAAAGGTGAGTACTTCATCTTTAGCTACGTTGATGATGCCGATCATGGTGCCTTGTTCTACTTTTTTAGCGATGTTGACGATTCCTACCTGTACGCCGTGGAGGTTTTGGGTGCGGTTGATAGTGCTGAGCTGCACACCATAGAGTGTGTCGGCGTGGTTGTAAACCCCTGAGAGTTGTAACCCAAAAATATGATGGCCATAGTTGAAGCAGCTGGCTAGCTGTGCTCCGTACATGTCGCCCGTGAGGAAGTTGAATGCTCCGGAGAGCTGTAGTCCGGTGGCTACCCGTGCAAAATTGGTGGCTCCACTGATCTGCGCTCCATTTAGGGTGTCTGTGTGATTGACTACTCCAGCGATTTGCCAGCCTGTAAAGCTGTTTTTGGTGCGATTGACCATGCCTGCCAGCTGTAGGCCTGTGCTGCTATGCCCAGTGGCGTTGAACACGCCAGCCACCTGTGCGCCTCGAAGCATGCGTTCGGTGATGTTAAACACTCCTCCAAGCTCTACTCCTTTGATGCCTTGTGTAAATCCTCCAATAATATTTAAGGACATGTTGTGGGTGAATTTTCCCGTAAGGAAACCATTGGTGCCTATGCCAGGTACGAGTGACATTTGAAAAACACGGTGTTCGGAGAGGTTGATGTTGCGTTGGTGGCGCTTGAGTCTTTGATTGATCCAAAAGTCTTTGATCCAGGTAGTATCGCTGATGAGCTTGCGCTGTTGTTTTTTGATGGGCTCCAGGAGAAGCTTTACAAACTCTCCTTTGGAGCGGTGTACCACGATGACCGTGTCTTTGTAGTTTTCTCGACTTACAGCGATTAGCATAGGATCTCCGCTAGTCTTGGGTGAGAGGGTGTAGGTTCCGTCTTGAGAGGTGAGGGTGGCTGCTGACAGCCGGTCTACCTCGTAAATACTTACTCCGGCGATGCGCTCACCCGTGTTGGCATCTACTACTTCACCTTGAATCTGCCCTGTTTTTTTGGGTGCCTTTTTTTTAATGGGTGTCAGTATGATGTAGCTGCCACGCACTTTGCATTCATAGGAGGTGCCTAGTAGGTCCAGGAGTATGGTCTGTACCGGAGTGTTTTCATAGTGGGCAGTCACCTTTCGCTGTGGGAGCTGGTCGGGGTTATATGAAAATCGCACATCGCTGCCAGCCGAAATGCTGTTGAGTGATTCTGCGATGGTTTGGTTTTGAAAGTTGACCGTTACTGACTGGTCCAATAGATCCTGACTGTAAAGTTGTGTGCTACCAAAGAGCACGATGCATGTGATTAGTTTTCTAAACATCCGTTTCCTGTTAAAATGTATTGATCGGGAGTACGCTGCACCTCCAGGTTCAGCGTTAAGCGGATGATTTCGATCACGTCTTCTAGCTTTTCAGCTTCAAAGGACACACTTAGTTTACAGGTATTCAATGCTTCACTTCCGATGACCACTTCTTGATCGTAGGCCAGATTGAGGGCTTCTACTACTTCAGGAAGGGTATTGCCTTTAAATTCCAGCCGCCGAGTTCTCCAAAAGTGGTCCGCCTCGGCCAACGTAGTGGACTCAGAGCGTTTGAGCTCTGCGTCTACTGCATCAAATGCTACGCGCTGCCCTGCAGTAAGGATCACCTGTTCGCTTTTGTATGTTACCTGCACTTTCCCAGACTTCACTGCCACACTAAGGGTGTTTGCTGCTTGCTTTACATTAAAAGCAGTACCCAATACCTGTACCTGTAAGTCTCCAGCCGATACAATGAATGGTTGCTCCGGATCGTGAGCCACCTCAAAGAATGCTTCACCTTTGAGCTTTACCTCACGGGTCTGGCCTTCAAAAGTCTCTGGAAACTCCACTTCACTGGCGGTGTTTAGCGTAATGGTGCTGCCATCTGCAAGAGCTACGGATTTGGTTTGAGTCACGGCAGCTACTTTGACTTGCTCCACCTGTTGGGAATACTGGTAAAGTACCACCATGGCACAGAGTAACGCTGCGACTGCCGCGGCAATGCTCCAGCGATGCGTGCTTTTCTGCGCAGGTTTTACTTTTTTCCAGGCTTTGTTTACGTTGTAGCTGTCGGTATAGTCTGCACCTCTGATCGCACGAGCATCCATCCACGCAACTTGCCACTGCCAAAGCTGCTGGGAGTTTGCGGGTGACTGGTTGGCCCATGCCTCTACCTGACGGGTTTCGTCAGTGGTTGCACTACCGGCAAAGTAGCGAGCCAATACCTCTTCGCTGATGCTATGTGAACGTTCGTTTTTCATCTGCTTACTATTCTGACAACCAGTTTAAAATTTACCCCCATGGGTGATGAAAAGAAAAATGAGTAAAAGGTAATCCTGCAGCTCGCGGCGGAGAATTTTGAGCGCTTTGCCCATTTGGTTTTCTACCGTTTTGATAGACAGATTAAGCTCTTCGGCGATTTCATGGTATTTTTTGCCTTCATATCGGCTCAGCTCAAAAATCTCGCGACATTTTTCAGGGATTTGTTCGAAGGCCTCATCGATCCGCGCTTTCAGCTCGTCTAGCTCCAAAAAGTCGGTGGTGTCGTGATCGGTGGAGAGGTGAAGCTGGTGCTCG
This sequence comes from Marinoscillum furvescens DSM 4134, assembly GCF_003386095.1. Classification (GTDB taxonomy): domain Bacteria; phylum Bacteroidota; class Bacteroidia; order Cytophagales; family Cyclobacteriaceae; genus Marinoscillum; species Marinoscillum furvescens. Next base: position 188,653 of record NZ_QREG01000001.1, on the reverse strand, counting down.
GTGTAGGCGTTTTGGACTTTGAGGTGTTTTAGGTAATTGAGGCAGGCGTTTCTCACTGCACCAAACAAGTAGGACCTGATGGAAGTGCGGATGGTGATGGTGTCGGCTTTGGACCAGAGTCCGGTGAAAAGCTCCTGTACGATGCTTTCGGCCTCATCAGGATCGGTGACGTAATGCCGTGCAAAGTTGACTAGTCCGGTATAGTGCTCTCGAAAGATGCTTTCGAACTGTTTTTCGTCCTGAAATAGCAGTGTTTGATTGATAGCGGTCAAGGCGTGCGGTGATTTTCAGGTAAAGCTAAAAATGATTGCTAAAAAGTAGAATGGATTTGGTGCAAAGGTATAGATACGTTTTTATCTCAAGCACATGCGGACGCTTGCGCTAGGTCACTATATTATTCCTGCATCCTTGGACTAATAGGGGATCTTCAACTTTTTCTTTACCATTCTTCCATCTCTTTTTCAAGATCTTCCTGAGTGGTAAACTGACCAGAGCCTATTCTTGATTTTGCATCTCTCACTCTTTGTTTCAGGGTTTCTTCATTCATAGGCTCCCCTGATAAGGTATAATCCTCAATGTCTGCCTGGAACATCCCTTTCACTAAGCGCAAGATTCGATCATCCGCCTTATCAATATATTGGTGAAGCTCTTCTTTAATTGTGCTGTATCCATAAAAAACTCCTTTTCTACAAAATAACAATTTCTATTTGTTCTTCCTTTTACAATAACAGGAAGAACTGGTCAATATCGGCTCTCCGCCGCAAGGGTTCGCATCTCTAGCACAAGCGGATGCTTAAGCTAATAGGGTATGTATTTTTATACTTTCAAATTCTCAGGATCTTGACGTGTATCCCAAAAAATCAACAACTCAATTTCTTCAGATTTGATCCGATAGTACAAGCTAATATGCTTAGTGATAACCGCACGAAACACATCTTTCTTTTTGGAGTAAATATACTGCCTGGGATTTTGAGCAATGAAGTTGATTACTTCATCTGTTCGATCAAAGAAGCAATCAATTTCTTTTGAAGTCCAATTTTCCTCCAGATATTCGATGACCAAAGCATATGTAATTTCAGCTTCTGGTAACCATTTTATGGAGTAACTCATTTTTGATATTTCGCTCGAATTTCACTCATAACTACTGCATGGGGTCTTCCTTCTTCACGTTCCGATTGGGCAATAGCCTTGTTTATGGATGCCTGTAAATTGGGATGTAAATCATCCCACCAATCTTGATCCTTGTCTGCATCAATCATTGCATTAATGAGTGTTAAGAATCGATCATCGGCCTGATCAACATATTCATGGATTTTTTGTCTTATCTGAGTGCTGTTCATCCCTTTCTGCTTTTCTACAAAATAACAATTTCTAATCGTTTTTCATTTTACAATAACAGGAAGAATTGGCTCTCCGGCGCAAGCGTCCGCTTGTGCCAGCCATCTTCCTAAAGCACGCGTTCGCTGGTGACTCTATAAAAGTAAAACCTTCAACAGCCCTTTTCCTCCCGAATAGTCAATCGCACTGCTATACTTCCAATGCTCTGGCTCCAAAACGAATCCTGCTTTTACAGGGTTCATGTGTAGATAGTTTAGCCGCTGCGACATCATCCAAGTATAACTCAATGCAATAGGATGATTGTGCTGTTGCCATAGCTGCCAGTCTGAATTATTGCCATTTTTCTTGCCGGCCCTTTCAAACATCCAAAGCAACCATTCTTTCCTGCTTTCTCTCGGATGCTCCTTGATTTCTTCACGCAATTTCCTGGAAGTAAAACTCTTCATGTCTCGAAGAATATCCTGCATAGGATTAGCAGATGTACCCATGATCAGATGAACGTGATTTGGCATAATGCACCAGGCATATAGCTCCAAGCCTTTTTTTGATTGACAATACCGCAGGCTGTCCAGAAAAATTTCGCAGTACTCAGGCCTTGTGAACAGGTCTATCCAGTTTACGGTAGCAAAACTTACAAAATATAGCTGCTCCTGGTCATTGAATTTATACTTTCTGCTCACAAAACCAATGTAGGCAATTTATGGTAGATCGTTACAAATTGGTTTCATAATTGCGTGCTTTTATTCATTAGAACTTGTGGATGCCTTTTGGTTCAGGTACAAGTGGATGTCTTTTGATCCCAAGCACAAGCGGATGCTTCCTGGATTCTGGCATAAGGGGATGCGTTTTTATCTCAAGCACAAGCGGACGCTTGCGCTAGATCACTATATTATTTCTGCATACTTGGACTAGTGGGGGGTATATTACATTCGCATTAAAAGCGTTCGCACACCTAAAATATTACCCAACTCAATTAAATCCAGAACAGATTGGTAACCAATAGCAGGTATTTTCACATCTACCCAAGAAACGCAGTTTTCTGCACCGATCTTTCCATAAATTACATTAGTTAGCTCTTCATCTTGCTTCAATTTCATGTAAAGTTTTCTATAAGTTTGAGAGTCAGTGTGTTCGCTATACAGTTTTGCGAAATTGTTCCAAGCTTTATCACCAGGATAGTATTTTTCTAAAGCAGCCATTAATCATTTGAATTCAAAATCACCATATTTGATCCATTAGCGTTTCTTGCAGAAGGAGCTAAAATACCATCAAATCCGTTCTCTCGGGCGTAATTACCAAGTTGTTGAGTAACATCATAGCTGTCTGAAGTTATTTCATCTAAACTTACTCCTAAACGCTTTCTTATATCGACGTTGGTTAAGTCTAATACATTGTTCAAAGAAAATTCTTTCGACACCAATACTCGTCCATCCTGAGCACCATAATGTGAAATTTCCATGTAAGCTGTTTCTGGCGATGTGCCACCATAAACACCGCCATTGCCTGATCCTGTGTATCTGTGTTCAGCCGCAACATTATACTTATGTGTATCCCAAGTAGTAGAAACTCTATCAGGAATCTCATAACGATAAAGCTTACCTTTCCATTTAGTTCCAAGACCTGCAATGTCATTAATCAATCCACCACCAGTTATGCCTAGACCAATCAAGTCTACCGTCCCCATCATCAGCCTCTGTCCATCCCCAAAATCAGGGCGTCCTTCTTCCAATCTTCTGGTTTCCTGTATCCCATCATCAAATGAAAAGCCATAAACGGGAACGTTTACGTTGCTGACGTAACCGTTTCCGTTGACGAACTGGCTAAATCCAAAAGTCGTTCCTTCGACCAAACCCGAAATTAAACTAGTGGTGGTGTAAACCATGCCATCTATTGTAGACTCGGTGGCCTGCTTAGCAATTTCACCCCATGTCATCAAGGCATTTACATCCAAGTAACTTATAAATTCCAACCCATCTAAATCAATCCCATCAATCGGACGATTCATAGCAAATGGGTACGGCGACCAAGATGGATAACTCTTGGTCAATGGATCCACACTCAAAAACTTCCCGATCTCCGGGTTATAAATCCTAAACCCATAGTCGTAGTGTACATTTCCGAATGACTGATCCCTTTCCTTACCGTTAAAGCCGTAGCGGTAGGCGCTGCTGCCGGCCGTGTGGCTGGTAGCGCGAGTGCCGGGCTGCTCTAGTCCGAAAGGGTAGTAGTCGGTGCTACGGATCACCTCGGCCTCTTTGGTGTTGGTCACGCCATCGGTGGTGATGGTAAAGTCATCCGTCACTACGGCCATTACATTGCCCAGGTGGTTGGTGAGTTCGTAGGATTTGTTGCCCAGGGTGCGGCTGTTGCTGGTATTGGCCCCGGTATACATACCCAGTCGGCTGCTGCCATAGATGGGTACCTCGGCCAGTGCGTCATTTTTATAGACGGCCATGGTATTGCCGGAGGCATCCCGTACGTATCGGGTAGTAGAGGTGGTGGTGCTCTGGGTGTGTAGCTTAGCTACTCTGTTGCCAGCCGCATCGTAGAGGTATTGTACTTTGTCACCGTTTGTGAGCGTGACTTGCTCTACTTTGCCGGAGGCGTTCCAGGTGATGGAGGTTGTTTTTAGCTGATGCGGATGCCTTTTTATCTCAAGCACAAGCGGACGCTTGCGCTAGGTAACTATATTATTTCTGCATCCTTGGACTAGTAGGGGTTCTTAAACAGATATCAATTGAAGAGCTTTTATAAAAACTATTGCACTAACAGCTGGAAAAATGGGGAAAAATAAAAACCTTAAATAGCTTTCTGAGTATTCAATCAATAGATCACTAAAAATAAAATAGATGGCATAAAAAACTATTTGTGATATCACAACTGAAACAACAACCCATTTACCCCTTTTTTCAAATGAAAAGGTTGATTTCATATTGTCAGTATTTACGTAAAGAATAGCTGCAAGACAGCTGATAATCAATGAAAAAAAGATCATAACTTCCTTCTATTTATAGTCTTAATCATTACTCATCCTGTCCTTTTCATCAAAATCTTTCGCAGCAGGCTTAGACTTGTGCATAGTGTTCCATTCATCAATTGAATAAGATTTACCATTAGAAAATAATTGACCGGTAAAATTTCCATCATCATCAATATGAATAAACATGTTAATGTTTTCTGAATAGTCATAAAATGGATTTAGGAGTTCTGGCCCCAACTCTAACCTGTTACCATTTTCGCCTGCCATAATAGTTGTGAGAAAAACCCTAGTTCCTTTGGCATCCTCAATAAAAGACTCATAGGCTGGAAAATTTCTTCCAGTAATTTCTCCATGAACATGAAGCTTACCTGTTGTCTTTCCAAATTTCAGGTCAGAAGCCCATTCAATATCTGGTGCAACAATATTCCAAATTAATGGATCAGACCCTTCAATCTGAGTTTTTAATGTGCTTCCATCAAAATTTCCATATTGACGTTCTGGGGCTCTTGCTTCAGAATCATTCCCAATAAACATGTATTTACCCATCGTAATACTAGATGTCTGAAAATTATAATCATCTACAAAACCAGCATTGCCTAAACTAATCTTTGAAGCTCCGTACAATCTTGACGAAGCGTTTTCCCATGGCCTACTTGCAGGAGTGTAGGCCGTATGATCAAGAAGTGAAAACCCTCTATCATCACCTCTAAAACTCTTCTGAAATAACAAGAAAAGATCACCAAATGCATCCCAAGGAGCAAATGAACGCTGATGAACGATGTACTCTTCCAGCCCATCTAAATCTATTGCTACAATCGGCATATTCCCCGCAAACTGGTAAGGCGTGTACCATGGATACGAAGAAGTCAACGGATCCACACTCAAAAACTTCCCTATCTCTGGATTATAGATCCTGAAGCCATAGTCATAATGGACATTGCCGAAGCTGTTATCCCGTTCCTTGCCGTTAAAGCCATAGCGATAGGCACTGCTGCCGGCCGTGTGGCTGGTAGCACGTGTACCGGGCTGCTCTAGTCCGAAAGGGTAGTAGTCGGTGCTACGGATCACCTCGGCCTTTTTGGTGTTGGTCACGCCATCGGTGGTGATGGTAAAATCATCCGTCACCACGGCCATTACATTGCCCAGGTGGTTGGTGAGTTCGTAGGATTTGTTGCCCAGGGTGCGGCTGTTGCTGGTATTGGCAGGCCCCATGCCTCAGTTTTGAGGCTCCATGCCGATTCAGAAGGTGCCATGGAAGGCTTTTTAGGTTCCATGGCTCACATTATACGCTCCATGGTGGTAGAGGTGCTCTCCATGGCAGCCATGGAGTAGTTAATATCAGGAATGACCGAATAAAATTTGGCATGAAGGTGGAAAAATCACCATGACGAAATAAAATTAGGCATGAAGGGATTTGTGTTCGCCATGGAGCTTTTTAGACTAGCATGGATGCCATTTGGTCTCAAGCACAAGTGGATGCCTTTTTATCTCAAGCCCAAGCGGAGGCTTGCGCTAGGTCAAGGAACAATATTCGGCATGATACTTTAAGGATTGGAACATCTCCGTATCTTTAGTTCATGATCAAAGCCTTAATCCTGACAGGGGGTAAAAGCACTCGCATGGGAACGGATAAGTTTCTCATGGAAGTAAACGGTAAACCTCAGTACCAGCATTTGTATGAGCTTCTGACCGGGCTCGGTTTAGAAACCTATCTTTCCTGTAGTGCAGAACAAGTGAAAAAACTTCATGGATCGGTGCCACTTATCAAAGACATTCATGATGGAATAGGACCCATTGGAGGGCTGGCTGCAGCCATCACAGCATTTCCGGATACCAGCTGGCTAGTGGTAGCCTGTGATCTCATACATTTTGAAGTAGAAACGGTTAACGAACTGCTCCGGGCAGATGATGAAAACTATGATGTCATCACTTATCAGCAGGAGGGGAGCTCTTTTTTCGAGACCACATGCACGCTTTACCATCCATCCGCATATATAGTTATCCGCCGAAATATCCGCAATGGCGACTACAGCCTGCAGTCGGTATTGAAAAAATCCATGGTTAAAACCATAGTGCCATCAAATCCGCAATGGCTTAAAAATGCCAACAGCAGAGAGGATTTGAATTCTTAATTAAGGTGTAGTATTCTCAAGACTGAAAAAAATCCATATTCGAAGGTAGGAGAAATTCGGTTTAGTATGTTTATATAACAATTACAGAGTCGAAACATTAAATAATTAAACCAATGAAAACGCTAACAAGACTAGGATTTCTTTTGCTATTTGCATTCGCAGTGATGAGCTGTGAAGACGAGCCGGAGCTTACTGCATCTGTATCTATCAATGAAACAGGAAGTGATTTGGGCGGTGATGTTACCGGAAATGGTGGTAGTGCCACTGAGTCATACACCTGGACCAATAACCTAACTACAGTAGATTACAATATGGATATCACCGCTGCTCAAGAGGGTAGTTTTCAGCTACAGATCACAGATGCAGATGGAAAGGTGGTCTTAAACCAAACGTTAACTTCCGGCGTGGGAGATGACTCCAAATCTGGCGTATCCCAAAGTGGAACAGCTGGCGAATGGACTGTTGAAGTTATTCTCAAAGACTTCAAAGGAGACGGTTCTTTTTCTATCAGCCCAGGAGACTGATATTAATGGAGTAGCGGCTAAAGAGGGAGTATTAGATGCTGGCTTTTTGGTACCCCTCTTTGCTGCCTCCGCACGTAGGGCAGGTATAGCTGCTCGGTAGGCTCCAAAAGGCCGTGCCGGGCTCAATACCAGCTTCCAGGTCTCCATACGACGCGTCGTATACTGTCTGACAGTGCACACACTGGTACAGGTCTTTTTCTAGGTTTTCGGTAATGGATTTTACCTTGGGTGACGGGCTCTTTTCCTCATCCATCCCCTCAAAGTATACCAAGCTGAGCTCCAGAATAAGTGCAGCCAATACCGATTTATGCACCTTGCTCGCATAAGTCTGGTAGTCGGTAAGGTTGGGGTTGAAGTTTTTGCTGTAAAGGATGTTGTAGGTTTCGGGCTCTTCGCACTTTTCGATCACTACTGACGTAAACAGGGTGATGTTTGGTGTGGTTTTGATGGTAAACGTGAGGCCATAAGTACTGATGTCCTGCTTGTCTAGCTCGCGCACCAGGTAAAACTTCAGATCCAGGGCCTCCTGATCCAATGCAGGCAGGTGCCAGTTGAGTTCCAGCGAGCTGTGGCGCAGGTTCATTCCAAATTTTCCCATCAGCTTTTCCCATCCTATCCGGTCTTTTTCGAAGATGCCTTTGATCACAAAGGATTTCCATGGTGTGAGCGTGACTTTGCCCACTTCCGTTTCGATGCACCGCTCCATGATGGCCTTTAGGGTGCTGATCCGGTATTTATTGTCGCGCCAGTAGAGACCTAGCCAGTATTTCCCGTCTGGCAGTCGATTGATCCCCTCGTAGTAAGGGAAGTGGGTTTCCGGTAGTACCAGGTTTTCCGTTACGGGCTGGGTGTTCATTTTTACATTGTCCGTGAGGAAGGTGAAAATCTCCCGGTAGCTCCAGTCTTTGTTGGCTATAGCATTGTCTTCCAGCGCACGAGCGATTTTTACCAGGTCTTCGGTATACACCAAAAGAGGCATTTGCCATGGGGCGTTTTGTATGTGCTGAAACCTCAGGTATACATACCAGTAGTTTTCTTGCCCAGAGGCAATAAAGTTGACCTGCCCGGTAAACAGCGGAACCAAACTTTGAGAAGGGTCTACCACGTTTACACGCAGCCTGGTGCGGTAATCGAAGCTATTGAGAATGTAGTGGTAGATGTGTGATGCCAGCCACTTTTTTCCCGGTAGGATATCCTGTGAGACATAGGAGCTGAGGATGTTTTGGTACTCAAAAGAGTTGATCTCGTACTCCGTCTGGATGGACTTAAAAGTCTCGTCCAGTATCTCTTTGCTTTTTTCCTTGGCGGCAAAGAGGATGTCTTGTCGGGAGCCAAAATGCACGTGGGACGCGCCCAGTTTTTCGGCCATCAAAAGCAACTTTAGAAACTCTCCGGGAGAGATGATGCCTCCTTTTACAAATATCCTTACCAGGTCTTTTACTTGCATATGCTCACAAATATACGTTTAGCTGACCGGCTCCACAGACCGATCGATCAATCGTTTTACCTCTGACTTGCAGCTACCACAGCCAAGCCCGGCGCCAGTTGTCTGGCACAGGCTGTTGAGGTCCTGACAGCCCTTGCTTATGGCTTCCTGTAGGTTGACTTCACCCACATTGTTGCACGAGCATACCAGTTTGCCCTTCACTGGTTCGGGTGCATTACCGGATCTTAGCAGCTGCATTCGTTTTTCGGATAGCTCCGTGCCACTTTCTATTAGTTCCTTGTATTCCGCAAACTCCGCTTTGTCTCCGAGGAGGATGGTGCCCACCAGTTTGTCATTGTGGATGATGCACTTTTTGTAAAACAGTGCTTCCCGGTCCAGGAATGTAATCTCGCTGTAGTTTTTTCCATTCACCGGTATTTCCGGAATCCCCACGGAGCAGAGGTCCAGACTGGGGAATTTGAGGATGTTCATGGGTGAGGTACCGGTATAATACTGTGAAGGGTCACCTGCAAGGTAGCGAGCACAGATGTCTGCCTGGGCTTCAGCCGCAGCAGTGATGCCGTTCATTCGCTGATTGTGCTCAGCGATTTCGCCGAGGGCAAAGATGTCCGGGTCGTTGGTCTGCAGGTAGTCGTTTACCTTCACGCCGCGTCCATGCTCCAGTCCTGCATCAGCTGCGAGTTGGATGTTTGGTCGGGTGCCAATGGCGTACACCACGGCATTAACTGTAAGACTGTTGCTACTTTTCAGAGAAATGTCCAGAAGCTTTTGCTCATTTTCGGTGATGCTTACCACCTCGTCATTGGTATAGACGCGCACGCCCAGGTCTTCTACATACTCGCGCAGCATGGCGCTGGCTACAGGGTCTAGCTGGCGCTCCATCAGTCGGGAGCCGAGCTGTACGATGGTGGCGCTCACTTGCATTTCGGTGAGAGCCGCAGCCAGCTCCAGCCCCAGAAGTCCCCCGCCGATCACCAGGACGTGACTCCCAGGGCAGAGCTGTTTTTTTAAGTCGTCGGCATTTTCTCTGTCGCGCATGGTAAATACGCCCGGCAGGTGCATCGGAGCATTTGGCGGTACGAACGCCCGGCTACCAGTGGCCATGATAAGCATGTCGTAAGGATGGGACGCTCCATGATGATCTGTAACCGTCTTGTGCTCACGGTCTATTTTTTCTATGGGATTGGCAGGGTGCAAGACCAGATCGAGCTGTGCCAGTTCGGTCTCGGTATATTTCACCAGATCCTTCCATTCTTTGGTTTCGTTTACATAATCCGGCAGTAGTACCCGGTTGTAAAAAGGCCACTTTTCTTTAGAGAAGACGTGGATTTCGTCCGATTTGTTAAATTCTCTGTAGGTATTGACAAAGCGATAAGCTGCGGCACCAGCACCGATTACTACAACCTTGCGGGGGGGAGCGGTATAAGGTACTACCTCTACTGCCGAAAATTTGAATCCAGGCTGTTTGGATTTGGGATCATAGCGTTCGCTGGTGAGGTTGTTGGCCCTGTTCAGGTCTCCATTGAGCTTTTTGCCCCAGTGCATAGGGAGAAATACCACGCCCTTTTTGATGGCTGTGCTCAGACGTGCTGCTACCTGCACTTCGCCACGGGCATTGCTGATGAGCACCGGCATGCCTTCGGTGATGCCTCTTTGAGCTGCGTCTTCTGGATGGATTTCCAAAAAGGGCCTGTCGATGTGTTTTTTGAGCTTGGATACTTTGCCTGTGCGGGTCATTGTGTGCCACTGGTCGCGGATACGCCCGGTGGTGAGGATCAGCGGGAAGTCAGGGCTGATTGGTTCTGCCTCGTTTTCTGGTCCAGTGGTGTGAATGTTTGCTTTTTGGTCGGGAGTAAGAAACTTCCCGTCTTCAAACAGGCGCGGAGTGCCCCCGTGGTTGGGAGCAGGTACGGGCCATTGCATGGACCGTTCTATTTTTAAGCGTTCGTAAGAAAGCCCAGTAATGTCTATAGGGGTGTCTTTGGTGAGCAACGCATATTCGTCATAGACTTCACTCATAGACTCAAAGTCAAAGCCATGATACCCCATTTTATCAGCGAAACGCATGAGTATCTCTGCATCGGGGAGTGCATTGCCGGGAGGGTCCAGCAGCTTGGGGAGGTACGAAATCCGTCGCTCGGAGTTGGTCATGGTTCCTTCCTTTTCCAGCCAGCCGGCAGCTGGCAGCAGTAGGTCGGCATACTGTGCTGTATCACTGTTTTTAGAAATGTCTTGCACCACTACAAAACGCGCTGCTTTGAGGGCTTCATCTACCAGCCGTGCGTTGGGCATGCTCACAGAGGGGTTGGTGCAGATCACCCAGATGGCTTTCATTTTGCCTGATTTCAGGGCGTCAAACATCTCTGTAGCTGTAAGTCCGGGTTTTTCCTGGATGGACTCTACTCCCCAAAAGTCGGCTACTTCTTTTCGGTGTTCGGGGTTAGCGAGGTTTTTGTGTGCTGCCAGCAGGTTGGCCAGGCCACCTACTTCGCGTCCGCCCATGGCATTGGGCTGACCAGTGAGTGAAAATGGCCCGCAACCAGGCTTACCTATTTTTCCTGTGATCAGGTTGAGGTTGATCAGTGCCAGGTTTTGGTTGACACCTGTCGTGCTTTGGTTGAGCCCCATGGCCCACATGGTGATAAAGCCTTTGGATTGCCCAATCAGGCGGGCAGCCTGGATAATATCGTCTTCCGGCACCTGACAGATGGCTGCATATTCTTTGAGTGACTTGCCTTTTACTTCTTTGGCGTATTGCTCGTATCCGTTGGTGTGCTGGCGGATAAAGGCTTCATCGATCATCCCCTGATCGATCAGGTACTGACCTACGGCATGAAATAGATACTTGTCGGTACCCGGCTGGACCTGCAGGTGCAGGTCCGCCAGTGCACAACTATCAGTCACCCGAGGGTCTACTACTATTATTTTTACTTCTGGGTTTTCGGCTTTATGCTTTTCGATGCGTCGGAAAAGTATTGGGTGACACCATGCCGGGTTGGCTCCAGCTATGAGAATGGTATCGGACAGCTCTATGTCCTCATAGGAGATGGGCACGGCATCATCTCCTACAGTCTCTTTATAGCCCACCACAGCTGAGCTCATGCACAGACGGCTGTTGGTGTCGATGTTGTTGGTACCCAAAAAACCCTTTACGAGCTTGTTGGCCAGGTAATACTCTTCGGTAAGTAGCTGGCCCGATACGTAGAACCCCACACTGTCTGGGCCGTGCTGTTCTATAAACGTCTTGAATACTGCTGCTGCTCGCTGCATGGCCGTATCCCAGGAGACTTCTTCTAGTGGATGCCGTCTACTCCAGCGCATTTGAGGTGCCGTGAGTCGGTCGCTTTGGTCCATTGCGGTATAGTGCAAGTTCATCCCTTTGCTGCATAGCATCCCTTTATTCACAGGGTATTGTTCGTCGCCCTTCAGTGTGAGCTTGCCTTTGTCGCTTTTGCGTATTTCTATTCCGCAGCCTACTCCGCAGTAGGAGCAGGTGGTTTTGATCGGTGGTCCCCATTTTTGTGGCATGAGCGAGATGGTTTTGTTGGGATTAGGCTGATTTTACGACTTCTGGATGTAGTTCTATGGCTGCTTCCTTTTCAGATTTGTCTTCACGAGCCTGAGCCTCCATGGCAGGAGAAAAGCGCACCAGGAAGCTGAAGAATGATACTCCCAATACGATCACCCCGAGGATGAGGAAAGAATCGGTCCACTCCAGTCCGGTAAGTTGTTTTTTGAATAAAAGCATGCCCGCTACTGCGCCTGCATTGCCGCCCGCACCTACGATTCCGGATACCGCACCCAGTGCTTTTTTGTTGATGAAAGGTACCACGCTATAGGTGGCTCCTTCGCTCATCTGTACAAAGAGGCTAAAGACTAGCAGTGCACCGATGATCCTTGGGATGGTGCCCATTCGGGAAAAGAGAATGAGCGCCAGGCCTTCGCAAAAGAGTGCAAGGAAAAGCCATTTTACACGACCATTGAGACCAGACATCCTTCCGAAGCGGTCTCCGATAGCTCCGCCTAGTGAGCGAGCAAAGAGGTTCATCAATCCGAAGATCCCAGCGATCAGTCCAGCCGTTTTGATGTCCATATCAAAGTAGTCTGTGAAGTACAAAGCGGCTTTGGAGTTGACGATGAGTTCTACCCCAAAGCACGCTCCGTAGATTAGAAACAAAACCCATACCCGGTGGTCTTTTACAGCGGCAAGCATTGAGCCGTTAGCGTCTTTTTTCTTTTTCGAGCGGTTGGGCAGGTCTTTGTAGTTGCCCTGCGGAGTGTCTTGTGTAAAGAAGTAATAGGCAACTCCCATAAGGAGTAGCATGATACCCGGGCCAATCATGGCATACCTCCAGGCGAGGTGTTCAGCACCTACGTAGGCCAGCACTCCGGCAAATACCATGGGCATGACCTGCTGGGTGACACCACCTCCCAGGTTTCCCCAGCCAGCTGTAGTGGCGTTGGCAGTACCCACGATGTTGGGGGCAAACATCACTGATGTATGAAACTGTGTGATGACAAACGCTGCACCAATGGCTCCGATAAACATACGAGCGAGTAAGAACTGCTCATAGCTCTGGGCAAGTCCTATAAGCATCACAGGAATAGAACCTAAAATCAATAACCAGGTGTAGGTAATGCGAGGACCGATTCGGTCGCATAACCAGCCTATGATCAGGCGCATAAATACCGTAGATGCTACAGCGATCATGTTGGTGTTTACGATTTGATCGGTAGTGATTCCCAGGTCTTCTCGAACAATCGAAAGCATGGGGGCTATTCCAAACCAGCCAAAAAAGCAGAGAAAAAAAGCGAACCACGTGAGGTGAAAAGTCCTCATGTGGAGGCTGCTGAGGTCAAATAACTTGATTTGTTTGGCTTGTCCTGATTTAGATAATTCCATAATGAAAGTTTTTTACGTAATTACTTAGTTTCAAAACTACGTAATAACTTTCAATAAATAAGTAAAAATACGTATTTAAAATACGTAAAACTTCGTGGGGTTATCTATGAAAGATGTTTTGAGCCATTTCCATATTCAGTGCAGCACCGGCTTTATTGCCAGCAGCCACAGCATTGGCTACCGATCGTAATGGGTAGCAGTTGTCGCCGCAAGCATATACACCCTCCACTGTAGTTTGCTGCATTTCGTTTACTTGTATGAAGCCCTGTTCGTTGTGTTGGCAGCCGAGCTGAGCGGCGATATCTGAGTGTTGCTCAAAGGGAATGCTGGCATAAAGGCTGTCCAGTGCATTGGAGGATCCATCGGCGAGCTTGAGTTTTTGTAAGTTGCCATGCTCATGAATGACTTCAGTGATTGGAGCCTCGATGACGGGAATTTGGTGTTTCGCCAGGAGTGCCAATTCTTTGTGATCAAACTCCTGGGGACCGTTGGTGAAAATGGTTAGTTTGCTGGTCAGATTTTTTATCAGGCTGCTGAGATGTAGCGCTTTTTTGCCATTGGCCAGGAGTCCGGTCTGCTGATTTCTGACCTCATAGCCATGACAATAGGGGCAATGAATGATACTTTTTCCCCAGCATTGGGCAAACCCAGGAATGTCAGGCATCAAGTCTTTGAGGCCAGTGGCTATTACGAGTTTTTTGGAGTGAAATGTTTGACCAACTTGGCTCTTTACTTTAAAGCCACCAGCTATTTGCTGGCTCTGCACCGCATAATCCTGGAGCCAGGTCACGGATTCATATTTAAGTACCTGTTCTCTGGCAGTAGCGGCTATTTCTAATGGCGGACTGCCATCCTGAGTAAGGAAGTTTTGAGAATGAGGCGAAAACCTGTTGCATGGCTGGGCAGCATCTATTATTAGAGTTTGGCGCAAGGACCTACCGAGAGCTAACCCTGCTGATAATCCGGCATAGCTGCCGCCAATGATTATGACGTCAAAAGTAGATGGTGTGTTCATTTGATTTTTTTTGGGCTCAAAGAACACACTTCAATATCATAAATGCAATTAAGTTGCAATTATGATATTACTTATGTCGTGTGCATTACCTGTTAGATGGCGTGGCTGGGTTGGTCCAGTTTTGCTTCCAGTTCCTCTATGCGACCCTTCAGTTTGAGGTTTTCCATCATTTGGCTGGTGGTTTTTAGGGTGTATGATTTGTCTTTTTCGATTACTTCTTCTTTCAATTGTATAGCGAGCTTTTTGAGTTCTTTGATTCTACTGTTGGCTTGCTTGATTTGTGTGGAGGAGTAGTTTTGTTCGTCGTTTCTCAGTACGCTGAGTTTAGAAATAATGGATTCTTTTTGTTTGGAGTCTACAAACATCGGTCTGAAGATGAACAGGATTTCCATGAGAATCACCAGCAAGGTGGTGCCCAGCAAATAGTACTCTACCGTTGAAAGCATTTCGATTTTGGCGGATGCCTGCTTGTCATACTGGAAGGTGATCTTGTTCATCAGCGTAAGAAACTCTCCTTCATTGGATTTGATAGCGGCTATTGCATCCGTCGCCTGGTTTTTTCTGGAGGAGTTTGCTGTTTCGAAGCTCATGCTTATCAGTTCTTCGGAGGCCTGTTTGATCGCTGTGTAAAAGGGATCTATCTGCTGAAATAGGGCTTGCAAGGCCTGGTCTTTGTTCATTTCGCTTACATCTATTTCAGAGCTACCAAATTGTAAGTCTGCATGTGAGGTAGTCCAAAGCTTGTAGGCTGCTTGCAGTTCTGATTTAGCGAGATCAAAGGCTTGCTTGTCTTCAGCCGTTTGAAGTTTGAGTGAGGCTTTGGTGATTTTTTGGCTAAGCATCCGCTGACGCCCGGAGATGTTGATGATGCGAGCATCTGACTTGCTGTCTTTGATGGTCTTTTGCATCAGCAATTGACTGCCGAGGATAACCAGTGTAAGTACGCCTAATACTAGTAGGTACTTTGAAGTGAATTTTTTCATAGCTGAGATGATTGTTTAGTGATTTAAAAAGTTGAGTAAATACGCGCGATAGTCATAGTATTCAGGGTGCTCCAGAACTTCCTTTCGATTGCGTGGACGTGCGAAAGGAATTACCAGTTCATCACCTATTTTGGCATAAGGGCCGGAGGTCATCATGATCACCCGGTCGGCCAAAAAGATGGACTCGTCTACATCGTGCGTGATGGCTACTGCTGTAATTTTTTCTTTTTGCCAGATCTCTAGTAGTACATCTTGTAGCTCTCCCCGGGTGAGGGAGTCCAGCATGCCAAAGGGTTCGTCTAGCAGGAGTATTTTAGGTTTCAATGCAAACGCTCGAGCGATACCCACCCGCTGCTGCATGCCTTGGGAGAGCTCAGTCGCTTTTTTGTGAAAGTCATTACCTAGCCCGACTTTGTCCAGGTAGTATTTGCAGATTTCTAGTTTTTCGGCCTTTGATGCCGAAGGAAATACCTGCTTGACGCCTATCAGTACATTTTGCAGCGCGGTAAGCCAGGGCAGTAAGCTGGGAGACTGAAATACCACAGCCCGATCTGGGCCTGCTTCTCGCACCGGTTCTCCGTCTACGTAGATGGTGCCTCCGCTGATTTCATTGAGGCCGGCGATCATGGTGAGTAGTGTGGATTTACCACAGCCCGAATGCCCGATGATGGATACAAATTCGCTCTGCTTGATTTCGAGTTGTAAATCATCCAGTACCACGTAATCTCCTGTGGGCGTTGGGTAGACTTTTTGGAGGTTTTCACACACCAGCATGTTGGGCATGTGATCCAGGTGATGGTTTACCTTGGGTGCTTCTTTTAGTAATGCTTCCATGAGTGTGTGGTTTTAGAAATATTTGACTTGTACTTTTTTCTTACGTTTTCTGAAAATGACCCTGCCGGGCATGGTGGGCTTTAGGTCTGGTAGCATGTAGCGCTGATCACTTACCTGTTTGCGGGTGGCCCCTACATCCATGAGGTACTCCAGGATGTTGTTGCGTAGGTGTTTGTACGCCTCATCCTTGTTAATTTCGGTAACGTCGCGTGGACGCTCAAACCCTACTTTGAACTCCGGCCCGAGGGTAGCTTTTGGTCCCGGAGTAAGCGGAATGATGCGATCGGCCATTAGGATGCCTTCGTCTACGTCGTTGGTAATGAGAATAGCCGTTTTTTTATCCTGATTCCAGATTTTGATGATTTCCTCCTGAAGCGAACCGCGTGTAAGGGCATCCAGAGCCGAAAGGGGCTCATCCATCAGAAGTATCTCTGGATTCATGGCAAGGGCACGGGCTACTGACACTCTTTGGCGCATGCCACCGGAGAGTTCTGAGGGTTTTTTGTCCAAAGCTGGAGTAAGGTTTACCATATCGATGTATTTCTTGATGTGTTCGTCTCGCTCTTTTTTGGAGAGCTTTGGGAAAACTTCGTCTACTGCCAGTTTCACATTGCTATAGACCGATAGCCAGGGGAGCAATGAATAGTTTTGAAATATCACTCCTCGATCCGGTCCTGGTCCTTCGACAGGGCTGCCGTGAAGCAATACTTCACCCTGGTCTGGGAAAAGCAGCCCATTGATCAGGTTGATCAAGGTGGTCTTGCCACTGCCAGAAAACCCTACGATTGCTACAAATTCTCCCTCGTTGACCGACAGATTAATGTCTGAAAGTACCTCTATGAGGCTGCTGCCTGATCCAAATGATTTGGATACATTTTTTAGTTCGAGTATTGGCATATCAGGCGGTGGTTTTGTTGAAAGTCATCAGGTTTTGTACGCTGAGCATGATGCGATCTAGCAGAAATCCGATCGTCCCGATCACAAACATGGCTACAATGATTTTGGCGTTGGAGTCGTTGGCACCATTTTGAAATTCCTCCCAAACAAATGAGCCGAGTCCCGGACTTTGTGCTAAAAGCTCTATGGCGATGAGCACCATCCACGCTACGGATACGGTGATACGCAGCCCCGTGAAAATCAACGGAAGAGAGGCTGGTAGGATGATTTTGAAGATGTTTTGACCGATGTTGAGCTTGAGTACCTTAGCTACGTTGATGTAGTCTTTGTCTACGCTGGCCACTCCCATGCTTGTGTTGACCAGGGTGGCCCACATAGCACATAGCCCTACACTGATAAATGAAATGATAAAGGACTTGTCCATGGTGGGGTCTGTGATGAGCGTTTTTACGATCATAAAAACCAGTAAAAGCCACACCACAGGAGATACGGGTTTGAAAATTTGGATGAGCCAGTTGAATGCGGTACGCAGGGAGTCACTTAGCCCCATAATGATGCCGATGGGGACTGCTATGAACATGGCCAGTAGGAATCCTGCCGCTACTGTTTTTAGGCTTGTGCCGATCTGATCTACAAATGAAGGGCGGCCGGTATAGGTAATGGGAGCCAGGCCTTGTGCAGCGCGCTGTTCATTGGTGGCGGCTACTTTCGATTGAAATTCTTCTTTTTTCTGTGCGATTTGCACATGATCTGCCCAGAGAGCTTTGTAGGCAGCCCATACTTTGGCTGGTGAGGGTAAGGTGTTTGGCTGACAGCTAATGTCTCCAGACTCAATGCATGCCTTCATGGCAGTGGCGGCCGCTTCGCCCTGTTCTGTACGTGCTTTTTCTATACGTGCAGATGCCTCGCTGTTGTAGAGAGCGGTGGCCCCAGTATGCCATATCAGCACAAAGATGAATATGGATGCCACGGGCAAAATGGCTTTTTTTAAGAAAAGTGACGCGTTTTTTTGTGGTTCCTCACCGCTGATGAGTCTGATCAAAGGCTCTAGAAATCCAAGCCCGATAAATCGGAGAGTTTTGATGATTTTAGTTTTCATGTGTAGAGTGATATGTGTTGTTGGTATAATCGCTTTAGCTGTGTGGAGGTATGGGAGGTGGAGAGGGGCGGCCGTCACCGTTACCCTCTCGCACCAACCTCTACACATTAGATTCCTTCGTCTTTGTTGCCAATTGCGAAGCTGTTGATGTATCCAAGGGGATCTTTGCCGTCATAGGTTTGCCCATCTATGAATTCATTCGTTGCGGGTTTGTAGCCGTCGGTTTCCGGTAGGTCTTCAGCGGGAATGTGTCCTTCTTCTACCAGTAGTTTAGCTGCTTTGCTCCAGATGTCCGGGCGGTAGATGTCTTTGATAGTGCTGTGGTACCAGTCTGCAGGTTTGCTATCGGGAATTTGGCCCCATCTGCGCATTTGGGTCAGGAACCAGATGCCGTCTGAGTAGAAAGGATACGTGGCGTTGTATCTGTAAAACACGTTGAAATCAGGCATAGAGCGCTTGTCTCCTTTTTCGAACTCAAATGTGCCCGTCATGGAATTGGCGATCACTACCGAGTCTGCTCCCACATACTCCGGCATGCTGAGGATCCCTACAGCTTTAGGGCGGTTGCCTGGGGTGTCTAGCCACTTTGCCGCACGGATGAGTGCCTTGGTGACGGCCGTGGCGGTGTTCGGGTACTGATCCACAAATTTTTTGGTCATGACAAATACTTTCTCAGGGTTGTTTTTCCAGATGTCGTAATTGGTGGTCACAGGTACGCCTATGCCTTTAAAAACTGCTTGCTGATTCCAGGGCTCACCTACGCAGTAGCCATAGATGGTTCCCGCTTCTAGAGTGGCTGGCATTTGAGGTGGAGGTGTTACCGAGAGGAGTACATCTGCATCTACCTGCCCTTGAATGTTATCGGCGGTGTAGTAGCCAGGGTTGATGCCAGCGGCAGCCAGCCAATAACGGATTTCGTAGTTGTGGGTGGATACGGGAAAGACCATGCCCATTTTGAAGGGACGTCCAGCAGTTTTAAATTCTTTGACTACCGGAGCGAGGGCATCTGCAGTGATTGGGTGTACGGGTTTGCCCGATTCATCTTTGGGTACATTAGGCTTCATTTTGCTCCATACTTCGTTGGATACCGTGATGCCGTTTCCGTTTAGGTCCATGGAAAAGGGTGTGACCAGCTCAGCCTGACGGCCAAAACCCGCGCCTGCCGCTATGGGCTGACCTGCAAGCATATGTGAGCCATCCAGCTGCCCATCGATTACTCTGTCGAGTACGTTTTTCCAGTTGGACTGAGCTTCGATGGTTACAAATAGCCCTTCATCTTCGAAGTATCCTAACTCTTTGGCTATAGCCAAAGGTGCCATATCAGTAAGTTTGATAAACCCAAAGGTGAGCTGTGGCTTTTCGATGGCCAGTTTGGCAGCAGTGGTTTCTGTCGCTGCTTCTACTGAAGCTGTCTTGTTTTTAGCGGTGCTGCCTGAGCACGCTGCCCAGATGAGGGCAGACAGTGCTAGTACTATGGTGGATTTGAATAATTTCATGGTTTAGTGTTTTTATGCTAGTGGTTATTTATTTGCTAGTGAAAAAGGTGGGCTTGAAGGTGATCATGGTCCATGCCCAGCATTGGAGCGCGCTTTTGTCTCCTCCACGTAGGGCTTCCATGGTGTCGGTGGCAAA
This sequence comes from Marinoscillum furvescens DSM 4134, assembly GCF_003386095.1. Taxonomy (GTDB): domain Bacteria; phylum Bacteroidota; class Bacteroidia; order Cytophagales; family Cyclobacteriaceae; genus Marinoscillum; species Marinoscillum furvescens. Next base: position 168,869 of record NZ_QREG01000001.1, on the reverse strand, counting down.
AAGCTGAGAGTAGCCCAGGTTCCAGACCACCCCACCTTTGAGCTTTTTGGCATATACCAGGTCTACCTCAGTTCCCATGGTTTTGCCTAGTTCTTGTCCTTCTGCATTCAGCTGTGTAGAGCCAGTCATAAACTCGTGTATGTGTGCTTTCAATGCTCCTCCAGCTACTTGAAAGCTGGTCTTTAGGTAGATGTCTGTGACGCCCACGTTACCATTAGCAGGACCTACGAAGAAGTAGTCCATGAATCCATTGTGTGCGTGGTTGGTGCCAAAGTCCGGGCTGAAATTGGTGATGTCAGAGGACGTGTCATCGTCATCTTTTCCAGAGATGTATTCTACTCCTATAGTGAGTGGTGTCACTGGTGTAGCTAGCGTGGCATTGATTCCTGCGAGCATGGCATTCACTTTGCTGGTGCCTAGTTCGCCTGTCTGGTAATAAAAGTCACCGGCAAGTTTGAGTCCGCCTAGCTTTTTAGAGGCTACCAGACCAAAGGTTTGCTTAAATGATACCGTAGTATCCGGGTTTTGGTAGCCTGCATTGAATGCAAGCAGGGAAAGCGAGCCGGTTTCGAAGGATTGGTTGTACCAGGCGTATTGAAAGGTTTTGTAGTTGCCTCCTACACTATAGTAGCCGGCACCATCTCCCTGTAAGAATGCAGGTTCGGGTACGTCATCGTCTTGATTGTAAGCCAATCCTGTGTGGAGTTTAGTAGCTCCTTTTTCGTAGAGAAATAGAAGAGCATCATGTCTGCGGCCTTGCTGTGCCCATTCCAGCCCACCGAGAAATCGCTGGTTGTCATAGGAGATGATCTGACGACCTACTTTTACAGAAAATGCAGGTGAGAAATAATATTGTCCCCAGGCTTCGCTGATGAATGTTTTTCCATATTCTTCTTTGAATATTTGTGGTGTTTCGCCCCAAAAGCGGATGTCTTGAAAGGCCAGCTTAAACTTGAAGGTAGAATCTGAGTAATTGAAGTAAAGCCTGGAGCGTTGCTCGGTGAAAAATGAAGCCTCTCGACTTTCGTCTGTGAGCGTTTTAAATCCATTTCTGAATTCAGTTCTTGGTCTGACTTCTCCGGTGATGGAGAATTGTGCGGTGGCATTGTAGCTAAGCAATCCCAGAAGGAGCACGGTTAGGTAAGCTAGTTTGTTCATGTCTTTGTGTTTTGCAGTTATCATTTGCTTTTGAGATACGTATAATTACGTAGATGATGCAAACATAGAGGCACGAACAGTATCTGTTTGTGTAGTAAGTGCAGGGTTGGTGGGGCTTTATAGCACAAAAAAACCTGCGATAGCGCAGGTTTTAATCATAAGTTATTGTTTGGTAGCTTGTTAGCTGTCAAGGAAGTAGTTGTGCACTGAGATTTCTTTTCTAAGTAAATCTACGTTTGTGATGCCTATTTTTTTGTTTTTAGTGATGATCAGTCCTTCTTTCTTTAGAGCTGACAGTACACGGGTTACCTGTTCGTCTGTAGTGCCGGCAAAATCAGAAATCTCCTTACGGGAAAGCTGTAAATTGAGTAATTCGCGTGATTGGCCAAATTTTCGGTTGATGTAAAGGAGGGCATCGATTACTTTTTCTCTTACCGTCATTTGCGCAAATTTTTTCACTTTGGTTTCACTGCGATTGAGCTCTTCGGCGTAAAAAGTCATCAGGTCGTAGGTGAGTGCGGGTACCTGATGTAGCATGGCGGTCATGGCTTCTGTAGAAAAGTTGCAAAGTGTAGTGTCTTCTAGCGCTACTGCACTTATTTGGTAAAATTGGCCCACTCCAAAGCCGCGATGCCCTATCGTTTCGCCTTTGGTGGTGAAGCGAACAATTTGTTCTTTGCCGTTCAGGCCTGTTTTCGCCACTTTTACTTTACCTTCACGGATAAAGTAGAGCCCGTGGACAGGTGCTCCTTCTATGATGAAACTTTGACCCTTTTTGCACTGCAACGTGTTTTTTTGGTCCATAAAGGTTTTCATTCCTTCATGACGGCTGTTGCGCTTGATGATGCAATGTTCGTTGTGGCAAGTGGAGCAGTCCATGATCGTTTCATTTAGATAATTACGTAAAAATACGTAATTAATATTTAATCATCTACGTATCTCTTGTGCGTATCAATTAGATTTGTAGAAATGGAGTACAGTTTATTGATCATTTTATTTGTGGTATCCGTCCTGTATGCCTCTGTGGGGCATGGGGGTGCCAGTGGGTATTTGGCTGTGCTGGCGTTGTATGGTTTTTCTCCTGCATGGATGAAGCCTACTGCGCTCCTGCTCAATTTATTTGTGGCGGGCATTGCCTTTTGGCAATTTTACCGCAATGGGTATTTCAAGCGAGACTTGTTTCTGTTGTTTGCCGTTACATCTATACCTGCAGCATTTGTGGGGGGGATGATTGATCTGGACCCTGTCCTTTATAAGAAGGTGTTGGGGGTATTGCTGGTTTTTGCGGTTCTGCGCTTGTCGGGAATTTTTGGCGAGCCAGTAGATGGACAAAAGGATATACATGGCCCTCTGGCCCTGATAATAGGCTTAGTAATTGGCTTTTTTTCGGGTATGATAGGTATCGGCGGAGGCATTATACTGAGTCCGGTCATCATGTTGCTGGGCTGGGCCAAGGCAAAACAGACGGCAGCCATCTCGGCATTGTTTATCTGGATCAATTCGCTCTCCGGTCTGGCTGGCAGCGCAGTGACGGGAATTTCTGTGGGATGGGAAGTGATGCCCTACATCGCGGTAACGCTGATTGGAGGACTTTTGGGTGGCTATATGGGCAGTTTTAAGACTTCAGATCGAACACTTAAATACGTACTCTCAGCCGTTTTGGCTTTGGCATCTTTAAAACTAATTATATGGTAAGGATTACGATGTATTATTTCGGGCTCATTGCTGAAAAAGCAGGTGTGGCCACTGAGCAGCTGGAGTTGCTGCAAGGGGCAGATGTGGAGTCAGTACATCAGGCGCTGCAGGAGAGGTATCCTTCTTTGCAGTCCGACAGCTATCAGGTGTCTGTCAATCGAAAAATCTGTACGAACGGCCCTGTAAGCGAGGGTGATGAAGTAGCTATTTTACCGCCTTTTGCGGGCGGGTAATTGATAAAATTGAGACTAATGAAGAAAAAGCCTAAGAACATTTTTGTGGAAGGAGCCATTCCTCCCGAGAAGCTGGCGACATCAGTGGCCAATCATCAGGATCGCACCAACATTGGTGCGCATAGCATTTTTCTGGGGCAGGTGCGTGCCGACGAAATCGATGGGAAAGTAGTGGAGGCTATCGAGTTTTCAGCTTATGAAGAGATGGCCAACGAAACGTATGCAGCCATCCGTGAAGAAGTCTTCGAGAAATTTGACCTTACCTGTGCGCACGTGTACCATAGTTTGGGTACCATTCCGGTAGGGCAGTTGTGTTTTTATGTTTTTACTTCGTCGCAGCGAAGAAAGCAGGCCATGGCTGCAACGGAATATTTTGTAGAAGAAATCAAAAAGCGTGTTCCGATATTCGGGAAGGAACTTTTCGAAGGAGAGGGGCACCAATGGAAAGTAAATAGCTAAATGGTAGACATTACACATAAGTCCACAACGCTGCGAGTAGCTACCGCTCAGGCAATAGTACGCGTGAGCAAAGAAGAGACCATCCAGTCGATCAAGGAAAATCGGGTGCCGAAAGGAAGTGTATTGGATATGGCCAAAGCTGCAGGCTTGCTTGGAGTAAAAAAAACATCGGAGCTACTACCTGACTGTCATCCACTACCTATCGAGTTTACAGGCATTGAATACGAATTTGATGGGTTGGAGATCCGTGTGCTGATGACGGTAAAAACCATCTACAAAACCGGGGTGGAAGTAGAGGCTATGCACGGAGCCAGCGTAGTGGCGCTTACCATGTATGACATGCTGAAGCCTATCGATAAAGGTGTAGAGATTTCGAACATTAAACTGCTGACCAAAAAAGGCGGTAAATCTGATCGTAATCCAAACACTTCCGGATTGAGTGCACACATAGTCGTCTGCTCCGATAGCATTGCTCGTGGTGAGAAAGAAGATCGGGCCGGTAAAGCCATTCAAGCTAAACTGGCGAGCTACGGGCTTACACAGTCTTCTTATCAAATCATTCCGGATGATCCGGACAAGATTCGCAATGAGCTGGAAAACTCGGATGCATCACTTGTCATATTCACAGGTGGCACAGGCGCAGGTCCAAGAGACAGTACGCCAGATACGCTGGTGCCGATGCTGGATACCCGCCTGGATGGTGTAGAAGAAACGATGCGGCGTTATGGGCAGGATCGCATGCCGTTCGCGATGCTGTCTCGCTCGGTGGCAGGGATACGAAACCAGCAGGTTGTGCTTGCTGTTCCGGGCTCTACCAATGGTGCCACGGAGGCAATGGATGCTGTATTGCCAGGCCTTTTTCATGTTTTTCACGTACTAAAAGGAGGGAGACACGACTAATGGCTATTAAAGACACTTTCGGACGGACACATACCTACTTGCGCATTTCGGTTACGGACTTGTGTAACCTGCGCTGTTTTTACTGTATGCCAGAGGAAGGTGTGGAGCTTACAGATAAAGCACATCTGATGACTTTGGAGGAGATCGTAAGCATAGCCGGTGAGTTCGTAAAGGAAGGTGTGGACACCATCCGGCTAACCGGAGGAGAGCCGCTAGTGCGTAAAAATTTTGCGTTTCTGATCGAAGAACTAGCAAAGCTTCCAGTCAAGCTTAAGCTCACCACCAATGGAATCCTGCTGGATAAGTATTTTGAGCTGTTCGAAAAAGTAGGGCTGAAACATCTTAACATTAGTCTGGATAGCCTGGAACAAGCCAAAGCGGCATTTATAACCAAGCGAGATTATTTTGAGCGCATCATGCGCAATATCGAAACGGCGCTGGAAAGAGGTTTTACCGTTAAGCTCAATGTGGTGGTCATCAAAGGTGTCAACGACAATGAAATTGTGGATTTTGTGCGATACACTAAGCATCGCAACCTATCTGTGAAGTTTATTGAGTTTATGCCTTTCAAAGGCAATCAATGGGACTGGAGCAAAGGGGTAAGTGAAGAGGAGATCTTGACTGATGTGAGAAAAGAGCTTGGAGAGGTGGTAGCACTTGAAAAACCTGCACATAGTACCTCCAATAATTTTCAGGTTCCGGGTTTTGACGGTTCGTTTGGGGTGGTGAGTACCGTGACCAAGCCTTTTTGTCAGGACTGCAATCGATTAAGACTTACTGCTGATGGTAAAATGAAAAACTGCCTTTTTGCTCGCAATGAGACTGATTTACTCTCAGCATGGAGGTCTGGAGCAGCTATTTCACCTCTCATACATCAGAATATTGCTCAAAAGAAATATTCGCGAGATGGAATGACTGTGTTTGCAAAGGAGGAGTTTGAGCAGAATCGTACCATGATAGGTATTGGGGGTTAGTCTACAAACAATTCAGATACAAGTACCTCGAACCCGGCTAGCACTTCAGAATTTACTGATTGGCCGTTTACGTACTTGACCGGTGGGCTGTACTTGCCGTCTGCATTTAGTAGGTATGTCTCTACGACCGCCACTTCGGGATAGATAACCCAATACTCCTTCACCCCATTTTCTTCATAGAGCTCAAATTTATCTTTGAGGTCTTTGGCCGCCGTACTGGGGGAGAGGATTTCAATAATCAGATCTGGGGCACCATTGCACCCTGCATCATCAAGCTTTGTGTGGTCGCAAATCACACAAAGGTCGGGCTGCACCACGGTATATGTTTTCTGGTCGTTGGTATTTGGGAAGCGCACATCGAAAGGAGCTGCATAGACTTTACATGTCTTTCCTTTTAAGAAGTTTCCGAGGGCCAGACTTAATTCGCGGCTTACTTCCTGGTGTTTCCTACTGGGTGCTGGAGACATTTTGAAGAGCTTACCTTTGATCAGTTCTACGCGCTCTTCGAAGCTCCACCGCAAGTAATCCTGGTAGGTGTATATAGCATCTGGCTCCAGTGCGGAGATGTCTGTGATTTTGGTATCGGTAGACTTGTAAGGTTTCATGGAAATGTTCTTACTTTAAAGTTAACGATCTGCAGGCAATAGTGCTATTGATCTTTGCTTGTGCTAAGTTCGTTTAATAAGAAAGAAGCTCAATACCACTAAATGATATAGCTATGATTTCAGTAGAAGACGCATTGGATCATGTCAGCCGTCAGACGGTAAATAGGAGGTCCAGCAAACGAAAAGTAGAGGAGGCTACAGGATGTATCCTTGCTACCGACATTAAGGCCCCCATCCATATACCCATTTTTGATAACTCAGCGATGGATGGTTATGCGCTGGGCAGCGCGGGACGCTCCTTTACCCTTGTGGGTGAGGTGGCTGCCGGTGTGAACCCTGAGGAGGTCTTAAAGCCTGGTGAGGCTGTGAGGATCTTTACGGGAGCAAAAGTTCCAGAAGGTACTTATGCCGTGGTGATGCAAGAAAAAGTAGTAGCCAAAGAAGGTGAAATCACGCTGGAGGAAGACGTGGTAGAGGGCGCCAATGTGCGAAAAGCTGGGGAGGAAATCCATGAGGGTGATGTGGTTTTTCAACAAGGCCATTTGCTAAATGCTGCTACCGCTGGCTTGCTTTACACACTGGGGATTACTGCGGTAGAGGTGTATAAGCCTCCAAGAGTAGGGCTGATGGTGACTGGCAATGAGTTGGTGACACCCGGAGAGCCGCTGGGGGCTGGCCAAATCTATGAAAGTAACGGAGGAATGCTCAAAGTAGCTCTGGAAATGGCGGGTGTGACCAACATACAGGTACGTCAGGTGAAAGATGACCTGGAAACTACCCGAGCCACAGTAGCAGAGCTGCTGCATACAGTAGATATACTGCTCGTTAGTGGTGGTATTTCTGTTGGGGACTATGATTTTGTAAAGCAGTCGCTGGAGGCCAATGGAGTAGAGGAGGTCTTTTACAAAGTAAAACAGAAGCCTGGCAAGCCTTTGTATTTTGGTAAACATGAATCCTCTTATGTCTTTGCGCTTCCTGGAAATCCAGCTTCATCGCTGAATTGCTTCTATGTATATGTCAGGCCGCTCATTGAAAATTATCTGGGAGTCAAGTCCTCGCGTCAGTTTGAGGAGGCGGTCTTGAGTCATGCTCACGAAGTGAAAGGGGATCGTCCCGTGTTTTATCGATCCAAATTAGCGAAAGGGCAAATCGAAATTCTGGGTAAGCAAAGCTCTTCTATGCTGCATTCATTTGCTTTGGGCAATGCGCTGGTTTACCTGCAGCCGGGATCATATCCGAAAGGTGCATCCGTACCTTACATTGCTTATTAGTGTCTCACTTTGCCTGCTTGAGCACCCGGGCCATGGTGGCTATCTGCCCACAGTGCCACATAGTGTGTTTGATGTTCCAGTCCAGCGACTCAAATTTGGTCTTGGCTACTGGGTGAGGGGTGCGTGTAGGCTCCAGCGGCTTGAGTAAATCTTGTGTAGTAAGCTGGCGTAGAATTCCTAGTGATTCCAGTTGGATTTGATCCAGGTGGTTGCTTAAGTTTTCTGGTTTTTCGGGATGAGTTCCCGAGTAATTATCCTTATACAACCGATCATATGTTTTTATGGGCACCTGTTCTAAAATATGGCTTTGGTGTCCGGTGATGGTGATGATAGCATGCAAATATGTGTGAGTGACCAAGTGACCCACCTGCCAGGAGATAGAAGAGTCAATAACCGGGACCTCTTCTTCCCAGTACTTTTCTGGTATTTGAGATACAAGTGTTTTGGACCAGTGATAAGCATCCAATGTTTGTTTTTCCAGAAATTCTACCTGATTGATTTTGACCATTTGTGTTGGGTTGTCGCCTGATAGAGGATAACGGAAAAATGAACTGAAAATTATGTGTGGACTATTTGTCGTAAGATTAATTATTGCATTTAAAACTGAAACCCGAAAGTCACGCTGGGCAGGTTTTCTTCTTTGGTGAAGGCCATGTTGAAGGTAAACACAAAGCGATTGATGGGTGCGAGCCATAGCCCGACACCATGCCCGCGGTGCCAGGTTGTTGAGGATTCGTCCTTGAGCCAAACTCGCCCTACATCATGAAAACCGAGTATGCCTATGGTAGCTGGGAAAAGATAGGTTCTCATGGTAAATAGCCGGATACGTACGTCGAGGTTGTGATAAAAAGACGCCCTCCCGATGAAGCGGGTACGGCGATAGCCTCGGAGGGTTTCGCGGCCCAGAGTGGCTCCATTAAAAAACTGGAGCGTACCCAATGTCCATTCTGCTCCTATCCGGTTTGCGATGGTGAGCCGGGAAGGGTTAGAAGAGGAGAGTAAAAACCTGAAGTCTGCCGCGATATGGGAAAAGTCGGCCTGAGCAGTATTCATTCCATAATATTTTGCATAAGAAAACCCAGCGTAAACTCCCCTTGTTGGCAACGCTTCATGATTGCGTGTGTCGGCTGTGATGGCTGATCGGAGACCAATAAAATGGTGGGCCTTCTGAAGTGCATTGGAGGGTACTTCTTCCGATTGGGTGTAGATGTATCCGTCGCCTGTTTCATCTTCCATTCGGAAATAAAGGTGCTCAGGGCCAATGCGCAGATTGCCTTTTGGTCCCAGATTGTAGGTCAGGTTTACAAAGCTTCGTGCTTTTTCATAGCGTATGCGGTAGTAGTCTATAGGGTCTTCGAAAGAACCTGCCTCTCCTTTGCCTTCAAAATCAAAATTGGATTCATTGCCAAAGCCGAAAAAGTTGGACACTCCATAGGGGCGCTGTAAGTCAAAGTTGGCATTGAGGTCCCATTCGCCAACCACGTCACCGAAGGTGACATCATAATTAAAGTTTAATGCCCCAGTAGCAAAGGCTCTATTCGCTTTAAGCTTATGCCTGGCGGCAAAAGGGTCCTTGCGCCAGCCTTCTTTGGTGTATATAAACCCTGCGCCGAGGTAGAGCCCATCGTCAAAATTGAACTGGGCACTGAGGAGCGGTAAAAACTTGTTGTACTTAAATGCCGTGCGGTTGTAAGCGTTGATGCTGATATCGTCATCTAAGTGGTTTCTGGTTTCTTTTGATGCATAGAGTTTTGTGTTGTTTTTTAAGTCATATACATGTGTCAGTTTATTGGGGCCGCTCACGGTGGATTTGTCCAGGATTTCATCTTTGCCTTCACCTCCGATGATTCGTATTTTCAAGCCATTCCTGGCATCACCTGTCACTTCAAAATAATCTTGCCCGCCTCTGCCATATATACGGACCTCTTTAGTGAGGTTATGATCAAAGGTCCGGTCATAGAGCATCTGCTTTTGTTCGTCATCCTTTTTTTGCTTGTAGATGGTTATCCGTGTGCTATCATTCATCCGTTCCACAAAAACCTGTTCATGTTTGTCGGAGCAAGCAACGGTGACGGATTGGGAGATAAACTCATAATGAATGCGTGCAAAGCGGCGCATGTCATCTCTTCTGGCTTTCAGGATATTTGCAGTTTGCTGTGCCGAAAGTTCTTGAATAGTGTCTGGCCAGACGCGGAATGCTGCCTCGATGATGCTGTCAGTGAGGTGCTTTTCGATAAAGTCTATTTGTTTTTCCCAATCTGTCCAGGAGAGACCATTGAGAAATGTACGGTCAAAAAACCGGGCGCTGGTGTTGAATCCTGGTGGATAGTCCATTTTTGCTTTGAACCCTTCAGTATTTGGTAGTGCAAATTTTCGGGAGGCTATCCAGCCTACCAGTCCTTCACTGTCGAAAAATGCCTGGTCTCTGTCTCTCGGGATCGGCCGCCAGATGTGTCCCTTGGGCTCTTTATCAAATCGCACCCATCGCCATTGGTCTTCATGGCGATCCCAGTCGCCTATGATCATGTCAAAGAGCCTGTTGCGTAAAGCAAAAGCCTGATCCACGATTTCGTCATTGTCTTCTTGCAAGATCTCGATCAGGTCGGGTGTGCCTTCTATTTCTTCACCACCTCCAAAATACGGCTCATGAGCAGCCTCATCGTTTGGGCGCTCTTCGTAGAGCACAGGCAGGTTAGCAAAGAGTCCCTGATACTTGCCAAAGCGCTCGTCGTTTGGAATGAAAACCAATTGAGGGTTGGTGTGGTAGATGCCCAGGGCGTCTGCAAGTGGAGGTATGGCAAATGCGCCATATGGGTTGGCCGCAGAGATTTGGTCCTGTACTATATCAGATGCCAGCGTCTCATGCAGTGCCTGTGGGAGCAGTTTGTCAGTGTATTTATCCAGAGACCGGAGCACATACTGTTTTCCGTTCTTTGCTTCCAGGCGGAGAGATCTGGTTTGGTTGCCACCTCCTAGCTTTACTATTTTCAGCCCTCCGTGTTCCCGACCTATGTTAAACACTGGCATTTCCACCGGAGTAGTCCAAAGTTTGCGATAGTTTTTTCCCAGCCAGTAGTTGTGGGCTTCACCATCAGATTCATATCGGTCACTGATAGCCGATATCACTGTACTGTCCTGAAATGTACTTTCGGCAGTTACTGGTGGATACGTTTCTACGTTCTTATGATACAATGGCTTGTGGTAGATGGGTTGCTGAGTGTCGCCATTGTAAAACGTAAGCGATACGGTATCGCTGGTTTGGAAGCTTAGCTTCGCAAACCCATGGGCCTGAGCAAAAAATTGGGTACCAAACCCGGCAGCAACATTGGAAACTTTAGACCCAGAACCACTTACTACAAAATGTAAGGAATCTCTGGTGATGTACTGCAACGAATGCTCATGACCGCTCACATATACAGTGTTTTTTGCCTCTCCCATGGCCTTTACCAATGCATTTCGAATCATTTTGTAGCGAGGATTTGGGAGGTCTTGTCTGCTACCTAGTAGTGACCTGAATAGCGGGTAGATACTGCCTATTACAGGTAGAGGCACCAGAAGTTTTTTGTTGAAATCCGTGAGTGGGAAAATGTGCTGCTTGAAGGTGTATTTGCTGCCGTGCGGGCCAAAAGAGTACATAGGGTGGTGGCCGGCTACTACCACATGTTTGTGGTCATTTCTGCTTATCAGGTCTTTTAATTGCAAAATGGCGTCAGCACTGGAGGAAGCATCGCACCCGTCATTTTCGTCGGGTTTGTCCCATTTGTGGAGAAAATACTGCGTATCGATGATTACGAGCAGGATTTCTGGTGACACATCTACTTCTAGTGGTCCCGGGCAGCCACCCCGAGGTAAAAATACTGTGGGCGTTCCCATGTAGTCGTCTACGTATCGCTGCATGTTGCGCAGCTGCTGCCATCCCTCTCGTTCGGAGTTGGCCCAGTCATGGTTGCCCGGAATCATGATGGCTCTTCCGGGAAAATCCTTCATGATCGACAGAGAGGCGTTGAGCTTGGCTTCCATGACTTTGCGCTGAGGGTGCTCTCTTTCAGGGAGGCCTTCGGGGTAGATATTGTCTCCCAGAAAAATCAAGATGTCGGTGCTGTCTGCTGTTTGGGTGACTTCTCGCAGATAATCCAGCGTGCTGTCCCCTTGCAGGTTGGGTTTGCCGGCATCTCCTATCAGGTATATATCAATTGGAGTCTGGCCATATGCTATGGCCGAAAGTAGCAATAGCGTAGATGCGATTAGTTTTTTCATTTGAACAATGGACTGAATCGTATGATGTATCCTTTGTCTCCTTCTCCCTCTGAGCTGATGTACAGGTGGCCTTCAGGAGAGAACGATATGCCTTCGGGCTGACTCAATATTCTGGGAGCAATGGGGTAGGTGGCTTTTATGTCTCCTTCAGGAGAAAGCACAATTAGCATTTTCCCTGTGGATGCCAGTAGGTAGAAGTAGCCATCCAGTGGGTTGAGAGCGATGGCAGACGGCTCAAATTTGATGCGATCTTTGTCATACTTATAATCTCTATTGGCTTCAAAAAAGTCGTCCATTTTTCCCGCAGAGACTTCAAATATTGGTTCCTTGATGAGTTTTTTCTTTTTCAAATCAAAGGCATAGATGGTTTTGCCTTTTGCGTTTACACCTTTGATGTCCTCTTCTTCTTTGCAGGCAATTAACAATCGGTGATGTGTGGGGTCATACCCGAGTCCTTCAGTATCATTTTTAGTGCTCAGGGGCGTCTCGTATTTTTCAGTTTTTGCTTCCTTTTCACTGGTGTACCTAAACTCGTATACATCACCGTCGCTTTCTAGTGCGTAGACTGTGTCGTTTACATACTCCACCCCTTCAAAATCCCCCGGATCACTAAAGGTAATGGCATGCACGATTTCGCGTTTATCCAAATCGTACACATACACACGTCCGCCTTCGTCTTCCACGCAGAGTACGGTAGAGGCATTGAGGTGTGTAAGGCCTGATACCTCCGACAGTACATAGGGAAGAAAATGTTTTTCTTCAGGGCGCTTGAGGTCATAATAGACATTTACATGGTCTGTGATTAGAAACAGGCTATCTGCGCGCTCTCGAAAAGAGGTCGGGGTACAGCTGGAGGTGCCCAAAATCAATATGCTTAGAATAAATATCACACCTGTAGTAAGAAACAAGGCAGTGGATTTGTTATATATGTACATTCGGAAAATTCAATTCTTCAGAGTAGGACCAAAAATATTTTATAATGGCTAACGATAAAAGCCGGAAAATGGATGGCGCAAGATCAGAACTCTTGAGTCGAGCGCAAAAATTTGCTGAGAATATTCTTACAAACGAATTGCCAGAGGCCATCAAATATCATTCGGTGGAGCATACCCGTGATGTGGTGCAGGCAGCTCGCGAGATTGGGCAAGCCAGTGCTGTAAGTGCTGAGGACCTGGAGATTGTGGAGTTGGCGGCATGGTTTCACGACCTGGGCTACCGTGAGACCATTGATAATCATGAAGAAGTGAGCGCCGAGATAGCGCTGGAGTTTATGGGCGCTCAGGGCGTGGATGATGATACTGCTGCCAGGGTAGTGGGCTGTATTATGGCCACCAAGATGCCTCAGTCGCCACGCAATCCGCTGGAGGAGGTCTTGTGTGATGCTGATTTGGCACATCTGGCCAAAGACAACTATTGCGATAGGTCCGAACTACTACAAGAAGAACTTCAAAAACTAAATGGTAAGAAGATATCTGATGAAGAATGGTATAAAGGAAATAAGGATTTTATCACCGAGCATCGTTTTTTTACTGACTATGCACGAGCGCAATTTGCTGACAAGGTGAAGGCAAACCTAAAACTGGTGAACGAAAGGTTGAGCACAATGAACCAACAGGATGATCAGGTACAGGATCTGGAGCAACAGGTGAAAAAGCTCAAAAAGAAGGTGAAGAAAGCAAAGGCCATCAAGCCTACACGAGGCATAGAAACGATGTTTCGGCTTACCTCAAAAAATCATTTGGATCTGAGCGCCATGGCAGATACCAAAGCCAATATCATGATTTCGGTTAATTCTATTATTCTGTCTGTGTTGGTGTCTGTATTGTTTCGGAAGCTGGAAGAGTACCCACATCTCATCGTGCCTGCGATCATCATGACACTGGTTTGTTTATCTACCATCGTGTTTGCCATTTTGGCAACCTTGCCCAATGTGTCTAAGGGTACGTTTACCGAGGAGGATATTACGCGCAAGCGTACCAATCTGCTCTTCTTTGGTAATTTTCATAAAATGGAGCTCAACAAGTATGAGTGGGCGATGAAGGAGATGATGAAAGATGGAGACTATCTGTATACCAGTTTGATCCGTGATATTTATTACCTGGGAGTAGTCCTTAGTAAAAAATACAAGCTGCTGAGAATCTCCTACACCATTTTTATGTTTGGGTTCGTGGTGGCAGTGTTGTCTTTCGCTGTGGCGGAAATATTTTTCAAAACACCGTATCCGTACTAGTGTACTTTGATGATCTCGATTTCTTCATCCAGGCCTTTCATTTTCACCAGGCCTTTGATTTCAAAAGTTTGGATTTTGTCTTTTAGCAGGTTGAAAAGCTGACGAGAGATCAACACGGTGCTGTTCAATTCTTTGTTGAGCTGTTCTATGCGGGATGCGATGATTACCGGCGTACCGGAAATGGAGAGTTGTTTGCGCGTTTCTGTACCAATGTTGCCCACCAGTACCTCTCCGCAGTGCAGTCCCATGCCTATTTCTAAGGTGGCATGCTCGGGGCTTTTTGTTCGAAACTCGCCCAAAAAGTCCAGTATTTTTTCTACCGCCATCCAGGCGCAGTTATAGTGTGTTTTGTCCGTAACCGGAGCGCCAAAAGTGGCCATAAGTCCATCACCCGTAATCTGATTGACAATGCCTTTGCTTTCGTTGATAAGCTCGATCACTGGTGAGAAAAACTCATTTTGAAATTTATTTACTTCCTCTGGCGACAGATGCTGTACTCGCTGAGTGAAGTCCCGGATGTCTAGAAACAGAATGGTCACGTCTAGTCGGGCGGAAAAGTCTTTCTTTTCCTTGAGAGCCACTACCATTTCTTTGCTCACCTGCTGGTTAAACAACCCTTCGATCTCCTCTTTTTCTCTGATTTCTCTGTTGGTTCGGCTGAGTCGTATTTTCAACTCATTGGCTACCAGTCCTGCCAGTATACCTGCTAAAAAATACATCAGTGAGCGGAGGTAGTAGGTCACCATGGGCAGGTGAAAGTCGATGGGGTACTGGGCGGTGACCCAATAAGTATACCCCATAAAAAACAGGGCGATCAGTAGCCCCATGGCGGCACTCACCCAAAAGTCCAGGTGCAGTGGCGATACGATGATCAGGATGTAGTAAAGAAAGATGATGGGAGAGTCTAACAATGCGCTGGTTTCTTCCACCTGAGAGGCCACTACCAGCCATGCAGAAGGGATAAATACCTCCAGTAGTACCGTGTACCAGTAGTACTTTCTGGGAAGTTTTCGGTTGTGTTTTTGAAGCTGTATTACCCACCGCCTACCGATCATAAAGGTAATGACCATGGATACTGTGGCGATGATGATCAGCGGGTAAGAAACGGGGTTTTTGAATGTGTCGCGAAGAATCTGGTAATGCGAAAACTGTATGAAAATTGTAACTAAAGTAGTTGTGAGCAAAAAGCCTATAAAGACTTCTAGTCGTTTTTTTTCTGACTTTAGTATTTCGGCATCCAGGTAGTTGGCTTGCATAAAATCGCGCTCAGGTAATTATGTGGTGATTTGGGCTGACCCAAATACACTAAACTCCTTTTGACGGAAAAAAGATACGCAAATTTTGGTGGTCGTTTAGAGTGTCTGAGCAATACCTTCCCGGTCTAGCTTTTTGAGTAGTTCGGTGATGTTGTTCACTTCTAGCTTTTTCATGATGTTAAACCGATGTGTTTCAATCGTTCGGATGCTTTTGCCGAGCTGTTCAGCAATGTCCTTATTGGACACTCCTTCGTAAATGAGTTTTAAAATTTGTTTTTCGCGCTTGGTGAGCTGGTAGTCAGTGTTGGCTGCAGGTTGAGCTTCGGTGGCTGGTTTGCCTGAGACAAACGAATTGACAATGGTGGTAGAGATGTCGCCACTGAAGTACTTCTGCCCACTGTGCACCATTTTCACTGCTTTGTTAAACTCTGTCTTGTTGGTGTCTTTGAGCAGGTAGCCGTCCGCACCGAATTGCACGGATTTGAGTACATACTCAGAATCGTCATGCATGGTAAGCATAATGATTTTCACAGAAGGGTCATCGGATTTGAGCTTTTGAGCTACTTCCAGACCATTGAGTAGTGGCATGCGAATGTCTGCTACCAATACATCCGGGGCAGTCTGGTGCATTTTGTCGATGGTTTCCTGGCCGTCAGAGGCTTCCCAGATGACTTCTATATCCGGGTCGTCTTCCAGTACCATTTTGATGCCATACCTTACTATTTCGTGATCGTCTGCTAGTGCTACCTTAATCATTTTTGTCCAGGGATAATGTGATGGATATTTTGGTGCCTTTGTCCAATTCGGTCTCTAAGTTAAAAACTCCTCCGATATAAGAGGTGCGCTCTTTCATGTTGAAGATGCCGTGGCCCGCTTTTTCGAAGTGGCCACTGCGCTCTACACGGCTAAAGTCAAACCCACGGCCATCGTCTTCTATGCTGATGACCAGGGAATTGATGTTGTGAGCAAATCGTACGGTTATGTTGGAAGCCTTGGCGTATTTGAGTGCATTGTTTACCGCCTCTTGAATGATCCGGTAGAGGTTGGTTTCGATGTTGCTCTCCAGGCGATTGATAAATCGTGTTTCGTTAATAAACGTCAGTTTCGCCTTGGCTACGGTATTTATTTCTTCGCAAAACTTATTGACTGCAGGTACTAGTCCAAAGTCGTCCAGGCTGCTGGGGGTGAGGTTAAATGAGACCCTTCGTACCTCCTGAATGATGCTTTTCATGAGGCCTTTGGCATCTTCCAGTCGTTTTTTCATTGGTCCGGATGTGGGGCCAAAAGATTCTAAAAGCAGCTTCATGGCTGAGAGCATTTGTCCTACACCGTCGTGGATTTCTCGAGACAGGCGTTTGCGTTCTTCTTCTTGCCCTTGCAGGATCAGTGCCGAGCGATATTGCTGCTCTTTTACAGATTTTTCGATACGTTCTTTATTGATCTCGCGAGATCTTATTTTCGCTTCTTTCAGCTCTGTAATGTCTCGTGCTATCCATTTGATTTCGTTGGCCGAATGGATGGGAATGAGAAAAGATTCCAGCCAGATAAAATCCCCGGGCTCTGTGATTAGACGAATTTCGCCGCTCCAGTTTTGTTTCTTTTTTAGAATAGGGAGTAGTCCATCTATAAAGTCTTGCTGGTAGCCACTATCGGCGAGTAAAAATCGAATAGACGTGGGAGGTAAGTTTTCTTCCAGCTCCATAAGCTCTATAAACTGTGGAGCCAGGTAGGTGAATTCTCCCTTTGCATTAAGCGAGGCAAACAAAGAGGGGGAATTTGGCTGAACGTTTACAGCTTCCAGGTCCTGATAAGATTTGCCCAGTTCGTCGTAAAGCTTGGAGAGCTCGCGAGTCATTTTCTGGGAGGCTTTTTCAGAGTCCAGAAGCTCCTGTACAGTGGCGCGAATGCTTTTGGCGAGTGGAGTAAACACAAAGATCAACTCCAGCACTATGATGAGTATCGAAATAATGAAGAGGTATATTTCGGTGTGCCGTAGTGAGCGTACTTTGTCCTGAGCTTCTAGGTCACGCTGCAATACGATACGGTCCATGCCCTGCAAAAACGCGTTTTCATGCTGTAGGATTTTCTCTACATGTTTGTTGATCTGGGCGTTAGTAAGATCCGGAGCCAGTAGGGCGGAGGCATGCTGGTAGATTTGTTCGAAATGTGGGTTGATTTCTGCGAACATGCCCTGAATAATGGCAGATGGAGGCTCTCCAGTCTGTAGCGAGTCTTTGCCCGTTTGCAGTTTTTCATGGGCAGATTTCCAGAGTCTAAGGGCCTCCTTTAGCTCTTTTTTGTTCGCAGTTTCATTTCCTGTTTGGGTTTGTATTTTGAGGGCAACCTTACTGATTTTTTGGCTCAGCATGCGCTGGCGCCCTGCGATATTGATAATGTGGGAGTCGTCTTGCTGCCTGCTGATGGAGGTTTGAATCAAGATCTGACTAACCACAATGCTCAAGGCTATGCAGCCCAGTGCAATGAGGTAAAAAAGTCCTAGCTTTTTGAAGCGTTGGTGTGCCATAGCGTTTTGAAAGAGGGATCAGGGGCTGCATAGTCCCTGATCCGGAGCTAAAAGTAAATATTTGCTGGCACGATGTGTTATGGATTTACGTATTTTTACGCAAACCCTACATAAACCGTCTCGTTTTCAACTTTTACGGGATAAGTAGCCAGTTTGCATTCATTTCCGTTGAGGTTTTCTCCGCTTTTGAGCGAAAAGGTTTTCTTATGAAACGGGCAGGCTACTTTAGGTTCTTCTCCTTCGCTACCTACCATGCCTCTGCTAAGGATCATCTGATGCTTGTGAGGGCACAGATTTTGGGTGGCGTACCATTCTTTTCTTTGTGAGAAGTTAAACACGGCAATCTGAAGACCTTGATAACTGATGCACAGCCCTCCATCCTGAGGGAAGTCTGTTACTTTGCAGGCTTCATGCCAGGTGGTCACTTCGTCTGGTGATACGGTTTTATAGTTGAGCAATTCTGATGTCATAGTGTTATTTCGTTTCGTTGGCAACCAGTCCCCATTCTGCTGGCTTTTTCATTTCCCTCATGGGTACAAAGTGCTGGGTAGGGTCGTGATCGTCGGTATTGGCAAAATGCTTGAATTTGGCTTGCATGGTTGGGTTGCTGATTGCTTCTTTCCATTCGCAGTGGTAGGCTGCGATGAGCGCTTGCATGTCTTTTTCTAGCTCTTCGCCAAGGCCCAGGCTATCGTTTACTACCACATCACGTAGGTAGTCGATGCCTCCTTCCAGTTTGTTGAGCCAAACGGAAGTTCTGTTTAGCGGTTCAGCCGTTCGTATGTAAAACATCAGGAAGCGATCCAGGTACTTAATGGCGGTCTTTTCATCTATGTCACCGGCGAGTAGCTGAGCATGTTGAGGATTGGCTCCTCCGTTGCCACAAACGTAGAGGTTGTAGCCTACTTCGGTAGCTATCAGTCCAAAGTCTTTGCCCTGAGCTTCCGCACACTCACGCCGGCAACCGGATACGCCCCCCTTGAGTTTGTGGGGAGAGCGGATGCCTTTGTATCGATTTTCGATCTCGATGGCAAACCCCACAGAATCATGAAGGCCGTACCGGCACCAGGTGGACCCTACGCAGCTTTTTACAGTGCGAAGGGCTTTACCGTAGGCATGGCCGCTCTCAAAACCTGCGTCAATTAATTCGCGCCATATTTTCGGCAGGTCATTGAGGCGGGCCCCAAATAGATCGATACGCTGGCCTCCGGTAATTTTTGTGTACAAGTCGTATTTTTTAGCAACAGCTCCGATGGCAATGAGCTTGTCAGGGGTGATCTCTCCTCCGGGTACGCGTGGTACCACAGAGTAGCTACCTCCTTTTTGGATGTTGGCCAAGAAGCGGTCATTGGTATCCTGAATGGTGTCTTGCTTGAGAATGGGCTCGTTCCAAATACTGGCGAGAAGAGAAGCCACTGCTGGCTTACACGTTTCACATCCATCCCCAGAGCCATATGCTGAGAGTAGCTCAGCATAGCTTTTGATGTTTTTTACTTTGATGAGGCTATAGAGCTCCTGACGCGTATAGTCAAAGTGCGCACAAATGGTTTTGCGAACCGTTTGGCCCATGGCTTTGAGTGTGTCAGTAAAAATATCAGCTACCATTGGTGAGCAAGCTCCGCAGCCTGTGCCGGCTTTGGTGCAGCTACGTACCTCATTTAAGTCGGTGAGCTCTTTGTCTTTGATGGCGCACACGATATCTCCTTTGGTTACATTTTCGCAAGAGCAGATCTGAGCAGTGTCTGGAAGCTGCATTTCGGTGCCACTGTCGCCACCGCGTGCTCCCAGGATCAGGTCTTCAGGGTTTGGCGGTAATGCCATGCCATTTTGGGTGATCTGTAGGAGCATGCCGTAGGCTTCAGAATCACCGACCAGGATGCCTCCAAGCAATTTTTTGCGGTCCGATGACAGATTTATGCGCTTGTAGGTGCCGGTGTTTTTGTCTTCAAAAGCAATAGGAGTGGAGCCAGGTGTATCGCCAAGTGCATCCCCAAAACTGGCTACATCTACACCGATGAGCTTCAGTTTGGTAGACATGTCAGCTCCCGTGAAGGTTTTATTGCCAGTGCCTATAAGTTGCTCTACTACCGTATCGGCCATGTCATAGCCCGGCGCGACAAGCCCATAGACCATGTCATTGTAGGATGCTGCCTCACCGATAGCAAATATGTTGGGGTCATTGGTTTGTAGTTGTTCATTTACTTTGAAACCTCCTCGTTTTCCTGTTTCCAGTCCTGTTTTCTCTGCCAACTCATCACGGGAGATAATACCGCAGGAGATTACGAGCATGTCCGTTTCCAGAGTGGTGCCATCGGCAAAATCCAGCCCGTCTAGCTTGCCATTGCCACGGATTTGTGAGGTGTTCTTGTTGAGTAATATCTGTATGCCCAGGGACTCTATTTTGCTTTTGAGCATGTCGGACCCTGCCTGATCCAGCTGGCGTGGCATCAGTCGCGGAGCAAATTCGATGACCTGTGTATCCAGGCTGAGGTCCATGAGTGCTTTGGCTGCTTCCAGTCCGAGCAGGCCGCCTCCGAGCACAGCACCTCGCTTTACGGTTTTAGCGTAGGCTATGATCTGCTCCAGATCTTCGATAGTGCGATAAACGAAAACCCCTTTTTTATCCACGCCCTGTATAGGTGGCACCATGGGGCGAGACCCTGTGGCCAGTATGAGGTAGTCGTAGGATTCTGTATCTCCTGTATGCGTCTGTATGGTTTTTTGGTCGCGGTTTATGGTAGTGACAAGCTGTGAGGTTTTGAGCGTGACCTGATGTTCGTCATACCAGCTGCGTGGGGCCATGTAGAGGTCTTCTTCAGACTGGTTGGTGAAATACTCACTCAAATGGACTCTATCGTAAGCTGGTAAAGGCTCTTCTCCGTATACTATTAAGGAGATCTGGGATGCGTCTGCTTTAGCGCGAAGCTTTTCGCAAAACTTATAGCCTACCATGCCATTTCCGATGACGATTACCTTTTTCATACGCAATTAATTTTTACGTAAAACTACGTATTAATACTTAAAAAATGAAAATGAAAATACGTATATTTACGAAAATAATTTAAAAGCTATGTCAAGACTTATAGTAGTAGGAGCAGGACCTGGAGACCCGGAATTAATTACGCTAAAGGCAGTAAGTGCCTTAAAATCAGCAGATGTGGTGCTTTATGATGCGTTGGCAAATGAGGAGTTGCTAGATATATGCGCTCCATATTGTGAGAAAATTTACGTAGGTAAAAAATGTGGTTTGCATCAGTTTCAGCAAGTGCTGATCAATGATATGATTGTAGACTATGGTAAGAAATATGATACGGTGGTGCGGCTCAAGGGTGGGGACCCGTTTGTATTTGGGCGCGGCTATGAGGAGCTCGCTCATGCCAAAAGCCATGGTATGGAGGTAGAGGTAGTGCCGGGGATTACCAGTGCACTAGCTGTGCCGGCTTTGTCACAAATTCCTGCTACTTCTCGAGGAGTGTCCACAAGTTTTTGGGTAATGACGGGTACTACTACCAGTTTGGAGGTTTCTGATGATTTGCGAATAGCTGCTCGTTCGCAGGCTACCCTTGTCATTCTCATGGGCATGCGTCAGTTAAACACCATCGTGGAGCGCGTGGCTGATGTGCGGGGGCAAGACGAGCCAGTGGCTATTATCCAAAATGGAACCCTTCCGGAAGAGCGATCAGTATGGGGAACGCTGGCTACTATACAAGATCAAGTAGAAAAAGAAACCATCGGTTCGCCGGCAATCATCGTAATAGGTGAGGTGGTGAAGCTTGGGAAAGGGGTTTTAGGAGAGCTTTCTGCAGTAATTAGTGCGTCAGGAAATTAAATTTGGAATTAAGGTAGGGTATTTTTGAAGGTTGCCTTTTTATCATCAACCAAACAAAAATATCTTATGAAAAAGTATCGCGTATTATCTGGTTTGCTATTGAGTGCTATACTGACATTTTCAGCATGTGATGCTGTAGAGGATGCGGTGGCAGATCAGCAGGAAGAGGAAGAACAGCAAGAAGGGGATAAAGGACCGGACATAAGTGTGCTGGCGGAGAAGTTTTACTACGACGAATCCGTGACTGTAGTGGTAGGTGAAAATGAGCTCACCATCACTTCGCACAATGAGCCTGATCACAAGAGCATGTATTATGCTCAGAATCATGAACTCTACGAGCCTTATAATGAGCCTAATAATCCTGATTTTAAGAAAAACCCTAACAATATAGAGGCGCAAGATATTGTTTTCAAAGTGCCTAGATATCCAGCAGAGGCTACTACCAAAGAGTCCACCCCTATGGGTCCGATGGGCATTGCTATAAATGGTGTGGTGCTGTTTAATCAGCAAGCGGCACCCGGAGATGACATTCTGGACGAGCTCAATACCTTTGATCAATACGAAGGTCATCCACAAGACCGGGGAATGTACCACTATCACAACGAGCCTGTTTACCTCACCGCTTCCAAGGGTAATTCCGCCTTTATTGGGCTGTTGATGGATGGATTTCCTGTATACGGACCAGAGGAGAATGGTAAACGAATCACCAATAGTGACCTGGACGATTATCACGGCCATGTGTCTGCTACAGCGGAATTTCCAGATGGCATTTACCACTACCACATTACTGATGACCTCCCCTGGATCAATGGGGATGGCTTTTTCGGAGCGACTGGTACGGTGACCTTCTAGAAAATGAAATCATTAAGCTTATTTACGATCATTGTTTGGCTGGTACTGGGTTGTGCGGGCGTGCCTTCAGTAGAGGTATCCGAAAGCCGTTCGGATGTTGCGTATGATCCAGCCGGAAGGGTGCTTCTCAAGGAAGCACCCTTTTCTGGATACCTGGTGAGTTATTATCCAGACGCGACAATGAAAAAGAAATCAGGATACTTGAATGGATTGAAAGAGGGGCCATCCTGGACCTTTCATCCAGATGGAAGTATCCGCTCAAGGCGGACTTACCTGGCCGGCGAAAAACACGGTACCCATAGAGGATATCATGAAAACGGTGCCAGGCAGTTTAAATACCACTTTGAAAATGGCCTTAGCGTAGGCACCCACGAAGAGTGGTATGACGATGGAAGCCCTGCGAGGCTCATGAACTATGTGGAGGGCAGGCCTTTTGGTACTCAAAAAGTCTGGCGTCCGGATGGTAAACTTCGCTCCAACTATGTAGTGCGCGAAGATGGAAGGCGTTATGGGCTGGTGGGCATCAAGCGATGCAAAAACATCGATACAGAGGCGGAGCGAATTAAGAAACTAAGTAGTGCAATTTATGCAAAGAAATAAATGGATCGGATGGATACTCATTCTGCTGGTTTTGGCGGGTTGTAGTGCGAAAAATCAAGGGCCTACGGAGGTGCCTTTGCCTTATTATAATCAGGCGGACTTCACTCCAGAATGGATCGAGCGCTCGTCGGCTAGTGGCTTACATGCCATCGGAGATTTCAACCTGACCAATCAGCTCGGTGAGCCCGTAACCCGTGATAGTCTTTTAGGGAAAATTTATGTAGCCAACTTTTTCTTTACGATTTGTCCTACTATTTGTCCGCGGATGGCCAGCAACCTGGATCGGGTGCAGCAGGCATATCTGGATGACGATCAGGTGATGCTAGTGTCTCACTCGGTAATGCCCTGGGTGGATAGTGTGGCCGTTCTTAGGGACTATGCAGCCCAAAGAGGAATCCTCAGCCACAAATGGCTGCTACTTACGGGTGACAAAAAGCAAATTTATCAGTTAGGTAGATCGTCGTACTTTGCTGACGAGGGTTTTGGTAAATCCGTAACCGATGAAAGTAACTTTTTGCACACCGAAAACATCGTGCTAATAGATCCTAATATGCACATCCGAGGCGTCTATAATGGCACTTTGCCATTGGAAATGGCCCGGCTGATCGAAGATATCGAAAAGTTGAAACGTGAACAGTCAGCGACTTAATTGTCGCTGAGTTTCACTTCTTCCAGTATAGATTCTCCCCTGGAGCCATCATTGTCCCACTGCCATTGCTCATGTAGTTTGATACGGCCATCTTCAAGGATCTCGGGCTGCGATACACACTTGCCACTTTTTATCTCTCCATGTTCGTTTACATGCTGGTAGGAAAACTCCAGCGTGCCGTCTTCTTTTACTACACCAGTGATGGTGCCAAGACGGATTTTGGAGCCCTGATATACAGCCCAGAGCACATCTCCCTCCTGAGAGTAATGAAATAGGGTATTCTGATCCACTTCGCCAGTAGCACTGTTGTCTACGGCCTTGAACTTCTTCTTGTGATAATTAATCTTCAACGATTCGTAGTTTAGCAAAACTCAACAATAATGTCTTTTCTCCCGCTTTTTCAAAATCCACGCGTGCCTTCTTGTTGGCACCTTCCGCGTCAATTACTGTGACTTTACCAAAGCCAAACTTAGGGTGCTCCACCAGCATGCCTTCAGCAAGTTTAGAGGTGTCGCTAGGTTTAAAATCTGCGCTTGGTTGATGTTGGGGTGCCGAAGCAAATTTGCGATTGCTACGGTCTTTCTTGAGGTTATTTACAAAGTTTTTGGTCACGTAGCTGTCCGCCGATGATAGCGGAGCTGTGCTCGAAAACTTCTTATTTACTTTGATAAACTGAGGATCTACTTCCTCCAAAAACCGGCTGGGCTCACAGGCTTTTAGCCTTCCAAATCTATACCGGTTAAGTGCATAGCTTAGGTGGAGCTTTTTCTTTGCTCTGGTGATAGCTACATAAAACAGGCGTCTTTCCTCCTCCAGGTCGGCCCGACTGCTGAGCATCATTTGTGATGGAAACAGCTCCTCTTCCAGGCCTACGATGTACACGTAGTTAAACTCCAGTCCCTTGGCCATGTGGATGGTCATCAGCGTGATGGCTTCCTCTGGGTCGGCATTGCGATCTTCGTCTGTGAGTAGCGTAACCTCCTGTAGGAAAGCGCTGAGGCTTTTGTCGGTGCGCTCAGGATCATCGGTAAATTCCTTGATGGCATTGAGGAGTTCCTGTACGTTTTCGTACCGGCTCATGCCTTCTATGGTCTTGTCGGCATAGAGCTCCTTGAGGATACCAGTGTTTTTGGCTACCTGCGCTGCACAGTCGTAGGCGTCTTTCTTTTCAGCTGTGAGGCGAAAGCTTTTGATCAGGCTCACATACTCTTCCACCTGCTTGCCTCCACGTCCGCTTATATAAAACTGTGCATTGTCCATGATGTCCCATAGCGACTTGCCGTGCTCTGCAGATGCTACTACTAGTTTTTCTACGGTGCCAGGACCTATGCCTCTTTTGGGGAGGTTGATGCTTCGCCGCATGGCCTGCTCGTCGTTTGGGTTGACGATAAACCGCAAATAGGCGATCAGGTCCTTGATTTCTTTGCGCTGGTAGAAGGATAAGCCACCTACCACGCGGTATTTGAGGTTGTTGCGGCGCAAGGCTTCCTCCATCGCACGAGACTGACTATTGGTACGGTAGAGGATGGCAAAGTCATTGTTTTTTGCCTGACTTTGCATCTTGGTTTCAAATATAGAAGAAGCAATCAGTTTGCCTTCTTCGTTATCCGAAGTAGCTTTTATCAGCTCTATGAGGTCACCGTCTTCATTGTCCGTCCAGACGTTCTTTTTCAGCTGCGCGGTGTTTCGGTTGATTACCGAGTTGGCGGCATTTACGATCGTTTTGGTGGATCGATAGTTTTGCTCCAGCTTGATCACTTTGAGGTCGGGGTAGTCCCGCTCAAAATTGAGAATGTTTTGAATGTCTGCTCCCCGGAACGCATAGATACTTTGTGCGTCATCACCTACTACGCAGATGTTTTCGCGCACTGCCGCCAATTTCTTGGCAATCTGGTATTGGGAGATGTTGGTATCCTGAAACTCGTCGATCAGCAGGTAATGAAAGCGCTGCTGGTATTTGTTGAGCACTTCGGTGTGTTCTTGTAGCAGTACATTGGTATTGAAGAGCAAGTCATCAAAATCCATCGCATCTGCCTTGTAGCAGCGTAAGGCATAGGTTTGGTACAACTTTCCCATCTCAGGACGCATGTTTGATGCATCATCCTCGGTAAAAACGGGATTATTGATGTAGTCTCTCCAGCTGATCAGTCGGTTTTTGGCGGCTGAGATTCTATTGAGCACCACGTTTGGTTTGTAGAGCTTGTCGTCTAGTCCTTGTTCTTTTACGATTTGCTTGATGAGCGTTTTGGAGTCATCGGTATCGTAAATGGTGAAGTTGCTGGAGTAGCCGAGCTTAGATGCCTCAGCTCTCAGTATGCGTGCAAAAACGGAGTGAAACGTGCCCATGTACAGGTTTTTGGCTTCTCCGCCCACTACGCCTTCTATCCGCTCACGCATTTCACGTGCTGCTTTGTTGGTAAAGGTCAGCGCCATGATGTTGAAAGGATCCACCTTGTGAAACTTCATGAGATGAGCAATCCGGTAGGTCAAAACACGGGTTTTGCCTGAGCCTGCGCCAGCTATCAGCATGGTAGGTCCTTCGGTATTAACTACACCTTCACGTTGAGGGGGATTGAGCTCTTTCAGATAGTCGTCCTGCACTTCACTTGCCATCCCGCAAATCTAATTTTAATCGAGCAAACCCTATGGAGAGAATGTAAAAAATCAGGCGTCAGCAGGACTACTTTTGGCGTGATGCCGAAAGAATGTGAGGGGCTGGTCAATCATAAGTGTTTCTTAGGTGTTGTATCTGTAAACTGATGGCTATGAGGTTGATGATTTTTACCGCTGTGTTGTTGGGAACATATTTTGCAAAAGCCCAATACTACTTTCTTGGCACTGCTGCGCCCATGCAGGATGGATGCATACAGCTAACTCCTGATCAGCCCTATGCAGAAGGCTTAGCCTATAACCATTCGCCTTTGGATCTTACTCGCTTTTTTGAGATTCAGTTTGATTTGTATCTCGGTGATAAAGATGAGGGCGCTGACGGTATCACTTTTGTGATCCACAATGATCAGCGGGGCTATGATGCGTATGGGCAGTGGGGAGAGTGTATGGGCTACGGTCAGTTCAACCCTTTCAGTCAGGGGGTGGGGATAGCACCGTCTGTGGCTGTGGAGTTTGATACCTATCCAAATTCCGTTCAGAATGACCCAATGTGTGATCATGTGGCTTATTTGGAAAATGGTGTGAGCAGACATCAGGAGTCCTGGTTTGGATCAGATAGCACTTACAATATAGAGGATGACTATCTGCATGATTTTCGATTTCGGTGGCGACCGGAAGATCAGCTTATTCAGGTGTTTTGGGATGGGCGTGAAGTTGTGCGGCGAAAAAGAGATTTAATCAACGATGTTTTTGGAGGAGCTACCCAGGTAATTTGGGGTTTTACTGCTTCTACAGGGCGCGCACACAATTTTCAGTATTTCTGCCTGCGGAAATTTGCCGGTTACGTTAGAGTAGAAACCGATAAAAATGGTTGAGAACAACCATGATCAAAAAACTAACCGCAAGGCCAATCTCTACGATCAGCCATATCGTTTTCCAGTTTGTTCTACCTTTTTTCACAAGGCTATGTATGGGTTCTTGCAATTTGAAAATTTGATGTTCACCGTACATAAAGGATGAATGCGAAGTTACTCAATCATTAATTAACGATTACTTCCGTGTTAAAAAACTATCTATTGGGAATGTTGATTAGGAAATCGTTTCGTAAGAAATCTGGTAGATTCGCCTTATGAACCCAGAACCGGAAATCTACTTTCACGTGGGGTTGGGCAAAGTTGCGTCTACTTGGCTTCAAAAAAAAGTTTTCCCAAAACTAAAAGGACTCCAATATTTTGGTCCACATCGCTACCGTAAGGTTAAAAGCTTGTTACCAAAAGCAGGGTCTGGTAAAGTGCTGGTGTCGCGTGAGTTTGATCGACAGTTAGAGGAGGAGTTGCGAGATTTCGGACAGCATTATCCACGTTTTCGAGTCGTGGTGATTTTTCGTAGGCATGATGAATGGATAGCCTCCCAGTATCGGCGCTATGTAAAAAATGGCTGGTTGGGTACGTTTAGTGATTTTTATGACCTGGAAAGCGATCAGGGGTTTTGGAAGCGAAAAGAGCTTGATTACCGGATGAAGATTGAAACCATAGAGCGTATATCAGGTCAAAAGCCCGTCGTTTTGATTTATGATGATTTAAAGAATGATCCTCGTGCATTTGTCGCAGCACTAGCTGATAGTTTGGGTGTCAAGCCTCCAGCACGGCTTTTTACGGGGAAGGTTCATGCCTCCTACAGTGAGAAACAGCTAAAAGTTTTGCAGGCTTTTTGCCGCCGATTCATAGGAAGGGTGCCGCAAGGGAAATCCAACAAACTCTTGCACTGGTTGACTTATAAGCCGTATTGGGCTGTGAATCATCTCGTGCTGTACGGGGCAAGTTTTTGGCCGGTTAGCTGGATGAGCTCTGATCCATTGATTCCAGAGGGCCAGTTGGAGGCCGTTCGCACACATTTTGCGGAAGATTGGAAATACATCCAGACAATTAGCCAGCCCATCGACTAGCTGATGATAGCTGACAAACGCTTGAAAAGGCTTTCGGGGGAGTTTTCTATTATTAGTGAATTTCTGGTGTTCTGGTCCAAGAAACCTTCTGTTACCATCTGGTCGATAAAAGCAAAAAGCTTGTCGTAATACCCGTCAGTATTTAAAAATGCACAAGGTTTTTGGTGGTAGCCGATTTGATGCCAGGTGAAGACCTCTACAATTTCCTCCAATGTGCCTATGCCTCCGGGTAAGGCAATGAAGCCATCGGAAAGCTCTGCCATCAGCGCTTTGCGCTGGTGCATGGTGTCTACCACATGGAGTTCAGAAACCTCGGTGTGTGCTACTTCCGCTGTTTTAAGTTTTTTGGGGATAACCCCGATCACCTCTCCGCCATTTGCCAGGACCCGATCTGCCAGAATGCCCATCAGGCCCACTCTGCCACCACCAAAGACGGCTCCAATGGAGCGTTCTGTAAGTGCGTCTGCTAGTGCCTCAGTAGCGTGCATGTAGGAGGAGTTGTTTCCGGTTTTGGAACCACAAAATATGGCCAGGCGATTGATGTTCATTTTAAGGCTTTAGATTAAAAATAGGC
Source organism: Marinoscillum furvescens DSM 4134 (assembly GCF_003386095.1). Lineage (GTDB taxonomy): Bacteria > Bacteroidota > Bacteroidia > Cytophagales > Cyclobacteriaceae > Marinoscillum > Marinoscillum furvescens. The sequence continues at coordinate 140,248 of NZ_QREG01000001.1, read as the reverse complement.
ATTCTATTTTTGTTCGAACCTTTTTGGGACCCAAACAATTTATGACTTCATTCATTCTCACCTTAAAAAAAAGAAGACTATGCAATATAGAATGCTTGGCCGCACAGGACTCAAAGTATCAGAAATTTCATTAGGAACCTGGCAGGTAGGTGGAGGCTGGGGTGGTGCATTTGATCGCAAGGCTGCAGATGCCATCATCCAGACAGCCATAGAACATGGTGTGAATTTTCTGGATACTGCGGACGTATATGACGATCAGCAAAGCGAGCGTGCAGTGGCTGATTTTGTGAAAAAAGACAGGGATAAGCTGCTAATTGCTACCAAAATAGGGCGGAGGCTGGACCCACATACTGCAGACGCTTACACTCCCGATGCGATGGAGGAGTTTGTAGATGATGCTCTGAAAAATACAGGCCTCGATTACCTTGATTTGGTGCAGTTGCACTGTCCACCTTCGCCGGTATATAAAGATGATGAACTTTTTGCCCGACTGGAAAAAATCCGTAGCTCTGGTAAGGTTCGTCACTTTGGAGTAAGTGTGGAAAAAGTAGAAGAGGCGATGGCTGCTGCAGATTATGAAGTGGTGGAAACCGTTCAGATCATTTTTAATATGTTTAGACAAAAACCTCTGGATGACTGTTTTTCGGTGCTTAGAGAACGTAATATTGGGATAATTGCCCGAGTGCCATTGGCTAGTGGACTGCTGAGCGGAAAGATGACTGCCGACCGAGAGTTTGATACCAATGACCACCGAAACTTCAATCGAAATGGTGAAGCATTTGATAAAGGGGAGACTTTTTCAGGGGTGCCATTGGATATGGGATTAAAGGCTGTAAGCGAGCTAAAAACGCTCTTTGGAGATGAGGAATTGTACAAATATGCGTTACGTTGGATTTTGAATTTTGCGGAGGTGAGTACGGTGATCCCAGGAGCGAGTAGGCCTGAGCAGGTGATCAGCAATGTCAAGGCAGCGTCTTTGCCAGCATTTAATGAAGATCAGCTCAAATCTGTGAAAAAGATTTATGATGAGTACATTCGGAGCGCTGTGCACGAGAATTGGTAATTTGCTGCTTATGTATTACATTTGTAATACAAGTTTGTGAGTCATGAAAAAGAAAATGTTAAATGTGCGCCTGGATGATACCACCGAGCAAAAACTAAAGCAGTATGCTCAGGATCATGACATGTCCAAGTCGGATGTGGTGCACGATGCCTTGGAGCAGTACCTCACCAAAAAAGAAACCGAACAGCGTCCTTTTGCTTTGGGGCAGGATTTATTTGGTGTGGCGGGTTCGGAGGCTACAGACCTTTCTAAGACCTACAAGTCACGCCTTAAAAAGCTTTTGAATGAGAAACACGCTCATTGATGCAGGGCCACTGATCGCACTTTTCAATAAGTCCGATCAGTATCATCTGGCGGCAGTACGGTTTTTGGAGGATTATAACGGCTATTTGATTACCACCTGGCCGGTGATCACAGAGGCTTGCCACATTTTGGGCTTCAATGTAAAGTGTCAGCTTGCACTGCTGGAGTGGGTGCGCAGAGGAGGTGTGCGTATTTTTGACTTGAACGAATCACATCTCTCACGTCTCATTCACCTCACTGAAAAGTACGATGACGTGCCTATGGATCTCGCGGATGCCAGTCTCATTATTGCTTCTGAAGAGACTGTATGTCACAAGATAGCCTCCATTGATTCTGATTTTTACATCTATAGAGATATCCGCAATAAGTATCTGGAGAATGTGTTTGGAAACAACTTGGGTTAAAAAAATTACGCGCCAAGTGGCGCGTAATCTGAAGAGGATTTTGAAGAAGTAAATAGATACTCAATCACCTCTAAGTTCGGGAAAATGCCAGCCAATAGCAATACCCAGAAGGGGGTATTTCTGTAGACTATTTTTTCAGTTTGATGTTGTAAAGGTCCAGCCGTCGATCTTTTAAGTTTCTCACACTACCAAATTCATGCAACTCTTTGAGTAGCTCCAGGTCCAGGTCGCCAATGACGGTCATTTCCGTATTCGGAGTAGCTTCTGCCTTGATGGCATTCGTAGGAAATGCAAAATCTGAAGGTGTGAATATCGCGCTCTGCGCATACTGGATGTCCATATTGTTAACCTTCGGGAGGTTTCCTACACATCCCGCAATAGCCACGTAGCATTCGTTTTCAATTGCACGAGCCTGCGCACAGTAGCGCACCCGGTTGAAGCCATTCTGGGTGTCGGTGAGGAATGGGACGAACAAAATCTGAACACCCTGCTCAGCATACAATCGTGCGATCTCCGGAAACTCTACATCATAGCAAATAGTAATGCCAATTTTACCTGCATCCGTATCAAAAACCTTCACTTTGTCACCGCCTTCCATGCCCCAGGAGGTCTGCTCAGAAGGTGTGATGTGAATCTTTTCATAGCTATCCCACGAGCCGTCTCGTCTGCACAGATAGGAGACGTTATAGAGCTTTTCGTCTTTGATCTCTGGCATGGATCCGGCGATGATGTTTACATTGTAAGCGATCGCAAACTCCACAAACTTTTCTCTGAGCTGGTCGGTGTATTTGGCTAAGCCGCGGATGGCCTCTGGCTCTCCAAGGTGGTTAAACTCGGCCATCAGCGGAGCATTGAACAGCTCGGGGAATAAGATGAAATCGGACTGATAATCTCCAAAAGCATCAATAAAGTACTCCATCTGCTCTACCAGAGCATCGAAATCTTTTAGCGGTCGCATCTGCCACTGCACAAGACCTACGCGGATGTACGTCCGAGGCTTATTGATCAGTGTTTCTTCCTCCTGGTAGTAGATGTTGTTCCATTCCAGTAGTGTGGCATAGTCTTTCGACTGATTATCGCCGGGGAGGTAGTTTTTCAGGATCTTTTTCACATGGAAATCATTCCCCATCTGAAAGTTCAAAATAGGGTCATGGATTTGCCGGTTTTTTACTGCGTCTATGTATTGCCGTGGAGTCATTTCATCGGCATGTTTTTCGTAGTTCGGAATTCGTCCACCAGCTATGATAGACTTGAGGTTCAGGTTTTCGCAGAGCTCCTTGCGGCCGTCATAAAGCCTGCGTCCCAGTCTCATGCCTCGATATTCGGGATGCACAAATACATCTATGCCATACAGGACGTTGCCATGGGCATCGTGCGTGTCGAAGCTCTCATTTCCGGTGATCTGGTTGTAGCTGTGGTTGTCACCAAACTTCTGATAATCTACGATGATTGCCAGGGCAGCAGCCACCATTTTGCCTTCTACCTCTATACAGAGCTGGCCTTCAGGAAAGATCTGGAGAAGTTTCTTGATGTCCTTTTTTTCCCAGTAGGGATCTTCCACACCCACATATGCCTGGGTCATGATCTCCCTTAGTTCGGGATAATCCGAAATTTGCAGGTTTCTCAAATGTACATTGAGGTTTACTGCCTGATCGTCGTTTGTACTCATAGTGGTAATGATAACCTGAGAAATTCTGATTTGGTTAATCGCTGTTAAAAAGAATCTTTACACGGTAGCCTTACGTTAGCTATTTCCATAAATTTGTCAAAAATCAAGAGAACAAGTAGCATGCAATACTACAATACGCTGATCGAAGCGATCGGTAACACCCCGCTGGTAAAGCTCAATAGCGTAACCAAAGGAATCAAGGGCACAGTGCTGGCCAAAGTGGAGTATTTTAACCCTGGCAACTCTGTGAAAGATCGTATCGCCCTGAAAATGATAGAAGATGCGGAAAAGGACGGTACACTAAAGCCTGGAGGAACCATCATAGAAGGTACATCTGGCAATACCGGAATGGGCCTGGCGCTAGTGGCTCAGGCGAAAGGTTACAAATGTATTTTTACCCTGGCTGATAAGCAGTCTCAGGAAAAGATAGACATCTTACGAGCTGTGGGAGCTGAAGTTATTGTATGCCCTACCAACGTGCCTCCAGAGGATCCACGGTCTTATTATTCTGTAGCGCGTAAGCTCAATGAAGACATTCCAAATTCGATCTACCCAAATCAATACGACAATCCGTCCAATGCCAGGGCGCATTATGAAACAACAGGGCCAGAAATTTGGCGAGATACCGATGGTAAAATCACACACTATGCGGCTGGAATAGGTACCGGGGGTACTATTTGTGGTACTTCCAAATATCTAAAGGAACAGAATAGTCAGGTGACATCCATTGCCATAGATTCCTACGGCTCGGTTTTCAAAAAATACAAGGAGACCGGAGTGTTTGATGAAAACGAAATCTATCCATACCTCACAGAGGGAATTGGTGAGGATATACTTCCTAAGAACGTAGATTTCGATATGGTAGACCATTTTGTAAAGGTGACCGATAAGGACGGTGCTGTGATGGCACGTAGACTGGCGAGAGAAGAAGGTCTTTTTACAGGCTGGTCGTGCGGATCTGCTGTGCATGGAGCGTTGGAGTATGCTCGTGAAAACCTCAAAGAAGATGATGTGATGGTAATCTTGCTGCCGGATCACGGAACTCGATACCTGGGAAAGGTTTACAACGACAACTGGATGAAGGATCATGGCTTCCTCGAGTCCAGACAGTTTGCTACAGCACGTGATATCATTACCAGCCGCAACGGAAGTGCCGGACTAACTACGATAGCCAAATCGGTGACTGTAGGTGAAGCTATACTTACGATGAATAAAAACGGAATAGATCAGGTGCCTGTGGTAGACGGCAATGGTGAGTTTGTGGGCAGCCTAAATGATACAAAAGTGCTGAAAAGTTTGCTGGAAAATCCGGAGATCAAAAAACAGCCTGTAGGAGAGGTGATGGACGCTCCATTTCAGTTTGTGGGTATGGACAACACCGTGGATGTGCTTTCTTCGCTCATCAACAAAGATGCTCATGCCCTGCTGGTGCGTGACGAGCAGGACGAGGTGCACATCATCACTAAAAGTGATTTATTAATGGCTATTAGTAGCTAAGTCAAATCATTTTGTGTTTCATGGTTGATTCCTTACATTTGAATCAACTAAAACAATTCTTTAACTCTTTGCTTGCAAACCCCTTTTCCATACGCGAAAAGGGGTTTTTTCATGTTTGGTGAATTAGCTACTTTGCCGTCACTTCTTTGATAGCGTTGTGCAGCGTATCAGAAGACATGAGGTCTGCTTTACTCAAAAATTTATCAATAGGGATTTGTGCGTCAGTATTCGCGCTGAGGTGTCCAGATATTACGATAATCTTTGGGAATTTGTCGAGCGTTTCGAGCGCTTCGAATCCAGAAAGGTACGGCATCTCTAGATCCAGGAGTAATACATCCGGCTTTGCTTTTACACAAGCCATTACACCCTCTACAGGATTTTCATAGGTACCTACTAGTTCTACATCGTCCATGTCATTGCAAAATACAGCAAGCATCTTCAAGAACAGCGAATCATCGTCGATTGCTAGACATCTGGTCATTGATCTGGTTACATTTGGTTTTACCCTTCGAATATATCCATTTTTATTCTGAACCAGTCGTCTACTCCGAATACTGTCGTAAATCTTTTATTCTGCGAGATTTTTACAGGTTTTTTTATGAATTGGGTAACGATCGCGCTTGAATGTCGTTCCTTTTTGAGTTACATGACTTATTGAAATTATCGTAGATGAGATATTTAGAATTTAAAAATGGAGACCGAGTGGCTTCATTGGGGTTGGGTACCTGGAAATCTGCCCCAGGAGAAGTGTATGATGCAGTGAGAACGGCTATTAAGATTGGCTATCGTCACATCGATTGTGCGGCGGTATATGGCAATGAAGCCGAGATAGGAAAAGCTTTTGCGGATGCCTTTAAGGATGGCGATGTGAAGCGTGAAGAGCTGTGGGTGACTTCCAAGCTGTGGAATACAGCGCACAAAAAAGACGATGTGAGACCGGCGCTGGAGCAAACACTTAAAGATTTGCAGCTGGATTATTTGGACCTGTACCTTATTCATTGGCCCATAGCCATGAAGCCCGGGGCGGGTTTTCCCCAAAGCGCGGATGATTTCCTTACATTGGCTGAAGCTCCGCTAGAAGATACGTGGCAGGAGATGGAGGCGGCTCAGGCTGATGGACTTGTAAGACACATTGGGGTGAGTAACTTCAATATAGCAACCATAGAGCTCATTGCTCAGTCAGCTAAAGTGATGCCTGAGATGAATCAGGTGGAAATGCATCCTTTCTTACCACAGCACAAGCTTGTTAATTACTGTCAGTCTAAGGGCATACACCTCACTGCTTATTCACCGTTGGGGTCATCGGATAGGCCACGCAAGCAGGAGAATGAACCTTCACTGATGGGCCATGAGGTGGTGAAAACCATTGCCGATGCTCAGGGGGTGACGGCCGCTCAGGTGCTACTTGCCTGGCAGGTAAATCGTGGGGTAGCGGTTATTCCCAAGTCGACCAATGAGGGCCGATTGAAGCAAAACCTCGAAGCAGCCAGTATTGAGCTTTCGGAAGACCAAATGAAACATCTCAATGATCTGAATGAAAGCTTTAGGTACATAGATGGGACCATTTGGACGATAGAAGGCTCTCCATATGCACTGGAAGACCTGTGGGAGTTTTAAAAATTTGGTAGATCCAGATTTAATGTTTGAGCAATTCTTTTAAACTCTGTATGAAAAGCTGATCGGAAGGTCAGCTTTTCGTTTGTAGTAGGGTGAGTGATGGTAAGCGCTGCTGCGTGGAGCATCATTTGCTCCAGTTGCCAGCGTTCTTTGAACAGTCTGTTTTGCTTGTTGCAGCCATGCGGGCGGTCACCAATGATGGGGTGCAATATGTGCGCGAAATGCTTACGGATCTGGTGCATACGACCAGTTTCGGGGCGCACACGTACCAGTGAATAACGAGAGGTAGCATGTTTGCCAAAAGGAACATCTACTTCAGTTTGCGCTATCGTCTCATAATGAGTGATGGCATCCTGTAGCTTTCCGTCTTCGCGTTTTAGCGCATAGTCTATGGTAGCATTTGCTTGCGTGTAGCCACGTACTATGGCGTAGTATATTTTTTCGGTGGTCTTCTCTGCAAACTGCTGTTGAAGCAGTTTGTGTGTTGGTTCGTTGAGAGCGAATAGCAGGCAGCCAGAGGTCTTGCGGTCGAGCCGATGGGCTGGGTATACGTGAATGTCCAGCTGATTTCGCAGCTGCTGCACCGCAAATTCGCTCACATCTCTGGCAATGGGCGAACGATGAACCAATAAGCCAGGAGGCTTGTTTATTACTACCAAATCATCGTCTTGATGTACGATCTCTAACATTCCGAATACTACAGTTTTTACAAATCTGAAATATATTTTAGGTTTGAAGGACAAAAAAGAGAACAATTCACTTCACTCTTGTTAGCTTTGAGTTTCAATTCATTGTGAGTCAATCAAATACCATAACAGTTTATCAGCCCCTTTTGCAGGCCATCGCCTACAAGATGCTCGGGTGTATGCACGATGCTGAGGATATGGTGCAGGACGCCTTCCTGAAGTACCTGTCTGTGGATCACCAAAAGATTGAAAACACAAAAGCCTATCTCATACGATCGGTGACCAATAATTGCTTAAACCATCTAAATAGCCTTAAGGAGAAGAAAAAGGACTATTTGGATTCGGTAAAGCTTCCTGAGTTGTTCGAAAAGCTGGATTTTTCTCATTTGGACCTCAAGCATGAACTAGACGCAGCATTGGGTGTTTTGCACAAAAAGCTGGGCCCTTTGGAGCGTGGGTTGTTTTTGTTGAGAGAAGGATTCGATTTTGAGTATGACGAACTGCAGCAGATTTTCAATAAAAAGAAAGATCACTGCCGGCAGATGGTTTGTAGAGCTAAAGAAAAGCTCAACAAAGAGACCGAAAGATTTACTTATTCCTTTGATTCCGAAAAATACTTCGAAGCACTACGAAAAGCCTGTGCAGAAGGTAGTTTCGAGGAATTACTCACGCACATCGTAGGCGACAGTCAGCCAGAAAAATAATTTTTTTTAAATTTTTTTCGGCTTTTTGTCACAAAGCCAATTCCACATTGTCTTGTATTAAAAAGGGGGAGCCCTAATTAGACTAGAATTTCAAAATTTATTTAATACAGTTCAATGGAAGTAATAATCCCATTCTTTATAGCGCACTGGTACTTGTCGCTATTTTTCCAAACTTTCTTTTTGCATAGATATGCAGCACACAAGGCGTTCACCATGAGCCCGTTTATGGAGAAAGTGTTTTTTGTACTTACCTGGATCTTTCAGGGATCAAACTATCTGAGTGCGTATGGATATGGTGTGATGCACCGCATGCACCATGCATTTGCGGACACGCCCAACGACCCACACTCTCCGAAGTATGACGAGAGCATCTTCAAGATGATGTGGAAGACGAAAACGATCTATTCGGACATCACCAGTCAAAAAGTAGAAGTAGACAAAAGGTTTACTGATGGTGTGCCTGCATGGCATTCATTTGATAAGTTTGCTCGCTCATGGGTATCTCGTGTTTTTTGGGGTGCTTCTTATTTCATGGTATACTGGTTCTATGCTGACGCCTGGTGGTTGTGGTTATTGCTGCCTGCGCAGTGGATGCTGTCGCCTATTCACGGAGCCATCATCAACTGGTTTGCACATATCTATGGCTACACCAACTTCAAGGTAGGAGATACTTCTAAAAACTTCCTTCCGTTTGATTTCTTGATGATGGGTGAAAGCTATCATAACAACCACCACAAGCACGGTTCGCGTGCAAACTTCGGTGGTGTGAGATGGCACGAGATTGATCCTACTTATCAGGTGATCAAGCTGCTCAACTTTGTGGGTGTCATCCAGATGGCCAAGCAAAAAGAAGTGAAGATGGATAAGATAGAAAAGAAGAAGGCAGCTTAAGCAGCTAAAACATAATTGTATTAAAAGCCGTTTCGGAAATACTGAAACGGCTTTTTTATGACCTTTTGCCTCTAAGCTTATGAATTGGATACTGGCAGTATTGATTTTGACTTTTGCTCAGCAATCGCGCACGCTTACCTTGCAAGTCACCGGGGTGGAGGCGGCTGGAGGCACTCTTCGTGTGGCTGTGTATGATAGCGAAGAGAATTTTATGAACGAAGAACAAATTGCTCATTTTGCAGAAGAACGGGTAAAGGATTCAGGACCCCAAAAAGTGACGCTGCAGCTACCAGATGGTGTATATGCCCTGGCCATCTACCATGATCTAAACGACGATCAGGAGCTCAATACCAATCTCCTCGGCGTACCCAAAGAGGCATATGGGTTTTCCAATAATGTGATGGGGACTTTTGGCCCGCCATCTTTCCAGGAAGCGAGTTTTTCCGTTTCTGATGATACTATATTGGCGATAGACTTACGCTAAAATGGGTTTTCTATAAACGCCCGCAAGTGCTCTACTTGCTGATCGGACATTTTTTCAAGCGTGTAATGCGGCATGTATTCCTGGTGGCCGTATTCGGCGTAAGTTCCTTTTCGGATGATTTCATATAGCGACTGTTGGGTGTTTGCTGGGATGTGCTTTTTGAGCCAGTTGTAGGTCAGTGAGGTGTTGTCAAAGACTACATCGCTTTCGCCTTCTGGTCTATGGCAATGCTGGCAACCCAGTTGGTAAATGGCTTTTCCGAGCCTTCGATCACCCTTATAGGGATATCCGGCCTCCTTGTCTTGAGGCACCTCCCCAAATGTGGCCGGTGATAATACCAAATAGCTCTCTTTGATGAGGTTAATTTTTTCGCTTGCGCTGAGCTGTTCACTTTCTATAAGTGAGCTCGTTTTTTCACTAAGGTTTAAATCTCCAAGCTTCATTTCCAAGGACCAGAAGTAAGCCAGTATTTGCTTCATTTCCCAGTCATTGACCTCACGTCCCTGAGCGCAGACCGTAGCGCAAAGTTGGACCGATTCCTTCAGGCTATTGCGCGCAGGCTCGACCAGTTGGCCATATTTTTTTTCATAGTCTCCATTGTACCAGGTTTCACGATTTACAATACCCCAAAAGGTAGATGCCTGTAGGTAAGGAATCTGATTGGCAATAGCAAAGTCCAAACGTGCGTCCGGATCTACTAGCGTTAAGTCGGGGTCCTCGCGAACAGTATTGTGGCAGCTGGTGCAGGTATAGTATTTGCTGATGTAGGCAGATTTGGCGCCGCTAGGCAGAACCGTACGCCCTTCCGTGACGAGCTCTCGCCCGGCTTTGATCATTTCGGGGGTTGGTTCCAGGTAATGAGCAGGCTTTTCGGCCCCTAGAGTAAACAGCACTTCGGAAACGGGTGTGTCGTTCGTCCAGCTTGTATGTGGAGCTTTTAGTGAAAGGACTGCAGAGAGGGAGGTGAGCCCAATGAAGAGTGTGAGTACCTTTTTCATCTGATGTTCCTTCCTTTTACCGTAAAGTCTCTAGTGATGTTGAAGCCAAAATGGATGCCTCCGTCTAGCCAGTTATCAGCAGTTTCAGCAATAAAGAATTTTTCGATCATGCCACGGCTATTGCTCAGGTGAAGCTGAAAAACATGGCCTTTGGTATCTATCTGCACCCCAAAAGAAAGGGACTGAAAATACGCTATGCTTGGCCCAGACCCATCGGGAAGTTGATCGGTTGGAGTGGCGTAATATTCAACCGACAAGCTCCAGTTTTTGAGAGGCCGATACTGGCCTGCAACGCCTATTGACAGGATATCATTCTTTTCGTCATCTTGCACCAGATTTCGGTGCAGGTAGGTGGGCATCAGCTGTGCGCTCAATCTAGGGCCAAATTTTCTGGCTAGCAAGAGTTGAGTAGTGTACGACATTTTTTGGCGCCATACCAGATCCACCCCATCAAAACGTTTGAGGGTTTTCCACGCCGCTGTGCCTAGCAGTGATGCCGTGATCGGTATATTTCGGTCTCCGGTGGATTGGGCGAGAAACTTGTATTTGAAGTATCCATCTATTGTTTTTTGATTGGTGCTGCGCCCAATTCCCAGTGTAAGGTTTTGAGTGAGACCATAGTCCAGTCCCATACGCATAGATGCATTGTCTAGTCCCCACATGTTATAAGCACCATCATTGAGGGTGCCAAAGCGGTGTGAAATGATAAAGGTAAGGATGCCTTCCATGTTGGTTTCTACTGAGTGACCATTGACGATGCGCGTGTCGTCAAAGGTTTGGTAGGCATACTGTGTTTGTGCGAGGCTTGTCAACGACCAGCAAAAGAGTAGCGAGTATAAGAGGTGTTTCATGTGTGTGAAGTTGTGTGTAGCTACATGCTTTATTAAAGGTAATCAAATATATTCCTGACGCGAAATCAGCTAAGCTGCTCACATAGGATATACGACCGATTGCATTGGAATAGATGCGCTGGCATAAATTGGGCAGAAATAATCATCGTTTATTCGTAAGACCTAAAACCAACTAATGCTACTCTTATGATCTGGAATTACCTAAAAGTCACCTACCGTACTTTTCTCCGACAAAAAGTGTATTCACTTATCAATGTCACAGGCCTGGCTATTGGTTTAGCGTGCTTTGTACTTATCTACCTCTACATCAGTGATGAGCTGAGCTATGACAAGTTTCATGAGAAATCACATCGCACTTACAGACTGATTGAGCACTTTGAAAGTGAGGGAGTAGGAGAGCATTCGGCTTCTCAGCCTTTTCCGGTAGGTCCCACACTCAAAAATGATTTTAGCAGACAGATAGAGACGTACGTTCGGCTTTTCAACTTTCAGTCTCCATCTCTCGCGCTGGCCAACCGGAAGCTGGATAAGTCATTTAATGAATCGCGAATCTTTTTTGCAGATTCCACTTTTTTCGAGGTATTTGATTTTGAGCTGATCAAAGGCAGTAAGGCTACTGCGTTGGACGAGCCCAATTCGATACTGCTGACTGAGTCTATGGTAGAGAAATACTTCGATGGGGAAGACCCTATGGGACAGCTGCTGGAGTTTCAGGGAAACCAAAACCTGAAAGTCACAGGAGTGCTGGCTGATGCCCCGCTCAATGCCCATTTTCAGTTTGATTTTATAGGATCTTTTTCGAGTCTGAAGTCTTCTTTCGGGGGTGGGTATCCGCGTACCTGGTATTGGAATCCATGCTGGACCTATGTGGTGTTGGATGAAAACACGCAGCCTGATCATTTGGAGGAGCAGTTTCCTGCTTTTGTAAAAAAATACTTTCCCGGATTTATCGTGGATGATGTCACACTGGAGCTTCAGCCTTTGGAAGACATTCATTTGCATTCCAGGCTAGATTATGAGATCCTGGCCAATGGCAATGAGGCTAATTTGAAAATATTTGGTCTGGTGGCCATTTTTGTGTTGCTTATTGCCTCCATCAATTTCATCAATCTGAGTACGGCACGCGCCAGTAAACGCGCCAAAGAAGTAGGGGTGCGTAAATCTCTAGGTAGCGGAAAAAAGCAGCTCATTCGTCAGTTTGTATTTGAATCCGTATTGCTGACAGCTCTGGCTGTGGTTTTTGCCATACTCATCGTTGGGCTGGTACTGCCGTCATTTAATCAGCTTACCGAAAAAGCCATCGATGTGGCGGTTTTGGCACAGGTACACGTCATTCTGGGATTGGTGGTGCTTACGTTGGTGGTAGGTGTGCTCTCAGGCTTTTATCCGGCGTTTGTGCTTTCCTCTTTCAATACGGTGCTGGTATTAAAAAATGCCTATCAGCGAATGGATGGCTTTAGTTTCCGACGGGTATTGGTGACAGTTCAGTTTGCAATATCTATCATGCTGATTATCGGAACGATTATAGCGATGAAACAGCTTCAATTTTTGCAAAATGATGAGCTTGGATTTAGTAAAGATCATGTAGTGATGCTGCCCGTCATACGTTCACCAATGGCCAAACATTACGAGCAGTTTAAAAACCGAGCCTTACAGAGCCCGAGGGTTCATTCAGTGACAGCTGTGGAAGAAATAGTAGGTGCCAAACATCAGGTGGCCAATTTTCAGTTTGAAGGTGTGGACCAATCAAAGCCCTATCCGCGGTTTGTGGTGCGTCATGATTTTACCGAAACGATGGGGATCGAAATGGCTGCTGGTCGTGATTTTAGCTATGAAGTTCAGACAGATGATTCGCTAGCTCTGGTAGTGAATGAAACGCTTGTACGTAGCATGAACTGGGGTAGCCCGGAAGAAGCCATCAACAGACGATTTATGTACCGTGGCCAGCTTAGGGGTAAGGTAGTGGGCGTAGTGAAAGATTACAATTTTGTGAGTAAGCATCACCCCATTGCGCCGTTGGTAATTACGCTAAACTCTCACCCGGGTGCTTTTAATTTATTTGTGAAGTATGTGGCGGTGAAAATAGATGGAGCCGATATGCGATCGAGCATAGAGGACATTCGCGAAGCCTGGTATGCTGTAATGCCTGAGCGTCCGTTTGACTACTTTTTTCTGGATGACCGACTCAATGACTCCTATAAAGCAGAGCAAAAACTAAGTGTAGTAACCATGATCTTTTCTGGGCTTGCAATTATTGTAGCCTGTCTTGGGTTGTTTGGTTTGGCTACCTATTCAGTAGAGCAGCGCAAAAAAGAGATTGGTGTGCGTAAGGTTTTGGGCATTAGTACCTCACAAATATTGATGTTGCTTTCAAAGGAATTTGTGTTGCTCATCTGTTTGGCCTTCGTGGTAGCTGTACCTTCTGCATATGTTTTGCTTCGTGGTTGGCTGGATGGCTTTGCCTTCCGTACAGATATAGATGCATGGCCTTTTGTGGCAGCTGGCGTGCTTACCATGCTCGTGGCAGTCTTTACGATCAGTTTTCATGCATTTCGTGCCTCCAGAATCAACCCTGCTGAGACCTTAAAGTATGAGTAGATGCCGTCTTTTTGTGGAAAAGGAGCTGATGTCCTCTTTTAAATAAAACGTATTGAAAAACCCATCATGCTCAGGGTAGTGAGTGTTTCGGTGTATGAAGAAATGCGTTATTCAATGGTAATGCGTTTTGTTTCGCTGGTTTTTTGGGTCCTTCTTGTTGATTGTTTTGGGTAGGTTTTGAGAAAGAAATTCCTAACAAAAGGCCAATTCTTGTGGTCAGAAATTCAAAAAGAGCTATTTTGGATAATCAACCTTAAAACCTGATTTAGAATGATTACTACGATGCGCAAATTAGTGTACTTTGGAGGAGTGTTCATTGCCTTCCTGGGTATCTTTATGCTGTTAACCAAAAACGAATTAGGATACATTCCCGAAGCTCTCGAGATATCATTGCTCAGCCTTATTTTTGTGATAGGCGTCATGCTGGTGGTAATTATTTCCAAAAGAGGGTTAGGTGGGTGAATGCATAGAATATGTCTGAGGTAGTAAAAATCCTGTATGTCGATGATGAAAAAGGTAACATCGATTATTTCAGGTCTGTATTTAGAAGGGAGTATGAGATTATCACTGCCAATAGCGGTGAAGAAGGTCTGGAAATACTTTTAAATGATCAGGATATTCCTGTTATCCTAACCGATCAGCGCATGCCACGCATGACGGGGGTGGAGTTTTTGAGGAAGTCCATAGATATATCAAGAGACAGCATTCGTATTCTGGTGACGGGCTATGCGGATATGGAAACCGTAATCAATGCCGTAAACCTTGGTCATATCTATTATTACATATCCAAGCCATGGACCTATGATGAGATGAAAATCATCATAAAAAGAGCAATTGAGACTTACAGACTCAGGCTGATTAATAAGGAGTTGCATCTGCAGTCTGAGCGGATGGAAAAAGACCGGGTAGTGGCGCAATTGGAAAACCTAAGAAATCAGGTAAATCCCCACTTTCTTTTTAACTGCCTCAATACGCTCCATGCTTTGGTGCATGACAATGACCTGGCCAGAGACTTTGTCAAAAACCTTGCGAGTACTTACCGCTACTTGTTGGAGCACAATGAAAACCTGGTTCCGCTGCGCTCAGAAATCAATTTTGTTCATAATTACATCTATTTGCAGAAAGTACGTTTCAAAAATGCATTCAAGTTTGAAATGTCAGTAGAGGACGAGCACATGGACTGCATGCTACCCAATGCATCATTGCAGCTATTGGTGGAAAATACACTCAAGCACAATATCGCTACCAAGGAAAAACCGCTTACGGTAAACGTGTTTGTGGAAGATGATTGGCTGATAGTGCGCAACAACTACCAGCCCAAAGATGCACGACATGAATCTACTGGCGTGGGGCAGGAAAATCTTAAAAAACGGCTCAGCTATCTGACAAAAAAAGAACCTGAGTTTTATTTAAATGGGGATTTTTACATAGCTAAAGTTCCATTATTCGAAGATAAATCTTAACTTGATTCAAAGCGTTTCTATATGTTGAGTGTAGTTATAATAGAAGATGAGCCTCTAGCAGCAGAGGATCTGGAGAAGACCTTGTCATCCGTGGATACCGAAGCACAGGTAGTGGCCAAGCTGGACAGTGTAGAGTCTGCGACTAACTGGCTAGAAAACAATGAGGTAGACTTGATTTTGTCAGATATTGAGTTAGGAGATGGCTTGAGTTTTGATATCTTTCGTCAGGTTAATAGCAAGACTCCCATTATCATTACCACTGCTTATGATCAGTATGCTATTCGTGCATTCAAAGAAAATAGCGTAGACTACCTTCTCAAACCAATCGACAAGTCAGAACTGGCAGCAGCCATTGCCAAGTACAAAGACTGGAAACAAAGTGAGCAGGAGTTTGATATGAGCAACTTGCTGGATGTACTGCGTCCCAATGCTGGTCAAAAGTATCAGGAGCGGTTTTTGGTGACTTTGGGAGAAAAAATCCACTCTATACCAGAGCCTGATGTAGCTTATTTTTTTAGTGAAGATCGATATACCTTTTTAGTCACCAAACAGGGTACTCAGCATATCATCAATACTAATCTGGGCGATCTGGAAACTAATCTGAACCCTAAGAAATTTTACAGGATCAATAGAAAATTCATCATCAGCTATGCGAGTATCCAAAACATGGTTTCCTACTCAAAAAGCAGGGTGAAGATCGATCTGGTACCTCCACCACCCAAGGCCATGGAGGTGATCGTCAGTGTGGAACGTTCTGGGCCATTTAAGCGCTGGCTAAACGACTAGTTGCTGCGGTTTGTCAGGTTACAGAGTAAAGAGCAATCCATAGTTTTTTGCCATTTTAGGAAACCTCTGGGTGTTTTGGTAGTTAGAACATCTAAGCGAACCTACAATCTGAATGTCTCATACAGAAACCTTGACCTCCGTAGAGGAGCTGTCCCTTGCCCAAAGATTTCAGGATGTCAGAGCGCAGACAATGCGTTTGGTAGCACCCCTCGAAACGGAAGATCTGGTGGTACAACCAGCGGAATTTGTAAGTCCTGCGAAATGGCACTTAGCGCACACTACCTGGTTTTTTGAAGTTTTTGTCTTGCAAGCTTCATCTCCATCTTACCAACTCTTTCATCCAGACTTTCCATTTCTATTTAATAGCTACTATGTGTCTGCTGGCGACCGGTGGACACGAGCTGAGCGTGGCTTTCTCACACGACCTACAGTAGCTGAAATTTTGAAATATCGGACTTATGTGGAAGAGCATCTTCTAGATTTTCTTAGCAGAGAAGATCTCTCGCCGGAGCAGCAACACGTGATGGAAGTAGGTCTGCAGCACGAGCAGCAACATCAGGAGCTGTTGCTCTATGATATCAAATATATTCTGGGGTATAATCCCCTCTTACCGGTTTATGATTCCACATTAAATGTACGGCATAGCGCCACAGGTCTTTCCGATTGGGTTGCTATCGAAAAAGGAAACTATCTCGTTGGTTTTGAGGGAGAGGGTTTTGCATTTGATAACGAATTTGGCCGCCATGAAGTGCATCTTGAAGCCTTTGAGATTGCTGATCAGCTGCTGACAAACGGTGAATACCTGGAGTTTATGGAAGCCGGAGGTTACGAGGACCACCGGCTGTGGCTATCAGAAGGTTGGGACTGGGTGTCGGAGCAGTCGCGTAAGGTTCCCCTCTATTGGTATCAGGAAGATGGGAGGTGGATGCAGTACACCCTTGCTGGTGCCAGAGCATTGGATTTGAATGCGCCAGTTGCACATTTGTCATACTTTGAAGCGGATGCTTTCGCGCGCTGGAAAGGATGCCGTTTGCCTACTGAGTTTGAGTGGGAAGTGGCGCAGGCGCATCGCCAGGGGGCTGATGTTGGAGGATTTGTAGAAGACCAGCTTAGCGAACCTTGTAGTGTGGCCGGAGGGTATCTCGGTAATCTGTGGGAATGGACCTCTAGTGCTTATCTGCCGTACCCATTTTATAAAGCTCCAAAGGGGGCTTTGGGAGAATACAATGGCAAATTTATGATCAACCAAAAAGTGCTGAGAGGAGGATCTTACGCTACCCCTCGGTCTCATATACGGCCTACCTACAGAAACTTTTTTCACCCACAGCTGCAATGGATGTTTAGTGGTGTTCGGCTTGCAAAACATAAGTAATAGTCTATGTCTTTGACCTTAAAAGAAACCCAAACTATGCTGGATCCACTGGCTCGCGATGTGAAAATCGGCCTTACTTCACAGCCCAAGCGGCTCTACTCTAAGTATTTTTACGACGCACGAGGTGATGGCTTGTTTCAGCAAATTATGGCACTCGAGGAATACTATCTCACCAGAGCAGAGTTGGAGGTGTTTCAAACACAGAAAGAGCGACTTTTACAAATCATTGGAGGTGAAGAGACTTTTCAGTTGGTGGAGCTTGGCGCTGGAGACGGTCAGAAGACTAAAGTGCTGCTCGAGTACTTCCAGCAGCAAAATGTGGACTTTTCTTACTGCCCGGTAGATATATCCGAAAATGTTTTGCAGCAGCTAGAAAAGCGAATGCGGGCAGAAATTCCTGATCTTACCATCAAACCTTTGGCGGGCGACTATTTTGATGTACTGGCGGACCTTAAGTTTAAAAATCATAGTAAAACTGTGGCCTTTTTTCTTGGCTCAAATATTGGGAATTTCTTAGCTGACAAAGTGCAGCAGTTTTTGGTAAGTATTCATGACAACCTCCGATCTGGGGATTACCTGATGATCGGTTTTGACCTAAAAAAAGACCCGAAGACCATACTAAAAGCTTACAATGACTCCAAGGGAGTGACCAAAGCGTTTAATCTGAATCTGCTCAAAAGGATTAATAACGAGCTCGGAGCTAATTTTGACTTAGATAAATTTCAGCACAATCCTGTCTATGACCCACAGACAGGTGAGTGCAGAAGCTATCTCGTGAGCACCGAGGAGCAGGAGGTGACCATAGCAGCGATTGAAAAGACCGTACACTTCGATGCATGGGAGCCCATCTTTATGGAAGTTTCTAAAAAATATGCACCTAAAGAGATCGAAGAACTAGCTCAGGCTACCGGTTTTAAAGTAGTAGAAAACCTGTATGATAGCCAAAAACGCTTCGCAGACTCCGTTTGGCAGGTAGTTTGATATTTTCCGGACGACTTTCTTTTGATTTAGAAATAAGCAGCTAAATTTGCGTCCGCTACGCGCACGTGGCGGAATTGGTAGACGCGCTAGGTTGAGGGCCTAGTGACCGTTTTAGGTCGTGGAGGTTCGACTCCTCTCGTGCGCACATTTAAAATAAAAATCAAAAAGTCCGGTCTCAAAACAGAGCCGGACTTTTTTTGTTAAATTCAATAGATATGAACGTAGACGTTAAACTGTTAAAGGCAATTTGTGAAGCTCCTGGAGCCCCAGGTTTCGAAAACCCGGTACGGGAGCTCATCATCCAGAAGATTAAAGATCACGTAGACTCTTATACCATAGACAACATGGGCAATGTAATCGCCCTCAAAAAAGGCGTGCGCAACCCAGATGAAAAGAAAGTGATGGTGGCCGCTCATATGGATGAGATCGGATTTCTCGTTTCACATATAGATGACAATGGGTTTATCCGCTTTCAAACCCTGGGAGGGTTTGATCCCAAGACACTGACCGCCCAGCGGGTAATCATCCATGGCAAAGAGGACGTGATCGGCGTGATGGGGAGCAAGCCTATTCATGTGATGAAGCCAGAGGAGCGCAACAAGCCTCCGAAAATTGATGAATATTTCATCGACTGTGGGATGAGTAAAGAGGAGCTGGAAAAAGTTATTGAGATTGGCGATCCGATCACCCGTCAGCGTGAGCTTATAGAGATGGGGCAGTGTGTCAACTGTAAGTCTATAGACAATCGGGTGTCTGTGTACATTCTCATTGAGGCACTCAAACAGCTTAAAGACCCAGCGTATGACGTGTATGGCGTGTTTACCGTGCAAGAAGAAGTAGGAATCCGTGGAGCCAATGTAGCGTCTCACTCGCTCAATCCTGACTATGGGATCGCCCTGGATACCACAATAGCATATGATCTACCCGGTGCTCAATCGCATGAGCGTGTGACAGAGCTTGGGGGTGGAACTGCAGTGAAAATCATGGATGCCATGACCATCTGCGACAGCCGCATGGTAAAGTTTTTGAAAGCCACGGCCAACAAACACGAGATCAAGTGGCAGCCAGAAATATTAGCTGCTGGAGGTACTGATACCTCAGGCGTGCAGCGTATGGGCAAAAACGGATCCATTGCTGGTGCTATATCTATACCTACGCGTCATCTGCATCAGGTCATAGAGATGGCCCACAAAGAAGATATTGTAGCATCTACTCAGCTGCTGGTCTACGCACTCGAAGAGCTAGATACGGCTAGCTGGGAATATTAAACCCTAAAACCTATGAACAAGCGTTTTCTGATTGGAGTGATTGCAATGCTGGTGGTTACACTGGCATGGACTCAGCCTACTATCCGGCTGGCTGGAGTAGTCGTGGATCAGGAAACGCTTGATCCTATTTTCGGTACCACCATTTTTAATAAATCTCGAGTAGGAGGAGCCGTTACTGACAGTGCGGGGTTTTTTCTCACAGAAGTGATGCCGGGTGACACTCTGGAGTTTAGAGATGTGCGCTATGTCACTTCCACACTGGTAGTGCCCGAGATATTGCAGGCTACCGACTATGGTATCATACAGATGATGGCGCCAAATACGGTGATGTTGGAGGAGGTGAGTATATTTTCATTTCCCACCGAAAGAGAGTTTAGAGAAGCATTTTTGGCCTCCAGGCCGCCCAAAAACCTACAACAACGAGCCGAAGAAGCAAAGCAAGACCTGATGAAGACCATTAAAGAGTCTTACGAAGACGACAAGTATTTCTATGAAATGTGGTCAGACAGGCGGTTGTATGAGCTGACCGGACAGATACAGCCCAATCACTGGTTAGACCCCTTTCGTTGGTCAGAATTTGTAGAGCGCCAGTTTGCAAAACCTGAAAAAGATGACTGATTTGAGTCATAGGGGCATTGCAGCTTTTTGATTGAGTGAATCCAGTAAAGAGCGAAAGGCTTCAGTATCATATTTAGCCATTCCCTGTTGCTTTACAGCAATTTTGCCGTCAGGAGAGATCAGAAAGGTAGTAGGGATGGATCGGGTGCTATAAATGTCTGGTAAGTTGGATTTTAAAAAGTATATGGGCACTTCATAGCCTTTGCGTTCTACGAAATTAATTGCTTTTTGACGGTCCTTATCTACTGATAAAAGCACAAAATTCACTTCTTTTCCTTTTTTCTGAAATAAGCTTTCAATATCAGGCATTTCAGCTACACATGGCGGGCACCAGGTAGCCCATAAATTCAAAAAGACAGTTTTACCTTTGTATTCTTCAAAATGGATGGTGCGACCGGCGGCATTGACCAGCTGAAAGTCGTAAGCGGCCGGCTGGTGTTCTTCCTCCAGATCAGGCTGCATGATGCCAGTGGTTAGCACCAGTCGTTGTATTTGCCCGATCACTTCAGTGTGCAAACCACTGAGGTAAAGTCCGCCTGCTACTACTACCAGTACCGTCCACTCGATGAGCTCTCTTTTATAGGTTTTCTTTGCCATTTTCTTTCATTAAAATTATTGGTAGAATACTAACGTAATCCTTTCTGATAAAATCAGAGAAATGATAATTTTGGCGCCCGATTGAAATGAGCACGACGATTGCCCCATTTTAGATTGGTCACCAGACAGCAAATACCAAGCATCCTTGCTGTCTGCATATGCAACAAGTAACTTATAAAATTCAACATGATCAATTACGCAGCGAAGATAGCCCAGGAATTATCCCTTCAGCCCCGATTTGTGGAGGCTACGATCGAATTGTTAGATGGAGGTGCTACTGTGCCGTTTATTTCTCGTTATCGAAAAGAAATGACTGGCTCTATGGATGAAGTAGAGGTGGCCAATCTACGTGATCGACTCACCCAGCTGCGTGATTTGGATAAACGCCGAGATGCGATATTAAAATCCATTGACGAGCAGGGCAAACTCACTCCAGAACTTAAAAAGAAAATAGAAGGAGCTGAGACAATGGCTGCTCTGGAAGACTTGTACCTTCCTTATAAGCCTAAGCGAAAAACGAAGGCCTCAGTAGCTAAGGAAAAAGGCCTGGAACCGCTAGCCAAAGTGCTCTGGGAGCAAGGTGGAGGCAATCCGGAGCAAGCAGCTGAGCAATACATCAGTGAGGAAAAAGGAGTAGAAGATGTGGCTGCGGCACTTCAGGGTGCAAGAGACATTATGGCTGAGTGGATCAGTGAAGATGCCGAGGCACGAAAGAAAATAAGAGACCTCTTCAAGCGGGAGGCCATCATCACTTCGCGTGTACTCAAAGGCAAAGAGCAGGAAGGTCAGAAGTACAAGGACTATTTTGAATGGGAGGAAGCCTTGAAAGACATCCCTTCACACCGCTTGCTTGCCATCAGACGTGGAGAGCGTGAGGGCATCCTTACTATGGATACGAGCATCGCTGAGGACACAGCGTTTGATGTGCTGAGGCGACAGTTTGTTACCGCTCATAATGCCGTGAGTGAGCAGGTAGAGGTCGCCATGAAGGACTCATACAAGCGACTAATCAAGCCGAGTATAGAAACAGAAGCTCGACTAGAGAGCAAAAAAGCTGCAGATGCAGAGGCCATTTCAGTATTTGCAGAAAACCTGAAGCAGCTGCTTATGGCAGCTCCTTTGGGACAAAAAGCCGTAATGGCGATAGATCCGGGATTCCGAACCGGCTGCAAAGTGGTATGTCTGGACCGGCAGGGTAAATTACTGGAGCATACGGCCATTTATCCGAACGAACCACAACGTGATACTCAGACCGCTGGAGCTGTGGTAGCAGCATTGTGTCAAAAGCATAGCATAGAAGCGATAGCGATAGGAAACGGAACGGCAAGTCGTGAAACAGAGCAGTTTGTAAAGAGCTTGGGACTTCCTAATAGCATCATCATTGCCATGGTCAATGAAAGTGGAGCATCCATCTACTCGGCTTCAGAAGTAGCCCGTGAAGAGTTTGCGGACTATGACGTGACTGTAAGGGGATCGGTATCAATTGGCAGGCGTATGATGGATCCTTTGGCGGAGCTAGTCAAGATCGATGCGAAATCTATAGGCGTAGGGCAGTATCAGCACGACGTGGATCAAAATGCACTGAAGCACTCGCTGGATGATGTAGTGATGAGTTGTGTAAACGGTGTAGGTGTGGAGCTCAATACCGCAAGTAAGCAGCTGCTGACGTATGTGTCTGGTCTGGGACCACAGCTTGCAGAAAACATTGTGAAGTATCGCAATGAAAATGGGGCTTTTCAAAGCCGTGCAGATCTTAAAAAAATCCCACGTCTCGGAGACAAGGCTTTCGAGCAGGCAGCAGGGTTTTTGCGCATAAAAGGGGCTAAAAACGTGCTGGACGAAAGTGCCGTACACCCTGAGCGGTATGAAACCGTGAATACCATGGCCAAAGATCTGGGCTGTACTGTGGCTGATCTGGTCAAGGATAAAAACCTGAGAAGCAAAATAGATCTTAAAAAATATGTGTCTGAAGGACTGGGACTGCCTACCTTACAAGACATACTGGAGGAGCTGGCCAAGCCTGGTCGTGACCCTCGTGAGCAATACGAGGCGTTTGCGTTTGCAGACAATGTGCACGGTATCGGAGATCTATCTGTAGGGATGAAATTGCCTGGTATAGTAACCAATATCACCAAGTTTGGAGCGTTTGTAGATGTAGGAGTACATCAGGACGGGCTGGTGCATGTAAGTCACCTGTCGGATAGCTTTGTGTCGGACCCTGCCAAAGCTGTGAAGCTTCAGCAAAAGGTGCAGGTGACGGTGTTGGAAGTGGATGTACATCGAAAGCGCATATCACTTTCCATGAAGTCTGATCCGTTTGGGAAACCGGCACCTAAAAAACGCAAGCGAGAAGAAAAAGAGCCAGAAGGTGACCTTCAGGCAAAACTGGCAATGCTCAAAGGAAAATTTGGAAGTAGATAATGAAAAATCAATTGCTCTATCTGGTGGTCGTTGTGGTAGGTCTTATGGCCTGCGAGGAGGAGATGTTTTATCCTTCAGGACTCTATGCATCCCAGGTAGAGCGGTTGCTCACCAAAGGTGATACTGGCCAGTGGACGCTAGTGCATAAAGAGGTGGATGGCGAGGAGCAATCGCTGGATGATTGCACAGCCCAGCATCAGTTGCACTTCTATGAGCAGGGAGATAGTATAGCTGTGTATGAAATTTCTACGTGCGATTCTCCGGATTCTATTTACTATGGAGCTATGTATGCTTCTGCTACGGATGAGGACCAGGGCAACCCCAATTTGTTTTCAGATTCGCTGGTATTTTCAGGAGGTACGCAGCAGTTTGTGCTGGTAGATTATATTACCTCCACCAAGCTGTATTTTACAAATCCACGAACCAATACCTACTGCCAGTATCGATTGAGTGAATAGTTAATAGGAGTTTACCACATTGGCAAGGTGTGCTACTACTACGCCAGCAGTTTCTGTTCGTAAGATGTTCTTGCCCAGGCTAATCTTTTGAAATTGCGCTTTTTCGGTAAGGGCTACTTCTTCTGCTGAGAAATCGCCTTCCGGGCCAATCAGTACAGCAGTGTGGGCGTTTGGGGGCATGACACTGGCCAGATAAGGCAGGTCTGGAGCTACATAAGCTATGAACTTATGATCGCTTGCATCCACCGTTTGCAATGCCTCCGGAAGCGGAGTGAGACCGTTGATTTTAGTGAGAAACCCACTTTTTGATTGCTTGAGTGCGCTTAGCGCCTTTTTTTCTAATCGGTCGAGGCGAAGCTTCCGGCGTTCGCAATTGGATGTGAGTACAAAGGAAATTTCGTCAACACCCAGTTCGCATGCTTTTTCCACAAACCACTCCATGCGATCCATGTTTTTGGTAGGAGCTATGAGAATATGCTGTCGAAAAGACCTGGCTGCTTTGCGGTGACTGGATGAAATCTTGAAATCACATTGCTTGCCAGAGATACTGCTAAGCGTGCAGGTGAAGAAACCACCTCTTCCATCCAGAATTCCGATTTCATCACCCACTCGGTGCCTCAGTACTTTGATACAATGCTGGTACTCCTCATCGCGTAGGAATTGTGCGCCGTTTTCCACCTCTGGCTGATAAAAAAAATGCATTTATATAATTTCAGAATCCGATGGCCTAATTTAGAGAATTACTTTAGAACGCACCTTAATGATTACGTGAGATATGGCGCATTTAAGATACAGCGCGCTTGATTTAGTACAAAAGCGCGAACGAATAGAAGTACGAACTCCTTCGGAGAAGATTTCAGATTATTTTGGCGAGTTGGCTTTTGGGCCCAAGCAGATGAAGGCGGCACTTTCTCCGGAAGTATATGCCAAAGTGGATGCAGCCATTGTCAACCGGGAGAAAATCGATCCGGAAACGGCCAGTGCTGTAGCTGCTGCCGTTCGGGTTTGGGCTATGGACAAAGGAGTAACGCACTTTACCCACTGGTTTCAGCCACTTACAGGAGCTACGGCAGAAAAGCATGATGCATTTTTTGACCCAATCAATGAAATCGAAAACCTTAAAGGTAGTGAGCTGGTACAGCAGGAGCCTGATGCCTCTTCATTTCCTAATGGAGGTATACGTAGCACGTTTGAAGCACGAGGCTATACAGCCTGGGATCCATCATCACCAATCTTTATATACGGCAGCACGCTTTGTATCCCCACAGTGTTCGTGGCGTTTACAGGCGAAGCACTGGATTACAAGGCACCACTCCTGAAGGCCCTCGACGCAGTGGATAAGGCTGCTACCAAAGTTTGCCGACTGTTTGATAGAAACATCAGCAAGGTGAATGCTTTTCTGGGTTGGGAGCAGGAGTATTTTGTGGTGGACAAGGCGCTCTACGAAGCTCGGCCAGACCTGGTAATGGGTGGCCGTACCGTGTTTGGACACAACCCTGCGCGTGGGCAGCAGCTGGACGATCACTACTTTGGTGCTATACCAGGGCGTGTGTATGATTTTATGCGTGACTTTGAGATAGAAGCTCATCGGTTGGGGATACCGCTACGTACACGACACAACGAGGTGGCGCCTGCACAATATGAGGCAGCTCCGATGTTTGCAGCAGTAAATGTGGCTACTGATCAGAATCAATTGCTCAAAGACCTGATGAATCGTGTGGCAGATAAGCACAAGCTGAAAGTGCTCTTTCACGAAAAGCCTTTTGCGGAGCTCAATGGTAGTGGAAAGCACAACAACTGGTCGCTGGTGACAGACTCAGGTATTAATCTTTTTCAGCCTACAAGTAGTGCGCGTGAAAACCTGTTGTTTTTGATTTTTCTGGTCACTACAGTGAAAGCTGTGCATGAGCATGCGGACTTGCTAAGAGCTTCTATAGCTTCTGCAGGCAATGATTTTAGATTAGGAGCTCATGAGGCTCCTCCGGCCATTATTTCTGTGTTTTTGGGCTCTACCCTCACCAAAGTGCTGGACGAGCTGGAGAAAAACGGAAACGTAAAAATCGAGAAAGGTGACAACCTGTACATGAAGCTGGGAATTGATCAGATTCCTGAAATTATACTGGACAATACCGACCGCAACCGCACCTCTGCTTTTGCTTTTACAGGAAACAAATTTGAGTTTAGGGCTGTGGGTAGTGATGCCAATGTGTCTAACCCGATGACTGTCTTGAACCTAATCGTAGCGGACCAGCTGCGGGACTTTTACCGAAAGGTAAACAAGCTCATAGATGGCGGGCAAGACCGAAGGCTGGCGGCAGTGGATGTGCTGAGAGATTACATCAAAACTTCGAAGAAAATCCGTTTTGAAGGTGATGGATACTCCGAGGACTGGGTGAAAGAAGCTAAAAAGCGAGGACTTTCCAATGTGAAAGATACGCCTTATGCGCTAGATTTTTATAAAGATGAAAAAGTCATCAAGGTATTTGAGCGGCACAAGGTGCTGGGCAGGATAGAGCTGGAAGCCCGACACGAAATTATGTTGGAAAACTACATCATGAAAGTGCAGATAGAATCTCGCGTGATGGGTGATCTGGCACATAACCACATCATACCTACGGCCATCGCCTACCAAAATAAACTCATTCAAAATGCCAATGGGCTGAAGGATCTGGGTATTGACTCCTCAGAGATCATCAAGACCATAGAGGAAATCTCCAAGCACATAAGCAACCTGCGCAAACTCGTACACGAGATGATAGAGGCTCGCAAAAAGGCCAATAAAATTGAGGATTCGAGAAAACGAGCCATTGCATATTGTGACGATATCAAACATAAGTATTTTGAGCCTATTCGCTATGCGGCAGACAAGCTAGAGCTGTTTGTGGATGATGAAGACTGGCCGTTGGTCAAGTACCGCGAGCTACTGTTTATTCGATAGAAAAGGAGGCTGGTCAGGAGTGTTTAGTGTTTTTTGTAAATTGATAACAGCAAGGAATAAAAAACACTAAACCCACTTTTCTCATGGAACACTCCACCAATACACATCGAAGGAATTTCTTATTCAAGGCCGGGCTTGCTACAGTAGGGCTAGGCATGGGCTCCGGGTTGGGAGCAGCTACATCCGGCGTGTATCAGCCAGAAGATCTGCATATCGTAGGGCCACGGGCGGGCTACAGTCCGCAGATTGGTACACTAGTATCCATGATGACCTGGATGCGCACTACCGTGCTGCGCAGTGTTCGTGGGTTGAGCGTTGAGGAGCTTGATTTTTTACTGGATGATGAGGCCAACTCTATTGGCGCAATGCTGCTGCACCTCGCTGCTACTGAGCGCTACTATCAGCTCCACACTTTTGAGGGGCTGGACTGGGGAGATTGGCCGCAGGATGAAAAAGAGGCATGGGACGCGGCTTCTGGTCTGGGAGATGCAGCACGTGAGCAAATCAAAGGACAGTCATTAGATTATTATCTGGAAAAATTGAAATCTGTTCGAGAGCGAACTCTTCAGGAGTTTGCCAAACGTGATGACGACTGGCTGATGGCTGTAGATGAGGATTGGTTTTGGGGACGCACCAACAACTATTGTAAGTGGTTTCATGTGTGTGAGCACGAAAGTAATCACAATGGACAGATAAAACTGATCAAAAGCAGGGTGGTGTAAAAAAAGGCCAGATGAAATCACCTGGCCTTAGAGTCGAAAAAAATGAAACGTGATTATTTGGCGGCAATCAATCCATACGACTCGATGATCATGTGTGCTCTATCTGTTTGGAGGTATTTCAGAAATGCATCTACTGCAGGGTCATCGCCTTGTCTGAAATACACTCTTAAACCCCTCTTTAGCGGGTATGAGCCGTTTTTTAAGTTTCTGTGTGTAGGAGCCACATAGCTGCCTTCTGGTGTGCTGTCTTTGGTATGAAGGAGTAGGTTGTGCACACTTTCGGTGAAGTACGCAAAACCTATGAAGCCGATGCAGTGTTTGTTGCCACTTACTTTAGCTACGATCTCTGAGTTGTGGTCTACTACTTCGGCTGTCTTTGCCAGCTCATGTACCGCAAAATGATCTTCAAAAAAGCGTTGTGTACCTGAGTTTTCGTCTCGAATCAATGGAGAAATCAACCCTTTTTCACCCCCTAATTGCTCCCAGTCATAGGTTTTGCCGGTATAAATAGCTTGAACTTGTTCGTCACTAAGAGCGGTGATTGGGTTGTGCTGATTGGTGATAAGTACTATCGCATCATAGGCTACTACTTGTTCGGATACATTGTGTCCGGTGCCCAGTGTTTCGGTTAGGTCAAAAGGAAACGAAGATAAGCCTATATCCGCACTGTGGCTCTCGATAGCCATCAGTCCTGTCCGGCTACCACCCCCTTCAAGCGTTACTTTTATAGTATCCTGAATCTTTTCAAAGTCAGTTTTTAATTCCAAAAACGTCTCGTACATGGATTCACTACCTTTTAGTTTTAAGGTGTGTGAGGAAGGTACATCTGATTGGCAGGCTGTAAGCCAAAAAAGAAAACTAGCTAATAAAATTATTGATTTGTTCATGTCTCTGTTCAAAGCTGCGAAGCTAAAACAGGACAGAATTTGCTCTCGGATTCACTCGTTAAGTTATTGAGAACAAAATGTTGCTTTTCTGTTGATGAGTTAAGTGGGAATGTTACGGTTGGGAAGTGGTTTCTTCGGCTACTGTTTGCTTGATCGTTTCCACAAGTTTTCCTCTTCTGTTAAAGTATTTCCAGGTGCCAGTGGGTACGCCGAGTTCATACACTTCCTCAGCAGCCTTGTTGCCATTGCTGTGGTATCTGATCCACGTGCCATGTTTGATGCCGGCCTGATAGCGCCCATTTTCTTTCAGGTCTCCATCCTCATCAAAATACCTTGCCTCTCCTGAAAGTAGCCCGTTTTTGAATCCTTCATCACTAGCTATGGTGCCATCCTCGTAGTAGCCAATTACATTTCCTGTACCATTGGTCAGTGTGCCGGGGGACAGTTCTTCTCCTTGTATGGTGTAGAAAGGGCTTACTTCGAGTAGCTTTCCGAGTTCCCATACCTGTTCCTGCTGGAGTTGTTCATTTTCATAAAAGAGTCCCCACAAACCGTCTTTGCTATCATGCACATAGCTGCCGATCATGCGTGGCTTCCCTGATGGATGATAGTAGACCCATTGATCCTCTTTTAGCCTTTTGCGGTATTTGCCTTCATAGTCAAGGTGTCCCGCTTTAGTAAAATACTTCCACAGACCAGTACGCAGGTCGTTTTCATACTTGCCTATAGCGTAGAGGTTTCCATTTTCAAAGAAAGAAAGCCAATTGCCCACTTTAAGGCCGTTTTCATACTGACCTTCTACACTTTTTTGTTTGTTGTCAAAATACTCAAAGTAAGGGCCATGAAGAAGCGTGTTTTTAAAGCTAAACTGTTTTTCCATACGCCCATTGGGGTGGTAGGTTTTCCAGGTGCCTGCCTCTAGTCCATTTTGATAGTATTCTTCAGACTTTTTCACTCCAGTGGAGTAGTAGTAAACCCATTTGCCGTGGGCCTTGCCTTTATAGTAGCGTTCTACAAAATTGATGCCTCCGTCAGGATAGTATTCTGACCAGGTGCTATCCTTTAGACCGTTGGTATAATAGCCTTCCAATGCAATAGCACCATTGTCGTAGTATTCCAGGTAAGGGCCGTTGATCGTGTCTTTGATGTAGTAGCTTTCGTTGAGCAGGATGCCATATTTGTCAAACTTTCTACTCATGCCATTTTTCATACCATAGACGTACTTGACACTGGATTTAATGGTGCCATTTTTTGAGTAGTAGTTCCAGACACCACTTTTTTTACCGTCTATTATGGCTCCTTTAAAGGCTGTCTTGCCATTGTCATACGTATAGGTATACACTCCATCAGAGAGCGTGTCTGTTTTAAACAAAAACTGATCTGGTGAGATATCCTGAGCACCTACACTCAGACTAACCAACAGGGATAAGCATAACAGAATTTTCTTCATGGTGCAATCAGCCTCAGAAAGTCATCGAAACACTGCAAAGTAAACGTTTGGAAGTTATCCCACGAAGTTACGGGCAGGTATTTACTGATTTTTATAAATCCATGTCGCTCGATTTGATCGCGCATATTGTCCTGGTTGAGGTTTTTAACCTGCCGGTAATTGGTGTGCTCATAGTGATAATCCCAGGGTTGCGTGTTTACACAAAAATAAAGCTCAGGATGCTCCATGAGTTTTTTAATAAGCGTTTGAGGCTGCTGCAGATGTGGTGGCCCCTGCAGGTGAAGCGTGCAGCTAAAATGGTTTCCCCACCAGAGCATAACACGAAAGGCAAACACCTGCTTCTGTGTGAAGAGTCTGGGGTAGTCTAATATGAAATAGGGGAGCCCTTTGTATTGCTCCCCTTTGGCTATTTTGCCAGATTTCAAAAAAGCACCTTCGGGAAAAACTCCCGGGTCCACTTGCTGGATGTGTGCATGAAGGCTGCGTTCGATTGCTGCCAGGTAGCTAATCACTTTTTCAGACACCTGGTTTTTGACCAAAAGGAAATGGTCGTTGTTCAGTATCTCGAGCTCTTCAGGTGTTGGTTTCATTACCAGCGGATTAGTGCTGATGCCCAGGTGAAGCCACTACCAAAGGCTGCTAGGCATACCAGGTTGCCATCCTTGATTTTTCCTTCCTGATAGGCTTCGCTAAGTGCTATTGGAATGGATGCTGCGGTGGTATTGCCATAGCGCATGATGTTATTGTACACGTTTTCGTCTGCAAGGCCCATTTGTTTTTGGATAAACTGACTAATGCGTAAGTTGGCCTGGTGAGGTATCAGCATATCGATATCACTGGTTTGAAAGCCATTGGTCTGCAAAGCCTCATGAATCACCTGACCAAAACGAGTGACCGCATGCTTGAAGACGAAGTTGCCATTCATGTAGGGGTAATAGCTGGTGTCATCGGGATCGTTTTCTTCCATGATTTGATCTACCCAGCGGTTAGTGGCAGGGCCAATGAGGGCAAGTTCTTTGGCGTGTTTGCCCTCGGAGTGCAAGTGGGTGGAGAGTATGCCTTTTTGGTTGTCTTCGGAGCGGGAAAGCACTACTGCGCCGGCTCCATCACCAAAAATTACGGTAACTCCTCTACCTCGAGTGGATTTTTCCAAGCCACCTGAGTGGTATTCGCTTCCAATGACCAGTACGTTTTTGTACATGCCAGTTTTGACAAACTGGTCAGCTACAGAGAGTCCATAGACAAAGCCACTGCATTGGTTGCGCACATCCAGGGCGCCGATTTCTTTTACACCAAGGAGGTCCTGTACTTGCACGCCGGGGCCCGGAAAATAGTAATCCGGGCTCAGGGTAGCAAATACAATAAAATCGATATCGTCAGGCGTAAGCCCGGCGTTTTCAATGGCCTGGCGTGCAGCCTTTACCCCCATGGTAGAGGGCATGTCGTCAGATTTAGGGTCTATCCAACGTCTTTCTTTGATGCCTGTACGCTCCTGGATCCACTCATCTGAGGTTTCCATGAATTGCTCCAGGTCTTTGTTCGTTACTATATTGTCGGGCACATAGTGCCCAATGCCTGTTATTCTTGAGGTATACATGTTGCTCATTTAGTTTTTCTCTAAATAGCTAATATACATACCTCTAAAGAAAGTTTAATCTGCTACGCGAATTTCTGCACGGCGGTTGAGCGCTCGTCCTTCTTCTTCGGTATCATTGGGCGCTGCAGGTTTAGATTCTCCAAATCCTTTAATGGAAATTCGGTCTGCTGCGATTCCCTGAGTGATTAAAAACTTCTTAGCCGCACGTGCTCTTTGTTCAGAAAGCGTAAGGTTGATTGCTTCTGGGCCAATATTGTCACTATGTCCTTCTAACACTACTTCTATGTTGGAGTCAGTGCTGAGGGTCTTGGCAATTGCTTTTAGCTCACTTTTGGCAGCTGCCGAAAGTTCGTAAGAATTGAATGCAAAGTAAACTTTGCTGATCACTCCCGTGAGGGCAGGCTTAGCTTCACCCTTTTCTGAAGGCTCGCCTTCATAGATTTCAGTATAGTCTTTTTCTTCAGTAGGAGTAGTCGGTAAGGTTACTGTAAAGTCCTTGCTCAGGTAGAGACCATCGTTGGGCACGTAGCTTGTGTAGTTTTCTTCGTGAAGTTGGTCACTGCCCAGAAGTACTTCTGCTCTGAAGTCGTCTTTGTTTGGAATCATCACCTCGAAGTTTCCGTCAGCATCGGTTTCTCCCATAAAAGCTTCATCCTGATAGCTCACCGGATGAAATTTCACTACTGCGCCATTTACCGGCTGTCCATCAGCCGAGACTATACGTCCACGCAAAGGTATTTTTGTGATTTTATGGAAATAGTAGATGTCATATTCACCTACACCGTGCAGGCGGTCAGAGCTCATGTAGCCACTTTGGTCGCTGGGGGTTACTTCAAAGTTGATGTCATTGTCGATGGTGTTGATAGGGAATCCCATGTTTTCAGCGGGTCCCCAAACGCCCAATTTTTCGTCGTATTTCGACATAAATACGTCATATCCCCCCATGGATTCTGGTCGGTTAGAGCTGAAGTACAGTACATCCCCTTTGTGCGATAGAAACGGACTCTCTTCGTCGAAAGCGGAGTTTACTGCTCCAGGTACCGGTCCGGGCTCGGTCCAATTGCCGTCTTTGAGTTCTGTAAACCAAATTTCTTTGTCACGGCGATTGCCAGAAACGAAGAAAATCTTGTCTTCGCTATCATTGATGAAAAAATGAGATTCGATGTGTTTGCTACGGATTTTTGTGTCAAACTCTACAGGAGCAGTCCATGAGTCATTTTTGTATTCGCTATAAAGCAAGGAGCCATTAGAGGCGCTAAAGGTATAAAGCCGCTGACTGTTGTCAATGATCTCTACTTTAGCATTCTCATATTCGAATTCACCAAGATTTTCAATAACCGTAGGCTCAGACCACTTATCACCATTTTTGAAAGAATGGTAGATAGAATATTTGTCTGCTGGATGGTGTGAGTCTTTAGGATTTCTGTCTGAGGCAAAAATGAGCTCATTGTGACCATTGAAAAATGCAGGCGAGATTTCAGAATAATCACTATTTACCCCGGCTGGTAGCATCTCGATTTCATAGTCGTCCGGGTTTTCGTAGTAAGGTCTGGCTTTTTTGATCATTTCGATCATCATTCGAGCTTCTTCCTCTATTACCGGATTGGTATAGTTGTCGATTTTTAGAAATGCTCTTAGTCGCTTTTCAGCTTCATCAAATTCATATCTGTACAGGTGAATGCGTCCTACCCAGTAGTTGTAGAAAATGTCTGTTTTACCAAAAGTAGATTCGAATTTTAACACATCATCAAGGTCTCCGCCACGATTGGTGGTCAGATGTGCAGCGATGTTTTTGTAGTACAGGTGTTCTGTAGCATTGGCATGCTCTTTTTCCAGGTTTACACTGAGGTCTAGTACCTCGCTAAAATCTTCCTTGTAGAATGCTTCTTCGATTTTTTTAAGCAGCTGACCTTTGGAAAGCGCCAGGGTAGTTTGAGCAATAAAAACTACCGCAGCTAGTAAAAATATACGTTTCATAGTTTGCGGTGAATTTTAAGTTTGGATGGATGATTTAATTATTTATTCTATTGTAAAATCTTTGATATGGGTGGTGTTTTGACCACTGGAGTCATGTACTTCAAATTTGTCTGTCATGAGTACCTTACCATCTTTTAGTATTTCTACTTTAAAGATTTCGTCAGCAAACACATCTGTTTGGTAGTACCCACTAGCATCTATGGTGGATGTGAAAAACTCGTCGAGGTACTGTGAAGGTCTAAACCTAATTTCAGCACCTGTTAATGGTGCCTGGGCCGCCTGGTCGAAAATGCGACCTTTTACTTTTACTTTGTCTACATGCCAGAAGAAGTAAATGTCATAGTCTCCTTTAGTATGAAGGCGGTTGCTGACGAAATACCCGGACTTCTGATCTGCATTCATTTTAAAGTGAAATTCTTTGTTTGGTGAATTGATTGGCCAACCCATGTTTTCGGGTTCAGACCAGGAGTAAGTTGCAGCATCGTAGTAGGACACATACACGTCATACTCACCCAAACCACCCGGTCTGTCTGAAGAGAAATAGAGGGTTTGTTCATCCGGAGAGAGGTAAGGGCTGTCTTCGTTGTAGGGAGAGTTGATGCTCAGCGAAAAAGGTGCAGGTTTACTCCATTTACCGTTTTCAGGGTTTTTATACGATTCGAACAGGTCCAGGCCATCGGCACCTTCATCAGACCCGAAGATGATGCGATCTTCATGCTCGTTGATAAAAAAGTGCGAGTGCAGGTGGTTGTTGGATACACGTGCGTCAAATTCTATGGGGAGTGTCCAGGTGTCGCCCGATGCCTGGCTGTAAAACAGGTCACCGCCTTTTTCTTCGCGAAAGAGAAATAGTCTGCCATCTTCGTTTACCACTTCAATGTTGGCGTTTTCCCGAGTGAAGGTCCCCAGATTGGGAACTTCTACGGGTGTTTCCCAGCCATTTTCGCCAGATTTGGTGTAATAGATCGTAAAAGGTCGCTCGCCAGATTTGCCTCTGTTCGAAGCAAAAAGAAGTTCTTTGTTGCCTTCGAAGTATACTGGGGTGAGTTCGGTAGCATTGGAGTTTACAGGGGCTTCGAGCTGGTGGATTTCATAATCATCAGGGTTTTCGAAGAAATACTTGAGTTCTTCGGCGTGATCGATGAGTGCCAGAGTTCTGGGGTCTTCATTGCCAGTATAATCTAGCTTTTGTTTGAAGCGCTCAAATGCCGCGGTGGCAGCATCTATATCGTACCTTCTAAGATGGACAAGGCCTAGCCAGTAGTAGTAATGGTCATCTGTATCTCCATAGGTGTTTTCAAAAGTCAGCAATTGAGAGACGGGTTGGTCATCACCGGCACCGGTCAAAAGCGTATTGATTGTCACCTTGTAGTCTACATCTTCGTAGCCCGGAGCTATTTCTGAAATTTCCTGATAGAGCCCCAATGCTTGTTCGTAGTTGTGAAGGGCAAATTGCGCTTCTGCTTTTTCGTACAACCGGACTTCTTTTTGTCCAACAGCGGTAAAGCAGGCAGAAAAACTTACGATTACAAGTAAAGATTTGAGCGTGGTGGCTACTCTTTTCATCTTTAGAAGGGCTTTTTGCACACCAAGTTAACTAAAAAATGCTGTTCGAATCAGAAGAATTACGTAAGAAAATTTGTGATATCTACTGAATCACTCGTATTTCAATCCTTCGGTTTAGTTCCCGGCCGTT
The DNA here is from genome assembly GCF_003386095.1 of Marinoscillum furvescens DSM 4134. Taxonomy (GTDB): domain Bacteria; phylum Bacteroidota; class Bacteroidia; order Cytophagales; family Cyclobacteriaceae; genus Marinoscillum; species Marinoscillum furvescens. The sequence continues at coordinate 105,252 of NZ_QREG01000001.1, read as the reverse complement.
TTTTTCGTCATCATTGGAGGCCAGAGGCTGTGATTCTCCATATCCTTTTGCCTGGAGTCTGTTTTCGGAGATGCCCTTGGTTGTGAGCCATTTTTTCACTGATTCTGCTCGCTCCAAAGATATTTTTAAGTTGTTTGCAGTGTTGCCTACGTTGTCTGTATGGCCGCCAATTTCTATTTTGATCTCGGGGTTTTCACGTAGGTAGTTTAGCAGCCGCTCTAGCTGAGGGTATGAGTCTGCTGTGAGGGTACTAGTGCCAAATTCGAAGTATACGTTTCGCACTATTCGCGTGCCTCTTGCATAGCTTTTGGATGGAACGGACCGAGTGGTGTTTGGCCTAGCGATAGAATTTGTAGGTTTTGTAGTGCTGGTGTCGGTAGCAGTAAGTTCATTCCCTTCCTTTTGAGAAAGGAGAGTAGGAGCTTCTTCTTGTGCACTGCTGTCAGCAGCTGTTGGCTCCTCTTTGCTGGCGTATTTTGCTTGTAGGGCTGCTCGCTCTGCTGCCGTAAGGTCGCTTGGATACACGTAAAAATCCTTAAAATGGGTTACCTGCTCGCCCTTGGCATCATGTATCTCAAATGTTTCGGTGAGCAAAGTGTCATATTTCTGGATGACTTCTACCCGGAACACCTCGTCAGAGATAATTTCAGTGCTGTATTGGCCGGATTCACTGAGAGGAGAACGAAAATATTCTTCTAAATACTGGCTAGGGTGAAATCGAATTTCGCCAGATGTGATTGGTTCTTCCGTTTTGGCATTGATCACACGCCCCTCAATAGATGTTTTTTCAATAGCCCAAAAGAAAAAGATGTCATAATCACCTTTCGTATGAATTCGGTTGGAGGAAAAATAGCCGGAATTCATGTCTGGATTCATTTTGAAATGGATGTCATCATCAGGGCTGTTGATGGGCCATCCCATATTTTCAGGCTCAGACCATTGATTGGTAGCTTTGTCAAATGTACAGACATATATATCCATTCCTCCAAGTCCACCCGGCCGATTGGAACTGAAGTACAGTTTCGTTTCGTCTTGTGACAAAAAAGGGCTGTCTTCGTCATCCACACTATTTATGGTAGCGCTCAGTAAATGTGGTTTTTCCCACTTTCCGGTTTCTGCATTTCGGTAGGATTCCATGATGTCCAGCCCGTTTTTTTTGTTTTTTGCTGCAAACAAAATCCGGTCTTCGTGTTCATTGATGAAAAAATGAGACTCCAGATGCGTGGAGGTGATTTTGCTGTCAAACTCCTGAGGTGTACTCCATCCGTCTGCTTCAGGCTGGCTGGTGTAGAGGTCACCACCTTTTTTGTCCTTGAAAACAAAGAGTCTACCGTCCTCATTGACTACCTCTACATTGGCAGTGGAGCGGTCAAATTCGCCCAGAGCCTGGATCGGCGTAGGGTTCTTCCAGTCTTTGTTTGTGCTCAACAGCGTGTGATAGATCAGGAAAATGTCATTTTTTGCATTGTCTCTATTAGAGGCAAATAGGAGTTCGTTTTTTTCTGCGGAATACACTGGAGTGAGTTCAGCAAACTCAGTGTTAACAGGAGCCTCGAGTTGGTGAATTTCAAAATTGTCGGGGTTGTCAAAATAGCTCACGAGCAATTCGGCTTCCTGAATGAAATTGCGGGTTTCTTCACGGATCTGTTCGCTTTTAAATGCTTTCGATTTTAAAAATGCTTTCCATGCGTTTACTGCTTCGGGAAACATGTAGCGATTGGCATAAATGCGCCCCATCCAATAGTTGTAGAATTTGTCGCTGCGTGCTTTTGTTGTTCGAAATTTGAGGATTTTATCTAGTGATCGTTCCCGGTTTTCTTTTTGAACCAAAAGACTGATTTCTAGTCGGTATTCAGAGTCTTTAAATGATTTGCCTGAGGATTCTATTTGCTCGAAATAGGTGACGGCTGCTTTGAAGTCTTCCGAATAAAAAGCGTCGATTCCGCGTTTGTACAGCTTTTCTGGGTTTTGGGCTACTGCCCCTAAAGCTAACAATAGCAGGCAAAGGGAAAGTATGGATGCGCGATGGTAATTGCTCATGAGATTCTGAGAATTGTGAAACTAAATCTTTGTAAAATTTAATTGCCAGCTGGTTTTGCGCGGTTTATATACTGAAACTTAACTGAACAGGGTGTAATTTCCAAACTGGTCAGATGGTGCCGCCGGTGCAATGAGTTGTTCGCCGTTGTTTTTAGGGGCTGCAAGCAGCGGACTTACTGCATGCATGAGTAGGTTTGATAGATTAAGTTGGCTAAGTAATGGTTGGAGTTTTTCTATGTTAGCATTTTCATCCAGCCATACATCGCATTGCGCTTGGCTAAGCAGTGCGGGCATGTCATCCTGATAGTCGCTGAGTGCTCCAGATGCAGGCACAGTGATCATGTTGAATGTGTAGGCCGTATTTCCTTCCAGATCATCGAACTCTTCCCACACACCAGCAATAGCGAAGGGCGCATTTTCTTTGAAATAGCAGAAGTAGGGAACCCTTTGTTTTTTGGAGACTTGTTTCCAAACGTAAAACCCATTGGCCAATATGAGGCATCGGCTATTTTCGATGGATTTTCTATACATAGGCCGCTGCACTGCAGTACCTACGGGTAGGTTGAATAGCCGCGGGCTGATGGCTTTGTTGTTTGCCATTTGTGAGATGAGCCCCCAGTGAAACAGTTGGATTTCCTCAGGAGCTGCGCTTGTAATCACAGGCAAAAGGTGCGTAGGAGCAGCATTGTAAGTGGTAGTCAATGCTACAGAACTTTTGGTATTAAAATTCTTTTCTAGCTGCTCCTGTGAGCTGAATATGGTATATCGGTCGTACACAGGCGGAAAGTTAATAAGCCAATTTGGCGTTTGCTAAAAGCATTTGCAAAATTCCAGTGCACGTCGCTCTGACCAGTAGTATCCGGAGGTGTCTTTCAGCATAAATCCGACATGCCCGCCATGGCGAGTTGTTTCCATGTGTACCTCTGGTAAGTCTTCTGTGAGCTGATGATCCAGGCTTTCCTTTGTCAGAAAAGGATCGTTTTGAGCATTGAGGATAAGAGTGGGAACTTGTATGCCCTTTAAGAATGATTTGCTAGAGCACTGGCTATAGTAGTCGTTGGCGTCTCTGTATCCATGCAGAGGCGCGGTGTAGTATTCATCAAAGTCTCTAACTGATTTTACCTTACGCAACCATGAGGTGTCTATCGCTTCTGGCATATACAGAGCCTTTTGTCTGATTTTATTCCTTAAAGTCTTCAGAAAGCGACGTTCGTATATTTTAGCACGCGTAGTATGTAGGTTGTCTGCACCGGCTGCCAGGTCCAGTGGAGCTGAAATAGCTACTGCAGATTTGATTTCTGCCGGGCGCTGTGTTTCCCCTAGGTATTTTAGCGTGAGGTTGCCTCCCAGGCTAAACCCGACCAGTCGAATGTCCGAATATCCTTTTTTGATGGCATGACTGACTACCTCGTGTAGATCACTGGTAGCGCCACTATGATAAAATACCGGACGTAGGTTCATCTCGCCACTGCAGCCCCGAAAGCTCCAGCACAACACGTCATAACCGTGCTGGTAAAAAATGCGAGCCATGCCCAGTACATACGGGCGGTCTGAGCTGCCTTCCAGGCCGTGCTGGATGATCACGAGTTGGTTGGAGTCTTGAGTACGCCAGTCCAGGTCTAGAAAATCATCGTCTGAGGTAGTGATGCGTTCGGTACGTGCAGCGGGCAGGTTTTTTATTTTTCGAAATAATGCAGGGAAAATCGTTTCGGCATGTGCCGAAAAAAGAGGGAAAGGACGCTTATAGTTAGAATTGGTGTTAGCTGGCATTGCGAATATTTAAAAACAAGTGCTCAAATTTTGCAATTTATAGTAAAAGATAAATTAAATGGTTAAAGATGTGTTGGAGAAAAACAGACATGACTTAACTTTGAAATTGTTTGAATAAGAGTAAAAAATAACGCATATAAGATGGCTGAAGTAATCAGAATGCCAAAGATGAGCGACACCATGGAGGAGGGTGTGATCGCGTCTTGGATCAAAAAAGAAGGAGATCAAGTAGAATCCGGAGATGTACTGGCGGAAGTAGAAACCGACAAGGCTACGATGGAGCTGGAATCTTACCAAGATGGCGTGCTGCTACACATCGGTGTGCAGGAGCAAGAAGCAGTACCTGTGGATGGTGTGATCGCGATCATTGGTGAAGAAGGTGAAGACATCAAAGACCTACTTAAGGATCTTGAGAGTGGTTCAAACGGAAGTGCAGATTCCAAAGAAGAATCAGAGGATGCTGGCGAAGAGGAATCTGACGATAGTGGTGAAGCAGTAGATACTTCAGACATCAATGCCACTGTGATACGCATGCCAAAGATGAGCGATACCATGGAAGAAGGGGTGATCGCGTCATGGCTCAAGAGCGAAGGTGATCAGGTAGAAGCTGGTGATATGCTGGCTGAGGTAGAAACTGATAAGGCTACTATGGAACTAGAAGCCTATGAAGACGGAACCTTGCTACACATCGCTGTAGAAGCAGGTGGTTCTGTTCCTATCGATGGTGTGATCGCGATCATCGGTGAGGAAGGAGCTGACTGGAAAACATTGCTCAAAGCAGAACAGTCTGGCGGTAAGTCAGAAAAGAAAGCAGACAAGTCAGAAAAGAAAGATACGAGTGCATCGTCATCTGCACCGCAGGCCGAAGCTACAAAAGATACCACCACAGACAGTGGCAGAGTGAAAGCTTCTCCGCTAGCCAAAAAGATGGCTGAAGAGAAAGGGTACGACCTCTCTCAGATCAAAGGCTCTGGTGAAGGCGGCCGCATTGTCAAAAGAGATGTGGAGTCCTTCACACCATCGCAGGCAGCTCCTGCTCCAGCAGCTGAGGAGTCTAAAGCAGCAGATGCAGCTCCTAGCTTCAACTTCCCTAAAGTAACTGCAGAAGAAAGTTATACGGATGTGCCGGCCTCTCAAATGAGAAAAGCCATTGCAAAAGGACTGATGAACAGTCAGTTTGGTGCGCCACACTTCTACCTGACCATGGAAATAGACATGGACAGAACCATCGAAGCTCGCAAGAGCATCAATGAGCTGTCTCCTGTGAAAATTTCATTCAATGATATTGTCATCAAAGCCGTGGCTGCAGCACTTCGTCAGCATCCTGATGTGAATACCTACTGGATGGACGATACCAAGAGCATCCGTCGAAATGATCACATCAGCATCGGTGTGGCCATGGCCGTAGACGAAGGCTTGATCGTGCCAGTGGTGAAATTTGCGGATACCAAGAGTCTGGCTCATATCTCCTCAGAGGTAAAAGAGTTTGCAGGTAAGGCAAAAGCTAAGAAAATCACTCCAGATGAGATGTCGGGCAATACTTTCACAGTTTCCAACCTGGGTATGTTCGGGATTGAGGAGTTTACTTCCATCATCAATGCACCAGAATCTTGTATCCTCGCTGTAGGGGCAATCAATCAGGTGCCAGTGGTGAAGAATGGCGAAATCGTGCCAGGCAATACGATGAAAGTGACTCTTACTTGTGATCACAGAACAGTGGATGGTGCTGTGGGAGCTGCTTTCCTCAAGACCCTCAAAGGGTTCCTGGAAGATCCTGTGAGAATATTGATCTAACGAATCTCAAACCATAAATTAGATGTCCCGTTAGTGAATGACGGGACATTTTTTATTTACAAGCATTGATACCAAGATGGAAAAGATTAAATCGACAACAGTCGTAGCTATAAAACACAATGGTCAAATAGCCATTGGGGCAGATGGACAAGCTACCATGGGCAATACCGTGGCTAAGAGCAATGTGAAAAAGATCCGAAAGCTCCAGGAAGGCAAGATCATCACGGGATTTGCCGGATCTACAGCAGATGCTTTTACCCTGCTAGAGCGGCTCGACGAAAAGCTGGCCACCTATACTGGCAATATGAAGCGAGCAGCAGTGGAGCTGGCCAAAGACTGGCGCACCGATCGCTATCTGCGTAGGTTGGAAGCCATGATGATCGTAGCAGATAAAAACGAAATACTCGTGATCTCGGGGACGGGTGATGTATTGGAGCCAGACGATGATATCGCTTCGATTGGTTCTGGAAGCATGTATGCTCGCTCTGCCGCTATGGGCCTCAAGCGCCATGCGACTAACCTTACTGCAGAAGAGATGGTCCGCGAAAGCTTGAATATTGCCGCAGACATTTGTATCTACACTAACCACAATCTGGTGGTGGAGACGTTGTAGAAAAAGTTTAAGTTTTGCGAAATCCCGATTGGTTTGACTGATCGGGATTTTTTTATACAAATAATGAAGTGTGTATATGATACCAATGTGCGGAAAAATAATTTGAAGAAAAGTTGAAGGAAACGCATCCATTCTTATTTTTGTCGCAAAAATTAAGAACTATGAGAAAACTATTTTTACCGCTAATGATTAGCATGGCCGTGATGGCTTGTACCGATGACAGTACCGATGAAGGCACACCTGAAAATGAATCACCTTTAGAGGCAACAGGGTGTCAATTTACCGGCACGTACAATGAATTTGAGGGAGATTCCGAAGAAGTAGTAGTAGCCTACGATGCGGATGGCAAAGTGACCAAAATTACTGAGACTTTCACAGAAACGACGGATGGAGTGGAGAGCACATTCTCGACGGAGTACCGGTCTGTTTATTCTGGAGAGCTCCTTACCGAAGTTCAGGTTTACGCAGGTGGTGAACTTACACAAAGCGTGAAGATCACTTACGAAGAAGAGCAGGTTGCTCAAATCAACATAGAGGATGTAGACGACCCGGACATTGAGCAATTTCGATTTGTCTATGATGGCGAAGAGCTGTCGGTTGTAGAAAACTGGGACAATTACTCTGATGAAAGCAGTGATGAATTTACGCGCTATGCTACCTATCGTTATTTGTACGAAGAAGGAAACCTCAAAAAAATCACCTATATATTAGAAGGGGAGTCACAACCTTCAGAGACCAATGTATACACTTATGATGATCAGATTAACCCAATTCAGGGCAATCTTGCATGGCTAATATATGCTGATAACTATGCAGCCTACGTAAGTGCTAATAATGTGGTTACCCATACAGAAACTTCTACTAGCGACGGTGAGACGGAAACTGATTTGTATAATTATTCTTATGTGTTTAGCGACAAAGGTCTGCCTACTAAAGTGACCATTTCAAGTGAAGGAGATTCCGATTGGAGCTATGACCTGACTTATCAGTGCAACTAAGTTTTAGATAACGTGAATAATTGAAAAGCCCCTGCTGAGTGATCAGCAGGGGCTTTATTCGTTTAGGTAGGTTTGTTTAATAGTTGAAATCACTTAAACATATCCTCCGATGGTCAACCATTCTAGAACTGTACTTCAGGAGCTTTTTCGGCGCCTGCATCAGCTTCAAAAAGTGGCTTGCGCTCAAAGTCGAACATGCTGGCATAGACCCGCTCCGGGAAACTTCGAATGTACGTGTTGTAATCCTGAGCAGATTCATTGAATCTACGACGAGCTACCGCTATACGGTTTTCAGTCCCTTCTAGCTGCGCCTGAAGTTCCAAAAAATTCTGATTGGACTTCAGCTCGGGGTACTTTTCTACGGTAACCAGTAATCTTGAAAGCGCACCATTCAGTTGTCCTTGGGCAGCCTGGAATTGCTGTAGTTTTTCAGGCGTGAGGTCTCCTGCATTTAGATTGATGCTGCTGGCTTTGGAGCGAGCTTCTGTCACTTGAGTTAGCACGTCTTTTTCTTGTTGTGCAAATCCTTTCACTGTATTTACGAGATTCGGGATCAGGTCATTTCTGCGCTGATATTGTGTTTCTACGTTAGACCATTGGGTATTTACGGTTTCTTCTTTGGCTACCATGGTATTGTACTTCCCCGTAATCGAGCTATACAGCCAAATGCCCACGATAGCGATTACAATAAGAACGATCCATTTTTTATTCATATCTCTGGTTTTTAATATTTAGCTTACGTTTTTTTGATACACAAGGATAAACGAACTAACGATATTGTGAAAATTCGGCTGCTTTTTCCCGCACTCTTCTTTCTGATATTTTGGACGGCATTGGGTCAGGATGTGCCTTTGCCTGACCTCAGGACTCGTGTCACGGACCAGACAGGTACTTTGGCAGCTTCAGAGCAAAAGGCTTTGGAGCAAAAACTTGCTGCTTTTGAAAAGCAAAAAGGTAGTCAGGTGACAGTGGTACTTATCCCCACTACCGGCGATGAGACCATAGAGCAATATACGATCAGACTCGCTGAGCAATGGAAGATAGGCCGCAGTGGGGTAGATGATGGTGTTATCATGCTCTTTGCCATGGAGGATCGCAAGATGCGGATAGAAGTAGGCTATGGGCTGGAGGGCGCACTTACTGATGCGCTATCCAAACGGATCATTGCCAATGTGATTACTCCAGAGTTTCGCTCCGGGCACTTTTATAAAGGTATAGACCGGGGGCTAGAAGTAGTGCTTAGTGCTATTTCAGGGGAAGAATTGCCTCCTGTGGTACACAGGCAGCGGTCGCCGAGTAGTCGATCTAATAAAGGGCCGACGATGCTGGTTGGGCTGCTGGGTGTGGTTGGGATTTTTCTGGTGATCATCCTAAAAACGTTCCTGGCGAAGAAGTTTGGAAGTACAGCAGGCACGCTGCTGAGTGCATTGGCCGTGTTTTTGGTGATTTGGGCGCTGGTGAATATGTTGGCAGGGATTATCGTAGCAGTAGTGAGTTTGTTTATGATGGCGGGCTCTGGTCGCGGAGGTGGCGGCTCACGTGGAGGTGGTATGTACTGGGGCGGAGGCTTTGGTGGTGGCTACGGCGGAGGATCCTCGTATGGCGGAGGCGGATTTGGTGGCTTCTCCGGAGGTGGTGGAGGCTTCGGAGGCGGAGGTGCTTCCGGAGGCTGGTAGTTTTTGGTTTGGCGTTTTGAATAAGAAATAGATGAGTAAGTATACGTTTACAGACGAAGAAAAAAAGGCCGTAGAGCAGGCTGTAAAAGACCTGGAAACGGTCTCTTGTGGAGAAATTGTTCCGTTTTTTGTTCGGTCTAGCGATGAATACCGGGAAGCCTCCTGGTTTCTAAGTGTCGTCATGGGGATCCTCACAATAGGCAGTATTGCGATGCTCTCGTACTTGTGGTTGTTGCCGTTTCAGATTACTCCACTGGAGCAATCCCTGCTCATATTGGCAGTGATGGTGGTTGGTTATTTTCTACCCATGGTGTTTCCTACAATCAAGCGCTTTCTGGTGTCCAAAGATCGTCAGTCAGTGCGTGTACAGCAGCGGGCTATGGAAGCGTTTTTGTCTGAGCAGGTTTTTGCCACCGAAGAGCGCGTGGGGGTCCTGATTTTTATTAGTAGGCTTGAGCATCAGGTATTGGTGCTGGGGGATGAAGGTATCAATATAAGGGTGAAACCAGATGACTGGCAGCACGTGGTAGACGAAGTGGTAAAAGGAATCAAACAGCACGAAATCGGGCAGGGACTGGTTCGGGCCATCGAGCTATGCAAGGAGCTATTGTTGGCCAATGGTTTTAAACGCAAAAGTACTGACACCAACGAGCTGGATGATGGTCTTCGGATAGAGGATTAAAGGCTATTTGTACTTTTCCAGCAATTCAATAATCTTTTCTTTTTGCTCGATGTTTTGCAAGATGAGCTGCTGTACCTTTCGCTTGATTTCGCGGTGTAGCGGCGTGTCGTCCAGTCGATCGATCAAGGCCAATACGTCTTGTGATTCGTATTTCGCAGGTGGTTCTGCTGCTATTGTGGAGCCTGTGAGCAAGTAGTCCATGCTCAGGCCATATAGTACCACGAACTTATTTTTGATGTCATCGGGCATGTGGTTGTTTCCAGCCTCGTAGGCTGCGAGTGTAGCTCGCTTGATGCCTAGTTTTTCAGCACATCGGAGCTGTGAGTCGCCATTTTCTTTTCGGATTTGCGCTATGCGCTTACCGATCTCCACCTTGAGTTCGTGCATTAATTGCGATTTATCTGACAATTAATGTTGTGATATATTGCAATTGTTATAAAACACAACTATTATTGTCTAACGGATTGATACAAAACCTAACTAACCGTTCAAATGTACTCAAAGTGTAAGCTTAATGGAATACGTACGTCCAAATGAAAAAGACCTTTTGCTCATTGGATGATTGCGTGCAGCACTTGATAGCGGAGCATATCTCCCGGGAGTTGTTTTTTACCGTCAACCGGACCTTGTGTGCTCGGGTTATTTGTGAGGTACTGCAAGTGCATGATGTGGATGTAGAGTGGAGCAGCAATGACGAATATCATCTACATGCAAATGGTAAACTAAGGGAGGCTTCCCGGGAGATTGCTGCGAGGTTTTAGCTGGTTCGTGGTTAATTATGATTGGCGCAGGACCTGTTAGCAAAATGCTATCACAATTGGTCACCTGCTGACAGGCCTGTGTTGATCATTTCCAGGGGTAACAATACCTTTTGAGATAGTTTTCTGATGGTGAAATATTGCGGGTGTATTAAAAATAGAAAGCCTGGATGGATCGGATGATCATTAGTGAGCCACTTATCACCATAAAAGCAATGGCCCATTGTCTAAACCGCTGGTCGGTAATTCGGGCGAGTATCTTTTTACCCACCACATTTCCAATGGTGATGCCTACTCCTAGTGCGATGGCCAGCTGCCATTCGTAGCTACCCATGAGGCCAAACCAGGTATAAGATCCTATTTGGGCAAGACCCATCAAAAAGCTATTAGCGGTTTTCGTAGCTACCAAGCGTTCCTTGCTGATGTTGAGGTTGAGAAAAAATGGGTTGAGTACGGGGCCTACAGCGCCAATGAGCGTACCAATGATCGAAACTACCAATCCTAAAGGTGCCAACATGGGGTAAGTCATGGGGAAGGATGCTTTCTTTTTACCCCATCGATACTGAAAGACGGTGCTTACCAAAAACATGCCGATCACAACCTGTAGTAGCTGTAGGTTGGTTTTGCTAAATAAATAGCCCGATAAGATGGCACCCGCTAGTGCAAAAGGCGCATACCAGCATACTGCTTTCCATTGGATATGCTTCCAGAATAACCACAGTTTTATAGGTCTTCCAAACAGGTTACCCGTATTGAGCACGGGAGCAGTGTTAGGGACACCAATGAGCCAGTTGAGGATGGGAACCATCATGAGGGCACCCCCACCGGCGGTGAGTACGGAGATGCTGAAAGCTACTGCCCCGGTGAGCAGTAGCCACAGCATGGTAGATAGTTCTAGCGTTTCCAATAGGAGAGATCCAGGCTTAGTGAAAACTTATAAATAGTCCCTCTGAAGGCCTATTCGTCTTTGTGATCATCACCATGGTCTACAAAAGGCACCCCATTTTCGTCGGATTGACAGCAGTAGGGCAGTTTGCTATGAGCCTTAGCATCCCTTTTCAGGCTGTCTGCATCGTATCCGATGAGGGTGATACGCTTTCGGATGGTTTCTGGAGAAGTCTTTTTACTATTGAAAGTGACCAAAAGTTTTTTGGTGTCCAGGTCCAGTGTGGCACTTTCTACACCTTTCTCGAAGGCCATGTCTTTCTCTATCGTATACTGACACATCTCACATACGGCAGATGTTTGTATTTCTATTTTTTGTATTTTCTGGGCATTAGCCGAAAAAGAAACAGCCAGGAAGCAGGTGGTAACTATCAATAAATATTTCATTGCTATTGGGTTTATTTAAGTAAAAGTAGAAAAGGATTTTTAATGTATACTAGTCGATTTTATACCGGACACCGAAGTAAATCACTCTGCCCGCTACGGGACCCCATACGAGCGACCCATCAAAGTTTTCACCAAAAGGGTTTTCAGGGTCGATGATGGGATTGTCCTGACGAAAATCGAGGAGATTTTCGCTGCCTATATACACATTGCCCCAGCGAAATGCACGGCTTACCTGAGCGTTGATGTTGGTAAAGTCTGGTGCATAGTCCTGCTGTTGGAAGGCTTCCGGTTTTTCGGATGTGTCTGGCAGGCGCTTCTTGCCGTACCATTGCAGTGTGAGGTCGGCTTGCCAGATATCATACTTACTAGAGTAGGACCAGTTCCAAAAGAATCTATTTTTCGCTACAAAAGGCAAGGGCTGTAGTTGATCATTGATTGTGGCTTTTACATCATAGAGCTTGTAGGCCGCTTTGGTAGAAAGCCTCGGCGTTACTTTGTAGTCGGCTTCTAGTTGTAAGCTGCTGGCGTAGGATTTCCCATCCAGATTATAAAAACGCACCTCCTGAGGGTTTTGGTCCATGTCGGTGATTACCTGATTTTCAAAAATAGTATAGAAGTAATCTGCCGTGAGGTTGAGCCTTTTACTACCAATGGTAACCTCCTGTACCAGGCTTCCGCCAAGGTTCCAGCTTTCTTCGGGCTGTAGGCTTTCTTCTACCACGAGCCTTCTGGAAGAAACCAGTGTTTGGTTGTTTTCAGGAATGATATTGGACGTGCGGTACCCCTTACCTGCTGCGGCTCTCAGTGTGGTGCCCTTACCGAAAGCGTATTTGGTGTGTATGCGTGGGCTGTGATAGATGCCATAGAGGTTGTGAAAGTCTAGTCTGGATCCCAATACCAACGTAAACTGGTCATTGGGCAGGTAGGTGTATTCGAAAAATCCACCCGGCACAATTTCATTTCTGGCAAATAGTGAATCAGCAAATTGCTCATCATATAAGTCTACCAGTAGGCTGCCACCCAATTTATACTGGTGAAAGCTATTACCTAAGATGTTTTGGTGTATTAGGTTGGTGTAGAGTGTTTTTTCTTCTCCTATATAGCTTCTTCTCCCAAAGCCCGACGTTTGTTTTTGATAGGAAAGTGAATAGAGCAGTCCCCAGCCTTTGTAAGGTGCCTCGGGAAAAAGAAGTCCGAACTTTCCAAACAGTTCTGCTCGGGTGGTTTCGCTGCTGTAGCCGTAGAGATCGCTGGTGCTGGTATCATCTCCAAAGTCAAACCCCAGCTGCCCACCGGCCTTTTGGTCTTTGAGCACATGCAGGCCTATTTGGCTTCTTACCCGATCGCCCATGTATTTGTATCGGTTGAGTACGTTTATCTGGCGCGCTTTGGGGAGGTCCATAAAGCCATCGTTGTTTTTGTCCCGGTCTGCGGCAAAGTAGTCAGTGTGTGCCAGTATGCCCGTCGACCACTTGTCGTTTAGTTGCACTGTGGCGTTTGCGTTGAGCTCCGTGCGGCCAAAAGAATTGGCGTAGGCATTGAGGTAGAGCTTTTCTGCTGTTTCTGGTTTTTTATACTCCAGGTTGATTTGTCCCGTCATGGATTCAAATCCGTTCACCACGGACCCTGCTCCTTTGCCCACATCGATAGACTGTATCCAGGTGCCGGGCACGAGGTTGAGGCCAGCTCTGGAGGTGAGTCCACGTACCAGAGGCATATTTTCTCTATTGATAAGCGTATATTTTCCGTCAAGGCCGAGCATACGGATCATTTTGGTGCCTGTGACCGCATCTGTAAATGATACATCCACGGAAGCATTGGTTTCGAAACTCTCCGAAAGATTGCAGCAGGCAGCTTTTAGTAACTCTTTTTCAGTGATTACTTCTGAGTGGATAGGTTGTAGTTCGTCTATGAACGTAGCGCTTGACTCCACCGTGACGGCTTCCAGCTCCGTGTCTGGTTGGAGCTGAATGTCGAGCTTTTGACGATTAGCCACGGCCAATACTTTCGTCTGAAAACCCACAAAGCTTATTTGCAAGCTATCCTCTGGGGATGCATTGAGTTCAAACTGTCCATGGATATCGGTAGTGGTACCCGTGGTGGTACCAACGATGGTGACTGAGGCCCCGACCAATGGTTCGTTTTCATTGTCTTGCACTGTGCCGGTGATCAGCTGTGCGGCTAGTGATAATGGAAGTATATAAAATAAGAATAGAATGTTTTTCATTTCTCAATTGGTTTTAGAAGTTATAAATAGACCGTACCAATCCTTAGGGATTGGCTTTAAAACCAATTGGTATTATATGCGAAAAACTTGAATAGCAGTATGTAATGTCCGGTTGTGAAGCCGGGTAGGGGGTGGCCTCACAGCCATTGATGAGTGGCTGATAGGGTTTTGAAGGGGTGCAGACCAGTGAGTTATAGCCATTGGAGCCGCAAAAATCACCGGTACATCAGGTGACTGATCGCTGAGGTGGGGGGTGATTTCGGCCTTAAAGGTTTTGATTTCGAGGCTGCAGCAGTTTACATCGATGCGTTCGTGGTGGTCATCGCCTTGAGGCACACAGCATTTAGCCTTTGTAAATACACTCGTTTTCGTGACATCAAATAAGAAACATGTATGTACGAAAACTGGCACATACAAGGTGGCGACCAGTATGGCTAATGTGAGGCTATATGCTAAAAATCTTTTGAGCATCTGCAGAGTCTATACGCAACTACTGACTAAACGTTTGCTTTGCCTCTAAAAGTTCGTACTACGAGCCATACGATGATGAGGGTGAAAATGATCAGCAGGGTGCCTTTCCACCATATTTCCAAGTTGGCAGCTTTGCCATTGATTTTGATTTCAATGCTGCTTTCTTCGGCTTTTTCCTGGGCGAATGCCACGATAGTCATCAAAGAAGCGAGTACAGATGCCAGAAACCTTTTCATAAAAATGCTTTTTTGCTGTTGAGGAGCTAAGGTAGCCTATTTTCTAGGTTTTGTCAATTTCAAGATTTGTGGAGCATGTAGAACGTTCGAAATTGTTTTTAAAAGTGCTGGGAACGGCTATATTTGCAATCCGATTTTTGAGGGGAGCTTATCCCCAAAAAAAAATCACAGGCACCCATAGCTCAACTGGATAGAGCGCTGGATTTCGGCTCCAGAGGTTGAGGGTTCGACTCCTTCTGGGTGTACTTTAAGGCTTCTCAGTTTTTGGGGAGCCTTTTTTTGTGATTTAGAAGGGATTTATAAGTAGCAGATTCGCTTAGTTTTCAGGATATAAGATCAGTTTCGGTAGCTTATGCAATAGTCGGTATTCTGTTCAATCACCCTTTTTTCCTTCCAACTAGCTGATTTTTGTTAAATTCGAACTGCCCCAGAAACTGATAAATCATTTTTACTTTATGAAAAACAACAGAAGAGACTTTTTATCAAAAGCGGCAGCTTTGGGGGCACTGAGTGCCTTGCCTTTTTCGCTCAGCGCAAAAGATGAACAACCAGCTAAGACGAAGCCTCTACCTTCGCTCAAAGGACGAAAAGTTCTTTTTGTTTACGGAGGATGGGACGGACATGAGCCTTTGAAATACAAAGAATACCTGGGGCAGTGGCTTCAGGATGAGGGTGCTGATGTTACCTTTTCGGATACCCTGGAAATTTATGAAGACGCAGCTTTCATGGAGTCTGTGGATCTTACTGTGCAGATCTATACCATGAGCAAGATCACCAAAGAGCAGGAAAAAGGGCTTGTGAGTGCGGTGAAGTCTGGTATGGGGTTGGCCGGCTGGCATGGTGGTCTGTGTGATGCATTTCGCCAAAATGTCAACTACCAGTACATGACTGGAGGCCAATGGGTAGCACATCCAGGAGGTGTGATCGATTACACCGTGGATATCATAGATAAAAAAGATGAAATTACTGCCGGGCTTAAAGATTTTGCCATCACTAGTGAGCAATACTATATGCATGTGGATCCGAATGTGAAGGTGCTGGCTACTACCACGTTTGGTGGTGATGTAGACCCCTGGATAGAGGGTGCTGTGATCCCAGTGACCTGGAAAAAGATGTTTGGTAAAGGCCGAATCTTTTACACATCAGTGGGGCACAATCTCAAGCACATCACTGAGGTGCCAGATGCTATAGAGATGCTGCAGCGCGGCATCAAATGGGCCAGCGCTAGCAAGTATAGTGAGCCCGAAAAGTGGCTAAAGGCAGCATACGCTAAAAAGTAATTGTCCAGAAGCGGGTGTTTTGCCGACAGGCTACTTTAGATGCAAGGTAGCTGAAGGGGTAGAGCGCCCGCTTTCTTTTATGAAATAGTGGGGCATTCCTGCCTGCTGTGTCTACAGGGCTGTATAATTTTGCTGCCATGACTATCGAAGAAGTGCATCAACTCCTCCAAAACCGTCGATCTGTGTATCCCAACCAGTACCTGGACAAGGTGATACCAGACCAGCTGATTCGCAATATGCTGGAGAACGCCAACTGGGCACCTACCCACAAGTTTACCGAACCCTGGAGGTTTAAAGTAATCAAAGGTGAAGTGCAGAAGAAGTTCGGCATTTTTATGGCCGAAAAGTATCGTTCACTTCACGGATTAGAGTCCTTCTCTGTAGCCAAATACGAAAAGCTTAAAATGAATCCCCAGCGTGCAGGAGCTATAATCGCTATCTGTATGCAGCGTGACCCACGTGGGCGTGTTCCGGAGTGGGAAGAGGTAGCGTCTGTGGCCATGGCTGTGCAAAATATGTGGCTTACGGCCAGTGCGTATGGTATAGGAGCTTACTGGAGCTCGCCGGATTTGCTCAAGTATTTCCATGAATTCGAGCCACTCGCTGAAGGCGAGCAGTGTATCGGTCTTTTTTACATGGGGTATGCCAATATCCCTGCCAATAAGCCACCACGGGGACCTGTGGAAGATAAAGTAAAGTGGTTGGGGTGACAGCAAAGACTTGTTGCAACAATAATCCAATCAGAGAATTTGCATTCTCTATTTTTGTCATGTGAAAACAACGATAGTATTTATAATCCAAATGATGTTGGCGGTCTTTGCATGTCTTGCAAATGATGCCGACGATCAACAATTCAAAGTAGGATTTTCCCAGCCAATTATGGCTGATGACTGGCGTCAGACGATGTATAGCGAAATGCAGCGCCAGTTGATTTTTCATGACAATATTGAGTTGCTTTTTCGAAATGCCGAAGCACAAACAAGCACTCAGATTGCGCAAATTCTTGAGCTTGTAGAGCTGGGGATAGATTTGTTAATTGTTTCTCCAAATGAAGCGGCTCCCCTTCAACCCATTATAGAGTCAGTTTACGATCAGGGTATACCTGTGGTCATTCTGGATAGACGTATCAACTCCAATAAGTATACGGCCTATGTAGGAGCCGATAATCGTTTGATCGGAGAGGAGGCTGGTAAATACATCGCCAGACTTCTGGGCGGAAAGGGGGATGTTTTAGAGGTTTATGAATCGTTGACCATCACGGCATTTTCTGATCGACACAAAGGGTTCCGAAAGGTGCTCGAACAATACCCCATGATTTCTACTGATTCTGTACGGGCTATGAGTTGGGGGGCAGATGATTACCGTACATCTATTTCGAACAATACATATGATGTTGTATTTGCAGCCACAGATGTAGCTGCAAGGTTTGCTTATGATATTGCCGCGGAGGTTGGCGCTGACATGCATACGGCATTCATTGGTATAGATGCTTTGCCTACTCCTGGAGGAGGATTGGAGTTGGTAGAAAAGGGTGTACTTACAGCTTCTATTCTATACCCCACTGGTGGAGATGTGGCCATAGAGGTTGCGGCCAGGATACTGAACGGTCAGCCATTTGAGAAGGAGAATACACTGCAGACGATGGTGATCGACTCTACCAATGTAAAAATCATACAGATGCAGGCGCAGAAGTTGCTGGATCAGCAAAAGGATATTCTAAACCTTGCAGGTAAGCTAGACGTCATCGAAGGGGTATTTCAGACACAAAGAACTCTGACATACCTGTTTGCACTCACGATGCTGGTGAGTATCATTATGACGGCTTTTGTACTGAAGGCGCTGGTGGAAAAACGGCGAACCAACCAGGAATTACAGCTAAAAAATGAACAGGTATTAGCCTATAGCCAACAGGCCGAGGAAGCTACTCAGGCTCGTTTTCGTTTTTTTACTAATATTTCTCACGAGTTTCGTACTCCGCTTACTCTTATCAAGGCACCAGTGGATGAGTTGCTGGAACGCAAAGAAGTAGCCCCATTCCGTAAGGACTTATCCCTGATACGAAAAAATACTTTGCGGCTATTGCGTCTGGTAGATCAAGTGATGGATTTTCGAAAGATTGACAATGCCAAGATGAAATTGCAGGTAAGTTATCAGCTAGTGGTGCCATTTCTAGAAGATATCCTGGATGCTTTTGAAAAATTGGCTAATGACAATGGTGTGACTGTGAAGCTTGTGGCTGACCAGGAGGACCTTATGTTGTGGTTTGATCAAAACATGATGGATAAGGTATTCTTTAACCTCCTGTCCAATGCTTTTAAGTTTACCTCCAGAGGAGGGAGTGTTTTGGTACGCGTGAAATCCAGTAGTCTGGAAGACGAAGTGGTTATATCGGTGGAGGATACTGGCAGTGGAATGGCTCCGGAGCATGTTTCTCATGTGTTTGATCGGTTTTACCAGGGAGATGCTAACCGGAGCCTGGGTACAGGAATAGGTTTGTCACTTTCTCGTGAGATTGTAGAGCTACATCAGGGAAAAATCACTGTACAAAGCGTACTGGGGAGAGGGACCCGGTTTGATATTCATTTAAAGAAAGGGGATGACCATTTGGCGGACATGGAGCGGCTGGCCGTGGGAAGTGCAGTCGTACACAGAGAAGAGTCACTGGTATATGAGCAGCCTGATACAGATGCCAACGATGCTCAAACTCAAGTGCATGATCGGACTATTTTGGTAGTGGAAGATAATGACGAGCTACGTGATTTTTTGGTTCAAAAACTTGCCAGCAGTTATAATATGCTGGAAGCAGCTCGCGTTCGTGATGGAGTGAGGTCTGCGCAGGAGCATGTTCCTGATCTTATTATATGCGACCTTATGCTGCAGCATGAACTTGGTTATGAAATTATCCAGACGCTCAAAGAAGACCTTCGAACTTCTCATATCCCTATCATCATTTTATCAGCTAAAAATACTACGACCGATAAAATTAAAGGGCTTCGCCTGGGTGCGGATGATTACATCACCAAGCCCTTCGATTTCACATTGTTGAAGGAGCGTATTCAGACTTTACTTACCAACCATCAAAAATTACGGGAGCACTATGTACACGAGCTCCCGGTGGAAGCATCGAATCCTTCTAAATCAGGTTCCAGGGTGGATAAGAAATTTGTTCATGAGTTTACGGCGCTGGTAGAGCAAAATATCAGCAATCCATCTTTTGGAGTCAATGAATTGGGGCAAGAATTAGGTCTGTCGCGGGTACAACTTTACCGCAAAGTGAAAGCTTTGCTTGGATACAGCGTAAATGATTATATCAACAGTGTAAAACTAAAAACTGCCCGGCATTTAATTGCAGAAGGCAAGCTCACCTTTTCTGAGATCGCTCATCGTGTGGGGTTCTCTTCCTCCTCCTATTTTTCCACTGCATTTAAAAATCAGTTTGGTATGACGCCTTCAGAGTACAAAGCTCAGATCGAAAAATAGAGTTCTGTTAGTTGTACGTTTATGATACGATTTTAAAAACATGTATCAATATTGAAAGCTCTTTTGATTAATTCATAATTAAACAAGCGTTTCGATTTGTTAAAAAATGCCTTTCATAGTTAATGAGGGGTGTTTGTATCAAAATTGTAATTGATTGGTACTGCATTGAAAAGTTTGGCTTCAGGGTGCGGCTAACTTGGAGGTAAAGTTTTCAAAACATGAACGCACGTACATTATATTATGCATTAGTGGTAGGGCTGGCCGGGTTTCTTTTCGGGTTTGACACTGTAGTGATCTCTGGTGCCAACCTCCCCATAAAAGAACTCTGGCAAACATCGGACTGGTTTCATGGTACTTTCATCATGTCCATGGCCTTATGGGGAACAGTTGTAGGTGCACTGTTGGGCGGCTATCCTACCGATTATCTGGGGCGTCGTACTACCTTATATTGGATTGGGGTATTGTACCTCGTTTCCGCTCTTGGCTCTGCTTTGGCTACCGACCCTTATATCTTTTCTTTTTTCAGATTTATTGGTGGTTTGGGGGTAGGCGCTTCTTCCATTGCTGCACCAACCTATACCTCCGAAATAGCGCCACCAAAACACCGTGGAAGACTGGTTGCATTGTATCAGTTCAATATTGTTTTTGGAATCCTCATAGCCTTTATTTCCAACTACCTATTACAAGGTGTGGGTGGGGCCAATGACTGGAGGTGGATGCTGGGCGTAGAGGCTATTCCGGCAGCTGCGTACATTATTATGGTTTTGGGTGTGCCCCAAAGTCCCCGATGGGTTGCCATCAAAAAGAATGACAATGAAAAAGCGTTGCGAATTTTGGAGCGTTCGTCGAGCGCTCAGGCAGCGAGGCAGCAGCTACAGGCTATATTGGATGACAATAAAAAGGAACAAACTGATCAGAAACCCGTGTTCTCCAGGAAATATTCTTACCCATTAATTCTGGCTTTTTTAATCGCTTTTTTCAATCAACTTTCGGGTATAAACTTTATACTCTACTACGCCCCGGAGATCCTCGAAAAAGCAGGATTCGCAGCTTCAGAGTCGTTGTTTAGTGCTATTTCTATAGGAGGCGTCAATTTGCTGTTCACTATGCTGGGACTCTACCTCATTGATAAGGCAGGACGTAAACAGCTCATGTATATCGGCTCGCTCGGATATATTATAAGTCTTTCATTTACTGCCTACGGCTTCTATTTCGATGCGAGTGCAGGGTTTAAATTGGCCTTCATCCTGTTGTTTATCGCTTCACATGCCATAGGTCAGGGAGCTGTGATTTGGGTGTTTATTTCTGAAATTTTCCCAAATAAAGTGCGGGCGTTTGGGCAGGCCTGGGGCTCTGGCACGCACTGGGTGTTCGCTGCACTGATTACGCTGTTTGGAGCAGTATTTATCTCGGTATTTGAGCCGTGGCAGGTATTTGCCTTCTTTGCGGGCTTTATGGTATTGCAGCTGCTGTTTGTAGCGTTTATGATGCCCGAAACTAAAGGCGTTTCGCTGGAAGACCTTCAAAAACAATTGACAAAATTCGATTCTAACTCAACTGAAATCAACGAAACCTACGCTACCAATACGGGTAGCTAAAACATAACGAAACGATGATCACATTTACCAAACATATAATCTGTTTATTGATGCTCATTGGGTTTACTCACTTGAGTGTTGCACAAGAACTCACCGTCAGTGGAGTAGTAACTGACGCAGCCACCGGGGAGACCTTGCCGGGTGCTACTGTTTCCATTGAGGGCACCACTCAAGGTACCATTACCGATATCGATGGTCAATACCAACTCTCAGCAGCTGAAGATGCAGTTTTGGTTTGCTCTTTTGTTGGGTATGAGCCTACACAAAAATCGGTGAACGGACGTGCGGTCATTGACTTTGCACTGAGTGAAGACCTTCAATCACTCGAAGAGGTAGTGGTTGTAGGCTACACTTCCAAGAAAAAGAAAGATCTCGTAGGCTCTGTGAGCGTAGTGGACATGGAAGAAGTTGGTAAGATTGTCTATGCAAACCCACTACAGGCACTTCAGGGACGGGTTGCTGGAGTAAATTTCACGCAAACAGGCGAGCCGGGCTCCGTTGGTACCGGTATCAACATTAGAGGCTTCACGACTTTTAATAACAATACACCGCTTTATATCATTGATGGTATACCGTCAGAAGAGCCACCCAATAACCTAAATGGTAATGATATCGCTTCGATACAGGTGCTGAAAGATGCAGCAGCTTCTATCTATGGAGCACGGGCAGCTGGTGGTGTTATACTAATTACTACCAGGTCTGGTAGAAAAGGGAAGCTAGGTGTGGATGCCGGAATGACACTAGGACAGTCTACAAGAGCCAATTACCTTGATCTCTTGTCTGCGGAGCAGTGGGGTGAAGTCTATTGGCAGGCTTACCAAAACAGTCGTAATGGTACACCGGCATTTACCGGGTACTTTGATCTGGGAGGAAAGCCGGGTATTCCTGCTGATCCTCAGCTATACCAGCCCGATAGAGATGACCCCAGTAAAGATCAGTCTTATCTATACACCCCTCAGGGTACCAACTGGGCAGATGAAATCTATCGAGATGGAATTACTCAGCAGTATTATGCCAATGTATCCAATGGCAATGACAAAGGAAGTGTGATGTTTGGTGCATCCTACTTCAATGAGCGTGGGACCATAATTACTTCGTATTTCAATCGCATCACTGCCCGTGTAAACAGTAAGTACAACCTCACCAAATGGCTCACTATCGGTGAAAACCTAAATATCTCGAACTCCGAGCGAGTGGGTGTGGGAGGAGCCCCAAATGACGTTGTTCGACAGCATCCTGCTTTACCCGTTCGTGATACGGATGGTGATTATGCAGGGCGAGTTGGCGACTTTCCAGACATACGCAATACGGTGAGTCAGTTGGACCGAAATCGTGACAATACGTCCAAAAGCTGGAGGATTTTTGGAAACGCTCACGCGGATCTGAGTGTTCTTGATGCATTGGACTTATTGCCAGCGTCTCATAACTTGAAATTGCGCACCAATCTTGGGATCGATTATAGTGATTATTACGATCAGGTATTCAACTCCAGCCTCCACGAAGGAGTCTATCAGATTGATGACAACAGCTATTTCAACAAGTTTGGCAGAGGGGTGACGGTGACCTGGAATAATTTTGTAGAATATGGTTTTGTGCAGGGTGACCATGACCTCAAAATCATGGGTGGACTGGAAAGTATACAATACAGCTATCGAGACCTGGCAGCAGCCCGCACCGGATATGCCTCTGAGACACCTAGTTATCTGACGGTTGGGGCAGGAGACGATATCCAAATAGCTGATGGTAGCCGTACCAATTGGGGACTCTACTCAGAAATTGCTAGGCTAGACTATATTTTAAAAGGCCGCTATCTGGCCACGGTGCTATATCGACATGATCAAACGTCTCGTTTTGCCACTGATGGAGATTTTCTTACCTACATGGTAGGATGGAGACTGACAGATGAGCCGTTTATGCGTGGGGTTACAGGAAGTACTTTGAAT
This sequence comes from Marinoscillum furvescens DSM 4134, assembly GCF_003386095.1. GTDB lineage: Bacteria > Bacteroidota > Bacteroidia > Cytophagales > Cyclobacteriaceae > Marinoscillum > Marinoscillum furvescens. The sequence goes on along the minus strand of NZ_QREG01000001.1, from coordinate 82,354 downwards.
GAGCTAAAACTTCGTGCCAGTTACGGAGAGCTTGGCAACCAGCGTGTGGGTACACTTTATAATCAGGCAACGTTTTACGGTCCAAATGACCTGAATGCAAATTATGACCTCAGTGCTACCAATTCATCTGTTCAGCAGGGGTTTGTGGTACTCACCAGAGGTAATCCATTTCTTCGTTGGGAGACTACCAAAACTATAAATGTTGGTGCTGATATTCGGTTGTTCAACAAATCTGTAGACCTTACCATCGACGCTTATCAAAAGGTGACTACTGATCTTATAAGCAACCCTCCGCTAGCTCTGGCAATAGGAGAAGGTACCGCACCATATGTCAACTCTGCACAAGTGACGAATAGAGGGATTGACTTTAATCTTACCCATTATTATCAGCGGAGTGGTTCGGACTTAAGCATAACGAATTCATTGCAGGTGTCTCATTACCGGTCTGTCGTAGATCAGTTAGATGAGCGCTATCCGATAGGCTATGAAGGCGAGCGGTATTTTGACAATGGAGGTAGAATAGCTGAAGGTCGAGAAATGCGAGAATTTTATGGATGGGTGGCAGATGGCATATTTCAGAATGACGAAGAAGTAGCGCTGCATGCGGATCAGACTGGTAAAGGAGTGGGGCGTATCCGGTACAAAGATATCAATGGTGACACCCTCATCAATGACGAGGATCGTACTTACATTGGGAGTCCACATCCGGACGTTACACTGGGGCTAAACACTTCCGTGAAATACAAAGACTTCTACCTCGATATGTTTTTCTATAGTTCTATCGGGCATGATATCTATAACAATTTACGGGTTACTTCTGAGTTTGCTCAAATAGGTACGTACAACCGAACTACGGCAATACTGGACAGCTGGACACCCGATAATCCGAGTGCTACGGTACCCATGCTCACACTAGACGACCGGGGTAATGATGAAGGTAGAGCATCTAGTTACTTTGTAGAAGATGGTACTTTTCTGAAAATGCGCACCCTTCGTCTGGGGTACAATTTCAAACCTTCGTTTTTAGGTGGGTTTTCGGCCAATATCTATGGAGAAATTCAGAACGTGTTCACCATTACAGACTATTCCGGTATTGATCCTGAAGTTCCTGGAGGGTTTGACAATGGTGTCTACCCGCTACCCCGAACCTTTATACTGGGAGTCAACCTGAAACTTTAATCACGAAGCAAATCACTTAAAATCACAACGCAATGAAAAAGTTATTTAGCATACTTATAGCCGCCGGATTACTGCTTACTTCGTGTAAAGATGAGGTATTGGATCAGGTGCCTCAGGGCGCACTGGCCGAAGGAGTCGAAGTAGATGAACAAATCATGGACAACCTCATTACGGCTGCTTATTCATCACTAACTGCGCGTTTCATCAATTTACATCATGTCACTTTTCAAGGGCCAACTACCAATTGGATAGCAGATGTGCGGTCTGATGATGCCTACAAAGGTGGTGGAGGGATTGTAGACCAGGTGCCTATTCATCAGGCAGAAACTTATGTGCTCAATCCCACAAATGATTTGGCTTTTAACAAATGGCTGAACCTGACGTGGGCCATAGCCCGTACGAATGTAGCCATTGGTAATCTTCAGGTTTACGAGAATGCAAACTATCCCACAACGACTCGCATGGCGGAGATGCGTTTCTTGCGAGCTCACTTTCATTTTGATCTGGTAAGAAACTTCGGAAATGTGCCCTGGTTGGATGAAGAAGTATTGGGGTCAGAAGCCTCCAACACGGAGTATACTAAACAGGAAATCCTGGAACTCATAGAGGCAGACATGCAGTATGCGTTTGAAAACCTTCCTGAAGAGCAGGAAGAAATAGGACGAGTGAATAAGTATACAGCCGCTGCTTATATGGCGAAGGTACTGGTGGAGCAGCAGAAGTGGAGTGAAGTGCCTAAATACACCGATTTTGTAATCAATAGTGGTAAGTATGCTTTGCTAGACGAATTTGAAGATTTGGCAAGCCTGGATTTTGAAAATAGCGAGGAGATTGTCTTTACTGTGCAGTTTGCCAAGACAGAAAACCTGGACCTGGGGCATAATATTGGCAACATTTTAAATGTTACGTTTAGTAATGCTTACCCCGGAGGTGATGACTTCTACCTGGCTAGTCAAAACCTGGTAAATGCCTTTAAAACTGATGCTGCCGGCTTACCGGTTTTTGAAGGGTTTGACAATGCACCTCATGCTACGGGAGCTTCATACAATGGTCCTGTGGATCCACGTGTAGATTTTAGTGTTGGCCGAAACAACATTCCCTGGAAGCAAAGTGGAGTTTACACTTTTGCCGAATGGGGACGTAGCAACGATTATCCCTACAATTATTCATCTAAAAAGCATCTGATTGATGCCAACGATCCGAGGCTCCATGATGGACTGCCGTGGGCTGCATCAGGTCTCAACTATGCTATCATACGCTATGCAGAGGTTTTGTTGTGGAAAGCTGAAGCACTCATCGAGGGTAACATAGACCTGGAAGAAGCTAGAAATCTCATCAACGAGGTACGGGCGCGTGCTAAAAACAGCACCTATGTGCGCACATTGGATGGAGTTTCCGAAGCTGCCAACTATCAGATTGACCTTTATCCTGCTACGGGATGGACCCAGGATTATGCTCGACAAGCATTGCGTCGCGAACGCAGACTGGAGCTCGCGATGGAAGGACACAGAATGTTTGATCTCAACAGGTGGGGCATCACGGCACAGACCATAAATGAGTACCTAAAGGATGAATTTGAGGTAACTCCATATCTGGAAGGTGTAACGTTTGAGGGGGGAACGCATGAATACTACCCAATCCCTCAGGCTGAAATCGATAAAAATCCTGGGCTCTATAAGCAGAATTCAGGCTATTAACAATCATAAATTCCTATTGCACATTTAATTAAACCATTTTAACACTAAATAATTATGAAGAAGTTACTCGTATCGTACGCTATAGTTCTAGTGGCCATAGTAGGCATAGTGAGCTGTGGAGATAGCAATGATGAACCGGCTCCGCCAGCTCTGGAAATTACCACGATCACGGCTACATCTGGAGATGTTTCTCGCACAGGAGTAGTAGATGCCGCTGCTCAGACGGTTGTTTTTCAGCCATTCGCACCACGTACAGACCTTACTTCAGTGGTGATAGAAGTTACACTGCCAGAAGGGGTGACAGTCTCCCCGGCATCAGGTGTAGCGCAGGATTTCTCATCCGGGCCTGTTACCTATACCATATCCAATGGAGTAGAGGAGCTTGCGTTTGAGGTGACGGTGACAGCAGAGTTTGCCGCTTCTATTGCCTTTGTAGGAGATGCCAATGCTTCGGGAAGCATTACGGAGCCAGATATGGCAGCTGCTTTTGCTTTTCTGTCTACAGAGTTTGGCGAAGACCTGGAGTATATCCCATTCTCTTCTGTGAATGCTGATGCTCTCCAATATATAGAAGTGGTAGTTTACTATCAGGATACTGATAAAGGAAACAACCCTGGTATGTTGGAGGCGATACCAGTGTCAGCACAGGCACAAAGTGTGGTAGATGCCTTTAAAGAATGGCATGCCAATGGAGGAGATTTTGTGCTCGCAGGACACGCTACACAATACCTCAATCAGCTGGGAAGAATTCCTGCCGACGGAGATAAGTCTTATGCAGACAATGGATGGGCACCACGAATCTTTGGTAGTGGTGATGGGTTTGACAATCCAGATCAGTGGGGAATCAATGTCAACTTGAATGTAAATAGTATTGAAACCGTTTCGACTACTGATTGGGATCGTTCTTCGCACCCAATTCTAGAAGGGGCTACCTTTAGTGATGTAGCCAATCCTGCAGAGGGAACGACCTATGATCACCCTATTGTCCCATTGATCGCAGCTGGTTACAAAGAAGATCACAACTCCATGTGGGATATCAATGCAGCACCTATCACTGATCATGTAGATGCTTTTGATAAAGCTGATAAGTGGGAGGCTGCTATGGAGGCTACCATTATCGGTACATGGGGACACGTGGTAGACCTTTGTTGTGGAGCGGTAGTGGAACTTCACCCACGCGCTGCAGCAGCAGGTGAGGGTGCGATCATCGTGATAGGCCCGGCAGCATACGAATGGGAGCAGGATGGTAGTGCCAATGCCTTTGTGGACAACAATGCATCACTTACCGTAAATTCAATAAATTATCTAATGTCGAAATAGACCTTGCTAAGAAGGGCGCCATATTGGCGCCCTCTTATAATTAAAATCAATTCAGCCCTCACAACATGAATTACCGATTACTTGGTGTTTTATTTCTGACCACTACCCAAATCCTCGCGCAGGAAGTTTTTCATCTGAACTTTGATGAAAGTAGTGGGACTGCTACCACCATAGAACAGATTAGTGGGCAGCAGCTTTCGATAAACAATCTCTTTGGCAGGCCAGAGCGAATAGCAAGCCCGTCTGGACAGGCCCTCCGTCTGGATGGTTGGTCTACCTATATACAATCACCAAACTTCCACCTGGCTGGTGTTTCTTCCCAAATGACCGTGGAGGCCTGGTATGCTACCGAGGCATTCAATAAGGAATCTTCATCAATTATCGAGTTATTCAATTCCACTCAAAATGAGGGGTTTTACTTAAGCGTGGGGCCTTATGGTGAACTCAATTTCGGCTTTCATTTAGACCACCAACTATACGTACACAACACACCAAGAAAGCTGACTTCTTACCGGTGGCATCACATTGTAGCGGTGATCAATCTGGAGGAAGGATCTTCTAAAATCTATGTAGACGGTGAGTTATGGTTTTTAGAGCAAAACCTTTCAGCCACTGCTATCAGTACAGGGACTGCCACCTTGTATGTGGGTAAAAGAAGCCTCAATCAGGAAGCAAATGGCTTTCAAGTGAATGTGCTCAATGGGACCCTGGATGATGTGAAGGTGCATGATTATGCTCTGTCCGAGGCTCAGATACAGGGGCGCAATGAGTCAGTAACTGCCCGGGAGGTGGCGTTGACCATTGATCCTCAGGAACGATTTGCCGGTGATCATTTACGGCCCCAGTATCATCCCATGCCCAACAACAGCTGGGCCAATGAACCTTATGGTTTAATGTATTACAAAGGGCTGTACCACCTCTTTTTTCAAAAGAACCCTAATGCGCCACAGCTTTATTTTATGCATTGGGGACATCTGGTAAGTGAAGATCTGGTGCATTGGCGCGAAGTAGAAATTCCTCTGCGCCCGTCTCCCGGTTTTGACAACTTCGGGGTGTGGTCGGGGACATCACTTAAAGACAATTCAGGAACACCGTATCTTTTTTACACCGGAGTGGATGGTGCCAAAGCCGGGATTGGCAGTGCAATTTCAGTTGATGACTCATTGCTCCACTGGGAGGAGCACCCACAAAACCCCTTGATTCCTACTGCACCAACTTCGTTTAGACATTTGGATTTTAGAGACCCATACCTATGGGAGGCTGATGGTACTTACTACATGATTGTGGGTTCCGGTCTGCAGGATCAGGGCGGTGGAATACTTTTTACCTACCGCTCCACCGACCTGGTGAATTGGACAATGATTCCCCGGTTGTATACCAACTCCGATACGGAAACATATGGGGAATTTTGGGAGATGCCTACTTTCAAGCAACTTTCAGAGGATACGTACATGCTGCAATTGCTTCCTACTCCTCAGCCTGGAAAGCCAGCCCGTTCAATATACCTTCTTGGATCATGGGAAAACGAGACCTTTACTCCCTTTACCGAAGAGCCACATTCACTCGAACTATTTGACAGCCACATGCTGGCCCCAGCCTTTGGTGTGGATGATGAAACAGGAGATACGTACATAGGCATTATTCCGGAAGATAGGGACGGGGGAGATCAGATAGCCGCAGGCTGGCGGCAGACATTTAGTGTTCCTCGTCAGGTGAGGCTGCTGGAAGACTCTACGCTTGGACAAATTCCTCACCCAAACCTGTGTCGTCTGCGAAAAAATGAAATGAGAGTAGAAAACCTTAAGCTACAAAACGAAGAGAGGAATAATTTATCCGGATTCCACGGCAATCAGATCGAACTGGAGTTTGACATAAAAGCAGACTCGAATAGTAATTTTATCATACAAGTGCTCAAGCACGAAGATGGCCAGGAGACTACTACCATACGATTTGACTATTCGTTAAATAAAATCATTCTGGATCGCAGACAATCCTCACTGTCTAATACCAAAAAAGATACGCGAATTGGTGATTTCGTTTTCAACCCTTCAGATACGCTAAATATTCGCATTTTTATAGATCACAGTACACTGGAAGTGTTTGTGCAAAATCTTACGGTATTTTCCTCACGGGTATATCCCTCCCGTGCCGACAGTGATTTGGTGGACATTGTGTCCATTTCGGGAGGAGTAGAAGTCATCAAAGCCTCCAAATGGGACATGGCTTCTATGCATGAGACAGCCATACGGGACGAAAGTTGTGTTCCACAAAACTTGCCTGTAAGATTTAATAAACTACCTGAAGTGCCATCAGGACCAAATGACCCACTGGGTGCTCCCCAGAATATGGGATGGCAGGTATATCCTAATCCTGCAGATGATGATTTTCAAATTATTTTTTCGGGTGGTATGTCTGCTGAATACTACCTATATACACTATCTGGTTTACAGGTAATGAGCGGATCGTGTAAAGAAGATATTACAAACATTGATGTACATCATATTCCCGCCGGAATGTATTTACTAACTGCTAGTAGAAACGGCTTTTTTTACTCAGAAAAGCTGCTAATAAAATGATAGATAATAAGGACTAAGGGACGTGACTATGTGAAACTAAAAACCCTTATGATGAAGAATGTAATTATTTCAATTTTGGTGCTATTTTGGGTGAGCCTCTGCTTTGCTCAATCACCATTAGTGTATCTAAAATATGATGAAGCAAGTGGAACTCAGGTAGCTCTAGATGATGCAGGGGGGCTGAGTTTTCAAGTGACTAATACTTTTGATAATCCTGAACGAGTAGGTGGGGTAGCAGGAAATGCGCTACGGACCGATGGGTTTTCCACCTGGGCGAGTAGAGATTTGGCTTATGATTTTCAAAGTGAACTGACTGTGGAAACATGGGTAAGTCTCGAGAGCTATCCGTCGGACCATGAGGTGCCCTATGCAAGCCTCTCCCCTTCAGCTATAATTAGTCAGGTAGATGGTGATCTCGGTTATGAGATTGGTGTCAATACCTTTGGAGTATGGTGGTTTTCTGTCAATATTGATGGACAAAAATATACCTGTCAGGCTCCGGAGCCCTTTCCTCTCTACAGCTGGGTACATGTGGCTGGTGTGGTAGATGGAGCAGCCAGCTCTATAAAGCTTTTCTTGAATGGACAGCAAGTGGCTTCCGCAACTATACCAACAAATGGAGTAGTTCATGAAGCAACTAACCCCCTAATTATTGGTAAAGGGAATAATGATGCTTTTAGTGGTATTTTTTTGATTAATGCGCTAAGTGCGGCCATCGATGAAACTAAAATTTTTGCATCTGCTAAAACGGATTCTATCGTTAGTTCGGAATACCAAAGTATGCAAGCTGATTTGCCTACCACCGGTTTTGAATCACTGATTATTTCGGATTCACGATTCGATCATGATTTGCAGCGCCCATTGTATCATGCCATGCCTCCAGCTAACTGGACCAACGAACCACACGGTTTAGTAGAGTATAATGGTGAGTATCATCTTTTTTATCAGCGTACACCAAATGGCCCATTCAAAACAATGATGCATTGGGGACATATGGTAAGTACTGATTTTGTGAATTGGGAAAACCAGAAAGATGCGCTGTGGCCTACACTAGAGAGTTCACCTACCTCGGGATACGATATGAAAGGAATATGGTCTGGTGATGTGGTGGTTGCAAATGACACGGCACATGCATTTTATACCAACGTAAACCATACAGGACCGTACAACCCGGGAATAGCACATGCCTTCAGTAATGATTTAAGATTGGAAAACTGGACGAAAATGGGTCCAGTGATTGATAAGCAAGGAGTGGCAGATTTTCGCGACCCTTATTTGTGGAAAGAAGGCAATACCTGGCACATGATTATTGGGGCCAAGATGAGTTCTGGTAGGGGAGGGCTGAGTTACTACACCTCTAATGATCTAGCTAACTGGACACTGCAGCCTCAGTTTACTTCACTCGACTTTGAGCAGGTGCCACCTTCTCAATCTTTGTGGGAAATGCCTGTTTTTGAACCCATTGGTGGAGGAAAGCATGTTTTGATCGTTAACCCGATTCCTGGTGACGGATATACCCGAGCAGTATATTGGACCGGTGTTTGGTCAGGAGGAATATTTACGCCTGATTATACGCAACCCAAAAATCTCGACCTCATACATGGCCATCTGTCACCTACCGTAGCACGAAATACTGATGGTGAGCTGGTAGGAATAGGTATCGTAGACGAACGTTGGAATTCCGAAGCACAATTAGAATCAGGATGGTGTCACACCTTTAGCTTGCCCAGAGTTTATTCACTATTGAGCGATGGTGAAACACTTGGGCAAAGACCTGCTCCACAGTTGTCCACTTTGCGGATTCCTGGATCAGAACAGCAAGAGACTAGCCTGGTGGTGACCGGAACACAGAAACTTGATGCTGCAGGCAGGTCAATGGAACTCATTGTGGAATTAGATACAAGTACGACAGCCTCTGCATATGGGGTGAATTTCTATGTATCTGAAGACCGTCAGGAAATCACACGTCTTTACTATGATAAGGTTAATCAAAAGATTGTGTTGGATAAGCTGAAGTCCAGTTTGTCACCAAACTCATTTGAGCGAATGGAGTATGTAGAGGATTATGATGAACAGGTTTTTGGTAAACCCTATAAGTTTCATATTTTCCTTGATCACTCTGCCATAGATGTTTTTATTAACGGAAAAGCTGCCTTCTCCAACAGAGTCTACCCCACTCGGCTCCAAAGCAAAGGAGTGGAACTTTTTTCGGATGGGGGTGCCACGACATTTACTGCTGTTCAAAGCTATAAGCTAGGGCCCAATGGCGAGGATGTCCCCATTGAAGATATTTCATTTATCAAAGAGAATGTGATTTTACCTCTTACGACTACCAAATCATTGGTTGCGTCTATTATGCCAGTTAGTGCCACGAACCAACGACTAATCTGGACATCCAGCAACGAGGAAGTTGTAACAGTAATGGATGGTCAGTTGACCCCTCATAAGAAAGGTACCGCGACGATTACTGCAATGTCATCTAATGGTATGAAAGCCGTTTGTGAAGTCAATGTTTGTGAAGCTCCCAATTATCAGGTTTACGATTTTGAAGAGGGAAATCTTATCGGTTGGACTCGGGTAGGAGATGCGTTTATGGCTGCAGATATAACAACCGATTCCGCCTGGTGGGGAGGTGCCTTTAAGCATGAAGGCAACTATCACCTGCACGGTTTTAAAGATGGTGGAGATGAAGGACTAGGTACTTTGACTACTGCTAACTTTACTTTAGGTGCCGATGGTCAAATAAAGTTGCTGATTGGTGGTGGTAGTGATATCGAAAAACTATTTGTAGGGTTGTACCGAGTATCCGATAGTAACTTGGTAGCTAAGGTGACTGGTAATGATCATGAAACCTATACCGAAAAGTGTATTGATGGTACTGAGGCCCTGGGGGAGGTGTGTTATATTCAAGTGCAGGATAGTTCTTCAGCAGGATTTGGACATGTGAATATCGATAACCTTCGAATACCTGTGCAGTCTGGCTCGCCAGTCTCTGTTACGAGTGTGAGGCTAGAGCAAAATACGTTTTTTATGGCTCCACAAGATACGTCGATCATTCAGGCGTGGGTGAGTCCATCCAATGCCACAAACCAGACCATTCATTGGTCTTCAAGTGATACGGGAGTAGTCACCGTAGATAATTCAGGTTTAGCTACAGCTGTGAGTGAAGGAGAGGCCGTAATTACTGCTACCTCTGACGAAGGTGGATTCACTGCTCAGGGAAGCGTTGTGGTGTCCAATCAACGATACCTCAGCTATAATTTTGAGAATGCAGACCTTTCCGGATGGCAAGTTTCTGGTAGTGCTTTTTCAGTGGGTGACGTTACCAATGCTACAGATTGGGGGTGGGGAGGACCCTTCACGCCAGAGGGAACCTACCACCTTTGGGGAGTGGCAGCAGGTGGAGATCAGCAGACAGGTGTATTGCGTTCTCAGGATTTTGTGCTCGGTGGTGATGGGATTATTTCCTTTTTGATAGGAGGAGGTTTTGATATCAATACAGTATACATCGCTTTGGTGAGGAAGTCTGATGGATTGGAACTGATGAAGGCGACTGGTGATGATAATGACAGTGAAGATTATACCGCCCGGCAATTTGATGCATCAGCTTATGTGGGCGAAGAGCTGTATATAAAGCTAGTAGATAATGCCACAGGTGGTTGGGGACATATCAATCTCGATAATCTGACTATCCCTATCGACAACATACCTACCACAGGTGTAACTTTAGATCATACGAATGTGACCATTACGGTAAACCGAAGTTTTCAATTGGAGGCTAATATTTTACCAGGAAATGCTACCAATCAATCCGTATATTGGGGATCCTCAAATCCTGCTGTTGCACAAGTCATAGCTGGGAAGATTTCAGCTATATCTCCTGGTAGTGCCACGATTACAGCAACCACCGTAGATGGGAATTTTTCTGCCCAGGCTTCGGTGACTGTTCATGCCCAGGACTATCTTTTTTATGATTTTGAGTCAGGTGATCTGGCGGGTTGGACTACCACGGGCAATGCCTTCGTTAATGCAGATGTTACATCAGATTCAAACTGGGGCTGGGGTGGGCCTTTTCATCCACAAGGCCAATACCATCTCTGGAGTGTAAAATCAGGGGCTGATGCCGATACAGGAACTTTGCGGTCAGAGGAATTTGTACTTGATGGTGATGGAGTGATTTCTTTTATGTTAGGGGGTGGTTTTGATATCAATACCGTCTTCTTGGGACTGTATAGAGCCTCCGATGACTTGCTCCTAATGAAAGCGACAGGTGATAATAATGATAGTGAGGATTACACCACTAAACATTTTAGTGCTGAAAACTATGTGGGACAAAAATGCTATTTAAAGGCTGTAGATAATGCTATTGGCGGCTGGGGTCACATTAACCTTGATAGTATACGAATACCAGTAGCGAGTGTGGACGTAACAGGAGTGGACCTTGAAAAGAGTGCATTGACCATGGCAGCCAATACCACCACCCGACTGCAGGCAACTGTGCAGCCTGTAGGGGCAACAAACCAAAAGGTAATTTGGAGTTCGTCAAACACAAGTGTAGCTACTGTAGATCAGTTTGGAAATGTGGAGTCAGTTAATCCTGGGAACACAATTATTTCTGTTACCACTGATGAAGGAGCGTTCGTAGCACAAGCAGACTTAACAGTAGAGGATCAACAATATTTGGTTTACGATTTTGAATCTGGAGACCTGTCAGGTTGGACTACCGTAGGTGGTGCATTCACAGTTGGGGATGTTACCAATGCGACCAATTGGGGATGGGGAGGCCCGTTTAATCCACAAGGTAGCTATCATCTTTGGGGAGTAGCATCTGGAGGAGACGCTGATACAGGTAGTATACAAACTGACGATTTTGTTTTGTGGGGAGATGGTAAAATTACTTTTATGATAGGTGGAGGGTATGATTTCAATACCTTATTTCTCGCCCTTGTTCGAAAGTCTGATGGTGCCATACTCATGAAAGCCACCGGTGACGATAATGACAGTGAGGACTATGTTCAAAAGCAATTAGATGCCTCAATGTTCGTAGGAACTACTTGCTATATGAAGCTTGTGGATAAGGCCACTGGAGGTTGGGGGCATATAAATTTGGATAATTTGAAAATACCAATAAAAGGCAATGCTACAGCTCGTAAAAACTCCGAATATCCAATTAACGACAAACAAAACACCGTTAAAATATATCCCAACCCTGTAGTAGATGTATTATACTTTGATCTGCCTGACAATGATGAATATAAAATGAGTGTTACAGGAATGGATGGTAGAAAATTAATGGAAGGCACATTATGTAATAATGAGTTGGATGTTTCTACGCTGGACACTGGGATGTATCTGATTTACATCACTTCCAAGCACTCGAATCACGTATATAGAATTATAAAACGATAATCTCAAGATGAAATTTAGCATCATACTATTTGCGGTCATGCTCTTAGGGTGTACCGCACACGTCAAAAAGCAACAGCCATCTGTTCAAGCTGATGGAGAGGAGTATCGCCCCCAATACCACTTCACTCCACCTGCTCAGTGGATGAATGACCCAAATGGTATGGTGTATTTCGAGGGAGAGTATCACTTGTTTTACCAGCACTATCCAGATAGCAATGTGTGGGGCCCCATGCACTGGGGGCATGCGGTATCTACCGATATGGTTCACTGGGAGCACCTGCCAATTGCGCTTTATCCAGATTCGCTAGGATACATCTTTAGCGGGAGCGCAGTGGTAGACCGGCATAACACCACTGGTTTTGGTGCCAACGATAAACCCGCTATGGTGGCAATTTATACTTACCATGATCCTGTGGGAGCAAGCGAAGGTCAAATTGATTATCAAACCCAGGGAATAGCCTACAGCCTGGACAAAGGACGCACCTGGACGAAGTATGAAGGCAATCCAGTGCTTCCCAATCCCGGGATTATCGACTACCGGGATCCTAAAGTTTTTTGGTATGACAAAGACCAAAGTTGGCGCATGATACTAGCTGTGAAAGACCGGGTGCATATTTATGCATCACCAGATTTAATCAATTGGGAAAAAAAAAGCGAATTTGGTGCCGAAATAGGAGCTCATGGTGGTGTGTGGGAATGCCCGGATTTATTTGAGCTACCTATAGCTGGTGGCGAGTCTAAATGGGTGATGCTCGTGAGCATTAATCCTGGTGGTCCTCAGGGAGGGTCTGCCACCCAGTATTTTGTAGGAGCGTTTGACGGTGATGTGTTTACTCCAGAAGACGAGCAGACACGATGGTTGGACTATGGAGCAGATAATTATGCTGGGGTTACCTGGTCAGATATTCCTGATAGTGATGGCAGGCGTTTGTTTATCGGATGGATGAGCAATTGGCAGTATGCCAATGTAGTGCCTACATACACCTGGCGCAGTGCGATGACCATTCCGAGGGAGTTGGTGTTGCTCAAGCAAAAAAACAATTACCTGTTGCAATCAAAACCAGTGCAAGAACTGCAGTCACTGATAGTTGGTGAGCAGGCTATGGGATCTGATCTAAAGCTAACCAGTGCAACACAAAAGATAATGGTAAATAAAGTGGCTCAGGGTACCAGAGTAAGCATAAAAAACGCTCAGGGCGAAATGCTGGTCATAGTCATAGAAGAAGAGCAACTGGTAGTCGATCGATCCAAAGCTGGAAAGTCAGCCTTTAGTGACGTATTTGCTGCCAGACATACCGCTTCATTGGGTGACATAGTGCCGGTCACACTGACTGTATATATGGATAGGAGTTCGGTAGAGGTATTTGTCAATGAGGGAGAACTGGTCATGACCAATTTGGTATTTCCAGAGCATAGTTTTGAAAGGGTGCAATTATCCGGCCCTGGCCAAATGAAGATGGTTGCATTGAAAAGTATTTGGGGGGAGCAACAAGAGGAATTATGAGTGCAATGAAAGTACTGGCGTTTGGAGAAGTACTCTGGGATTTTATCGAAGGTGAAAAGCACTTTGGAGGAGCACCGCTCAACTTTGCCGCACATGTAGTGCAGTGTGGTGGCGAATCTGCCATAGTGTCTGCTGTAGGCAAAGATAAACTTGGTGAAGAGGCATTGATGCGAATGAAAGCACTCAATGTGTCCACGAAGTGGGTGCAGCAAAATAACCACACGACCGGACAGGTAATGGTTGTTCTCGAAAATGGCCAGCCGAGCTATCGTATTCGCGAAGATGTAGCCTATGACTACATAGATGCTGAGATGCTAGATATTTCTGATTTTAGAAATTTTAAGGCCTTTTATTTCGGCACCCTGGCTCAACGAAATGAGCAATCGCGCATTGCACTGAACCAGATTATAGGGCAGTCCACATTTGAAACCGTATTTTTTGATGTTAACCTCAGAAAAGGTGGCTTCACGAAAGCAATACTGGAACAGTCCTTTGTATTGTGCACCATTGCCAAAATGAACGATGATGAAGTTGTGGTGATGAGTAAACTGCTTTACGATAAGGTGATGGATATTGGTGGGTTTATAACTCAGCTCCAAACAGATTACCCAAATATCAAGACCTATATCATTACTCGGGGAGGCGAAGGATGTACCATAGTAGAAGGTGCAGTGCGCAGAGAGGTGGAGAGTAAGGCTGCGAAAGTAAAAGACACTGTAGGAGCGGGTGATGCATTTTGTGCGGCATTTCTTACTAGTTACTTGAAAACCGGAGATGCTCTCAAGTCGGCTCGTATGGGCAATTTGGTAGGTGGGTTTGTGGTGTCTGAAAGTGGCGCTGTGCCTTTATATCCACCTGGCCTTAAACGAAAAGTTGAACTGCTTTCTGAGGGCTAGTTTTGTCGGTCTTTCTTACGCCTGGCACGTTTGCGCTGGCGTTGGTTCTTTTTTCGCTGGCGGTCTTTGATCAGCACCGTACGTACCGATACACCTACCTGGTTTTTGATCCATGACTCACGGCCTGCCAGGTTGATGTTGGGCTTATAGTCTAACGACACGCTGAAGCCTAACAGCGTAAGTTCTGCACCTACCATCAGGTCTATGCCTAGCGTTTCATTACCATAAGTGGTGATTACTTCTTGAGTGGAGCTTACTTCTTTCTTGCTTTCTTCGAGTCCGAGGGATGCACCTGCACCTGTAAAGATGGTGAGCCGTTTGGAGAGCAGTGGGTAATGGCGCCGGATCAGTAGGTGTGCGGTATGGTTTCGGCTGAGGTCACTCTGTAGGATGCCCTCAGCGGTGATTCTTTTAAATAGTCGCTGCTCGGCCGTGATACCTATGGTGCGGGTGATGTCATTGCCCAGTCGTAGCCCGAGCGTGGTGCCGTATTTTTGGCTGTAAGCACCCAGTGATGCCAGGATGACGAGTGCCGTCAAAAGTCCCTTCATGTCGTTTCTCTTCCTTAGTCCTCCACGCTAACGGTAAAAGTGAAGATTTCGTGTGTAGGGATTGCGGTATGGTGGAGCGTTTTTAGATCGAAAAATGACGGCCTGCTAACAGTTTGCGCTTGTAGTGCAGCTGTACCAGGCCGGTATCGAATGATTTGGTTTTGATCAGCTCTAGCTGCTGCTCGGGTCTATGATCTTGAAACAAGCGGACACCCTCCCCAAGTAAGATAGGTATGATGGAAATAGTCATTTCATCTACCAGATCTTGTTTTACGAGTTCGTTGACTACCTCTGCGCCCCCATCGCAATAGATGTTTTGGCCATCCCTGGTTTTGAGATCTCGTACAAGGTCCGCTGGATGGCCCGTGTAAAAGGTCGTACGACCACTGCTGGGCCTGGGTGTACGGGTGATGACATACACATCGTGCTTCCCATTGTCGTAGTGTTCGGAACCTATCGCCTTTACCACATAATCGTACGTCTTGCGGCCGATGATGATCGTGTCTACGGTGCTGATAAACTCCATGTAGCCATAATCTTCACCTTCTTTTTCTACGAGTTTGAGAAACTCCAGGTCATCATTTGGCTTGGCAATGTAGCCATCGAGGCTGGTAGCGATGAATAGAGAGAGTTTGCGCATGGAATTAGTTTCAACGAGTCCGGACTAGCGACCAAGTTAATACAATATCGTGGTATTGGAGTGTTTGACTTGTTGGGCAAAATACCGGGTGAAGAGAAAAATGCTGTTGGCGATTATTCGGATGACGAAGCTCTTCCTTACTGGTCTCCAGCTGAGATCGGTCGAATCTGAGGATGCAGCATCTTCTACTCTTGTTTCCTATTTAGGAAACAATTAACTTTATCATAAAAACGCATTGTGAAGGATAAATTTCGCGTAGCATTTCTGGAAGAGGCCGCTGAGTTTATAGAAGAACTCGAGGATAAGGCTCGGGAAAAAATCCTTTTCAATATCTGGAAGTCACGTCGAGTTAACGATAGGGAACTTTTTAAAAAGCTAAAAGGAGAGGTTTGGGAATTTCGAACGCTCTATCGTAAGACTTACTATAGACTTTTTGCTTTTTGGGATAAGTCTGATAAACATGACACTTTGGTTATATCAACACATGGGATGATAAAGAAAACCGGGAAAGTGCCTAAATCTGAAATTGAAAAAGTGGAACGCTTGCGGGTGCAGTATTTTAAGGATAAGAAAAAATGAAGGATATGAAAACTTATTCACTTGAGGAATTAACGGATAAGCACATAGGCAAAAAGGGAACTCGGAAACGAGATGCTTTTGAATATGAGTTGCGTATGGATTTGTTAGGGCAGGCAATAAAAGAGGCCCGCAAGAAACGAAATCTTACACAAGAACAACTCGGTGAACTTGTTGGGGTGAAGAAAGCCCAAATTTCCAAAATTGAGAATAGCTTAACTGATGCCCGATTTGAAACCATTATTAAGGTTTTTCGAGCGCTCAATGCAAAGGTTAATTTTAATGTTGAACTTCTGAATCAGCGCATGGATATCGCATAAGGTATTACTGGCGAATAAATCAAGGTAATCATGTTTGATTTTCACCTTCCCTCCGCCGAGGGGAGGATAGATATACCCGGGGGACGCTTAAAAACACCGGGGACACCTCATAGATCCCGGGGGAAGGGTTAATAATTCGGGGGGAGCAGTCTAGTCGCCTGGGGAAAGGGTAAAGGTCCCGGGGGGAGCCTAAAAAACGCCAGGGGAAAGACAAAAAGTCTCAGGGGAAGATAAAAGTGTCGGGGAGTGGTCAATGGCACTGCGAACGCTGCGGAGGATCAGGATTACTTTTCATTGGATACGAGCGAAACGCTCGCGCCAACGAGGCTTACTACACAATACTCAATGCTAAGCAAGGACCACTCAATGCCTAACAAGCGGCGCTCAATGTACAACAAGGACCCCTCAATGCTAAGCAAGGACCTCTCAACGTCCAACAAGCGGTGCTCAATGCTAAGCAAGGACCTCTCAACGTCCAACAAGTGGTGCTCAATGCTAAGCAAGGACCCCTCAATGCGCAACAAGTGGTGCTCAATGTTTAGCAAGGACTCCTCAATGCGCAACATGAAGCCCTCAATGTTTAGCAAGGACCGCTCAATGTTTAGCAGAGGTGGGTGGGGACCCGTCCTAAAATTACTGGGACCCTGACAGGTTTTGCCTTTGCCGACCTCAAACCTTGAAGGTTTTCAAAACCTCCAGGGTTTATTGGGGATGTTCTGTAACGGAATAGGTTAGTCCTCCCCATCTAAACTTTTGCCTCACCGAAAATTACTCGGTGCCTGGCCTGTCTTTTTCTTAAAGATCCGGCTGAAGTAATGGATGGAGTCAAACCCCAGCTCAAAGGTGATTTCCTTAATGCTCTTGTCGGTAGCGATGATCAGCTCCTTGGCACGCATGATTTTGAGGTCCAGGTAAAACTGATGCGGGGCAATGCCCGTGTAGAGCTTAAAGGCCTTGCGGAAATAGGAATAACTCACCGACTGCTCCCGAGAGAACGCCTGAAAATCCACTTCGCTGTGCACATGCTTCCACATGTAGTCTTTCGCACGACTTACCAGCTGCTCCACGTGTATATTATCGATCAGTCGAGCCTTCTCCTGGGCGGCTACATAGCCCAGCAGTTTTAGAATCAGTCCCGAAGCGATCTGATGGTAGGCTGGCTTTTGTTCGGCTACCAGGTCATGGATTTTCTGGTAAGTATCTATAAACTCCATCTGGTTTTCACTGTAGTGCACAGATGCGTGGTGTTGCCCAAAAGTACTCGCAATGAAATGCGCTGCCAGATGCCCATTGAAACCTACATAATATTCCGTCCAGCCAGTCGCCGGGTCGGGGCGATACCGGTGGCGGATGTCCGGCTCCACGAGCAGCAGTGTTCCGGGCTTCACGTCATAGCTGCCATGTGCAGTTTCATAATGTCCAAATCCATCCGAAATGAAAATGAGCTGGTACTCACTCAGCACCCTCCCGGACTCCCATTCAAAGAAGTACCCCGATGGATGAGCTTTTTGAGGATAAACAGACCCTGGAGCGGCGGTGTGCCTGCCGCTCACCGTCAGGTATAGCCCCCACTGCTTGTCCTCAGGGCTGGAGGTAGTGTAGGAAAAATAGTCATTCATAAGCTCATGTCAAAAAGTGCAAACGTAATGCCATTTGATGCAAAAACATATGATTATAACACTCTAAATTCGTTTTACTGAAAAATCAGCAAAATCAAAATAAGTAATTAAGGACGTATTAGACGATTTCAAATAGTAGTAAGATGAAGTTAAAAGAATTCAAACACGTAGACTATCTCTGGGATGATGCCCAGGCAGATAAATTGGGAGACGATCAGGTAGCACTTTTCTTGTACCGATCCAATATCCTTGGTCAGGACCTGCGCATCACCAACTATGGTGGGGGCAACACTTCCTGCAAGACCATGGAAAAGGACCCGCTGACGGGTGAAGAACGCGAAGTGCTGTGGGTAAAAGGTTCTGGAGGAGATATCGGAACGCTTACCAGAGACGGAATTGCAGGCTTGTATACAGACAAGATCAGAAACCTGAAAAACGCCTACCGTGGTATTGAGTTTGAAGACGAAATTGTACCCCTTTACTACCACTGTCTGCACGATCTGGACAGCCGCGCACCTTCTATCGATACGCCGCTACACGGATTGTTGCCATTCAAGCACATCGATCACCTGCACCCCGATGCATTGATCGCCGTGGCTGCCGCCAAAGACAGTGAGGCCATCACCAAAGAAATCTGGGGAGACACCATGGGTTGGGTTCCCTGGCAGCGTCCCGGTTTCGACCTGGGCCTACAGCTGGAAAAATGCCTCAATGACAATCCGGGTATCCGCGGTATCGTGCTGGGAAGCCACGGACTGTTTACCTGGGGAGACACCAGCTATGAGTGTTACATGAACAGCCTCGAAGTGATCGAAGCTGCATCCAGCTATATCGCTGAGCGCGAAGGTGCCAAAGGGCCTGTATTTGGAGGTTCGCGCATCGAAAGCCTTCAAGGTGATCAGCGCAAAGCTCAAGCGTCACAACTTGCGCCGGTATTGCGAGGGCTTTGCTCTAGCTACAACAAAATGATCGGTCACTTCACCGATGACGAACGGGTGCTTCAGTTTGTGAATAGCAACGACCTGGACCGACTGGCACCACTGGGTACTTCATGTCCTGACCACTTCCTGCGTACGAAGATCCAGCCTTTGGTGCTTGAAATCGCACCTGATGAGGACCTTTCAGATCCAGCAGCCATCAAAGAGAAAATCACACCTGCTTTTGAGCAATACAGAAAAGAATACGAAGCATACTACCAAAACTGTAAGCGCGACAATAGCCCGGCTATGCGTGACCCGAACCCTGTAGTGATCCTTTACCCGGGTGTGGGCATGTTTACGTTTGCCAAAAACAAGCAGACCGCTCGCGTGGCATCTGAGTTTTACATCAATGCTATCAATGTGATGCGTGGTGCAGAGGCCATCACCGAGTATACCGCACTTCCCCGTCAGGAAGCCTTCGATATCGAATACTGGCTGCTCGAGGAAGACAAGCTCAAGCGTATGCCTCCGGAAAAGCCCCTTTCACGAAGAGTGGCTATCATCACCGGTGCAGGTGGTGGTATTGGCAAAGCCATTGCTGATAAACTGGCTGCAGAGGGTGCCAATGTATTTCTCACAGATATAGACGATGACCGTCTGCAGGTGGCAAACGCTACTTACAAAAGAGATATTTCGGCTTATGGTGTATGCGACGTGTCTGACGAAAGCTCCATCGACAAGGCTTATAAGCAAGCAAGTCTCGAGTTTGGAGGGGTAGATATTGTGGTGCATTCGGCAGGTCTGGCGATTTCCAAGCCATTGGAAGATACTACACTCAAAGACTGGAACATCCTCCAAGATGTACTGGTAAAAGGTCAGTTTAACATGGCCAAAAAAGGTGTGGAGATCATGAAAACGCAAGGTTTTGGTGGCGATATCGTCAACATAGCCAGTAAGAATGGACTCGTAGCAGGTAAAAACAATGTAGGCTATGGCACGGCCAAAGCTGCACAGCAACACATGACAAGGTTGCTGGCTGCTGAGCTCGGCCCTCACAAGATCCGCGTAAATACCGTAAACCCTGATGGGGTGATCGTAGGTAGCAAAATCTGGGAAGGCGAATGGGCTGAAGGTAGAGCAAAAGCCTATGGTATCACCGTGGAGGAGCTTCCGGCATTTTATGCGAAGCGAAACCTGATGAATGAAATCATCCGTCCTGAGGATATTGCCAATGGTGTTTTTGCCGTGACAGCCATACTGGACAAGAGTACCGGCAATACGATCAACGTAGATGGTGGAATGGCTGAAGCTTTTGTAAGATAATGCGAATTAGCAAAGAACATATAGCCGCTCACAACGAGGAGCATCAGGCAGATAACGAAGCGCACTTAGCTTTTTTAGACGCGCAGTTGAGTAAGCAGGGAGTCACACTCTCCCTGTTGCTTGATCAGCTGAAAGACTTTCAGGTAGCCATCCCTAGCTGGGCACTGGGTGCCGGAGGTACGCGCTTCGGGAGATTTTCGATTGGTGGGGAGCCAGGTAGTCTGGAGGATAAACTGGATGACGTAGGTGTGATCCATGCACTTACTCAGACTGCAGGAGCCATTTCACTGCACATTCCGTGGGATATTCCCAAAGACACAGCCGCGATCAAGCAACGTGCGGAGGAGCATGGGATTGTTTTTGATGCCATGAATTCCAACACCTTTCAGGATCAGCAGGGGCAGCCGTTTAGTTACAAACACGGCTCGCTGAGCAATTCTGAAAAAGCAAGCAGACAGCTGGCAATTGATCACAACATCGAGGTGATCCAGTATGGACAGGAGCTGGGTAGCAATGCACTCACCGTATGGTTGGCAGACGGAGCATCTTTTCCGGGACAAAACAATTTCCGAAAGGCGCTACAAAACACGCAGGAGTCCCTGCATGAAATCTACAGCCACCTGCCACAAGACTGGAAGCTACTGGTAGAGTATAAGCCATACGAGCCTAACTTCTACTCCACGGTCATCCAGGATTGGGGTACCTCGCTCATGCTAGCCGAAGGCTGTGGAGAACGAGCACACACGCTGGTGGATTTAGGACATCACCTGCCCAATACCAACATTGAGCAAATTGTAGCTACCTTGATGGCCAAAGGCCGTCTTGGAGGTTTTCACTTCAATGATAGCAAGTATGGTGACGATGACCTTACCTGTGGTAGCATCAAGCCTTATCAGCTGTTTTTGATTTTCAATGAGCTGGTATATGGTATGCAAAACAATGATGCAGGGAATCCTCCACTGGCCTGGATGATCGATGCCAGCCACAATGTGAAAGACCCGATCGAGGACCTGATGCAGTCACTGGAAGCCATTAGCATCGCCTATGCGCAGGCCTTGCTGGTAGATCAGCAGGCGCTGGAAGAAGCACAGCGCAATCATGATGTGACCATGTGTCAGGAAATCTTGCAGCGAGCCTACCGTACCGATGTGCGCCCCATAGTGGCGGCCGCTCGTGCCATGGCAGGTGGAGCGCTAGATCCTCTGGGGCTGTATCGCAAGCTGGATGTGCGTGGACAACTGATAGGAGAGCGAGGTAAAACAGTGGTAGCTACAGGATTGTAATCCATGAAAGTAACGGCAGTATTTGATATAGGTAAAACCAACAAAAAGTTTGTGCTTTTTGATCAGCAGCTCAATGAGCTTCACAAGGAGTACATCACCATTCCTGAAATACAGGATGAAGATGGTGATCCATGCGATGATTTGGAAGCCATTGTATCCTGGATGCATGCACAGCTCGATCCGGTGCTGGCTGCTGAGCATTACGACCTTCAGTCGATTAATTACTCAACATACGGCGCTAGTCTGGTTCATTTAGATGAATCAGGCCGGCCCGTAAGTTGTTTATACAATTACCTCAAGCCGTATCCACCGGAATTGCTGGATCAATTTTATAGTGATTACGGACCTAAAGCGCAACTAGCTGCTGCAACAGCATCACCACAAATGGCGATGCTCAATTCCGGCATGCAGCTTTATTGGCTCAAGCATCGAAAGCCTGAAGTTTTTAAGAAAATTCATCGATCGCTACATTTCCCTCAGTACCTCAGTTATGTGTTTTCTGGTCAGCAATTCAGTGAGTATACGAGCATTGGTTGCCATACCAATCTTTGGGATTTTGCCCAAAATGACTACCATCAGTGGGTGAAGGCAGAAGGATTGGATCAGCTGATGGCGCCTATTGCGGAGCATCAGTGGGTCAGTGCTCACCTTGGCGGAAAAGAGGTACAGGTAGGTGTGGGCATTCATGACAGTTCGGCGGCCTTGCTGCCTTACCTCAAGATGAGTGAGGAGCCTTTCGTATTGCTTTCTACGGGCACATGGAGCATTGCCATGAATCCATTTAGTGAGGAGCAGCTTACTGAGCAGCACCTGGCCAGCGACTGCCTCAATTTTCTTCGGACAGATGGAGCACCCGTTCGGGTGTCCAGGCTTTTTCTAGGAAGTGAGTATAGCCATCAGGTGCAGGTATTGGCGGATCATTATGGGGTGTCTGAGGACCGGCACAAGCAGGTCACTTTCGAACCATCGCTGATCAAAGAAATGCCTCGCAGGTTTCGCATGGAGATATTAGATCGAGGCACAATTCCCAATCCGGAGCAGACCGATTTAACGGGCATCGCCACGTATGAAGCGGCCTATCATCAGTTGATGGTGGAGCTGGTAGAGGTGCAGGTGGCTCAGCTCCAGCTGGCATTGGAAGGAGCAGCTATCGCAAAAATCTATATCGACGGGGGATTTGCAGACAATCAGGTGTTTGTGCAGTTATTGCAAAATGCCTTTCCCCATCTGGAAATACGGACCATCTCCGCTCCGCTGGGATCTTCGCTGGGTGCGGCCCTGGAGGTTGCAGATGAAGCACTGAATAGTGATTTTTATAGCCAGTATTTTCTAAACGAAAGCCATTAACCTCCACACATGAAAGAATATATCAACTCCAACTACCCGGATATTCCTTACCTACGAGAGCGAGCTCGCAAACGCATTCCGCGATTTGCATTCGAATACCTGGATGGAGGCTGCAATGCAGAGGTAAACCTCAAGCGCAACACGGATGAAATCCGCGACTTGCAGCTCAAACCCTATTACTTACGGGAGGTGATCAACCCGTCGCTGGAGGTGGAGCTAATGGGCAAAACCTATGCGGCACCTTTTGGTATTGCTCCTATAGGTTTGCAGGGGCTTATGTGGCCCCGGGCATCGGAGATTTTGGCCAAAGCCGCTTTTGAGCATAACATCCCTTACATACTGAGTACGGTAGGTACTGCCAGTCTGGAAAAAATCAGTGAGATCACCGAGGGAAATGCCTGGTTTCAGCTGTATCACCCAGCAGAGGATAGCCTGCGCAAGGACCTGCTCGACCGGGCAGCGGCAGCAGAGTATCCGGTATTGGTGGTGCTGGCGGATGTGCCCACATTTGGGTACCGATCCAAGGAGATCATCAATGGACTTTCTATACCTCCAAAGCTTACCCTTCGAAACATCCTGCAAATCATGGGATGCCCCAAATGGGCTATACATACTTTGCTGGCAGGTACTCCGGAGTTTAAGACCCTCAAGCCCTACATCCCCAAAGGGATGAGCCTCAAGCACCTGGGGCTTTTTATGAATAAGACTTTTGATGGGCGGCTAAATGAAGACCGCCTGAAAGCCATTCGTGATCAGTGGAAAGGAAAGCTGGTGATGAAAGGCGTGGCTAGCACCGAGGATGTGGAGAAATGCGTAAAACTCGGCCTGGATGGCGTCATCGTCTCCAATCACGGCGGACGTCAGCTCGATCATGGGGAGTCTTCCATCGGCGCTTTGCATCCTATCGTGGAGCAGTACAAGGACCAAATAGCCATCATGATGGATAGTGGCATCCGTACAGGGCCAGACATTGCCTCCAGCCTTGCGGCTGGAGCGGAGTTTGCCTTTTTGGGCAGGTCCTTTATGTATGGAGTATCTGCGTTGGGAAGCAGGGGAGGAGATCACACCATTTCTATCCTCAAAAAACAACTTTATCAGGTCATGAGCCAGCTGTGCTGTGCGCAGCCTCAGGAGCTTAGCCATCACCTGATCAAATCTTAATTTTTAAACCGTTTCACATTAACCTATACCATGGAAGAACAACAAGCAGTAAGCAGCGGAGAGTTTGAAAGAGAACCTGTCCCACAGTCGAAGCTCAAAAGCTGGAAGAATTTTTTGGGCATGTATGCCGGTGAGCATGCTGCCGGTACCGAGTTTGTCATTGGTCCATTGTTTCTGACCACTGGCGTCAGTGCTTTTGACCTGATCATTGGGCTGCTGGTAGGCAACCTGCTGGCCGTACTTTCCTGGAGATTTCTTACTGCCGAAGTGGCGGTGAAGCACCGGCTTACTTTGTATTATCAGCTGGAAAAGATCTGTGGCAAAAAGCTTGTGAGTATTTACAACCTGGCCAATGGGGTGCTGTTTTGCTTCCTGGCCGGGTCGATGATCACCGTTTCGGCTACAGCTGTAGGAGTGCCGTTTGATATGCAGATGCCACGCCTTACTGATACCATGCCCAACAGCTTTACCTGGGTGGTTATCGTGCTGGCTGTGGGAGCGGTGATATCCATCATTGCGGCTCGTGGCTATGATACGGTTGCCAAAGCTGCCAATTTCATGGCTCCGGTCATTGTGCTGGGTTTTGTAGCGGCGGGCATCGTTGCGCTGGTGCAGCTAGAAGTAGGTTCTTTTGCAGATTTCTGGAACATCTGGGGTGAAGGTTCGGAGCCCTTCCCTGGTCAGATCAAATACACCATCTGGCACGTGATCTTTTGGTCGTGGTTTGCCAATGGCGCCATGCACATAGGGATGTCGGATTTGTCTGTATTTCGTTTTGCCAAATCTCCACAGGCTGGCTGGACCACCGCTGCAGGTATGTATGTGGGCCACTACATGGCTTGGGTCGCTGCAGCTCTGCTGTATGCGGTGTACTTGCAGTCTCCTGATGTACAGCAGCTTTTGCAGTCCGGTCAGGCACCGTCTGTGGCACCGGGTCCCCTGGCTTACAATGCTATCGGGATCTTCGGGATCGTTGTGGTGGTATTGGCAGGCTGGACCACAGCCAACCCTACCATCTATCGGGCAGGACTGGCTTTCCAGGCGATCTTGCCCAGGCTGTCTACGTTTTGGGTGACCATCGTGGCTGGTACAGTGGCGACCATCGCTGGTTTGTTCCCCGCCTTTGCGATGAAACTCCTCGATTTTGTGGCGCTATATGGATTTATTTTGGCACCAATGGGAGCGGTGATTGTGTTTGACCACTTTTTTATCAACGGCACCAGGCTCCAGGCCACTACCAAATCCTTCGATGTGAAAGTCTTCGGTGCGTGGGTGGTATCTGCCGTGGTTTTCTACTTTGTGTCCGTATACTTCGGTGTATTCCTGTCGTACCTCACCCTCCCGGCGTGGTTGGCATGTGGAGTGCTCTATTATGTGATGAAAAAGAAGTAGTGGAGGAGGTGTAGCACTCTTGTCAAAACTGGTAGGAGTGTGTTTGCATGTAACAAACAATGGAGTGTGGTATTCAAGCGGGTTCAGTCTTCCAATCGCCCCAATTTGTACCTGAAAGGAACGTTTTTCTATGAAATTACGAGATTCCCCCCTCCATATTACGAATTTTCGAGTACTCTGCGTCTGTATGTTCACCTACTTTTGATACCTCGATAAGAGATCTAAATGCTGGCGAGGTGCTGCTGCAGCTTGACCAGTTTTCGGATTGACTATCGACTAAATCAGTGAAATTATAAATCAAAAAACCTAAAACTGAGATTATGAAAAGTATGAAACAACTTTTGGCGTTTGCAGTGGTAGCCATGATGATTGCTGTGAGTTCATGTAAGAAAGACGATGACAACACCGTAACGGAAACTGAAAGAGATCTTGTGTTGACTGCACTGCAAGGTACTTGGACTGTTGATGCCTCATCTAGTTTTGCTAATACAGAAATAGATGCCTCTGGAGTTACGGCTACTTTTACAGAGACTGGGTTTCAATTGACAGGAAATATTGAGTCTTACGCTACAGGGGGTACCTATACAGTAGCTGAAGATGGAAGTATTTCTGATGTAACAGTAAACCTCGTTCCGGAAAATCTGGAGATCAATGGTACTTCTACTGTTACGCTTTCAGCTGCTAAAGATCAGCTTACAGTTAATTTTGCTACTGTACAGTCAGATAGCAGAGTAGGTGGTCTTGGTGAGTTTAATATAATATTGAATGCAAACTGATCCATGATAGTCGATTCAAATGGATAAGCAGGGGCCTCATGTCTCTTGGCTTTCTTGGTAACTCATTTTTAGTATCCGATGTGTGAGTATAGCAAGCCATAGGTATTGAGGCCCCTCTAGTTTTTATTACCTAATTCACCCTTTTGAAACCCGAAAAAACCACCATATATCACCTCGCTGAAAAGCTCAATGTCTCACCGTCTACGGTATCAAGGGCATTGAAAGATCACCCGCGCATCAGTAAACAAATGCGCAAGCGAGTGGTGGATTTGGCTCGCGAGCTAAACTTTGAGCCTAATATAATGGCTGCAAATTTACGCAGCGGTCATTCCAAACTGATCGGGATGATCGTGCCCTATCAGGATACGGCATTTTTTTCATCCGTGATCCGTGGGGTAGAGGATGAAATCCTTCAACATGGCTATCAGGTGATCGTGGCACAATCTAACGAACAACTTGCCAAAGAAATCAAAGCACTGGAGGCATTGTCGGCTACTCAGGTGGCTGGAGTATTGCTGTCACTTTCTCGGGAAACGGATCAATTCGATCATATCAATGCTTTAAAAGACAAACAAAAGCCGATCGTTTTGTTTGATCGGTCATCTTTCCAAATAGACTGTGATAAAGTAGTGCTGGATGATTTTCAGGCTGCTTTTGATGCTGTGAGTCATTTGATCAGTAGTGGATGTTCCAATATAGCTATTCTGCATGGCCCGCTACACCTGGATTTATATGCTGAACGGATGAGGGGCTTTCTGACAGCCCTGAAGGCTGCGAGTGTAGCACACAATGAAGATTTGATGGTGTGTGTGGATGACACTACCGAGTCAGGGGCGGATGCAGCAGCCAGGTTAATGAAATCTCCTAATCCACCCGATGCATTTTTTACGACCAGTGACTATATGGCATTAGGTGTGATGAGTTATTTGAATACGCTTAATGTGGACGTACCTGATGAAGTGAAGGTGGTGGGTTTTAGCAATGAACCTTTTACCAGATGGTTGGTGCCTTCTCTTACCACGATAGACCAGCAAAGCCAGGAAATGGGGCGTGTGGCGGCCAGGTTGCTAGTTCAACGCATCGAAGGTCATGGAGTGGCCGTAGCCCAAAAGGTGGTCATTTCACCAAAGCTAGTGATACGTGATTCATCTACTTCCAGGGAGTCTATTGGTCGGGAGAGTCTGGTCTGATTTCCTTCCAAATTCTTGAAAATTAATACGCACTATGAATTATCGAATAGTTGTTTTTCAATTGTTAGCTGTTTTTGTTTGGTCTTGTGGAGCCGAAAAAATGCCGATACAGGATCATTTCCCCGATGGCACTCCCATAACTGACTGGTTTCGAGATACCACCAGAGTTTCCATAGCAGAGCTAGGTACGCCTTATATACTCAGCGATTATGGAGTTGGGCCTTATGATACCACAGTGCTCCATACAGAGATGATTCAGCAGCTTATTGATGAGGCGTCCTCAAATGGTGGAGGGGTAGTGGTTATACCACCTGGTGTGTATTATTCTGGAGCATTGTTTTTTAAACCTGGCACTCACCTCCATTTGCAGCAAGGAGCAGTACTCAAAGGATCTAATGATATCACTCACTATCCAAAGCAGCCTTCGCGCATGGAAGGACAAAATCTTGACTATTTTCCAGCATTGATCAATGCTTACGGAGTGGATGGCTTCACCATTTCGGGGCAAGGTGTAGTAGATGGTAACGGGCTTAAGTTTTGGAAGGCATTTTGGGCACGAAGAGCTGAAAACCCGGCCTGTACAAATCTAGAAGTTTCACGTCCCAGGCTGGTATTTATTTGGGATAGTGATGACGTACAGTTGCAAGATGTTACCCTACAGAATTCGGGATTTTGGACCACCCATTTGTATCAGTGTGAAAATGTAAAAGTGCTGGGAGTGCGCATTTTGGCGCCAAGAAGTCCGGTAAAAGCACCGAGTACCGATGCTATAGATATCGATGTATGTAAAAATGTATTGATCCGAAACTGCTACATGTCTGTGAATGACGATGCAGTAGCGCTTAAGGGGGGTAAAGGTCCGTGGGCAGATGAAGATCCCAACAACGGGCCAAATGAAAACATTCTAATAGAAAACAATGTGTATGGGTTTTGCCACTCTACGTTCACTTGCGGCAGTGAAAACATACACACGCGCAATGTACTGATGCGCAACTGCACCGTGGAAGGCGCTCAGCGGCTGATCTATCTGAAAATGCGGCCTGATACTCCCCAGCGATATGAATACATCACGTTAGAGCAAATTTCCGGGTCGGTACACACGGGGATTTATATCAAGCCATGGACTCAATTTTTTGACCTGAAAGGCAGGCAGTCACCACCCGTATCCACATCTGCTAATCTTACCTTTAGAAAACTCAACCTGCAAACACAGAAGTTTGCGGATGTAGGCATCACGGCTCATGATCAGTTACAATCATTTCAGCTGGAGGATTGTGAGTTCACCTCGGGTGCAGCAGCCCTGGATACGGCCTTATTTGATGGCCTTACCCTCAGCAATGTGGTTATCAATGGCCAGCGCTGGGAGGGAGGAGCCATCCAGGCATCGGAAGATCAGCAGGAAACACTTCAGGTTTTTGAGTGAAATCAGGGGGCTGTTTTGGAGTCCTCATTTAATTAAGATAATCTTATTACCGCCATACTCATGCGATTATTAGTATTGATCATACCATTTCTAATGACTTTGGCTGCACATGCACAGACTTACGATGGTTATCTGTTCGCCTATTTTTTGGGTGGAGACACTGGTGAACAAGTGTATTACGCGCTGAGTACGGACGGCCTAAAATATAAAGCATTGAATGGAAGCCGCCCGGTGGTACACGCAGAGGAGGTCAGTACTTCGGGAGGAGTAAGAGACCCACATATTTTACGGACCCATCACGGGAGCTATTACATGACGCTTACAGACCTAAAGACAAAAGCGATGGGCTGGCAAAATACAGCTATGGTGCTCCTGAGGTCTAAAGACTTGATCACCTGGGAATCTAGTGTTGTGGATATTGCCACGGAATTTCCAGACCAATTTGGAGATGTAACCAGAGTGTGGGCACCTCAAACCATTTATGATGATGAGAAAGACAGTTATTTGGTTTACTGGTCTATGCTGCAGCCTGGAGGTAAGGATATTCTATACTATGCCTATGCAAATGAGAGTTTTACTGCGCTACAGACTACTCCAAAAGTCTTGTTGAATCATGATGCAGCTTGTATAGACGGAGATATTGTCAAAAAGGATGGTCGGTATTACTTGTTTTTTAAAAATGAAGATCAAGGCGAAAAAGGGTTATTGATGGCCAGCTCTTCTACGCTCACATCCGGCTATGAGGTACACGATCGCTATGTAGATCAATCAGATTGGGATGTGGAAGGAGGCTGTGTATTCCAACTTATTGATCAATCGGGCTATATCCTTATGTATGATGTGTATCGTAGGGGCCAATACGAATTTTGCAAGACTGAGGATTTTATAACCTTTGAAGTAATAGCGGGTGAAATGGATTTCAAGCCTCGCCACGGTACTGTTATCCCGATTACAGCAGAAGAGATGACTCGCTTGCAAAAGCAGTACTAATACGTTGTTGTTGAAGTATTTTGATGATTTTCTAAAAATAGCCTCGCAAACACTCTGGTAAAAATAAAATTCTCAAAATACACCCCTTCAATTAAGAATATTTGAACATCATTGGTGCAATTGCAGCATAGTTTTGGAGTATTGTTTAACCAATAAACCTAAACTAATGAAAAGCAAAATGTACCAAAATTTAAAGCGGTCTTTCGCGCTGATTGCGCTGCTCTTGAGTGCTGTAATAGTGCATGCTCAAACCTACCCAAATGAGGTATGGAAATCAGGCAGTACTTATTACTGGCGAATCAATGGAACCACAGCAGGGAGCTCTTCCAGTTTATCCACAGCTATCAATAGCTGTATGGGCACAGGAAGGGAAGTTCATGTGACGACTGGAGGAACCTTAGATGCTACTCTGAATGTACCCGGTAGTAATGTCAAGCTTTATGGGCATGGAAATACCTTTACTTGTAGCTTTACAGGAACGGGGATTTCAAACAGCAGAGACGGATTTGAGATACACGATTTAACACTTACTAATGTGGTAGGCGGGTATGGAATTCGTAGCAGTGCGGCCAGTAATTTAAGTTTTACCGATTTGAATCTTACTAATATTGATTGGATCGGAATTCGAATTGACAGTAGGTCTAGCAATCCCTGGAACTATACGGAGTATAACTTATACATGAGAGATATTTATGTGGACAATATTGGCTCTCATGGAGTGGAAACTTATAGTATCGATGGTGTGACAATTGAAGGAACAATCACCGCTAGAAATACCGGAGGGTGTGGAGTTCTTTTTAATAAAACATTCAATGGAACTGTAAGTAAAGTAGACGCTTATAATTGTGACTGGTTGGGCGGATATGCAGGTCTTCGCTATGCCAATGGTTGTAATAATATTACTACTGATACCCTTTTGGCAGAGCATTGCGGACGTGGGTTTTTTATTGTCCAGTCTGGACCAACTGTAGAAGGGCATGTGAATTATGCTGAGATTAGAAACTGTTCGGATGTTGGAATCTGGATAGAAAATGGAACCAACTGCAGTGTAAAGGCTGGTTGTAATGATAGTGGTACCACGGTGTCCGGTTCAGGTAGCTATGCGAATGTTTCGGGTCCATGTGATGGAGGGAGCAGTAGCTCCAATGCAGTTTGGTTGGAGGCAGAGTGTGCTACGGTAGGTTCTTTGTGGAATGTCAACTCCGATGTTTCGGCTGCTAATGGGCAGGCTGTTGAGATCCAGCCTGGAAATACCAGTGGATCCAGCGCTCCAGGCACTAGTGGTCAGTTGAACTTTACTTTTAATGTAGCGCAAGCCGGAACCTATAATGTGTGGGGACGCGTAATTGCACCTACTGCAAGTGATGATTCTTTCTGGGTGCGTGTAGATGGCGGAAACTGGATCAAGTGGAACAATATTGATTTGGGATCGACCTGGCACTGGGATAAGGTTCACGATGAAAACAATGGCAATCAAGTAGTTGATTTTACCCTGAGTGCGGGGAGTCATACATTAGATATCGGTTACCGTGAAGATGGTGCTCAGCTAGATAAAATATTTATTGATGAACTTGGTAATACTCCTGCAGGGGTGGGTGAAACAGCCTCTAATTGCGGAAGTGGAGGAAATCAGTCTCCAATTGCAGACGCAGGTGCAGATCAGACGGTAACGGATACGGATGATAATGGTAGTGAATCGGTGACCCTTAATGGCACTGGTAGTAGTGATCCTGATGGTACCATCGCCAGCTATGTATGGACTGAGGGAGGAACTCAAATAGCTACAGGCAGTAACCCGTCAGTTACTTTGGCTGTAGGTGCGCATACGATTACACTCACTGTGACCGATGATCAGGGTGCTACTGCTACAGATGATGTAGTGGTCACCGTAAATGCGCCAAGCACAAGCAGCAATACAGTTTGGCTAGAAGCCGAGTGTGGTACCGTAGGGTCACTTTGGAATACTCCTGCTGATGGATCAGCTTCTAATGGTACTTACGCTTCTGTTCAGGCGGGTAACAATAGCTTGTCATCAGCGCCAAGCTCTGCCAATGGAAGAATTACTTACAATTTTGATGTGAGCGAAACTGGCTCCTATAAGGTATGGGGACGAGTGATTGCTCCTACTGTAGATGAAGATTCATACTGGGTGAGAATGGATGGAGGATCCTGGATCAAATGGAACAACATCGCTCCGGGATCATCCTGGCACTGGGATGAAGTACATAATGCTGACAATGGCAACTCGGTAGTTACTTTTAGCCTGACTGCAGGTAGTCATACATTTGACGTAGCATACCGTGAAGAAGGTACTAAACTTGATAAACTTTATGTGACAAATCAAGGTGATACTCCTTCTGGAGCTGGTGGATCTGCTACCAACTGCGGAGGAGCACGAGCAGGTGATGCCGCCACTAATAAAGTGCAAGCAGCTCAGTTTATGGTTTATCCAAACCCTGCTAGCGAGGTACTTCACTTAAGATTTGCAGATGATAGTGCTCCACATCAGGTTACCATTACTGATATGTCTGGCAGAGCCTACATCAATCTGGAGACTTCAGCGAATGAAAAATCTGTAGACCTTCATGGGTTAGCCAAAGGCTACTATGTAGTGTCTGTAAATACAGGTGGAATAATTGAAACGAAGGTGCTCATTAAAAAGTAAGTACACCAGCTATTCTAAGAACAATGAGGGCCGATTTTATCGGCCTTTATTGTTTAGAGTTCACCTGATGCCAGTTTACATCAGGTTTTTGTTTTTTTAAGAGCATTTCATGTAAGTGTGATGAAAATACCCTCCCTATAAGGTGAATTTGGTGCCTTTTGCTGACGGCCAAGCCATATAAATTGCTTTCTATGAGTGCATTACTTCTTTGGCTTTTCACCTTTATGATCGTGCCACTGGCTTCTTCCAATGAGCCGCCAACCATTTATCTTTCCAAATATTACGGAGACAAGCAGTGTGCAATTAGCTATACGTTTGATGATGGAGTACTTGAGCACTATACACTGGTATTCCCCAGGCTCAAGGAACTAGGGTTTTATGCCACGTTTTGGATCAATGGAAACTCTATCAATGTTGCGGAGAAACATGGGAGCTACAATGGTATAGCACGCATAAGCTGGAAAGGGCTCAGGGAGATGGCCGAGGCTGGTCATGAAATATCCAATCATGGCTGGTCGCATAAAAAGCTGACAGAGTGCAGTCCAGAAGAAGTGCAGGAAGAAGTACACCGAAATGATCGTGAAATAGCTGCCCAAACAGGTTTTTGGCCAACTACCTATTGTTTTGCCGGTAACAGCATGAATCCTGAACTGGTCCAGCAGGTATCAAAAGGACGGGTAGGGGTGCGCATTCGTCAGTATAGGATGGGGCGTAGGTCATCTGCTCAAGTGCTGGAAGAAAAATTGACAAGTCTGATCAGCAAGGGTGAAGCTTGTGTTACGATGATCCATGGGATTACTCATGGGCATGACCCTTTTTCATCAGCCGCTATTTTATGGGATCATTTGGAGCAGGTCAAGGCGCTGGAAGATAAGATATGGGTGGCACGTTTTAAAGATTTGGCGGCCTATCAAAAAGCCTATGACAATACACAGCTGCAAATTGTACCCATGGGTGAATACGCTTGGAAAATCATCCCCATTTGCACCCTGGATGCGGCCCTTTTCCGAGTTCGGCTTACCATGGTTATAGAAGGACAGACTGCCGAAAACATTACGATTTCGCAAGGTGGTAAATTGTTGAGACCTATGCCGGGTAACAATAAGATACTTGTGGATATCGACCCACACGGACCTCCGATACGAATTGTTAAAACCAACTAGTAGATATGAAAAATTGCATTTTGGTCATGACGCTAGTGCTCATGGCATGCTCAAATACCAAACCTGTGAATATATGGATGATCGGTGACTCTACAATGGCTGCAAAGAAAGCCAGCCGATTGCCTGAGTCAGGGTGGGGAGAAGGTTTAAAAGCATTTGTCACCCCAAACACAATTGTGCACAATCATGCAGCGAGTGGAAGGAGTACCCGAAGTTTTATAGAAGAAGGGAGGTGGCAAAACGTAGTGGATAGCCTCCAGGCGGGAGATTTTGTAATCATTCAGTTTGGGCACAATGATCAAAAACCCGATGCTAAATTACATACAGAGCCTTATGGCGAATTTGTAAGGAACTTGGAGAAGTTTGTTCGAGAATCAGAGCGGTCTGGTGCATTTCCAATTATTTGTTCGTCCATCGTAAGAAGACACTTTACTAAAGACGGAAAGCTCACAGATACCCATGGAGATTATATCCTTGCTGCGAAAGCGGTTGCTGCAAATCTGGAAGTGCCTTTTGTGGATATGGAGCATATCACAAGGACTTTGGTCACTGGGCTTGGAGTTGAAAACTCCAAAGCCATTTATACTCATACGGCACATAAAGCTGATGATACACATCTATCCACAAAAGGGGCCAGGGTAGTGGCCTACTTTTTCGCCAGAGAAGTGCAACGGGTAAATAGTTCACTCGCTCGTTATTTGGATTTGCAAGAGGCGCGTTTTTGCAACCGACTGATAACTCACGAGCTAATCACAAGTGAACTTAACCAGGAATGATAGAGGTGCCGAGTGATGCTCTAGATAGGGCAAAACTCCACTACTTCCGATAGGGATTTGGACCAATTGAGCGGTAAACAGGCAATAAATCGTATGTTTTTTTGATCAGGAGGCATATAGTACGGATTTCACCCCCTCTTTATACGGAAATGACAAATCTTAAGTCAGTGAAGAAGCAGGAAATTGGTGAGGTAAATAACTACCAATTAAACTTAACTTATTTGACTTATGAAATGTAAACACTTACTCAGATGGAGTTGGTTGCACGCTGGGTTGCTCTTCTCAGCATGTATGCTGGTCAGTAGTAGTATTAGCGCTCAGGACTTTGCTACCAATGCTAATGGGGCTGTAATTTTCGAGGCGGAAAGCTTTACGGCAAATAATGCCGGAGTAGGAGCTTATGTAGGATATACATGGGAGCAAGCAACAGCACTCGCGGGATATTCTGGTACCGGATACATGATTGCTTCGGGAGCCACTAATCAGTCCACACAAGATAATGACAAACCCAATATGACTTACAGCGTCAATTTTGGGGAGGCCGGAAGTTATGATATATGGGCGTATGTTTATTTTCCCGATGGCAGCTCTGATTCTTATTTCTATGGACTGGGTACTGCCAGTGGAACGCAGTTGAGAGGTGGCACGCTCGGTCAATGGCAGTGGCGTAAAGGTGACGGATCACTGACTGCAGCTGGAGGAATCGAAAACCTGGTGATCGAACTAAGAGAAATCAATGCGGCAGTGGACAGAGTAGTGCTCACCAATGCTGGTTTTGATCCTGCAAATCTTGGTTCGGATGCATTGACCAATATTTCGCTGAGCGTTGGGACACTCACTTTTGATGCCGCAACCACCACTTATAATGTCACGCTCCCTGCCGGCACTACCTCTGTGGATGTGGTTGTC
This sequence comes from Marinoscillum furvescens DSM 4134, assembly GCF_003386095.1. Taxonomy (GTDB): domain Bacteria; phylum Bacteroidota; class Bacteroidia; order Cytophagales; family Cyclobacteriaceae; genus Marinoscillum; species Marinoscillum furvescens. Next base: position 46,749 of record NZ_QREG01000001.1, on the reverse strand, counting down.
ACAACAGCTGACGTACTTGCTACCTACACTGGTGGGGGGAGCATTGATGTCTCAGGTGGAAGTGGCTCTACAAGTATTCAGGTCACAGACTATGAAGGCAATGCTTCTTCTACTACGTATACAGTTAATCTTACGGTGGAAGCCGAGGTGCAGGATGCTGATGGTGACGGAGTACCCGATCATGAGGATAGATGCCCGGGAAGCAACGACAATGCCGATACCAATTCTAACAATATTCCCGATTGCTTAGAGCATGAACAAGCCAATGATGCAACGGGCTTGGTAAATTTTCAGGCCGAAAGTTACTATAACATTAACCAAAATGGTGCGTCGGCAACCTGGGAGGAGGCATCAATACAAGAAGGTCATAGAAATGCATATATCTCGACCCCTGCAAGTAGTGGATACGGAGATCCTACAACGGCCCCGTTCGTTCAGTATGCTGTGAATTTTGTTAAAACTGGTGAGCATCATTTGTGGGTGAGAGTCTATTTTCCAAATGCGAGTAGTGATTCTTTTCATTTTGGACTGGATGGTGAAACTGCAATTACCTATAATCAATATCCTTTTCCTGGAGGCTATGCAAAATGGGTATGGTATAACTTCGGAAGTTTTTCAGTGTCAGCTGCCGGAATGAAAACCTTCAATATTTATACCCGTGATCCAAATGGGTTATTGGATCAGATTATTCTTACCACCGATGCTACGTATGATCCTACCGCCTGGTCAGGTTCAACTTCTAACGAATGGGCAACAGCGAGCAACTGGTCGGATGGCTATGTTCCGGGTGAATTTGATGCGGTGACTATCCCTGCAAATGCCGATGTAGTGGCATCAGGTGATGTAAGCATCAATGAGGTGACCATAGCGTCTGGAGCATCCCTGGCGTTACTAGGAAGTGCTACCGGAAATGCGACAATCAAGAGAAATACAACAGGTAGTGCTGGCTATAGTATCGTAGGAGCACCCGTGAGTGGAGCTGATTTGTCTGCTCTGGCTGCTGATTACCTGTATGATTACGATGAGGCTACCAGCCAATGGGTAGCTATGAGCAGTGGTGCTATGGCATCTGGTAAAGGATATTTTCTGGGATACGATGCTGTAGGTCCGGAGGTGAGTTTGAGCGGTGCCCTGGTGTCTGGAAATGTTAGCACGAGCATCACGAACTCAGGAGATGGATTCAATATCGTAGCTAATCCCTATGCAGCAGCTATTTCTGCTGATGATTTTATTGCAGAAAGCACAAATGCCACGAACACCACCGGATCTATATACCTATGGAATGATGGAGGTGCCAACACAGGAGGAGAACGATCTGGCAACTATGTGGTGGCCAATGATCTCAACACAGGTGTGAATGTAGGCTCGCTTCAAGGGTTTTTCGTGGAAGCATCTGCGGCCGGTGATGTATTGTTTACGCCAGCCATGCAGACGAGCACCGCGGGAGCCAATTCAGATGCCAATTATTACCGCAAGGCCTCAGATATTCGTCAATTGTTGAAACTATCTGTTTCTGGTAATGAATTGCGAAATGAAACTGCTATTGGCTTTGTGACTGATGCGACTTTCGGTCGTGATTACGCACTTGATGCGACCTTCCTTCAAGGAAATGAATACATGGCCTTCTATAGCTTAATGGCTGACACTAAAATGGCTACCCAGGGGCTGCCTGCCATCAATGAGGCCATAGAAGTGGATCTTGGAGTGGACCTAAAAGTAGGAGGAGAATATACCCTTGCCGTGGAGCAGTTTCAAGGTTTTGATGATATAGCGGTGACGTTGCTTGACAAGGTGACGGGTGTCACTCATGAGCTGGGAGCGCAATCTAGCATTACGTTTACTGTAGATGGTGATTACAGTGCAAATAGGTTTACCCTTGTGGCGGCTCCAACAAAAATCTTATCTGTTGACAAGCTAAACAGTAAGCTGAAAGTATTTGGTGAGCGCTCATCACTTACTATCAACTACACTTCTGATCAGACTGAGCGTGTAAGTATCTATGCTTTGGATGGTCGATCAGTATTTGATAAGCAAGTGTCGTTTACTGGCAATCAGGCTGTAATTGCTCCGAAGCTTAATACACGTCAGGTGTATATCCTCAGAGTAAATAATGAGTCCATCAAATTTGTCTTGCAATAAAGATACTGTCCTGCCGCTCCAAAAGAGGGGCAGGGCATTGATCAAATAATAACTCTGTCAGTCTCTCATAAAGAGTGCTTCTGTTGTCTTCTTTAAATCCAGAAGTGCTTTCGTAAGGGGGATTGACTCAAAAAATAAAATGTCATGAAATCAATTTATAAAATACTCTTTACGCTAACTGGTTTGTTTTCCACGTGTATTCTGTTTGCTCAATCCCCACCAGCACCACCTGCTACTCCGATTGATGGAGGGCTTTCAGTGCTACTAGCAGCTGGAGGTGCCTATGGATTAAAAAAGCTCAACGATATGAGAAAGAATGAAAGTTGATTAGTTGTGTGAGCGTGAGGCCTCAATTGGTATTCTCATGTACCGATTGAGGCTCACGCTTTTTTTTCCTTTCGAAAAAAAATATTACGATTCCAATAGTTACAATTTATCGCTCAATTTAGCCGTTCCCGACGGCTTATTTTTTTACCGGAATTTCATAGGGTAATGGCATTGACACGGGTATCACGGCCAGTTGATCGATGACTATACCGGTCTGATTGACGCTTAGCGTGAGCTTATTCATACCTTTGTTGAGTTTGACTTTCACTTGTATCGCCTGGTAATTTCTTAACACATTTTGCTTCCACGCCTCACTTCTACCTTTGGTGTTAAGGTTGTGAGTAGTGAGAGCAGCGCCATTTACACTGATACTCAGTTGATGATTACCATCATTTGCATGTGTAGGCAGGCACCTTACTTCAAGATGATATTCGCCAGGCTGATCTATCTCTAGCTCGTATGTAAGCTCTGGTAAGGATTCAAAATGCTCGTTGACAAACGGGGCCAGAGTAACCGCCGAGCAAGTATAGCCCAGTCCCTCAATCGACTGCCATTCGAATCCTTGCTGCCCTTTGGCTTTGGCATAATCAGAGCCCTTCAGGAATAGGGGAGTAGTTTCAGGTTTTGCTGATGGTACTTGAGAAATGGAGTATTCAAAAGGAGGTGCCTGATAAACGGGTAGGTTTCTCGGAGACAGGTCCATCATATGATTCCATTTCCCATCATTAACTTCCCGATTGTATTGATTTGTTAATCGTACGATTTCTTGATATGCCTCGAGGGCAAGGCGGTCAAATTCCAACTTCTTTTCATGAGTATCAGCCATTAATGCCTGCTGATTGTATAAAAACTTGTGATTGATGCGTGTAGCACATTTTACTGGATAGGCCACCAATTGAAAAAATGCGGCTTGCTGGTTGCTGTTGAGTAGCTTCGAAACTTTTTCGACACGATCGTAAAGTGCCTGATAATTCGTCACACGTCGGGTGAGCTCACCATAGGGTGTATCAAGAAAGGCCGTTTGCTTAATTTGTGTGGTGGGTTCGGTTTGGCTCCAGCCCATGTATTCTGGTTTTCTGAGCATAGCAAGTCGGTAATACTCGCTCATAATAGCGGCGATTTCTTCCGAATGTTGTGTTCCAAATTCACGACTTGCCCATGCGGTCAAGTGATTTTTGGGGTTCACCTCATCTATATCCCATGCCAGGTCCAAAAAGAATTCCATGTTGTACTCAGCGGGTTTGATGTCGCCTACATTGGCTATCCATATTTTGCGCGCACCATTGGCATATGCACGTTTCATCTCATACCAGATGAGGCCGGGCTGTGTGGTGGACAACCATAAGTAGTCATGAGGGCGGCCCCAGTAGCTGAGGTGGTAATAGACTCCACTGCCACCCGGGCGTAGCTGTTCGGTCTTATCGCTGAGCCTGCGGATGTATCCGTAGTTATCGTCTGGCCAAACCAGCGTGACATCTTCAGGTACCTGGAGGCCATTGTTGAAGAGATACAACACTTCTTTGTAGGGGATAAACATCTGCGGAATACGATCAGCTGGGGCATCTAAGGATTGCTCGAGGATGTTTCGTTGGCTGTTAATGATCTTTTCGAGTAATGACACCCTGTCTTCGATGGTGCTGGCGCCGGTCATTCCCGAATCGTGGATTCCCCGCATGCCAATGGTGACCAGGAATTTGTCCTGCTCGTCGAGCTCCTCAATTCTTTCCTGCCAGTATGCATCTATTCGAGACGCATTTGCAGCATAATTGTACTCGCCCATTTCTTTTTTAGACCATTCATCCACATTGTTTCTGAGCATGGGCTCGGCATGGGAGGTGCCCACATAGATATGATATTGAGCAGCCATTTCCTTATTACCAGAGATGGTGTAGAAAGCTTTGGTGGATGGATGCATAGCAGGCCAGATGGTATTGGCTTTGAGTCGGAGGAGCAGTTGAAAGATTTTTTCGTAGGTCTTGGGACCAATATCTCCCACCTCTGTTTCGAGCGTTTTGGCGGCCCATGGTTGTAAGCCCCAGTCCTCGTCATTGAGGAAAATGCCGCGGTATTGAACAGCTGGTTGCTCACGATATCCGTCGACCGGAATCTGAAAGTCCAGGGTAGCGCTTTTGGGTAGCGGCACATCAGCCCACCATTTCCACGGAGAGATTCCAAGTTGTTCGGCAAGATCAAAAATACCATAGACCGTGCCTCGCACGTCTCCACCTGTCACGATGAGTGATCCTTTTACATAGTCGATTTCAAAACACTCCCAGCAGGATTTAGTCGTAATGTCACTGTCTGAGAAGTTGCCAACGTAAATGCCAGGGAGGTCTGCCAGTAAAGCCTCCGCAACAGCTACTTGAGCAGCGGTGTTGGTAATGGCAGCAATATCTTGTGCAAGGTCTTCTGCGGCCCACCAGATGAGTGAATCTGAATCCGGTGACAGGTACACGAAGTACCCTTCCTCTTGGGGAAGCAAGCGTTTACTGGTCGTGTTAGGCTGTATTTGACTACAAACAGAAGATACAGATGCTAAAACAACCAAAAGCGTTATGAAAGTCTGGGGTTTACAGTGATGAAATTTTCTCATGGATGGTGGAATTGAAGAATTTATCTGTTGTAAAAATTTCATTTATTCTCCTCAATGGGGTGTGTCTATCCATTTATCATGTAGGTATTATCGTATTTGTAAATGGAGTGAGGCATTGCAGCATGCGTCATTTTTAAAAAGATTGTAAAAGATTTTGATATAATGAATTTTACCAACCTCTGATACGAGAATGTGACCATGAATCAGGCATGTATTCGGGATCTTGCCTTGAGAATATAGAATATCAAAAATTGCTATGTCATGAAATATTGGTCCGTCGTTGCTGTGGTTTGCTTTTTTTTGTTTCAATCCTTTGCGTCAGGTGCTATTGCCATAAAGGGCAATCATTTGAGAGCTCCTGAAGGAAGTGATTATGTCTGGTTTCTAGACGGAGGAGTCCTTTCCGGTGAGGAAGGACAACAGTTGGAAGTTGAGAAGAATGGTACCTATTTGGTAACTTATCGTGACAAGTCGGGAAGTACCAGAAGGAGCACAGTCGCCGTAGTACGGACCAAGGAAGGTGTAAGACGTATCTATTTAATCGGTGATTCTACCGTTCAAAATTATCCTTCCTCATCCTACCCTATGACAGGATGGGGGCAGGTGCTTGGTCATTTTTTTGATGCTGAAAAAGTGGCGATCAGTAATCGGGCAATAGGCGGAAGAAGTTCCAGGACTTTTCACGAACAAGGCCGATGGGAGTCTGTAAAGAATGAATTGAATGTTGGTGATTTTGTCTTCATTCAGTTCGGGCATAATGACAGGTCTTCCAACCCGGACCGACATACAGACACCGCGCAGTATAAAAACTATTTAGAAATATATGTAAAAGAGACGAGAGCTCTGGGTGCTACCCCCGTATTGGTAAGCCCAATGGTAATGCACTCTTTTCAGCCTGATACTTTGTATAATCGCTTTAGAGAAGGGCGGAATGACTACCGGGGAGCTATGCTGGAGGTAGCCAATAAACTGCAGGCACCATTTATTGACCTCAATTTGAGATCTTACGAATATGTGCGCTCAGTTGGGGAGCAGCTTGCTGCTGATTATTTATTCATGAAGTTTCCAGCAGGAGTTTATAGCAACTATCCCAAAGGGCTAAACGATGGAACACATTTTCAGGAAATGGGTGCATTGGCCATGGCTAGGTTGGTGAGTGATGGGGTGGCTGATCTTGTAGGTTTTGAGGAGATTAATTACCTAAAAGAAGCTTTGATGCCTACCTACCAGATTGAATTTTCACTAACCCCGACACACCTGGGGTACGTGATCCCTTCCTTTGAGGCACCTAAAGGAGCAAGAGTCACCAGAAGAGCTATCCTAAATTCTGATATCGGCTATACGTTTATGCGTTGGGAAGACGGAGCAGGGACCACTGTGTCGGAAGGACAAAAAATAGAAACATTTACCATGGAAGGATACGATCAAGCGTATAGCGCCATTGTTGCCGATTGTATGGGAGTTGAGTCTGGAAGTAGCTTGTTTGATAACTGCTTTAATTGCCTCACAGACACACTATTGGCCCCTCCTTGTGCCAATCGTGTGGAATCTGAAAATGCCTGTGAAGCTTCAGGAATAGTGGACCAGCAAATGGAATATGGAGTTGAAAATCAGTTTACAATATTTCTTGCGGGAAAAACAGGGCTTATTCACTATCCGGTCCACTCTTCGACTGGTGGCAACACTTCCTTTGGGTTAAAATTCAAAGGAGATATGGACAGTCAGTTGGCTGACGTCTATGTAAATGGTGCTCTCCAGGTGTCTGGGATAAATTTAGCTTCTACACAGGAGTGGGCCATAGTTTATTTTAATCTGGATATTCAAAAGGGGAAAAACACAATTTCAATAGTCTTTCCAAATTTGAAAAATTTATTAGCTGTGGATATGCTGATGACGTATCGTGAGAGTGAGCTCATGGCTACCAGTTGTTCCCTGGATCTGGATGAATTTGAGGCGGGTTTGGTTTTGCAAGCAGCCAATAATTCCGCGCCGGCGCTTTTTCCAAATCCGTTTCGAAACAGTTTAACTATCCAGACTTCTGGTAAACTGAGCTATCAGGTTTTAACTATGTCAGGTGTAGCAGTATACTCTGGAACATGTCGCGACAGGTGTGTCATCGGGAATGAACTTCCGGTCGGCAGTTACCTCATCAAAGTGACAACAGCGACACGTGTATATAGCTATTTAATCGTCAAACAGTAATGAGGAGCCTCTATTCAGAAGAGGCTCCAACATTGCATTATTTTACCAGGGAAGGAATAGACTCATCTTGGAGGAGGGATAGTGCTAAGGCTACTATCTGGGCGTTAATAGTAGCGCCTTTCCTATTGGTATGTGTGTGATCTTCTAAAAAAAGACTATCTGTAACATAACCTTGCCCCAGTTTTTCATACTTTTCTGCAACCAGTTCATGCAGGTTTATAAAGTAAGCACCTTCTTGTTTTGCGGCTTCCTCTGCCCATTTGGCATAGTCTGATCGCTTTACTTTATTGCCATCCCACTGATTTCGTGCAACAAGAGAGCATACGATGGGTGTTGCGCCTTTGGCTTTGGTATCAGCAATGTATTTCCGTAGGTACCATCCATATGATTTTACAACCTCTCTTCGTTTGGTCAGTAGATTGTCAATTTCCATGAATTCTTCTCCGTTTCCTTTGATCGTACCTCTGGCTCTAAAATCATCGTTGATAGCACCACCATCATTATGGCCAAACTGAATCAATACTATATCGCCAGGTTGTAAATTGTCATGTACAGATTTCCATCGGCCTTCTGTGATAAAGGTTCTTGAGCTTCTACCGCCTATGGCTTTGTTGACAACCCTTACCTGAGAAGTATCCAGATAATCAGCAAGAATGGAACCCCATCCCCAAAGTTTATCAGCTCCTTGTCCACTTCCGTTTTTCACCGTGGAGTCACCTATTAGATATAAGGTTGGTTTATCCTGGATGGGAATGAAACTAGTGATGATCCAAAGGCTGACTACACTTAAAATAATGCGATTTGTCATAATTTCTGTTGTTTGACTGCTTCGCTTGAAAGCAGTGTATTAATTGTCAAGAATGCTTTTGATCGTTAAATTAATGGGATAGGTTCTTCCAAAATTGAATCTTGAGGGCCTTTTCTGTTAGATTATGAATTTACCGCCCTTCATTTACGAATATGCAAATTATCGCTACAATATGCTTTCTATACCTTAGCCCAGGTCTTGAGACAAACTATGGTAATGTGATGGACCGAATGTTAGTTTAAGTGAAATATTAATTTATGAAAACAACCATACTGATGAAGAAAATGAAGAAGGTACTATTAGCAATTTTCGTTGTAGGAACTACAACAGTGAGTGCACAGAAGTTTGAAGAAACCCAGGTAAATGACAGCATTTGGGTGACGATCATGGAAGCTGAAAGCTATGATCCGGATCTTAATGTAGCGGGAGCTGAAGGATTCGGCTTTTTAGAAGATAATACACTTGCCGGATTTTCTGGGGATTTCTATATGGCGGCTCCAAGTGATGTTGCAGGTCAAGGAAATGCGGAAGCTGCGATGGCGAATTCACCAAAGATGGGGTATTCCATTAAATTTAATCAAACAGGAACCCACTATGTTTGGGTTTTAGCGAGCTCTGCAGATCATTCCTCTGATGATTCCTGGCATATTGGTGTTAATGATAGCATCCGCTCTCAGGGCATGGAGTATATGGGCTACCGCGGCGTAGCAAAGGAAACCGATGTGTGGATTTGGACGCGCAGAGTAAATGACAATTCTTTTGCTCGATTTGATGTTGCGGAGGTAGGAATTGACACTTTTCAGATCTACATGAGAGAGCCAAACGCTAAAATTGACAAAATCATCATCACCAACCATGAAGATTACATTCCTTACGACAGTACCAACCTTCAAGGTGGAGCTGAAACGTTGTACATAGAGCCTGTGCCACTTAATGCTCAAACGCGCGGCACAGCCTTCGGGGTGTATCCTAATCCTTTGGCAAGCGCTGCAACAATCTCTTTTGAGCTTGATTATGCGTCACCCGTAAACGTGGTGGTTTACAATATGTCAGGTCAGGCGGTAAAGCATTTGCTCAATGATAAAATGACTAAGGGTAGACATGAAATCACCTGGGATGGTAGCAACAATTACGGAGCATCACTTCCTAATGGAGCGTACATCATTCAGTTAGAAAAAGGAGGTGTACGGGAGTTTAGAAGAGTGGCTATTTCCCGCTAACAAAGAGACCGTCAACGTGCAAGGGATGTGGGATGAGAAATCTTTCGTTCGGGGCACTTGGCAGTAAGTCGGTTTAAGTTTAGATACAGAGAATTGGAGGTCGTCACCACATCAGGGGCGGCCTCTTCTGTTTATGGTGTTGCCGTACACAAGGTGAACGATTCTGAAGTTGCTGGATATCGTAAAAAAACTGCTTAAAAGGCATTTTATCGCTTGAAATACGAAAATGCCACACCTTATAAACGAATACATGAAGCATGCTGAAGTCTAATTCAGCATACACTTGCATTGGGGTAAACATCCATCATTTTTTTAACAGGGATAACAATCATTATAATGAATCAAAGGTATCTAGCTATGAATTGCTGTTTGTCGCTTGTTTGGCTACAGCTTGTATTTTCATGTGCTCCTCAATCTGAGGAAATCGCCTACTCCAGGGAACAAGTACTACAGTCCATGCAGTTGGCCAATGACTATTTTATGGAGAAGTGGCCGGATCCGTCAATACCAATTGTAGGACGTAAAACCTGGCCCAGCCATATATGGACGCGGGGTGTGTACTACGAAGGGTTAATGGCGCTACACAGCATCTATCCGAAAGAAAAATATATTGACTATGCAGTGTCATGGGCAGAGGCGCACGATTGGAGTTTTCGATATGGCATTACCACGCGTAATGCAGACAGTCACTGTGCTGGCCAGACTTACCTGGACCTATACGAGCTAGGACATCCGAGTGCTCAAATAGATAGTACCCGGGCTTCCATAGATCTGATGGTAGCTTCAGATAAAGTAGATGACTGGGACTGGATAGATGCCATTCAGATGGCAATGCCGGTATTTTCTAAACTGGGTAGAATCAAAGGTGATTCCACATATTTTGAAAAAATGTATGAGCTCTACGCCTATTCCAAATACGATGAAGGTGGTGGGTTGTACAATGAAGTAGATGGGCTGTGGTGGCGAGATGCCGATTATGTGCCGCCATATACAGAGCCCAATGGAGAGGATTGTTATTGGTCCAGGGGGAATGGCTGGGTAGTAGCAGCTCTCGTCAGAGTACTTAACGACATCCCAGTAAATGAACCTCACCGTCAGGAATACGAGGAGGATTTAATAGCAATGCTCGACGCATTGATCAAAGTACAACGTACAGATGGTTTTTGGAATGCAAGCTTACATGACCCTGAAAATTATGGAGGTCCTGAGGCTACAGGTACAGCCTTGTTCGTATACGGCATGGCATGGGGGCTTAATCAAAACCTTATTGATTCGACGACTTACTACGAACCAATGGCCAGGGCCTGGAATGCTCTTTTGGAAGAATCCTTGCAACCCAATGGATTTTTAGGATATGTACAGAGTACGGGTAAAGACCCTTCTGCTGGTCAGCCCGTTACCCAGCTCAAAGAGCCGGATTTTGAAGACTATGGGTTAGGTTGTTTTCTACTGGCCGGAAGTGAAATCTATAAACTGCTTGACGAACAATGAAAATTAAAAGGATATTTCGCATTGCTTCTATGATGGTATTCATTACCATGATTGGCCATCAGTTAGCTGGTCAGGTTCGTCGGGATGTGCTGATCAATTTTGATTGGAAGTTTATTCAAAAGGATATTGATAATGCCTACCTGAAAGATTTTGACGATAGCAATTGGCAAGAGGTACAGCTTCCACATGATGCTTCGATTTACGGGCCCTTCTTGCAGGATTCGCTTGGAAGTGATCGTAAAAATGGATTCAGGCCAAGATTGAAGGGGTGGTATCGAAAAAGCCTTCGGCTTGAGCATATTGCTCAAGAAAAAAGATACTTTTTGGAGTTTGAGGGAGTTTACAGGGATGCCAGGGTTTATTTTAATGAGCGACTGGTTGCTCGCCAGCCGAACGGATATGAGGAGTTTGAGGCAGACATAACTGACTTAGTACACGAGGGGGAAAATCAGATTGCCGTATTTTATGACAATACCTACGAAGAGAGTTCCAGATGGTACAATGGGGAAGGGATTTATCGCGATGTGTGGCTCAAGGAACGCAATCCAACGTATATTTTAAAAGACGGAATAGCGCTAACTACACCTTTCCTTACAGATGAGCTGGCCAAGGTGTCTTTGCTTCTGGAACTACAGCATGCCAAGACTAAGGAAGAACATGTGACGCTAAAAACTGCCATTTATGATGCGGCAGGCAAACTTGTGACCTCTACCAGAAGTGTGGCTCCGCTGTTGTCAGGTGAGCTTTATACTTACAGACAAAACCTGGAAATCGAAAATCCAATTCGTTGGTCGCTGGAAAACCCCTACCTGTATCAGGTCGTCACGAGTATTTATGTGGAGGATAAAAAAGTAGATGAATTGACTACTGCCTTAGGTGTGCGTTCGCTTGAGTTTGACCCCAATAAGGGCTTTTTACTGAACAGCAAGAAAGTACTGGTCAAAGGGGTGAATATCCATCATGACCTGGGACCATTAGGCGCGGCGGCATTTGAGCGAGGGTTTGAGCGGAGATTGGAAGGACTCAAAGCACTTGGATGCAATGCCATTCGATTGTCACACAATCCCCATGACAAGTATATCCTGGACTGGTGCGATCGTAACGGTATGCTGGTCTATGACGAAGCGTTTGATAAGTGGGCACCCCAGTTTTTTGGTCCTGAGCGTGAGTTTAAAGATCACTGGCGTTCGAGTTTAGCGGCCTTCATTCGAAGGGATCGAAATCACCCATCAGTATTTATTTGGAGTGTGGGTAATGAAACGCACCAGCAAAAAAGCCCAAAGGAAAATTTCGGCGTGGACATGATGAAGGAGATGGCTGACTTTGTGCACAAACTTGATCCAAGCCGATCCGTGACCTGCGGATTACATCCATCCAGAAAAAGCGGAGCGTATCGAACGGAAGATTATTATTATGCAGGACCTCCTGAAATGGAATTTTACATGGATGTGGTCAGTACCAATTATCGAGAAGAGTTTTGGCCAGTAGATCACTCCAATTACCCACAGCTCACCTTTATTCTTAGTGAGGCCCAGGTAGGAAATCTAGGCAATGAATGGTTCAATTTTAATCATGACTATGGGGTAGGAATGTTTTACTGGGGAGGTACAGACTACATAGGGGAGTCGTTTGGATGGCCTGCTAAAGGCTGGCCTAACGGAATCATTGATTGGAATGATCACTGGAAGCCCTTCAGCTATTATATCCAAAGTTTGTACAGCGATGAGCCGATGGTTTACATAGCTGCTTATGATCCTGGTGAGGAGACCATGCAATATTGGAATGAAGTTAATCTCCGTTTTCAGCCGATGTTTTCACACTGGAACTGGGAGGGGCGAGACTCTATCCGATTGATGACTTTTAGTAATGCTCAGGAAATAGAGCTTTTGATAAATGGTAAATCAATAGGAATCAAAAAAGTGCCTGAAGCGTATTTCACCAAGGACGTAAAAGCATACACTGCTGAGCAATATGACCCAGAAAACCCCATCAACACGGGGCCGGAATTGCATAAAAAACTAGAATGGGTTGTGCCTTACTCTGAAGGAAAGATAGAAGCAAAAGCTAGAATTGATGGGAAAGTAGTGGCTACATATGAATTAGAGACTGCAGGACAGCCCTACGCCTTGAAATTGGAGCCAGATCGGCAGAAGTTGCAGGCAAATGGCCTTGATTTATCATATCTCACTGTTTCTGTGGTGGACAAGCAAGGGCGCCTGGTACCCGATGCTGAGTATACCATCAATTTTGAGGTTTCCGGTTGTGGGGTAAACGCCGGAGTGAGTAATGCAAACGTGATTAGTAATGAGCCATTTCAAGGTAATTCAAGGAAAACTTTTCAGGGTAAGGCGTTGCTCGTTGTAAGAGCAACCCGTGATACAGGTAAAATCAAAGTGAAGGCAGCGAGCAATGGCCTGAAGTCTGAGACTGTGGAACTGAACGTGATTGAAGGGGAAAAACTTGATTCATATTCAGCAAACTTAAATTAATTACGCATGCAGATTCATTTGATATTGTTGTTAATAATGTTGTTTCAGCCAACCGGCCAAGCTGATTTGGACCAAGTGAAGGACGCCTTATTGATTAATCTTCAAGGTGAAAAGGTAACTGCTTCCTCAACCGGGATAGCTAAAGGTTGGGACTTTTCCTTTTCCGGGGACTTTTCCTTTTCCAGTCAGTGTCAAACACAAAGTTCATTCGTGCTTTGGACCAAGGTGCCGGAGGGTAACTATTTGGTGAATATAGTTACAGGTAGTGGCTCAAATCTTACTGTAAAAGCGGAATCAAGGCGTCTTATGGTCTATGACCATACTACACTCCGGTCTGATAGCGATACTTTGACATTTGCGGTGAATGTTAGGACTCCTGTCATTAATTCTGAGGAACAAATAAGCCTGAAGGAGCGCGAGCTCGATTACCTTAACTGGGACGAATATTTGACACTTGAATTCGCTGGGGGCTGTCCAAATATTCGAGCTATTACTATAGAACGAGCAACTACTTTACCAACCATTTTTTTGGCAGGAAATTCCACTGTGGTGGATCAAGAGCGTGAACCCTGGGCTTCCTGGGGGCAAATGCTTCCTCTCTTTTTAAAATCAGATATCGTGGTAGCTAATTTTGCGGAATCTGGTGAAACACTACGCTCATTTATTGCAGCTAAAAGGCTGCGAAAAATAGAATCTCTAATCAAACCTGGAGACTTCTTATGCATGGAGTTTGCCCACAACGATCAAAAGCCGGGCTGGACGCATGTAGAGCCATTTACCACTTATCAGGAAGAACTGATGAAATTTGTACGTTTGGCCAGGGACTCCCAGGCCACTCCCGTCCTGATCACTTCCACAAATCGTAGAAAATTTGACTCGGAAGGGAAGATCATCAATACGCTTGAAGAATACCCGGCCGCTATGAGAGAGCTGGCCAGTCGCGAAGGAATTCTGCTCATAGACTTAAACGAAATGAGCCGTCAGCTTTATGAAACACTCGGTGTAGAGGGATCCAAAAAGGCTTTCGTACATTATGAGAAAGGGACCTTTCCCTGGCAGGACAAAGCGCTGGCGGATAATACGCATTTTAGCACTTATGGGGCTTTTCAGCTCGCAAAATGCGTAGTGCAAGCGATTTCGGCGAGTGACTCGCCTTTAAAAACTCACCTAGCTATTGAAGAATCCTATAGCCCGCTACAACCCGACGATTACCTGAGTTGGAAATGGCCAGTGACATCCACGGGATCGGTAATAAAACCAGATGGCAATTAATCATGATTTTTCCAATGGAGCGACTTGCATTTAAAATGAAATTGAAGACTGGGGCCAAAGAAGCATATCGTCAAAGACACGAAAATATTTGGCCTGAGCTGAAGAAGCTTTTAAGTGATGCAGGAATTTCTGAATACTCCATATTCTTTGATGCGGAAACGGACACCTTATTTGCATTTCAAAAGGTGGCAGCAGGCAACGGAAGTCAGGATTTAGCGGAGCATCAAATTGTGCAGAAGTGGTGGCAATACATGGCAGATATCATGGAAGTAAACTCCGATTTATCGCCAAAGTCTGTTCCCCTGGATGAAATTTTTTACATGAAATGATCATGGATAAGGTATATAGATCGTATTTGATTTTTCTACTGTTACTCACTTTAGACTCTACACTTGGTGTCGCCCAATGCTATAATCTAAGGTGCTCAGACATTACTAATCCATCCGGAGTAAATCAGAACCCTTATTTTGGTTGGTTAATCGATGCAGAGGATAGTGGGGTCATCCAGCAATCTTATCAAATTTTAGTTGCATCAAGTGAAGCCAAGCTTTCAGAGCACAATGCGGATTATTGGAATAGTGGAAAGGTAGATTCCAATAAGCAAAATTACATTTATTATAGTGGCAAACCCTTGCAGTCAGGTAAACGCTACTACTGGACTGTTCGCTATTGGGGTAATGATCACCAGCCTTCAGCATACGCTAATGTTAATTATTTTGATGTGGGACTTTGTGATAACGCTGATTGGAGCGGGGCAAAGTGGATTAGGGGAGCAATTGATGGCCCTGAATCCTATACTTATTTTAGAAAGCAGTTTGAGCTGGCAGGAAAAAATATCAGGAGAGCTCTGGTATATATTTCAGCTGCTCATGACTTTGAGCTTACACTGAATGGCGTGCCAATTGGTAAAGGGCCAGGGTATCATTATCCACAATTTCAATATTATAAGACTTTTGATGTGACCAGCCAACTCGGACAGGGAAGACAAGCTTTGGCAGTGCTTACTCACTGGTATGGCGCAGGACAGGGACGACCAAAAAGTGCACCAGGTCTATTGATGAAAGCGGTCATAGAATACGAAGATGGAAGTATACAATCAATTTTGACTAACGAAACCTGGAAGCAAACATCAGCTCCCAAATATCTTGTAGGTCAGCCACATCGTAATGCCGGAGAAGGTGTTGGGTTTGTTGAGAAGATTGATGCTCGTTTGGAAATTTCAAATTGGGAGCAAACCAACTTTGATGATGACAACTGGGAGTCCCCAATAGTCATCGGCGCGCACCCTGTGGCTCCCTGGGTAGGAAAATTACAACCTAACCTGGCTCGCTTAATAGAAACAGAAATAGTTCCTGAGCGGATAGACTCTTTAGGTTTGGGGCATTACGTGATAGACTTAGGAAAGATATACGCAGGGGTGCCAAAAATTACTTTTAATGGAGGAAAGGAAGGAAATGAAGTGATCATTCGGGGAGGTTATACCCGATCGCCAGATGGAGGTGTTTCATTGCAAACCACCCAATCCACTGATATGGGATATTCTTTCCTTTTAAATGGAAGTACTTGCACATTTCAGCCAATGCTTTATTTAGGTATGCGTTACCTGGAAGTCAAAGGCGCTCCCCACCCAATGAATTTGGAAAATGTGCGATTTATCGCCCGTCATCATGAAATGGACCGCAAGCGGTCTCGTTTTCACTCTTCGAACGAAATGCTCAATAAAGTATGGGAGTTGATGAAACACTCGTTAGTAGTAGCAGCTCAGGAAAGTTTTGTCGATACACCTACTCGAGAAAAGGGTGGCTTTTTAGGCGATTCCTGGCTGATCGGCATGGCTGCTATGCAGGAAATGGGAGAGCGCGTAATGAACCTGCGAATTTTACTGGAATTTTTGAATTCACAGGAACAATTCTGGACTGACGGTAGAGTCAATGCGGTATATCCCAATGGAGATGGCAAACGCGATATACCAGATTATACACAAATGCTACCTATTTGGGCCTGGGAATATTATACGATTACTGGTAATAAACAGTTTCTGGTAGATCATTTCCCCAAAATTGAGCGTGTGTGCACATACGTGGCAAGTCACATGGATCCACAAACAGGCCTGGTCAAGGAATTGACCGGAGGTAACGGGGCCTATCTTCATGGAATTATCGATTGGCCCGCAACCATGCGTTATGGCTATGACATGGCCACCACACACCGAACGGTGATCAATGCCTATGCTTACGCTGATTTTAAAGCAATCGCTGAAATTGCGAAAGTGACTGGAGATAGCATTGTAGCAAATAGCTATCTACTATTGGCTCAGCAATTAAAGGAAAGCATTAATAGGCACTTACTCCATAATGATGGGTTTTATGTAGACGGACTCTATTCGGATCAGCGTCTTAGCACCCATTCCTCTCAACATGCCAATATTTTACCCGTGGCCTTGGGAATTGCTCCTGTGGACCTGAGGCCATTGATAGGAAAAAAAATAGAAGGACAGAAAATGAGTGTGGGCATGATCACCGTACGATGGCTAATAGAAGCTATTGGTTCCCTGGATCTTGGTGAGCATCTTACAGATCTATATACTCGGACTGATTGGGATGGGTGGGCCAACACGATAACTCAGGGAGCTACCGTAACCTGGGAGTCCTGGGATGCATTGCAGGAAGGACAAAGCCTGTCACACCCGTGGGGTGCAAGTGGTCTTGTGGGTATACATCGCTATGTTTTAGGAATCTCAATACTGGAGCCACAATTCGCTCGCGTGCAGATAAAGCCTCTTGATTTTGGCGATAAGCTGTCTTTTGTAGAGGGTCAACTGCCTACTGATAGGGGGACTATCAGCATAAAATGGAACAGAACGTCAAGTAGCTACAGCATGGACCTGAGTATCCCTGCGAATATGTCAGCGGATATTTGGATTCCTCACGTCAGTGATGGTGATTTTGATATGAAACTCAATGGTAAAACGGTAGAACCCTCACAAGAAAGTGGATATTTAAATCTTGGAAGTGTGGGTTCCGGATATTACAACATCGAATTGACTACTCACTAACCCAATAATGATAAACAATGAGTGAAATGAATAAGACATTTAGAATATTTACCGGACTCACTATTTCTCTGGCTTCATTTTTTTCGTGTAAAACCAAAAATCCGACAGTAAAGGTTCTCGAAACATCAGTACATGCTCCATTCGAGATGCCTGCTGTCAAATATCCAGACTTTTCGGATTGCGAGGAATTTTCCATTCTTGATTTTGGAGCAGTTATGGGCGATAAGGATATGACGGGAAGAGCTATTGCTCAGGCCATACAAGCGGCCAATGGGGCTGGTTGTGGTAAGGTCATAGTCCCTAAGGGAGAATGGCTCACCACCAAAATCCATTTCAAAAGCAATGTAAACCTTCACCTACAGCAAGGGGCAACTTTGATTTTTTCTGAAGACCCGCAGGACTACCTGCCTGCTGTGCATACTACCTGGGAGGGAATGGAGTGTTACAATTACTCGCCACTCATCTTTGCCTATACCTGTGAAAACATTGCGATTACAGGAAAAGGAGAGCTTCGGGCGAAAATGGACGTCTGGCATACCTGGTTTGGGAGACCTGATGCGCACATGAACAGCCTAAAACGATTGTATACACTAGCATCGGAATATAGTCCGCTGGAGGAGCGAAATATGGTGAATGATTCGTCAAATCTAAGACCTCAGTTTATTCAGTTTAATAGATGTCGCAACGTGCTATTAGAAGGTGTCTCCATCGTCAATAGCCCTTTCTGGGTCATTCACCCATACCTGTCGGAGCATGTGACCATTCGTGATGTTAAAGTCTCGGCTCATGGCCATAATAATGATGGGGTAGATCCAGAAATGTCTCAAAATATACTCATAGAGAATTGTGTTTTTGATCAGGGTGATGATGCAATTGCAGTTAAAGCTGGTCGAAATCAAGATGCCTGGAGACTTGATACTCCCTCAAAAAACATCGTTGTACGAAATTGCCTGGTAAAGAATGGACATCAGTTGTTAGCAATAGGCAGTGAGCTGTCTGGTGGGGTTGAAAATGTTTTTATGGACAGTTGTGTGATCGAAAGTGGATCGAAACTATTTAACCTGGTATTTATCAAGACCAATGAACGAAGAGGTGGGTATGTGAAAAATATTTATGTGAGTAATATTCAAGCTGGGAATACCCGGCATGGCGTGTTAGGAATAGAAACTGATGTGCTCTACCAGTGGAGGAATTTGGTGCCGACGTATGAACGTAAGCTGACACCCATTTCATCCATTCATCTGAGTAACATTTCCGCTGGGGAGGTGGAATACCTAACTCGGATTATTGCACAAGCTGAGCAACCGGTTGAAGCCGTGAATTTTTCCAACGTGGTGGTCAAAAAAGTAAGATCCGAAGCGCATATTCATGAGCATGTACAATCATTCGATATGAATTAATGTCAGCAGTGGTATGAAAAGAATAAGTCAATTGATGGGAGGGTGTGCGCTAATATTTTTTTTGATACAAACGCCGCTGTTGGCCGCTTCAGAATCGATTATCTGGGATCGGGAGCACGGGGTAGTTAGAGCCCCAGCAGGCCACTCTTATGAATGGTACCTTAATGGCGAAATACAAAAAAATACTGCTCAGCATCTGGAAGTTAACCTACCAGGCGTTTATCAGGTGAAATACACCCATAACGGACAAAGGCTCACCAAATCCATTGAAATTTCTAAGAGTAAGTATGGAAAATTATATCGCATATGGACTATTGGAGATTCTACGGTCCAGGATTGGGATGACGGTTGGGCACCAAAAGAAGGGTGGGGGGCTGTGCTTCATTATTTTTTTAATTCAGAAACTGTAGAAGTAATCAACCGCGCTGTTGGCGGCACCAGTTCGAAAAGTTTCTATGAGAAGTACTGGCGTGAAATTACCGACGAATTACAAAGTGGTGATTTTGTTTTTATACA
Source organism: Marinoscillum furvescens DSM 4134 (assembly GCF_003386095.1). Taxonomy (GTDB): domain Bacteria; phylum Bacteroidota; class Bacteroidia; order Cytophagales; family Cyclobacteriaceae; genus Marinoscillum; species Marinoscillum furvescens. Next base: position 27,237 of record NZ_QREG01000001.1, on the reverse strand, counting down.
ATTTGGGATCAATGATCGAGCCGATGATGACCGTAAAACCGACCCTGGGACCACTTTTAAAACATACCTCAACAACTACATTGAAGAGTCTAGAGAAAAAGGCGCCTATCCGGTGATTGTCTCGACCCTACGCAGGCATAGTTGGAATAGTGATAACAAGACTGTGTATGATTCATATGGGGGGCATGCTCGGGCGGCTCGAGAGTTGGCTCGGACAGCACAGGTGCCTCTGATCGATTTGGATAGTCTGTGTAAAGTAGAAATGGAGGAGGCAGGAAAGGCTTATGTTGGCCCATTTTGGTACATGTATTTGGCTCCTGGAGAATATAGCTCTTATCCCAAGGGGCAGGCCGATCAGGTACACTTACAAAAAATGGGAGCCATACAAATGGCTAAAATGGTTGTAAAAGGTATAGAGTTAAACCGTCAGGATCCTCTAATGAATGCGCTTCATGATCACTTTACTCCTACGTATGCCCTCAATGTATCTGTAAACGTAAGCTCGGCCGCATTAATCACCAGATCAGAATCCTACCCGGCCGGAATTCCTCTTACTATAAAAATACTACCAAAAGATACCTCCTATGTTTTTGGAGGCTGGTATGATAATAGCGCTTATGAGAACCGATTGACTCTGAGCAAACGGTATGAATTTACCATGCCGGAATCCCCAGTTTCTTACTTCGCTTTGCTAGATAATGATAAATCTAAGGTGGATTGTGCAGGAATCTACGAAGGTGATGCATATCTGGATCAATGTGAAACATGTGTAGCAGGAAGTACAAATAAGAGTCCATGTTACATCCAGTCCGGGTCGGGTGTCATGGCTATGAAGGCTAAGCATTCGGGGTTGTGCATAGCGCCTGGTTCAGTCGCACAGCAGGAGCAATGTAGTGGGAGCCAAAGGCAACAGTGGATACTAGAGCCAGTGACAGATTTGTTAGCTGTTTATCGAATCAAAAATGCCTCTTCTGGTCAATACCTTGAAACAAAAGGTGCCAATGTAGTGCTTGGCACTGAAGGCACCAAAATACGAGTGGAGCGTTTAGCTCAGGATACATACCAATTGATCCTCCATGATAATCTTAACGCTGGACTGGCCATACCCTTAAAAAATGAAGAATCTGGAGCTCGATTGGCAATTATTGCTCGTAATAATACCTCAGCAGGACATTTGTTTACTTTTGAGTTGGAGCCACTCCGAGTACAGAGCGAGGATTTAATATATCCCAACCCAGCTCAAAATGGTCAAATTACCTTAAGCTCAGTCGAGAAAGGTACGTTGGTGACTTTGTGTACAATGCAGGGTATGGTTGTAAAAACAACTCGTATACTCCATACTGGAGATCAAGTTATCGATTGTCATGACATGACTCAAGGTATGTACCTACTCCGTATAATAGCTCCAGATGGTTCTGAAAGTTATTCTAAGTTGATTATCAATCGCTGATGGAAAATATCCCGCCATCAAGCCCATTTGCGATTTTAATATTTTGGACCAGGTAACCGTAGACCGAATAGAAAACAGCTCCGTTCCTAGTGTTTGCAGTAATAGATAGTTTGTATTTTTATGGTATTCAGTAAGGTTTTTCCAGAATGCCTTACTTTCAACCTGACCGAAAAATGTAACAGCCCATGAGACATAAGTTTGCTTGTTTTTCGCTTTTAATTATGCTTACATTCATTGCCTATGGACAATATGACATTCGAAAAGTAGCACGGGTAAAAGGAATAAGCTCAGGAACGATTACTGCTATGGATCAGGACCACCAGGGCCTCATTTGGGTGGGTACGCGTGATGGGCTCAAGCGGTATGATGGTCAGGAGGTCAAAAGCTATAAGCCCCAATCTAGTAGTTTGGTGGGTAATGATGTCTCGGCCGTTTTGGTTGATGCTCATAATAGGCTTTGGGTAGGCACTACAGATGGTGGACTCAACTTGTACGTACATGAGGTAGATTCATTCAATCATTTTATGCCCAAAACAGGTGTTGCTGATGCTATTGAATCCACAGATGTGCGAGATATCCTTGAGGATGGTCAGGGTAATATTTGGGTAGCCACAAAGCATGGCCTCAATAGGTACATAGAAGATGGGAACTCCTTTGAGGTATTCCGTTCGCCTTTTGCTAATCAATTAATTCGGGATATTGAAATTGATGATCAAGGAAATATATGGTGTGGCACTTTTGGTGGAGGGCTTTATCAGTTTAACCCCGAAACCAAAAAATTTAAGGATTTTCTTACAGAGCTAACGTCTGCGCCTAAAGTGCAATCGCTTGCAATTGTGAATGATCAGATATTGATCGGCACTAGAGATCAGGGAGTGTTGTTGTTCGATCCAGAGTCTAATGATTTACAAAGTTTTTTGACTGATGATAAATACAAGGAATCCTCGAATATATGGGATATTCTGGTTTCAGATGATGGCAAGAAAATTTGGATAGGGACGGATGGTAACGGGATGATCGCCTTGGAAGCACATGATGGAGAATGGCGGGATCAGCCCCTTTTTATACCGCTCATCGAATCTAAAAGGCTGGGTAATGCAGTTTATACGATCTTCTTTGATCGTGACGAAAATATGTGGATTGGGTCAGCCTGGAAAGGCTTATATGCGTTGGAGCATTTACACAATGATATTTCCTTTCTCGCAGGTTTGGAAAATGAAGATCAAAATACGGTATGGTCTATTTATAAAGAAAATGAAACTGTCTGGTTGGGTACCGATGGTAATGGATTATTGATTTATGATCAGGCACGTGCAGGGGATTTAGAGAAGTATTATGAGAGATATAAGATTGTGACCATAGACAAGCGAGTAGATGGTAACTATTGGTTGGGTACTTACTCTAATGGACTGATTTTATTCGGGAAAGACAAGAGAGAACTTAAGAGGTATGGCGCAAAAGCAGGGAGCTTGCCAGCTAATGACGTTCGAGATATTCTCCACGATCCAAAAAGTAATGGTTATTGGATAGGCACCTGGGGAGGTGGAATTTCATTTATAGATGAACGTACCCAAGAATTCACCACATTTCAGTATGATGCCAATGATGAAACTACTCTGAGCAATAACAATGTAGTAGCACTAGAATATGCCTCTGGAGGTAAAATTTGGGTAGCTACATTTGGTGGAGGCGTCAATCGATTTGATCCTGAAACCCGGACATTCGAACGTTACCAATATCAGGTGTCCAGAGATTATGGGACTAAATTCTTATCTAAAAATTTAACCTGCATTTATGACGATCAGTTAGGAAATTTGTGGTTTGGCACTTGGACCAAAGGGCTCAGTAAGCTCAATCTAGCTACGGGGGATGTGCATACATTTGAGCATTACCCGTTTTTGCAAGGAGTTACAGTATGCAGCATTTTAGAGGACTCTAAACGAAATGTATGGATCAGTACTACAGAGGGTATTTATAAATACGTTCATGCGCAAGATACTGTGCTGGACTATTCGGATCTGAAAGGAGGATATCATTTTGGGTCTGCTTTCCAGGACCAGCAGGGGCACATGTATTTTGGAGGGTTAAATGGTGTGGTTTCATTTGATCCGCTAAAAATGGAAATTGTTCAAAAAGAGCCGAACATTGTTTTTACAGATTTCAAGCTTTTTAATAAGTCCGTAACCGTCGGTAAGGGGCAGTTCTTGGATAAGACCATAAATCATCAGGAAAAAATAGAATTGACCTATGATCAACGGGTCATTACGTTTGATTTTGCAGCGCTGAAATATCCGTTTTCCGATGAATGTGAATATGGAATCAAAATGGAGAATTTTGATGGCGATTGGCGAAACAATGGAGCCAACAGATCAGCCACATATACCAATCTGGATCCAGGGGAATATATTTTTCGCGTTAAGACCTATGATAAAAAAGGAGAGCTATCTGAGAATGAAGCAAGCGTGAAGGTTTTGGTAGGTAAGCCCTACTGGGCCACTTGGTGGGCCTATACGTTTTATGTATTGTTATTTGGAGTGCTTTTGTATTTCTACAGGAAGTACAACATCTATTGGGAAAAGATGAAAAACCAACTGAAGTTGGAACAACTCGGAAGAGAGAAGGAAGCGGAGCTACATGAGATAAAAGTCAGGTTTTTCACCAATATATCTCATGAAATCAGAACACCAGTTACGTTGATTTTGGGCTCAATTAATCGACTAATGGAAAGTGGGATTACTGATAAGGCCAATCTTTCAGCCGTTCAGAATATCCGAAAGAATGGTTCGCATTTACTTAACCTGGTTTCAGAGCTACTTGATTTTAGAAAGCTTGAGTCCGGAGATGCTCGATTAAAGGCAGCCGAAGGAAATATTGTTAATTTTTTGAAGGAAATAAGCTTGTCTTTCACTGAGCAAGCCATCAATAAAAGCATAGCCTATGATTTTCATACGGATCTACAGGAGATCAAGCTTTGGTATGATCGCGATGAAATGGAAAAGGTCTTGTACAACCTTATTTCCAATGCATTTAAATATACTCCTGAAGGTGGGAAGGTTTTTATAGGGATTAGTCAGGACGACCAGTTTGTTTACATCAAAATAGAAGACACAGGTAAAGGTATTCCAGCCAAACAGCTTAAGGATATATTCAAGCGTTTTTACCAAAGCGATAATGATCCTACTTATAAAAATAATGATGGTTATGGGCTCGGGCTATCGATAACTTACGAAATCATTAAACTACACGGGGGTGAGATTATTGCGGAAAGCGAATTAGGCAAAGGTTCAGCATTTACTATAAAACTCCCTCTTGGAAACACCCATTTAAAGTCAGAGTTTTTGATAGAGGATTTTAAAGACAGTGAAGAAGTAGCTTTGTATGCGAGTAATTCCGAAGGGCAAGGAGAAAACGTAAAGCTATCTTTTCCGGATCAGTCTGAGCTTACGGTGCTGGTCGCTGAAGATAATGATGGAATTCGAGCGTATCTATACGACCTGCTCAATGAGCATTTTCATGTGATTCTTGCAGTAAATGGCAGAGAGGCATTGGAATTAACATATGAGAAAATGCCAGATTTGATCCTAAGCGATGTAATGATGCCTGAGATGGATGGTATTACCTTTAGTGGAAAAGTCAAACAGGACCCTCGAATCAGCCATATCCCAATTATCATCTTGACTGCCCGAACATCCTTGATTTTCAAAAAGGAAGGACTCGATATAGGTGTGGATGATTATATCACCAAACCCTTTAGTGAAATTATCCTAAAAACCAGAATTAGAAACCTCCTGAATAATCGTCATTTACTCAGAGAAAAATATAAGACTGATTTGCTTATCGAGCCGTCAGAATTAGCTCTGCGATCACCAGATCAGGAGTTTTTAAGTAGCTTATCAGATATCATTGAAGCCAATATGTCTTCGGGAGAGCTATCCGCCGAACACCTCTGTAAAGAGATGGGCATGAGTCAATCCAATGTCTATAAAAAACTTAAAAGCCTGACGGGGATGTCTATTGTGGAATTTGTGCGAGATTTCAGGTTGAAACATGCCGTCCAGTTAATTGTTAGGCAAAAGCTCACCGTGTCAGAGGCATGTTATAAGGTAGGTTTTAATGATCGCAGGTATTTTAGTCAGGTTTTTAAGACTAAATATGGCATGACTCCTACTCAATACGCGAAGACCCATCATGAAGATTCTTGATGAGTAACCAAAAGACTTCATACAGGCACTATTCAAAAGTAGATCTTGTTATTCCATCACCAATTAAGTTAGTTGGATAAAATGATTACCAAACCTTGTAAGGCTAGACTTACACTTTCCAAGTGATGATAAAAGCTATTTTGGATTGAAAAAACCGCCCTAGGGCGAGAGAGTACCGGATAAAACGAGAATACCCTACCTTTCTTACGAATCAGTTCAATCGATTTTACAGATTAATAGATACTCTTGCGATGTATGGCTTCAGTATTTGATTCGAAGCTCGTCAGGCTTGATGCCTATAGAATTTAAAGTTTGAAAACGAAATGAAGATACGATTGCACCAACAAAACCTCGGGATAAGACCCATAATGCTATTCTTTGTTCTGCTATTGGGCGGAGCAAATGCAGTTGCCCAAAGTAAGGTAACTGGAACAATCACGGATGAAGATACAGGCGAATCCATACCAGGAGTAAGTATACTTATTGAGGGAACTACTACGGGTACTGTCACTGATCTGGATGGAAAATACTCCCTCACAGCTCCTGATGATGCCACGTTGATCATCTCTTATATTGGTTTCATGGATGAAAAAATCCCTGTCAATGGCAGGTCTGTGATTGATGTTGCTATGAAAATGGATATTTCAGAACTGGAGGAAGTAGTGGTAGTTGGGTATGGTGTACAGAAAAAAAGTGACGTTACCGGAGCGCTTTCTAGTATAGATGCTGAAACCATTCAGGAAAGACCTGTGCAGAATGCCATAGACGCTATGCAGGGTAAGGTAGCAGGAGTAGATATCCAGACAAACCGTAGACCAGGAGAGACCTCTGGTATTCAAATTCGAGGGAATAAGTCTATCAATAGAAGACAAGACGTCCTGTATGTAGTAGATGGTATTGTACTCATGGGTGACCTCAATGATATCAACCCTAATGACATACAGTCGATAGATGTACTTAAAGATGCTTCAGCAAAAGCTATTTACGGATCACGCGCATCCAATGGTGTTGTACTTATTACCACTAAATCTGGAAAAGAAGGCGTACGGGTAAACTATAATGGATCTGTGAGTCTGGATGTGATCTCCTCAGTTACTGATTGGGCCACAGCAGGTGAAATGTTAGATAGAAATAGGCAGGCGTACCAAAATCATCCTAGTCCGAATTTTTATCGTGCAGACTACCCAGATCCTTTTGAGGACATAAGAAACTTTGGTAAAAACGATTATCAAACAATTAATGCAATAAGGCAAGGTTATGAATGGGAAGATCCTGGTACATATACCCAGCCTCGGATGAGGCCTACTACGGCCGAAGAGCGAGCCAAGGGTTGGCCTGCGCAAGTGCCAGTTTATAATTCAGGTAACATACCGTCATTTGATTGGATGGACTTTCTAACACAAACCGGGGTAACTCATAATCATAACGTTTCTGTTTCCTCTGGAACTGATAAATCCAATATTTACTTCTCACTAGGATACCTCGACCAGGACGGTGCCCAACAAAATCAAGAATATACCCGCTATACTGCCAGAATTAATGGAGATGTAAAGCCTACCAAATGGTTGAAAGTAGGAGGGTCTATTGCCGTGACCAGCTCTAAACAAAACTATGGTACAGTATACAGAGCTGGGAGTGCTACAGGAGCGCGGGATTTGTATGGATTGGCTACAGGCATGTATCCAATGTCCGAACCGTATGATTCTTTAGGAAACCTGAATATCTACCCGGGAAATAACCAGGGGGAACCAAAGTTTAATCCATTGATTGATTTGGAAAACACGCAAGACGAGCGTGTAAGTAATTTTTTTCAGACCAACTTATTCGGAGAAATACAGCTAGCTCCATGGCTAAAGTATCGTATGAATTTTGGTGGAGGTATTAAAAATCATCGACAAGGAGAGTGGAGAGGAAGGGCCTCAACCTTGCAACGGAGTGCAGACAATCCATTAGGTTGGGGGAGGTATGAGTACGATAAAACCGACCAGTGGATGGTAGAGAATATTATTTACGTTGATCAGCAGTGGGGCATCCACAACATTGCAGTGACATTGCTCCACTCAGCACAAAAAAATAGAGGTGAAGGGGTAGAAGTTTCGGCTAATGGCTTGATTAATGACTCTCCCAGATGGTATAACCTTCAAGCCAACCTAACCGGAAACCCGTCTGGTTATGGTACAGGTTTCAGTGAGCGATCTCTTGAGTCTTATATGTCCAGAATAAATTATTCGTTGTTCGATAAATACTTACTTACTGCAACGCTTCGTTTGGATGGTTCGTCAGTTTTGGCCGAGGGCAACAAATGGGACTATTTTCCTTCTGCAGCCTTAGCCTGGAAGATGGAGGAGGAAAATTTCATTCAAAACCTATCTTTTATAAGCCAGATGAAATTGCGAGTAGGAGTAGGGGTAGTGGGTAATCAGGCATCAATCAATCCCTATGAGTCTTCAGGTCCTCTAAGACAATATGACTATATATTTGGTACAGGTGTGGCTGTAGGTTACATCCCCGCTGCTCAACCAAACGAAAATCTGACCTGGGAGAAACAAAGAGAAATAAACATTGGTCTTGATTATGGATTCTTACAAGATCGTATCACCGGTTCACTAGAACTATATCAATCAGATATTTTCGATCTGATCTTCACACGTCCATTACCTGCAATGGTGGGTTATACGGAAGTGGCCGCCAATGTGGGAAGCTTAAGAAACAGGGGAATTGAGTTCAACATTAGCTCTGTCAATATCGATACTAGAAATTTCACCTGGAGAACTACAGCCAATTTTTCAGCAAATAGAGAAAGCATTCAGGAACTTGTGAATGGAAAAGAAGATATGCCAGGTTCTAATCTGTTTATTGGCCAACCTGTAAGTATTTTCAGGACGTATGGTACAGATGGTCTTTGGCAAGATACCGAAGAAGATGCTGAGGAAATGGCCATTTGGGCAGACTCAAGTAGTATCAATTTTCGGCCAGGCACCTGGAAGCCGCTTGATGTAAATGGAGATTACAAATTGGATGAACAGGATTTAGTTATCCACGGGTCTAGAAATCCTTTATGGACGGGAGGATTGACCAATACGTTCACTTATAAAAATTGGACATTGAGTACATTCCTCTATGCCAGAGTAGGTCAGCTGTACCGAAGTAATCTGGTTCCCTGGGGTGTAAATTCAAGTGGTTTTATCTCCTATGCACCTAAGAGTGATTTGTCAGACTACTGGTCCAGTGACAATCCTGATGCCAAATACCCTGAACTGACGGTGCAAAATACTGATGCAAACTCTGGCAGGGGTGCAGAGATCAACGATGGTACCTTCTTTGTAGTGCGAAATATTTCTGTGACTTACAATTTACCCCAGGTAATCTTGAACAGAATGAAAGCCAAAAAACTAGAGATCTATGCACAAGTGTTAAATCCGTTTTTATTTGGAGGTCCTGTGGTTAAAGCGGGTATAAACCCCGATGACAATGGCGGTTGGGCGGAAACTAACTCTGTAGGAAATGTCATTGGCGGTACGAATAACAATAGAGTATTGGAAAAAAGCTATGTGTTCGGTGTGCGATTGGGCCTATAGTCGATCACACCATTAACCATTAAATCATACAAATGATGAAAAAATTATTATACATATTCTTCATGACATGTTTAGGGTTCGGTTGTGAAGATCAGTTTTTAGAAGAACGTGCTGTTACCGTTCTAAATGGAAATTATTATAAGACCGCAGAGGGCTTAAGGTCTTTGGTCAATGGTTCTTATCAGGTTTTTAGGTTCAAGCCTGATTATTTGCCAGGTCTCAATCTCTTTGGTGTAGCCAATGATTGTGAAGTCTTTTTGCACAACAATAATGATCGGATCGCATTAGGAACTTATACCTCCGGGGCATGGGGTGGCGCTTCCTCCTCATGGACCACCATGCGAGGTATGGTGGAACAAATCCTGGGTGAAGAATCTGGAGGAGTTACAGAAGGCATGTATCCCGTGATCAACAGATGCAATACGTTTTTGGATAATTATGAGATGGGCAGTGATGAACTGCGCGAACAGGTAAAGGACGCATTGGGCGAGATTTTGTTTATCCGCGCATATAGCTATTATCTTTTGACAAATGTGCTAGGTGATGTTCCACTCATTTTGACCAGTCCTAAGGAATATACCACTGTATTTGATTTCCCCAAAGCTCCATTGGAGGAAATATATCAGGTGATGATCACCGACTTGCGCACAGCAGTGGAAGTGCTGCCTGAGGAAGCCACTCAATTGGGAAGGGTAAGCAAACCAGCAGCAGCTCATTTACTTGCGAAGCTGTATTTGCATAGAGCTCAGGCAGCAGACTGGGCCAACGCTGAAGAGCACCTCGCCATGTTGTATAAAGGAAAGGTAGCTACAGATTTAGATTCGGCGATTTATTATTCTTCTATGGTGATCGATCAAAAGTCGGGAGAAACCGCTTTTGGAGGACTAGCACCAAATTTTGCCGACTTATGGCAGGTGGCCCCTAATGATCCGAATAATTTGAGTCAAAACTACGCACGCGATCTGGTGAGTGAAGTGATCTTGTCATCACAGTACGAAGGTTCTGGAAACTTTAATGGACGATATGGGGGATCCACGCTGATTCATTTTTACAATCAAGACTATACCGTACTTAATTGTGGGTTAGATAGAGCAAATATGACTTATCCGCGCCCTTATAGGGCAGCAGGTCCCAATGATTGGGCCTATGATATGTTTACAGATAAGGCAAATGATTCCAGGTTTGCCAAGACCTATTTGACAGAGTATGCGTCAAATAACGGCAGCTTTGCAAGAAACTCAGATGTGAAATGGGATAAGAAATCTGCATATTACTACAATAACTACTTGAAAGATCGCTATACTGAACGGTACGAGGGAGCTGATGTGGTAGCAGGTGAATCTAAAATTGAGTTTGAAAAACGATGCCTCGTATTTATTGAAAACAGTAAAGATGAACCTTTAGATTCTTTGTGGGTGGCAAGCCAGCCCTATCTCCTTTTAGCCAGATGGGTGGCAGGAAGCCCTGATGGTGAAGGGTACTATGACTATGATGGAGATGGCAATATTATTGGCCTAAAGCCAGGAGTAACTGTCGATCCAGATAACCCCGTAGTAGCAGATGTGAGCAATAGAGAAGTAAGGTATCGGATCATCCCAGAGAGTGGCCCTAGTATTGGAAGGTATGGGTGTGATGCTGAGTCCAGTTCAAGCTTAGCTTACCTGAGCCCGGCGAAGTGGATTGATCGAAACCGTGGACAGGCAGTAAATGATAGAGGACAAGGGGCAATCGATATCCCGGTGATACGGCTGGCCGAAACCTACCTAATTAGGGCAGAAGCGCTCGGCAGAAGAGATGGTCCGGCAGCCGCTATAAGTGACTTGAATGTCATCCGCCAAAGAGCTGCATACCACGTTGGAGAAAATAGGTCAGATATCATTGCAGCTATGGAGCCAGGTGTGCTTACCGGCAGGTATTCCATCCCAGCTGATGAGCAGGAAGCACCATATACGGTAAATCAAGACTCCTATGATGAGATTATGATAACAGGAGAAGAGTGGGGCACAGGTACCAAGGCTCAACGCGAAAACTACCCGCCCACAGCATCTACCGAAATGGAAAGATTCATCCATTTTATATACAACGAAAAGGCTCGTGAGTTCATTTTTGAACAAATGATTACGGAAGATTTGCACAATGCGGGAATCTTGTACGATAGAGTATACTACAGAGATTACTTTGGCGCTCCCATCGCATCACAAGGCACAAGCACACATCCCTTCCCTGTGGACGTAGTGGATCAAGGTGGAGTTGTTGGAGCGATAGGTACCGGAAGAGGCCAGTTGCAAAAGTTTCATACATTCAAACCATGGCCGATTTCATTTTTGAATCTGCTCACAGATTCAAACGGGGCTCCACTAGACCAGCAGGCCTTAGATGCCTATCAAAATCCAGGTTATTAATACAATCAGACCAGAAGAGTTGCTCTTCTGGTCTTCTTTCAAATAAGATGTTATGAAAAATTATAGGGTTTCTTCAATCAATGCCAAATCTATTGGCTTATTGATGGGTATAGTGTTGATTTTGATAAATCATGTACAAGCTCAAACAGATGTAGCTCACATCAAAAGGTCTGTGGTGGCTATCAAAAGCGCTGAAGGAGTCTATGTGAACTGGTCGCTGAAATCCTCCGATTCGGAGGAGGTGGGATTTGATGTCTATCGCTTTACAGATGGGGGGACCGGTGTGAAGTTAAATGAGACGCCAATTCTATCTTCAACTAACTTCTTTGACTCTACCACTACAACATCTGGTAATCAATATGCCGTTGTGCCAGTACTAAACGGCACCGAGCAGGAGTCATCAGATACAGTAGCAGTATTGGATGAGCAATATTTAAATATACCACTTCAAATCCCTGCAGGCGGAAATGTATTGCCAGATGGGAATACATATGACTACAGGGCCAATGATGCCAGCGTAGCTGACCTTGATGGTGATGGTACCTATGAAATTATTTTGAAGTGGGACCCTACCAGGTCAAGGGATAACTCTCAGGGAGGATATACAGGTAAAACACTTATAGATGCCTATAAACTAGATGGCACTTTGCTATGGAGAATCGACCTTGGTTACAACTGTAGGTCAGGAGCACATTACAATCAATTCATGGTATACGATGTAGATGGAGATGGAAAGGCCGAAATGTATTGCAAGACAGCTCCTGGTACCAAGGACGGTACAGGTAATTATCTAAGTAGTGGCCCAGCGGCCAATGATGATGATCATGCTGATTATAGAAACAATAGCGGATATGTATTGGAAGGACCGGAATACCTTACTGTATTTAATGGAACAGATGGTAAAGAACTTGCATCGGTGAATTTGCAACCTGCCCGTGGCAATGTGGGAGATTGGGGAGATACGTATGGTAATCGTGTGGATCGTTTTTTAGGGGCGATTGCCTATCTGGATGGCCAAAGTCCTAGCATCGTTTGGTGTAGGGGTATTTATGAAAAAACACAATTAGCAGCATATGACTGGGATGGGGTCAACCTAAGTCAAAAATGGTTGTTCAATGCTGATGATAATGAAAACTCAGAATATGCCGGCATGGGTAGTCATAATCTCAGTGTCGCCGATATCGATAGTGATGGGTTTGACGAGATCATGTATGGTAGCTGTGCTATCGATCACGATGGTACCGGACTCTGGAGTAAGCAGTCTGAGTTTGGGAAAGGTTCTGCTGATGCTGGTCATCTCACAGATATAATGCCAGACAGAGAAGGGCTAGAAAAATTTGGGATCATGGAAGGCACTGGAAATCCTGGAGCCTTTTTATTGGATGCCCGTACTGGAGAAACGCTCTGGAAAACAGGAAATAAAGATGTTGGGAGAGGTGTTGCCGGTGATCTAGTACCTGAGTTTTATGGAATGGAATGCTGGGGTGGCACCGATGGCCTTCGCAGCGCCAACAATCAGCGAGTTGGATCTTCACCAGGGTCGGTAAATTTTGTTACCTGGTGGGATGGAGACCTCAGCAGAGAAACGATGAGCAATATTTCTGTTAGAAAATATACAGTGGCTGCAGGAGGAGAAACAGTGATTTTCGAAGCAACAGGTTGTGTATCCAATAATTCTACAAAAGCCACGCCCGCACTCCAGGCAGATATCTTAGGAGACTGGCGAGAAGAAATCATATGGAGAACTGAAGACAACTCCGCGCTGAGGATCTATACCACTACGATCCCATCTGACTATCGTTTTGTGAGATTGATGGAGGACCATGTCTACAGGTTATCGGTTGCCTGGCAAAACAATAGCTACAACCAACCTCCTCACACGGGATTCTATTTGGGATCCGATATGTTTAAAACTGCTGCCGAAATACCCCCTTCTCCACCAACTGAGCTTGAATTAACTCTGGATACAGCTTACGTCCAATTGAATTGGAAGGCCAATTATGAGAGTGATATTCAAGGATATCACATTTATAAATCTTCAGGCTCAGAGAACAATTTTCAGCTATTGACGGATACAGTTACAGGTAATGAATTTAAAGATTATGCTATAGAATTAGACGTGGAGTACTTTTACTATATCCTGAGTGAAGATACCTCTGCGAATACTTCTGCAGCCTCACAGGTAGTCAGTGGGATACCAACGGATAGACCTGATGTTCCAGATAACGTCAATGTTAGGGCCGGAAAGTCAAAGAGTCTTATTTATTGGGATGCCTCAAGTGCAGAAATGACCAAAGGTTATAATGTATATTTCACAGAGACTTCTGGAAGCGGATATGTTAAGCTTAATACTGAATTGATTACCGATACCACCTACCTACATGAAGGGTTATCGGAATCTTTGACCTATTACTACATCGTTCGAGCGATGGGTTTCAAAGAATCCCTGGATTCCGAGGAAGTGTTTGTGGTACCAGGAAATTACAAAACGATTCAAGCAGAGACTGGATTGGTGGTGAATGGATACATTGAGAATAATCATGTAGGGTTCGAAGGAGAAGGCTTTGTAAACCTTAGTAGTGCAGGTTATTTGCAATTGCCTTATATCTACAGCGAACAGGAAGGCTGGACTTATTTGGCCATTCGTTATGCGAATGGAAGTGGAGAGGGTAGGACTGGTAAATTGCATATCAATGACTCTTCTTTTTCTTATACGATGGAGTCCACCGGACAATGGAATAATTATATTTATGATACCCTCCTGCTAAACTTAAATGCAGGATTTCAGAATTTCTTGACCATTGAGTCAACCGGAAATGATTTCGGGAATATTGATGAAGTTATTGTGAGTAGTGAGCAGGTAAACCCTGAAGATTTTGATTGTATGGGGGTTTATTTGGGTACGGCTTATTTGGATGATTGTGGGGTGTGTGTTAGTGGTTCGTCTGGGTTTGATCCATGCTATTCCGATATCACTGAAGGCGTTACATATAGGATCTCACTTGATCACTCTGGTCTATGTGTTGAAGGAGGTGAGGAAATTATTCAAAATGAATGCGCTGGCGTTGTTAGCCAGAACTGGTTATTCGAAAAGGGATTTGTAGGCTATAAAATTAAAAATTCCGAAACTGATCTCTACATGGGATATGTAGGAAATACTGTCACCGTGTCTACTGCCGGCCGAGAATGGCGAGTAGAGCAAACGGAAAATGGCAAGTTTCGAATTGTCAAAGCGAGTGATTTGGAAATAGGAATAGCCATCCCAGGGAAGAAAACCGATGAAGGAGTCGGGTTGTCATTGGTTCCACGAACAAATGGAGCTTCTGCACATTTATTTGGAATTGAAGAAAGCTTAGCTTTAGGTTCAGATAACCACATCGAACGTTTGGTAGCATACCCGAATCCATTTATCGATCAAGTGCACATCTCGGTCAATTATAGTGGAGACTTTCTTCCGGAAATTGAAGTGATCTCGATGTTAGGTCAACAGGTAGTATCTGATCAAATGCAACCTACTTCTGGAAGTGAATTCATTTATGACTGGAAACCAAAAACAGAAATTTCTAAAGGAATTTATCTGGCGAACATTCGAGTAAATGATGAAATTATAGCTGTGTACAGATTGCTGTACGAATAAGTCTTCTAAATAAATATCATTGAAAAAAGCCTGAGAAGCTCTATGGTTATAGGAGCTACTCAGGCTTTTTTGTGCAGCTAGATGAGTGGTTTTTTTCCGGTATGCATTCTTATTTTCTGTAGTTTTCGTAAAACTGCTTTTTTCCTTATCCACGCAGGAATTGCCGAGTCCAATACAATTTTAAGTTCTTCGGCTAAAATTTTTGTTTCTATGGATGGTCTAATTAACCTACCATAACCCTTTTATGAACCAACACTCCCATGTTCATTTATGTCGTTTAGCTACAAATCGATGACGTCTGTCTAAATAATTTTCTGGACTCAGGGATTAGTTGAAATTAGCAGAAGCAAGCAACACGCGCTGATGACGATCAGCTTCGTTCGTGTACGTTTTGCGATTGTTTTCAACCATTTTTCTGTTAATGACCGTATTCCTAATCAGATGTCTTGTCATCATTTTTTGCATGCCTCTGGCATGCGCCCAACCCATCAAAACGCCGCAAACCTATGTAGCCCATCGGACGAGCACAGCCCTGCTCATAGATGGTGTAGGCAATGAGGCCGACTGGCAGCAAGCCAGCTGGACGCAGCCCTTTATCGATATAGAAGGGGTGAAAACTCCCCGATACCAAACCCAGGTCAAAATGCTCTGGGATGATACCTACTTTTACATCCTCGCTCAAATGGAGGAGCCGCACGTTTGGGCCGATTTGGTAAAGCGTGATACCATCGTCTATTACAACAATGATTTTGAGGTGTTTGTAGACCCGGATGGCGATACGCACAACTACTATGAGCTCGAAATCAATGCCCTCAACACCGTTTGGGATTTGTTTATCACCAAGCCCTATCGGAACGGTGGGTTGGTGCTCAACGATTGGGACATCCATGGGTTACAGTCTGCGGTGAAGGTAGATGGCACCCTCAACGACCCGTCTGATCTGGACAATGGCTGGACACTGGAGGTAGCCATTCCATGGAAAGCTTACCGCAAAGGCTTTTTTCATCAAGCAGCTCCTGAGGATCAGTTTTGGCGAGTGAATTTCTCGCGCGTCAACTGGGACCACCAACTCGTGGATGGAGTCTATCAGCGAAAACAAGATGAAAACGGCAATTACCTGCCAGAATATAACTGGGTGTGGTCTCCGCAGGGAGTGATCAACATGCATGAACCAGAACAGTGGGGTTATGTCTACTTCTCCACTCAGCCGGTTGGCTCAGATGTAAATTTTACCATTCCTGAAGATGAGCCTATCAAATGGAAACTCTACGAACTATACCGTGCTCACAAGGCCTACATTCGTGCACATAAAAAAATGGCTAATGAAATAGCTGACTTTGCGGAGACTGATGTGCAAGTAGGAGGTGAATCACTTGCTCCAGGGCTGGAAGTACATAGCCTGGGTTGGAATATCTCTATGAAAAGCCCCTTTACAGGCAAAACACTCAGCGTAAGAGAAGATGGAAAATACATTGAAACGAAATAAGACTATGCGATTATTGAAGCTACTCATGGTGGTGACCTTGTTTACCATAATGGCCTGTGAGACCGAAGAAAAAAACACTGCAGCATCCGTAGATGAACAAGCAGAAAAATTTAAATACTGGGCATGGATGACCGCACGGGCAGACATGTCCGACTCAGCTTATAGCTCCAACTTTCAGAAGCTGAAAGCTCACGGGCTGGACGCCATTTTAATCAATACTGGAACGGACCCGGAATTACTACGACGCATCACACCACTGGCCACCGATGCAGGCCTGGAAGTGCATGCCTGGATGTTTACCACCAATCGTCCTGGAGATACCGTGGCATTGCAGCACCCTGAGTGGTACATGGTGAGCCGGAGCGGAAAGTCTTGTTTTAATGCAGACGAGAGGCCCTATGTGGGATATTACCAGTGGTTATCTCCGAGTCACCCCGAGGCTCGAGCCCATATCCTCAGTCTGGTGGAAGGGCTGGTGAAGGTAGAAGGTGTCACCAGCGTGCATTTAGATTATATCCGCTATCCGGACGTGTTTTTGCCTATAGGGCTGCTGCCAAAATACAACCTGGTGCAGGAAGAGGAGCTTCCTGATTTTGACTTTGATTACTCCGATGCGGCGGTTAACAAATTTAAAGCCTTGCACCACAAAGACCCTCGCCTGATGGACAACCCGGCTATCGATATGGAGTGGAAAAACTTCCGATTAAATGAAATCCGTACGCTGGTGAATGAAGCTTATGATTTGGTGCATGGCTATGACAAACAGCTCAGCGCCGCGGTGTTTCCCTATCCGGAAATGGCCGATCATATGGTGCGCCAGCGCTGGGATAAGTGGAAGATCGATGATGTGCTTCCCATGATTTATCATAATTTTTACAACGAAGAACTGGACTGGATTGGCTATGCCACGGCGCAGGGCATTCAGGATTTGGAAGCGAAAGACGTCCGTCTGCATACAGGGCTATTCGTGCCTGAACTCTCCGCAGCACAGCTGGACACGGCCATAGCAGAGGCCAAAGCCAATGGAGCCGGTGGGGTGGCATTCTTTAGCGCCAATTCCCTTACGGACGAAAAACTTAAAGTGGTGAAAGCATCAAAAGAAAACTAGATGTCGGATAGAAGAGAATTTATCAAAAAAGCTGCATTGGGCAGTATCGGGGCCGGGGCAGCGCTACATGGTGTGATGGGAGCGAAAGGCCCCGTTTCGGCTACAGCCCAAAACGGAACTAAACCATTGATCATATCCACCTGGAATCACGGCCTAGCGGCCAACGATGAAGCCTGGCAGCAACTCAAAAGTGGTGCTAGTGCGCTGGATGCCATCGTAGCGGGAGTTGGCGTATCGGAGGCCGACCCAAAGGTGCGTAGCGTGGGCTATGGAGGACTGCCCGATCGGGAAGGAAAGGTGACTCTGGATGCCTGTATTATGGATCATAAGAGTGATTGTGGTTCGGTGTCCTTTTTGCAAGGCATCAAACACCCAATAGCGGTGGCTAAAAAGGTCCTTGAAGATACACCTCATGTGATGCTCACAGGATCTGGCGCATTACAGTTTGCATTGGAGCAGGGCTTCAAACAAGAAAACCTGCTCACAGCCAAGTCGGAGCATGACTGGAGAGAATGGCTCAAAAAATCAAAATATGAGCCGGTGATCAACATCGAAAATCATGATACCATCAGCATGCTGGTACTGGATGCTGACGGCAACTTGTCAGGAGGCTGTACTACAAGTGGGGCAGCGTGGAAGATGCATGGCAGGGTAGGAGACTCGCCCATCATAGGAGCGGGGCTTTTTCTGGACAATGAAGTAGGAGCTGCAGCTGCTACTGGTCTGGGGGAGGCCATCGTACGTACGGCAGGTAGTGCCATGGTAGTAGAGCTCATGCGGCAGGGCATGTCACCGGCGGAGGCATGTAAAGAAATCGTGGAGCGCATCCACAAAAAACACATCAACCACAAAGACATGAGCTACCTGCAGGTAGGATTTATCGCCGTAAACAAAGCCGGCGAATACGGTGGGTACAGCCTGCGTAGTGGCTTTAACTATGCCGTCACCGATGAAGGGTCAGGCACGCGCCTTGAAGATGCGACGTTTAAAATGACATGGGAAGAATGATCAGAGGACTCGGTTTGTTGCTGCTCATCTGTGGTGTAGGCATTGCTGGTGCACAAGAGTTTTCCTCATACGTCAATCCATTTATAGGTACCTCCAACTATGGCGCTACCAATCCGGGAGCGATTGCTCCTCGGGGCATGGTGAGTGTGTCACCTTTCAATGTGGCGGGTAAGCAAAACGTATTGGAAAAAGATGCTGGCTGGCTGTCCAACCCCTATGTTTACGAAAACACCTTTTTGACGGGCTTTTCGCATGTAAACCTCAGCGGTGTGGGCTGTCCTGACCTGGGAGTGATTTTACTGATGCCTACCACAGGTGACCTGGAAACCAACCACCTGGCTTATGGTAGCACCTACTCCGATGAGGAGGCCGCTACTGGTTACTATCGGGTAAAGCTAGACAGGTATGACGTGGAGACGGAAATGACTGCTACTACTCGTACAGGCATTTCCAGATATTCGTTTCCTGCAGGTAAATCCAATATTTTGCTCAACCTGGGATTAGGGCTTACCAACGAATCTGGTGCCTCAGTGAAGGTGGTTTCCCCGACCGAAATAGAGGGAATGCGTACCGTAGGGTCGTTTTGTTATTACAAACCAGAAGAAAGCTATCCCGTATATTTCGTGGCAGAGTTTAGCCATCCGGCTGATGAGTTTGGGGTATGGAAAACACCTCATCGCTATTCCGGTCCCGAAGCGCAATGGATGCCTTACAATGGCAAAACGCGCATCATGAAAGGCTATCGCAAAGAAGTGCTGGGCGATAGTGTGGGGGTTTATTTTAGTTATGGCTTTGAGCAGCCCACGCAGGTAGAGGTGAAAGTAGGGGTTTCATACGTGAGCATAGCCAATGCTCGGGAAAACCTGAGAAAAGAAACGAGTGGGCGCACTTTCGAGGAGCTTTCCAAATCCAATAATGACCAGTGGAACGAACTGCTTTCTCGTGTGAAGGTCGAGGGAGGTTCGGAAGACGATAAGACCATCTTCTACACTGCACTTTACCACACGCTTATTCACCCCAGCACGCTCAACGATTGCAACGGTGAGTACCCTGCAATGGCTACAAGAGAGACCTTGAAGACCGAGGGAACCCGTTTTACAGTGTTTTCCCTTTGGGACACCTATAGAAACTTACATCCCCTGATGTCGCTGCTTTACCCAGACCAACAATCCGATATGGTGAAGAGCATGCTTAATATTTATGATGAGAGCGGCTGGCTACCTAAGTGGGAGCTAAATGCCACCGAGACCACCACCATGGTGGGAGATCCCGCGGGCATCGTGCTGACCGACACCTACCTTCGAGGGATTCAGGATTTTGATGTGATGAAGGCCTATGAAGCCATGAAAAAGAGTGCTGAGGCCCTGGAAGATAACCCGCTAAGACCGGGAAACAGCGAATATTGGTCTAATGGCTACCTGACTATCGCCAATGCTGGCCCCGTTTCCACTACCCAGGAGTACAACATTACAGACCATGCCATTGCCATGCTGGCAAAGGAGCTCGGTGACCAACCGAAGTATGAAAAGTTTGCAAAGCAGTCGATTTCCTATCGCAACTTATACGATGCGCAGCTGCAATTGCTTCGGCCTAAAAACCCTGATGGCAGCTGGTATGCGCCCTATGATCCAGCGGCCGGTGCCAACTTTGCGAAGAATGTTGGGTTTATTGAGGGCAATGCCTGGCAATATACGTTTATGGTGACGCATGATGTACATGGACTCATCGACCTGATGGGAGGTGAGAAGCCCTTTGCTGACCAGCTGCAGCGCGTGTTTGACGAAGGGCAATTTGACATGGCCAACGAGCCCGATATTGCCTATCCTTTTCTGTTCAACTATGTAAAGGGCGAAGAGTGGAAGAGTCAGCAGCGGGTGCGCCAGCTCGTACGCGAATACTTCAAAAACAGCCCTGACGGTCTACCGGGCAACGACGATACCGGCACCATGTCTGCCTGGGTGATTTACAGCATGATGGGCATTTACCCTATTTCGCCAGGAGATCCGGTATACACCCTTACAGCACCCATGTTTGATCGGGTGACTATCACGCTGGATGGCGATTATTACTCCGGAAAGGAGCTGGTGATCGAGCGGACAGGCAATCCCGAAGGCTACATCCGCGAGGTAACACTCGATGGAGCATCACACGAAGGCTACTTCATCGACCATGAAAAGCTGGTGAATGGCGGAGTATTGCAGATGGAGTTGGAGTGAAGCTTTGAATTGGTTTTAAGCCTATGTAAAGGCAATCCCGAATATACCTGTCTAGCTAAGGACCTGAACGAACAAGACACTGACGAATGACCAACCCATCCCAACGAGGTAAAGCAGTACTTCACCGAGTTGGGTCGGTGAGCGCACGGCACTGATCTATCTTAGCATTAAGAATCCGTGGTTGGGAAATATAAAGGATTCTTGGTTGGGAATTGAAAAGCCTGTTTGGAACGCAAACAGGCTTTTTTTATATCCAAGTCACCTTGAAGTCCAAGTCAGAATTTCGGTGTAATTCCGAAGTGCTTTTTGAGCCTTAAAGTCTGATAGTTACACCTCTGTTTTTTGCCTGGGGATAGTACATCTATCGCCTCGATGTTATGAGTGTTTTCATCTTCTTACTGGAAAATCATGCTCCATTGGCTGTTGATTCGGGTGCCAAAAGTTAAAATCATATGAACCATCGTCAATACGAGCTCTAACGGTAAGTAAAGAGTTGATTTTGGGGAAATAGTTGAGGTAACCTTTCTACTGGTTAGAATGATTCGTCTTGAATTAATAAGTTTTTATTTGGAATGTTCGTTCTGTTATGTGTAGGTTTGAAAAATGGAATGATCGTTCTGTTATTCAATTTTCACACTTAAATACAATTCACAATGAGTAAACTACATGAGAAACTAGCTGTGGTTACCGGTGGCAACAGCGGAATAGGTTATGCCACAGCCCGGGAGCTAAAAAGCCAGGGGGCTACGGTAATCATCACTGGCCGAAATGCCGAGAAAGTAAAAGCGGCAGCACAAGAGCTGGAGGTGAGCGGGATCGTGGCTGATGTGCGCAACTTAACTGATATCGACCAGCTAGTGGAGCAAATCAGCACCCAATACGGGAAGGTGGATGTGTTATTTGTCAATGCAGGAGTGTTTCAGCCGGCACCTTTGGGTCAGCTCAGTGAAGCCCTTTTTGACAATCAGATCGCGGTAAATTTCAAAGGTGCCGTATTTACAACTGAGAAGTTTCTGCCGATCCTAAATGATGGTGCTTCCATCATTAATTTGTCGTCTATCAATGCTTACACCGGAATGCCAAATACTGCAATTTATGCTGCTACTAAAGCCGCATTAAACTCCTTTACGCGCACGGCTGCTACCGAGTTGGCCCACAGGCAGATCAGGGTAAACGCCGTAAATCCTGGTCCCATAGCCACGCCCATTTTTGAGAAATCAGGCCTTAAACAGGAGGAGCTGGAAGGCATGGGAGCTGCCATGCAGCAGCGTATACCACTCAAGCGCTATGGACAGCCTGAAGAGATTGCACGACTGGTAGCATTTCTGGCTTCTGATGATGCTGGGTTCATTACCGGTAGTGAGTACAACATCGATGGAGGAGTGAATGTAAATCCGCTGGTTGCTTAATTTTTTTTCAAATATTTTGGAATGAAAGTTCCAGATGAAGATCTTTGTGAAAGCGTAATGCTGCGCTTTCACATAGGTTTTTTATGCCCAGAACGAAACGATTTGATGAAGAAGAAGTCCTTACCAAAGCCATGAGGTTGTTTTGGAAGCAGGGCTATGCAGCTACATCTGTACAGGATCTGGTGGCCCATCTGGGCATTAACAGGGCAAGCCTCTACGATACGTTTGGTGATAAGGACAGGTTATTCAAACAGTCTTTTGAACTGTATAGAAAGCAGAGCATCCAGTCCATCAAAAAGCTATTTGATGAGTATTCGGATGTAAAAGAAGGATTTTCGCGCTTGTTTGCTCAGGCCATTGAAGAGGCACTGGAGGATAAAGATAAAAAGGGGTGTTTTGCTGTAAACACCACCACCGAGCTGGTACCCAATGATGCAAGCTGTCAGGAAATTTTGGAAGCTAATCGTCTGGCATTCGAAAGACTGTTTTATGACTACTTGCACACAGGGCAGCAAAGCGGACAACTGGATGGTAAAAACCTGCGTGTGTTGGCTTCCATGCTCTACGTTACTTACAATGGCTTACTAGTGGTGACGAAAATCCATACCAGCAAACATGAGCTCCTGGAAGCTGCTAATCTGACGCTCTCATTGCTGGGGTGAGCAGCCTGGGCTATATGGAGTTGCCTTTGGCTATCACATAAGATACAATGGACTTCACCAGCTGACCTTTAGCGCTGGTAAATACATAGAAATCAGCAAACCCAAAACTGCTTCCGTCCTGCATGAGCATTTCTCCTTTTACAGCAGCCTCTTTTCCATGGGTGATGATCGTATGGATGGTCAGCTCCGAGGCCTTGTTGCCACTCATGGCTTCCAATGCTTCCCTAAAGTTTTGTTTACCAACGATCGGTGCTTCACCCACCAGTGTCCATGTCACCTGATCTGCCAGGTAGGGCATGGCCTTTTTTAGGTCATAAGACGCAAAGTGGATAGTTAGGTTTTTGATCAGCTCCTTCTTTGGGGCATTGCCACAGTCCGGGGTAAGGTTGAGTTTCATGAGCTAAAAGGAAGTTTGTTTAAAACTATCAAGTATCTGTCGTATCGGCTGTGTTTTTTTTAATTAAAAGTCCTACGAAATTCAGATGGAGACATTTCGGTTTTTCTTTTGAACAGTTTGTTAAATGACGAAGGGTGTTCGAAGCCCAGTTTATATGCAATTTCACTTACAGATAGTTGTGTTGTTGATAGTTGTTCTTTTGCCTTTTCTACTAGTCTGTTATGAATGTGCTGTTGTGTATTCATTCCTGTTAGTGATTTAAGCATATTGCTTAAATAGCCTGGAGAAATATTAAGCTCATCAGAGACCTGTTGTACACTTGGTAATCCAGATGCTGCAAAACTGTTTGTACTAAAGAACTTGGACAGTACATTTTCTACTTTATTTAGAAGCAGGTGGTTTGGTTTGTTTCGTGTTATAAACTGTCGTTCGTAAAAACGCTCAGCATAACTAAGCAAAAGCTCTATTTGCGAGATGATAATTTTTTGACTGAACTTATCTATGTTCGTTTGATATTCCTGTTCAATCCTTTTTAGGATATCAACCATCGTACGCTCTTCTTTTTTCGATAGAAAAAGGGCCTCATTTGTGGAGTAATTGAAAAAGTTATAGGATCTGATCGTTTCCGCGAGCGGAGTATTCCACATAAAATCAGGATGAATGAACAGTAACCAGCCCGTGGGCTTGCAGGATATATCAGTGCCAATATTTGGGTTATCCTGCAAGCTGATTACCTGATTTGGGGAGACAAAAGTCATAATGCCTTCATCAAAATCATATTCTTGCTGTCCATAATAGAACTTATACGGGACATTGCGTTTTAGACCAATGGTGTAATAATCATGGACCAAACTGAGCTTTTTAGACGTTGTTTCATGCCGTACATTGCTGTAATCCACCAGGCTGATCAGGGGGTGCTGTGGAGGAGGTAAATGTGCAAAATTATGGTAGTCTCTGATTTTCGAGAATCGTTGTAGATGTGCCATATTGAGATTAAAATTATTGCCTTATAATGATGCCTGTAGTTAGATAAGCATTCCTCCGGATAGTTCGATACGTTGTCCGTTTATCCAACCAGCCTGAGCTGAACATAAAAATGCTACCACCCCGCCAATATCTGCTGCTTCGCCCACTCTGCCCAACGCAGTTGTGCTAGAGATAAGAGCTCTTTTTTCTTCGTTAAACCGGTTGGTGCCTCCACCAAAATCAGTAGCAATTGCACCAGGAGCTACTACATTGGCAGATATTTTTCTTGTTCCCAGTTCTTTGGCAAGGTAGCGCGTAAAAACCTCAACTCCCCCTTTCATAATGGCATATGCCGAAGAGCCTGGAAAACTAAATCGTGTAAGGCCGCTTGAAATATTAATAATTCTTCCTCCGTCTTTCATGAGTGGTAATGCAGACTGGGTTAAGAAATATACGCTTTTTAAGTGAATTTTTAACATTTCATCAAAGTCCTGCACTGTAGTTTCTTCGATGGTTTTATATAACCCTGTACCGGCATTATTGATTAAAAAATCAAACCTGGTATTTCCGTGATGCTTTTTTAAGTAAACAGAGACTTGAGATATTAATTTTTCCGCAGAAATTGGGTTGGAAGCATCATACTGAAATGCTTTTGCTTTCGAGCCTAACCTTTCAATTTCAGTTATTACTTCATCGGCCTTTGCTTTGTTGCTGTGATAGGTAAACACTATGTGAACGCCATCCTTTGCCAGGTTTAGTGCCATGTCTTTTCCTAGTCCCCGACTCGCTCCAGTTATGATTGCAATTTTAGTGCTCATATTCGTGATTGTTTGTTTTACAATGCAAAACTGGGCCATTAGAAATGCTAAAACTTTTCCAATTCTAAGGATAGCTTGTCTATATCTGAATGTGATTGCCCGCGGGACGTACTACTACGGAGCTACGAACCGATGCTTTCCTATTACCGTAAAACACAACCCGAAATTCAGTGAACGGGGACGCCTGGTCCGCCGTATACTTGCCTTTGCCGGCTGCCGGCTTAGGCAGGTTCAGAAAGTGAAAAAATCCTGCGAGATGAAGACGGTAGTGCCGCAGGCATGCCTATGGCAAAAGTACAAACCTTTACCCGCGGCTGATTCAGAGTGATGTATTGCACTTACACCAGCAAAGGGGCAGTTAGGCGCATTCCTGCTCAGCGATTGTTAGATTTTCGTTTACAATCCAGTTGAGTTAGGATTTTGCCGAGTATCCCAGACTCTCAGAATTTGAATTTCATTAGGTTCGATGCGATAGAAAATTTTGTAATGCCGCACTACTTTTGAATACACATTACGATAGTCCGTGCGTATTCCAATATTTGGAAAGTTTGAAATGAGTTC
The DNA here is from genome assembly GCF_003386095.1 of Marinoscillum furvescens DSM 4134. Lineage (GTDB taxonomy): Bacteria > Bacteroidota > Bacteroidia > Cytophagales > Cyclobacteriaceae > Marinoscillum > Marinoscillum furvescens. Next base: position 1,337 of record NZ_QREG01000001.1, on the reverse strand, counting down.
TGCCGATTTCTCGAACAGTTGCTCAAGTTTTTCAGGATATGAATCAGATTGATTCCTTTCTAGCCAATATCTGTAAATGTCCGTCCGATCAGAAATTGATCGAGTTGTCCATCTTACTTTTTTAGCCATTCCTTAACAAGCTGGCTTGCTTCTGAATTAGTGTGAAGTTTGCCAATTTCAGCGTCAGAAATCCCTTCATCTATTGCTTTCTTCTCAAGGTCTGTTAGTTCCTCTACATGTTCTATTTCATATTCCAATTCGACGGCCTTCAAAAGTTCGTCCAACAGCCTTGGGTCGTTGATGTCGTTAACCCGTTCTTTTATTCTTTCCTTGACGTTCATTTTATAAAGTTATGGAGTTGAGCTGAAAGTTGCTAAAGCCTCGAATGAAATCTAACGTCTAGCTTTTCGGCATTGTCCTGCTTATCCTCTGGCTCTAGTACTTCTTCCTCTCTAGGCAGGTGGGCAGGAAGTACCATACGAATGGGCTTCTTTTTGGCTTTCTTCTCCTTGGTATAGCTGATGGTTTGTTGCTCTGCTTCAGGTTCTATCTCGTTAGATTCAAGTGGTAAAGCCACCGCCTTACCAGTGGAGTAGCTTGATTCTATTGCGCTGTTTGTTGATAAACACATAGACCGCTCCGCTGAAAGGATCTTTATCCATTTGCGAGCGGACAAGCCCCGACAGGCTATCAAAGTGGATATTACGGTTCTAACTATGCCACTTTTATCGGTGCATCTGTGCCATTGATTTCGGCCTACGCGGCGCGGTTCAGACTGTGCCACTTTCACGGCCTGCGTCACGGTTCTAACAGTGCCACTCTGGGGAAAGCGTTTTATACTCGGCTTTAAAAAGAGCTGATATGTCAAAAACCCTTGACCCGATGGATTTAAAACAGATCATAACCCTTCACCTTGATGGGCTCAGTAACCGCAAGATTGGCGAGTTACTAGGCATCAGTCGTAATACGATCAACCGCTACCTTCAGCTCTTCAAGGGCAGCGAATACAATTTAGAAGAGCTTTTGAAATTTGATCAGGCAGCACTTCGAGAGCAATTTTCCGTTAAGACCACTATCGATAATGATCGGTTCAATGAGCTGATGATTTATCTAGAACAAACGCACCAGCAGCGATTCCACCCTGGGTTTACTTTTCAGTATCACTATCAGGAGTATAGAGCAATTAGCAATTACCCGTACAGTTACACTCAGTTTATGGCTCACTATCGTGCCAAATATGCGCGAGAAAAGGGCTCCATGAAGCTGGATCACAAAGCAGGTCACGAGATGTTTGTTGACTTTTCCGGCAAAAAGCTATCTGTAGTAGATAAGCAAAC